>NZ_JBXGLH010000001.1:0-1122530 GCF_056892285.1 Haladaptatus sp. HS23 | reverse complement strand
GGCATTGGATTGGGTTTTCGTTCGCCCGAATCCACCGAGGCGCATATATAAATGCGCCGGATTCGGGCGGCCACCTCATGGGGAGAACCACGAGGCGTCCTTCGCATTCACACAAAACCGGGAGATACACTTAAGGCCGTCGAATCGAAGGCTCATCGGCATAGATTACCTAGCATTAGTCAGCGATTCGTGGAGACGAAGTGGCAAGAGAATCGAACGGACTCGTTTGGGTCGTACATCATCGAGGAAAAGGGATCATGAGGTGGAACCGAGAGAAAATAGCGGATGTGAATGGTGGGAGAGACGTATCCTGATCGAACTCACAGCGACGTGCGAGCTGCAGCTCACGAGGGGAGGTTCGAAGTAGCAACCATGGAGCAAACTATTGCGCGAGCGGAGGCCAAACCGTCATCCCACGCGTCGTGCGTTCAGTCCGGTCGGATGTGCCTCGCGCAAGCGTACTGTTTCGTAGAGGCGTCGAAAAGCTTTTCTCTGTCGCGCGCACGCGAAGGACGGTAATAAAATCGCCTACTCGGATAAAACTGTCAGATTTCTGATACGCACAGCTCACTCGTCCAAGTGCTCGATACCCTGCTTGGAGACGTTTGCCTCCGTGATTTCGCCCGGCATCCAGTCAGGTTTGTCGTCCGGCGCTTCCTCGTGCCACGCCCACCCTTCGTAGATGTGTACTTTGTCTGTCCCCTTCTCTCGGAGACGAAGTTCGATTCTATCTGCGGCATCTTCGGAACTACCCGGGTCGAGTCGACGTGCCGCTTTCAGTGCGGCCTGTCGTGGTGTGTTACCCGAGAAGACGCTCGATTCATCTCCGTCCGATTGGCGCAGTGCAAAGTTTCGCTTACCATCGTCTCGTACCATGGTTTTCTCCTCCATGCCAATCCAGCACAGGGGCCACTATAAATATATCGCCGATATGAGCGGTTTTCGGCGATAGACATATATACCTGAGTTGCGCCGTATCGTGATTTTCCGATGGAGAATAGGCCGAGCAAGGTAAGTGGCCTCGGCTCATAGGGCATTTCTAAGGAAAGCGAAGCGGAACAGTACGGTAGAAAACACTTAAGTACATCCTACGGTGAAGGACTGCATAAGATACCGCGATGGTACGGAAAAAGAAGCTTAGCCCGAGTGGTGCGAAAGACGAAGACGGAGAATATCATAACGTCCACGTCAACCTACACGAAGACGAACTCGCCGTCGCCGGCATGGAGATCGGCGACGAAGTCTTCGTGCGAGTTCGGGAAGACAAGATCATCATCCAGAAAGCCGACAAAGACGAGGTCGAACACGAGTTCTAGTCGCTGCGACCGAACCGCAGTCAATTCTCATTAGAAGAACGATGAACGCATACGACGTCGTTAGACCGCTTTTATTTCAGTTACCCACCGAACGTGCCCACGGGACGGTCCATACGCTTTTGAGAACCGTACAAGGGACACCGATAGAAGGATTGCTCGGGGCGTACTATCGAGTCGACGATCCACGCTTAACGGTCGATGCGTTCGGGCAGTCGTTCCCGAACCCGGTCGGTGTCGCTGCCGGGTTCGACAAGAACGCGGAGATTCCACACGCGCTCGCCAGCCTCGGCTTCGGCCACGTCGAAATCGGAGGCGTGACCGCCGAAGCCCAACCGGGCAACCCGAAGCCCCGGATGTTCCGACTCCGCGAGGACGAGGCGATAATCAACCGGATGGGATTCAACAATCACGGCGCGGACAGAATCGGAGCACGCATGGCGACACAGTTGCTCCCCGATGTCCCCGTGGGTGCAAACATCGGGAAGTCGAAGACGACACCGCTGGAGACGGCGGAGGAGGACTACTTGTATAGTTACGAGCGCGTCTCAGCGCACGCGGACTACTTTGTCGTAAACGTCTCCAGTCCGAACACACCGGGTCTTCGCGAACTCCAAAACCGCGAGAACCTCGAACGTATTCTGACGACGCTTCAGGACGCGGGTGCGAGTCCGCTGCTCGTGAAGCTCTCGCCGGATCTACCCGACGGGGCAGTCACGGACGCATTAGACCTCGTGACGGAACTCGGGCTAAATGGCGTCATCGCGACGAACACGTCGACCGGGCGCCCGGACTCGCTTCGCAGTCAGCACCGAGACGAGGAGGGCGGACTGTCGGGGATGCCCATCAAAGGGCGTGCAACCGAGATGATTCGCTTCGCGGCCGAACGGGTGGACGTGCCGGTCGTCGGTGTCGGGGGAGTCTTCACGGCGGCGGACGCCTACGAAAAGATTCGCGCGGGTGCACACGTCGTCCAGTTGTACACCGGCCTCGTATACCGGGGGCCGTCTATCGCCCGCGACATCAACGAGGGACTGCTCTCCCTCCTCGACAGGGACGGATACGACGACATCGAGGAAGCCATCGGGGCCGACATCCAGTAATCCCGTACTCCCGCCGAGGACTGGAAGACACGAACACGTTACGGGAAGTAATCGGTCGCAGGTGGTCGGAATACGCCCATTGTCAAGGAGTGACAAACGGACAGCGTTCAGCATCCCTTCCGGAAGGGGGCACGTACTGAAGGGAGAACCGACTGTGGTCGTTGGCATGGCTGCGGTTCCAAGCACATGGTTTTCGAATTGGGCGGAGATTCACTCGTTCGAACTTGGACTCCTGTTGAGTACGTTGGTCGTTCTTCTTCGACGCAAGCATCGTCCCGTCTCGAACGCACTCCTCTGTGTGACGTTGACCATTTGGGTCATCCCGCCGAGCCACGCGCTGCGTGCGACGGTTGGACGGAAACCGTGGTACTACCTCTTGGCGGTAGCGATGACGGAGATAACGGCACACAGTCAGTACGGACACCTCGACTCGACGACGAACGACGAGCAAGAGGGGTACACACACGACGCGGACTGAATCAGTTCGATTCGTCATCGCGCCGCATTCTCACGAACGGATACTCGTCGCCGTTGGTCTCTTGAAGGAACGTCTCGACGCGCTCGAAACCGGCTTCCTCGTAGACCGAAATCGCCCGTTCGTTGAACGTCGCAACAGACAACGAGAACTCCTCCGGGCCGTACTCCTCGTGGGCGAACGCCAACCCCGCCTCGACGAACGAACGGCCGTGTCCGTCGCCGGTCAGGTCGGGACGCATACCGAGGCCGATTTCGAGCGTGCCGTCGTCCAGTTCGAAGGAGAAGAAGCCGACTCGTTCACCGTCCCCGTCGAAAACCGCGTAGTAGCCGTCCCAGTTGATTGGGTTCGTGAACAGCGCGAGGTCTTCGGGGTCGCTGTCCATGTCGTAGAAATCGTACGGCGGGTGGTACCGCCACGAGACGATAGCACCGACGTCGTCGACTGAAATCGGGGAGAACTCGTAGTGCATGCGAAAACGGTCGAGGAGAAAGGGTATAGGCGTTGTTCAACCGTGAAACACGCCCATCTCACGAGGACTTCGCTCGCGGGAACGATGGTCACGCTTGCGCCCGCGAACGCTTGTCGTTCGGGGTTATTCCAACGCGTCCAACCGGAACTCGAATCCCGTAACGGGAACTTCCAAGTCGTGTTCCACGAGCACTTCGGGATGAATCTCCCCGATGACGCCCACTGTCTCGTCGTCGATAACGACGGACGCCGTACGGCCGGTGATGAACGACGGGTGGTCCGTCGGTGGCGTTTCGAGGGAGACGTCGAAGTTCCGCACAACGGCTTGCAGACGCGCCTTCGCGTCCTCGTAGGAGGCGTCATGACGAGCGAGGACGCCGGCCACAGTTCGGTGTTCCGCGACGCCCGTGTTCTCGCTCTCGTCCACCTGTGCGGCCAGCCCGATTTCCGCGAGGTCCTGCGGGTAGGCACGGTGGGTGTTGTTTTCCAGCACCATCATGAGCGAGGGGAGCGCCCACGTTCGGAGCATGGTGTAATCCTCGCTGTAGGGGTTCTTGATGGTCGCCGGGGTGCCCCCACCGACCACGTCGGTACTGGGTTCGACGCGCATGCGCTCGAAGTTCTCCTCTTCGCTTATCATGTGGAAGTTGAGCAAGTCCTCGAAGCCGAGGCCGACGAGGACTTCGCGGGCCGCGTCTTCGAGTTGCGAGCGCTCGTGTCGACCGCCGACCGTTCCCACATCGGGATAATGGGGCGAGAGGTCGTTGAAGCCGTAGGCACGACCGATGTCGTCCACGATATCCACGGGATGAAGTACGTCCACGCGGTAGGGTGGTATCCCGACTTCATAGGTGACGGTTCCATCCTCGTTTTCCTCCGCTTCGCCGGACAACCCGGAGCGTGCGAGGAGTTCGAGGACTTCGTCGGGCGTGAACTCGATGCCGAGCAGCGTCTCGATTCGCTCGTGAGTGACGTCTTTCGTCGTCACGTCGAGGTTCGGCCGGACCAGCGTCCGGTCGTCATATTCGACATCGACTTCCTCGATGGTCCCGCCGCGGGCGTTGAGCGCGTAGCAGATGATGGTACACATCTTGTCGATGGTCCACTGGTCGGTACCGGTGAGTTCGATGAACAGGTCGCGCGAGTCCGTTTCGACCTCGGTCCGGCGGCCGTTGATGACCGGCGGGAACGAGAACAGGCCGATATCGTCGTAGATGGCCGGGTAGCGGTCGTACTCCGAGACGAGGTCGGCGTACTTCTCGCCGGTCGGGTGGGCGCGGAGGACTTCGTCGGGCGTCATCTCGGCGTCCGCGTCGAGCGGGACGAATCGGTCGCCGTCGGGTTCGACGCCGACGTACTGAATGGAATTGCCACCTTCCTCGGTGGCCGAACTCCCCTTCAGCATCGTCAAGTCGTGAATCCCGATGGCCCCTTTCGCGCGCTTCCGTCCCATCGTCGCGTGGAGTTTCTCCTGTAGTTGGATGAGCGAATCGAGGGCCTCCTCGTTCAGGTTCACGCCGCGGGCAATCGCACCCGTGACGTAGGGGCGCTCCTCGGGGACGCTCTCGTCCACTTCGATGATCCAGTCGGCGTCGTTCGCCTTCGGCACGTAGACGCCGCTGTCGTCGCCGTACTGGTAGCGAAGCGACCGAGCCACGCCTTCGATGGAGAGGCGGTCCAGACGGTCCGGAGCGAACTCCAACTGCATGTCGCCGTCCTCCGTCTCGCCTTCGAACTCCAATCCGAGGCCGAACATATCTTCCTCCAGTTCGTCGTCGCTCTTCTCGTCGTGGCCGGTCAGTCGGCGCAGTTCGTCGGGGTCGACATCGACAGTTGGCATCAGTGAATCACCTCCACGTCGCGGAGCAGTTCGAGGTCACACAGCGTCCCGTGGACGTCGCGGATGTCCTCGAAGCCGTACATCAGCATCAACAGGCGTTCGAGGGCGAGGCCCCACGCCATCACGTCACACTCGACGCCGAGCGGTTCGAGCACCTCGGGACGGAACATTCCGCTGTTCCCGATTTCGATGAGTTCGCCCGTCTCCGGGTGGTTGCCGAACAACTCGAAACTCGGCTCCGTGTACGGGTTGTAGTGCGGTTTGAACTGAATGTCCGTAATCCCGAACTGGGCGTAGAACTCCTCGAAGGTGCCCATCAGGTCGCGGACCGAGAGGTCCTCGGCCATCACCCAGCCCTCGATTTGGAAGAACTCCAGCAGGTGCGTCGGGTCGAGGGTGTCGTTGCGGTACACCTTCTCGACGCTGAAGAAGCGCTGTGGCGGTTCCAGTTCGCCCTGCGCGTAGCCCGAGAGATACCGCATCGACAGCGACGTGGTGTGTCCGCGGAGCGCGATTGCCCGCGCGAAGTCCTCGTCCCACGGCGAGTGGTATCCCTCGCCGTGTTCGCCGACGCCGTCGAGGTGCGCGCTGTGAACGCGCTCCACGAGGTCCTCCGGCAGGTCCCCGATTTCGGTCGGGTTCGACAACGCGAACCGATCCCAATGGGTCCGCGCCGGGTGGTCTTGGGGCATGAACAGACAGTCGTTTATCCAAAAGTCCGCGTCGGCGTGCGGACCGTCCATCTCCTCGAAACCCATCCCGACGAGCACGTCCTTCACCCGATTCGCCGTCTGGCGAAGGATGTGAACCTTTCCGCCGTCGATTCGTTCGGCGTCAGCGTCCACGTTGTACTCGGCGAACTCCACGTCGCGCCACTCGCCGGTCGTGAGCATCTCCGGCGTCAACTGTCCGACCGTCTCGGCCACCTCGATGCCCTCCATCATCGCCGTCACGCCGTCGTCGGTGAGCGTCACCGACCGAACCGTCGATTCCGCGCGCTTGACGAGACCGCGACTCTCCAATTGGTCGAGGACCTCGGGGTCGTCGACCGGTTCTCCGGCAGTGAGCGAGGCGAGCGCGTTCGCCTCCGCGTCCTCGTCGGGGTCGGCGTCCGTGTTGGCCGTAATCTCCCCGCTGTCGATGGTCCCGTAGCCCTTCCGGGCGTAGTTCGAGAGGGCGATGTTCACCTTCGGCCCCCCGAGACCGGACGCACCGATGGCCTGTCCCATCTGAACGGGGTCGTCGGCCGCCCCGGCCTCGATGGCCGCCTCGTACAGCGCGACTTCGGGAAGGCCGTCCTCGGCGTACTCCTCGCCTTCCTCGGTCAGCGAGACGGACTCCTCGGTTCGTTCGTCCACGGACAGCAACCCCGCGTCTTCGAGTTCGAAGACCGCCCCCGTCGCCGTCTCGGGTTTCAGGCCGGTCTTCCCGGCGAGGTCCGCTATCGTTTGTTCCTCCGTTGCGCTCGCGGCGTCCAGCACCGCGACCTGTGATTCTGGTAGTTTCATGTACACTGGGTAGTCGTTGGTCGTATCTCCCGTTGCGCCCGTTTAGCCCTTCTGAAGACAGTCGGGCCACCGCGTCCGGTTTCGTCCCCTCGCCGCGAGAGGAGTCCACCGGCCGCTCAGGCCGCGACAAAAAAGCCGAATCCCGTCGGTGGTCGTGGTTCGACTGCGACACAGCCATAGTGGGATTCGGATGGCATGGGTAGGTGGTCGCACAGAATCGACAAAAGCGTTGCGAACGAACCGACGAGCGACTCGGGCGGGTCGGTACATGACCCGGATGACGAGTGTGCGATTCGGAGGAGTTTATTCCGCACCCGTCCATGAAAGCGGCATGATGGACTGGGAACGGTTCTACGATAGGGCGAACTACGACCGCTGTGCCTACATCGGCGGCGAGCGGATGGCCGACCTCGTGGAACGGTTTTTCGACCGCGAGGGCACGCCAAACGAGTTCGCGTCGGTCGGATGTGGACCCGCAGTCGTCCCGTTTCTCCTCGCCGAGCGCCACCCCGAAATCGAAGTGTTCGGCTTCGACATCTCCGGGACGGTGGTTCGGGACAACGCAGAGAAAGCGGCCGAGGAGGGACTCGACAATCTCCACTTCGCCGTCGATTCGCTCCCCGAACTCGACACCGACCGGCGGTTCGACGTGGTGTACTGCGTCGCCACGCTGTACTTCGTCGAGGAGCCACGACGGGCAATCCGGAGCTTGTACGAACACGTTCGGGAGGGCGGGTACCTCGTTCTGAACTACCCGAACGAGACGAGTCGAGAGACGTTCGACACGGAGTTCGAGGGCAGAAAGCGCGAATCGTTCGAACTCGTGTTGAGTGGCGCGAACGTCATCACCGAGGAAGCCGTTCGGGAGGCGACGGGCGGGGACACCCAAAGCTACTGGGAACTGGTCGACGCCGAGGACGAGGCGTTCGCGGACGCCGCCACCCCGTGCGTCGTCGTCCGAAAGTAGGCGCGAAAACGGGCCATGACGTGTCATTTCGGGGTGAGAGAGGTTTCTTAGCCATCGGTCGCTAATCGTTCACTATGCCAGCAACCGCGACCGGAGAGGGGGGAGTATCGGCGGTACGGTGGCTACGCGGGCTTTGGGAGTACTACCGTGAATACACCCAGACGGCGGTTCACGCCGCTTCAGCAGCGGCGCTCACCGCGTTCGGATTGCTCATCTTCGTCAATCGATTCTTCGTGTTGTTGGCGATTGCCGCGTACGTCTTCCCACCCATTCTCCTCTACAGCCTCGACTCGGAAATCGGAAAGACGACGCGGACACAATCCGACACCGAACCCGACCGACCGAGGTCCCAAACGAAAACAAACGCCGGGACGGGGACGAGGACTGAATCGAGGCGAGATACCGGGGCGAGGCGACATCCGGACTCCGAGAAAAATCGCGGAGACACCGACTCCGACAGCGACGATGGTGATACCGATACGGATGGCGATGACGGGGATACGGATTCCGACAGCGACGATGGAGACACCGATTCCGACAGTGACGGCGGAGATTCGGACTCGGACAGCGACGATGGAGATACCGATTCTGACGGATGAAGTCCCGTTCGGCTGAGGAGGAACGACGGCGAGCGTTGAATCGGGGGTGTTCGCCCCTTCACCCGTCCACGTTCGAGGAGCGGGAGGGCGAGTCGTGCTGATGGGCCATCAACAGGAGACCGATTCCGATGAGGATGAGAAGGATTCCGGGAATCAGAAAGAGTATGTTCGGGCCGCACTGGTTCTGGACGTCGCCAGCAGCGGTGCACATCTGATGTCGAAATCCGTACCAGATAGAAAGTCCACCACCGACGACACCGAACGCGCCGAGTCCGAGCAGCAAGCGGAGGCGATTCATCTCCCTTCGATGTAGAAAGGCGTTCACAAAGCGTTTTTCGAAGTGCGAACCGTTCGGGATTATCGCCGCGAGGACTCCAACTCGATGTCGAGTCCGTCCAGCAGTTCTTCTGCCTCCTCGCGCTTCTCTTGGTGGTCTTCCAAGAACTCGTACATCAACTGCGCGGCCTGTTCCTTGCAGTCGCCACAGAGGCGTTCGCCGCCGACACATTCGTCGTACACCTGCTTCGTGAACTCGTCGTCGTCCCCCGCGAGCAGGTAGGCATACAGTTCGTACACCGGACATTCGTCGGCCTTGCCGCCCAACTCGCGCTGTTTTTCGGCGGTTTCACGCCCGCCGGTCGTCGCCGACTTCACCTTGTCGTAGCCGTCCTCGGGGGCGTCCATCAGGCTGATATGGCTCGCCGGAACCGACGAGGACATCTTGCCGCCCGTCAGGCCGGTCATGAACCGGTGGTAGATGGACGAAGGCATGATGAAACCGTAGCCGTCGTTTTCCATCTCCACCTCGCGGGCGAGCGCCTTGGCGTCCTCCCGCGAGTAGTCGAACACGTCGATGTGCTCGTCGAAGACCCGCTTTTCTCCGTTGATGGCGTCGATGAGCGACCCATATGCGTCCTCCGTCGCGTTGCGGTCGAGGAATCGAACGCGCGGTCGAAGGGGCTCCATACCGGCGTTTTCGAGCTTCGAAATCGTCGTCTCGACGGCCGGAACGTCGGTGTCGCCGTTCTCCGCCAACCACGCCGCCGCGTCCTCACACCGGGGCATGTCCGGGTCGTCCGTGTACTCCTTGCGCGCTTCGTACGCCGCCGCGATGTGCGATAGTTCCTCCTCGTCGGCCTCGAAACTCGCGTAGGCCTTCGTCACGCCGAAGTAGCGCATCCGAACCGCCAAGTCACGGGCCAACCTGACGTGCGGGTCCTGGTCGGGGCCGACGGGGATGACGGTCGGTTTCGGTTCGGAGAGTTGTGGATAGAGGATGTCGGCCATCTGCGTGACGACGCTCTGGACGTGCGAGACGTTGGTTTCGCCGTCGAAGCCGTAGATGGACTGGAACTCCGAGAAGTTCGCCTTCGACCCGAGTTCGAACGCCAAATCCTGGAGTTCGCGGTTCTCGGCCTGGCGATAGAGGGTACCCTCCTCGGGGTCGAACCCGAGGGCGATGAGCGAGAGGAGGTAATCCCGCGCGTGTTCGTCGATTTCCTCCCAGGACAGGCCGCGGGCGCTGTGGGCTTCGAGGTCAGCGATGAGGCCGTAGGTGTCCCCGCCCTGCTGTTGGTGCCAAATGAGTTCGTCGAACACCAGTTTGTGCCCGATGTGCGGGTCGCCGGTCGGCATGAAACCCGACAGCGCGGCAAAGGGTTCGTCGTTTCGCATGGCCTCCGCGACGCGGCGGTAGCCGCGGTCGCCGAAGATGACGCTGCGGCGCATCAGGTAGTGCGGGTTCGGAACGCCGGGAAGCACGTCGTCGAACTCCTCGATGCCGAACTCCTCGAACAGTTTGCGGTAGTCCGACACCGTCGCCGAACCCCACGGGTCGAGGACCACGTCGTCCTCCCCCGTCGCGGTGCCACCGTCGGGGACGGGGTTCGTACCCGTCTCGGATGAATCGTCTCGTGTCATGGTGTAAGTCGTGTCACCGACAGCCAAGTGTCTATTCGTTCGTTTTCCGCGATGAGCGCAAATATCATTTGTTTTCGCACCCCGTGAGCCAGTCGAACGTCCAGCGCGAGGTCGCGCGGAACGAACTCGTGGCCGTCGCGAAGCACCCGAACGAGGAACTCCGAATGGCCGAGATTGTCGACGGACTCCACGTCGGCGTAAGTTCGAAAGTCCGCTCCGAACTTGAATCCGGTCTTCGGAACGACTCCCTGTTCTCGAAGGGTTCGATACACCAGCAACCGCCGGTCGAACCGCTCTCCTTCGACCTCCTCTCCGCGCTCTACGATTTTATCGTAGCCACCGTCGACCGACAGGTTCCCGTCCGCGACGAGATACGCGGCCTCCACGAGCGACAACTGCAGGATGCCGGTCGCATCGCGGCCACCCATCTGCTGACCGTAAAACGCCTTCCCGTGGAGTTCGTCCGGGGGATTCCACAACAACACGCGGTCGGCGATGAGCGACCCGGACAGGTCGGTCGGAACCGCGTGGTCCGTCGTCCCCGTGACCGCGACGTGGTCGGTTTCAAAGTAAGTTATCTCGCTCTCCTCGTCCACGATTGCGAGGACGACATCGCCCAGTTCCGAGACGGGAACAGTCTCGCGTTCACTGGCGACACGAATCCGATACAGGACCTCGTCGTCCCACGGTCCGCCTCCCCTGGGGTAGACGGCGAAATCCGAACCCTCTCGCGCGTTCGATACCCATCCCTCCCGGTCGGGGGAGAGGTAAAATCCTCGTTCTCGCAGGTCGGCGTAGACGAGAAAGCGCGCTGCGAATCCGTTTCCCGTCGAATCCTGTAGAAATTCCTGAAATCCGTTGCCGTCTACCGAATCGAGGTCGCCCCGAAGCAACAGGTGAGCGGCCTCGACGCGTGAAAGCGCTACCTCGTTGCCACTGAGCGGGCGACCGTATCCACGCGAATCGTAGTACCGTTGGCGGGCGTCGCCGCCGACGTGTACTTCGTCGTCGCGTAGGGTTCCATCCATACCCCTTCTGTAGCGTGGGGCATCAAAGGCACTGCGACTTTTGCACGGGAGAAATCATCACTCGACCGGCGACGTCCCCCGAAACTCCGCACAGTTCGTGTTCAAACACCGACGACCGGACCGCGTCCGAAACACCGGAAGGCCACAACCACACGAGTCCACTATCGTCCCGTTCGGAACACCGAACCCGGTGTCGCAGTCGGGATAACGGTCGCATCCGGCGATGATGCCGCCGCGGCGTAAAATCCGCATGTCGGCCTCGCATTCGGGACAGTCCCATTCGCGGTCGAATCGTTCCCGAACCGCGCCTAAAACGGTGCCACAGTCGCGGTCGATGCAGAGTTCGAACGTCGCTCCCTGTTCGACGTGCATGGTCGGCAGACCGCAGTCGCACGTGTCGTCGCCGACGCTGGCGTGGCGCGGAATCGGGTACGCCCGACGACAGCGAAGGCAGGAAACCGTCCCCTTCGCTCGCGTCAGCGTGCCGTCGCAGTGCGGACAAGCCCCGACCGGAATCCCGGCGACGGACCCCGGATAGCGGGAAATTCCGTGGCAGGTGTGACAATCGACGCGAACGCGGCGGTCGGCGGTCGCTGCCACGAGGGTAAACGTATCCCCGTCGAGCGACGCGTGGGCGGTTTCGGCGCGGGTGAGCCATTCCACCGGCTGGTAGCCGTCCACGTCGTGGACGAGCAAGGTGTCGTCGGGTTTGAGCAGGGTGACCATCTCGCCGCGCCGCCGTTCTTCCGTGTCGCCGTCCGTCGTAATCGTACAGTCGCCGGCGAACACGCGAATCGTGTCGGTCATGGCCCGGTTTGGGCGCGAGTTCGGATTTAAATCTTCGGGCGAAGGGTTTTGGGGGAATCGGATGTACAGAGGAAGATAGAAATGCAGGAACCCAACGCTGTGTTGTTCGACATGGACGGCGTCATCGTGAACTCCGAGGACTTCTGGGTGGAACTCGAAGAGGAGACCATCTTCCCGGAGGTAGGCGTCGACGACGTCGAGGACGACGAGATAACGGGGATGAACTACCGCGAAATCTACGACTATCTGGACGAGGAGTACGGAACGGACGTGACCAAGGAGGAGTTCGTCGCCCTCTACAACGGAATCGCAGAGGACCTGTACGGCGAACACGTCTCGCTGATGGACGGGTTTCACGACCTGCTCGACGGCCTGCGTGAGGACGGCGTGGACGTCGCCCTCGTCTCGTCGTCGCCGCACGATTGGATAGAAATCGTCACCGAGCGCTTCGATTTGGAGTTCGAGGAGGTCGTCAGCGCGGACGACATCGACGCGCCGGGCAAGCCGGAACCCGCCATCTACGAATACGCGGCCGGACTGCTCGACTACCGAGCGGACGAGTGTGCGACGGTCGAAGATTCGGAAAACGGTGTAGAATCAGCGGTTCGGGCCGGAACGTACTGCGTCGGCTACCCGAACAGCGCGAAGGAACTCGACCTCTCGATGGCGGACGTGGTGGTCTCCTCGCCCGCCGAGTTACGGGAGGAACTGCTCACTCGACCCGCACGGACCGAGCGTCGGTAACCGGGAGAAGGGAAAGGTCGGGGAACACCACGCGGACGGTGAACTCCATCTCGTCGTCGGTGCCGCCGAAGACGCCGACGGGGACGGTGGTTTCACCGTCGAGGTAGGTCGATTTCGTCGTCATCTCGACGCCGTTGACAGTCACGTCGATGGCGGCCTGCTCGCCGTGTCCGTGATTTCGCACGGTGACTTCGCGCATGTCGTTTTCACCGCGGCCGATTCGGGTGGGGAACGACCCCCACTCGACTTCCACGTCGGGGAGTTTCTGGGCGCTCGCTTCGACCTGTTCTGCGACGCCGTCGGTGAGGCCCGCACCGACGAGTCCGTCGACGCCCGCTTCGCACACGTCGGCGGGCGTTTCGAGACCTTCCGTCGCCAGTTTGCTCGCCCGGCCAGCACCGACACCGTCGATTGCGGTGAGACCGACGGCGCTCTTCCCCACGCCGTTCTCCACGCGGGCCTCGATTCTGGTGACGAGGTTCGCGGCGAACGGCCTGTCGAGTCGTTTGAGGAACGCCCGGAGCGCCGCGAAAAGCCTGACCGCGTTCTGCTGGATGACCCACGCGTCGCTTCTGAGGTCGCCCGGCGTCGACCCCGTCATGCTGGACCGCAGGATGGCGAGGACCTTTCGCCCGCCCGCTTCGAGGTCCCCCGAATCCTGTCCGACGAGGACGGAGTTGATGGCGTCGCGTTCCGACTGACGCGAACTCACGCTATCGAACTCGGCCGCGCCGGCGACCGTCTCGAGGATTTTCGACGCGTCTATCACCTCGGTTTCCGCGAGACGCCGGAACCGTTCCGCGGTGTCGAGGTTGAGGTAGAACTTTGAGGCGAGCACGGCGAGCGCCGTGCCCTCGATTTTGAGGTCGTCGCCCTGCTCGACGAATCCACGCGAGACGAGGCGTTGGAGGGTGTTCCGGACGCGCTCGCGGTGGTTCTCGAAATCATACTCGTCGGGTTTGCTCTGGGCGCGGACGTAGTAGAACGTCGTCCTGAGCCACGACATCACGTCGTCCAAGTCCGAGATGGTCCCCATGGCGATTTCGGCGTTGAGGTGCGAATCCAAATCCTCCGCCAGTCGGGATTCGATTTCCTTGCCGTCGCGCAACAGTTTCCGGTACTTGTCCGCGTCGTTGAAGTCACAGACGACCCACCCGTAGCCCACGTCGTCGTAGCCGGGACGGCCCGCCCGTCCGAGCATCTGAAGCACGTCGAGCGGACTCATGTCCACCTCGCCTTCGAGCGGGTCGTGCAGTTTGGTGTCGCGCAAAACGACGCAGCGGGCGGGGAGGTTGACGCCCCACGCGAGCGTGGAGGTCGAAAAGAGGAGCTGAATCTTTCCCTGTTTGAACCACTCCTCGACCCTGTCGCGGTCGTTTTTCGACAGTCCGGCGTGGTGGAACGCCACCCCGTCGAGGACGGAGTTCCGGAGGGTTTCGTTGCGCAGTTCCTGCGTTTCGGTGTGGAAATCGTAGTCGCCGCGAGCGCCGATTGGAATGTCCCGTTCACCGATTTCGTCGCGGGCCTTCTTCGCGGCCTGCACGGTGTCCTGCCGCGAGGCGACGAAGACGAGCGCCTGTCCGTCCTCGCGGATGTGCGGTTCCGCGAGGTCGAGGGCGCGGTACAACCTGCGATATTTGTCCGCGAAGGAGTTGTCCCCGTGGGAGTACGTCTTCACGTCCGCGTGCAAATCGACGGGACGGTAGTCGTCCCCGAACTCGAAGGTGGTCTCCGGCGGCGCGTCGAGCCAATCGGCCACGTCGCTCACGTTCGGCATCGTCGCCGAGAGCGCGACGACGCGGGGGTCACAGAGGCGGCGGAGGCGCGAGATGGTCACTTCGAGGACGGCCCCGCGCTTTTCGGAATCGAGGAGGTGGACCTCGTCGATGACACAGCAGTCGATGTCCGTGATGAACGAGTAGCGGGCCGAATCGTGTTTTCTGGTCGCCGAGTCGGTCTTTTCGGGCGTCATCACGAGGATGTCGGCGCGCTCGGCGCGCCGCGGGTTCAAATCGCGTTCACCCGTAACGACGTACACCGAATAGCCGAGGTCCTCGAACCGCTCCCAGTCGCTTTCCTTCTCGTTCGTCAGCGCCCGAAGCGGGGCGATGAACAGCGCGGTTCCGTCGTCGCGAAGCGCCTTGCAGATGGCGAGTTCCGCGAGCGCCGTCTTCCCGCTCGCCGTCGGCGCGCTGGCGACGACGTTCTCGTCACTGTCGAGCAGCGCGGGAAGCATCTCGCGTTGCATTCGGTTGAACTCCTCGAAGGCGAACGCCTCCGCGAACCCTGGAACCGCCTCGGAGACCTGCATCGTTTCGTAGGCAGAGTGGAAAGCAAAAAGGCGTTTCTGTACCGTCCCGTCGGTAGATACGAAAGCGCTCCGACGAAAACGGGACGAGGACACGGCGGGAGTCACCGAAACCTCGTTTCCGAAGATGTTGACTCGAAATCGGGTCGCGGGTGCTGAAACTGTCACGAATTCGCCGGTACAGTTCCCAAACGATAAAGCGTCGCAAAAACTACCGACAACCATGTTAGAGCTCGAAGACGTGCTGGCGGCCCGGGACCGGGTGGCAGAAACGTCCCGGCACACACCGCTCGATTACTCTCATACGTTTACTCGGATGACGGGGGCGGAGGTGCACATGAAACTGGAGACGTTCCAGCGCACTGGGTCGTTCAAGATTCGCGGCGCGACCAACCGCATCATGACGCTTTCGGAGGCCGAAAAGGAGGCGGGCGTCGTCACGGCCAGCGCGGGGAACCATGCACAGGGCGTTGCGCTCGCGGCGACGCGAAGCGGGGTCGATTCGAAGATCGTCATGCCGAAACACGCCCCGATTTCGAAGGTCCGCGCGACGGAGAACTACGGTGCGGAGGCGGTGTTGTACGGCGAGGATTACGACGAGGCTGCGGGACACGCCCACGAAATCGAGGAGACGGAGGGACGGACCTACGTCCACGCCTTCGACGACGAGACGGTGATGGCCGGACAGGGAACCATCGGGCTGGAAATCATGGACGACCTTCCCGAGGTGGAAACCGTCGTCGTCCCCATCGGTGGCGGCGGCCTCATCAGCGGCATCGCGACCGCGATCAAGGGGAAAAATCCGGACGCACGGGTCATCGGCGTACAAGCGGAAGGCGCATCCAGCGTCGCCGACTCGCTCCGGAAAGGGTCGGTCCAGACCCTCGACAGCGTGGATACCATCGCGGACGGCATCGCCACTCGCTGTGTGGGTCAGCGGACCTTCGACGTGATAGACGCGCGCGTAGACGAAGTCGTCACCGTCTCCGACTCCGAAATCGCGGTGGCGCTCGCCTACCTGCTCGAACGGGGGAAGACGCTCGTGGAGGGCGCTGGCGCGGTACCGCTCGCCGCACTTCTCGAAGGGAAGTTCGACTACGCGGACGACGAAGTCGTCGTCCCGGTCCTCAGCGGCGGCAACATCGACATGAACCTCCTCACGACGGTCATCGTGCGCGGGTTGGTCGAAACCGGCCGCTACGTGAAACTCAAAACCGTCCTCAAGGACCGTCCGGGGTCGCTCCGAAAGCTCCTCGACGTCATCGCCGACGCGCAGGCGAACATCTATGCGATCCAGCACGACCGCACCTCGCGTGACATCGGAATGAACGCGACGGAGGTCGAACTCGACCTCGAAACCCGCGGACCGGCACACGTGGAGGCGCTTCTCGACTCGCTCCGCGACAACGGATTCGACGTGGAAGTTCTCGTGTAACCTGCAATTCGTTTGATTTTTCGTCGTCTATTGACGTAGGTTTAAGTTCTGGGAACCGAAGTCACCTGCATGAAGCGAACTATCAGCACGAAGGATGCACCGGAGGCTGTCGGTGCGTACAGTCAGGCGACCACCAACGGCGACATTCTGTTTACCGCCGGACAGATACCGATGACGCCCGACGGCGACCTCCTCGACGACGAGGACATCGCGGTCCAGACCCGCCAGAGTTTGGAGAACGTCAAGGGCATCCTCGAAGAGGAAGGCCTGACCATGCAGGACGTACTGAAGGTGACGGTGTTCATGGAGGACATCCGTGATTTCGACGAGATGAACGAATCGTACAAGGAGTACTTCCAAGACAACCCACCGGCCCGCAGCGCCATCGAGGTCGCCAACCTGCCGAAGGGCGTCGGCGTCGAAATCGAGGCCATCGCCAGCACCGAGTAATCGTGAACCCCCGCGTCAAGGCGAGCCTCCTGTGGGGCGTCATCGGCGTCCTCTCGTTTCTCGTCCTCCTGCAAGGCTACGAACTGGTGGCCGACTACCGCTACTCGCTGGGGGTGAAGGCAGGGGCGACGCTCGTCGTGGCGATCGGCGCGCCGATTCTCAGCTACGTCGCCGACGGGGTACTCGATTAGAAAAGAAGGGTTTAAAACCGACACGGGGTAACGAAGTGGTAGGCCGGGATGGCCGAATGGCAAAGCGCACGCCTGGAAAGCGTGTTCCCGTATGGGATTCTGGGTTCAAATCCCAGTCCCGGCGTATTTCTCCGCGAACAAGACCGTGAGCGCCGCGGAGCGTGTGCTCACGACATCGTGAGCGGAAAATCGCCGAGGGATGTGAGCAGACGAGTCGCGTGTCCGGGAACGAGTACGAGGCGCTTCGCGCCTCGATGCGAACGGCGAAGCCGTGAGCGAAACGAGCGAGCAGGAACGTCTCGGCGAGTTCAATCCCAGTCTCGGCGTTTTCAGAGCGCCATCAGGAGTTCAGTCCACCGACGCCCACTCCCATTCCTCGTCCGGTTCCGTCGGCGAATCGTGTAGATGACAGGCCGCCGGGTGTCCGGCACCGGTCGCCTGCTCCTCGGGAGACTCCCGTTCGCAAACCGTCGAGAATTTCTCGGACAAGCGTTCGTCCGCAGCGTCCACGTCCCCGGAAGTGACCGCAGAAAGTGCGGCCGACAACACCGCTTCGGCCTCCGAATCGGACAGTTCGTCAGGGATATCGTACTCCTTGCGGAGGGCGAAGCGGAGTCGTTCGTCGGAGACGGCCGCCTCCGTTTCCGCTTCATCTCGTGCAACTACCAGCCCTCGGAGCGAATCGAGGTCGACCTCGCCGCCCGAAACCGCATCCCTGAGGTCCATCACGGACCGCCACTCGTCCTGTTCGAAGTCGTACCCCTCGGGAGGGACGACCGCCGGGCAGCGGGGATGGAACCGACACCCGGACGGCGGCGAGGCGGCGTCGGGAACGTCCCCGCGGAGGGGTACCCGGTCGGTCGCCGCGTCCGGGTCCGGGGTCGGAATCGCCGAGACGAGCGCCTGCGTGTAGGGGTGTTGGGGATTGCGGAACAGGTCCTCCGTCGGGCCGCGCTCGACGATTTCGCCGAGGTACATCACCGCCACGCGGTCACAGATTTCCCGGACGACGCCCATGTCGTGGCTGATGAGGAGCAACGAGAGGTCGAACGTCGACTGCAGGTCGGAGAGCAGGGCGAGGATTTCGGCCTGCACGGACACGTCTAACGCCGAGACGGGTTCGTCCAAGACGAGCAAGTCGGGGTTCAGAATCAACGCCCGTGCCAACGCCGCACGCTGTTTCTGTCCCCCTGAGAGTTCGTGCGGATACCGGTCGAACTCCTCCGTCGAGAGACCGACGCGGGAGAGCAAATCCTCGGTTATCGCCCGGCGTTGGTCGGCGTCGGTCATGCCGTGAATCGAGAGCGGTTCCGCGACCGATTTGCCGACTTTCATCCGAGGGTCGAACGTCGTCGTCGGGTCCTGAAACACCATCTGTGCGCGGCGACGGAACGACTTGGTTTGGGCGCGGTCGAACGCGCCGATGTCCTCACCGTCGAACGCGACCGTCCCGGCGGTCGGGTCTTCGAGCGACAACAGCGTCGTCGCGGCCGTCGATTTGCCGCTTCCGGATTCGCCGATGAGGCCGACCGTCTCGCCGGGGAAAACGTCGAAGTCGATGCCGTCCACCGCGTGGATTGTGCCCGTTTCCTTCCGAGTGATACCCTCCGTGACGGGATACAGCTTTTTCAGCCCACGTACGGAGAGCAACGCCTCGGTCGACGCCGCCGTTCCCGCGGGGTCGTCTTCCTTCATCGACCATCCTCCCCTGCCAGTGCGGGTTCGTCGCCGAGAACCACCGAGGAGTCACGGCCCTCGCGGTAGAAGACACACGAAACCTGCTGGGAGTTCGTCACGCCGTAGAACGGCGGTTGTCCACGTTCCGTACACTCGTCGGTCGCGTGTGGACACCGCGGATGGAAGCGACACCCGGACGGGGGTGAAACGGGGTCGGCTATCGACCCGCCGATGGGTCGTAACGCTCCACCGCGGCCGGGGAGACAATCGAGAAGCGCCTGCGTGTACGGATGAGCGGGTTGGTCGAAGACGTCGTGGACGGTCCCCCGTTCCATGACCTTCCCGGCGTACAGAACGACCACACGGTCCGCGATTTGGGCGACGACGCCGAGGTCGTGCGTGACGAACAGAATCGCCATGTCGCGTTCGACCTGCAAGTCCGCGAGCAGCTCTAAAATTTGGGCTTCGATGGTCACGTCGAGCGCCGTCGTCGGTTCGTCCGCGATGAGCAGGTCCGGTTCGCCCGCCAACGCCATGGCGATGACGACGCGCTGGCGCATCCCGCCCGAGAACTCGTGTGGGTAGTCGTCCGCCCGAACCTCGGCCCTCGGAATGCCGACCCGGTTGAGGAGTTCGACCGCACGTCGACGGGCCGTGTCCTTGCTCACGTCCTGATGGTAGCGAATCGACTCGGCGACCTGTCGGCCCACGCTGTACACCGGGTCGAGCGCGTTCTGCGGGTTTTGAAAGACGTAGGCGATTCGGTTGCCCCGAATCTCGCGGAGTTCACTCGACGAACAGTCCCGGATGTCGTCGCCGTCGAAGACGATTCGACCGTCCGTGATATCGCCCGGCGGCGTCGGAATCAGTCGGGTTATCGACTCGCAGGCGACGGTCTTTCCGGACCCGCTTTCGCCGACGAGGCAGACGGTCTCCCCGCGATTCACGTCGAACGAAACGCCATCGACCGCTCTGACGGTGCCGCGGGGGGTTTCGAACGTCGTCCGAAGCCCCATAACGGAAAGGAGGGGGTCGCTCATAGTCCCTCCCGCGTTCGCGGGTCGAGAATCTCGCGGAGCGCGTCGCCCAAAAAGCTGAACGAGGCGACGGTGAGGACGAGAAACACCACCGGAATCACCTCCGCCCACCAGAGGAACGTCGGGTGGAAATCGTTGTGGAAGGCGGCGTAGACGAGGTAGCCCCACGAGTTCTGCCCGTCGCCGTGGAGTTTGAAGTAGCCGAGCATCGCTTCGATGAGGAGCAGCGTCGGAATCTGGAGCGTTACGGAGACGAGGACGGTACTCGAAACGTTCGGGAGGAGGTGGTCGCGGATGAGTCTTCGGTGGCCGCTTCCCGCACCTCTCGCGGCGCGGATGAACCCGAGTTCGGACTTCTGGAGCGCCTCGCTTCGAACGAGTCTGGCGGTGCTCCCCCAACTCAACAGTCCGAAAACGACGATCATGAGCAGGATGCTCCCACCGTACAGCGCCTGCAGGAGGAGGAAGACGAACAGCGGCGGAACCGCCTGCTGAATGTCCACGTAGCGCATCAGGACCTCGTCGATAGTCCCGCCGAAGTAGGCCGCGACGGTCCCGACCGCGGTTGCCAGGGGGGCGATGAGCGTCGCACTGATGAGCGTGACTTGGAGTGCGATGCGCATTCCTTGAAGGATTTCGACCAGCATGTCCTCCCCGCTTCCGGTGGTGCCGAGCGGATGAATCAGGCTTCCGTGACACACCTTATCCGCGAGAGTACCGACACAGCGAGTGATGCCGATGCCGTAGAACGGGACGGTAAACCCGAACGGTGGCTGATACGGCGTGATTCCGTACCTGGACCCGTCCGCGGCCACGATGGCGTCACGAAGCGGGGACAGAAACATCGGCGCGATGAGTCCGGCGAGGAAGAAGAAAACGAGATAGCAGAGACTGGCGATGGCCACCGGGTTCGTTTTGAGGTGATTCCACCGACGACGAGTGAGGTCCCGGTTTCGAACGAGGGGGAGGATGACGAAAAAGAAGAAGACGGCGAGCGAAAGCATAAATAGCCAATCCAGCGCGGTCACGTTCCACTCCCAGAGGACCGGGTCGGTATCGGGGAGGAAGAACAGGTCGTAGGAGAATCCGATAGCTAACGCGAGAGCGACGAGCGAAAACGCCGCCGTTCGTCGAGCAATCCCCCGCGAACTGCTCGTATACTCGTTCCACTCTATCGTGTCGAACGTGTCGTTTCGTGTGGCCATGGGCGGTCGAATCCTGTCGTCGGGCCTCGTACTGCAGAGTGACGCTAATTCTGCAGACGAGACAATTGAATGACAGACTAACGCTAGCAATGCAATAGGGGTATAAAAAACGTCGCTCTCGTTTCCTGGGGTGTTCCGGACCGGCCTCGTACCGAATACGTCGCGTAGTTTGTAGCACAGGAAACACTTATTCGAACAGGACGGAATGTGCGTACTACTACCATGGACGTGGTGAGACGGACGACCCGCGAGACGGGACCGATAGCGCCGGACAGGAACGAACTATCGTGGTCGCGGGAGGAACCGTAACGTGCGCCGATACATCGTCAAACGAGCACTCTGGACGGTTTTCGCAGCGTACCTCCTCCTCTCGTCCGTCTTTTTGGTCTACGCGTACGCACCTGACCCCAATCAGAAGACGGCAGGACTCATGGCGGGGTTGGGCGGCGGGTCGGTCGAGAAGGCGGAACACGCCTACGGTGCCGCGAGAAACTACGACGAACCGATACTCGACCGCTACGTGAAGTGGATAGTCGCGTACACGACGTTCGACTGGGGTGAGAGTATCAACGGGGCACCCGTCACGGACCTGTTGGCCGATACGGTCCCGCTCACGCTCACCTATCTGCTCCCCGCCATCGTGTTGTCCACCGTTATCGGGACGTTCATCGGCCTGTACTCGGCGGTCCACCAGCACGGCTACGTGGACCGTCTCGTCACCGCCGTCACGTATCCTGGGTTGGGAATGCCCGGGTTCTGGCTGGCGAGTTGGTCGTCCCTCATCGTCCTCGAACGGGTGAGCATTCAGGCGTCGTACTTCGACACGCGGTACGGACTGTGGACGCCCCAAAACCTCCCGTTCATGCTGCTCCCGATATTCGTCGTGACGGTCAACCTCCTCACGGTACAGATTCGGTATGCGCGGTCCACGTCGCTCGAATACGTGCCCGCCGAGTTCGTGAAGACGCTGCGGGCCAACGGTGCAACGGCGTGGGACGTCACACGACACGTACTACGGAACGCGGCGTTGCCGCTCGTCTCACTCTTTTTCACTGAAACGCTCACCATGCTGTTCATCACGGTTCTCGTCGTCGAGATGGTGTTCGGCATCCCCGGATTCGGCTCGCTCGCGTTCGAAGCCATCAAAAGCCGCGATGCGGGGCTCATCCTCGCGACGACGATGATACCCATCCTCATTGGATTAGCGGGGAACTTCCTGCAGGACGTGGCGTACGTACTCGTGGACCCCCGCGTCAACTACGAGTAAATCGTGTCGAAACGGCGGTCGCCCGCACTCGAACCGACCCTACCTGCCCGGACATTCATCTTTGCGGGGGTCGAAGGGGGAACGAATGCGCTCGCTCCTCCCCGTCGCCCTCGTCCTCCTGACGGTGCTGTTTTTCGGGTCGTACTTGGCCGGCTATCACGTTCCCGGCGAGCGAACGCTCGATTCGGCACAGGGCGCACGAGTGGTCGACGTTCCACAGGACCGACCGGGACGACTCACCGACCCGCACGAGACGCGGTTCCGCCGGTGGGTCGAATTCTACATCCACGTCGCGGTGAACAGGGAACGGACACAGCGAGGATTGGCCCCGCTCGAATTCGATGCGGCACTGCGTGCCATCGCACGGGACCACAGCGTCGATATGGGGCGCAAGGATTACTTCGCACACGTTTCACCGTCCGGTATCGACCCCGGCGACCGCTATCGGCGGGCGAACTATCACTGCCTTCGAGGGGCCGGGGAGAACATCGCGTATACCTACTTCGACCGACGGGTACGGACCGACAGCGGGGACGTCGTTCGGTACCGAGCCGCGAAGGAGCTCGCTCGGGGGGTCGTCTCGCAGTGGATGCACTCGCCCGACCACCGGGAGAACATCCTCGCGAAACGATGGCAGCGCGAGGGACTTGGCATCTATTACACCGAGAACGGGCGAATATACGCGACGGAGGACTTCTGCTGAGGCCGGTCCAAAAAATTAAATAGTTCGAGAGTCGTCTCAAAGACGAACAGTCGCCGTGTGCGAAACGACATAATGACTGAACGAGCCGATAGAGTGAAGGAAGCCCAACTGTCGAGAGACGTCATATTCCAGATTCTAAGCAATCAGCGACGACGGTACGCGCTCCACTACTTGCGACGAAACGAGGGGCCGGCCGAGATAGGGGACCTCGCGACCCAAATCGCGGCGTGGGAAAACGACGTCATCGTCGACGACGTGACCTCACAACAGCGCAAACGGGTGTACAACACGCTCCAGCAAGCCCACCTCCCGAAACTCGACGAGACCGGATTCATCGACTACGAACCCGCACGTGGTGAGGTAACACTGACTGACAGGGCGGAACCGCTGAACACGTATCTCGAAATCATTCCGGACAACAACCTCCCGTGGTCGGAGTACTATTTCGTGTTAGGCTGTATCAGCCTCACGCTGCTGACGGGGGCGTGGTTCAACGCGGGACCGCTCGGTCTCGTTCCGGACATCGGGTGGGCGGTCGGACTCGCCGCGCTGGTGACCGTGTCCGGCGGCGCTCACATGTACTATTATCGGAACCTCCGGCTCGGACATACGGAAGTGCCCGAAGAGAAGTAAACGGGGAATTAGAGAGGGGAGAGTCGAAGCGAGACCGTAGCGGACGCGCCGAGCGAGATGGAGACGGGTCGGAACCACGGCGTATCGGAGTATATAAATAAAGGTTCGAAAAGCAGTTCGACCCGAGAGACCCGTGTTAACCAACGGCACGGATTTTGTCATTCCCGACCGCCCTACGGTGATTTCCCGATTTCTGAATCGGCCGAACCGGTTGCCGTGATTGGAGAGTAGATAAAGATTTATATAGAAGCACAATCATAGTCGCTCTTGTACTATGAGTCAGCGCATGCAAGGTCAGCCGATGATCGTAATGTCCGAGGATTCCCAGCGAGTCAAGGACAAGGACGCGCAGGAACACAACATCACCGCGGCGCGAGCGGTTGCGGACGCGGTACGCTCCACACTCGGCCCGAAAGGGATGGACAAGATGCTCGTCGATTCGATGGGCGACGTCACCATCACGAACGACGGCGTGACCATCCTCAAGGAGATGGACATCGACAACCCGACGGCCGAGATGATCATCGAAGTCGCCGAAACCCAAGAGGACGAAGCGGGTGACGGCACGACGACGGCCGTGGCGGTCACGGGCGAGCTTCTCAAGAACGCACAAGACCTTCTCGAACAGGACATCCACCCGACGGCGGTCATCAAAGGATTCCACCTCGCGAGCGAGAAAGCGCGCGAGGAAATCGACAACATCGCGGACGAAGTCGATACCGACGACGAGGACCTCCTTCGCAAAGTCGCCGAAACCAGCATGACCGGCAAAGGTGCCGAACTCAACAAGGAAGTCCTGAGCCAGATCATCGTCGACGCGGTTCAGGCCGTCACCGTCGAGGACACCGTCGACCTCGAATACGTCAACATTGAGACGCAGACCGGCCGCTCCGCCGGCGAGTCCGAACTGCTCGAAGGCGCGGTCATCGACAAGGACCCCGTCCACGACAACATGCCGACCTCCGTCGAGGACGCGAAGGTCCTCCTCCTCAACGAGGCCGTCGAAGTCGAGGAGACCGACGTCGACACCGAGATTTCCATCAACGACCCCGACCAACTCAAGAACTTCCTCGACCGCGAGGAAGCACAGCTGAAGGAGAAGGTCGAGCAGATCAAGGACACCGGCGCGAACGTCGTCTTCTGCCAGAAGGGCATCGACGACCTCGCACAGCACTACCTCGCCAAGGAAGGCATCCTCGCCGTCCGCCGCGCGAAGAAGAGCGACATCAAGTTCCTCCGCGAGGTCCTCAACACGACCATCGTCTCGGACCTCGACAGCGCGAGCGAGGACGACGTCGCCGAGGGTAGCGTCACCCGCGACGAGAGCGACGAACTGTTCTACGTCTCGGGCGGCGACGACGCACACGGCGTCACGCTCCTCCTCCGCGGTTCCACCGACCACGTGGTCGACGAACTCGAACGCGGTATCACGGACGCGCTCGACGTCGTGGCCCAGACCGTCAGTGACGGCCGAATCGTCTCCGGTGGCGGTGCCATCGAAGTCGAACTCGCCTCCCGACTCCGCGACTACTCCGACAGCGTCGAAGGCCGCGAACAGTTGGCCGTCGAGGCGTTCGCTGACTCCCTCGAACTCGTCCCGCGCGTTCTCGCCGAGAACGCCGGACTGGACTCCATCGACACGCTCGTCGACCTCCGCGCGGAACACGAGGACGGCGAGAAGCGCGCTGGCCTGAACGTCTTCAGCGGTGACGTCGAAGACACCTTCGAGGCCGGCATCGTCGAGCCCGCACACGCCAAGGAGCAGGCACTCTCCAGTGCCACCGAGGCCGCGAACCTCGTCCTCAAAATAGACGACATCATCTCCGCCGGCGACCTGTCCACCGACAAGGGTGGCGACGAAGGCGGCGCACCCGGCGGTATGGGTGGCATGGGCGGTATGGGCGGCATGGGCGGCGCAATGTAAATTCGGGAGCAACCTGACTCCCACGCCCACCTCGACGAATCGTTGTCTGGCTAATTCACGAAGTTTTTTCGAGGACTCGTACCTGATAGCTGTTCGTTTTCAGTACAATCAATGGTTCTATCAGGTCATTTCGAGAATCGTGCCAGAACCGCTATTTTCAGGCCGTGAGGATTCGAAAGTACCGTGTCTACCCCGAAAGACAACGCGGACGAGTGCGAGATACAATCACGCAAGTTCGGTCGCCGCCGTCTCCTCACGGCGGGTGCCGGGGCCGCCCTGACCGCAGTCACGGTCCCAGCCCTCAGTAGCACCGCAGTTGCCCACTTCCCGCGGAAACTCGACATCGACGTACGGCCGGGAAGCGACGCGAACGAAATCGACCTCGGTAGCCGAGGCGTCGTCCGCGTCGCCGTCCTCCAAACCGACGCGTTCGACCCGACCAGTGAGGCGGTCCGGTATCGGTTCGGCGCTCCGGATGCCGTCGCGGACGGCGGTGGAGCGTGCCCGATTCACGACGGGCACGTCGAAGACGTGGATGGGGACGGAAACGACGACGTGGTGCTCCACTTTTCCGTTGCGGACGCCGGATTCGACGGCGACGAGACGGACGCCGAACTCCGCTGGGAACGGGACGACGCCGGCGAACACGGGGTTTCCGGCCGGGATTCCGTACAAATCGTGGGTCGTGGCGACGAACACGGTGGAGAAGACGACTCGATGGACGGAAGCGGGAACGAAAGTGAGCACGATAGCGGAAGCGAACACGGCGAAGGGCAACACCAGCACGGAAGCATGGGGAAAGACAAAAATGGGTGCTGACGGGGGTCGTACCTAGAGGAACCCACATCTCGTCGTATCGGTTTTCGGCCGTCTTTCGTTGGCCTCGTCGGAAAAATCGCCGTTAATCGGATTTGAACCGATTTCTTGGACGCAAGTCGAGGAGTGTCTCCTTTACCGGATACGACTGCCAACGGTGGCACAAGAGTGGATACCAATCCAACTGTCGTAAAGAGCAACTTTCCGTATGCTTCGTGGTGATATATATCCAAAATCGCCGTACTCGACGGTGGAAGCGGACCGAAATCAGTAAGAGATGGAACTAAGTGGGAACCGCGTATCCCTCCGACTATGGAGACACTCCTGCTCAATCAGGATGCGGTCGACGAAAACACACAGATGCCCGAACTCATTCGGGCCATCGAGGACGCCTTCGCGGCGTACGCAACCGGGAGCGCACAGATGCCCGCGAAATCGTACATCGACCTGCCGCAGTACAACGGCGACTTCCGGTCGATGCCCGCCTACCTCGACGCCGAGGACTGGGACGCGGCCGGAATCAAGTGGGTCAACGTTCACCCCGACAACCCCGAGTCGTTCGATCTGCCGACGGTCATGGGGACGATGATTTACAGCGACCCCGAGACGGCGTTCCCGCTCGCCATCATGGACGGGACGGAACTCACGATGAAACGCACGGGCGCGGCCGCCGCCGTGGCGACGGACCACCTCGCCGTCGAGGACGCGACGAGCATGGGTCTGGTCGGCGCCGGCGTCCAGTCCTACACGCAACTCGAAGCCATCTCGAAGATTCGCCCCATCGAGGACGTCGTCATTAGCGACTTGGACGACGAAGCGGTCGCGGAGTTCGTCGACTACTTCAGCGACGAATTCGACGTCCGCTCGGGGTCCATCGCGGAAGCGGCCTCCTGTGACATCCTCTCGACCGTGACGCCCGTCGAGACGCCCATCGTCTCCGCCGATGCCGTCGGCGACCACACCCACATCAACGCGATGGGTGCCGACGCGGAGGGCAAACACGAACTCGCGGACGAACTCCTGTTGAACGCGAAACTCGTCATCGACGACCACGCCCAGACCACCCACTCGGGCGAAATCAACGTCCCGTACAACGAGGGTACGCTCACGGACGACGACATCCACGGCGACATCGGCGACATCGTCATCGGCGAACTGGACGGGCGCACCGAGGACGACGGCGTGACCGTCTTCGACAGCACCGGATTGGCGATTCAGGACGTCGCGGCCGCCCACGTCGTCTACGAGCACGCGAACGAGAACGACAACGGCTACCCGTTCAACCTCCTCGGCCAGTAAACCGCGACTCGAAACGGACGTTCGTTTTTACGTGACGACGCTCACCGAGATTACTCCTCTTCTCCAATCGGTGCGCGCTCGGCGAGTTCGTCGGTCAGTTTCGAGATGACCCAGATGATAATCAAGAACGGCAAGAGTGGAACCAACAGGACGAGCAGTCCCAGGAACATGGCAAAGCCGATGGTGTTCATCTCGCTATCCGAGTGGCCACGGGAAGGCGGCGTGACGGTTCGAAGAATCTTCGTGACGGGGTGGTCCCCCGAATTCCCCTGACTCATGTGGAAACGGGCAACGGGCTAAATCATAAGCGTTCGCACAGCACGACCGCTTTGCGAGTTCGGTTCGGATTGGTTACGACGGTTCCATTGGGTCCGGTACGCGACTCACCCGTCGGTGAGTTGGTTGGCCCGGACGATGATGTACAGCAGAACGATACCGGACCCGACGGCGAGGATGAGCTGTGTCAGGAACGTGAAGATGAGTTCGAAGAGGGAAGCCAACCCGAGGATTTCGAACAGGGTGGTTTGCAGGAGTATCGGGATGAACGCGACCACGCCGACGGCCGCGACGAGCTTCGCGAGCGGGAGCGCTTCGTACAGTATTTGTGTCGTATCGAGTTCCTCCTCGGGAGCGGTGAAAAACGGTCTATCGGATGGCATACCCTCACGGTGAAAATTACTACGCAATGAATCTTGTGTGGTCGTCCGAGTAGCGTGACGGAAACGAGCGAACGCCGTCAGCCTTCTAAATGAATGGCCGGGCGCATCGGGGTGGCGTGTCGCGCCTTGTCCTCCGGGTCGGGCACGTCCTCGCCCTCGCGGTACACCTCGACGTCGGCCTCGAACTCGCGTTCGAAGAAGTCGCGAGCGTCCTCGTACACCTCGACTTCGTTCAGTTCGGACAGCACCGAGACTTGGTCGTCGGGACGTTCGCGCACGTCTTCGACGAGTTTCTGGACGAGTCGGTTCACCTCGTCCCCCTTCTCGCGCAGTTCCTCGTCCTGCATGACCTCGCCCATCACCGCGCCGACGTTCGGGCCGGTATCGACGACTGCCGAGAGCACCTTCCGTTTCCAGTCGGCGGCGACGTACACCCGAATCGTCTCGGGGTCGGCCTCCGTTACGTTCACGATGTCACGGACGTCGTCGGTCAACCCTTCGACCAGCGATTCCTCGATTTCCGTGACGGTGCTCTCGAAGTCGGCGTTCACGTCCGGCCATTCGGCCTCGTCTATCGGCTTTCCGGTCAGGCGCTCGTTGAGTTCCGTCGCCATGAACGGGACGAACGGAGCCAGCAGGCGCAGGCGGGCGTTCAGCACGGTTCGGAGCGTCCAGCGCGCGCCCGGTCGGTCCGTGTCGGTGCGTTTGCGGTACCACTTCAGATGTTCCTCGAAGCCGTAGAAGGCGGCCTGACTGGCCGAGCGCGTCTCGAACCGGTCCATCGCGTCGGTGACCTCTCGAACCGTCGCCTGCAGTTTCGACAGCAACCAGCGGTCGATGCGTTGCAGGTCGCGCCCTCCCTCCGGCGCGTCTCGCGGTTCGTCACCGTCTTCTTGCGGGGGTTGCCCGCTCGAATGGTCCGCGGAACTGTGTTCCGCGCCACTCGACCGTTCCGAGGCGCGTGGCGCCTCGCCGTCGATGAGATCGTTCGCGCGGTTCCAGAACCGTCGCAGTTGGTTCCCCGTGCTCTCGACCTGTTCGCTCCGCCAGTCGTAATCCTGCCACGGTTCCGCGCTGTTCATCAGGAAGAAGCGCACGGTGTCCGCGCCGTACTTTTCGATGGCGTGCTCGGGCAGGACGACGTGGCCCTTCGAGGAGGACATCTTCTTGCCCTCCAGCAGTCCCATGCCCATCACGGTGATGCCCCGCGGCCAGTTCGCCGGGTCGAACAACTCGGCGTGGTGGAACAGGAAGAACGTCAGGTGGTTGCTGACCAAGTCGTTCCCGGAACAGCGATAATCGACCGGATACCAGTAGTCCCACTCCTCGCGCAGCGAGAGCGCGGTTTCGTTCGGTTCTTCGACTGTCTCGCTCGCTCGCGGTTCACCACCGCGAGCGTTTTCCGAGGCGCGTTGCGCCTCGCTTCCGTAAAACAACGTGTCGAAGAACGCCTTGTCCATCTCCTCCACTGGCACGTCCGAGATGCGGTGGGCGATGGTGTAGTAGGACATGTAGATGGTCGAGTCCGACAGCGGTTCGATGACGAAGTCGTCGTCCCACGGCAGGCGCGTGCCCAGACCGTAGTTGCGGATGCAGGGCCATTCGTTCAACCAGTCGATGGTGTGGTCGTACTGCTCGCGGGTGTTCTCCGGAATCGCGTCCAATTCGGCGACCGCTTCGTGGGCCTTCGCCTTCCACTCCTCGTCGTTGTAACACAGGAACCACGTGTCCTGTTCCGCGACTTCGACGGCCCCGCCGCAGCGACAGACGACTTCCTCGCTGAACTCGTGCATCGTGCCGAACGACCCCTGCCCCTGAAACTCGGCCTTCAGGTCGTCGCGCACGTCCTCCACGATTTCCCCGGCGTAGTCGCCGTACATCTCGCGCAGTTTCCCGCTGTGGAACTCGCGGTTGTACACCTCCTGCGTGGCATCCTCCAGCGCCGGGTCCGAGGAGTCCTCGATACCGTGTTCCGCCACGGCGTCCTTCGCCGGGAACTCGCCGTAGCCCTCCACGTCGATGATGGCCTTCGGTTCGATTGCGGAGACTTCGGCGGGGTCGATGCCGTACTCTTCCATCCGGGCATCGTCGGCGTCTCGCGGTTCATCACCGCTCGATTTATCCGCGGTCCGTCGCGCCGCGCTCTTTGCTTCTCGCAGAGCAACCCAGTCGTCGGGACTGTGGGCCGGGACGGACATGACGACGCCCGTGGCGTTGTCCGCGTCCACGAAGTTCGCGGGCAGGACCAGCACCTCGTCACCCGTGACGGGATTCGTGACGTGCTCGCCGACCAGTCGCTCGCCGGTGAAGCGGCCGTGGACCTCGACATCGTGTGCCTGCAGTTCCAGTTTCTCCGCCGCGGACTCCGAGACGAGCCACGTTTCGCCGTCGACGTCGGCCTCGACGTACTCCGCGTCGGGGTCGATGTAGGCGTTCGTGACGCCGTGGACCGTCTCGGGGCGCAACGTTGCCATCGGGACGGTGACTTCTGAATCGTCAGAGGCCCAATCGAACTTCACGAGCGTGTACTCCTGAAACTCGGCTTCCTCGCCTTCTAACAGGTCGTGGGTCGTGACCGGGTTCCCCTCGTTCGTACAGTATTTGACGGGGTGCAGGCCCTTCTCCAGCAGGCCGCGCTCCTTCAGCGTCTCGTACTGCCACGTGATGAACTTCGAATAGCGCTCGTCGTTCGTCGTGAACTCGCGCCGCCAGTCGATGGACAGGCCCAACGACTGCATGTTCTTCTTGTAACTGTCCTCGATGAAGTGCCGGGCGAACCCCATCGGCGTCTCCATCCCGGCCAAATCCTCGTCGGAGACGTTGTAGGTGTCCTGCAGCACCGACATCTGCTTCGGTTCGCGGTTTTTCAGGCGCTCCACCGCGCCGACGATGGGCGTCCCGGTGACGTGCCACGCGATGGGGAACAGCACGTTGTCCCCCTGCAGACGACGGTAGCGCGCCCACACGTCGGGGACGGTGTAGGTCCGAGCGTGTCCGATGTGCATGCCACCGCTCGGATACGGATACGGTACCGTGACGAAGGTGGCCTCTTCGCGCGGGCCGTGCCCGCTCGAACGGTTCGCGGGGCTTTGCTCCGCGCTATCTTCATCGGACGGGTCGACCTCGTACAGTCCCTCTTCGGCCCATCGAGACTGCCACTTCGACTCGATTCTCCGCGGGTCGTAGTCGCTCATGTCCTCCCGGAGGCGTGCGACGGTAAAAGAGGTGTTCACATGACAGGTTCGCAGAACCGCTGGGAAGGGACACGACGGCGCTGCCAGATGACAACGTATAGAAGTCGGACGGTACAAATGGTTAACAACCCGGATTCTCGCATGAACACACGACAGTTCGACCATACGGAAATCGAGCACCGCTGGCAGGAGGCGTGGAACGACGCCGACGTCTTCCACATCCCGGACGATGCGTCCGACCCGATGTACGTTCTCGGGATGTTTCCCTATCCCTCCGGTCAACTGCACATGGGTCACGTCCGAAATTACACGATAACGGACGCCTACGCCCGTTACAAGCGCATGGACGGCGAGAGCGTCCTTCACCCGATGGGCTGGGACTCGTTCGGCCTCCCCGCCGAGAACGCGGCCATCGAACGCGACACGAACCCGCGCGACTGGACGCTCTCGTGTATCGACACGATGCGCGAGCAGATGGAGGGGATGGGCTTCGGCTACGACTGGGAGCGCGAGGTGACGACGTGCAAACCCGATTACTATCGGTGGAACCAGTGGCTGTTCACCCAACTCCGCGAGGAAGGGCTCGTCGAGCGGGAGGCCGCCGAAGTCAACTGGTGTCCGTCGTGCGAGACGGTGCTCGCCGACGAGCAGGTCGAAGGGGACGCGGAACTCTGCTGGCGCTGTGACACCCCCGTCGAACAGCGCGAACTCGACCAGTGGTTCCTGAAGATAACCGAGTACGCGGACGAACTCCTCGACGACTTGGACGAACTCGACGGCTGGCCGTCCAACGTCCGGCAGATGCAGCGGAACTGGATCGGCCGCCAGCACGGTTCCACCGTCGAATTCGACATCGGAGAGTACGGCCCCGTCGAGGTGTTCACCACCCGTCTGGACACCATCTTCGGCGTCACGTTCTTCGCGCTCGCCCCCGGCCACCCCATCGCCGAGGAACTGGCCGCCGAGGACGACGACATCGCACACTTCGTGAACGAGGTCGCCGACCCCGAGGGCGACGAACCGCAAGGGGTTCCCACCGACCTGACCGCGACGAACCCCGCGACGGGCGAGGAAATCCCGGTGTTCGTCGCCGACTTCGTCCTCTCGGACGTGGGAACGGGCGCGCTGATGGGCGTTCCGGGCCACGACTCCCGCGACCACGCCTTCGCGAAATCGATGGACGTGGACATCGTTCCCGTCGTCGCGCCGAGCGAGGACGACGTGCCGGACGTGAGCGAAGCGGCCTACACCGAGGACGGCGTCCTCGTCAACAGCGACGGCTACGACGGCCTCGACAGCGACGACGCCCGCGAGCGGTTGGAGGACGACATCGAGAGCGCCGCCCACGACGTGCAGTTCCGTCTCCGCGACTGGGGAATCTCCCGACAGCGATACTGGGGGACGCCCATCCCCATCATCCACTGCGAGGACTGTGGCCCCGTCAGCATCCCCGACGAGGAACTGCCGGTCGAGTTACCCGAGTTCATCAACACCACCGGCAATCCGCTGGACGCCGCCGAGGAGTGGAAACGCGTCGAATGCCCCGACTGCGGTGCCGACGCGCGGCGCGAGACGGATACCATGGACACGTTCATGGACTCGTCGTGGTACTTCCTGCGGTACGTCTCGCCGCACCTCGACGACGCCCCGTTCGACACCGAACGGGCGAACGACTGGATGCCGGTGGACCGGTACGTCGGCGGTATCGAGCACGCCCTCTTGCACCTGCTGTACGCGCGGTTCGTGACGAAGGCCATCGCGGACATGGACCTGCTCGACCATCGCGAACCGTTCACCAACTTGGTCACACAGGGGATGGTGCTCCTCGACGGCGAGAAGATGTCGAAGAGTAAGGGCAACGTCGTCTCGCCACAGCGCATCACCGAGGAGTACGGAGCGGACACGGCGCGCCTGTTCACGATGCAGGCCGCACAACCTGAGAAGGACTTCGATTGGACCGAGGAGGGGGTCAAATCGAGCCACGAGTTCCTCCAGCGACTCGCCGGGGCGGCCGAATCGGTCGTCGAATCGTCGTTCGACGGTGACCACGACGAAATGGCGGAGTACGTCGAGCGCGAAATCGACGCCACCGCCGCCATCGCGAGCGAGGAGTTCGAGTCGCTGACGTTCAACGGTGCGCTCCGCGAGACGCGGGAGCTGACCTCGTTGCTCACACGCTACCTCGAGGAGACGGAACCGCACGGGCCGACGGTCGAGCGCGGCCTTCGAACCGTCGTCAAACTGTTGGCACCCGTCACCCCGCACATCTGCGAGGAACTGTGGAGCGACCTCGGCGGCGACGGCTTCGTCGTCGAGGCCGAATGGCCGGAACCGATGTCCGACCCCGCCGAACTCGAACTCGCCCGGCAGTTGGTCGAGAACACGCAGGAGGACGTCCGTCACATCGTTACCATCGCGGACATCGACGATCCGGAGCGCATCGACATCGTCGTCGCCGCGCCGTGGCAGTTCCGGGCGCTCGAATTGGCCCGCGAATCCGACGCCGACAACGTCATCGGTGAAATCATGCAGGAAGACGAGATACGGAAGCAGGGCGACGACGCCGCGAAGTACGGACAGGAGTTACAGCAGGACCGGCAGTCGCTTCCGGAAACGCTCTCGCCGGAACGGGAGCGAACGGCGCTTCGGCGGGCGAACTGGCTGTTCCAGCGCGAGTTCGACGCCGACGTTCGTCTGCTGGCGGCGGACGAAGCCGACGACGACGTGGCGTCGAAGGCCCGTCCGGGTCGGCCCGCGATACATATCGACTGAGAGAACAGTCTACCGACTGCAACGTTTTTAGGCACCCACTCCGTCGGCCAGCTCGTGGGCGAGTTCGCCGAAACCGTACGCGACTACATCCGCGACACGCTCGCCGAGCGACTGCCACGCTTCGACTGGGAAACCGAGCACCGAATCGAACGAACCCCCGTCGATGTCGTCGGACGCACGAACGACCACTTCGTCGCCGTCGAATTGGAGTGGCGCAGGGCCGACCCCGTGAACAACACGGCGAAACTGTTCTATTCGATTCGGGTGATTTAGAGGGATATGACGGAGTTTCGGTCGTACAGGTGTTCACGGGCTACTACGAGTTGGCTTCGGGCGGCGTTTCCTCGAAGCGAGAGATAGCGGAGTTCGTGGGGAACGTCACCGCCGACTCGTTCGAACACGTCTCGTTTTCCCCAGTGACGTTCGGACTCGAACCGCCGAAGCGGGGCGGTGAGTGGCCCGATGGATGGGAAACCGTCGCGGACGAAACGGTGCGGGAAATCGTCGGAGAAGTTCGCGGAGACACACTGCAAGCCACGGAGAAGTAACGCGGTCGGCAGTGGGTTTCCGTTCAGCGTCCGGCGATGATGGCGTCCGCTCGCAAGGGAATCGGCGAGCGACGAAAATAGACGAACGAAAATTCGGCGGTCGCTACAGCGCGGCGAGTTCGCCGTCCAGCATCTCCTGGAGGACTTCCCGAGCGTGACCGTCGGGGTTCACGCCGGGGTAGACGGCTTGCACCGTGCTGTCCGCGACAACGAACGTCGTTCGCGGTGTGAAACCGTCCTCGACTTCGATACCGAAGGCGTCCGCGATTTCCTCGTCGGGGTCGGCCAACAGGTCGAATTCGAGGTCGAACTTCTCGGCGAACGCCTGGTGGCTCTCGACATCGTCGGTGGAGACGCCGTACACCGTCACGCCCGCGTCGTGGTACGTCTCCAGTTCGGTGTTGAACTGCTTCGCCTCGACGGTGCATCCCGGCGTGTCGTCTCGCGGGTAAAAGTACACGACCGTCGATTCCTCGAAGGACGGGGACACCGTCTCGCCGTGTTGGTTCTGCGCGGTCACGTCGGGCGCGTCGTCGCCTGCATCGATCGTCATACACGCCGATTACCGGCGAAGAGACAAGCCGTTTGTGGTCCCGGAACTAGTTGACCTCGATGTCGTGTGCATCGTCGCCGTCGCTCGCTTTCGGGAGCGTCACGGTCAACACGCCGTTTCGGTATTCCGCCGAAACGCCCGACTCGTCGACTGCTTCCGGAAGGGTCAGCGTTCGGCTCATCGACTGCTGGCGACGTTCGCGGCGGAGATAATCTTCGTTACCCTCCTCGGTTTCGGCCCGGCTCTCGGCCGAGATTCGCAGGCGGTCCCCTCGAAGCGAGATGTCGATGTCGTCCTTCTCGAACCCCGGAAGGTCGGCAGTGACGACGATTTCGTCGTCGTGGTCTGCAACGTCGATCGACATACCGCCGGGCTGCCAACCCATTCCTCGTGAGCCGAACTGGTCGCCCATGTCCTCGAACTGGCGGCCCATTCGTTCGAACAGTTCCTCGATTTCGTCGAAAGGATTTCGTCGTCCGGCCATTGTATCGCCTCATCGGACGTTCGACGCGCTACCGCTTAAAAATTCACGCCGGGAGACGCCACCTCAGCCTCAGCCGTCGAGGACGTGCTGGGTGTCGTACGAGCCGAGCCGGTTCACCCAGCCGTTTTCGGCGAGCGCTTCGACTTCTTCGAGGGCTTCCTCGGCACGCTCCTCGTACAGTCCTGCCTCGAAATCGAGGTGGAACACGTAGTCGCCGAGCCGTTCGCCGCTCGGGCGCGACTCGACGCGGGTGAGGTTGATGGCGCGGTCCGCGAACGGTTCGAGGAGCGAGAGTAGGAGTCCGGGATAGTTCGCGCCGGGATAGACGACCAACGACGATTTGCCGCCCGCACTCGAACGTTCGGCGGCGGGCGCGAGGACGAAGAATCGGGTCGCGTTCGAGGTTCGCTCTTGGATGTCCTCGGCGAGGATTTCCAACCCCTCCGCGTTGTCGGGGTGTGCGATTGCCGCCACGGACGGATCGGTTCGGGCCTGTTCGACGCCGCGAGCGGTACTCGTCACCGCCTCGCGTTTCGCGTCGGGGTACTCGGCTTCGAGGTACGACCGGCACTGGGCGAGCGCCTGTGCGTGGCTGGCGACGGTATCGAACTCCGCGCGCTGTGCCATCAGGGCGTGTCGAATCGGCGTGACGAGTTCGCGGACCACCGCGACGTCGTTGTCGGCGAGCGCGTCCAACGTGGCCGTGACGCTCCCCTCGATGCTGTTTTCGATGGGGACGACGCCGCGATGGAAATCGCCGTCGGCGACGGCTTCGACGATGCCGGTGACGGACTCACGAAACTCGACTTCGTCCGCGACTGCGCTCGCGGCCCGGTGTGAGTACGTGCCGGCCGGTCCGAGGGTAACTGCTTGCATGCCGGGGGATTTCGGGTGGGAGGCAAAAAGCCCGTCGGGGACGGTAGATTATGCGTGTTCCGCGGCGGTCGTCCGGTCGACGAGTTTGTACACCCCGCACAGGTCGTCCTGTTCCGCTCGGTCGCGGTAGACGAACGCGAGTTCTTCGGCCTCGAACTCGTTCAACCACTCGCGCCAGCTAACGGTCGCCAACCCGTCTGTTTCGTCCATATCCGGGAACTTGATTCGAAGATAGCCGACGCTGTGGTCGCTCGCTTCGGCCGTTGCCGGAGTACCGTCGTGTTGCTCAACCCACTGCGTTATCGTCTGATGATTCGTCGTCACCTGCCCTCGTTTCGGATCGATTTCGTTCTGCGGCATGGATTATCTAGTGGTTGTCGTTTATTCAATCTAAATCTGCCTGAGTACCGTGGTTGCACATTCAGGGGCGATTTAATGCCGAGCGGAGAGGGGAGCACGCCAACAAAGCACGAGACGGCGGTCGGATTTAAGACAGTGAGTGGAGTACGTTCCGTCATGGTGAGTGATTCAGGAGAGAAGCCGGACGTGGACGTGGACATGGAAAAACTCGAACTCGGACTGGCCGTCTACGACGACGACGGGAACAAACTCGGGAACATCCGTGGCTTCGACGACGCCGGGTTCTACGTCACCATGCGCGAAGGATACGAGGCGTTGTCCGTCGAACACGCCCGAGCGGGCCACGAGCTCGGCGAAGCCGAACTGATGTGGCGCTGTTCGAACTGCGGCGAGATGGGCGAATTGGAGGACAACCTGCCGGACACCTGTCCCAACTGTGGTGTGCCGAAAGAGGACCTCTACTACTGGACGGAAGACTGAGACGGGAGACGGACGACTCACTTTTTCACCCCCGAACGCCTCGGTCGGGTATGAACATCGTCGTGTTCGGTGCGGGAAGCCTCGGAACGTTGGTCGGTGGCTTGCTCGCCCGTGAGCACACGGTCACGCTCGTCGCCCGCGACCCCCACGCCAGCGTTGTCCGCGACTCGGGGCTGTCGGTCGGCGGCGAGTTCGACTTTCACGTGCGGCCGGACGCGACTACCGACGGGACGGAACTCCGCGCGGACTGCGCCATCGTGACGGTGAAGGCGTTCCACACCGAGACCGCGGCACGGCAGTTGACGACCGGGGAGTTCGACAGCGTGCTGTCCCTCCAGAACGGGATGGGGAACGAGGAGCACCTCGCTTCCCATCTCGACTGCCCTATCCTCGCCGGAACCGCGACCTACGGCGCGATACTGACCGAACCCGGACGAGTGGAGTGTACGGGTGTCGGAGAGGTCGTTTTGGGCGCACGCGACGGAGGACGCTCCGGGCCGGCCGCTCGTATCGGCGAGGCGTTTTCCGCCGCCGGAATCGAGACGACGGTGGCCGACGACATGCCGCGGCGGTTGTGGGAAAAGCTCGCCGTCAATGCGGGTATCAATCCGACCACCGCGCTCGCGCGGGTGGCAAACGGCGCGCTTCGCTCCGGCGATGGCGAGAGCATCGGCGCGGCAGCGGCCCGAGAGACGGCCACCGTCGCTCGTTCGGAGGGTGTTTCCCTGAGCGATTCGGACGCAGTCGCGGCGATGCGGGACGTCGCCGACGCGACGGCGGCGAACACTTCCTCGATGCGCCAAGACGTCGAGGCGGGCCGTCGAACCGAAATCGACGCGATAAACGGCTACGTCGTCGCTCGTGGCGAGGAACACGGCATCGGGACACCTGTCAATCGGACGCTCGCGGGACTCGTCCGGACGTGGGAACGCGAAAACGAGGTGTGACGGGTGGCCGGTTTCACGACCGCATAATCACGAACAGCGACGCGATGCCGCCGATGAGGAGGACGAACCAGTAACTCGCCACGCGGTAGATAATGGCGACGGCCACGCCCGAACTCCACGGAATCGCCGGAACGAGCGCGACGATGAGGACGGTGAGCGCCGCTTCGACGCCCGCCAATCCGCCCGGTGTCGGCGTCAGTCCGGCTAACGTGCTCGCCGGAACGATGAAGAGGACGAGTACCAGCGGGAGCGGCAGTCCGAGCGCTCGCCCCGCGAAGTAGAGCGGCAGGGCGAAGAACACCCATCCGGTGTACGAAAAGACGAGCGCGAACAGCAGTTCACGGGGTTCACTGGCGATGCGCTCCAGCGAACGGTAAAACCGGTCGATGCGCTGTCGAATCCCCTCGACCGTGAGACGGGACGTTCGACTCGCGATGGGTTCCGCGAGCCGAATCACGAGCTCTTCGACGCGCTGTCGGTAGCGCCAACCGACGTAAGCGATCGCCGGAACCCCGAACGCCAACACGACGAGACCCTGTGCGAGCGTCTTCGCGTTGTCGGGGAGCGACGCGCGAATGAGCAAGTAGCTCAACCCGAGGGCCGCGAAGTTGAAAAACGGCAGGAGGTTGAGTAGGTCCGCCGTCACGACGCTCGCGAGGCTATCCTCGTAGTTCGCCTCCGTGTCCCGCGAGAGGATGTAGGCGATGAACGGTTCGCCGCCCGCCTGTCCCAACGGGGTGACGTAGTTGGCGAACGTCGCTGCGAGGTACGTGACGACGAGGCGTTTGAACTCCACCTCGATGTCGAGGACCGCGAGGACGATTTGCCACGCTTTGCCCCACGCGGCGAGACCGATGAACGTCGAAATGCAGGCGATCCACACCCACGTGTAGTCGGTCCCCGCTAACGTGTGGAGCACCCGCCGCCATCCGGAGGCGACGACGAGGAGGTAGATGAGTACCACCGCGACGACGAACCCGAGCAGTAGCTTCCCGGTCCCCAATCGTTCCGACAGTCCTGCAGACAGCGCCTCCCCGCCGTCCGATGCCGACTCGTCGGGCACGCTAGTCGATGTAACCGAGGTCTTGGAGTCGGTCCTTGGCGTCGTCGCTCATGTCGCCGAGGACGTCGTCGTCGGAGACCTCCTTCCACTCGCCGCCGACCGTCTCCTCGAACGCGGAGAGGGCGGCTTCGAGTTCGATCTCTTCCTCGCTTCCCTCGCCCTTGACATCGTTCAGTTCGTCAGGGTCGTCGTCCAGATGGTAGAACTCGTCCTCGATTCGCTCGTTCCGGATGTACTTGGCGTCCGGTCTGCGGGCCGCACGCATTCGCGAGTAGAAGCGCGAGTTCTCGTCCAGCGTGATGTTCGCACGCTTTGCCTTCTCTTCTAACTGTTTCAGTTCGACCACGGGTCGGTAGTACTCCACGAAGGCACACTCGCCGTCGCCGGGCACGTCGTCGGCGAACGAACGGTAGTCCGCGTTGAGGAGCGACCGCGCCTCTTCGAGCGGCCGGGTCGAATCGGACCCGGAGACGCCCGTGTGGTCGAGGACGGTGTGATAGAGGTCGATGAGTTCGACCTGTTCGTCGCTGACTCCCGACTCCATCTCGGGATGTTTGACCATCAGCGGGACGTTGATGAGCGGGTCGTAGATGCAGAACTCGTGGCCGTACAGGTCGTGTTCGCCGTGCAGTTCGCCGTGGTCGGCGCAGATGACGACCATCGTGTCGTCCCACTCGTCGTTCTCCTGCATCCACGTGAACAGTCGCTGGAGTTGGTCGTCGATGTGGCGGATTTCGGCGTCGTACAGGCCGCCAATCGCGCCCCACTCTTTGTCGCTGATGTCGCGTGCGCCGCAGTTGTACTCCTTCGAATTCTGACACACCTTTGTCGAATCGACGTTCGGGGCGAACTCCTTGCGGTACTCCTTCGGCGGGTGGTACGGCAGGTGGGCGTCCATCAGGTTGATGAACGAGAAGTACGGGCCGTCGGAGTCGTCGATGAATTCGATGGTCTGATCGATGACCTGCGGCGTCTTCGAGTCCGCACCCTCGCCGCTGGCGAGGTACTCGTGGGCGACGTTGCCGAGACTGACCAATTTGTCGGCGACCTTCCGAAGCGACTCGTTGTCGTTCATCGTCTTCCACGCCTTCGCCATCGGCCCCGAGAGGAAGTCCCCCGGCATCACTTCGAAGAAGTTGTCCTGGTCGTCGAATCCGTCCGTCAGGTGCGTGTACGGCGTAATCCACGCGTTAGAGGAGTAACACGAGGTGTCGTACCCGGCGGCCGAGAGGGTCTGTGCAAGCGTCGTCGCGCCTTCTAAATACGGGTTTTCCTGGCTCGCACCGTGTTCGCTGGGATACATTCCAGTGAACAGGGAGGCATGCACCGGTAGGGTCCAAGGAGCGGGAGAAACCGCTTGCTCGAAGACGGTCGCTTCCTCGGCGAACCGTTCGAGGCCCGGCGTCGTCGGGCGGTCGTATCCGTAGACGGAGAGGTGGTCCTTCCGAACCGTGTCCATCACAACGAATACGACGTTTTGCGCCGCGGCGTCGTCGTTCGTCATACTGTCGCCTGCTACACCGTCCGGTGGGATAAATATCGTGATTCAAGCCCTGGAATCGGCCGAAAGCTAAAAATACAACCGTTAGAAGGGAGCTTGGGGTCCTTCGTCGTCGTCGCCGTCGTCGCTCGACTCGCCGGGGAAGGACGGACTCATGCCGCCGCCCATTCCATCGTCGCCGCCCATGCCGGTTTCGGCGATGACCTTGTTGATTTCGGGAATCTCCTTGACCATTCGGCTCTTGATTGCCTGAATCGTCATCGGGGAGATGCCACAGCCACTGCATGCGCCGCCCAGCATGATGGTGACTTCGCCGGTTTCGCGGTCGATCTGCTGGATTGCAGCACTCCCGCCGTGCATCTGAATCTGCGGGAAGTTACGGCGCAGGAAGTTGCTGACCCGTTCTTCGAGGTCGTCTCCGTCTTCCTGAGTTTCTGTGCTCATGTGTCGGGATATGGTGCCAGCCTCCTTAGGCCTTTCCACTGTCTCACGGGCGGAATCCGGCACGAATCGCCGCTGACCGGCACTATTTCGGCAGTTTCCGAAGACGGCAACTGGACCGCCCGGCGCGTCAGTTCTCGCTCGAAGTGAAGCCGAACACGCGGGCCAGTTGGTACTCCAGTTGGTCAACGTAGACCGAAAGTACCTCCTCGAGTTTCTCGTCGTTCACGAGGACGCCTTGCACGCGGTCGGTGGGGTTCTCCGGGAGTTCGATACGGAACTCGCCATCTTGTTCTCGCGGGCTTTGCCCGCTCGAATCATCCGCGGAACTTCGTTCCGCGCTACCCCGATAGAACGGTTCGCTCTCGTTCAACACCTGCTGGTCGATGGCGTGAATCAGTTCGGAGTCGTACTCGTCGTTCATGCGGTTGAAGGCGTTCTTGTACGCCCGCTGGAGTTCGTTGAAGTAGTGGACGTACTTGTCCTCGAACTTTTCGGGGTCGAACTCGGTCATGTCGGAACCGTGGGGAGGGAGAAGTAAAAATGAGGCTATTCGACCCCATCGAATCCCCCGGAAAATCGGAAATCGTAGCGACGAGGGTATCAAAACGTGAGCGATTATGTACGAACGGACGAACGTTCACGTATGCCGGAAATCACCCTCATCGACCGCGGCCGCGTCCGTGCCGACACCGCCTACGTCATCGACGGATACTCGATGGCGAGCGCCGAGAACCCGAACCCCGACCACGAACGCATCGACTTCGTCGTCTGGAACGCCGTGGTCGAAACGGACGCCGGGACGTTCCTCTGGGATACCGGCTGTCCCACGAACGCCGCGGAGTACTGGCCCGACCCGCTCTACGGCGCGTTCGAAGCCTACGACGCCGAGGAACACGCCCTCGAAGATGACCTCTCGGATTCGGGATACAAACTCGACGACATCGACGCCGTCGTGATGAGTCACCTCCACCTCGACCACGCGGGTCAACTCGGGACGTTCGAGGGCCGCGACGTGCCCGTCTACGTCCACGAGGAGGAACTGAAGTTCGCCTACTACTCGGCCAAGACGGGCGACGGGTCCATCGCCTACCTCGCCCCCGATTTCGACCGGGATTTGAACTGGACCATCGTCCACCGCGATACGCACACGATAACCGACGGGTTCGAACTCCTCCACTTACCGGGCCACACACCCGGCGTCCTCGGCGCACGAATCGACACGGACGATGGCACGCTCCTCATCGCGGGCGACGAGGCCTATGTCGATGCGAACTACTCCGACGAGGTTCCGCTCGGTCCCGGCCTACTGTGGAGCGAACGCGCGTGGCGCGACAGCCTGTACACCCTGAAGGAACTCGAACGGGTCCACGACTGCGACGTACTCCACGGTCACGACCTCGAACGGTTCGAGGAGTTGGCGGCGAAATACTGAACACCGATACCGCGTTCGAAAACCTATCCGAGTTGCTCGCCGACCAGTTCGTCGGCGTGTTCGACGAACGCCTCCTCCTTCCCTTTCGGGACCGTCGCGCCCGCCGCGACGTTGTGCCCGCCGCCGTCGCCGCCGACGGCCTGTGAGGCGGTTTTCATCACGACCGAAAGGTCGAGTCCCTTGCGAGTGAGAGCGGGCGTTCCGCGTGCGGAGACCTTGACCTCGTCGTCGTTCTTCTCCGCGAAGGCTAAAATCGGGACGTTCCGGTCGATGCCGTTCGCGCCCACCGCCATGCCCGCCACGATGCCGACGATAGTTTCGCGCACCCGGTCTTCCGCGTGGAACCACTGGACGTTTTCCTCCTTCGTGACGCCTTCCGACTGGACCCAACTGATGGCCTCCGAGAGGTTTCGTCGGTGGTTCGTCAGGAGCGTGCGCGCCCGCTCCAAGGCGGCGTCCCGGTCGCCGAGACAGACCGCGAGGCCGACGTCCGCCCGGTCGTAGCGCGCCGTCGCGTTGAGCAGGGTCGAAAATTCGCTCACGTCACGGAGTTCGGTCCCTTCCGGTTCCGCGGCGAGCGTGTAGGTGGTGCCGACTAATCCCTCGATTTTGCTCGCCGAGACGCCCTTCCGCATCGCACGTTTGACGAGCGCGCTGGCGACGGTCTGGCGTTCGTCGGCCGTCAAGTCCACCCATCGACGCCAGTCGCCGTCCTCCTTTAGGTCGATACCGACGCCGTTGAGGAAGCGGAGGACGCCGTTCTGGTCGTTCGAGATTCCGGGAATGTACACGTCCGTCGCGTATTCGAGCAGTTTCGGGAGCGGACGCGTCTGCTTGCCGTACAGCGCGAGGTCGGTTCCGGTTTCGACCACGCCCGCGTCGATTCCCTCCGCCACGATGCCCGTATTCGCGCCGACGAGTTCGCCGTCCGAGACCTGCATGTCGCCCACCGCACCGACGACGGCGAGGGCAGCGAGGTCCCGATTGTCACCCTCTTCGGGTTCGAGCGCCCGGGCGAGGACGTAGCTTGCGCCTGCTCCGGAGAGTTCGGAGGAGCCGTCGAGGCCGAACAGGAGCGGATTGAGGTGGAAATCCGTGTCCGCGTCGGCCGGTTGGTGGTGGTCCGCGATGACCGGTTCGAAGTCGCCCGTCGCCTCGTGGTCGGCGATGATGTCGAGTTGGCCGCTCCCGAAGTCGGTGAAGAGAACGGTGTCGTACTCGGTCGCCGCAATCGCCGCGAGCGCCTCGGCGTCGAGCTGTTTGCAGAACACCGTCTCGAAGGGGAGACCGGCGCGTTCGAGGGCTGAAGACGCAATGGCCGCGCTCGTCAGGCCGTCGGCGTCGATGTGCGAGGCGAGGAGAACCTCGTTCGCGTCGCGTAATCGGTCCGCACAGGCCGTCGCACGCGCACTCAGTTCCGGAACCGGGGTACTCATGGATACATCCTTGTCACGGCTTCCGATTTAAACATCAGCCTCATCGTGGCCGTCGCGGAGGCGTTCGACCGCTTCGCGCGCCAGCAGGTCGAACGAAGCTGTGTCTGGGACGACATCCACCCGAATACCTCGCTCACGGGCGGTGTCGTGGGTCGGACCGCCGATAGTGCCGACGATTGCGTCTTCGAGACCTTCCAACGCCTCGGTTCGGATGCCGCGCTCCTCGGCGGCGGCGAGGAAATGTTCGACGGTCAGCGAGGAGGTGAACAGCGCGCCGTCGAGGTCGCCTTCGGCGGCGAGTTCCCCCGACCGACCCGAGTTCTCGGGGCGGACGAGTTCGTACAACACCGTCTCGTGAACGTCCGCGCCGGCGTCGGCGAGGCCGTCGGTCAACACGTCGCTTCCGTGGTCGCTCCGGGCGACTTCGACGGTTTTGCCGTCCACGCGGTCGGCGAGGGTCGCGACCAGTCCCCGCGAGGAAAACCGGTCGGGAACGACGTCCACCTCGTAGCCGTATTCGCGGAGCGTCGCGGCGGTGCGCTCGCCGATGGCGCAGACCGTCGCGTCGCCGGGATTCCACCCGGCCTCGTGTGCGAGTTCGACGCCGGTTTTGCTCGTCAGGACGACTAAGTCGGCGTGCCGCGGCGCGGTATCGCTCGGACGGACCGCGAGCATCGGGTCGGGGACGGGGGTCACGTCGAGCGATTCCAGCAGGTCGACGGCCTCGTCCAATCGTTCGTCGTCCGGGCGAAAGACCGCGACGTTCATTCGCTCCCCTCGCGCGCCACCGTGATGAGGTCACGGGCACCGCGGTCGGCGAGTTCCTCCGCCACCTTCTTCGCGCCGGTGACGTGCGTCTCGACCGGCACGTCGCGTTTTATCGAGATGACGTCCGACCCGTCCCCACTGAACACTTGCACCTCGACGTGGACGTTTTCGCCCTGAATGATGCTGTGGACGCCGATGGGGGCGATACAGCCGCCGTTCAGTTCGCGGAGAATCGTCCGTTCGACGGTGGTTTCGACCCGCGTTCGCGGGTGGTCGAGGACCGTGTGCAGGTCCTGTGCGAGGTCCGAATCCAGCGTCATGACAGCCAGTGCGCCCTGACCCGGCGCAGGGACGAACTGTTTCGGCGGCAGTCGGTCGTACTCGACGTGGTGGGCGAGGCCGCTTCGTTGGAGTCCCGCTTCCGCGAGAACGATGCCGTCGTACTCCGTCTCGATGTCGCGTTCGAGCGCCCGCCGTTCGACCTCCGAGAGGCCGTTGAACCACTCGTCGATGGTCTCGTCGTACGGGAACTCGTAGCTGTCCTTCTTGCCGAGGTGGCCTTTCCGCTCCTTTTCCTCCTCGGTTCGCTCCTCGTGTTCGGCCTGAAGGGTCGGCGCGAGGAGTTTCTCGATTCGCGTATCGACGTTTCCGCGGAGCGGTTCGACGGTCAGGTCGGGACGGAAGTTGAGTAGTTGGGCCTTCCGACGAAGGCTGGACGTACCGACGACGGCACCCTCGGGAAGCGCGTCGATTGGTTTCCCGTCCGGCGTCACGAGGACGTCGTTCGCGCTCGCACGCTCGGGGACGGCGGCCACGACCAGTTCGTCCGGCTGTTCGGTCGGCATGTCCTTCATCGAATGAATCGCGCCGTCGACCTCCTCGTCCAACATTTCTTGGTCCAGATTACGGACGAACGCGCCCGTCTTCCCCAGTTCCGTGATGAGTGCGTCGTCCAGTTGGTCGCCCGTCGTCTCCACTTCGACCAGTTCGACCGAGAACCGGCGGTCTTCCAATGCCGCCTTTACCTCCCCTGACTGTCGGATTGCGAGGTCGGAGCCTCGCGTAGCGAGACGAAGTTCCTTTCCGCGATTGCTCATAGCGGATACTGAGAACCCGACATTGAAACCACCTTCGCAACCTCCCTCCATGGGTGAAAACCCACTCGGAGTCCGATCGACTGCGGGATTTCACTCTAATTGCGACACAGAATCAGATTTATATCCAGTAACGCAGTAAAGATTGGCTGTAATGAGTGAAGATGACTCTTCGGTTCACGCTGATATTATCGAGGAAAACAACGATACAGTGCGTATGCAATTCGATTGGTCCTCAAAAAACCCGAGCACCGCTGTCGTCGAAACTGTCGCTGCGGCAGCGAACAGTGAACTGAACGAGATAGAACCACTCTACACATATATCGACCCGGAAGCGTTGGACGCGCTGGTCTCTCCGAGGTCGATGAATCGATGCCAGACGACGGACGCCGTTTCGTTCTCCTACGACGAGTACGACGTGACCGTTCTGCGCAGTGGTGAGGTCAGTGTACGGATGAACAGTTCGGAATGAACACGGACGAGGGCCGATAGGGTCGCTTCGAACCGGCATATCGTCGTTGAACTGAGGAGGCGTACGTGATTCGATGGGGAGAAAGATAATTCGACCATTCAACCGACATCACGGTGAACCCGTGACGACCGTCGCTATCACTCGGAGGCTTCAGGGTCGTCGACCGGTGCCAATCCGGTCGCCATCAGGCGGCGGGCGATAACGACGATACCGTTGTCGAACCCTCTCCCGAACACCGCTTTTTCCGTGTCTATCGCGCCGGTACTCGTTTCGTGTGCCGAACTGACGAGAATCGTGTTCTGGTCTATCAACAACAACCTGCTGATGACCGTATCGTCGGCCTCCTGAAGAGGTGAACTGTTCAGCCAGTCCAACCCGGAGACGAAGACGCGAACGTCCGGGATTTCGTCCTGAATTCGCTCACGGAGCGCTTCGTCCGAGGTTCCGACGAGAACGCGAATCCGGGTTTCATGTGCCGTTCGAAGGTCTTCGAGAAGTTCGTCCGTGACGACTTCTTCCCGGCCGATGATGAGGACGATTTCCTCTCCGGCGGCGGCGATGAGTTGTTGTGTCCGATTATGAATCGCCGTCTCTCCCGTGAGCGACCAGACTTCGTGCGTGATTTCCTCGTCGGTAGTCGACTGTGCCGGTTCGATATCCTCCAATGCCTCGACGAGCGTTTCCGTTCGTGATTCGTACTCTTGGCGGAGGGTTTCACCCGCTTCTGCAATCGAAACGGCGCGAAACTGTTGTGGATTCGAGTGCTGAATCTCGACGAGTCCCTTGGACTCCAACACGCGAATCGCGTCGTAGACGCGCGTTCGTGGTACCTCGGATGTCTCGCTTATCTCCTTGGCAGTCGCTTTCGGAAGCCTCGACAGCGCGACGAGACATTTCGCCTCGTACTCTTTCAGTCCGAGTTGCTGAAGCAATTCGACAGCCTGATCGTGATTAGATGCGTCCTTCATGGGTCCCAACCATGCTACCGGAGGTTCCGGTACCGTTTGCGGTGTTCTGTCGCCGCTCATAAGTCAGTTCCCGTCCGACCGATGAAATCCGTTCGCCGAGAGGGAGCGTCATATGTGTCCGAAGTATCTTACCGACTATCAGCCTTCTCATCAAATACCATTACTTTTGTTTATATCGGAAAATAAACGCGAATGAATCGGTATTCAGCAATTTAGGTATCGGAGTAAAGCAATAATACGGAGAGTAATTCTATTTCCCACAGCCGAGTGGAGATTTTTATTTATTCACGAACCATGGTAATAGAATTTGCAGGGGTTGACGACGAACGGATACTCCGGCAACGAACATGGGGAGATAGTTCACCCGGATAATCACAGTAAGGTTATACCGGGGTAGTCCAAAGGGATAGATGGTACGGGGTTCGACAGGGTCCCAACCTCGCGTCACTCCGTACCACTCTTGTAACGAAGGGAAAAGCGACAAAAATCAGTCCGACCGCTCACCATCGAGAAGGGTTTCTCCGTTTTCAACGAATAGCGCGATCAGCGGTCTGATTTCGTCGAATCGTGGCCCTTTTGTGACACGGTTCGATTCCTGATCCCAGTCGATATACCCGTGATCCACCAACTTGGGTAAATGCACGTGTCGCATCAGAATCGCCCGCTCTCTTTGGCTTTCCTCCACACTAGTCGCGTTTGTTCCGTCGTTTTGTGGATTTTTGTCCCTCAAAGCGATTAGGAGTCGTCGCCGATGAACGTTCGAGAGAACATCCATCTGTCTGTCTAGCATGGTATTCACTGACTAGGTTTAAGAGATTCCTTTTGTTAAATACCGGAGTATTTCACAGCACCTAGTAGGTTGAGGAAGTGAGTGACAACAGCCTCGGTAGTAACATCGCTCAAAATCGGCGAATTACCACACGGAAGCAAATTGACATCACACAGTGAAAACCATCAGGGAAAGGGCGTGATGGGGGGAACAATCAATCCGACGAATGCCCTATGGAGGGATATGAGCCGACCACTCGACAACGTCGACCGTGGCGTTCTCCATCACCTTCAACGGGACGCTCGGAACACGACCGCACAGGAAATCGCCGAAACCGTGGGCGTCTCGGCGAGTACCGTCCGAAATCGGATCGAACAATTAGAGGACGACGGCGTCATCGAGGGGTATTATCCCGAAATCGACTACGAGGCCGCAAACCTGCCGCTCCGCGTGTTGTTCGTCTGCACGGTTCCAGCGACGGAGCGAACGGCCTACGTCGAACGGATGTTGGACATTCAGGGGGTGGTCGACGTCCGTGAAATGCTCACCGGACGGCGAAACATCCACGTCGAAGTCGTCGGAACGAGTACACAAGATGTCACACGAATCACGGATACCCTCCACGAATCGGGGGTCACGGTCGAGAGTTCGGAGATAATGCGCCAGCGCCGTATGCAACCGTTCGATCACTTCCACTTCCAAAAGGAGGAGTGACCTGACTTTCGGAGACGCCCCACCGTTACGGAACGCCGAGGTTGTCGTGTCGTTCGCGGAGATAGTAGAGCGCGAAGGGAACGCTCAGGACGAGTCCCGTGATGACCGCAATCGAGAAGCTTTGCGTCAGAAGACCGCCGATGACGGCAGCCACGAGGCCGAGGAGGCCGACGAGCGCGTAGTTTCCGCTCGGTGGTTCCCACCCCGGTTCGGCGCGGTGAATGGCCTGCGTGTCCTGAAACACCGCGAACGGAAACACGACGGTGAGGACGGCGAACGGAATCCCCACCGCGACTAACGAGACGGACGCCGCGTGAACGACCGGCGAGTCCCCCGTCGCGGAGAGGACGCTCGGTTCCAGCAGGATGGCGAACGTGACCCACGCGACCGTCACGAGCCAGAAGACGAACACCACGGGTACCGCCGCTATCCAGTACCACCAGCGCGAGCGTACCCGGTCGCCGGAGAGTTGTGGACGTTGCATCTGTTCGTTCCTTGGAACCGGAGGATAAAACGAATATCGTCTCCCGGAGGTCGGTTTTCGGAAGATTCGATTCCGCGGGAACGCGCAGTTAGAGTACTTCCTTGTACGCTTCGAGCGTCTCCTCTACGTCCTCTTCGGTGTGGGCGTAGCTGATGAACTGCGATTCGAACTGGTTGGCCGTGAGGAAGACGCCCTCGTCGAGCATCGCGGGCCAGAACAGACGCTCCCAGCGCTCCGTCTCGGCGCGGTTCACGTCGCCCTTGTCCTTCGGACAGTACTCGAACCGGGGACAGTCGGGGTTCTGGCGGCACCCCGCTTCGCATTGGCCCTCCAAATCGCGCGGCCCGTCGCGGGTGAAGATGACCTTGAACATGCTGTCCATGCCAACGACGGTGTACTCCGGCGCGCGGTCTTCGAGGACGTCGGTCAGCCCCGACCGGAGTTGGTCGCCGAGCGCACTGACGTGGTCGTACACGGCGTTTTTCGCGGCGTAGCGAAGCAGTTCGAGGCCGGCGGTGAGAGAAAGCGGATGGCCGGAGTAGGTGCCCGCCTGAAACACGTTTCCGGTCGGCGTGAACTGCTCGATGATTTCGGCTCGGCCGCCGATGGCACCGACGGGGAACCCGCCGCCGATGACCTTGGCAAGCGTCGTGAGGTCCGGCGTGATGCCGAACTTGCCCTGTGCACATCCCAACCCGCCGATGCGGAACCCGGTCATCACCTCGTCGAAGACGAGAAGCGACCCGTGGTCCTCGGTCAGTTCGCGGAGCGTCTCGAGATAGCCATCGACGGGCGGAACGCTCGCGCAGTTGCCGAGAATCGGTTCGGTGAGGACGCAGGCGATTTCGTCGCCGTGCTTCTCGAACACCTCGCGGGCGGCCTCGGCATCGTTGAACGGGAGCGTGATGGTCTCCTCGGCGAACGACGCCGGAATCCCGTTGGAACTCGGTTCCGACGTCGCGCCCGTCTTCCCCTGTACGAGCGTCGATTCCTGCGCACCGTGATAACCGCCCTGCATGACGACGATTTTGTCGCGCCCGGTGTAGCCGCGGGCGAGACGCACTGCGGAGGTGGTCGCTTCCGTCCCGCTGTTGACGAACCGAATCATCTCGACGCTCGGGACGTGCCGGGTGACGAACTCCGCGAGTTCGACCTCGACTTCGGTCGGCGCGCCATACATCGGCCCGTCGGCGAGTTGCGACTGGAGCGCCGACTGGACGGGTTGTGGCAGGTCGTGTCCCAAGAGGAGCGGCCCGTAGCCCATCACGTAGTCGATGTATCTGTTCCCATCGGCGTCGATGACGTGTGCGCCGTCGCCGCGTTCGACGAAGAATGGGTACGGGCGGACGGCCCGAACGGGTGAGTTGACGCCGCCCGGTGTCACGGACAGGGCACGGTCGTACAGGTTTCGAGAGCGCTCGCGGTTCATGTTCGGCCGGTTCGGACTCCCGCGTAAAGTTTGTGTCGAGAGATGGGCGAGGGGAAACGTGGCCGGGGATGGAAAACGGTCGTGCGTGCGGAAACAGTCGCGGAAGACGAAGCCTCAGACGGGGTTTTTCGCCTCGGTGACGTCCGTAAACTCGAACTGTGCGCCGCCGTCGGTGCTATCGGTCAGCGAACAGTTCCAGCCGTACACGGTCGCCAGCTCGTGAACGAACGCGAGCCCCAACCCCATTCCGCCGTTCCCGGACGCGGTCGTGTAGCCCATCTCGAAGACGGTTTCGCGGTCGTCGGCCGGGACGCCCGGTCCGTTGTCGGCGATGTAGAATCCGGTCGGGAGTTCGCCGACGGTGATGGTGACGTCCGCCCCGCCGTGTTCGACGGCGTTCTCGAACAGGTTTCTGAACAGATGTTCGACGTACGTCTCGTCCGCGGAAATCGTCCCGTCCATCAGCACCTCCAATGTCGCGTCGGGGGAATCCACCTTGTTCCACGCGTTCCGTGCCACGTCTCCGAGACGCACCGGCGTACTCTCGGGCACCGTCTCGTACCCCTGTGTGACCACCAACAGCACGTCGATGATGTCGTCGATGCGGTCGAACGATTCGGTGATGTACTCGACCGCGACCGGGGCCGCGTCCGCCGGGAGTTCGTTGCAGTACATCTGGCCGATCATGAGCGGGTTCCGGAGTTCGTGGGCGACCATACTGGCGAAGCTATCGAGTCGCTGGTTCTGCCGTTCGAGCTGCCGTTCGCGCTCGTTTCGCTCGGTTATATCGCGGACGACGCCGACGATGTCTCGACCGTTAGCCGATTGTTTCGGAAGACTCGCCACCGTCGCTTCGACGTCTATCCTATCGCCGGACGACGTTTCCAAAATTGCGTCGTAGGTCTTCGGTTCGCCGTCGTCCGCGAGGAGTTCGTCTTGCAGTTCGTTCGAGAGGTCGTTCAGCCCCTTCACCACGACGAGCGACGTGTGCGACCCGAGGAGTTCCTCGCGGTCGTACCCGACGATTTCGGCGTATGCGTCGTTGGCGTGGATGAAGTAGTCGTCCTCGTCGATGACGAAGATACCGTCGTTGACGGTTTCGACGATGGTTTCGTACCGTTGGAGTTCCTTGCCGTATCGCTCCGTCTCCCGGCGTTGTTCGTCGGCGTTGAGCGCTCGCGTCCGCGCCTGTGCGCCGTTGTACCCCATCCCGAGACCGGAGAGACAAGAGAGCGACGTGAGGATGAGCATGCTGCCGACAGAAGCGGCGTTGGTGGTGACGAGATAGATGAAGAGGAAGATGCCGAGCATCATCGCGATACCGCCTAAACACCACTTGGCGATGAGGGAGAAGAGTTCCGTTCGAACCTCGCTCCGGGGCAGCCAATAGCCGACGTAGAGAGTGACGAGGCCGGGACCGGCGACGAGGGTGAAGACGGTCAGGTCGAGACCGAGCGTCCAGTCGGTGGCGACGTTCGTGAACGAGATTCCGAAACCGGCGACGACGTATATTCCGCCGAGAGCCATGATGATACGCCTTCCGACGGCTCCTGAAGGGTCCCGCAACTCGAACATGAGTTGATACGTGGTCAAGCCGGGTAATTATCGTTATGATGCCCGCTTTTACGCGGGGGTACGGAAATTTCCCGGACAGAACAGACCACCACCCGACAACGATAGGCGTGACCGAGAGATCGACAGCGGTCGCCGTGACCGAGGGGTCGACGACGGCCGTCGGTCGCTACTGCTGGAAGTGATTCTGGAGGATTTCGAGGGTCTGTTCCTTGTCGTCCCAGTCCACGAACAGGGCGACGCTGGTCGCGCTGGTGATGAGGTCGTGGATGTTGATATGCGATTCCGCGACGGGAGCGACGAGTTCGTGGATGATGCCGGGTTCGTTGGGGAGTTCGCCGCCCGTCACCCGAATCACGGCGATGGGGTCATCGACCGTGACGCTGGAGAGCGACTCCTCGTCGATGACTTCCTGATGGAGGATGTTTTCGGCGCGTTCCGCCTCCTCCCTATCCACGTAGAACGTGATACTGTCCATACCGCTCGCCACCGCGTCGATGTTGATGTTGCCGGCACCGAGTGCGGTGGAGAGGTCGGCGAGGATGCCGGGACGGTTTCGAATCGCGCGTCCCGCCAAGGTCATACAGGAGAGCGGCGACTCGCGCATGTCGATGAGGTTTTCGAACTGTCCGGTGACGTTCGTCCCGCCAGCGAGCAGGTCGCCGTGCTGGTAGTGAACCACGCGAACGTGCAGGTCGTCGTCCTTGTACGAGAGCGCCGACGGTGCGACGACTTCCGCGCCACGGAACGAGAGGTTTCGCAGTTCGTCCACCGTGATTTCGCCGACGTTTCGAGCGCCTTCCACGACGCTCGGGTCGCCGGTCATGACGCCCTCGACGTCGGTGACGATGACGACTTCGTCGGCGTCCATGTAGGTGCCGAGCATCACGGCCGTCGTGTCGCTGCCGCCGCGTCCGAGCGTCGTCACGTCTCCCTCCTCGTTCTCGGCGAGGAACCCGGTGATAACCGGCACGGTACCGTCCAGTTCCGATGCGAGTTCGGTGGCGCGTTCCTTCGTCGCCTCGACGTTGACTTCCCCGCGTTTGTCGGTGATGACGGGCCACTGTTCGCCCCCGGGTTCGAGGAACACCGCGTCCACGCCGCGCGCGGACAGGGCGGCCTTGAGCATACGGACGCTCGTGCGCTCGCCCATGCTGACGATTTCGGCGCGGTCAGGTTCGTCCGCGTCGAAGTGAATATCGTCGAGGAGTTCGTCGGTAGTGTTGCCCATTGCACTGGCAACGACGGCGATTTCGTGTCCTGCGTCGACTGCGGCGGCGACGGAATCTGCGGCACGGTTGATGCGGTCACCGCTTCCGAGGCTGGTGCCTCCGAACTTGGCGACTACGCGCACCGAACCACCGTCCGTGGTCGGTAATTCATGGGGGGCCATTGCAACGGCGGCCAGATAACTGCTTGCATGTCAAGGATATCTGCCAGTTACTCGTCTGACAGTATTCGAAAAAGAGCGTCCCCGAGGTCGGGTCAGTTCGGAGACAGACGGACGCTCGCCGTCTCGGTGTCACCGCTTTCGTCCGTGACTTCGAGTTCGACGGTCAGCGACCCGCGCGTCGGGACGGTGACCGAAACGAGCGACCCGGACTCCTCGTACTCGCCGTCGCCGTCGACGTCCCACGCAAACTCCAGTTCTCGCCCGGTCGAACAGGAAGCGGCGAGTCGGACGATGTCCCCGGCGTCGAGGGAATCCAAATCGAGGTCCGAGACGGCCTCGATACACACGTCGAGTGGCGGGACCCCCTCTCCGTCGTCCGGTTCGTCCGGCGGGAGGGCCTCGTCGCCGTCCGGTTGCTGGTCGCACGACCCGAGCACGAAGAAGTTCGAGTAGGAGGTGTACTCGTAATCCAGCGTCGCGCCGGCCGGGTAGGTCGCGGTGTACAGTTTTCCGTCGCTGACCACGGGGACGCCGGCCGCCGGGGCGTCTTCGGGCGACGTTTGAAGACCTTCGCTGTCGAGGAGATACGACCACTGGTGCTCGCCGGTCGTGTTATCGATGGCGTGAACCAATCCCCGACCGGCCGACGGGTCCGACTCCGGAACGTACTGTCCACCGACGTAAATCATCCGTTCGTCGACCACGGGGCTACCGAAGAACTGTCCAGGGAAGGTGGTTCCCCACGCCGTCTCCCCGGTTTCAGCGTCGAGCGCCTGCACCGTGGATGCCCCGTTCAAATCCACGAGCAGCAGGTGGTCGTCGGTGACGGCGGTTCGCCCGTCCCATCGGTTGCTCGCGTCGGACTCGTAGTCCCACTCTAAGTCGCCAGTATCCGGGGACCGAGCCTCTATCGTGACCCGCATGTCGTCGCCCTCGATGAAGTCCGTCTGGGTGAAAAACACCATCCCGCCGTTGGTCGCGGGATTGCCGAGGGTCGTGTCGTCGGGCGAGACTTCCCACCGTTTCGAACCGTCGTCCGCGTTCAGCGCGATTCCGCTGCTCGTAAAGATGGACCCATCGGCGTAGCTCAGCGTCGTTCCGACCTCGTCTTCGAGTCCCGTAGCGTCCACGGTTTGCCATAGGGTATCGCCGCTCTCGGCGTCGAGCGCGTAGACGTCGTCATCGTTCGCGGTGAACACCCGGTCGCCTATCAGAATCGGACGGGACCACCGACTGTGGTCGCGCCGCGCCCATATCGTCTCGCCGGAATCCGCATCGAGGGCGTAGAAACCGTCGTCGGGGTCTTCGGTTTCGGCGGTCTGCGTCGGGAAGTAGAGGGTATCGCCGTCCGTCGTCGGGGTTTTCGGACTCGAAAAGTCGGTACGTTTCCACCGTCTGTCGCCGGTTTCGATGTCGTACGCGCCGAGATAGCCGTCGCGTTCGCCGGGGGTGTTGTTCGTCGTGACGGTGAGGTACAACACGTTGTCGGCGACGAGGGGCTCGGCGTGATACATAGTTCCATCCAAGTCCATCCTCCAGTCGAGGGTTGGGAACGGCGTCGGACCGCTATCCTCGGCCGTCCCCGTTCGTCCCGGACCGGACCGTGGACCGCTCCACTCATCGGGGTCCCCGACCTCGGGGTCGGCGGCTACGGAACCGGAGCTTCCGTAGCTTGCGATGCCCATCGTGATGCCGACGGTTTTCAGAAACGTCCGACGGTCAGTGCCGTTTGGGTCGGTTGATTCTCCAAACATCTGTTACGGAACAAAAAACAAGGTTGTTTCCTATTGTTATGACGTGCCTGGATTCAATATTCTATCTTCAGGCAGTCCATAACAATATTCGATTAGACATTTGTACGAACCATGCGACATGGGGAAATCAGAATCGAGAGCGGACGAGCGGACGACACAGCGGAGACTAAGTGGACTACCACTCAGCCGGCGTCCACCGAACAGGAGTCATCGGGAGAAAACTGAATGCCGACCTACAACATCGTCAACGAGGGTGCCGACAAGAACGGAAACACGGCCATCGATTCCGTTCTCGACTCGCTTGTGGGGAGCGACACGACCATCGTCTTCCCGTCGGGAACGTACAAGCTCAACGACCTCACCGTTCCGTCGGGAACGAACAACCTCGAACTCATCGCTCCCAACGGGGCACGTCTCGTCCCCGGACAGTCCGGAGACAGCGTCCAGTGGATTGGCGTCGCCTCTCGGGGATTCGTGCTCGACGGGTTCGAACTCGACATGCGGAACGTCGCGGTACCGCCGTACGTAAAGATGGACGACAGGTCGGGAGATTGGGAGCTCAGGCGGCTCATCACCCGCGGAAAGGTTCGTGCGGCCACCGACACGAACGTCGGGTCGAACGATTCGGGCGATGCACGCACGTACTTCCGATTGTCGGCGGCGGCCGGGACGCGAGGACTCATACAGGACTGTTACTTCCACGAAGGGGCGTGTGACCCGGGCGAAGCCAGCAACCGGCGGGCGGTGCTGGTCGAATCGGGAAGCGGGGAGCTACTGTTCAACCGCTGTTGGTTCGAACACTGGGCGGAGAACACGATATACGGCAAAAAGCCGTTGGGACGGATGAAAATCTACAACTGCTTTTTGCGTAACACGCAAAACGGCATGCGTCTCGGCGGAAACTCCGAGGTGAACAACACCGTCTCGATAAAGAACGCCGAGCATCCGCGCCAAGCGTGGTCGAACGGGTCGTTGCAACGCGGCGTGAACAGCGAAGCGAACGTGCCGGCGAATCGGGACGCCGGAGTAGATAGCTACGACGGAACGCTCACCGTCGCCAACAGCGACTTCTATCACCGCTATCAGTCGTCGAGTTGCGGTGGGGCGATTACGGCACCGATACCGGCCGAGCGAATGATTCTTTCGAACGTCCGTATCAGCTACAACTCGACCAAGAATCACGACGCCATCTACACCTACGCGGGAGAGATGAACGATGGGACCCCGGTGAACCTCAAATCCCTCCGTCTCCGAAACGTCGACGTTCGCAACGACCACAGTTCGGAGTACGGTATTTTCATCGGCTTAGAGCCGGATTCGTGGGAGACGGTGTCCGGCACCATCGGCGGCACCGGACCGGCGACGAACTCCTCGTACGTACGCGACAGGATGACCATCGGCAGGAATCCGACCCCACCGGTTACGAACCCGGCGCTTCCGAGTCCACCACCGGTCGGGAAGGTACCGATGCAGTCGGCGCAGGTCGTTCGCATCGATAACACGGGCAACGGTTCGTCGTCGACCTTCGACATCAGAGGCGGCGAGTTCGTCCTCCCCGGAGGGGACGACGGCGCGACGGTGAACATGGGATGGGCGAGTCCGTTGTCGGCACGGCGCGTCCCGAACTCGACGCGAGCCAACGGAACGATACCGGCCGGGGAGGAGTACGTGTTCTACGTGACGGGCGGAATCGAATCCACGAGCGGAAGCGGTCCGGCGACGTGGACGGTAGACGGACAGCCGTACGTACCCGGAGTGTCACTCGTGACGAAGACGCTCTCCACCAATCAACCGGACAGGGATACGTGGACGGAAGCCCAGACGGGGGTTTCACAGTCCTTGGTCGTCGTCACGAAACCGCTCTCGTACAACGGCGGCGAACCGTGTCACACCCGACTTCAGAACGTGGGGAGTGGCAGTTTCGAGTACAAACTTGAAGAGTGGCTGTACTTGGGCGGTTCGCACGCGACGGAGACGGTCCATATGCTCGCGATGCGACCGACCCAACAGGAGATAGAACTGGACAACGGGAGTTCCTACCCGGTGAAGGCGGGAACCGTGTCCACCGACGATAGCTTCAGTACCGTTTCGTTCGGGGGGTTCTTCAACACGAGACCCGTCGTGTTCACGAAGTCACAGACGTTCAACGGGAGTGACCCTATCGTCACGCGGGTACGGAACGTCTCGTCCGGTTCGTTCGATGTCCGGGTACAGGAGGAAACCGGGCTCGATTCTCACACGACGGAGACGGTCGGCTATATCGCGCTCGCGGAACAGACTGGGCAGATAGGCGGCCACGCGTTCGAAGTGAACCGAGCGGCCGCGGAGGTGTCGGACAAGTGGTACCGTATCGAGTTCAATCAGGAGTACGACGACCCGCAGTTCATCGCGGACATGCAAACGTACGACGGGCCGGATTTGGCGAACCTCCGATACCGGAACCTGACGGGGACCGGCGTCGATGTCAAGGTCGAGGAGGAGCAGAGCGGAGACGAGGAAACGGCACACACCACCGAAGTGGTCGGATACACCGTGTTCGAAGGGTCCCAGTAAGACTTCATGTCCCCGATTCCCAAAAGCGGTCACGCACGCCGACGAGAGGGCCGCGAAACGACCGCGAAATAGTTGCGATTACTTATCCCCGTCCGACTCGGGGTCGGGGGAGTCACCGACGTACTCTCCCGCTTTTTCGAGTTCCTCTATCGGGTCGAACGTGACCAGTCCGTCCCCGCCGGTGTACTCGTAGGCGACCCACTCGGGTATCGTGAGGACGCCGTTCATCTTCCGGATTCGAACGCGTTTGATGAGTACGTCCTCGACCAGCGACCCGTCCAATTGGAGGTCGATGAGACCGTCGATGACGTAACCCATGTCGTGTGGAAAGGTGTTCTCCTCCCCGGAGAGAGTGGCTCCGGCGAAGACGGGGACGAAGCGACCTTTGCAAACGTCCGCTCGAACGTCCTTGACGAAATCGTACGCCTGAACGGGTTGGACGAGCGTTCCGAACTCGATCAGCGAGTCGATAACGACGATACCCGTATCGCTCATCGAAAGGGATTCGAGACAGTTGTCCAGTTTGTTCTGGAGTTCGCTCGTGTCGCCGGGGTCACGGACCGTCGTCGTCGCGGACGCGGTGACGCGGTGGAGGTACTGGTTCCACTCGTCCATTCGGGTGAACATCCGGTCCCGGTCGTTGACGCGGTAGGTGAAACAGTCGAGGACGTGTAACAGACCGGCTTCGAGGTACGGCAGGACGTTCCATTCGAGCGAGAGGAACTGCTCGATAACGGAGATAGGGGGTTCCGTGAGGCTGACGACGACGGCCGGTTCGCCGCGCCGGAGCGTCCGCCAGACGAGTTCCGTCTCGATGGCGTTGTCACGGGTTCCGCCCTCGCCGGACAGCAGGACGAACGAATTGCGTGGCAACCCTTCCGGTAGGTGGTCGTCGAGCGCCGAGACGCCCGTGCTTATCTGCCGAAACCCGTGATATGTCGTGAACACGCGGTCGCTCGTTTGCATCTCGTCACGGCACGTTTTCGAACAGAACTCGTAGGTCGTATCGCCGTAGGCGAGTTGCACGGCCTCCTCGGGACACGGCAGACGACAGAAATCGCACAGTCTCCGGTCGTCGGACCCGGATACGTCGCTCATGGTCGTTCGTTAGCATCCGAGCGAGATGAAGCTACTCCCGGCGGAACGAAGGTCGAAGTCGGAAACAGGGTCATCCGGAGAAGGACCCGATTTCTCTCGGACCCAGTAACCGAATAGTACGGAAATCAGGGCGCGTATTACTGTGTTCGAGTGCGATATTATAACGTTCAGGATGTATATAACAAATATACAACAGGGATAACGCATAGACGGATCACAAATGGTTGATCAACGAAAACGACGTACGATGCAGTTGCTCGGCACTGGTCTCACCGCACTGTCCGGAATCAGTTCCGGGAGTGCGATGATGAACGGTAACGATGTGCCGATGGGGGGTAAAGGTTCGAAAGGGGGCAAAGGAAAGAACTATCCGCAGATAGCGCTCGAAGGGAAACTCTACAGTACCAGCACGCTCAGCGGGCGAAAGGAAGTGCCGCCGAACAAGAGCCACGGCGAAGGTGTCGCGGCGTTCCGGTCGACGACGGACAAGAAGCGACTCGACTTCGCACTGCTGGCGATAAACGCGACGTCCCAGATTACGGCCGCACACCTGCACTTGGGCGAGAAAGGTGAAAACGGGCCTGTCGTGGCGTCGCTGATCGGCGAAGACGTCGATGCAGAGCAGCGCTCCGTCATGAACCACGTTTCATCGGTAGGGTCGATTCAAGCGTCCGACCTCGTCGGGCCGCTCGAAGGCGAGTCGATAGCGGACCTGCTCCACGAAATCCGTGCCGGGAACGTCTACGTGAACGTTCACAGCGAGGAGTATCCTGACGGCGAACTCCGAAGTCAGGTCTACAAGGCCTCGAAGCTGAACGTCTGTTTCAAAGGCGACGTGACCGCTGTGTCGCGGGACTCGGTCATCGGCGTCTGGTACGATATCGAATTAGACGTCGACCTGAAGAAGAAGCGCGGACATCACGGCGGTGACGGGCACCACGGTGGACACGACGATGACGACGACCGTTGCAAACCGAAGCACGGCAAAGACGGCAGGCACGGTAAAGACGACGAGTAGAGAGTCCGCCTGCACGAGCGAATCGCGATTTTTTCGAGGAGGTCGATTTCCGCACTGACGGGTAGCGTCGGAACCGAAGTAACCGGTCACGACGATGCGTCGGCAACGGTACCGTTCGACCAGCGACCGGTGTCGTTCGGACTGGCGATGTGGGTGTTCGGCTGAAGGGTTTAATGCTCGGGACGGAAACTATCCATCATGAACGTCCGAGATGCGGTGGAAGCGGACGGGGGACGTCTCGCGGCGCTCGCCGACGTACCGACCGAGGTGATGGCCGACGTGGTTCACGACCGGACGGTCCGCGTGGCGGATACGGAGGGAGACATCGACGGCTTCGTCGGCTTCGAAGCCGACGAGGAGACGGTACACGTGACCCACCTCTTCGGCACGGAAACGGCCCGTGAACAACTCCTCGAGGAACCGATTCGCTTCGCCGAAAAGGAGACGATGCCGGTCGAGATACTGCTTCCGGAATCGGAATCCGACACCGTTTCCGTCGCCGAACGCGCCGGATTCGAGGAGTCCGAACCCGGCCCGTGGTTCGACGGCCACCGAACCCGTCGGCTTCGACTGGAAAACCCGACGACCGAAACGGAGTGAGGAGGAGTCACACGGGAGAAACCACCATACGCGACGTTCCTTTCCGAAACGTATTTTAATCTCTCCCGATTACCAAGAGATGCGTGTCCGGGTTGGGGTAGTGGACTATCCTCCAGCCTTGTGGAGGCTGGGACGCGGGTTCGATTCTCGCACCTGGACCTTTTTACGAACGAAACACCGTGAGCGGTTGGTTCTGCACTCGAAACCGGTCGCAAAATCGGAAAATCGGGATTATTTCGGTTTCCAATCGAATTTGATGGAAACCGTCTCGCGGTCCCCACGGAGTACGGAAGACGACTCGCGGATACCGATTTCGTAGCCGATTTGTTTCCGCGGAGAGAGCGTGACCGTCTTGTTTCCGACGTCGACGTCGGCATCGCCCTCGCCGCGAAGTTGTTCCGCGATACCTTCGAGGAGGTCCGCCGCTTCGTCTCGCGACACCTTCGCTTCGTGAAGCGTCTTTTCGGACATGGATGAAGGGGTACTTCGAGGTACGGAATAGTCGTTGTGGGCAATGAGTTCGGTCGAATCGACCCCGTAACAGCAGTTCGATATGGGTGACCCAACAGTCACCTGTGGTATTCATCCCCTAAGCGACGACATCACCGAGCGTGTCCAGCCACCGCGTCACCTGCTCGAAGACCAGATAGTTGTCCGTGACGTGGCGCTGGGCGTTGTACGACCAGTCGTCCCATCGCCCCGGCGACCCGAGTACGTCGTCTAACGTGTGTGCGACTGACGCCGGGTCGCCGGAATCCGGAACCAACCGTCCGTTCTTGCCGTCGGTGATCTGTGCGCCGATGCCGCCAGTGTCGGAACCCATCAGAACGGCCCGCTTCCACATCGCTTCCGTCACCGTGAGGCCGAAGCCCTCCTGAAGCGAGTTCTGGGCGACGACCGAGGAACACCGCTGGAGGGCGTTGATGACGAGGGCGCTGTCGTGCTGGTCCGGCGGCATGACGACGACGGCGATGTCGGACCTGACCTCGGGGTCGAGTGCGAGCCATTCCTCCTCCAAGTTTTCGAGCGCCTCCCGACCTTCCGGGTCGTCCGCCACCGAGGAGGGGTCGGGACCGACGAGGAGGAGTCGGGCATCGTCGATTCGCTGGCGGTGGGCGTCGGAGCGACCCGCTTCGACCGGGTCGTCGCCGCCGTTCGTGACGGCGCTCGCATCGACCGCCGACCGGGCGTCGCGTTTCAGTTCCGCGAACCCGCGCAACAGCGGGACGAACCCCTTGAGACTGTCCCAGCGTGAAATCTGGCAAATGGTGGGTCGAAAGAGCAACCCGATATCCCCCGGGTCCGTCGCGCTGGCGAACGTGCCGTCGGCCTGTAACCGTCGCGCCGGTTGGTCGAACCGCTCGACGGGGTGGTCGGTGTCGATGAGGTCCGCCCGTGCCAGAATCGTCGCGGCCTCCTGTGGCTTGAGACGGCGGTTCTTCGCGCTGAACGGGTCGATTGCTGGCGGGATGATGTCGGCCTCGGTTTCCAGAAACGCGGGAACGTACGCGGGGAGCGTGAACACCGTCCGGTCGTAGTCGGTTATCCACGGACGGAGGAACTCCCACGCGGTTCGGGACTTTTCAGAGCGCTCCTCGGAACCGATGTGGCACCGCCAGACGGCGGGAACGTCGAGTCCGTCGGCGACCATCGCACCCGCCGCGAGCGGTTGCGGGTCGTGGACGACGAGGACGTCTTCGGGGTCGATTCGCTCTTCGAGTTCGTCAGCGACCGACCGACTCGTCGCCTCGTAAATCGATCGCTCGTGGTCCACGAGTTCAGGGTCGCCCGCACCGTGCAGGAGGTTGTGGATTTCCTTCGTGAACTCGAAGAACACCGGTTCGTCCACGTCGATGACCGCCCACTCCGTCTCGACACCGAGCGCGCGGAGGAGACCGACGAGTTTCGGCATCATCTCGGCAACACCACCACCGCTTGCGGTCGAATTCACCATCCAGACGGTGCGCCCGTCGAGCGCCGCCACGTCGTCCGTGACCGCGTTCTGCATCGCGCGGACCGAATCGCGGAGAACCGTGTCGGTGGCGTACTCCTCGATGGTGTGTTCGACCTCGATGTCGATGAGTTGAATCATTGGTATTTTGCGCCACTGTGTGGGATGACAGCATACCGTAAACAGGTTTTGTCCGCAAACTAGCAAACGCCGTCCGGCGGTAGTTTCACGAGTGTCTCAGTCTTCCACGACTATCGAAACGACGGTACCCTCGTCGTCGAACGTCAATCGAAGTTCGTCGCCGAGAGGGATTTCCAGGCGAAGGCGAGGCGGGTTCTCATCGAGAACGGTCAAGTAGTCGCGGTGAAGCGCCCAGTCGAGGTTCCAGAGGTAGCGGTCTTCGAGCGAGACGCCGCGTTCCGCGTGAAACCCGACGACTCGCGGATGGTCGCGGACGAGACATCCGACCGGGAGATTCGCCATCGCCCAGCACTCCGCACAGGAAACGCGGAGCCTGTACGGGACGTTTCCAGTGCCGAGTTCGGGTCGATAGTCGGTGAGACTGCCGGTCATCCGAGAACCGCATTCCGGGCAGGTGCCGGCGGCCGCGAGAGCGTTCCACCGACGGGTCCACGCCTCGAAGGCGTCGAGGAGGTCATCGCGGCGGGTCGTCGGCGCTGGCGGGAAGGGGTTGTGCAGGAGTTCCTCGCCACAGGACCCACAGGCGATGTGAACGCGTTCTTCCTCGTAACGGGCGAAAAGCGCCGTGTCGCCACATTCGTAGCACGCTCCGGGTGCATCGAGGGTCGTCCCGTCGGCCTGGTCGGTGAACACGCCCGCGGTCAGCGCGCTCGCCACCTTGCGTCCCGCGTAGGTGAGCGCGTAGCCCTCCGATGATTTTCTGACGAACTGCCCGACGAGACGCTGAAGGTGGTAGTTGAAGTTGCCGCTGTCACGGAGTCCGACCCGCTGTTTGAGGTCGGCGTAGGAAAGCGAGGAGTGGCCGTCGCGGAACGCCCCTTGGAGTTCGTAGAGAATCGAGACGCGGCGCTCGTTGCCGATCGCGGCGAGCGCGTCGGCCGGGTCGGGTCGCTCGTCCTCCATGCCGGGGCGTTCGGTAACGGTCGGTAAAACCCCCGCGAAAGATGTCAGATTTCCATGTGCAATCGAGTGCGCAGAAGGAACTCGGTGCTGTCGCACGGTCGATTAGGTATGTGGCAGTCGAACCGGAACATCGGTCTCTACTACGCCTACAAGTCCACGAAGGCGGTGGAGTTCTACCGGCCGATAATGTATCTCTACTTCCTCTCGCTCGGCTTGGATTACACCGGAATCGCCGTCCTCGAAGGGATTTACAACGTCACGACCCTCGTCTCGGAGATTCCGACGGGGTATATCGGCGACCGGGTCGGCCGCCGGAACAGCCTGCTCATCGGGACGGCCATCATCACGCTGACGCTCGTCGGCATCGGCTTCGCGGAGGATTTCGCGCAACTCGCGGTGCTGTACGCCTGCTGGTCGTTCGGCTACACGTTCCGTTCGGGGAGCAGCGACGCGTGGCTCTACGACACCCTCACCGACGATTTGTCGGAGGATAGGTTCGCCTCCGTCCGCGGACGCGGACAGGCCGTCGCCCTGCTCGTCGGCGTCGTCGGGTCCGTCATCGGCGGCTATCTCGGGGACATCGACCTCGCCTATCCGTTTTTAGTCGCTGCAGGGATAACGGGGGTCGGTGTTCCGGTTCTCCTCGGGATGGACGAACCGGCGAGTTACGAGGAGAGCGAGTCCGACGAACTCGGCGTACGAGAAGCGGTCGGCGTGATTCGGGGGACGCTTTCACACCCGCGACTCAGGGCGTTCGTCGTCTACTACTTCGTCCTGTTCTCGGCGGTGTCCTACCTCGTGTTCATGTACGTCCAACCGGTGTTGGAGACGGTCCTTCCGGGAGTCGGGGTTCCGAAAGGGAGCGTCGAACCGCTTCTCGGTTGGTTTTACGCTGCCATCAGCCTCCTCTCGGCGGGGCTGAGCTACTACACCGGCGCGATTCGGGAGCGAATCGGTCTCAAGACGTGGTTCCTCGTGATTCCGTTCGTCGTCGGACTCGGTCTCGTCACGCTTCGTTTCGTCCCGGCGCTGGCGATTCCGGCGTTCCTGTTCGCGCGTGGTATCGCGGAGACGTCCCGCTCGCTCGCATCACAGTACGTCAACGACCGCATCGACACGCTCGGCCGGGCCACGGTTCTGTCCGCGCTCGCGATGGTCGGTTCCCTGACGGTCATCCCTTTCCAACTCGGGAGCGGCCTGCTTTCGGACGCCACCTCGCCGCTCACCGCGTTAGCGGTTGCGGGCGGGGTTCTCGTCGTCGGTTCGCTCGCCGTTCACGGATGGGAAGCGCCGATAAAATCCGCCACCGGAGGGCGCGCTGAGGCGGAGTAGCACCCGTATTCGGAATCTCTTTGAAGACAGAAACCCCACGCCCCCACATGAAGGTGTTCGGGTCGAGCGGAACGAGAGGGGTCGCCAACGACGAACTGACCCCGGAGTTCGTGCTCAAAATCGCGAAAGCGGCGGGGACGGTCTGGCGAACCGACCGGGTCGCACTGGCACGGGATACACGAGCCACGGGGGATATGCTCGCGGATGCGGCCGCCAGCGGGTTGGCCAGCGTCGGCGCGAACGTGGACCGTCTCGGCGTCGTTCCGACCCCCGGTGCACAGGCGTACGCCGAAACCGAGGGCGTTCCGGCGCTGATGATAACCGCCTCGCACAACCCGCCGGAGTACAACGGCGTGAAACTCATCGGCGACGACGGCATCGAACTGGCCGTCGGCAGCCTCGAACGGGTCGAGGAGAAGTTCCTCACCGAGAAGTTCGAGGAGGTCCGCTGGAGCGAGACGGGCCACAGCCACGTCATCGAGGACTCCCGCGAGCGGTACGTCTCCCAACTGCTCGATTCCATCGACGCGGACCGAATCGCCGACGCGAACCTCACCGTCGCGCTCGACCCCGGACACGGTGCCGGGTCGCTCACCTCACCCGAATTCTTCCGCAAACTCGGCTGTACCGTCGTCACAGCGAACAGCCAACCCGACGGCCACTTCCCCGGTCGTGACCCCGAACCCGTCCCCGGAAACCTCCGTGACCTCGGCCGATTGGTCGAAGCCAGCGGCGCTGACGTGGGTATCGCCCACGACGGCGACGCCGACCGCGCCATCTTCTACGACGAAACCGGCGAGTACATCGAGGGGGACGCCACGCTCGCCGCGCTCGCGGCCGCACAGCTCGAACCCGGCGACGCCGTCGTCTCCGCCGTCAACGTCTCTCAGCGCCTCGTCGATGTCGCACACGAGACGGGCGCACAGCTCGAACTGACGCCCATCGGCAGCACCAACATCATCACCCGAATCAGGGAATTAGAGGACCAAGACGTGTCCGTCCCCGTCGCAGGGGAGGGCAACGGCGGCGTCTTCTTCCCGAACTACCGATTGAGCCGTGACGGCGCGTACACCGCCGCAAAGTTCCTCGAACTGCTGGTCGACGAGCGCGCCAGCGCCATCGTCGAACCGTACAACGGCTATCAGAACGTTCGGACGAACATCTCTTACACGACGGACGCGGAACAGGACGCGCTCCTCGCCGCCGCCGAGGGAGCGGCGGCGGCGTCGAACGCCGAACTCAACACCCGCGACGGCTACCGGTTGGACTACGGCGACGCGTGGGTTCTCGCCCGTCCGAGCGGGACGGAACCGATGGTTCGAATCTACTCCGAGGCGCGAGAACGACACCGCGCCGAGGAACTCGCGGAGGAGATGGAAGACGCGCTTCGCGCGGCCAAAGCGAACGTCTGAGCGGTTCTCGATTCGTCCGAGCGATTTCCGATTTTCGACCCGAGCTGTTTCGTTCACCTACGCCGCGGATACGTATCGAGCGCGTCCGTCAGCGTGTCCTTTCTGTCCCGCACCCGTTCGAGTTCGTCGGTTACGTCGCCGCGAGCGAGTCGCTCGCGTTCGTCGTCGGTGAGTTCGGAACGCGCCTCGGCGGCGGTTCGGAGGCGTTCGAACTCGTCGTCGCGGGTGCGTTGTTCCACCTCGCGGAGTTGTGCGATGGTCTCCGGGGGAGCGAACCGGTCGGCGACCCGTATCGCCTCCTCACACCACCAGCGGAGTTCGTTCGCGGCGGCGGGCGGCCAGTCGATGGTGAGCGGTTCGGGTCCGAGACGGTCGAGGTACGTCTCGTTCGTGGCGACGGCACGCTTCAGTGCCCCCGGGTCGGTGACGTAGTGGTCGAGCTTCGACCGGGAGTAGTGGGCGTATTCGAGCAGTTCGGGAAGGGTGAGCTCCCCGGCGTCGCTGTCGAGGAGGTACGCACGGAGTTCGTCGGGCGGTGGCTGAAACTCGATGAGGGGATAGTGTTCGGTCGCGGCGAGGAATCCCATCAGTTCGCGGGCGTTCGCGTCGTGGGTGAACGACTCGAAGGCGTCCGTTATGGCGTCGTTGGCGGCGTCGATGGGTTCCCGAAGCAGTTCCGTCGGGGCGTCCAAGTCCGCGTCGCCGAGTTCCCGCAGTCGTTCGAGATGGCCGATTCGCTCCTCCAGTTCCGTCACCCGTCGTGAGACGGTGTGCCGAGCGTCACGGTAGCGCTTTCGAGCCTCGTTGCGTTCCTCGGAGAGGGAAAGGATTTCCTCGGCGGGGGAAAGGGCGCTTCGACCCTTCTCGAAATCGCGCTCGCTCAATCGACGTTTGTCGATGGCGGCTTCCGCGCGTTCGAACGCCTCGCGTTCGGGCAGGTCGTCGGGCAGGTTCTCCACGAGGTCGGCGAACTGCCCTTGGAACTGGACGAACGCCTCGAAGTCGCCGGTCCCCGTCGCGCGATGTTCGTAGCGGTCGAACAGACGGGTCGCGCGGTCGTAGGCATCGGAGACGGCGCGGATGGACTCCTCGCCGTACTCGGCGACCGCGGCGTTCGCCTCTCGACACTCCTCGTCGGCGTCGCGGAGTTCGGAAAGCGGATCACTCATAGGTCTCGTCGGGGTCGAACACCGGTTCGCCGACGATTTCCGTCTCGGCGGTGACGGCGGTTTCGGTCGACTCTTCGTCACGCTGTACCGATTCGACGGTTCGGTAGAAACACGACTCGTAGCCCACGTGGCAGGCACCGCCTTCCTGTTCGACGCGGTAGAGGAGGGTGTCCGCGTCGCAATCGACGCGGACCTCCTCGATTCGCTGGACGTTCCCGCTGGTTCCGCCCTTCTTCCAGAGTTCGTCCCGGCTCCGGGAGTAGTAGTGTGCGAACCCGGTTTCGATGGTCTTTTCGACCGCTTCCGGCGAGACGTAGGCCAGCATGAGTACGTCCCCAGTGTCGGCGTCCTGTGCGATCGCGGGGAGCAGTTCGGCGTCGTCGAACGCGAAGGTGACTTCGGACGACTCGTTCATGGTTGAACGAACGAATCGGTGAAGAATAGGCTTTTCCGCTCGGGAATAAAATATGTCGAGTTTGTCATTTTCGCCTCAGTCTTCGACCAGTTCCGCGAAGTCGTCCATCGGGATTATCTCCATCGTCTGGATGTCCATCCCGTGGCTTTCGACCGCGAGGCCCGCTTTGAACGCGGTGTCGCGGTCCGGAGCCTCGAAGATGAGGAGGAAGTCGTACTCTCCGAGCACGGCAAAGCTTCCGTCGAGTTCGACGCCGAACTCCTCGAATTCCAGACGGATGTCGCCCCACGTCGAGACGAGTTCTTGGGCGTTTTGGACGCTCGTTCGGATGTCGACGAGTGCAACGTACTTCGCCATGGATGAATGGTCGGTTTCCGTCGGAAAAACGGTTATAGCCAACCTCTCAAAACACCCCTATTACATGCGGCGACGGAGGGAGGGGGTATTGAGGTTCGGACTTACCACGCTGTTCCCGTTCTCATCGGGAGTTCATCGCTGCCTAACCAAGAATAACGCAGTATACCGGGTCGGATGGCGAAGATAGCGAACGGTATTACCGAGTACCAACGGGTGATGTTTCCGCTCTGCGTGAGAAATCGAATAAACGGTAGACTGGATTGAAGACGGTATGTGCCGACGTTCGACGCCAGCGACGCTGGCGAAATAAGACAATCTCGTGGGTCGGTTCGTCAATCGTCGTAGAGGAAAACAATGACACAAGAGAAACAATCGAGGAAATCCCGAGGAACCCGTCGTGGCTTCCTAAAGCGTGGAACGATACTCTCCGGGTTGCTCATCACCGGGAGTTCACAGACGGCACTCGCACAACCGACGACGACACTCGAACCGATCACGTCGGGTGCGCAGGGAACGACTCAAAGCACGACCGGAACACAGCAAGGTGGCGGGACGCCCGATGGAGCACAGCAGGCGGCTCTGAAAGGAGCGAAGCAGGGTGTTGCCAGCGCGGAAAGCCAGGGTGCGAACGTGACCGGGGCACAGCGACAGGCCGCGATTCAAGGAGCTACTCAAGGGGCAACGCAGGTCAATCAGAACGTTAACGTCAACGTCATCCAGAACGCCGCGGCAGGCGCGGCGGAAGGTTCGATACTCGGCGCGGTTAACCAGAACGTCAACGTCAACGTCATCCAGAACGCTGCGGCAGGCGCGGCACAAGGTGCTATCAACCAGAATGCGAACGTCAACGTCGTTCAAAACGCCGCGGCCGGCGCGGCGAAAGGGTGTGTGAAAGGGGCGTCCGCCAACCAGAATGCGAACGTCAACGTGATACAGAACGCCGCTCTCGGCGCGGCAAAAGGGTGTGTGAAAGCCGGAACGGTCAATCAGAACGCCAACGTTAACGTCATTCAAAACGCTGCGGCAGGCGCGGCACAGGGTGGCGTACAGGGGGCAGTGAACCAAAACGTCAACGTTAACGTCATTCAAAGCGCGGTCGTCGGTGCAGCACAGGGGGCCGTACAGGGGGCAGTGAACCAGAACGTCAACATCAACGTCGTTCTCAACGCCGCGGCCGGAGCGGCACAGGGCGGCGTTCAGGCCGGAGCGGTCAACCAGAACGTCAACATCAACGTTATCCTCAATGCCGCACTCGGTGCAGCGCAAGGAGCCATCAACCAGAACGTCAACATCAACGTCGTTCTCAACGCCGCGGCCGGCGCGGTGCAAGGCGCCATACAGGGGGCAGTGAACCAGAACGTCAACATCAACGTCGTTCTCAACGCCGCGGCCGGCGCGGCGAAAGGCGCGCTCAATCAGAACGTCAACATCAACGTCATTCTCAACGCCGCGGCCGGCGCGGCGCAGGGATGTGTTCAATCGGGTGCAGTCAATCAGAACGTCAACATCAACGTCATCCTTAACGCCGCGTTCGGTGCCGCACAGGGGGCCACCACTGCGGCCCAGCAGAATCCGGGCGTCTCCGCAAAAGGTGTGAAAGCCGCAGCCTTGGGTGGCGCGACTGGCGCCGTCAAATTGGGAGCGACCAACCAGAACGTCAACGTCAACGTCATCCTGAACGCAGCGGCAAACGGCGCGCAACAAGGGGTCCAAGCGGCAGCAAACGGTGCATCTCCACAGGAGGTACAGCAGACGGCAGCAAACCAAGCAGAAGAAGGTCAGGGACAAGGAACCCAACAGCCCGGAACGTCCGGCGGCGAAACCGCAGGCGGCGGAACCTCGGGTGGTGAAACGTCCGGTGGCGGGACCTCGGGTGGCGGAACATCGGGTGGTGAAACGTCCGGTGGCGGGACCTCGGGTGGTGGAACGTCAGGCGGTGGAAACTCGAGCCAATAGCTACGGTTCCATCACTTCGAAAACATCGCGGTCACCGTCCTTGATTTCGTTCGCGACCGTACTCACGTCGGCGAACTCGACGCCCGATTTCGCCTGCATGTGGCCTATCAACTCCTCCAATCGAGTCGTCCGAGGCGGTTGCCCGACCACCTGCGGGTGCATCGCCAGCGTGAAAATCCCGTTATCCACGTTCTCGCACATCCAGTCGAACTGCGCCCGCCAGAGGTCGAACACCGAGCGCTCGTCGGCGAAGCCCCACAGAATCGACTGCTCCCAGACGAACATCAGCGCCGGGAAGTCCGCCCGTTTCCACGAAATCGGAATCTCCACGATGTCGCTTTTCTCCCCGATTTCGTACGGTTTGTCCTGCGGTGCACTCCAGTTTTTCCGAAGGTGGTACGGCCGGAAGTCGTTACCCATCTGGCTCGAATCCCACTCGAACCCTAATTCGTCCAGAATGTCGAGCGTGTTCGCCGAAAACTCCCACGCGGGTGACCGGAAACCGACCGGCGGACTGCCCGTGATGTCCTCGATGTTCGTCATCGCACGTCGGTACTCGTCCTTTTCTTGCTCTTTGCTGTCGAACGTACTCGGGTTGACGTGCCGCCAACCGTGACACTGAACGTCGTAACCGCGGTCGTGAACCTCTCCGACGCGGTCGGGAAAGCTCTCTATCGTGTGTCCGGGGACGAACCACGTCGCCGGGATTCCATGCTTGTCGTGCAGGTCGAGGAGGCGCGGGGCACCGACCCACGCGCCGTACACACCGCGGGACAGTTGGGTAGGCGCGTCTCCGGCCCCGAAGGTGTGAATCCATACCGATACCGCGTCGAAGTCGTAGGTCAGACAGACGGTCGCGTTGGTCATCGGAGAACGCGACGACGGGTATCGGCTTACCTGTAGCTCATTGGTACAGTCCTGTGTGTTGTTGGATTACGGGCACCGGACTGGAACCCATCACAGCCCGTGCCACACCCGCACAAGAGATATATACCGTTCCGCGAGTATCTTCGGATGAGCAACACGATGCTAGGTGACTGCTTTACACGCCGGGTTCTCGCCCGCTAACCTAGTCACCACCATCGTCGTTTTCCCGCCCGTTTCCGACCCGGAGAGCCACGCGTATCCGAGCGTGGACGGTCACGCCCACGTTCGCGTGGAGAGCCGTCCATATCCGCGGAACCGGCCGGTCGAAGCGGGACGGCGCTCCATCGAAATCGAAAATCACCAGTCACAACCATGAACCAACAATCACACGACGCAGTAGTCGTATCGCTTCCCGACGGCTCGAAACGGGAGTTCGACGGACCGATTTCGGTCTCGAACGTCGCTTACGACATCGGGCCGGGACTCGGGGAGGACTGTCTCGCCGGAATCGTGGACGGCGAACTCGTCGCCGCGGAGTATCGAATCGAGTCGAACGCGGACCTTCGAATCGTCACGCCGGATGACAACGATTACGTCCGCGTTCTCAGGCACTCCGCGGCACACGTCCTCGCGCAGGCCGTACTGCGACTGTTCCCGGACGCGGAACTCGCCATCGGGCCGCCGACGGACGAGGGGTTTTACTACGACTTCGGCGGCCTCGACGTCGAGGAGGCGGACCTCGCGGACGTCGAAGACGAAATGCGGGACATCGTCGCGGAGGACTACGACATCGTCCGAGAGGAGGTCTCTCCCGAAGAGGCACGCGAGCGACTCGCCGACCAGCCCTACAAACTCGAACTCCTCGACGACATCCCCGACGACGAACCGGTCACGTTCTACCGCCAAGGGGAGTTCGGAGACCTCTGTGCCGGACCGCACGTCGATTCCACGGGGAGAGTCGGTGCGCTCTCGCTCCTCGAAATCGCGGGTGCCTACTGGCGCGGCGAGGAGGACGAGGCGATGCTCACGCGGATTTACGGCACGGCGTTCGAGCGCGACTCCGAACTGGAGGAATACCTCGAACGGCGGAAGGAAGCCCAAAAGCGCGACCATCGGAAAATCGGGCGTGAGATGGACCTGTTCTCGGTGCCCGACCACTCGCCGGGGTGTGTCAACTTCCACCCGAACGGGATGGCGATTCGGCGCGAACTGGAGGAGTACGTCCGCGAGAAGAACGACGAATTAGGCTACGAAGAGGTGAAGACGCCCGAACTCAACCACACGGGGCTCTGGAAGAAGTCGGGCCACTACGACCACTTCAAGGAGCAAGGCGAGATGTTCGCGTGGGAGCAAAACGGTCACGAATACGGTCTGAAGCCGATGAACTGTGCGAATCACGCGAGCATCTACGGCGATCAGCGTCGGTCCTATCGTGACTTGCCACTCCGTTTCTCGGAGTTCGGGATGTGCTATCGAAACGAACAGTCCGGCGAACTCTCGGGGATGTTGCGGGTGCGCGGGTTCGCGCAGGACGACGGCCACGCCTTCGTCCGCCGCGACGGAATCCGTGAGGAGATCGCTCGCACGCTGTCGGTCATCGACGGCATGTACGAGGCCTTCGGTTTGGACGCCCACCTCGTACTGGAGACGAAACCCGACGACGCCGTCGGCGACGACGAACGCTGGGAGGAGGCACACGAGGCGCTTCGGAACGCGCTGGACGACGAAGGGTTGGACTACGACGTGGCCGAGGGCGAAGGCGCGTTCTACGGGCCGAAAATCGCCATCAACGTCGAGGACGCCATCGGTCGAGAGTGGACGATCGGAACGGTCCAATTGGACTTCGTCCAACCCGAACTCCTCGGAATCAGTTACGTCGGCGAGGACAACGAGGAACACCGCCCGGTGATGATTCATCGCGCCCTCCTCGGGTCGCTGGAGCGATTCATGGGCGTGTTCATCGAACACGTCGCCGGGAAGTTCCCGCTCTGGTTGGCACCTGAACAGGTGCGGGTCCTCCCCATCACGGACGATGAATCGGACTACGCGGCGGTAATCGCGGACGAACTCGGGGACTTTCGCGTCGAGGTGGACGACAGGGACTGGACGCTTGGGAAGAAAATTCGCGCGGGCCACGACGACCGCGTCCCGTACATGGTCATCGTCGGCAGCGACGAGACGGAGTCAGGGACGGTTTCGGTGCGCGACCGGGCGGAACGACAGCAGGGCGGCTTCGAACTCGCCGAGTTTCGACGTCATGTAGCGGACGAACGGGACGAAAAGCGACTTCGGCCGGACCTCCTCGACTGACCCGCCCACGAGTCGTACCCACATAGGTGTGCCTAAACACGGTGAATCCATCATCGAAGTGTTCAAGGTTGCACGATGATGAGTAGAGGGGTATGAACCGAGCAGAGAAGGCCAATCTCCAACTACAGGCCGTCTCCGTCCTTCGAATGCTCAAGGAGACTCGAACGTACGACGAACTCGCCGAGGTGACCGAACTCCCCGCGGGCGACCTGAACCGCTACGTGAACGGACACGTCCTCCCGAGTCCCGACCGTGCAGAAACGGTCGTGGAAGGGGTCGGTCGCGAACAACTCGCCGAAGAGTTGCAGGCCCGAACCCGCCTCGACCCGGAAGGGTACGTGGACAACTCCGGCGTCGTCTTCGACCAGTCGTTCCTCGACCTCGTGGCCCCCGTCGCCGTCGAAACGTTCGACTTCGACCTGCCCGACGTGGTGCTGACCGCGGCGACGGACGGCATCACCCTCGCCGCCGCGATGGCGAGTTACTTCGGCGCGCGCTGTGCCTACGCGAAGAAGTCGAAAGAGACCGCAGTCGAGGAGTTCATCGAGGCCCGCCAGCGACTCGCCTCGGGCATCGAACTCACCTACTACCTTCCCGCGTCGGCCATCGCGCCCGGCGAAACCGTCCTCGTCGTGGACGACCTCATCCGCTCGGGCGAGACGCAGGAACTCCTCCTCGACATCGCCGAGGACGCGGACGCGAACATCGGCGGCGTCTTCGCGCTCATCGCGGCCGGAAACGAGGGAATCGAACGAGCGCAGGGACGAACCGACGCACCCGTCGGCTCGTTGGCATCGTTCGAATAGCCGCCCGTTAACACACGGAAGTAGTCATCGTCGTGTGAATTTTGGACCGATACGGTCGAACTATTCGACGACATATACATGTTTACGTATAGATGGCTAGATTCGATGAGAACTGTTAAGTAGGTATTCGCGTTTATGCTCATTCGTGAATCATGGGGCTCAAAGACATCACCAGTAATCAAGGGACCTCCGGTTCGACGGGGTCGTTGGCCGACTACTTCGGTTTCGAGGAACACGACACCGACCTCGGAACGGAAGTCATCGCGGGGATAACGACGTTCCTGACGATGAGTTACATCGTCGTCGTGAACCCGTCGATTCTCGCGCAAGCGATCAAACTGTCGGGGTATTCAGCAAGTCAAACGCAGTCCATGCTCGCCGTCGTCACCATCATCGCTGCCGCGGTGGCGACGCTCGTGATGGGGTTGTACGCGAATCGACCGTTCGCGCAGGCCCCCGGCCTTGGCCTGAACGCCTTCTTTGCGTTTACCGTCGTCGGCGTCCTCGGGGTACCGTGGCAAACCGCACTCGCGGCGGTTGTGGTCGAAGGTCTCATTTTCATCGCACTCACCGCAATCGGCGCTCGTGAGTACATCATTCGATTGTTCCCGGAACCCGTGAAGTTCGCAGTTGGCACCGGTATCGGCCTGTTCCTCGCAATCATCGGCCTGGAAGCGATGGGTGTGATCACGGGCGATGGTGGTACCATCATTGCGCTCGCACAGGTCGGCCAAAATCCAGTCGCAATCGTCTCGATTGTAGGTCTGTTCCTCACTTTCGCGCTCTACGCCCGTGGTTTTCCAGGGTCCATCATCCTCGGAGTCATCGCAACGACCGCGATGGGGTACGGGGCGGAGTGGTTGGGCCTAGTGAGCAGCGGAACACTCACGCCCGATTCGGCCTCCGTCACGTACAACATCATGCCGGTCGCCGGCGCGTTCGTTTCCGGTCTGAAGGAAGTCGAGGCGTTCACGTTCGCGCTCATCGTGTTCACCTTCTTCTTCGTGGACTTCTTCGACACCGCCGGAACGCTCGTCGGCGTCGGGCAAATCGGCGGCTTCCTCGACGAAGACGGTGACCTCCCCGATATCGACAAACCGCTGATGGCCGACGCCATCGGCACCACCGTCGGCGGCATGCTCGGTACCTCGACGGTGACGACGTACATCGAATCCGCCTCCGGCGTCGAAGAGGGCGGTCGAACGGGCATGACGGCGGTCGTCGTCGGTGTCCTGTTCCTCCTGTCCCTCGCTTTCGTCCCCATCGCTGCCGCGATTCCACAGTACGCCTCCCACATCGCGTTAGTGGTCATCGGCGTCGTGATGCTCCAGAACGTGGTCGATATCGACTGGAGCGACGTGACGAACACGGTTCCCGCCGGGATGACCATCCTCGTCATGCCGTTCACTTACTCCATCGCCTACGGCATCGCCGCGGGCATCGTCTCCTACCCCATCGTCAAACTCGCCGCTGGTGAACTCGAAGACACCCGCCCCGGACACTGGGCGCTCGCCGTCGCGTTCGTGATTTACTTCTTCGTTCGGACGAGCGGTATCCTGCAAGGGAACGTCTGAGCCTCCCCGTCGCTTCGCGTTTCGAAACCCGGCGGATTTCCTCGCGAACAGCACACTCTTATTTCTCTCGTCCCTATGCGTGGGTATGTCGAACCTCGAACTGTACGAACTCAAGGGCTGCCCGTTCTGCGCGAAAGTCAAATCCAAGCTCGACGAACTCGGATTGGAGTACGAATCGCATTACGTCCCGCGAAGCCATGGGGAGCGAACGGAAGTGAAAGAGATCAGCGGCCAGACTGGGGTGCCGGTGCTTGTCGATGCAGAACACGGCATCGAGGGAATGCCGGAAAGCGACGACATCAACGAGTACTTGGAGAAGACGTACGGAGCGTAGACGACCGGACGACGCAGTCAGCGAACGTTCCGAGTTTTGTTTCGTGCCGGATAACGGTCGTACCTCGTTCGAGAGGGCAGTTTTTCGGGTGTATCGGAATGAGAGGGCCGTCGCTGTCGGGAGAGCGAACGTGAAAATCGCGGTTGACGACGTTACGCTTCCGCGCGTTCTCGAATCAGTTTGCGGAGTTCGTCCGCGTCGTCGATTCCCTCTATCTCCTCGCGTTCGACCAGCGCGGTTCCATCGACCGTCTCACGCCGCGCTTCGTCCACGAAGTAGACGGAGCGGGTGTGAGCGACGCGGCTGATGGAACTCATGATTCGAGCGCGCTTCTCGGCGGTTCGGGTGAACGCCGAGTGACTCGTCAGCATCCGGTCGTCGCTGTCGTCCTCGCTGACCGTTCTGAACGGTGCGCGTTGCGTGGGATGGACCGTGAGGCCGACCCGAGTGAGCGTGGAGAACATGTCCTTGTCGTCCGGTTCGGCGGTCGGTTCCTCCCTGTCCTCCTCCGTCACCTCGTCGGCACCGTCGAACACCTCGACCGGACTCGTCAGTTCGCGGTCGAAGAGCGCTTCCAGTTCGACGGCCACCTCGACGCTGGCGTTCATGCCGCCTTCGTACTTCGAGACGGTGCGTCGGGAGACGCCGAGTTCGGACGCCAACTGTCCGAGGCTCCACCCTCGGTCTTGGCGCTCGTCGCGGAGGATGTCGCCGTCGATGTTGACGTACAGGCCGCCGGGTGCCGCGTACACGAGCGGCGGGACGCCCTCGACGAACAGGTCCACCGCCGTATCGGGGCTGAACACCGGAACGCCGTGGCGGAAGTACACCACGCCGGGTTCGAGGTCCTGATTCCTCGTCCTGAGACCGAGCACCAACGGCGTCGCGTCGAGATACGTACCGAGCCGTCGCATTTCGATACCCGTCTGGGCGTCGAACGCGTCGATGTTGCCGAGGATCTTCAACAGCAACAGATCTGGTCCTCGTCGCGCTGCCACGTCGAAGCTCTTTGGTCGGATGGCACACCGGTCGCTGACCACGAACCCTGCGTCCTCTAGCATCGCAGTCACGTTTCCGACCAGTGCAGACCGGGACATGGTGACGGGTAAGTGATTCCAGTATAAAGGCGTTTTGGCGATGAACATCGCCGCCCTCTTGCGATTGGAAAAATCACCGGCGATAGATTCATATACGCTGGATTTCTTCGAAAGCGGTTAGTTCGCCACGCCGTAACCACCGGACGTGACCGTCATCGGTCTCGACGACACCGACTCCCGAACCCGGGGAATGTGTACGACGTACCTCGCGGCGCGACTCGCAGCGCGGATTCGAGACGCCGGGGGAAGCGTGGAGCGACTGCTCCTCGTCCGACTCAACCCCGCCGTGAAGCACAAGACCCGCGGCAACGCCGCGCTGGCGATTCACACGGATTTCGCCCCGGAGCGGGCGTTCGAGGTCGGACGCGAGGAGTTGTCCGCTGCCGCCGAGACCGACGACCCGAGGACGAACCCCGGCCTCGTCGTCGCGCCGCACGGCCCCGACGGGATTCCCGAGGAAGTGGCCGACTTCGCGGGACGCGCCGTTCGGGAACTCTTCTCCCGCGAGGAGGCCGAAACGCGAATCGAGGCCGCGGGCTATCGCCACGCCGGATGGAAGAACGGACGGGGGAAAATCGGCGCGCTGGCGGCAATCGGCGCACACGCCGCCTTTTCGGACTGGACCTACGAACACATCTCCTACCGCGAACCTGAGCGGTGGGGGACGCCCCGCGACGTGGATTTCGACTCGGCCTTCGCGGCCGCAAACGAGGGCTATCCCGACGTGTGGGACACGGTCGACCGCGGAACCGGCGAGGCGGTCTGCGTTCCACACACGCCGTGTCCCATCCTCTACGGGATTCGCGGCGACGACCCGGACGCCGTTCGACGCGTCGCCACGGAAATCGACGGCGAATCCGTCGCCCGGACCGCTCTCTTCGTGACGAATCAAGGAACGGACGCCCACCTTCGAGACGCCCACCTTCACGCGGTCGAAAACGATAGCGCGTACCGAGTGACCGGAACCGTCTCGTCTGACCCCGAAACCCGACGGGGCGGGCACGTCTTTTTCACCATGACGGACGACGGGACCGAACTCCCGTGTGCGGCCTTCGAACCGACGAAGCGCTTCCGCGACCACGTTCGGAACCTCCGTCCCGGCGACCGAATTACGGCCTGCGGTGAGGTGACGAAGGGAACCCTGAAACTGGAGAAGTTCGCGGTGCGGTCGCTCGACGCGACGGAACTCGCGACGCCGAACTGCCCCGACTGCGGTCGCTCGATGAAGAGCGCGGGGGCCGGACAGGGCTACCGCTGTCGGCGCTGCAAGACGCGAGCGGACGGGAAGGTCGAGCGAAGGATCGACCGCGAACTCGAACGGGGATGGTACGAGGTGCCGCCGGAGGCCCGCCGCCACATCGCGAAACCGCTCGTCAGGGGCGGGTTCGACGCGCCGACGCATCCCGAGCGGTAAGTCGCGGCGAATCAGGCAACGAAAAACTCGGACGCGGTCTCGAAGCGTTCCAGTTGTGCGTTCCGAAACCGTCGTTCCGAGCGGTCGAACTCCGTCGGCGAGAGGAATGCCGCGTCGTTGGCGTCCGAACCCGGAACGACGGACCCCGTGGTCCGCTCGCGGGAAACGACGTAGCCGATGGAGACGACGTACTTCTCGCGGAACGGGTCGAACGAGCGCGCATCGAGGAGTGAGAGGTCGTCCGGGTCGACGGACAATCCCGTCTCCTCTCGGAGTTCACGGGCCGCGCCGACCGCGGGCGACTCGCCAAGTTCGAGGTGACCGCCCGGAATCGTCCACTCGCCCCGACCCGGTTCGGCGGAGCGTTGGACGACGAGAACACGGGCATCGTCCACGACGGCGACGCCCGCGCACGGAACCGGGTTGTGCCAAACGACCTGCTCGCAGTCCGGGCAGAAGTCGCGTTCCGTGTACTCCACCTCCGTCGTCGTCAGTTCGGTTCCGCAGTACGGGCAGTTGCTCGGCGGACGGTTGACCATTCGAATCGAGGGTAGAGGAGGAACGGTAAAACGAGGTCGGTACGCGGCAAGTGCTACGATTTCAAACCGCTACCGGTGAGGGGAACGACCACGTCCGTGTCGCCGGCCAAAACCCCACGGTCGCGGTATTCCGTCAGGCCGGCCACGGCCACCGCGCTCGTCGGTTCGACGTAGAAACCGGTTCGGTGCAGTTTATCGAGTGCCGTTTGCGTCGCACCTGCATCCAGCGCGATGGCGTCGCCGTCCGTGGCCTCGATGGCTTCCAAAATCCCGTCACGGCGGGCGGGATGCGTTATCTGAATCCCGTCGGCGACGTCGTTGCGCTCGTCGCGGCCGTCAGCGTCGCTCCCGTCATCGGTTTGGCGTTCGTCCGCGATGGGGGAGACGCCTTCGGCCTGCACCCCGAGGAGACGCGGCATCGAATCGGTCCATCCCGCGTCGAGGAGGGCGCGGAAGCCGCGGTACGCGCCGAGGAAGAGCGTTCCGTGGCCCAGCGGGGTCACGACGGCGTCCGGAAGGTTCCAATCGCGTTGGGCGGCGAGTTCCAGTGCAAATGTCATCGTCCCCGCGAAGAAGGCCGGGTTCCACGCGTGGCTGGCGTACCAGCCGTCACCGTTTTCGACCGCTTCGATACAGGCGTCGGTGACGTCCTGTCTGCTCCCCCCGATGCGAACGGGCGTCGCACCGGCACACTCGATGGCCTTCAGTTTCGACGCCTTCGCGTCCGCCGGGACGTAAATTCTGGCGTCGATACCCGCACGGGCGGCGTACTGGGCAATCGCCGCACCCGCGTTGCCCGAGGAGTCTTCGAGAACCGTATCGACGCCGAGTTCGGCGGCGCGGGAGAGGGTCGTGGTCGCACCGCGGTCCTTGAAACTACCCGATGGGAAGACACAATCGAGTTTGAACTGCGCGTCCCAACCGTTCGCATCGGCGAGCGGCGTGAACCCCTCGCCGAGGCTGGCAACGCGGCGAACGGGGAGGAACTCCTCGAAGGCCCACAGGCCGTCCCGCGTGTCGATGTCGGTGAAATCGGGCGCGGGGCCGTCGGGAAGCGGTTGCTCGGTGAAATCCAGCGGATGGCCGCAGTCACATCGCCACGGCTCGTCCGCTCCGGGGGCGTACTCGTTCCCGCAAGCGGGACAGGAGAGGGTGGAGAACATGCGTCAGTAGCGGTTGATGTCGATGCCGACCGAGCAGACGTACTCGCCCGTGGCGACCTGCGGCAAGCGGCGGGAGCGCCAGAAGATACCGGCCCGGTCGGCGGTGACCTCGGCCTTCAGTTTGCCGAACACGTCGGAGATGGTGAACAGCGTCTCACCCGGCGACACCTCGTCTCCGAGGTCCTTTTCGAACGTAACGATACCGCCGCTCGGCGCGCCGTACCGGTCGAACCCGGTCGATCGAATCTGCGTGTTTACCGTTACGTCCTCGTCGAGGAAACCGTAGTACCGGAGGACGTTGAACACGCCGTCCACGCCGTACTGGATGCTCTCTTCGTCCCAGCCGATACAGCCGCCCAGTTCCGGGTCGATGGTCGGAATCCCCTCGTCGGGTGCGGCGCGGGCGAGCTGTCCCTCGGGACCTTTCTGGTCGAGGACGTAGCCACAGTCGAACACCTTGGCGAGTTCGAGGCATTCGTCGTGCAGCCGGTGACGCGGCCCACAGCGAACGCGAGCCTCGTTTATCATCCGACTGGTCGAACCCTGATGCAGGTCGAGGATGAGGTCGGCCCGCGAGGCGGCCTCGAAGGTCGCCGCGGCGATTCGCTCGCTGGACGTTCCCGACTCGTTGCCGGGGTACGTCCGGTTCATCTTCGTGTCGTCGATGGGATTCCTGTGTTCCGCCACCTGAAAGCCGTGGTAGTTGACGAGACCGGTGACGAGAATCGTTCCCGATATCTCCTCGGGGTCGAGTTTCGGGACGACTCGGTTGACGACACCGAGTCCGTTGAGTTCGTCGCCGTCGCTGACGGCCTGAATATAGAGCGTCTTTCCGTCGTCCGCACCGTTAATAACGGCAACGGGGAGGCCGAACTGGCCCCCGTCACGGGTTTCACCGACCGGGAGGCGACCCGTGTCCATCTCCCCAGGGGCCGCGCTCGCCGTTCCGAGCGTTGTCATTATCGATACACCGTCGCCGAAAACCCTTAGCAGTTCGGTATTCCGCTTGCCGAGCGAAAAGTGACACGTCGGTTCCGACGGAAAATCCGCCGCAGGGACGAGCGGTCCGCTTTTCGATGGGTAGCTCCTGTACTCTCCATGAAGCGAAAAATGGTGACGAGCGGAACGGAATGGGAAGAACGCGTCGGCTACTCGCGTGCAGTCCGTATCGGAAACGACGTTCGCGTTTCGGGAACCACGGCCACCGACGAGGAGGGGAACGTCGTCGGCGAGGGAGACGCCTATCGGCAGGCGAAACGGGCGCTCGAAAACGTCGAATCGGCGCTCACGGAGGCGGGTGCGAGCCTCGATGACGTCGTTCGGACGCGCATGTTCGTGACCGATATCGGGAACTGGGGGCCAGTTGGCGAGGCACACGCGGAATTCTTCGGCGACGTTCGACCCGCCACGACTATGGTCGAAGTAAGCGGCCTCATCGACCCCGAAATGGTCGTCGAAATCGAAGCCGATGCCATCATCACGGCGTGACCGACGCACCTTTTATTCGGCCGTTCCAACCAGCGAGCGTGCAAGAAGAGATTCCCGAACGCCCGCCGGGGTCGAATCTCATCGAGGCGCTGAACGTCCGCCGGAACGCGGCGCTCGGCTTCACGATGAGCATCGTGTTCACCGCGCTCGTCTACGTCTATCGAGTCGTCCTCGTCGGTCACGTCAGGGGGCAGGTGGGAACGCCGGTCGCGTATCTCGCGCTCGGGTTCGTGTTGGCGTTTTCGCTCGGCGCGCTGTTGACGGCGGTGTTCACGCTCGTTTCGGCGCGGCGGCTCGCAAACGACCTCGACTGACCCGCGTCGCCTCCCCGGCCCGTCAGTCCATCCGCTCCTCGCCCGACAGTTCCTGAAGCCGTTCGGCACCCGCCCGCGTTCCCTTCGCCAACAGCACGTCACCGGCGTGGACTTCGGTCTCCGGGCCGGGAGAGATGACCCAGTCGTCCGGCGGCCGTCGGACCGCGATGATACGCATTCCCGTCTCCGTCTCGACCCGTTCCTTGCCGAGCGTCGTGTCGTCGAACCTGCTTCCGTTCGTGACCGTAATTCGGACGATGACCTCGTCGCTCTCCTGAACCGCGTACTCGACGACCGGATGGGTTCCGAGTCCGCGGAGGACGCCCTCGCTGATTTCCACCGCGGCGTCGCTGATGACCTCCGTGCTGTTGGCGAGGTGCATGAGACCACGGAGGGAGACGGGGTCGTCCACGTGCGCCGCCGCTTGCAGCGTCCACGCTTCGAACCGCGACTGAAGCGCGTCCACTTCCGCTTCGAGTTCGACCACCTCCTCGGCCACGTCCGTGCTGTCGAACAGGACGCTCCCGTAGGCCAAATCGACCGCGAGTTCGCTCATGTTCTTCATCAAGACGATGGAATCGACCGCGCGTTCGAGGTCGGTATCCCCCGCTTCCGGCGGGTCGGGTGGTTGGTACTCCCGGCCGGTCGCCTGCTCGTACACTTCGTCGACGCCGTCCTCCGACCCGCGGAGGAGGAGTCGGTCGTCGACTCGAAGGTCGGTCGCCCGGTCGGGATTCAGAATCCAGTCGCCGCCGCGATGGATGGCGATGACGCGTACCCCGGTCTCCGTTTCGAGGTTCAGCGCGCCGAGGGTCTGTCCGGCGAGCGGCGACGAGTCGGAAATCCTGGCGTGAACGAGCGTCTCTATCGCCTCGGGGAGCGTCGCGCGCATCGCCTGCGGCAGGCCGATGTCCTCCAAAATCACCTTGGCGATGTCGCCCGCCGCGTCGGCGATTTTCTCCGCCGCACCGACGACGCCGAGGACGGGGGCGAGTTCCTCCGCGTCTTCCGGACTCCGCGCCGCCATGAGCAGGCTCATTCGAGCCTGTAACTGGAGGACGTCCATTTTCCCTTCGAGCGCGAGCACCTCCTCTGCGATGTCGTCGCTGCCGTGGAGGACGGCCGAGAACGAGAGGTCGATGAGGAGTTCCGCCGTGTCCTTCATCTCCGCCAAGACCTCCTTCACGCTCCGAGGTTCGTACTCGACATCGCCGCTCGCGGGTTCCATACGCCGACCTTGGTCACTCTCCCGTAAAAACGTTCGCGGGTCGTTGGGAAACGACCACGAAAGATAATCCTTTTGCGGCTACCCCGTGAATCATCGGGATATGGCAGACGAGGTTAAAAAAGGCTTAGAGGGTGTTGTAGTCGCGGAGTCAGCACTGAGCCACATCGATGGCGACGAGGGGAAGCTCATCTATCGCGGGTATACGATAGAGGACCTCGCTCGCGGCGCGAGTTACGAGGAAGTGTTGTACCTCCTCTGGCACGGCGAACTGCCGAACCGTGACGAACTCGACTCCTTCAGCGAATCCATGTCGGAGGAGCGCAAAGTGGACGACGGGGTCATGGACACCGTGCGCGAACTCGCCGAATCCGATTCGGAGCCGATGGGAGCGCTCCGAACCGCCGTCTCCATGCTCGCGACGTACGACCCCGACGACGACAGCGACCCCGCAGACCGCGAGGCGAACCTCCGAAAAGGCCGCCGCATCACCGCGAAGATTCCGACCATTCTCGCCGCGTTCACGCGTATCCGGAACGGCGACGAACCCGTCGAACCCCGAACCGACCTCGGACACGCCGCCAACTTCCTCTACATGCTCAACGACGAGGAGCCGGACGACGTGCTCGCGGACGTGTTCGACCAAGCGCTCGTCCTCCACGCCGACCACGGCCTGAACGCCTCGACGTTCTCGGCGATGGTCACGTCGAGTACGCTCGCGGACCTTCACAGCGCCGTGACGAGCGCGATCGGAACGCTCTCCGGGTCCCTGCACGGCGGCGCGAACGCCAACGTCATGCGGATGCTGAAGGAAGTCGACGACAGCGACCAAGACCCCGTCGATTGGGTGGACACCGCGCTCGACGAGGGACGGCGCGTCGCTGGCTTCGGCCACCGCGTCTACAACGTGAGAGACCCGCGGGCGAAAATCCTCAGCGAACAGAGCGAGGAACTCGGCGAGGCCGCAGGCGACACGAAATGGTACGAGATGTCCGTCGCCATCGAGGAGTACATGAAAGAGGAGAAGGGCCTCGCGCCCAACGTGGACTTCTACTCGGCTTCGACCTACTACCAGATGGGAATCCCCATCGACATCTACACGCCCATCTTCGCGCTCTCGCGGGCCGGTGGCTGGATCGCACACGTACTCGAACAGTACGAGGACAACCGCCTCATCCGCCCGCGCGCCAAGTACGTCGGCGACGAGGACGTCGAATTCGTCCCCATCGACGAGCGATAATTCCGGTTCGAGTTCTATTTTACCCGCGGATTTCGACCGTCCCTTTGCGTTTTCGAAGGCTCACTCCGCGAGGAGTTGTGCAACCATTCGTTCGACGTGCGCGACTTCCTCCTGAACGACGCCGTGGCCCATTCCCTCGAAGATGCGTTCGGTAACGGACCCGTCCAACGCCGTGAGAACCTCCTCGGTCTCGTGAACGCGTTCGACCGGAATGTGCGGGTCGTTGTCGCCACAGCCGAGATAGACCGACGTTTCGTCGAGCGACCCGTCGTACTCGCGCGGTGTCCCCTCGGGACCGATGAGGCCGCCGCTGAACACCGCGACGCCGCCGTACTTCCGTGCGTTTCGGGCGACGAACTCGGTCGTCAGGCACGCTCCCTGTGAGAAGCCGAGCAGGAAGGTCCGGTCCGGAGGGATATCGGCCGCTTCGAGGTCGGAAACGAGCGTTCCGAGGAGCGAGAGCGCGGACGAGAGGTGCGGTTGGTTCGCGTCCAGCGGTGCGAGAAACGACTGTGGGTACCACGTGTTTCCGGCCGCCTGTGGCGCGAGGAAGGCGATTCCTTCGTGTCGGAACTCCTGGCCGAGTTCGAGGATGCTCCGCGCCGTCGCACCGCGTCCGTGAATCAGAATCATCGCCGCCCTCGCGTCGTCGAGTGGCACGCCGGACGTGACGACTGGCTGTCCCGCGTGTGGACCGTCGATGTCGTCCGTGTCGAAGTTCGAGTCGGTCATATACTGACTCATCGGTCCGACGTTCCCTACCGTTTTCCCTTACAGAGGGGATTCGGGTTCCCAACCTGTACGATGACTCACCCTCAACGGCCTACGTCCCTTCCTCCCGACTCTGGCCGCCAGCGGTTCCGCGCTCCTCCATCATCGCCGCCGCGCGGGTCGCCCACGTCCCGCGATAGAAGCCGGTTCCGACGACTCCCACTGCCCAAACGTAGTAGAGGAGGATTCCGGCATAGACGCCGACGACGCCGTATTCGAAGTGAACGCCGACGAGCCACGAAAAGCCGACCATGAACAGGAACATGCCCGACGTTCGAGCGATGAACGGCGTTTTCGTGTCGCTGCCCCCCTGTAATGCGCCGCCGAGGACGACGAAGGAGACGAGGAACGGCGCGGCGAGACCGTACACGCGGGCGAAGTCGGCGGCGTAGCGGAGCGTCGCCGGGTCCGACGTGAAGAGTCGAGCGAGCGGTTCCGCGGCGAGGAAGAGACCCAAACCGATGCCGCCGACGGTCAGGAGTCCGAGCGCGGCCGTCGCCCACCCTTCGAACCGTGCGCGGTCCGGGTCGCCGTCCCCCAGCGCCTGTCCGACGACGACGCTGGAGGCGACGCTGTATCCGCGTGAGAGCGGACCCGTTACCTGTTGGTACACCCGGCGGCCGATCTGAAACGCGGCGTTTACCTCGGTTCCGAAGGCGAGCAGAATCGCGTTGAAGGGGAACTCCGCCACGGTGGCCGCGAACCCCTCGCCGATTCGCGGGGCGCTGACGGCCAACAACTGCTTCGTGATGGTCCGATCGTGCGGCCACGTGAACGACGTTCGCGTCATTCCGAGCCGAATCGAAAGCAGGAGCGCACCCGCGCTGAACAGGTTTCCGACCGCGGTAGCGACGGCGACGCCGACGATTCGCCACTCCGGGAACGGGCCGAGGCCGAGGCCCAATCCGACCGTTCCCACGATGTTGAGCAGGTTGGAAACCACGTTGATATACATCGGCGTCCGCGTATCTCCCGTGCCCTGCAAGGAACGGGCGGCCACCAACGAGACGTGCCGTGCGGGGGCGGTGAGAAAGATGACGGTGAGATAGGACCCGCCCATCCATGCGACGTTTTCGGGCGCGCCGAGGAGCGCGATAGCGGGTTCAGCGACGAAAAGACCGAAGAGTACGAACGGGAGTCCAGCGATAGCCCCGATGATAATCGCCTGCGTGACCGCCTCGTCACGGTTCGCCGTCGCACCGCCGCCCGTGTCCTGGCTGGAGAGGGCTATCGCGCCGCCGCCGAGTCCCAATCCGATTCGAAGCGGCAACCGCGCGTAGAGATCCGCGAGACCGATGGCCGCGACGGCGGCGGGTGAGAACAAACCGGTGACGATGATGTCCGTCGTGCGCATCATCGTTCGGAGTACCTGTTCGGCCATCACAGGCCACGAAAGACCGAGTACCCGTCGCCAGACTCCGACGAGTCGCGAACGTCCTGTCACGCGGCGGAATCGTTCCCCCCGGGCTTTGGCTGTACCGGAACGGGCAACCGACGCGAACGGCCCGAACGTTCCCGGCAGGGCTAATTAGTCGTCGTGCGTGTGGCAGGTCACATGCTTGTGTTCGTCTACGGAACCCTGACCGACCCCGAGCGCGTCGCCTCCGTCGTCGAAACGTTCGAGTTCGCCGGTGACGCGACCCTCCTCGGATTACACCGCGTCGATGGTCGCTATCCGACGCTCGCACCGGGTGGTCAGACGGACGGGAGGTTGCTCGAAACGCCCGCGATGGACGCCCTCGATTCCTACGAAGGCGTCGGGCGGGGACTCTACGCTCGAGTTACGGTTCCTAGTGACAGGAGGTCGACGGATAGAGTCGCCATTTACGTCGGCGACCCGGACAAACTCGGCGTGTCGGAGGCGATTTCGTGGCCCGGAGATGGGTCACTCGAATCGAAAATTCATAGATACATCGACAGTAATAAAGTGCGTGTTCGAACGTCCGATTGATTTATGTATGACGCTCGTCTGACTCCGGCGTCTGCCTTCCGTCAGACACGAGCATCTCCCCGCCGCTTGCTGCCGATTTCACTTTCACTCCGCACCCCGCGCGTTTAAGACCACTCATGTTCTCTTTCGAAACGCGGTCACACGCTCCGCGCTCCCATTCTTTCCCCTTTTGACAAACGAGAGACATCCGAGAGAGGACGGGCGAACGGATTCCAAATCCGAGGGGAGTCAGTCGTCCACGGAACTGCTGATGCTCCTCGATGCGCGCAGGGTCATCCCATCATTCACTTGATAGTAGTAGTAGACGCTGAATCCGACGGCAGCGACGCAGTTGGAGATGGTAACAGCCCAAAAGACGGCGTGAACGTCGTATCCCAACCAGAACACGCCAATAGCGGCGATGGGAAGTCGAATCGCCCAGTACTTCACCATATCCGCGACCATGGTGGTTTTGGTCCGGCTCGCACCGTTGAATCCGGCACCGACGAGGTACATCACGCCGATTCCCCAGTAGCCGTAGGCAAGAATTCGGAGGTAATCGACGGTGAGGTCGTAGGTAGCCTGTGAAACGTCGGGCACGAACGCGTTCGTCAGGACACCGGGGATGAACCACTGAATGGCACCGATAACGGTCAAGCCGACTGCGGCGATAGCGACTCCAACCCACGTCGTCCTGCTCGCACGCATCGGGTTCTTGGCCCCGATATTTTGCCCAACGACGCTCTGTGCGGCGCGCTTGAGTCCCCCTGCGGGTATGAATGCGATACTGGCGACGCTCGCGCCGATGGTGTACGCGGAGACGGCCGCGGGTCCACCTGCGGCCGTGACGACTCCGATAATGAGGACGCGAACGGACTGTCCGGCAGCGTGCTGGCCGAACATGGGAAGACCGATATCCAATAGCTCCCGGTAGTCGTTCAACCGAATCGTCATCGACTCCGTGGTGAGGGTAAACCCGTCCCGACCGCGAAGCATCATGCCGAGGGCGAAGAGCGACGAACAACCGTAGCCGAGTATCGTGGCGAGGGCGGCACCGGCGATTCGGTATCCGTCGAAGCCCGGAACACCCAATCCGAAGATGAGAATCGGGTCGAGAACGATGTTGATGCCGACAGCCATGACGTTGATGTAGAGTGCGGCACGCGAGTCCCCCCACCCGACGAAGCCCATCTCGATGGCGTCTCCCATTCCGAGAATCGAAAACCCGAGGCAGTACGTGAGCAGGTACGTGGCGGCCGCCGACGCGACGGCGGGTTCGGCACCGAACTGTGCGATGATTTCCCGGCCAAAGACGAGGATGAGCCCGGTGATGACGATGCCGAAGACGAACGCGAGCGACATTCCGTGGAATACCGCCCGACGTGCGCGCGACAACTCATCAGCACCGACGCGCTGGGAAACGAGAACCTGCGTCCCGACGGTGGTAATCGTAAAAACCGAAAAGATAAGCGACGTTAGGGGAATGTTGAGACCGACTGCGGCGACCGCGGTTTCACCGAGTCGCCCGAGCCAAAAGATATCGACGATTTGTTGAGCGACTTGGACGAGATTTTGGAGGATGATGGGGGCAGCGAGGAGGGCAAGGGCACGAACGATGGACCCCTCGGTGATTTCATCCCGTGATACATCGAGCATGGTTTTTTCCGCTATATCGAGTATAAAATCGTGATGGTATTTATAGGTATGGCAGAAGGAATGAGGAAAACAGAATGTGGGTCGGGAACGGCTACTCGGTCTGTCTGGGTTCCGTTTGCTGGGCGGTCTGCTGCCGTGTCCGACGACTTGCACGACGGATTTTGTAGCTGGTGTAGATGAAGTAGAGACCAGCCAACCCGACGAGGACGTAGATGAGGTCCGTGACGACCTGTGCGACGTTCGGCAGGAACAGCAGTCCCAACACCTGTCGCACGACGTTGATTCGCCCGCCCGTCAGGTCGGTGACGCCGAGAATCCCCCAGTTGAGCGCGCCGATGATGATGAGGAGCATACTGAACCAGTCCAATCCGTTGGTTCGCATGCCATCGTTCGATTTCGTGCTGCGATTCGTGGACATAGCAGAAGAACTAGGGAAAGAACGGTTATTGTTATTTGCTAGTTGCACACGGACAGCCGAGAGTATTCCACCGTTTCCACCGAGAAACGGACCATATGGACGACCGTGAAGCGAAATCGGGGAGAGTTCTCACGAGGATACCCTATCCTTTTGTCGTGGCGGACCGAAGGCGTCGGTAATGAGTGGGCGGCGTAAACCCGACTGGTTGAAGATGCGACCACCGTCGGGACAGGAGTTCACGGGAATCAAACAGACGCTCCGAGAGCACGATTTGCATACGGTCTGCGAGGAGGCCAACTGTCCGAATCTCGGTGAATGTTGGAGCGGGAGAGGTTCCGATGGCGGCGGAACGGCCACGTTCATGCTGATGGGTCACAAGTGTACGCGCAGTTGTGGTTTTTGTGACGTGGATACCGGTGGCGGCGAACCGCTCGACCCCGACGAACCGGAGAACGTGGCGAGCGCCATCGCCGAAATCGGGTTGGATTACGTCGTCCTCACCTCGGTGGACCGGGACGACCTCGAAGGACAAGGTGCCGAACACTTCGCGCAGACGATTCGGGAGATCAAAAAGCGCCACCCCGGAATCCTCGTGGAAGTGCTGATTCCCGATTTCCAAGGCGACGAAGAACTCGTTCGAAAGATAATCGACGCGGACCCCGACGTCATCGCGCACAACGTCGAGACGGTCGAACGTCTACAAGGATACGTCCGCGACGCACGCGCTGGCTACGAACAGAGTCTCGGCGTCCTCGAACAGGTCAAGCGCGAATCCGAAATCTACACGAAGACGAGCCTGATGTTGGGCCTCGGCGAATACGATCACGAAGTGTATCAAACGCTGTCGGACCTTCGGGAGACGGACGTCGATATCGTCACGCTCGGTCAGTATCTCCAACCGTCGCGGACGCATCTCGACGTCGAGGAGTACGTACATCCGGCGAAATACAGGACGTGGCAGGAAGTCGCCGAGGAGGAACTCCAGTTCCTCTACTGTGCGAGCGGACCGATGGTCCGCTCGTCGTACAAAGCGGGCGAACTGTTCGTGGATGCCATCCTCCGGGACGGGAAGACGGTAGAGCAAGCGAGACGCGAGGCGCGACGCGCCTCGGTATGAGCGAACGGTGCAACCGTGAACCGCGAGGCTCTTCGAGCCTCGGTATAACGAGCGGGGAGAAACGACCCGCGAGAAACGGGGGCGTGAAGAAGGGTCGCTTAAACGAAGAACGTGACGGTCGGAAACAGGGACAAAACGGATCGGATAAAAGTTAAATAAATAAGCGGTAAATTCTGTCAGTAACCGAAACGTCCATAATCCAAGTTCTATTCGGCACTAAACTGTAAATTGGGAAATTTTACTACCGATTGAAGAACGAATCGGGGAAAATAGTGTGAGAGTCAATTCCTATGGGAAGTTAATTACGAAAACCCTATAATGCGCGCGAGAGTTTTCTCACGTATGTCAGGATGGGTTCGATCGTGAGCATCGTACACCGAGACCCCCAGGACCGAGTACAGATACTGGACGAAGACGGGACGGTGCTGGACGGGATGGAAGTGCCGGACCTCTCCGACGAGGAGTTGGTGGACATGTACCGCTATATGCGTCTCGCCCGCCACTTCGACGAACGAGCGGTGAGTCTCAACCGACAAGGTCGGATGGGAACCTACCCACCGCTTTCGGGGCAGGAAGGGGCGCAAATCGGGAGCGTCTACGCGCTCTCGGGCGACGACTGGATGTTTCCGAGTTACCGCGAACACGGTGCGGCGCTCGTTCGCGGCCTCTCGCTCAAACAGACCATGCTCTACTGGATGGGCCACGAGACCGGGAACGACATCCCGGACGGGTCGAACATCTTCACGGTCGCGGTGCCAATCGCGACACAGATTCCGCACGCGACTGGGGCGGCGTGGGCGTCGAAGCTCAAAGGCGAGAGCAAAGCGTTCCTCTGTTACTTCGGTGACGGCGCGACGAGTGAAGGGGATTTCCACGAAGGCCTGAATTTCGCGGGCGTGTTCGACACGCCGTCGGTGTTCTTCTGTAACAACAACCAGTGGGCGATTTCGGTGCCCCGCGAACGCCAGACCGCAAGTGCCACCATCGCGCAAAAGGCACAGGCCTACGGCTTCGAAGGCGTGCAGGTCGATGGGATGGACCCCCTCGCCGTGTACAAGGTGACGAAGGAAGCCGTCAATAAGGCGAAGGACCCCGAAGACGACGAGCAGCGTCCGACCCTCATCGAAGCGGTCCAGTACCGCTTCGGCGCGCACACCACCGCCGACGACCCGACGGTCTACCGGGACGACGACAAGGTCGCGGAGTGGAAAAGAAAGGACCCCATCCCGCGCATGGAGAAGTTCCTCCTGAAGACGGGTCGGTTGGACGAAGAAGACGTCGAGGAAATCGGCGAAGAAGTCAAGCAGGCCGTCGCGGACGCCATCGACGAGGCCGAGGCAGTCGAGCGCCCGGACGCCGTGGAAATCTTCAACAACGTGTACGCGGAGATGCCGCCACGACTCCGCGAGCAGATGGAATCGTTCGAACACCTCCGCGAACAGTACGGCGACGAAACCACCCTGGAGGACTAAGATATGAGTCAGGCAACTACCGAATCCGAGAATCTCACGCTCGTACAGGCAGTCCGCGACGGACTGTACACTGAAATGAAACAGGACGAGGACGTCGTCGTGATGGGCGAGGACGTCGGCAAAAACGGTGGCGTGTTCCGCGCCACGGAAGGACTCTACGAGGAGTTCGGCGACGACCGCGTCATCGACACCCCGCTCGCGGAATCGGGCATCATCGGAACGGCCATCGGGATGGCCGCATACGGGCTGAAACCCGTCCCCGAGATGCAGTTCTCCGGCTTCATGTACCCGGCGTTCGACCAGATCGTGTCGCACGCCGCACGTCTCCGAACCCGCTCGCGCGGACGTTTCACCTGTCCGATGGTCGTCCGTGCGCCGTACGGTGGCGGCATCCGAGCACCGGAACACCACTCCGAGTCGATGGAAGCCTTCTACAGCCACCAACCCGGTCTGAAGGTCGTCATGCCGAGCACGCCCTACGATACGAAGGGTCTGCTCACCTCGGCTATCCGCGACCCGGATCCGGTCATCTTCCTCGAACCGAAACTCATCTACCGCGCGTTCCGCGACGAAGTTCCGACCGAGTCCTACGAAGTTCCGCTCGGTGAGGCCGCGGTACGCCGCGAAGGGACGGACATCTCGGTGTTCACGTGGGGTGCGATGACCCGCCCGACGATGGAGGCCGCCGAGGAGTTGGCGGACGAAATCGACGTGGAAGTCGTCGACCTCCGCACCGTCTCTCCGCTCGATACGGACACCATCATCGAGTCGTTCAAGAAGACCGGCCGCGCGGCGGTCGTCCACGAGGCACCCAAGACGGGCGGCCTCGCCGGGGAAATCGCGGCGACGATTCAGGAGGAAGCGCTCCTCTATCAGGAGGCGCCAGTCGAGCGCATCACCGGGTTCGACACGCCGTTCCCGCTGTACAGCCTCGAAGACTACTACCTGCCCGAACCCACCCGCATCAAAGAGGGCATCCGCGACGCGGTGAACTTCTGACATGGTACGCGAATTCAAACTGCCCGACGTCGGCGAAGGCGTCGCCGAGGGCGAACTCGTCAGTTGGCAGGTCGAAGAGGGAGATACCGTCACCGAGGACCAAGCGGTCGCCGAAGTCGAGACGGACAAGGCGATCGTCGAGATTCCCTCGCCGGTCAACGGAAGCGTCCGCGAACTGTGCGCCGAGGAGGGCGAGGTCGTTCCGGTCGGCAACGTCCTCCTCACGTTCAACGTGGAGGGAGAAGAAGAGGAACCGGCGGAGTCGACGACCGAGAGCGCCGAGTCCGAGGAAGGGACCGACTCGCAAGAGCAGGTCGCCGAAGCGGACGCGCCCGAAGACACAGAAGAGACCGAAACGCCCGAGGGCCGCGTCTTCGCGGCACCGAGCGCTCGCCGACTCGCGCGTGAGCTCGGCGTAGATATCGCGTCGGTCGATGGAACCGGTCCGAGCGGTCGTGTGAGCGAACACGACGTTCGCACGGCGGCCGAGAGCACGACGGATTCCGAACCCGAGGAAGGGGCCGAAACCGAACCCGTCGAAACGAAACCGGCGGCCGAAACCGAAACGGCCGGCGGCAGCGCCACTGCCACCGCGGCGGCCCCGACACAGGTGGAAGCGGCCAACCGCGAACGAACGCTGGCTGCGCCAGCGACACGCCGCCTCGCCGAAGAACAGGGCATCGACATCAACGCCGTGCCGTCCACCGAAGAGCGCGACGGACAGGCGTTCGTCACCCCCGAAGCGGTTCGGGAGTACGCCGAGGCACAGCAGCACGCACAGGCCGCCGACGCCGCCGCGATTGCGAGCGGCGAAACCGGCCCGCGTGAGGAGCGGATTCCGTACCGCGGTATTCGACGGAGCATCGGCAAGCAGATGCAGAAGTCGAAGTTCACCGCGCCCCACGTCACCCACCACGACTCCATCGACGTGACGGAATTGGTCGAGACGCGCGCCGAACTCAAGGAAATCGCGGAAGAGCGCGGCATCAAACTGACCTACATGCCGTTCGTCCTGAAGGCCATCGTGGCCGCGCTGAAGGACTACCCGTACCTCAACAGCGCGCTGGACGAGGAGAACGAGGAAATCGTCGTCAAGAACTACTACAACATCGGTATCGCGGTGGCAACCGACGACGGCCTGATGGTTCCCGTCCTGAAGAACGTGGACCAGAAGGACATGCTTCAGCTCTCCTCGGAGATGAACGAGTTGGTCGAGAAGGCCCGCGACCGCACCATCACCCGCGACGAGATGCAGGGCGGCACGTTCACAATCACGAACTTCGGTGCCATCGGCGGCGAGTACGCGACGCCCATCATCAACCACCCCGAGGTCGGTATCCTCGGTCTTGGTGAACTGAAAAAGCGTCCCGTCGTAGTCGGTGATGACGTCGAAGCGCGCTACACGCTTCCGATTTCGATGTCCATCGACCACCGCATCATCGACGGCGCGGTCGTCGCGTCGTTCGCCAACCAACTGCTCGAATACCTGCACAACCCGCGACTGCTCCTGCTGGAGTAATCTGACGCGTCGCTGGTCGAATTTTTTCGTCAAAAAATCGTGTACGGTTAGGAGTCTATCCCCACAACCAGTCGGTGAACCACGTCGCGGCACCGATGAGAACCAGCACGAACCCGATGATGTTCACACCGGGAACGAACAACAACACCGCGCCGAACGCTATCAGGAGGATAGACAGTTCTTCCTCCGAGTACTTCTGAACGAAGTTCTTGAACGTCGAACTGCTGTTGCTGTCGTCGTCGATTCTATCGCTGCGAGTCGTTCTGTGGTCAGTTTCCCCCACCATACGCTCCATGATAGACGCGTGAAGCGAGAAAATCTGCCGCCTGCCAACGCATGTGCGTTTAGTGGGCGGTCGTGGCCGAATCATCGGAGAACGCTACGCCGACGGTTTGCTCTCGACGCCGAACGCGACTCCGGCGACGAATCCGAGCCACGCGAGTCCGAAACCGAGGACCATCGTGGCGAAGTTCGGCGTCGGTTCGGAGCCGTTCAACAGCATCAAACAACCGAACGTCGAAGCACCGGTAAACGCGCCGTTGACCCAGTTCGGACTATCGGTGTTGGTCCCTCGAAGAACCGACCAGTACGGGAGAGCGATCGCCGTTTCGACGGTGTACACTACAGCGATTCCGGCGAGCAAAATCGCTGATTCGGCCGATTGTGGTTGGAAAAACGCGACGCCGCCGGTCACGACCGCAGCGACGAGGAGAGCGATGGCGTAACGGAAAAGCCGATTCATAACGGGGTGTTTTTGTAACCAAGATATAAGGTTTCCCCGGAGTGCTGGACTCCGTTCGAAATAGTGGTGATTGCTGACAGCCGTCTCTCCTCGGAACGTAATCCACCTGATTTTTTACCCGGTAGCTACTCTAGTCATTCAATGGTCGTCGGAGATATCTCGACTGGAACTGAGGTGCTGGTTATCGGCGCGGGACCGGGCGGTTACGTCGCCGCCATCCGCGCGGGGCAACTCGGGCTCGACGTAACGCTCGTGGAGAAAGACGCCTACGGCGGCACCTGCCTGAACTATGGCTGCATCCCGTCGAAGGCGATGATCACGGCGTCCGATTTGGCCTACGACGCCAATCACGCCGAGGACATGGGAATCTACACGAAACTCGACGTGAACTACGGCGAGATGGTCGAGTGGAAGGACGGCGTGGTGTCCCAACTCACCGGCGGCGTCGAAAAGCTCTGTAAGGCGAACGGCGTCTCCCTGATGGAAGGCCGCGCGGAGTTCGCGGACGACAAATCGGTTCGCGTCGTCCACGAGGGAGAGGGGCAGGGCTCCGAGACGGTGGAGTTCGAACACGCCATCGTTTCGACCGGAAGCCGACCCATCGAGATTCCCGGCTTCGAGTTCGACGGCGAACACGTCCTCGACTCCCGGCAGGCGCTCGCGATGGACGACGTACCCGAAAGCATCGTCATCGTCGGCGCGGGCTACATCGGGATGGAGTTGGCGGGCGTCTTCGCCAAACTCGGCTCCGACGTGACCGTCGTCGAGATGCTCGATTCGGCGCTCCCGACGTACGAGGACGACCTCACGCGACCGGTCAAGAAGAAGGCAGACGAACTCGGAATCGACTTCCACTTCGGAGAAGCCGCAAAGGAGTGGGAGGAGTCCGGCGACGGCATCACCGTCGTGACCGAAAACGAGGACGGCGACGTCTCGGAGTTCGGTGCCGAGAAAGTCCTCGTGGCGGTCGGTCGGCAACCCGTCACGGACACGCTCAACCTCGAAAGCGCAGGCATCGAGACGGACGAGATGGGCTTCATCGAGACGGACGACCGCGCACGGACCGAGAAGGACCACATCTACGCCATCGGCGACGTGGCCGGCGAACCGATGCTGGCTCACGCGGCGAGCAAGGAAGGACAGGTCGCCGCGGAAGTCATCGCCGGAGAACCCGCCGCGCTCGACTATCAGGCCATGCCGGCCGCCGTCTTCACCGACCCCGAAATCGGAACGGTCGGCCTGACGGAGGCGGAAGCCGAAGAACAGGGCTTCGAACCCGTCGTCGGCAAGTTCCCGTTCCAAGCGAGCGGCCGTGCGCTCACGACGGGCCACGCCGAGGGCTTCGTCCACATCGTCGCCGACGAACCGAGTGGATTCGTTCTCGGCGCACAAATCGTCGGACCCGAAGCCTCGGAACTCATCGCCGAACTCGGACTTGCCATCGAGATGGGCGCGACGCTCGAAGACGTTGCCGCGACGGTTCACACCCACCCGACGCTCTCGGAAGCCGTGATGGAGTGTGCCGAGAACGCGCTCGGGCACGCGATTCACACGCTGAACCGGTAAAGCGATGTCCTATTTTTCGGTCGATATCGGGGCGGATTTTCTCCGGATAGACGACATTATTTCAAAGTCGTTTACCTCGATCCGGAGGAACGCAACCCCTCGATTTCGGGTGGAAAGCAGGCGGAAAATCAGGCAGAAACCGAACGGAAAACGGGCGAATCAGGCGAACTTCCGGACCGTCACGTCGAGCGTGTCCAAATCGACGATGGGGGCGAATCCCGAGTCGGGGTCGATGTTCACGCTCTTCTGGAAATCGGTCTGGGCCTGCCAACATCCCGAATTCATCGCGAGGACGTTGTGGTACTTGCCGAAGCCGAGTTTGTGAACGTGACCGGTGTGGAAGATATCGGGCACCTCGTCGATGACGAGGTAATCCTTATCCTCCGGTGCAACGCGGGTGTGACCCCCGTACTGCGGCGCGACGTGGCGCTTTTTCAGGAGTTGATACATCGCCTTGTGCGGTTCCTCGTAACTCGCCTTCTCGGCGGGGAGTTCGGCGATGACCTCGTCCAAGGAGACGCCGTGATACATCAGCACCGAGACGCCCTCTATCGTCACCGTGGAGGGGTTGCTCGTGATTTTCGCGTCGTGGACGTCCATGATGGAGCGGAGTTCGTCGTCGAAGCCCGGTTGCGGTTCCGCGAGCCGAACCGCGTCGTGATTGCCGGGGATCATGACGATTTCCAAGTCGCCCGGCACCTCCTTCAGGTACTCCGAGAACTCCTCGTACTGCTCGAAGATGTCGATGATGTCGAGTTCCTCGTCCTGATTCGGATAGATGCCGACGCCTTCGACCATGTCGCCGCAGATGAGGAGATATTCGACGTGTTGGGCCTCTTCGGTGTGGAGCCAGTTGGCGAACCGATGCCACGCGTCGGCCATGAACTCCTGACTGCCGACGTGGACGTCGCTGATGAGCGCGGCTTGGACGTGGCGGTCAGCGGTCGATGGGCGGTAGGTTCGCGGCACGTCGGGGAAGTGGAGCGAGTCCACGAACAGGATCCCCGCGTCGTCCGATAAGGTTCCCTCGACGGCGATGGTTTCGTCCAACAGGAGTTCGTCCACGACGCTCGCGAACTCCCGGTCTTTCATGATGAGACAGGGGAACGTCCCGTTCGTGTCTTCGAGTTCGACGAGCCAATGACCGCTCGCCGTGGAACGGATGTCGCTTATCATGCCCACGATGGCGGCGTCGCTTCCACCGGGCATGCTGGCGACGGTGTTCGTCGGGCGAGCGTTCACCCGCCCACGGAGCTTTCCGGAGAGGCGCTGGAACCGGTCGCGAAACACAGTAACGAAGTCGTCGTATTCGCCGGTCCCGGTGCTCGCCCCGGTCATGTCGTTGAGGATATCCACCGTCTGTTCGGTGAGGTCCCGTGACACGGACCCCTTCGTTTCAACTGGAGACGGATCGGCGCTTGCTGTCGATTCCACAGCAGAAACTCCACTTGAAGCGGAGGGGTGACGTGACCCCGCGTCCGACCCATTGAGAACCGTTCGCACGTGGTCCACGGAGAGTTTCAGGGCGTCCTCGGGGGCGGATTCGACTGCACGTTCGAGCGCGGCTCCGGGGTCGGGGGCGGACGCGAGGAGCGTCACGGCCTCCCGGTCGGCGTTGTACCCGCGGCTCGTGAGTTCTCTGACGATTCGAGCCGGGGTTTCCAATGGCACATTTCGGCAGAGGTGGGGATGGGCAAAAAGGCTAGCGAACCAACCCAGAAGGTTGACAACGTGGGGAACAGTAGGAAACCGTAATGAGTCCCCCAGACGGGTCGTCGTCGGACGGTATACGGGACACGGGACCGGATGGCTCCGGTCCGGTTGCGTGGATTCGTTGGTTCCGACATACCGACAACGGGACGGTCGTATTCGTCCGCGAAATGTTGGAGAGTGCCGCCGTCGTCGTCGCAATCGGTCTCATCCTCTTCGCCATCAGCGGCGTGTGGCCGCCGATGGTGGCCGTCGAAAGCGGAAGCATGGAACCGCACATGTATCGAGGCGACCTCGTCTTCATCATGGACCAACACCGCTTCCCGTCGGATGCCGCCCACGGGAACACCGGTGTCGTCACGTATCAGGAAGGAAAGGACACGGGATACAAGAAGTTCAACGACTACGGGGACGTGGTAATCTATATGCGCTACGGACGGAGCGATGAGACGCCCGTCATCCACCGTGCACGGTTCTGGGTAGACGAAGGCGAGAACTGGTACGACAAGGCCAACCCGAACTACATCCTCGGTGCGGACAACTGCCGGGAATTGCCCAACTGCCCCGCACCACACGCGGGGTTCATCACGAAGGGTGACGACAACGGTGCCTACGACCAAGTGGTCCGTATCAGCGACCCGGTGAAACCCGGGTGGATTCGCGGCACCGCCGAGTTGAGGATACCGTGGTTGGGTCACGTCCGCCTGTTCTTCTCCAAGGCGGCAGCGGCGAACCCGCCAGTCACACAACAGGACGGGACCAGTCATTCGGCGGTACCACCGGCAGGAGAAATCCAACCGACTGCTAATTCCTCGCGCTCCGCGGCAGCCGCCTGATTTCCGCGACGTTTTATGTGTTTTGCGTCACATTGAGCCTTCATGAGTGAGGAGAGCGACCCCGACCCTTGCGACGACTGTCGAGAGCCGCTGCAAGACGCGCTGGCACGGACGGTTCGGCTGACCGTGGACCGGTCACAGATCGACAGGCAGCGACTCTGCCCCGAATGTTTCGCCGACTGGATAGACCGCTACGAAACCGAGATGAAACCGGCGGACGATTCGACGGACGAGGAGTCGGAAATCATCGTCGACTGAACCCCCTTCTTTCGAGTAGAAAACGGGATACGGAATCGGGTACGTATTCGTCGAGCCGACTACCGAAACGGACCACCGAAACGATATAGAGCCGTCAGTATCCCCATCGAGACAGCAGTTCGAAAACGTCCGAGCGACGGGGGAAGAAAATGAGTTCGATGTGTCACAATCCGGCTCGTCAACCCCTTCGTTTCCAGTGAAAAATCGACAGGCAGCACCGGAATTGTCGAACTATTGCCCCCGGACGAAACGTACCTCCCCACGACAATAGTTGTCGTTGTTCGTCCGGGGTGGCTACGTCGTCTCCGTCGTATCCATCAAAACGGTTCGGGCTACTCGTCGTTCCCTTCGCCCTCGTCTTTCTCGTCCTCGCTCTCGGCAGCGGACAGTCCATCGTCGCCGCGTTCCAACGCCTTCGGCGCGTCGTCGTAATCCGAATAGCCGTCGAACCAGCGGACGATTCGCTCCAGTCGGTCCACGACGTGCCCCGGTTCGCCGCTCCGGGAGAGCTCGTGGCCTTCGCGGGGATAGCGCACCAAGCGCGTCTCCACGTCGTTTTTCTTGAGAAGGAGATACAGCATCTCGGCGTTGTTCACCGGGACGCGGAAATCGTTGTCGCTGTGGATGAGCAGCGTCGGCGTCGTCACGTTCTCGACGTACGCGGTGGGCGAGCGTTCCCAGAGGAACTCCGGTTCCTCCCACGGCGTCGTATCGAAGTCCCACTCGATGAGTTTGAAGGCGTCCGTCGAGCCGTAAAAGCTGCCCAGTTCGTACACGCCGCGCTGGCTGACCGCGCCCTTGAACCGGTTCGTGTGGCCGACTATCCACGCGGTCATGTACCCGCCGAAGCTTCCGCCGGTGACGAACATGTTCCCTTCGTCGACGTAGTCACGCTCCGCGACGAGGTCCACACCGGCCATCACGTCGGTCATGGTCGTATCGCCCCAATCGCGTTCGATGGCGGCCATGTGTTCCTCGCCGTAGCCGGTCGAACCGCGCGGGTTCGACCAGAAGACGACGTAGCCTTCCGCGGCGAGCGTCTGGAACTCGTGCCACATCGTGCCGCTCGTGGACCACATCGCGTGTGGGCCGCCGTGGATTTCGACGACGAGCGGGTACTGTTCGTCCTCGTCGAAGTCCGGCGGCGTGAGGAGCCATCCCTGAATTTCGACGCCCTCGTCGGACTCGAAGCGGAGTTCCTCGGGTTGACCGACCGCGCGGTCGTTCAGGTACTCCGCGTTGGCGCGGGTGAGTTGGTGCGTTTCGGCTCCGCCGGGCGTCGAAACGAACAGGTCGCCCGGGTGGTCCCACTCGGACTTCGAGTAGGCGACGGCGTCGGAGCCAACCGAAACGTCGGTGATGTGTCCGTCGCCGACGACTCGCTGTGGTTCCTCGCTCCCGTCGGCCGACACGCGCCAGATGACTTGGTCGCCCTCGTCGGGAGTCCCGAAGTACACCCGCTCCTCGTCCGGGTCCCACTGCGGTTCGATTGCGAGCGTTCTGTCGAGCGTTTCGGTGAGCGTCACCGTCTCGCCCGTGTTCCGGTCGAACACCTCGAGGTCGGTCTGTCGAAGCGTGGCGTTCTCCTCGGGCGAGTAGATGTAGGCGATCCGTCCGTCCGCCGTCGCCGCTATCGACGCGCCCCACGCGCTCGTCTGGAAGAGGGTTTCCTCCTCGTCGGCGTCGGTGTCGTATGCGACGACGTCCACGATGATGTTGTCGTCCGGGTCGCCCTCGCGTCTGGCACCGAAGTAAAGCGTCGTTTCGTCGCCCCAGTCGGGACCCGCGAAGTCGAAGTCGCCATCCGTCAGTCGTTCGACGGAATCGTCGTCCAAATCGGCGAGGTAGACGTGGCTCCGTTTCCCGTCGAAATAGCTCGTACCCGCCCGGTAGATCTTCCGGTCGATGACGCGGGGGTCCGGCGTTTCCGGTTCGTACTCCTCGCCGTCGAGCGAGATGTCGCGCGCTTCCTCCCTGTCTTCCTCGGTGCTCGACTGGACGAACGCGATTTTCGTCCCGTCGGGAGACCACGCCAACTGCGAGACGCCGCCCGCCACGTCCGTTACCTGTCGGGCCTCGCCGCCCGCAGTCGGCATGACCCACAGTTGCGGTCGGTCGTCATCCGCTCCGCGCGTGCTCACGAACGCGAGTCGGTCGCCGCTCGGACTCCATCGTGGACTACTGTCCACACCTTCGCTGATGGTGAACTGGCGCAGTTCGTCGCCACCCAGAGGAACGATGTACACCGTCGCTTCGTACTCCTCGACCCCGTCCGGAGCGGAGCGGACGAACGCCACTCGTTCGCCATCCGGCGAAACCTGTGGGTCGTTCACACTGACGAGGTCGTGATACTCGTTGGCACGTATCGTCTTCATATCCATTCACTCGGAGCGCGAGCCAAATATATTTTCGATTCGAAATACCAGTTCCGTTACGATAGCTCCGGATTCGTCGTTCAATGCCTTTCAACGAACTCCTTCGAGGAATGAAAGTGCGCCCACGCAGTGTTCGTAGCATGGCACGCGACAAACGGTACGCGGGCGCGAGTACAGATACGCTTTCGATACTGTTAGGTCTATCGCTATGGTAGAATGACGGTGGTTTCAATCGGGCCACCATTCACTCGGGTAGTTTCGGAGTGACCGACAATTGTCGGTTGTTCGAGTGAAAGGACGGCTGAACACTCACACGAACTTGGAAATCGCGTCCACGATGATGGCGAACGCCCTCGGACCGAAAATCGCGAGCAGCGTTTCGAACGAGAGCGACCCTAACGCGGAGAGGAGGATGAAGTTCCGGTCTTTCATCTCGCCGAACCCGGCGGGGACGGTCAGCATGCCGCGAGTGAACGGCAGCGTGTTGCTAAGCGGGATAGCGAGGGGACCCCAGCGTTCGAGCCAGTGGTCGAACCGGTCGAGCGAGGAGTCGTCGATTCGGAACCACGGCTTTTCGAGGAGGTACTCGCGGCCGCCGCGCTTCGCCAACAGGAACAAGGCGTACTGCCCGGCGGTCGAAGCGATGACGGCGACGGCGACGATGAGTGCTATCGTCCGATAATCGGTGGGCGATTTCGCCAGGACGGTGACACCGACCGGGACGACGGTTTCGCTCGGCGCGAAGTACAACATCATCGCCCCTTCCATAATGAAGATGAAAAACAGGGCGAACAGTCCGTACTGGTCGAGCCACCGTTTTGCGAGCGTTTCGTCACCGAACAGGAAGAGGAGGATACCGGCGACCGCCACGAGCGCGACGCCGCCCGCGAGGACGAAAACGCCGTAGTCAGCAACGAACGTTCTAATCGAGCGCGAATCCGGAGCAAATGACAGGATTGCGCCGAAAGCAAAGAGGGCGAGGAGGGCGAGAGGGGTCGTCTCGACCGCAACGAGCGAGGCGATATGCATCAGATACGAATATTGATGGGACGGGCTAAATGCGTTGTGACCCGTTCCGAGAGCGACGCGGTTTTGGGGATTCCGTCGGTAGCAATGGTATGAACTTCACCGACCGGCCGCGTCGGCTTCGTCGCGACGGAATCCGAGAGTTGGTCAGCGAGACGACCCTTCGGGCGAACGACCTCATCGCCCCGGTGTTCGTCGATGCGACGACGGACGAACGGATCGAAATCGAATCCATGCCCGGCCACGAGCGAGTACCGATAACGGAGAGCGTCGCTCGCGCGGAGGAGGTGCTGGAAACGGGCGTCGAAGCCGTGATGCTGTTCGGTATCCCGGAATCGAAAGACGAACGCGGCAGTCGTGCGTGGGCCGAAGACGGCGTCGTGCAGGAAGCCACGCGTCGAATCACGGCCGAGACGGACGCCACGGTCATCACCGACGTCTGTCTCTGTGAGTACACCGACCACGGCCACTGCGGAATCGTCGAGGACCACGCCGCGGACGACCCGCGACTCACGGTGAAAAACGACGAGACGCTCGACCTCTTGCAGAAGATTTCCGTCTCGCACGCGAAAGCGGGCGCGGAGATGGTCGCACCCAGCAGCATGACGGACGGGATGGTGGAAGCGATTCGCACCGGACTGGACGAGGCGGGCTTTTCCGACGTGCCGATCATGAGCTACGCCGCCAAGTACGAATCCGCGTTCTATGGCCCGTTCCGCGATGCGGCGGACGGCGCACCCGCGTTCGGCAACCGACGACACTACCAGATGGACCCGGCCAACGCGCGCGAGGCCATGCGCGAAGTCGAACTCGACGTCGAACAGGGAGCGGACGTACTGATGGTCAAACCCGCACTGCCGTACCTCGACATCGTCCGGGACATCCGAGAGGAGTACGACCATCCGGTCGCTGCCTACAACGTGTCCGGCGAGTACGCGATGTTGCACGCTGCGAGCGAGAAAGGATGGCTCGACCTACAGGAGACGGCACTCGAATCCCTGCTCTCGATCAAACGGGCGGGCGCGGACCTGATTCTGACCTACTTCGCCGAGGATATCGCCGACGAACTCGCGTAAACGAGACGACGGAGTCGGTGAAACTGCAAAGGAAGGTGTTTGCCCCGGATTTCGGCTGTTCTCACGCGCGCCGACTCTGCCGTGCGGCCGGAGTTACCTGCAATCGGGTAAAACGTTCGTCCAGAAACAGGCCGGGAAGGGATTCGTTTCTGCCCGTCTTACAACCTTAAACGGATAGTATCCGATAATAAACCGAGTGTTCGTACAGTTGTTAGTGCGATAAATGGAAGATATTGTCAGGCAACATTATATACGACGATACTGTTCTGGATTACCATGGCACAAGACACCGGCACGGAGGAGTACTCGGTATTCTTAGACAGTTACCCCGACGACTTCGTGATCGTCCCATCGAAGTCGGGCGAGAAGTAGGGAAGAAGGGACAACGAGCGGGAACGAAAAACCGTTATTCGGAATCCGACTCCGACTCCGAATTCGAATTCGAATTCGAATCCGAATCCGAGGCGTCCGACGCCGAATCGGAGTCCGAACCCACATCGAGCGCCCCGAGCGTCTTTTCGGCCCATTTGATGGCATATCCGACGCCGTGGTCGCGGTAGGCCTGCGTATCGAGCGCGGCGAACGGTGCTGGCGGTTCGATACCGTGTTTGACGGCGCTACAGGCGAACTCGGCGGCATCGGGGAAGTCCGTTCGTCCGGTGACGACTTCCCGCGTGATGCCGTCCAACCGCGGTTCGATTCGCTGTCCTGCGTCCTGCCACGCGTCGAACAGTCGCGGGTGTGACTCTTGCCATTCGATGAACTCATCGCGCGTGTGTAGCCCGTTGTACGCATCGCAGAGGGCGACTGCGAGTTGATACGTACCCGCGGGACCGAGCGGAACGGCGTCGGAAAACTCCCGATACCGTCCCTCGAAGAATTCGAGGAAGTGTTCGGGAAGGTCGAGTCCGATTTCGACGAGCGCTTCCGCTATCAGGAAGTCGATGAACTCCTCGGGCGACCCCTGAACGCGCGCTTTCACGAAGAGAACGGGCGGGACGGTTTGATGGGTCCACGCCACGCTTCCGTCGCCGGGCATTCCGACGACGAGGTCGGACCCGGCGAATCGTCGGAGGAGTTCCGGGGCGTCGTCGGGTAGCCACTCATCGGGTGCCGAAAACGGACGGAGTTCGTCCGTCAGGAGTGCGAGGTCGTCGCGCGCCGGAATCGGAAGCGTCTCGAAGTCGCGTTCGCAATCCAAGACGAGCGCGTTCGGAACGTGGTCGTCTCGAACCGCCGCTACGTCTTCCGGAACGGTTCGTTCGCGGAACATCAGGCGACGAGCCAGACGTTGAGGACGACTGCAAGTGCGGCCAACATCGTCAGTACGACGGTACCGATGACGATTTTCGTCGGAGTACTCATACCCGTTCGTTCCCACTCGATTGCTTAAAATCTGCCTACTCGGGTCGAAACCCCTTCGTTTCCACTCCAGATGGTCGTTTGATAGTTGACTCGACGGCACCATGTCCACCGCGAGTCCACTTCGTTCGATTACCTCTCGACTTCGACGGTATCGAACGTCGAAGTGACGAGACGGGCGAACCCCGATTCGAGTAAGAGCAACAGGTTGTAACAGAGTGTCCCCCAGAACCCGATAAGCAAGGATCCCCAATTCGACGGGAATCCTGGTTGAGCGCCGCCAAGATTCCGTAGCCAAGAAGGAGGTTTCCGAAGATGGCGACGACGTGGACCATGGACGCGACGATGAGTTGCTCGGTCGGATTCATACAGTCGTTTCCGCCATACCCGAGCAAAGCCTCAACTCCTGCTGGTGCGCGGGATTGATACGACGCAGTGACTCGTCGACGACTCGAATAAAAACGAATCAGCTATCCACTGCGCCGGTCCACGAGTCGGGGACCTGAATGACGTATCGGCCGTTCTCCCGCATGGCGATGATGTACTCGTCGCGCTCGTAGAGTTCCATCAGATTGAGTTCGTACTGACCCGGTTCGACTACCTTGATGCTCTCGAACTGGCTGTTTAGCTCCTCGCGCAGTTCGTCGAGGCTCGGTTGGTCGTCTTCGGGTGGTTTGATGACCGTTCCAGTACCCTCGTTGTCCGGCCGTTCCGGGAGTTCGTCTTCCGGGACGATTTCGGAGCGGGCACTCGCTTGCGCGCTGTCTTCGTTCGAATTGGCGGCGGGTTCGTCCTTCGAAGTGGCCGCTGGTTCCTCCGCCGATGGTTGGGGTACCTCGTCCTGTGTTGCCGCTTTCGGTTCTTGTGTCGTTTGTTCTCCGTCCGCGGTCTGCTGTACTCGGGGTTGTGCGGATTCCGTACGCTCCCGTGCGGGTTCACCGCGGTCCGGTTCCGTTGTATCCGAACTGCCGCGCGACCCCACCCATCCTTTGACGGTGTTCGCGGCACGACCAACCGTTCCCGACCCGGTCGGACTGTCGGCAGACGGTGACGCGTTCGCACTCGCTCCTGCCGATTCGGAGGCCTTCGTTTCGTCTGGAGATGACCCGGAGGGGCGGAACTGGAACTTGTTACCGCCACAGTCGGGACACCCCGAAAGCATCTCCTTCGACCCGTCGGCGAACGTTCGTCCACAGTTCGTACACTTGTGGGGCATTATTTGTGGGAGATGAGTGCGCTGATGAGGTTTTCGTCCTTGTGAAGCGTCTCGATTTGGTTCGCCGGACCGATGACCGTGAGCTTCGAACCGGACGACTCACGGCCAATCAATCGACCGAGGAAGCCGCTGTCGGACGTCTTCGAGCGCGGGTAGGTCTCGATTTCGATACCACTGAACTCGTCGGGGCTGATTTCGGTCATCGTCACCTCGATGAGTTTGCTCTCCTCGTCGGGGGACAATCCCTCTTCGAGGATGACGATGTTGCCGTCACGGACGCCATCGAGTATCATCCGAATCTTCTCCATGCTGGTCTTCCCAGCCATCCGTTCACCACCGATGAGGTCGACTTGAACGCCGTCGTCTGAATTTTTCACTTCCGGCATCGTGATCACCCGAAGTACTCCGCTATCTTCGTGTACACTTCGTCCATGTTATCACCCTCCAATGCGGAGAGTGGAATCGTCTCGTGTTGCGGATACGCGTTGCGAATCCGCTGGACGCTCGAATCGTCGAGATCGGTTTTGTTAGCGAGAATAAGTACCGGCAGATCCTGACTCTCGATGATGCCTATAAGCATCGTGTTCACTTGCGTGAACGGGTCGGTCGAGCTGTCGAGAACATAGATGACACCATCGACGTCTTCCCGAAGCCAATGCATCGCTTCCGCGACACCTTCGGTGGCCTCGCGGGAACGACGTACCGCGTCCTCTTTGTCCATATCGTGGTCGAGGAACTCCTCGTAATCGACTTTCGTCGTGACACCGGGCGTATCCACGATATCGATAGTGACTTTTCGTCCGTCACGTTCGATTTCGACGTTTTCCTTCCGACGCGCGCGGCGTGTTTCGTGTGGAACGTGGCTCTCGGGACCGACCGCGTCGCCCGTCCAATCACGAGCGATGCGATTGGCAAGCGTCGTCTTCCCAGCATTTGGGGGCCCATAGATACCGATCCGTTTCGGCTCTTCTGACGTGAAGAGCTTGTCGGTCACACGTGCAATACTTTGCCTGAGACCAGTAAACAATCCCATCCTTTTTCCTCCCAGACCCCAGTGTCGGATAATCACTCTAGACAACGGGTTGTCGAGATTGAGCCGGACGTGCGGGGCTGTTGCGCGTACAAATTTACGCCACTCACTTAAACCTATGTCAGACAACTCGTGACACAATTCCCGGACGGAAGTAGAAAAGAAATAGCACGCGGGGGAGACGAAGAAAAAGAAGAACACGGAAAACGAAGAAGAGAACACGGAGACCAAATCGTACGCGAGCGAGACGGCTCGACCGAAGCATTTCGATATTCGAAACGTCCGCATCTTTTCGCTTTTACATCTGTAATCGAATTGGTTAAATTTCTAGTACTGGATTCGAGTTGGTTCGTTTCCGATACCGTACTGAAATCTCGTATCGGAATTTCATATTGGAACCCCGTACCGGACTCACACACTGGAACTTAGCGAGTCAAATCGGGAGTAGGGCAGTTACTGGATGGGACGGTGATTGATTGGAGGTGTGGTTGATTGGAAGGGTGATTAACCGGAGGAGTGATTGACCGGAGAGGTGACTGACCGGGATGGTTGATGACTAAACGGAACGGTTGCTGCGCTAACTGCGAGGTTCTCGAAGTCGTCATTGACTTCGAACCAACGGTAACGGTCGGAGGAGGTGGAAGACGTTTCCACTGGAAACGGAGGGGTTGACCGAATCAACCGGACGAAAACGGTCGAAACGATTCGTCTTGTCTGGAGGGAGAGTGGATGGTCGTATCGTCGTGTACCCGGAGTATGATTGATGATAGCACGAGTCGTGATGTACCGTCGTCGAATGCGTGTTTCGTGTCGTCTGTGCAACTCGTTCGGGACACCCCCACCCCTTCGTTTCAGGTGGAACGACGAACGAGTGGGGGGCGGGGTGTCAGGTTCGGGTAACTTACAGAACATACTCCCCTCTAGAAAAGTTATATCTCTAGTTTGCGGATATTGTTAGTTAGACTGTGTAATAAAGATTCCCGTTCTAGATTCGACCCTCCCCCCACCCCCTCCTTCTCCGCGTTCCACCCGAAACGAAGGGGTGGGGGGGGGTCTAAAGTTACGTGTTATCATTGGTCACGGTATCCATGTTTGTCCACTTTCCGACCGACGTCCAATCGTCGACGCTACTTCGTGAACACCACCTCCAATTTCCAATTTTTGATATCTCTGTCTGTGCTCCACGCGTTCCACCCGAAATGAAGGGGTAGAGGGCGGACAGACCCTGCCGCCGCTGATTCGCCGTGCGTCACTACAACCCCTTTTCCACCGTTCTATACGCTCATTATCTCGCCATGCTACTCTACTTCGTCACTTATTCCTGCTTTTCCACTCTGGCCCACTTCTCCACCTTTTTACACACTAGCCTACTTCTCCCCCCTTTCACATTCTTCCACTCTGCCGCCTTTTCACATTCTTCCACTCTGCTTCCCCCTCACACTACTTCGGCTCCACCCGAAACGACCCGCTTGTGGGAGTTGAGCAGGTCAAACGAACTAAACTCGAGGACGAACTGAACCGGATATTTGGAGGTAGGTACGTATGGACGCGATACATGTTCATCTTCGTGCCGACGAACCCATTGAGGGTCCTCCGCTTTTCTCCCACCGTACGGACCATCGAGTTCGAAGTCGAAAGAAAATGCTCCGACATTCGACCTCACATCGATCGCCTCCAAATCCTTTCGAAAAATACCATCCGTTTCTCACACAGCCGGCTCGCTTTTCGCTTTTCCCCGCCTTTCGTTCGACCCGAAACGATGCTGATTCAGCGTGAAACCTCCAAAAACACCTTTTTCGTTCATCACTCCACCGATGAGAAAGATTTTAGTACTGTGCTGTACCTCTTTTTCATCTGCATCAACTGGACGCGCTGTCGCTTCTCTGGGACGGAAATCGTGACGCTATTCCCGGTTTCCTCCCTTCTCTCTCCGCACAGTGCGTCAACTCCAGTCGAAACGAAGGGGTACAAAGACGACGTATGTCAGACGAGAACACAGACCCGGCGGACGAACGAGGCGGCCACGCGAACCGTGGTTTCGAGGGCATCGACTTGGACGATGTCGTGTTGGACGACTCGGACGACGAGGGCAATCACGGTTTGTTCGACGACCTGCTCAGCGGCGAGCCGATCTTCGAGAACAAGGAGGTGCTCCGGCCCTCGTACACGCCACACGAACTCCCACACCGCAAAGAGCAGATCAACCGCATGGCGACCATTCTCGTCGCCGCACTGCGTGGCGAAACGCCGTCGAACATCCTCATCTACGGAAAGACGGGAACCGGTAAGACGGCGAGTGCTAAGTTCGTGAGTCAGGAACTCGAACGAACCTCGCTGAAGTACGAAGTCCCGTGTGAGGTCGAATACATAAACTGCGAGATAACGGATACACAGTATCGCGTACTCGCACAACTCGCCAACAAGTTCATCGAGAACAATTTGGCCGACATCGAAAGCCAAATCGAAGAACTGAACGACATTCGCGACGGCGTCGCCGCCGAATCCGAGCAATTAGCGAACACCGACTTTTCGTCCGTCCAGGAAATCGACGACCGTATCGAGGAACTCGAAGCGGATTCGGAGGAGATAGAACCGGTACCGATGACCGGGTGGCCGACGGACCGCGTGTACAACACCTTCTTCGAGGCCGTCGATTATCAGGAACGCGTCGTCGTCATCATGCTGGACGAAATCGATAAACTGGTCGAGAAATCCGGTGACGACACGCTCTATAACCTCTCGCGGATGAACTCCGAACTCGACAACTCGCGGGTATCCATCATGGGTATCAGCAACGACCTGAAGTTCACCGACTTCCTCGACCCCCGCGTCAAATCCAGTCTGGGGGAAGAGGAAATCGTCTTCCCGCCCTACGACGCGAACCAACTCCGGGACATCCTCCAGCACCGCGCGGAGGTGGCGTTCAAGGAGGACGCCCTCTCTGACGACGTAATTCCGCTCTGTGCCGCCTTCGCCGCACAGGAACACGGTGACGCGCGACGGGCGCTCGACCTACTCCGGACGGCAGGCGAACTCGCCGAACGCGACCAAGCCGAACGTGTGGAGGAGGGGCACGTCCGAAAGGCACAGGACAAGATCGAACTCGACCGCGTGGTCGAAGTGGTTCGAACGCTCCCGACCCAATCGAAACTCGTCCTCTTTTCGACCATCTCGTTGGAGAAGAACGGCGTCCACAACATCAACACCGGAGAGGTGTACAACGTCTACAAACACCTGTGTGAGGAGATAGACGCCGACATCCTCACCCAGCGCCGCGTCACCGACCTCATAAGCGAACTCGACATGCTCGGCATCGTCAACGCCGTCGTCGTCTCGAAGGGGCGCTACGGGCGCACCAAGGAGATCAGCCTCTCCGTTCCCATCGAGGAAACCGAGGCTGTCCTCCAGTCCGATTCACGACTCGGCGACATCGACGACATTCAGCCGTTCATGCAGCAGGCTCGGTTCGACAGCTGAAATGCCACTCCCTCCGACGGCTAAATTTCCACTGCAGAAATATTTCTCCCCTCTCTTTCGGTTTCCACCCGAAACAATGGCCTTCGTCAGTGTTGTTCTCTTGTAACCAGTGAGTCTCACCACTCCTGTTTCAGACGATTTGTTCGCCGTCGTCGTCGTACACCTTGATGGCGTCCACGGGACAGACGCGGGCGGCCATCTCGGCGTCGAATTCGGCTCCGTCGGGCACTTCTCGGACGAAGATTCCCTCTTCGACTTCCTCGCTCTCCAGTAGGTCGGCCTTGCCTTCCTCGCGGTTCTCGACGAACTCCTCCCACTCCGCGGTACACTGATACATCCCGGTACAGGTGTTCCGGTCGTATTCTATCTTCATAGCTACCACTCTGGCGTGGGTCCTCAAATGGATGACGGAGCAAAACAACAGATGAACCCGACGGCGAACGTCACGAAACGTACGCTCGAAGCGCCTCGGTCGTTGGGTCCAGCAACGACGAAAGCAGACAGGGTTCGTCCGTATTCGGCTCCCACTCGTCCGCCGTGAGATAGTCCCCGATCTGATGGACGATACCGGCATCGACGCCGCGGTACTCGGCGACCGCGAGCAGGGCCGCCTCCGCCATCCCGAGCGAGAGAACACCCTCGTTCGCGTAGTGTTCGATTTCGGGTACCGTCTCGCGGTACATCGCTCCCATCGTCCACGTCGGTCCGCGGTGAGTGTTGATTCCGGCGTCCGTGAGTGTCGAATCCAGACGGTCCATCACCGCTGGTGTCGTTGTCACCGTCTCCTCCGCTGGCAGATAATGCTGTGAAATCCCGTCGTCGCGGACCGCTCGCGTCGGAAGAATGGCATCCGAGGACGGGACGTCTTTCTGCAATCCCGCACACCCACAGAGAAGACACACTACCTCCGCACCCGCCGCAATCGCGTTTTCCGTGACTATGGCGGTGACAGTCGGACCGATGCCGAAATCACCGATAAAGCCGACCTCCTCGGAAAGCAGTTGTACCTCTTGACTCCGAACGTAGTTCACGCGCTTCGTCGTCCGCTCGTCTACCGCGTCGAACAACTCGTCTTCGAAGCCGAGGATGACCGCCTCTGGCATGTCGGGGAGACTTCCGCCGTGAGCGTCCACGGCCTCCTCCGGCGAGAACAACGCCGGGGCGTCGTACTTGTCACCGTAGTTTGGAATTGGCATACTCACATGTCGAAACACCTTGAAAAATATCTTTCTTCGGAGTCCACCCGACAGTTTAAACGGGAAGACGCGCCAAACGATGGTAATGACCGGACTCGCACCGCGCACGCAAGGTGAGCGTGCGTGAACGTCACCGACTTGACGGGGTTGCCGGACGGCGTTCCCGAACACTTCCACGCGCAGGGTATCGAGGAACTCTACCCGCCGCAGGCGGAAGCGGTCGAAGCAGGTATCACCGACGGCGAGAGCATCGTCGCCAGCATCCCGACCGCCAGCGGGAAGACGTTCATCGCGGAACTGGCCATGCTGTCGAGCGTCGCCCGTGGTGGCAAAGCCCTCTACATCGTCCCCCTTCGAGCGCTCGCCAGCGAGAAAAAGGAGGAGTTCGAGGAGTTCGAACAGTACGGCGTCTCCATCGGCGTCTCCACGGGGAACTACGAGAGCGACGGCGATTGGCTCGCCTCGAAGGACATCATCGTCGCCACGAGCGAGAAGGTCGACTCGCTCGTCAGAAACGGCGCGAAGTGGGTCGACGACCTCTCCTGTGTCGTCGCCGACGAAGTGCACCTCGTCAACGACTCCCATCGCGGTCCCACCCTGGAAGTCACGCTCGCCAAACTCCGCCGGGTCAACCCGAACCTCCAGACCGTCGCGCTGTCGGCGACCGTCGGTAACGCGGAGGAGATGGCCGACTGGCTCGATGCTACTCTCGTGGATTCGACGTGGCGGCCCATCGACCTCAGGAAGGGTGTCCTCTACGGGCAGGCACTGCACTTCGACGACGGCACACAACAGGAACTCGCACGCGGAAACGAGAAGGAAACTGCTGCGCTCGTCCGCGATACACTCGAAGACGGCGGGTCGTCGCTCGTGTTCGTCAACTCCCGCCGAAACGCAGAGGCGGCGGCGAAGCGACTCGCGGACGTGACGAAAGCACATCTGACCGACGAGGAGCGCCGGGATTTGCTCGACATCGCCGACCGAATCCGCGAGGTGAGCGACACCGAAACGAGCGACGACCTCGCGAACGCCGTCGAAAAGGGGGCCGCGTTTCACCACGCGGGCCTCGCCAGCGACCACCGCTCGCTGGTGGAGAATGCCTTCCGCGACAAGCGCATCAAAGTCATCAGCGCGACGCCGACGCTCGCCGCGGGCGTGAACACGCCGAGCAGACGAGTCATCGTCCGGGACTGGCGGCGCTACGATGGGGACATCGGCGGCATGCAACCGCTTGACGTACTCGAAGTCCATCAGATGTTCGGCCGTGCGGGTCGGCCGGGACTCGACCCGCACGGGGAGGCGGTCCTCATCGCCAAGAGCCACGACGAACTACAGGAACTGTTCGACCAGTACGTCTGGGCCGACCCGGAGCCCGTCCACTCGAAACTCGCGGTGGAACCCGCGCTTCGGACGCACATCCTCGCCACCGTCGCGTCCGGCTTTGCCGGGACGGAGGAGGAACTCCTCGATTTCCTCGAACGCACGCTGTACGCGACCCAGACCGACGAAACGGGACGACTCGAATCCGTCACCCAGCGCGTCCTCGACTACCTCGAACGGAACGGCTTCCTCGAACGGGACGACAGGTTGCGCGCTACCGGCCTCGGCCACCGCGTCTCGCAACTCTACCTCGACCCGATGAGCGCCGCCGAAATCATCGACGGACTGCGCGATGCGGACGGGAAACCGACCGCACTCGGACTGTATCACCTCGTCTCACGCACGCCGGACATGTATCAACTCTATCTTCGCTCGGGTGACCGCGAACGATACACCGAAATCGCCTACGAGCGCGAGGAGGAGTTCCTGGGCCACATGCCCTCGGAGTTCGAAGACAACGCGTTCGAGGACTGGCTCTCCGCGTTGAAAACCGCCCGCTTGCTCGAAGACTGGGCGAGCGAACTCGACGAGGACCAAATCACGGAGCGCTATGCCATCGGCCCCGGCGACATCCGCGGGAAGGTCGAGACGGCAGAATGGTTGCTCAACGCGGCCGAACGCCTCGCCGCGGAACTCCAGCGCGACGAGGGTGAGCGGTTGCCGTCCACGACGACCACGGCCATCAGGGAGGCGCGCAAACGGGTCGAATACGGCGTCGAGGAGGAACTTCTCGACCTCGCCGGCGTTCGCAACGTCGGGCGAAAACGCGCCCGGCGGTTGTACGAGGCCGGCATCGAATCGCGAGCCGACCTCCGCGAGGCAGACAAATCGGTCGTTCTCGGTGCGCTCCGCGGTCGGAAGAAGACGGCCGAGAACATCCTCGAAAACGTCGGCCGACAGGACCCCTCCCTCGACGGTGTCGAGGCGGATGCCGAGACCGTGGCGACGAGTGCGCGGGCGGCGAACGACGGCGGACAACAGAGTCTCGGTGATTTCGAATGAAGCTGGTCGAAGGGAACGCCTCCGTCGCCGACGTGAACGAGTTCGTGGCACGTCTCGGCGACATCGGCGACGAGTTCGACTGTGCGATACAGGCGTTCGACGCCGACTACGTGGCCGGACGGGCGCATCTCGAATCGGCGGTGGAACACGCGAATCGTGCGTTCGAACGCGGCGAGAACGTCGCTCGCGACCCTGCCGTCGAAATCCTCCTCTACGCGGCAGGCCGTCGCCAGATCAATCAAGCGCTCGAAATGGGCGTCTCGGAGGGTGAACAGGATGTCATTGTCGTCGTGGCCGGCGAACGGGAGACGCCCGCCGCGGCGGGCGTCTCCGAGTTGCTGACGCCAAAGGACACGCTCGGAACAACCGACCGCGAATCGGTTTTCGAGTTCTTTTCGATCTCGGAACGGGAAGTAGCGGCGACGACGGCTAATCTCACCGATATCGTCCGTGAACGCGTCGCTCTGCTGGAAGTCGAAAAGTAACAAACCGGCCACGGGGCAGGATAACCGACGGTCGTCCCTTTCTTGGCCAGTATGAATTTCAAACGGTGTGATGTAGTTCGGCACGGAGCAATGTCCGACGAGAACCACGACGCCGAACGCGTACAGGATAGTGCCCGCGAGCGGCAGCACGAACGAGCGGAGCGAGTCGAAGACGTCCTCGGCGACGCGGGTCGGATGCTCGGCGAGCACAAGTATCCGACGACGAGCGAGGAGTTAGCGACCGAATACGGCGACCAACCGCTCGACTTGCCGAACGAGACGGAGACGCTCGGAAGCGTCTTCGACCGCATCGTGGACGAACGTTTCGAATCCCCGGAAGAAGCCCGTGAAGCCGTGTACAACGAAATTTCCGGTGAAGCTGGCGGCATGGCGGAGTACAACGACGAACGGGAGTTGCGCGAGTTGGACGAGGAGGAAACCGACTCCGAGTCGGAGACGAACTGGCAGTAATCGGTCCCTTCTCCAGTGGAAACCGAGGGGGTTATTTCCCAGTGTCGTGGCGGAATCACTACTTTATGCCCGCTTTTGAGCCGATGACTACTGTCCGATGAAAATGATATGAAACCAACCGCTTTCCGTGTTGGCGGCGTATCGAACGTGATGGGTGGGAAAAATGAAGAATCAGATACGGCAAGAAGGTGCCATAAATCGTCGAACGTTCTGCCGGTTGGCCGTTGTATCGACTATCACTACGCTACCAACTGGGGCGGATTGTCGCTTCACGGGGGCGTCGGAATCACGACTCGCTGGATACGGCTACGGGGAGTACGGGAGAGTTGAACTATGACCGACAACCACCGGTACGAGACACCGGACCCCGGTACGACCGACTGGCACGTCCCGCTCAACCGGAACTTCGAGCGGCTCGATTCCGACGTCGAGATACCCGCTGTCGAGCGGTTATCCCGTCGATTTGGACCGTTATTCCAACGGACACGAAGCGTCATCGTCCTGCCCGCCTGTTCGAAATCGAAGGGTTCGACTACCGAACCTTCCTTCCTCTCACCTTCCTCTCAACCCAGATTATCTTCTGCCAAGGCGGTCGGAAATGGGAACTTGTCGAGGCCGATTAGAACGTACCGTGCAGTGGTGAGAGTGAGAGGAAGGGAGTAGCGTCCGCCTATCTGATTTTGACGGCCACCGCTGTGGACGATATCGGAGATAAAAAATCCTGTACGGGCCGAACCCAGGTCGTTGTATCGGGATGGCAACTGGATTGGTCATTTCCTCATGAACGTCCGGGGGTCTACCGATTCGGTTCGCTAAATCTCCATTCAACAATGACAAAATTGTAATATCATGAACCGAACAGTATATCTTCATGTATGATTATTGACTATGAGTCCCTCAGAACGTTGAAACGGCAACGTTCCGGTTGAAAGTAGTGATATCGGGGTACTAGCCCGGGATGACAGATGCCAACTCCGCGCCGACATCTGCAGATGATATGTCAGTACGATCGCTCATAAGTATTTATCATTCTAATGGAAATGATGAAATAATATTAAAACATAAATCCTCGTACCGTATCGCTCTGTGGAAATATTGATTATACACGAACATTCATATATTATTACAAATGTATTGACATGTATGGTGGAATGGAATTCTGAAAGGAACGTCCGCCAATCTGTTTCTTCGTCCGTAAATAGGATTGAGGAGGATGAACTCATCGCGGAGCTTCGACGAGTCGCCGATCAGCTCGACGAAACCCCGAGTATACGAGCCATGGAAATACACGGAGTGTACTCACCCAGCACGTATCAGTCCCGATTTGGTACCTGGAACAATGCGATAGTTCACGCCGGTCTCACCCCTAACTCCGCCGATCAAACCGAGTATTCGAGCGCAGAGCTTCTCTCGGATCTTCAGACGCTTGCGAATTCGGTACGTCGGACGCCGACGAAAGCGGACATGCGGGAGCGCGGTACTCATTCTCCATCGACCTATCTCGAACGGTTCGGTTCGTGGGAGGCGGCGGTGAAAGAGGCCGAATTGACCCCGAGAACACGGGGTGTGAAAATTTCCGAAGACGAGTTGCTTCGTGCCCTCTCGGAACTATCGGAGTCACTCGGCCGAATCCCGACCTCTACCGAAATGGCCGAGCGAGGGCGTTTCTCCCCATCGACGTACCGACGCCGATTCGGTTCGTGGAACGAAGCGGTAGAGAGAGCAGAGCTTTCGGAGACGTTTGACAACTCTTCCTGCCGACGGTTTTCGAACCAGGAGATGTGCGATGAACTAGAACGGATGGCGGGTGTTCTCGGCCGTCCACCGACATCGACGGAAATGGATGAGTTCGGTGAGTATAGCGCTGCCACCTATCGGCGCCGATTCGGTTCTTGGGTAAACGCTCTTACGGATGCCGGATTGAACCCGGATCGTCTCAAACAGGGTAACAACGCCAAAATCGACGAACAAACGCTTCTGGACGAATTGTGTCGTCTCTCCGCGGAACTGGAGCGCTCACCTACGGCGGAGGAGATGTGGAAACGAGGGCCGCACAGTCCGAAAACGTATCTCGATAGATACGGCACTTGGAATGCTGCACTCGATGCGGCGGGATTGAAAACGCGGCATTCCCGACGGAACGGAATCGAAGATCGGGAGCTAATCATCGAATTACGACGGCTAGCGAAAGTTCTCGGTCACGTTCCCCAGCGAAAGGAAATGGAAGAGCAGGGCTCCTTCTCCGGGATGACGTATTACAACCATTTCGGCTCGTGGCAAAACGCCATCGAAGTCGCTGGATTTGATATCGATACCGAACGGGATGCGTCGACGATTCGTGCCCACTGTGCCGTCTGTTGTCGCGCTCTTTCCCGGCCGCTCACTCGAATCGAAGCGAAGGGAAAAATCACCTGCAGTAGCGATTGTCGTGATATCTCCGGTAAATCGACTATCAGATTCGACTCCGATATTCTCGGTCGAACGGAATCACGTGACGACACGTTCAGTCGATTGGCTGCAATGATCGATTCCGATACGATTTCCGTTCCGGACGTGTTACTGTATCTTCGGTATTCGATAGACCTCGTGTGCTCCGACTTCAACTCGGCGGTACAGGGGAACGACTACGTGACTGTAAGCGGGGAGCGGGTAGAGGTCAGGTCTCGGGACTCACCGACACGATTCTTGGTAACTATCGACTCCGTCGACGAACTCGTAGACCGAATCGAAGCGATGAAACGACGGCCGACTGCGAACTTCGACGCAGTGAATACGGGGGAAAGCGAACGGACGAACCCGACGAACGAATGATATGCGCGTTTGTTTGGCATTCGTGCGACTTCGTTCGGCCGTCCGTTACATTTTGCCCCGACCGTCCGTTGTAGAGTTCCTCCGGATAGAATCGTTGCGACCGGGTATCTCAGTCGCTGGTCGATTCGGCTGTCGGATTCACCCATTTTGCGGTTAGCATCGCCGCACGAATCCACGGTCTGTCGTTTTCTTCGACGAACTGTACTACTTCGAGCATCATCCGATGAGTGAGTAGTGGAGCGCCCATCGCGAGACCGATTCCTCCCAGCCATCCAAGGACGAGCGACGGTATATCGCTCTCTCTCGTCGTCATGAAGACGACGAGTAGTAGGGATGCCATCGTGGCTAATGCGCCACCGATGGTAAATGCAATCAAGACGAGGATGATATTTATTGCAGTTGCGTGAATATCTTCTTTTGATACTCTGAATGACAGTCTTCTAAGGCGACTACTATCCATACTTTACATATATATGGATTGACGTGTATATGTATGAAGGTGTACTGACAATTATTGCAACTTATTTCTATATCTGAGTAGCAAATGAAGATAATTGGGTCGAATACGGAAAATAATACAAACTATTCACCATCTTCATATCTATCCTCTCTACATAAATAAGCAAATCGCTGCCAGAAACATATGGGATACCAGTCCCGCTACTCGAACTATCAAGACGACGCGAGAAAATTTCCGATAGTCCCACACGGATTCGAACCGCGGTCGTTGCCCCCAGAAGGCAACAGGATTGGCCACTACCCCATGGGACTCGAACTGCAAGATATCGTATTAGCCCCTTACTTGTAAGCGTTGCGCGTTTGCTCCGCGTGTGATACCGACTATCATCACGTGTGCATGCACAAACCAGCACCTATTTCTGTTCTAATTACGCATGTTCGTGTATGTACATCGGACGTTTCATCGTCGTCGGTCCCGAAGTCGGTGCCTATCGCGTCTCCTCGCGGTCGTTCCCGAACCGAAAAGCAGTGGCTCACGGTGATACCGTGACCGTCGGTCCCACCGAGGACGCACCGGAGACCGACAACCCATATATCGCATACAACTGCGCCCGCGTCGTCGGCGAGACGGCGGTCATCGGCAACGGGTCACAGGTGGACCCCATCGCCGAGAAGATAGAACTCGACTACCCGGCACGCGACGCCCTCGCCGAAAGCCTTCTCGCGCTCGACTACGAGAAGGACGACTACGACACCCCGCGAATCGCCGGAACCGTCGGCGAGGAGTCTTACATCGGCATCGTCCGCCGGGACGCCCTGTTGGTGAAAGAAATCACGAAACCGACGCTCGTGGCGACCTACGAGAAGGATACGCCGGAAGCTTTCGACTTCGACGCCACGGACGCCGAAACTGCGGCGAGTGCGGCATACGAACTCGACTTCGAACACCCCGTCTGCGGGGTCGGCGTCGCACGAAACGACGAACACGGTGGCTTCTCCCTCGCGGTCGAGAACGGGAACTAAGGGTCCGCCGAACGTATCGACCGGCATGAAGGTCGGTATCATCTCGGACGTTCACTCGAACCGCGTCGCGTTGGATGCCGTTCTCGACGACATGCCGCCCGTCGAGGCGCTCCTCTGTGCCGGTGACGTGGTCGGCTACAACCCGTGGCCGGGCGAGTGTATCGACGCCCTCCGCGACCGCGTCTCTGCGAGCGTGATGGGTAACCACGACCGAGCGGTCGTCACCGGAACCGCGTTTCGTTTCAACGGCATGGCCAAAGCGGGCGTCGAATACGCCCGCGACGAACTGAACGACCTCCAGATGGACTGGCTTTCCCACCGCCCCGACTCGCGTCGCGCCTGTGACCGCCGAGTCAGAATCGTCCACGGCCATCCCGACGACCCCGACCACTACACGTACCCCGAGGAGTTCGACGCCGACCTACTCGACGACGAGGAGGTCCTCGTCATGGGCCACACGCACGTTCAACACCACGAAACGTACGACGACGGCATTGTGATGAACCCCGGTAGCGTCGGCCAACCGCGTGACGGCGACCCGCGTGCCGCCTACGCGATTCTGGACCTCGACGAGTTGCGCGTCGAGGAGCGCCGCGTTGAGTACGATATCGAGGCGGTACAGGAGGCGGTTCGGGAAGCCGGATTACCCGACAAGACCGGCATGCGGTTGGCGAAAGGGCGGTAAGGTGGACGGTCGTTCGGGGGCGGAAATCGCACGTCGACGATACCTGTGGCTCCGCGGACATCGACTCGAAAATAGGGGATAACTCGAAATCGCTCGGGAATCCGCTTACTCGATCTTCTCGTACTGCTCCGCGAGTTTGTCCGCCGCCCCGCCGAGCTGTTCGCGTTCGAACTCGGTGAGGTCCCATTCGACGACTTCCTCGACGCCGTTCGCGCCGAGTTTGACGGGAACGCCGAGTGCGACGCCTTCGTGGCCGTACTCGCCTTCGAGCTTGATGGAACCGGGGAGCACTTCGCCCGTGTCGCGGATGACAGCCTCGACCATGTGGCCGACGCCCGTCGCCGGACCCCACTGGGTCGCGCCCTTCTTCTCGATGACGTTCATCGCGCTCTCTTTGAGTTCGCCGAGGATTTCTTCTTTCTCGTCGTCCGAGAACTCGGGGTCCGCACCGTCGATGCGAACCTTGGAGAAGATGGGAACCTGTGCGTCGCCGTGTTCGCCCATGATGGTCGCTTCGACGTTCTGGACCGGCGCGTCGAAACGCTGGCTCAGGACGTAGCGGAATCGCGCACTATCGAGGCGGCCACCGAAGCCGATGACTTTCTCCCGCGCCCGGTCACCCGTCTCGTACAGGTGGCGGTTGAGGAGGTCCACGGGGTTCGACGTCGTGATGGTGACGAAGTCACCGTCGTTGTGTTCGGCGATGGAAGAGCCGATGTCCTCCATGATGGGCGCGTTATCGCCCGCGAGGTCGATACGCGTCTGTCCCGGTTGGCGCGGGATTCCGGCCGTGATGACGACGACGTCGGACCCGGCGGTGTCCTCGTAGGTCCCCTGTCGAACGACCGTGTTGGAGTCGTAGGCGGCCCCGTGGTTCACGTCCGCGGCCTGCCCGACGGTCTTGTCTTCCATGTCCGGTATGTCAACGAGAACGAGTTCGTCCGCGACATCACGCAGTGCGATGTTGTAGCCTGCGGCGGCCCCGACAGTGCCTGCCGCGCCGACTACGCTTACTTTCACCATGTCACCTAAACGACGCCCTGCTGTTTGGTTAAATCCTCCGGTAGCGTGTGCTATTGCCCCGGACGGTCTCTTCGACTGTACTCCCCAGAATCGACAGTTTGTCGGCTCGTTCCACCCGAAACGAAGGGGTTACGGCGCGACGCCGACGGTCAACAGCGTGCCGAACTCTCGGTATCGTTCGACCATCGCCTCGCGCGTCTCCCAGCTTTCGGTCGGAAACTCCCCTTCGTCGGGAATCTCGATTTCGCGGTCGGGAACGGTATCCTGTTCCGCGACGTACAACCCCGCCTCGCGGAACGCCGCACGATACTCTTCGCCGCTCCAGCGCGTCATCTCGACCGAAATCGAGTCCTGCCACGCGTGGGAGTGGACGTTCTCCTCGTAGTAGTTCACCGCACAGAAGAACGTGCCACCGGGGCGAAGTATCCGCCGAACCTCACGAAGCGTCTCGTGCGGCTCGTTCGCGTAGTAAAACGCCTCCATCGTGAAAATGTGGTCTACGCTGTCGTCGGCGAACGGCAGGTGGTCGAAGTCGCCGACGAGATACGAGACGTTCGAATCGTCGGTGTATCCCTGCGCGTTGCGTGCCATCTCGGGCGACCCGTCGAGTCCGTACACGCGCCCCGCGTTCTTCGTATCGCGCAGTGCCCGTCCGGCGTACCCGCTGCCACAGCCCAAATCGAGCACCGTGTCGCCCGCTTCGACCGGTATCCTGGCGAGGACGTGCTTCGCCGTGTGCCAGTGTCGTTCTTCCATTCCCTTGTCGCGGCCGTCCGCCGCCCAGTCGTCGAACTCCTCGCGAACGCTCATGCACGAGGAAACGACCGTCCCCGACAAAACGCGTTCGGAACGCACAGGGCTTTATTTTTCGACTCCTTTTCGGTGGACATGGTCGGTTCGAGAAAACGATTCGCCGTCGCCGATACTGCCCAACAGATCCTCGGCGGGTTCCTCCTCGCTGGCCCGTTCGTCGTCACGGAGGAGGTCTGGACGGTCGCGAGAACGATGTCCGTAGTTCACGTGCTCGCGACCGTCTGTCTCGTCTTCGGAATCGGATACGGCGCGCTCTACAAGGCGGACCACGACCGCAACCCCGAGCGCGAGGCGGACGTGGCCGGTGTCCCGACGCGCTTCATCTCGCTCATGCTTGTCTCGTTCGGGTCGGTCGCAATCCTTGCCGTGGTGTTCGCCGCGCCGGAGACGTTCCTCCACGACGGTCTGTTCGACGGTCACACATCGACGCAGGTGCTGTTCACGACGGCGAAGGCCGTCAGCGTCGGGTCCGTTTTCAGCGTCGTCGGTGCGGCCACCGCCGACTCGGTGTTCTGACCCGCGTTCCCGCATATTTTAAGTCGCTTCCGCTAGTTACCGGATGATATGGATTACCAACTCGATATAGAGAACACGCCGAACTCGATACCGGGCGGCACCGGCGTCCTCCTTTTACACCCGAGCACCGGGGAAACCGACCGAATCGACACCGACTTTTTGAAAACTGACGCCGACCGCTTCCTCGTCATTTCGACGCGAACCACGGCCCGCGAGGTAAAACAGAAACTCGACCACTACGACGTGGACGAGGACAAAGCGGACATTCTCGATACGCTGAGCATCGAACGTGGCTACTCCCGACGAAGCACGAACGACGTTCACTACGTCTCCGCTCCCGACGACCTCGAAGGGATTCTCTCGGTCACCGAAGATTTCCTGAGCACGACCGAGGGCAAACGCCGCATCAGTTTCGACTCCATCACCGAGATGGCCTACTACGCCGACGAACAACGGGTCTATCGGACGGTCGAGGAAGTACTCGGCCTTCTCGATGAACACGATGCGGTCGGATTGTTCCACCTTTCGAAGGGCGTCCACGACGAAGTGCAGATAGAACGCTTCCTCGGTCTGTTCGACGCCGTCGTCGATTTGGACCGCGACGGCAACGTCGATACCGATTTCTCGAAACTGGACTGACGAACGTGGTCGATTTCACCGACGTTCGCCGAAAGTGTGCCATCTCCACTCGAAACGGTACCCTTCTCGATAGCCACTGCGATACCGATGGTCGTTCCACTTGCCGATATCGATGGACGATTCGAGCGCGAGACGAAAACCTCACGGAGAGCTAACGCTTTTGCTGACGGCCCCCGTATCTCTCGAAAATGGGGGGAACGAGTGAGTATCGTATCGCCGTCGCGGTGGCCGACCCCGCGAACGCCGCGCAGTTGACCCGAACCGCGGTCGATGTCGCACGCGAACGGAACGGTGACGTCCTCGTCTTGCGGGTTCTCGTGACCGAGCGACAGTCGCCGTTCGCACTGTACACCGACGAAGTCATCATCCGTGAGTTCGGCGGGGAACATCAGGAAATCCTCGACCGGGTGGTCGAAACCGCACAGGGGGCGGTTCCCGTGAGCGGCCAGTTGCTCGTCTCTCACGACGTCGCCCGCGCCCTCACCGACGCCGTCGTGGAGTTCGACTGTGACGCGCTCGTCGTGGGTTGGCAAGCGCGCGAACGACCGAGCGAAATCGTCCTCGGGAGCAACATCGACCGCATCGTGGCCCGCGCGCCGTGCGACGTCCTCGTGGAGAAAATCGGCCCGGCCGACGCCGTGGACTCTATTCTGGTCCCGGTCGCCGAGGGACCGCACGCCGAACTCGCGGCGAACGTCGCCCGTTCCATTGCGTTGCAAAACGATGCGGACGTCCACCTCCTCCGTGTCGGTGAGGATAACCCTCCCTCCGACCGACTGCTCGCCAGCATCGCGGCCCGAGTCGCTCCCGTTCCCGTCGAACGGGAGATTCGAAGCGGCTCCGTCACCGATACCGTGGTCGAACAAGCGTCGGAACACGACATCACCGTCCTCGGTTCGACTCGACAGGGTATGTTGCGGCGGCAACTCGTCGGGTCGGTCCCTCAGGCGGTCGGACGGCGTGCTGACACGACGGTCATCATCACTCGCCGGGAGGTCGGTATCCGACCGCGACTCACGCGGTTGGTTCGGGAAACGCTGTGAACGCGGGCGAAAATCAGATGGTCGCTAATCCGAGTGCGGCGAGCGCTCCCGAGAGCAGGTCGCCGTAGCCGACCGCGATAATCATCCCGAGGAACATCGGGACGATGAACGGGATTCCGGGCGACACCCACACCTCGCTTTTCGTCGCCAGCACCTCCAATCCCTCGCGGAGTTGTGTCGGCGTCGTCCCGTAGGCACCGTGGTCGATACTGTCGAGGAACGTCGCGGCCCCCCACGGGTCCTCGTAACCCGCCGCCTCGGTGTCCGATTTCCGCTCGACGACTGTTCCACCGTCAGTGACCATTCCGTCCGTCGGCGGATTCGGCGTCGCGGGCAGGCTTGCCGGGTCACGCAAGTCGTTGGCCCGCTCCCGAATCTCGGCTAGCGTCGTGCCGCGCCATCTGAGATACATTCGAAGGGCGTCCAAATCCACGCCGTTACGTGTCACTCGGTCGGGCGTTTCGAGCAGTCGACCGTGTGCCGTCGGCACCTCGTCCCAGTCCACGACTCGCCCGACGAACATCACCGACGAAATCCGACCGGCGAGGAGATTTCGCACCAGCAGTGCTGCGGGGTAGAGCGCCCCGAGCAGCACGGTGTTGGTCAAGATGGTCAGCGAAAACACGCCTAAAACCGTTCCCTGTGCGGGAATCATCACGTCTCCGAGATGGTACGTCGGATATGCCGGAAACAGGAGGGCGATGACGAGGAACGCCTTCGCATCCGCGCCGCCGAACGCCCGGAACCACCAGAATGCGACCACCAGCGGCGCGACGAACCCGAGACTCACCGCGACGTGAAAGAGGAACAACTTGCGTTGGAGCGGCGGTGCCCCCATCGCGGTTATTCCGTCCCACACCAGCAACACGATGGCCAGTGCAGTCAGCGGATACCACGTCTCGTTGGGCACTCGCCGAGTCTTCACGTCACGCCACGCGGCCCATCCGAACACGGGCAGGGCGAGCAGTCGGAGGAGGTCGGGAATCGAAGTATGCACCAAACGGTAGCGCTCGGTGAGATGTTTTAGCTGTTGCGATATATGTGATGGAAATTGGACGTTTCCCATCAATTTTATTTTTTCCCGATGTGTTCGAATCGGCGATGAGCGAACACGAAGTCGCCCTCGTGAAGATACGTGCAGCCACGTTCATTCCGTCGGCATGGATTTCACGCCCGATCGACGGCGAGAAAACGCTCGAATTCGAGGGTGACGACCGAGGCTTTACGCCCCACGCCGTCAACACCGGTCGCTGTCGCGTCGAACAGGAAGCGGTCGTCGATTTTACCGACGAGGGCCTCCGCTCGTACGCCGACACCGGTACGTCGGTCGAACGAATCACGTACCCGGACGGAACGCAAGAACTCCGCAGCGGGAAAGCATCGACCGACGGAATCACCTGTTCCGAGCCGCTCTGGCACGACGAGTACGTCGAATTCGACATGCACGCGAGCGCGAGCAACCCGCTGTCGCCACACGCGGACCCGGTGGACTTCCACCTCGAAGTCGCCGTTTGGCGCGATGGAGCAGTGCGTGTCCACGGACGACACGACGGCTTTCCCTGCTTCGAGTTCTACACGCAGACGGACTTCGGGGAGTTCCGCCCGCTGTATCGCCACGATTTCCGCGAAACCGGGGACAAGGCGCTCGCCCTGGCGGGTCCGATGGAGTACGAGTTCGAGCGAAGCCTCTGAGTTTTCGGCCCATCCGCGACATTCCGGGAACGCGTCGCTCCTCGGCGTGTCAAAAAAACCCCAAAAAAGACCCCCGATTCGTTTATATGACGCGGTTCTGCAGGTAGTCGAGGTGCTTGGCGTTGTAGACGATTTTGACCTCGTCCGTCGCCGCGCTACCGATGCAGGTGAGTCGGACGTTCTTGTCGTCCACTTCCTCGTCGCTGAGGATCTGCTGCATGTCCATGTCGATTTCTCCTTCCTTGACGATGGCTGCGCAGTTCGCACAGGCACCGGCACGGCACGAGAAGGGCCAGTCGTAGCCCTGTGCCTCGGCGGCTTCGAGGATGTACTCGCCTTCGTTGACGTCGAGCGAGCCGTAGTCTTCGCTGTCGAAATCGGCGTCTCCGGCCTTCTCGAACAGGTCGTCGTCGTCGATATCCCAGCCCTGGTCATCCAGCGTTTCGTAGTTGAGGTATTCTACGGTAGGCATCAGTCGGGGGTTCGTCCGCAGGATGGTTAGTAGTTGTTGTTTCGTCCGTCCGTAGTGATAAATCAGGAATGATTCGACCGATTTCTCGAACTCCACACAATCAGGCTGGAGAAAGTGGGACGAACGCGAAGAGGAGATACGACGCGAGGGCGGAAATCGAGGGTGTCAGAATCCAGAGAACGATGACTCGACCGGTGGTCGACGGGTCGAACAGGTCCCGCGCTTTCAACGTCTTGGGTTCCTCCTCGCCGATTTTCGCCACTTCCTCTTGCTCCTCGGGAAGGACGTTGACCGCCATCTCCGAGCGTTTTTCTCCATCGTCACCGCGGACCGCGGCTGCTGCCGCATCGGAGATTCGAACCGTCCTCGTCGCCCGGCCCCACCCGAGTCCGACGATGCACATCGTCGCGCTCACCGCGAGACTGGCGGGGATACCGAGCAAAGAGAGGAACGTGATGAGGCTCGCACTGACGACTTCGACGATGAGTGCTGCCAGTAGCGGCAAGTCCGTCAGGTCGTTCCCGACGGTATCGAGCGTCCGACGAGCGATGGTGAACGCACCGACCGCGATTGCCCCTCCCGCCAGCAGAACGCCCTGGCTTCCGGTGATGTCACCGCTTCCGACGAGGGGTGCCACCGCGTTGGCGACGTTGCTCGCACCCGCGGAGAAGGCCATGTAACAGCCGATTCCGACGACGAGGAAGGTCACCGTGACTTCCTTCGTCGTCGCGTTCGCGGAGACGGTCGGATACGGTATCGAGCCGACGCGATTAAATTCGAACAGCGGTCCCTTCGACTGTTCGAGGTGGAACCACACGTCGAGATACGGGTAGAGGTAGCGTCCGACGACGGCGCAAATCCAGAACGCGGTGATCGGTGCGAGAAGCCACGCGGAGACGATTCGAAACATGACGCCCTCGTCGAGCGTTCCGGTCGCTGCGCCCAATCCTGCGATTGCGCCGACGGCGGTCATCGAGGTCGATGCGGGCACGCCGAAGAGGTTCGAGATGAGGAGTGCCAACCCGACGAAGAAGAGGACGCCGACGCTGGCTGCGAGCGTGAACTGCGAACTCGGGACGATTTCCCCGCCCATCGTTTTGATGACGTTTCGACCGACCGTCCAACCACCGAGGAGCGCAAAGGCCGTCATCAACCCGGCTGCACCGCCTTTCGAGACGGTTCTACTCCCCACCGCGGGGCCGAACGCGACACCGGTCGAAGAACCGCCGATATTGAAACCAACAAATGCTGCGACCGCCAGCCCGACGAGGAGCAAAATTTCGACCATACACGTACATTCGTCTGAACGTCTTAAACGGTACCGACTCGTTGGGTTTAGACACTCCCCCGCCTAAAGCAGAGTATGTTCCCGACGTTCGAAGTCGTCCCGGCGGTGGATATGCAAGACGGCGAGGTCGTCCAACTCGTTCAGGGCGAGAAAGGCACGGAAACGACCTACGGCGACCCGGTAGACGCCGCGGAAAAGTGGGTCGAAGGCGGCGCGAAAACGCTCCATCTCGTCGACTTGGACGGCGCGTTCGAGGGCGAGCGCAAGAACGCCACGGCCGCCGAAGCGATTTTGGACGCGGTCGACGTCGACGTCCAGCTCGGCGGCGGGATTCGCACTGCTGATGATGCAACCGACCTCCTCGCGCGCGGCGTGGACCGTGTCATCCTCGGTACTGCGGCGATAGAGAATCCGGAAATCGTCGCGGAAATCAGCGAGGAGTACCCCGGCTCGGTCATGGTGAGTCTCGACGCAAAAGACGGCGAAGTCCTCGTTTCGGGGTGGACGGAATCGACGGGACTCGACCCGGCTGAGGCGGCGACGCGATACGAGAAGCTCGGCGCTGGCGCTATCCTGTTCACCGATGTCGACGTAGAAGGGCGGATGGAAGGCGTTCAGACGGGTCCCGTTCGGCGTGTCGCCGAGGCCGTCGGAATTCCGGTCGTGGCGAGCGGCGGAGTCGCAAGCGTAGAGGACGTTCGAACGCTCCGTGACGCGGGTGCGAGCGCCGTAGTCGTCGGCAGCGCGCTGTATCAGGGAGCGTTCACTCTGGCCGAAGCGACGGACGCGCTCGACTAGCGGGTCTGTCCGGCTATGTGATCGAAGATGTCCGGCGAATCGCCGAGGCGTGGTTCCACCATGACGTAGGCTCCGAAGGCAGCCATCGGTGCACCGATGAACAAGCCTGGAACCGTCCCACAGAGGAGGGCCCCGATGGCGACCAGCAGGACGCTGAGCATATCTCGTTTCAACACATGTTCTCTTTAGGGCGGGGGATAAATATAATTGCGTCAGACATATGTCGAGAATCTCGAACAAAATCCCCGTCGAACGGAACCACCTTGTATCTCCGCCCGAACTACTGCGGTATGAGCGACCGAACCGCCGCCGTGACGCGCGAGACGGCGGAGACGACCATCGAGGTGACGCTCGACGTGGACGGCGACGGCGAGTCCACCGTCGAGACGGGTATCGGCTTCTTCGACCACATGCTAGATAGCTTCGCCCGTCACGGCCTGTTCGACCTGACGGTCCGCGCCGACGGCGACCTGCACATCGACGACCATCACACCGTCGAGGACGTCGCCATCACCCTCGGCGAGGCGTTCGACGAGGCCCTCGGCGACCGCCGGGCCATCCACCGATTCGCCGACCGAAAGGTCCCGTTGGACGAAGCCGTCGGCGACATCGTCGTTGACGTGAGCGGCCGTCCGCTCTTCCGGTTCGACGGCGAGTTCTCACAGGAGCGCGTCGGCGACATGACCAGCCACATGACGAAACACTTCCTCCGTTCGCTGGCGATGAACGCCGGATTGACGCTTCACGCGGGCGTCGTCGGCGAGAACGCTCACCACGAAATCGAGGCGCTGTTCAAAGCCACCGCGCGAGCGATGGACGACGCGACGCAAATCGATGAACGGCGGAGCGACGTGGCGAGTACGAAAGAGAGTTTATAGGCCTGTCGCTACGGATACGCCCGCCGAAACACGCCCGGATAGTCCACCACTACCCCGTCGGAATCGACAGGCAGGTTCGCGGTGAAGCCACTCGCCAAACTCTCGTACCGGAACGAACCGTCGTCGGAGTCCAACGGTTCGAGACACGTGTACCGTTGTTCGACCGTTTCTGCCGTCATCGCGGGGACGTCGAGGTACGCGACGGAAATCGTCGCCGATTCGCCGGACTGCAACCCGAGTCGGCGAATCGGAATCGTGTTCGTGAACGGCGTCGCCGAGATATCTACGTCACGGCATCCCGTGAGTTCCGGCGCTCGTTCTCCGTCTTTCGTCCAGTTACCGTCTCCGTCGTGTTCGAGTTCGAGTCCGTGGCCGACGCCCAACGGGTCGATTTCGACCCGTCGAACCGTCCCTACTCCGTCACACTCCACGCGATAGCGAATCCGGAACGGCGCTGCCGTCCCTTCGTTTTCCGCGATTCCGACCACCGTTCCGTCGGCGTCGAGTTCCTCCCCGGACTCGACCGTGAGGTGCTCGATCCCGACGGCATCCACCGGTTCCCAAACGACGTGTCGTTCCATGGCTTTGCGTCGCCGTGTGACGTGATGAACCCTCTCGTTCCGAGACGAACCCCAACAGGACTAAACCGTCGGGTGCGTCTATCCGACAAGGATGTTCGACAGAATCATGCAGAAGTTCGAGGGCAGTCCGAGCCAACAACAGGTCATCAGACTCCTCCTCGAACGCGGGTTCTCGGTCAGCAACGAGGGACGTGTTGTTTCGGGCGGTATCGAGATTCCCAACACGCAGATCGCCCGCGAAATCGGCGTGGACCGCCGCGTCGTCGACTCCACCACCGACGCGATTCTGAAGGACGAGGAGTTGCGCCGCATCTTCCAGAACATCTCCTCGATTCCGAGCCTGATGGACTTGGCTCCCGTCCTCGACCTGTCCGTCCTGACCGTCGAAGTGCGCGACGCCGACGTTCCGGGTATCGTGGCGACCGTCACGTCGCTGCTCGCCGACAACGACATCTCCATCCGCCAGACCATCAGCGAGGACCCCGAGTTCACCGACGACCCGCGCCTCTACCTCGTCACGGACGAGGACGTCCCGGGCGACGTGCTCAACGAACTGAAGAACTTGGACTTCGTCCACCGCATCCAACTCAGCTGAATCTTCCTCGTTCTCCCATCGCGGCGAATCCACGCCTTTTCAGTGCTGCCCATCGAATCCCGACCAATGGGTGGTACGACGTATCGAACCGTGGCCGGTCGTGGTGAGTCGGCGTTCGAAGTTCGCGGTTCGGAGTTCATCGGCTACGTCGCGCCCGCGGACGGCGTCGAAGCGGCCGAATCGTTCATCGAAGACATCGAAGCGCTCCACGCTGATGCGACCCACAACGTGCCCGCCTACCGCGTGCAAGGTGGTCGAACTGCCACCGAGGAGAGCGCCGGCGTCGCTGGCTTCGTCCGCGAGTGGTCGAGCGACGATGGCGAACCGACGAGCAGCGCAGGGAAACCCGCTCTGAACGTCCTCCAACAGCGCGACGTCGAGAACGTCGTCGCCGTCGTCACGCGCTACTACGGCGGAACGAACCTCGGCGTCGGCGGCCTCGTTCGGGCGTACTCCCGCGCCGTCACGGAAGCCGTGGACGAGGCGGGTGTCGTCGAGGAACGGCCACATCAGCGCATCGCTATCGCCGTCGAGTACGACGATTCGGGGACCGTTCGCGGAATTTTGGAGAGCGAAGGCGTTGAGTTCGACGCCCAGTACGAAGAGCGCGTCGACTTTTCGGTTCGTGTTCCGGTCAAGGAGAGCGACGCACTGTGTGACCGACTTCGAAGTGCGACGAGCGGTCGGGCCGACATCGAAACCGTGGCGTGATTTCGATTCCGGCGTGTCTCAGAAGACGGCTTCGACGGCGCTGAACGCGCCGTAGCCCACGCCGAGCGCGAGCGCTAACGAGAGTACCCACGCGAGGATGGTGTAGAACATCTTCTTCCCGCTGACGCCGCCGCCGCTCGCGGCGTAACCGCTGCCGATGATCGTACTCACGATGATTTCGTTGAACGAGACGGGAATGCCGAAGAAGACGGCGCTTTGCGCGATGGCGAACGCCGGGATGAGCGCGGCGATGGACCGGCGCGGTCCGAGCGCGGAGTAGTCCTGTGCGAGCGCTTTTATCATCCGAGGGGCGCCCGTCCACGACCCGGCGAGGAGGCCGAGTCCACCGCCGACGAGGACCGGCACCACGGGAATAGAGTACGGGTCCAACAGCGGGAGGAGCGGCCCGATTGCTAATCCGACTTGACTGCCGCCGGCGGAGAACGCCACGAGTCCGCCGAGCGCGAGCAGAAATCGACGCTGACCGCGATTCAGGTTCGCGTCGAGTTCGCGCCTGAGAGCGAAGCCGACCAGTCCGGCGAGGACGAGCGACGCGAGAACGACGCCGAGGCCGATGCCAGCGACGGCGGGAAGCGATAGGTGTCCGGCGATGCTCTGTGCAATGGATGCGCTTTCGCCGGGCGGTCCGAGAAACACGAAGCCGACGTTGGCGATGATGATGCCGACGAGCGCACCGAGGAGTGGAATCGACGTCCGTTCTGCGACGTCCTCTCGGCGGAGTACCCGTGCCGTCACGTATGCGATACCGCCGCCGACGAACGGCGTGAGTATCCAGAGGGAGACTATCTGCTGGTATTTCGGCCACGCGGGAGTCCCCCCGAGTGCCAACCCGACGCCAACGATTGCGCCCGTCACGGTGAACGCAGTGGCGATGGGATAGCCGGTGAACACGCCGATTGCGACCAGTATCGCGGCCGTGAGCAGTCCCGTCGTCGCGGCGAGTGGCGACAACTGGACGCCGTGAATCAACTCCCGACCCACCGCTTGGGAGACGTTCGCCCCTTGGAGTGCCGCCCCCAGAAATCCGAGAATACCCACGAGAAACCCCGCACGCATCACCGAAAGCGCGTTCGCACCGACTGCCGGGGCGAACGGCGTCGAGCCGCTCGACCCCGCGCCGATGGCCCACGCCATGAACAGACTTGCGACCCCGGCGATAACCACCGTCAGTAACCCTCCAGCCATATCTATCCGCTATACCGTCTCGCGCTAATAGTGTACCGACTCGAAATCCAAACAATCAATCACGTTCTGTCGGCCCGCGGCCCGCCGCTTTTCTTCGGCGGTTCGACGCCTTCCGCCGCTTCGACGGTCTCGGTTTCCTTCTCGGTTTCGACGTGCCATCGGTCGATTTCGTCCTCGTAGGACGTCAGCGACTCCGACACCGAGTCCTTCAGGACGTCGTCGTTGACGTTCACCTCGAAGATGAATCCTTCTTCGCCGTCCTCCATCCGACTCGTCTGCTGGATGTTCGCGCTGACGAGTTCGTTGTCGAAGTAGTACGGCGCGAGTTGCGTCATCACCTTCTGGTACACCGTGTCCTCGACCTTTCGGATTGCCTTTCGCCCCGCCGAATCGGCGGCTCGAGCGACGTAGTTCACCGAGTCCTGCCACCTATCCACGGCACCTTCGGTGTCGTCCTCTTCCAATTTCTCGTACGATTCGGTCAGTTTTTCTCCCGCTGTTCGGAGGTCGTCGTCCGGGGATTCGCCCGCCTGCTCGCCTTTCCCTTCGCTAACGTGGGCCTGTTCGGCCGTCTTCTCGGCCACGTCCTCGCCGAGTCGCTCGTGGGCCTTCGGCCGCCACTCGTCCCACTCGGTGAACGCGTCGCCCGACGCGTCCGCCTCGCGGAGGGCTTGCGTGATTCGCTCCCCGTGTTCGACGATATCCCCCCAGCTACCTCGGAGTTTGAAGCCAGAGATGCTCTCTTCCATTCGATTGCTCGCTTGTAAGTTCTACAGGGTTTTATCTTTTGTCGCTAACGGCGTGTTAGCGGCTCTCATGCACCATTTCTCGGGGTTCACTGTTTTCCAGTAGAGAATTATTCGCTTCGAACGTTTCCGTACGTTACCCGCTCCGCGAACGCGTTCAGGCGGTCTTTCGCGCGACCGAGGAGTGTGACGTGTCCGCTCACCGCTTTCATCTCCCTTTCATCTACTTCGATTCGGTCATCGCCGTAGATGTCGCGCCCCTCCCCGTCGTCGGTTGCGTCGACGACGGTCGAGAGACCGCATCGACCACACGCTTCCGTTCGTTTGCCACCCATGTTTCGGCCTACGGAACCCTTCGTGTTATGTGTTACCCTGATATTCCAGGCGTTCGTTCGTGGGCCTTCACCTCGCCACGGAAGTCGGGTCCCTTCTCCCGATTCCTACAGCTCTTTTTCGAGAACGGCTTTGTAGAATCCCTCTCTCGGTTGAACCTCCGCCACATGCCACGGCGTTCCGACGGTCACGTCGCGCAGTCGCTCGGGCGAAAAGAGGATGAAGTGGAGGGTTCGTCCGACTTCTCGGTCGCCGTCTCGCTCGTACTCGAAGTGGAACGTTCGATGAGCGACTCCCCGGCGCGGGTCGGACCTGTAGCCGAGCAGGTCGTCCGGGGAGAGGTCCGTCGGGTCGTAGTTGTCCACGACGGCGACGCCTTTCTCGTCCGTTATTCGAGCGAGCTCCGAGAGGAGTTGTCGCGCCCCAGAGAGGGAATGTGAGAGCCCGAGTTGAGTTCCGCTCACGAGAGCGGAGCGAAACCTGTCCGTTCCGAAGCTCATCTCGAACATATCCATGACTCGAACGTCCTCGACGCCGCGATCATGGGTGGCTTCGACTGCCGCCGGACTCACGTCGATTGCGACCACCTCGCCTCGCTCCTGAAGAAATTCGGCGTGTTGTCCCGACCCACAGCCGATGTCGACGACGGGATGTTCGAGCGATTCGAGGAGGGTGCGCCAATCGTCACGCCAGTCCTCCCGCGGAGTGAAGTAATGCCCTTCGATGTCCCCATCCCACGTTTCCGCCCCGTCGCGGTACAGACAGTCGCCGCGCAGTCCGCCTCGTCGGTAGTCGAGTATCGCTCGACCGAGCGGGTCCGCATCCATCATAGTCTGTCACACACCATCACTTGTAATAAAATCATAACGAGTGTCGGTACCAACTCACGTATCAACAACGGATATTTATCGTTCCCTCACAACCGAACCAGTATGGATAGCGGTATCGAGTCACACGACTCGGACGACCCGTCGGACGCCGTCCCGGACTGGGACGACGAGTATGTAGACAGAGTGAGCGACCGCCTGTTCGTCAACTACGACCTCGAAAAGGAGTACGCCACCAACGGAGAAGCGTTCACGCTCTACGGACGACTGCTGATAGAGACACAAAAGCAGTTCCTCCATCGGTCCATCAACTACGCCAACCACAGCGCCGAGGAACACCTGTTCGTCCGGCGGGTCGGCTCCGCTCGCGTGACCGACCTCGAATCGCTCGCCCAACTCGGCCACGACCTCGCCGGCGACTGGATAGAGGCCGACGAGGAACACTTCGGGACCACGTTCACCTTCGTCGTCATCGCTTCCGACGTTTCCCCTGACGCTGAGGCGTTCGTCTCCGAGTTCACCGACCGGACGCTTCTGAAATACGGTCTCAACGGGCAGTACGAGATCAACCTCGCCGTCGTCGCCCCCGAACGGGAGACGCTCGTCGCCAGCCCGAACGCCGACGTCGGAAAGGCGTTCGCTCTCTGGGAACCGTTGACGCCGGAAAAATCTGGACTTCTTCGGCGATTCGTGCGGCGACTCAAACCTTAGTCGTCCGACTCACCACCGTCCGTAACCGGTTGTCCGCTCGGTTCGTTCTGTGCCGACGTGATGTTTTCATAGCCGATGCGGACCAGCGAGAGCGCGAGTCCGACGAGCACCAAGGCGATTATCGTCTGTACCCCCGCGGACAGCGCGCTGCCGAGCGCCATATCTCCACCCTCGACGAACTTCTGCCAGACGTTCTGGTAGAGCGCGAGGTACAGTAGGCCGAGGATGGTGACGAACGTCATCAGCGCCATCGGGACGCCCGTGCTGATGAGCTGTTTGCTCTTGTTCCAGTTCGCCAGCCAGACCGTCGCGGTCAGCAGCGCCAACGCCGCGAGCAACTGGTTCGCGCCGCCGAACAGCGGCCAGAGGTCCGACCACGTGCCGGACGCGACGAGCGCGTACGCGATGACGCACTGCAGTCCGGCGTTGAAGTACCGGTTCGCGGCCACGCTTTCGACTTCCGTTTCCGGCGTTCCGACGATTTCTTCGAACATGTAGCGACCGAGGCGAAGCGCCGTGTCGGTCGAGGTGAGCAGGAAACTCACCATGACGAGCGCCATGAACGGCGCGCCGAAGTCGGCCGGAATTCCGAAGCTCGTGAGCATGATGCCGCCACCGGTCGCGAAGTTAGGGAGCGCCTGTCCGACACCGCCACCTTCGACGACCTTTCCGACGAGCGCGACCGTTGCGAGCGCGAGCGTCGCCAGCAACCCTTCACCGAGCATGCCACCGTAACCGATGACCCGCGCGTCAGATTCCTGATTGAGCTGTTTCGACGTCGTCCCCGAGGAGACGAGCGAGTGGAAACCGCTGATGGTCCCGCACGCGATGGTGATGAACAGCAGCGGGAACAGGGGTTGGTCGGTGATGCCCCAGAATCCGTTGTAGCCGGAGATGTTCACGGTGAGCGGTTGGTTCGGCGTGATAGCCGCGATATCGAGCCAACCACCGACGGTTCCGACGATGACCGCCAACAGCGCGCCGCCGACACCCGCGTACAGCAGGAACGACGACAGGTAGTCACGCGGTTGCAGGAGCGTCCACACCGGGAGGACGCTCGCGATGAACGCGTACCCCAAGATGATGGGAACCCACGTTTCCGCCGAGAGTTCGAGCGGATACGCCTGCCCGACGAAGACGCTGGCGAACACGGCGATGACGAAGACGACGGTTCCCGGCCCGAATGGCAGATTGAGTTGGTACAGGTACACCCCGAACACGACGGCCAGCGCGATGTACAGGATGCTCGCCGTCGCGGCGCTCGGATACGCCTCGAACACGACGCCGACGACGAACGCGAACACGGCGACGACGAGGATGATGGTCAGGAACGCGAACCACAGCAACATGTTCTTGCCCCGCTCGCCGACGTACTCCCCGATGATGTATCCGATGGACTTCCCCTCGTGACGTAGACTGCTCGACAACGCGATGAAGTCGTGCGTCGCGCCGAGGAGCGGGTTTCCGATTGCGATCCACAACAACGCGGGAATCCATCCCCAAATCACCCCTGCCGTTATCGGTCCAACGATTGGTGCACCTCCTGCAATACTGGAATAGTGGTGTCCAAGCAAAACGGGCTTCTTCGCAGGAACGTACTCCTGCCCGTCTTCGTACTTATGAGCGGGTGTCTCGTTGCTGTCGTCCAATTCTACGAACTGTGCGAGGTATCGTGAATAGGTCAAATAACCTATGCTGAAAAGTACCAGTACGCCAAGTACTAGCCATATGATTGCAGTCGCCATGGTATTATGCCTCATAGCAAATACATCGATGATGTACAATAAGTGTTCCTTTACTCTCGGCGGTATTGGACACTTGAAAACGCCGGTTTTGAGATAATAGCGGATTGCTTTTTATATCTTTTTTGTGAACTATTCTGCCACCGCAGATTCCACCTCGACGTCCAACTCGTCTGCGACCTCTCCCAACAGCTTTCCTTTCACCTCGGAAACTCGTGATTCGATGGCGGCGACCACGGGTTCGTCGAACGATTCGCGGATGTGGTCGATGCGGTCGCGCTCGGTTCGACAGCGGTCGCGGAGATAGGTCGCCCCGCGTCCGGTCTCCTCTTCGTCGGGTTCCGGCGTCACTTTGTTGATGACGAGTCCCGACACCGGCAACCCGGATTCCGTGAGTTCCTCCACCGCTCTGCCGGTTTCTCGAATCGACAACTCGTCGGGATTGAGAACGAGGAAGAACGCCGCGTCGTTTCGCAGCACTTCCCCCGCGAACTCGAACATCTCCTTTCGTTCCTGCAGTCGGGCGATGATTGGGTCTCCCTCGCTCACCCGACGCGGTTCCCGGTCGCCGATTGCGGCCTTCTCGAACAGGTCGATGCTCTTGCGGCGCTTGTGAAGCAAGCGGTCTATCCACCCTTCGAGGAACTCGGGAAGCGAGAGCAGACGGAGCGTTCCGCCGGTCGGCGAGGTGTCGAAGACCACGCGGTCGTACTCGTCCGAGTTCCGCATCACGTCGATGAATCGGTCGAACAGCGCCGACTCGTGGGCACCCGGCGTCTGGTGTGCCATCTCCACCTGCCGGTCGATGGCGTTCACCAATCCCGCGCTGACGTGGTCGCCTAACGAGCGCTTTATCTCCATCAGGTGGTTCTCGACCTCCGTTTCGGGGTCGATTTCCATCGCCCAGAGGTTCTCGATGCCGTCCACGGAACGCGGGTCGTCGTCGAACTGCTGGTCGAACACGTCCGACGTGCTGTGTGCCGGGTCGGTCGAAACGACGAGCGTTTTCAATCCGGCGCGTGCACATTTCAGGCTGTACGCGCTCGAAACCGTCGTCTTTCCCACGCCGCCCTTTCCGCCGAAGAACACGAACTTTCGCATGTTAGAAGTGATACTGTTGGCCTTTTCGTTCGACGAGCGATTCGCGGTCCCACATCCGACGCTCCCACGCTTCGAACTCGTCGGTCAGGTACGGGAGCAGTTCGGCGGTGTAGTACGAAACGGGACTCGGTACCCCGAACACGTCGGGGAAGCACGCGAGCATGAATTCGTCCTCCAAATCCTCGGCTTCCTTCTCTATCAGTTCGTACGCCGGATGCGAAATCATCCCGTGATAGAGGCCGCGAAGCCACTCCTCGACGGAGCGACGGAACGTCTCGATTCGGTCCGCGAGAGACATACTCACACAGTACGCCCCTCGCTATTTAAGCAGGCCGGTAAGTTCGAGAGTCGATTGCGGCCACTTAACATCCTGCGATGCGTGCGCCACGATAACGAATGAATCAGGGGTCCATTCCGGTCACGATTCTGAGCGGCAACCTCGGCGCGGGCAAGACGACGACGCTCAACCATCTCCTGCGTACGAGCGAGGACAGGGACATCGCGGTGCTCGTCAACGACATGGGCGAGATAAACATCGACGCCGAACTGCTACAAGGCGGGACGGAACTCGTCGCCGAAGAGGGCGTCGCGGAACTCTCGAACGGATGTATCTGCTGTGAACTACAGGACGACCTGCGAACGGAAGTCACCCGCCTCGCGCGCGAGTGGGAGTTCGATACGCTCGTCGTGGAGTCCTCGGGCATCAGCGAACCCGCGCCCATCGCTCGCCTGTTCACGACCGAATCCCGTGTCGCCGCACGGTACGACGTCGATACGACGGTCACCGTCGTCAGCGCGCGGCAGTTCGACGAATTCTTCGCGGACGGCGCGCCGATCGAGCGCACGGAAACCGAGGACGGCGACACGCGCCCCCTCTCGGACCTCGTCATCGAGCAAATCGAGTTCTGTGACGTGCTGTTGCTCAACAAATGTGACCTCGTGGACGCGGACCGACTGGACGAAATCGAGGCCACCCTGCGCGCACTGCAACCGCGCGCCGAACTGATTCGAACCGAACACGGGCGGGTCTCCCCCGACCGCATCCTCGACCGCGGACTGTTCGATCTCGGCGACGTCAGTGACTCCGCCGGATGGAAACGGGCGATGAACCACGAGGAAGAACACAACCACGACGAATCGCATCACCACGGCCACGACGAATCCGACCACCGTCACCCGCAGGAGGCCTACGGAATTTCTTCCGTCTCGTATCGCGCCACGCGACCCCTTCATCCCGAGCGACTCCACGACTTCTTCGAGTCGCTTCCGAACGGCATCGTCCGCGCCAAGGGGACGTTCTGGGTCGCCGGGCGGGACGACGTGAAACTGGAGTACGGACAGGCCGGAGCGGCCGCTCGCGTGGAAGTCGCGGGGCCGTGGATCGCCAGCCTCCCCGAAATCGACCAGGACCTCTATCGGAGCAACCGTTCCGAGTCCTACTGGGACGAGGAGTGGGGAGACCGCCGAACAAAACTCGTCTTTATCGGAACCCACGTGGACGCGGAGGCCATCACCGCCGCCCTCGACGACTGCGTGCTGACGGATGCGGAGATGGAAGAAGACTGGAGCACGTTCGAGAACCCGTTTCCCGAGGACGAATCGGGGCTGTTGACCGTCGGCGAGTAAATCGTCTTGCCTCTCATGCCGCGATTGTCACACGGTCCCGCGGGTTCGCTCGTATCGTTAGCTTATAGCCCTTTCCCGCGCACGAATCGCATATGACTATCGAAAAACGAGGTGACGCCCACCTCATCACGCACGCGATGGCGAAGGATACGCTCTCGAAGATTCGGGACGAGAACACGGAACAAGTCGGTTTCCGAAAGGGACTCGTGAAACTCGGTCGCATCTGTGGCTACGAAATCATCGACGGCGCGATGGACACCGAGTACGTCTCCATCGACACGCCGCTGACCGAGACGACGGGCGAGCGCGTCAAAGGATTGGACGATGTCGTTATCATCAACGTCCTCCGCGCCGCGACGCCGTTCGTGGAAGGCCTGCTGAAGGCGTTCCCCCGCGCCAAACAGGGCGTTATCAGCGCCGGCCGCGACGAGGAGGCCGGAATGAACGAGAACGGCGAGTTCCCCATCACCATCGACTACGTCAAACTCCCCGAAATCACGGAGGACGATACCGTCATCGTCGCTGACCCGATGCTCGCCACGGGCAGCACGATGTGCGCCGTGCTAGACGAAGTGCTCAGCGAGCAGTCGAACCCGGAGAACTTCTTCGTCCTCTCGGCCGTCAGCGCCCCCGACGGTCTGCTTCACGTTCACGAGCAGTTCCCCGAAGCCGACCTGCTGACGGTCAGCATCGACGACCACCTGAACGCCGACGGCTTTATCGTTCCCGGACTGGGCGACGCCGGCGACCGGGCGTTCCGAACGGCCTGACGACTTCCGTTAGATAAGGATTCGAAGCAGTCCGATGACGACACCGGCGCCGACGAGACCAGCGCCCCAGAGCATCGAACTTCCGGGTGCCGCACCGATGAGAAACGAGACGATTCCCGAGATGATGAGCGAGACGCTCGCGTGGCTTCGCACTGACATGGTATCTCATCGGCCATCGAACTAAAAAATCGGCTGGCACATCACGAAAGCAATTCAAGTGGGTCCCGAGCGAACCTTCCACGTCACTCGTCGCCGCCGTTCTCCGCGAGGAGGTCGGAGGCCGAAAGTAGTGCCTCCATTTCGACGTCGGCGTCGGCCAGATTCTCGCGCCCGCCTTCCTCTCGGTCTACGACGACGAGGATTTTGTTCACTTCCGCGCCCGCATCGCGAAGTGCTTCCACCGCGTCGACCGCGCTCTGACCCGTCGTCACGATGTCTTCGAGGACGAGTACTTCCTCACCGTCGTCGAGTCGCCCCTCGATGAGGTTCGCCGTGCCGTACTCCTTCTGTTTCTTCCGCGCGATGACGTAGGGAGTCTCCGTCTCGACGCTCGTCACCGCGACGAGCGGAACCGCACCGAGAGCCACGCCCGCCAACTTCGTCCCGTCGAGTCGCTCCGCGAACGCTTCGGCGATGAGCGACAGGCAGCGTGGGTCCGTTTCGAACAGGTACTTGTCGACGTAGTAGTCGCTCGTCCCGCCGTGGGAGAGTTCGAACTCGCCGTACTGGACGGCGTCCGCCGCGCGCAGGGCCTCGATGAGTTCCTGATTCGCCATGTGCGAGTCCGTGCGGCGAGGCGGGTTAAAGGTAGTTCTTTGGCGGCGTCACCGCAGTCGGCGTTACCACGGTTCGTTCTTGAGTCCGAGGGCGTACGCGATGACGTTCGTCACGATGTGCAAGAGCGGTGTCGCCACGAGAACCACGACGACGACCGGTGGTTCGAACGTATCTAACGTCCACGTCGGCGCGGCGAGCAGGGTGAGCAGGAGCGACGCCACGACGAAATCGAGTTGGTCGATGCCGGGGAACGCCGCGCCGCGCTCCCTGCCCGTCCGGCGCTTCAGGAAGGAGGCGGCCATATCGCCGAGCATCGCGCCCGCGGGGAGCGTGAGTATCACGACTGCCGGGAACGGGTCGGGAAGCGCGACGCCCAGAAACGCGGCCGCTGACGGACGAATCGCGTTCAGTATCAGCGCCAGTACTGCTCCCGCAAGAATGCCGGTGGCCGTCCCGCGCCACGTCTTTCCGTCGCCGAGGAGTCGCTTGCCGTTCCACGTCCGCCCGCCGTCTATCGGCGCACCGCCCCCCGCGAGCACCGCGAAATTGTTCGGGACGTACGCGGGCAACATCGTCCACACCGCGACGGCCACGGTTTCGAACACGTCCGCGCCGAGAAGATTCATATCGACACAGATACCCTCCTGGTCTTAAGACCCAGCGGTATGGCCCCGAATATATGCCGATGGCCCTCACGGATGTAATATACAATCATAAGACGAAGGGGGGTGAAAGTAAATGCATGATACCACCGATTGCCAGTCGGTTCGTCGCGGGCGAAACCCCGGCGGAGGCGCTCGAATACACGCGGGACCTGAACCAACGAAACGTCAACGTCATTCTCAACCTCCTCGGTGAACACTATCACGAACGGGGACCGGCGGACGAGGACGCCGACGTGTACCTGCGTTTGCTCGAAGACATCGAGCGCTCCGACCTCTCGGCGTGCGTCTCGGTCAAACCTTCGCAGGTCGGTTTGGACGTGGGAACGAACGTCTTCCGCGAGAACATGGAGCGAATCGCGGACGCGACCGACGACACCTTCGTCTGGATCGACATGGAGGACCACACGACGACCGACGCGACCCTCGACGTGTTCGAACGACTGGCCGTCGAACACGACGGCAACGTCGGCGTCTGTATCCAAGCGAACCTCAAGCGCACCGAGGACGACCTCGAACGACTCGCCGACCTCCCCGGTAAAGTTCGACTGGTAAAGGGTGCCTACGACGAACCCGCCGAACTCGCCTACAAGGAAAAAGAGCGCGTCAACGCGGCCTACCGCGACTATCTCGAATTCATGTTTCAGGAGTTCGACGGCGGTATCGCGGTGGGAAGCCACGACCCGGCGATGATAGAGTACGCACAGGAACTCCACGACGAGTACGGTACGGACTTCGAAATTCAGATGCTGATGGGCGTGCGCGAGGACGCGCAGGTCGAACTGGCGAAAGAGTACGAAGTCTGGCAGTACGTTCCCTACGGTGGCAAGTGGATGTCGTATTTCTACCGTCGCGTAATGGAGCGCAAGGAGAACCTTCTGTTCGCGGCCCGCGCGGTCCTCGGCAGATAATCGAAAACATTGCAACTAGTTTATATTCCTGCAACCAGACGCTACACCTAAATGTCTTCGTGGAAACGCGATGCCGGAAGCGGTCTCATCGTTTTAGCCCCCCTGTTGGTTACTGCGTACATCATCGCGTGGTTGTTCCTCAAGATAGCCGGTCTGCCCTTCTTGGAAAACCTCCCTGATTACATCCTCTTCGGCGGATTGATCAAAATTCCCGGCGACCTCATCCGCGTCGGCATCGTCCTCGCCGTCTTCACGGCGCTCGTCTTCAGCATCGGCTATCTCATGCGAACGACGCTCGGGAGCGTCGTCGAAAACGCAATCGACGGGACGATGAATCGACTGCCGGGCCTTCGAATCATTTACAATGCGTCCAAAATGGCCGCGGAAACCGCACTTTCCGACACCAATCAACTCCAGAAACCCGTCAAAATCGAGACGTGGAACGGCCTCAGAATGACCGCGTTCAAAACCGGGAAACAGGCGGACGACGGGCGCGAACTCCTCTTTTTGCCGACCGCACCCAACATTACTACCGGGTTCGTCATCGAAGTCGAATCAGACGACATAACCGAAACGGACGAGAGCGTCGAAGACGCCTTGACTCGTATCCTCAGCGCCGGATTCGGGGAGAGCAACCAGGAAGGGATTCCCATCAACGTCACCGACGAGGCGGACGACCCCACGGAGACGCCGCCACCGACCTGACGCCCGTCGTCACCGTGACGAGAATCTAACATCCTTTTGGGGTTCGCACCGTTCCCTTAGCGTATGGAATGTCCCGAATGTGGTGGCGACCGGCGATACTTTGCCGTTCCCCCAAAAATTCGCTCGGACCTGCCGAACGAACCTGCCTCCGTTCTCCTCTGTACGCGCTGTCTCGCCTTCGAATCGGTGACAGACCCGGACACCGAACTGTCGAACTTCGCCACGATAAGCGACGCACTCCCAGACCAAGGTGAATCCGCCGCCGCGATGGTACTCGCCACCGCGCTCCTCTCTTCGCTCGCGCTCTACCGCCAACACGTCGACGCGCTGTTCGACCACGTCGAAGCGGCCGGTGTCGACCCCCTCCTCGTCCTCGACCGATTGGCCGACGACCCCGATATTCACCCGGATTTCGACATCGAGTCGCGCCGACAACAACTCCTCCAACTTCGTGACTGACCGATCGACAGCCACGGGAATCCCGAACTACCGCGCGATTCGGGACCTGCCGCGGGACCCTCAACTTTCATCTGGGTGACCCACGATTACACGACCATGCCGAACGACTGCATCTTCTGTCAAATCGTCGCCGGAGACATTCCCAACAAAACCGTCTACGAGGACGAGAGCGTCCTCGCCTTCCTCGACGTGAACCCGCTCGCGCCGGGTCACACGTTAGTCATCTCGAAGGACCACTACGAGACGCTCGGCGACGTACCCGAGGATACGGCCAACGACTTGTTCTCTGTCCTGCACGACCTCACGCCCGTCGTCGAGGCCGCGGTGGACGCGGACGCCAGCAACGTCGCGTTCAACAACGGCGAGGCGGCGGGACAGGAAGTCCCGCACGTTCACGGACACATCATTCCTCGCTTCGACGGAGACGGCGGGAACCCGATTCACGCCATCGCCGGGGACCGCCCGGACCTCTCGGACGACGACCTCGACGCAATCGCGGACGGCATTCGAGAGGGACAGTAACTGCATATTTTTATACCAGAACGAATCTATTTTTATTCAGATACGTGAACCGAACTGCCGCATTCGTCGGTGCGACCGGCGGGGCCGGAACGACGCGCCTCTGTGTCGAAACCGCCGCCATGCTCTCTCACGTCGGACGCGACGTGGTGATTCTGGACGCTGCCTTCGCCACGCAGGGCCTGGCACGTCACGTTTCGGGCCGCATCGACACCGACATCACTGCACTGCTCACCGAGAAAGGCGACTTCGAAGACGCGCTCGTCGACCATCCGGTCGAAACCGCCGGACGACTCGCTCTCTGTCCTGCATATGCGCCCTTCGAACGGCTCGCACGTGCGAAGACCCCGGATGCCGCCGAAGCGCTCGAATCGTTCGTCGAACGCGCAGCGACCGAATTCGACCACGTCATCATCGACACGCCACCGGTCGCAGCGAATCAAGCCGTCGCAGCCGTCAACGCCGTCGAGTCGGTGGCGGTGGTGACACCCGCCTCCCAACACGGGGCCGATGCCCTGCAGGGAATGCGCGGCCGCCTCGCCGACCTCGGTACGGATGTGGACGTCGTCCTCGCCAACTGCGACGACGAAGGATACCCGTTAGGAGAGGCGATAGGGATTTCGACGAGCGACGCAACCGCCGTCGAGAGCGTGCCAGCAAGCGTCCCTGAACTCGACACGTCGTTTTCACCCACACTCGCCGCCGCCGTCGAAGCCACCTTCGACGTTTCGCTCGATATCGAGTTCCCCGAGGGGCGGTTCATAGACATCGACGCGAACGAGTATCTTCCCGAAAACTATCTGCCGGAGTCGCTTCGCAACTAGCTATTCCTGGTGTCTGTTGCAGTTCGCTACAGTAGGTCGCTGACACCGCTCATCGTCTCCGCCAGCGCATCCCGCTTTTCGACGGCGGCGTCCCCATCCAGAGCCAACGCACCTTCCAGCACTTCGGTCGCGCCGTCCAGCGGGTCGTGAGTTTCGATAAACGTCGCTAGCGCGAATTCGGTTTCGCTCGCGCCGGACAGTGCGAACGCTTCGGACCGCGAAACGTTCGCGGAAAGCCAGTCCTCGATGAGTTCGTGGCCGATGGCAGAAAGCGGGGAGATACCGGTTGCTCCGAGCAGATGGAGCGTCTTTGCGGCCGTCATCGGTGCAACGCCTGCACATCTGGCGATTTCACCGACCGCCACGCCGGACGCGTGCGATTCGACTATCGTCACCGCGGCGTCCGTCTCGCACGGCAATGCCTCGCTGAACGGTGCGAGCCGTTCACGGAGGTCCCGTCCGGTGTCGTCCACCGTCGCGACACCGTAGTCCCTCTGTTCGACCGTCACCTCCAACCCGGCGGCGATATCCGACAGCACCATGTGTGCGCCTTCTCTCTCCTTTGTCTTTAAATATGGTGACAAGTATCAAAATTGGTAATCGGCTCCTTGAACGTACCGGTAATCGGTACGTTCTCTCCAAGGAAATTCGGTTGATTTCCCGATTTCTGCGCTCGTTTAAATACCATCTCGGACGAAGTTTCAACTGTGATGAGTACGACACAACTCTCAACCGAAACGTGCCCCGAATGTCAGAGTCGCGTCCGTACGGACGGCGCGGAAGCGGTGTGTACCGAATGTGGCCTCGTCGTCGCCGAGGACAGTTTGGACCGTGGTCCGGAGTGGCGGTCGTTCCGCGACGACGAAACGGAACGCAAACGGACCGGCGCGCCGCTGACGCGCTCGCGCCACGATCGCGGACTGACGACCGAAATCGGGTACAAGAACAGCACCGTTCGACTCACCGGTCGGAAACGCCGCCGCGTGATGCGGATGCGCCGCCAGCACAACCGCGCCCGCATCTCGTCCAAGGCGGAACGGAATCGCGTGTACGGCTTCACCGAAATCCGCCGTCTCGTCGGTGCGCTCCAGTTGCCGGAGAGCGTCCGTGACCGCGCCTGTGTACTCTTCGAATCAGCACAGTCGGAGGATTTGCTTCGAGGGCGTTCGATAGAAGGGTTCGCCTCGGCGGCGGTGTACGCCACCTGTCGAACGTCCGCCGTCTCACGGACGCTCGATGAAATCGTCGAACGCGCCCGCGCCGAACGGGCCGAACTGACGGCCGCCTACGATGCGATGAACCGCGAACTCGGCCTTCCGGTCGGTCCCATCGACCCACGAGAGTACCTTCCACGATTCGCCAGCAGACTCGACCTCTCGATGGAGGCCGAACGGCGTGCCCAGTCGTTCGTCGCACGTGCGGAGGAACGAAACCTCATCAGCGGACGCAATCCGAGCGGAATCGCCGCCACCTGCCTGTATGCCGCCGCCCGCGATTGTAACGAGCGTATCACCCAACGCGCCGCCGCCGACGTTGCCGACGTGACTCCCGTGACGCTCCGCTCGACGTATCACGACCTACAGGAGTAAACCGCCCGCCCGAGTTCCGAAAACCGTTCTCCCGCCTCGCTCTCCGGTGCCGCAGTCGCTACTGGGCATCCGCTTCGCTGTGCCTCTGCAACCGTTCTCGATTCAGGGACCGTCGTCACCGGCGCACCGAGCGTTCTCTCGACGGTTTCGACCGGTGGGTCTTCCTGTACCCGGTTCAGTACGACTCAACACAATCCGGCGTCGAGTCGCCGTGCGAGCGCCTTCGTCCGAACCGCGTCGGCGAGTGCGAACGGTCGCGGAATCGTCACGAGAACGTAGCCGTCGGCCGCGACCAACGGGAGTCCTGCGTCCGCCGACATTCCCGCCGGGCAGTCGATGATGACGTGGTCGTACTCCGCCGCCACCCGCGCTATCACATCCACGAACTCGGTGACGTCACACGAACGCGCACCCGCCAACGTTCGACCACACGGCAGCATCAGAACGTCCTCGACGCTCGACACGGCTTCGAGCGGATCCGCACGCCCTGCCAACACGTCGTGCAAATCCGGCCCGTGCGCCGTCGGCAAGTCCGCCATGGCGAGGTCGGCGTCCACCACGACCCCGCCGAGTTCCGCCCCGAGATTGAACGCCACGGTCGATTTTCCGACGCCCCCTTTTCCCCCGGTAACCGCGATGTTCATTTCGCTCCTCCGACCGACTCCCGTTCCCGTACCGACTCCATCCGCTCTCCTAACACGCCTGCCCGCCTCACAACCGAATCAAGCGCGCGTTCGTCCGCTGCGATTTGCCGCCGCCGCTCCTGCTTTTCGGTCTGCTCGGCTATCGTTCGTTTCCCTCTCTCGCCGTCTCTCGCTTCGTATCGGTCGAGTCGTGTTTCGACGGCGGCTAACCACGACTCGACTGCATCGGGAAGGTTCGTCCGGGACGACATCGGTATCGCATCTGCGGGCGGCCGAGCATCCCCCAGCGTTCGAACGACATCCACCGCCGTCGGTTCGATGTCGAATTCGTTGGTCGAACGGTGGGACCTCCCGTTGGTCGTCGATGTTTCCATCTCCGGGGCCCGTTCCGTCCAGACGATTTCGGCGGGCGGCGAACGCGGGTTCTCGTCGGTCGCTACCGCGTAGCCGAGCGACCGCCGTTCGCCTGCGCCGACCACGCCTTCGAATCCCCCTTCGTCCCATCCGGCTTCCGGAACGCCGCCCCCACACGGTGGCCAGAGTTCGCCGTCGAGACGGTTTCCGACGCGGACCCTCACAGGAGTTGACATCGTGTTTTCGACCACTAACGCGACCAGCGCGACGGTTTCGACGCTACCCGATTGCTCCTCCGTCATCCAATGCAGTGTCACCATGCCCCGAGTTGGAACCGCTTTCCGTCTTAAACCTGTAGTACGGGCGCGTTAAGGCACTCGGCCGCTGCTCGCGTCGATTCGAATCGCTCACACGCGAGTACGACCGGCGCTCGAATCCGCGCGATGCGAGCGATTGCCAGCGCCGCAGTCGTCGGATTTCCCTCGAACATCCCCCGCTTCGTCGTTCGGTACCGCTCTCGTTCCCCTCCCGGTATCGCTTCCACTGCCGATACGAACTCCTCGTGAACTTGCCGAGCTAAATACTCCCGGGCAGTGCGTTCGAGGTTCGATTTCCGGTCCCGAAGACGCAACCGCCGCTCTCGAGTGTCCCTCTCCAACCGCTGGTGCTCTCGTGCGCCTTCGAGTGCCTGTTCCGCCGCGATTCGTTCCGTCTCCATTTCTGCTAACTTCCGCGTCGCTCTCCGCAACTTCGCCTCGGCCTCATCGGAGTTCTCCCCCGAACCCCGAATGGCCTGCACTCGGCCACGCAACGCGGCGACACGTTCCCGGTGTTCCGTTTCCGACCCACTTACCTCTGCGACCCGCCGACGCTCAGCGCGAAGCGAACTCCCTCCGATGTCGAGTGACCGCAACGACGCCTCGATTTCGGTTATCTCCTCGTCTTGCGGTGCGTGCATCCCGAGCGACCGAGCGGCGGCGGCCATTGCCGGACGGAATCGAATCGATATTTCCGATTCGATGTACCCCACGTACGCGTGTGCCGGACCCGGTTCGGGGCAGTCGATATCGAGTGCGCTCGATTCGGTATCCGAACGAACCGCCGCAACGACATTCGATGGGGTGATCGACTCCTCACGCAGGTCGATTGCGCGTCCTCGAACCGTTCGCTCTCCCGTTTCGACCCTCATAATTCCGCGTTGCGCATCGCGTCCGGTGCCGGGTGGTCCGTCCCGACGACGAACTTATCGTACGGAGTGCTCGGCTGTTCGCGGTTCTCGTATGCTTTCGCGGCCGCGCGAATTCCGTCCGGGACGTCACGGAACTCGTTCAACGGTTCCGTCCGTTCTAGTTGTACGTCTGCTCCGTGTTTCTCGTAGAGACGAAGCGCGAGAAACGCACCTAACTCGGTCGGCTTCAGTAAGGCGGCCCGACCGAACCGCCGTACGACGCACTCTTCGTGTGCCGAACAGATGTTCCGAAGCGTCTGTCGGGCACCGCTGGAGTAGGTGATTATCAGCAGCACGACAGTTGGTTCGTCGCTTATATGTCTTAAAATTAACTACCGCGTCCGGACGTTCCACTCGCCGTCATCCAACTCGGCGACGGCATCGAACAGCGTCTTGAGGGTATTGATGGTCTGTGAGTCGTGTGCATCGGGATCGAGATGGAAGTGAGCGGTCACGTCGGCGGTCGTAAAGCGACCGATGAGGACGTGAAGGAACTTGTAAACGGTCTGCACGTCCGAATACTGGAGGAGCGCCGTCAACGAGTGAAAACACGCGACGGTCTGGTTGCCGTTTCCGTGCCACTGCTGGAGTACTTCGCTGATTTTGATTCCGAGACCGGTCAAATCTCCGGGGTTCGAGAGCGTGTCGATGACGGCATCCGTCGGCGTCTCCTGCATCGGCGCGGACGTTGCTACCGACCGAAACGTCTCCCCGACACTGATAAATCGTAGGTTCGAGGGTCTCCTGCCTGCATGCGCGAGCCAATCTTGGATACATGCGTCCGGCGAACGGGTGAACGTCACCCACAGGACGTTTTCCTCGGATGGTGGCGACGTTGTCAACATATCTACGCACGCATCGTCGGTTTCCGAACTCATCGAAGGGGCGAGAACGAGAACACTAGACTCATCGCCAAGCGTCGCAGAAAGACCGCTCATATCTGATGCTCCTTGGCGTCGTACATGTTCTCTGTGTCGTCCATCCCGTTCCATCTCTCGTGTATCATCCTACCATCCGCATTATTATGGGTTCGATAAGTCCCGAATATACTGTCGATAGTCTCGCATTTGATACACCTGCACACGCAGCTGTTACAGTATACTGTATTCAGAGCACGTTTATCTAGTTTTCCATATCCCGGACACTGTCATTTACTGGCGTTCTCCACTTGAAATTCCACCGTATCATCGTCCAGTAATTTTACAACCCGTTGACGTGCCGCCGCCGCCGACTCCGCGACGACGACGATTCCTGCCGCTCGTTCGTCCCCCGTCGCTCTGTATGCTGTTACCTCCCCGTCTGCTTCGAAATCGGTCGCGTATGTCTGTAACACAGTCAACACTCGACGCTGTGTCTCACGTAACTCCTCTTCTCCCGACTCGAAATCGGAGAGTGCATCCTCGATGTTCCTGAGTGCTGAGATGCGGTCCATGTCGGGTCGTTAGGTCGTTCGGAGGTGGTTGGTCGAGGGTTCGTACACTTCGCCTTTCTGTTTTAGCTTGTCGATTTCGTGTTCGGCTTTCGAGGGGTCCGTCCCCGTCTCTTCCGCTCGTTCCAGGACGACATCGACCGGGGCACCCTCGTCGTACTCCCCTTCGATTTCCCCGATGAGTTGTTTGATTCCCTTGATACGCTCCCGCTGCGTTCTGGAGGTTCCCGTCTCCACTACGTCCGCGTCGAACTGCCCCGTTTCGGGGTCCACACCGATGTCCTGTAGGCACGACCGAACGATTTCGATGACACGGTCCGCGTCCCGTTGTTCGACGGTATCCGACAGACGAACGCGAGCGCTCGCTTCGGCGAGACGAACCAGCGCCTCCAGTTTCCGGGCCGTGACCGGAACCGGCGCATCCTCGTCTGCACCCTTGGCCCGCAAATCGACGTAGAAATCACGAATCGCCTCGCGGGCTTCCGGCGTCATCGTCGGATAGACGTTCGATTTCGCGTAGGCGATGTACTTCCGCAGGAGTTCGGCGTCGATGGCCGGCGCCACCTCTTCGGTCTGACTGTTTACCTGCTCTTCCGTGATGTTCGGCGCGTTGATTTCGGTCCGCTGAGTGTTCAACTCGCCCGCAAAGTTGGTTTGGAGGATGTGTTCTGCCAGTTGCGAGTCGTGGTCGGGGTCCGGCTTGTCCGTCACGGTGAAGATGAGGTCGAACCGGGAGATGAGCGCAGGTTCGAGATTGATCTGTTCGCCGATTGATTCGTACTGGTCAAACCGGCCGTACTTCGGGTTCGCCGCGCCGAGGAGCGAACAGCGGGATTTTAGCGTCGCGTTAATCCCCGCCTTGCTCACGCTGATCTTCTGCTGTTCAAGCCCCTCGTGCATGGCCGAACGGTCCTCCGGACTCATCTTGTCGAGTTCGTCCACCGCCGCTATGCCCTTGTCCGCGAGTACCAACGCACCCGCCTCCAGCGTCCACTGTTGTCCGTCACCGAAGTCGTCACGCACTGCCGCGGCCGTCAGACCCGCTGAGGACGACCCCTTCCCGGAGGTGTAGACGGAACGCGGCGCAATATGTTGGATATAAGACAACATTTGTGACTTACCAGTCCCCGGATCACCGATGAGAAGCATGTGCAGGTCTCCGCGAATCCGCGACCCGTCGGGGAGGTGTTTGGTCACGCCGGAGAACAACTGCAAGATCATCGCCAACTTCTCCTGCTCGTAGCCGTAGATGGCCGGTGCGATGGAATCGACCATCTGCTCGTAGATGTTCCCCTCGTTCGAGAGTTCGATGATTTCCTGTTTGTCCTCGTCCGTGATGTCCATGTCCTCGAACTCCTCGTCCTCGATTTCGACGGCCACTCCGTCCATGTACACGTCGAAGACGGCGGACTTCTCCTGCCCGCTTCCCTGCTGCTCGAGGTGGAGGATACCCGTCACGGTCACGTGGTCGCCGGGCGAGACGTGGCCGGTGATGTCGTCCTCGATGTGTATGTCGATGCTCTGTGGCGTCTCGCCGCCGCGAAGTCCCTCCGGACTCTCCTGTATGCGGAGTTTCTGCGAGTCGATGAACTCGGACTGGTCGAAGTTGATGCGGAAGGGTCCCTGTCGCTCACAGCCCTGACACTCGTGGGGTTCCTGAAAGTCCCCGCCCGCTTGTGGGATGTATGTCAGCGTTCCACAGCGCTGGCATTCGAACGCGGCCTCCTGAATCTTCGGCCGCACGCCTGTCGCCTTGCGGACGATTCCCTGTACGCTCACCATCGTGTTGACGTGCCGGGCACGAATCGCGCGGATATCCGTGTGTTCCGGCAGGTTCTGTAAGCGAACGTGTGCTTGCCCGAGGCTCACGTCCACGGGGAGGTCGTACAGGCGGAGCGCCTCTTCAGCGTACTCCTGTAGTTGCTGCGGTTGCGCGAGGTAGTCGTCCGCGATGTCCGCGTCGTACTGATACAGGTCGTTCCAGTTGATGTACAGCGACCGCTTTTCGTTCGGGTAGTTCTGGGCGAGTTCCCCGATTTCGTCTCGATAGTAGTTCCGGTAGAACTGTTCGAACCTGTCTATCAGTTCCGTGTTTTCCGCGCGAGCCATTCATAGGTCATTGGTTCCCGATTAGGTAAGAAGTTTCGCAAACTCCCGTGAGAAACCTGTCATTTGTGTAGGAGTCTTCCCCCGTAAACCGATTCGAGCGCGAGACGGACAACTGTCACCGATTTCACCTCTTGTCACTCCACTCCTTCGTCCCCTAAAATATACACCTTGCACCTGCAACCACATCCCGCACATCCCCGTAAACGCAACACCCACAAGCATGTTCGGACCACTCGGACCACTCACCGTCGGAAAAAAGGCCGCGAAGGTCGGCTACCGACGCTTCGGCAAACTCGGCGCAGTCGTGTTCGGTATCGGCGCAGTCGGCGGGTATCTCGTCGTCAAAAAGAAAGTGAAGTCGATGATGAAGGGCGATACCGACGATACCGGTTCGTCGGATGACGATGCCGCGGAAGGCGGCGAAGCGGCGTAGGTTCTCCCTTCCATCTTTTGCTCGCGTATGCTGTGCGGACCGTGTCTTCTCTGATTCAAATCCTCGGAGAACCATCTCGGACGACGGATGTCGTTCGCGTCGCTGACGCGCCGCTCACGGTCTGGTCGTCCAAGAATGGGATCGCCCGGATTTGAACCGGGGTTATCGGCACCCAAGGCCGAAAGGATACCAAGCTACCCCACGATCCCGTACCTTTCAGTAGCGTGTTCCCCCTGTAAAACGTTTCGTTTGGCCGCCGTCCGTGTCACTCGTCCTCGCCGAACAGTTCGAGGTCGGCGACGATTTCGAACGGTTCCTTGTCCTTTCGGATACCGTCCAGAATTTGGAACGCCTCGTCCGGCGCGAGGAAGTGACTCGTGACGACGCGCCCGAGGTGTGTCGGGGAGAACCCGTGGATGAAGTCGTATTCGAGCAGTTTACCGAGCGCGTGTTTCGTCGGCACGTCGCCTATCATCCGGTCGTTCAAGCGCTTCGCGGCTTTCCCGCCGACCGTGATGTTCGCCAGCGTCTCCTCGATGGCCGCGCTCTCGTCGTAGAGGGTGCGCACGTCTTCCATCTCGCCTTTGAGGAGTTTGAACGCCACCTCGTCCTCCGACATCTCCATGCTGTTGTGATAGCTTCCGTCGGGTTCCACGAGGACGTACACCTTCCCCCGGTCGTGGTAGTCCGGGCGACCCGCGCGGCCGAGCATCTGGTGGAACTCCTGTACCGTCAGCCACTCGATGCCCATCGCCAGCGAGTCGAAGATGACCTGTGAGGCCGGGAAGTCGACACCGGCGGCGAGCGCGGCCGTCGTGACGACCGCCGCGAGGTCCTGTTCGGCGAACATGCGCTCGACTTTCTTCCGCCGTCCGTAGTCCAGTCCGGCGTGGTACGGCGCGGAGTTATACTCTAATTTTCTGGAAATCTCGTGACAGCGTCGCCGCGAGTTGGTGAAGATGATGGTCTGACCGTGATAGCCCTTCGAGGACTCGCGGTCGAACTCGCGCTTCACCAGTTTGTTCTCCGTCACGGGCTTTTCGTGCCCCTCGGCGAAGGTGACGTGGCGCTCCAGCGCGACCGGTCGCTCCTCAAACTCCACGAGGTTCGCTTCCAGCGACTGCGCCAAATCCTTCGGGTTCCCGACCGTCGCGGAGAGATACACCCACTGTGCGCCGCCGTAGTCGTTCCGCTGCTTGGCACGCTCCTCGCAGTAGTATTTCAGCCGCGAGATGAGGCCGTCGAGGCGGTGGCCGCGCTCCTGTTCTTGCAAGGTGTGCACCTCGTCGATGACCACCGTTCCGATGTCACCCAAATCGCGCCCCGTCCGGAGCGCGTGGTCGATTCCCTCGTAGGTCCCGACGATGATGTCCGCGTTCGGGTCGAACCGGTTGCCGTCGTCGCGCACTCGACTCGCACCGACGCGAATGGTGACGTTTGCCAGGTCGCCGTACTCCTCCTCGAAATCCTCGTGCTTCTGGTTCGCCAGCGCCACGAGGGGGACGAGAAAGAGCATCTTTCCTTTCCCGTTCAGCATCCGGTCCAGTCCGGTCATCTCGCCGACGAGGGTCTTCCCGGTCGCCGTCGCGCTGACGACGAGTTGGTCGTCGCCGTCGAGGAGGCCGTTTTGCACCGCGAGGCTCTGGACGGGAAGCAGGGTATCGAACCGCGATTCTAGCAGATTCTGAATTCCGGGGTGCAGGCTCAGGGAATCCACTTGTTCCATCTCGACGTCCTCGACGTTCGCGCTGATTTCGTCGAACTTCGTCAGGTCCGGGTCGAGTCGTCCTTTGAGCAGGTTCGTGATTCGTTCCAAGTCCTGTACTTCCATCAGGAGGTCTTCGAGTCGGTCCTGCGCGGCGCTCGTCAGGTTGCCCCTGAACGAGAGTTCCCGCTCTAACTCCCGCGTTGCACAGTCGGGACAGATGTACTCGTCCCCCGTATCGATGGCCGTATCGCCGTTGATGGGCGAGTACCGGCTTTTGTTGGCGCACAACCGACACGTCCGAACGGTTTTCGCGTCGAGTTGGTAGCCGTCGAGCATCTCCTTCAGTTCTTCGCGCGCATCAGGCGAGGTCTGTTGCGAGATTCGAATCCGGCTTGCGTTCCGTGCGAGTTCGACGAACTCGTCGGGACTCCGCGGTTTCTCGCTCGACCCGTCCTTCAACAGAAACCGCCCGGGTCGCGGTCCGGCGTCCGTCTCCTTCAGTTCGAGGATGGAGCGGAACAGCCGCTCACCGCCACGCTGGGCCGCCACCTGATAGCCCCTGTCCGTTTCGTGGCAGAAGAGCGTCTCCACCTGCTGGGCCTGCTTCGACACGGGACGTGCTACACACCCGAGCTATTTCAGCGATTCGAACGAGACGACCACGAGTCGCCATCTCACGCCGTGTCAGTCCGCACCATCGTCCGAAGAAAGCAGCCGTTGAATAGTAGAAATCCCGGCCTAATAGCTCCGAGCGACCGTTATCCCGCCAATACCGCTTTTCAACCAGTTCATAACAAAGCCGGTTCGTCCGTTAGCGCTGGACAGCGCACGGTCGCGCATCATGGTGGCATAATGAAAGGCACGCAAGAAGAAGACCTTCCACGGCGCTTCGACGACGACGTCATCCTCGAAATCGAGGACGGTACCGACCGGGAACGACCGCTCGTTCGAATCTCTGATACCCGGGAGGAAGCGGCGTGGGTGTCCTCGTCCATCGACTCCGTCGTCTCGCTCTCCGAGTGCCGTTAGACGAGTTGAATCTCGTCGTCCCCGTTCGGCACCGCACAGATGAACGCACCCGATTCTTCGCCCTCGTTTCGATACCAGTGGACCGTCCCCGCCGGAATCAGTAGCGAATCGCCCGCGCTGACTTCGTACTCCTCGTCGCCGATGCCGACGACGTACTCGCCTTCGAGCACGAACTGCTCGTGTTCGACCTCGTTCGTGTGTTCCGGTACCGTCGCGCCCGGTTCGAGCGTGAATCGACGAATAGCGAAGTTCGGAGCGTCCTGTTCGTCACCGATGAGAACGCCCTTCGCCATGCCGTCCGCGGCCCCGACGGCCTCGTATTCGATGTCATCCGCGTCCCGTATGATTGGTTCGGACATGTCCGCCAATTCGAACGCGGCGGGCTAAGGTTTTTGCACTGCTTCGAGGTCCTCGTTCGGGACGAACTCCCCGTCGGGCGTCACCCGTCCGGACACGAGCGCGCAGTACTTCGCGCCGACGCCCCGTGAGGAGAGCGGTCCGCGCCGGATACACCGGAATCCGACGTTCTTCGCCGCGTTGTAGTCGTCGTTGGCTTCGTTGCCGCACTTCAGGCACTCGAACTGGTTGTTCTCCACGTTCCGGTTCTGCGGATGCGTGAAACCACAGGACGTACAGCGCTGACTCGTGTACTCCGGATTCACCTGTACCACCGTGATGTCCCGCTCCGCCGCGCGATAGGCGACGAATTCGAACAACCGTTCGAACGTCCGTCCGTGGAACGCGGTCGCCTGTTCGAGCATCTCCTGTACGCCTTCGAGTTCTCCGAACGCGATCACCGAACAGCCGTGTGTTTCGGCCTCCGAAATGATTTCGCCTGCGATTTCGTGCAAGGTGTTACGGGTGAAGTTCTCGATGCGTTCGTTGGCCCGCCTGAGCGTTCGCCGCGCGCTTCGCGTGTTCGTCTCACGGAGGTCCTCGCGCAAGTCGGTGAACTCGGCGTGTCGGTGCGTGAGTTCCGCGCCGGAGAAAAAGCGGGCCGTACTCGTGACGGCGAGGTTTTCGATGCCGAGCGAGACGCCGAGGACGGTGGCGTCTTCGGTCGGCAGGTCCACGTCCGGTCGCGGGCGTCGGAATCCGAGGTGAAGATGGAACTCCCCGTCCCGGTAGTGGAGCGTACTCTTTGCGGGTTCCCATCTGTCGTCGTCAAAATACTGCGACTGGTAGCCGTGGTCCGGGAACACGAGACGACAGCGGACGCGGTCACTGGTCGTCGTCAGACTGATGCTCCGGTCGTCGAACAGCGTCAACGTACGACTGTCGTAGACGACGGTCGGACTGGTAAATTCGGGCTTTGCTCCGTCGTCTTCCCGTTCGAGCGCGCCTTTTATCGCTTCCGCGGCGCGGTGGGTGGCGAGGACGGCGTGCTGGCTTCCGAGGCGAGTGCGCTCGCGCAACTTCTCGTACGCCAGTTGCTGTACTTCGTTCCGGGTGTGGCAAACACCCCACGCGGCGTTGACCGCGATTTGGCACCCGCGCTTCCACTCGCGAACCATGGACAGCAACCGCTCTCGGTCGCCCGCCTCCACCGAGAGGCGCGTCACTGCCGTCCGCCTGAAATAATCGGGACCGCTCACGTTCTTTTCTCCCCGGAGCGCCCCCTTGAATACTTCGGGACGCCTCTCGGCGTGAAGACGCTTAAGTTGTCTCCGGTGCAACATACGTCCATGCGAAGCTTCAAAATCGGGAGCGTGTTCGGCATCCCGATAAAACTCGACCTCACCTTCCTGCTCATTTTACCGGTGTTCGCGTGGCTCATCGGGACGCAGGTCGCGGACTGGGTCCGAATCATGAATCAAATCTGGGGGCTCGGGCTATCCGCCGGACCCCTCTCGTCCGGAGCCATGCCGTGGTACCTCGGTGCGGCCGCCGCCGTCGGTTTGTTCGTCGGCGTCATCCTCCACGAACTCGGCCACTCCGTCGTCTCCATCCACTTCGGCTTTCCCATCGACTCCATCACGCTGTGGATTTTCGGCGGCATCGCCCGCCTCACCGACCAACCCGAGGAGTGGTCCGAAGAGCTTCTCATCGCTATCGCCGGACCCGTCGTCAGCATCATCCTCGGCGTCCTGTCGTTCGTCGCGCTCTTCGCGGTGCCCACGGACTTTCAGGCCGTCCGGTTCGTTCTCGGTTATCTCGCGCTGATGAACCTCGTCCTCGCCGCGTTCAACCTGCTGCCCGGCTTCCCGATGGACGGTGGCCGCGTTCTCCGGGCGCTCCTCGCTCGAACCCGTCCGTTCGCACAGGCCACCCAAACCGCCGCCGAGGTCGGGAAGGTGTTCGCCATCATGTTAGGGCTGTTCGGTCTCCTCTCCGGCAACATCCTCCTCATCGGCATCGCCTTCTTCATCTACATCGGTGCGTCCAGCGAGGCCCAGCAGTCGGTCCTCGCAGCGACGTTTCGCAACGTCCACGTAAAGGACGTGATGACGGACGCCGAAAACTTACACACCGTTTCGTCGGACACGTCCATCGCCGACCTCCTCGAGATGATGTTCCAACAACGTCACACCGGCTATCCCGTGGTCGATGACGGCGAACTCGTCGGCATGATAACGCTCGACGACGCCCGAAGCGTCAGGCAGGTCGAACGCGACGCCTACACCGTCCGCGAGGTGATGTCCACCGACGTCAAGACGATACCCGCCGACGGCGACGCTATGGACGCGCTGGAGACGATTCAACAGCACAGCATCGGTCGGCTTCCGGTCATCGACGCCGACGGAAACGTCGCGGGAATCATCTCCCGCACCGACCTGATGACCGCGTTCAACATCATCAACAGCAGCGGGCGCACCGAGGAGGAACTCGCCCCGCACGAACAGCCGTCGTAAACTCGCTGAAACCCGTCGAAAGTCCCGGCTTCGAACCGCCGAACATCGTTGCCATCGTGCTTATTCTTCTCCGTGGCGGAGTATCGAGTATGTGTGGTCGCCTCTCGCTCTTCGCATCCCAAGACGAACTCACCGACCGGTTCGACGCCACTCCCACCCGTCCGCTCCGTCCGCGATACAACGTCGCGCCGGGGCAGGACCATCCGGTCGTCCGCAACGACGCGTCCGAGGAAATCCGCTTCCCGACGTGGGGTCTCGTTCCCCACTGGGCCGACGAGTTCGGCGGCGGGCACATCAACGCCCGCGCCGAGACGGTCGCGGACAAGCCGAGCTTTCGGGACGCCTACCGCGACCGTCGGTGTCTCGTCCTCGCCGACGGCTTTTACGACTGGAAGAAGACCCCGTCGGGAAAACAACCCTATCGGATGACCAGAGCGGACGGCGAACCGTTCGCGATGGCGGGACTGTGGGAGCCGTGGCAGAACGGAGAGCGGAAAACGTCGTTCACCGTCGTCACCACCGAACCGAACGACGTCGTCGGCGAAATCCACCACCGGATGCCCGTCATCCTCGACCCCGACGAGGAGGCGACGTGGCTCGAGGGCGACGAGGACGAACGCCGGTCCGTCCTCGACCCGTTCCCGGCGAGCGAGATGCGAGCCTATCCGGTTTCGACGAAGGTGAACAACCCCGATAACGATTCCGCCGACATCGTGGAGGAAGTCGTCGCCGAGGAGGACGCCCAGACGGGATTCGGCGACTTCACCTGAGTCCGACGGAATCCGAACGTTTTCCCCGGTTTGCGTTCATCACTCGCACATGACCACCATCGACGAGAAACGAGTCTACAGCGACCGGGAGGGAACGACGACGGTCCTCGTCGCCACGGAATTCGGCGTCGCTCGCGTCGAAGTCTCCGGGGATATCATCGGTGAGTTCTCGCTGGCACACCGCTGTGCCGCCCGCGATATCGCCGCGGCCGACGACGCCCTCGCAATTGCGACGGACGAGGACGTCCTGGACGCCGGGTTTTCGCCGCTCGGGTTCGGTCCCGCCGTCGCGGTCGGGTTCGACGGCGCGAAACTCCTCGCGGCGGGTGAGGACGGACGACTCGCACGCCGCGAGGGAGACGAGTGGCACGAATTGGCGACGTTCGACGCCGTGCGAGCCATCGACGGGGACTTGGTCGCAACCGACGACGGCGTGTGCCGGGTTTCGTCGGACGGCGTCCAACACGCCGGATTGGCCGACGTCCGAGACGTGTCCACAGCGGGTGTGCCGCTCGCGGCAACCGCCGACGGCCTCTACCGACTCGGAAACGGGTGGATGAAAACCGTCGACGGCGATTTTCGCGTCGTGAGTGCTACGGACGAACAAGCGTACGCCGCAACCGCTGATGGAGTGATGTCCTGCGAGGGTGACGAAGTGGACGAATGGGTGGACGTTTCCGTTCCGGTGAACGACCCCGTCGTCGATATCGCGTTCGGGGACGGCGTCTACGCTGCGACCGAATCCGGGACGTTTTTACTGACTACCGGCGACGGATGGCGGAGTCGCCACCTCGGTTTGACCGACGTCACGGGAATTGCCGTCCGCTAGTTCACATCCGTTTCGTCCATCGGTCAGTTACTTCCCGCGTCGAGTTCGTACAGCCCTCGATACCGTCGTCGAACGAGGCCGAGACGGGTGAGTTCACGGAGTCGACTTTTCGCGCACTCTTGGGTCACGTCGAGTTCCCGGGCGAGATACGCGGGTATCGCCCTCCCCTCGACGAGGAGGTTCAAAATCCCGCGCTCGGTGGGTCTGAACTGGTCGTCCTCGAACGGCACGTCGGCGAGAATCGTCTCCGTGTCTCTGTATCGCCCTTTCCGTTCACCACTCGCTTGCTCCTCCACCCGTAGTTCGTAGAGTCCCCGATACGGTTTCACGACGAGGCCGTCCGTCCGAAACCTGTCGAGAATGGTGCGGGACGTATCCGCCTCGATGGCAAGTTCGTCCCCGACGTACGCCGGCGTACATCGACCTTCGCCGAGGAGGTTCAAGACTCCCTTCTCGGCGGGTGTCAACTCGTTTTCGTCGACCGGAAGCGACCTCTCGACATTCAACCGGGTCACCGAAACCATTGTATGATAATACTCGTGTCCGAATATAAAATATTATTCTCCAGTATGGTATTTTCAATCACTATGTCTGCCTATTTATAGCAGGTCTCTACCACGTGCTCGACAGTCGACTCCATATTCGCCGCCGAAAGCTCGGGTTCGTTACCGAAACCGACCGGCCAACCTGGGGCAGGTACGTGCTGACGGGGCACACGTCGAGACGAGTGAAAACCGGTTTAACCCGGCATATCCAGTGTCCTCGTATGATACTCAGTGGGTCCGCCTCCCAGTCTCTGGCGGCCACTCTCGCCGACGAATCGGACCACCGCCTCGGGTTCGTGGAGTACGAATCGTTCCCGGACGGCGAACTGCTTGCGACCGCACCGGAGTTCGACGGGGGCCGTGCCGTCATCGTGGCTTCGACCGTTTCCGGCGACGCACATATCGAACTCCTTCAGCTACAGGACGCGGCCCGCGAGTGGGGCGCGGAGGAAGTCGTCACCGTCCTCCCCTACATGGGCTACGGCCGACAGGACAAGGCGTTCGACCACGGACACCCCATCTCCGCCCGAGCGGTCGCCCGCGCCATCAGCACCGGAACCGACCGCGTACTCACCGTCAATCCGCACGAGGAGGCTATCTGTGACTTCTTCGACGTTCCCGCCGAATCCATCGACGCCGCGGGCCACCTCGCGGAACCCCTCCCGGATGACCTGACCGACCCCGTCTTCCTCTCCCCGGACGACGGCGCGCTCGACATCGCGGAAACCGTGCGGGATACCTACGGCGACGGCGTCATCGACTACTTCGAGAAGAAACGCGTCTCCGGCACCGAGGTCGAAATCACGCCCAGCGACACGGACGTCACGGGCCGCGACGTGGTCGTCACCGACGACATCATCGCCACCGGTTCGACCATGAGCGAGGCCGTTTCCCTCCTCCAACGGCGTGACGTGGGCCGCGTTTACGTCACCTGCATCCACCCGATGCTCGCACAGAACGCTCGAACCAAACTCGCACAGGCGGGCGTCGAGGCGGTGTTCGGCACCGACACCATCGAACGAGCGGTGAGTCAGGTATCCGTCGCACCCTCGATTGCGGACGCGTTGTAAGGACGACCGTTTCTAATCGCGTTCTCGAACCACAACTCCATTCTCGAATCACGGCCTCGTTTTATTACGCGCCCGGCGAAGATACGCGTATGTCAATCGTGAACCGTTCGATGCGAAAACTCGACCGGGGAGACGCAGTCGTCGGTGCGTGGATTCTATCGGGAAGCACGCGAGCGGCGGAGGTACTCGCGCGAACGTCGGTCGATTGGGTCGCCATCGACACCGAACACGCACCCCACTCGCCCGAGCGCGTCGAAGCGCTCGTCCGGGCGGTCGAACCACACGCCACGCCGCTCGTACGGCTTCCGTCCGTCGAAACCGCCGTTTCGGGCGGCGCGAAACACGCCCTCGACTCCGGTGCCAAAGGCGTCATCGTCCCCGGCGTCGAGACCACCGAGGACGCGGATTCCGTCGTCCGAGCGACCCACTTTCCACCAGTCGGAGAGCGCGGCGTCGCTGGCACCACGCGGGCGAACACCTACGGCGAGAGCTTCGACGACTACGTGACGGCGGCGAACCACGAAACGCTCGTCACCGTTCAAATCGAGTCGCCGTCCGCCGTCGAACGGGTCGAAGAGATACTCGGGGTCGACGGCATCGACGTCGCGTTCATCGGCGAGAACGACTTGTCCGCGGCCTACGGCCATCCGGGCGAGAAGGACCATCCCGACGTGACGGCGGCAGTCGAGCGAGTGTTCGAGGCGGCGCGAGCCAACGACGTGTATCCGGGGATTGCGGGACGGACACCGGAAATCAAATCCGAGCGGACCGAACGCGGATTCCGGTTTTTCCTCCTCGGAGCCGATTTGAGCTTCATGCGCAACGGCGTCGAGGACTTCCTGACCGACTAAAAGAGGACCCCCGCGTTCTACACCAGCTTTTACTGCACTCGCTCACTGTCGTTCGCTCGCTGGTAAAAGCTGGACCAAAAGCACGTCGTCACCCCCGTCCGTCGTGCCTTCGGCACTCCGTTGGGGGGCCCCGCTCACTCGGTTCACGTCTTTCGCCGTCGTCTCGCGGCGTCGCCGTCTTCTCGCGGGGTTCGCCCGCTCGAACGGTCCGCGAAACGTCGTTTCGCGCTACTCGACTGTCCGCGGAACTCCGTTCCGCGCTATTCGCACGTTTCGAGGCGCTCCGCGCCTCGAAACGTTCACGGTTCGGTGGTCTACGCTTCCGCTTCCGCCAACGGTGAGATGGCGATTTCCATCTCCACGCCTTCGACGTCCCACGTCTTGCGGTAGCCGTCCTCGACCGTTCCGACGCTCTCCGCGCGGACCTCCTCCTTCACGAGGTCCATGTGGCGGTCGACCAATTCGGCGACGCGTTCGTCGCGCACGTCGAGTTCGAGGTGGATGTTCTCCTCGATGTCGAGGTCCTCCTCCTTTCGCATCTCCTGCACGCGGCGGATGACCTCGCGGGCGTAGCCCTCGCTCTCGATGTCCTCGGTGAGTGCGGTATCGACGTAGACGACGCCGAGTTCAGCCCCCTCCACGTCGAACGTCGCGCCGGACACGTCGTCGGGCGTCTTCGTGACGAACTCGACCATCTCGTCGTCCAGTTCCACGTCCTCGCCGAGCGCGTCCGAAACCGCCGCTTCGAGCGCGGACAGGTCCGGTTCCGTGACGCGCGCCTCGTTGAGCGCGTTCATCACTTCGCCCGCGTCCCCGCCGAATGCGGGACCGAGGACGCTCATGTCCGCTTCCGCGCTGTAGGCGAGTTCGCCCCAGCCTTCGTCGGGCGAGACCAGTTCGACCTCGTAGGCGTTCAGGCGGTCCGCCAGCAGGTCGCTGTGGTTCTCGACGGCGTGGACGACCGACTCGTCCCGCGCGTCCACGACGATTCGTGAAACGGGCCAGCGGAGTTTCCGCTCGGCCTGTTGGCGGGCGTTCGCGCCAGCCTCCTCGACGGCGCGGAGGACGGCCACGTCCTCCTCCAACTGCTCGTCCTGCCAGAACTCGTCGACCTCGGGCCAGTCGAGCATGTGGACGCTCTCCTCGCCGCTCTCTCCCGTGAGATTCTGGTAGATGTCCTCGCTCACGAACGGCGCGAACGGCGCGAGGAGTGCGACCAGTTCCTTCAGGACGTGGTGGAACGTCGCGTAGGCGGCCCGCTTGCTCTCGCTGTCGCCCTCGTCCCACATGCGCTCGCGGACGACCTGAATGTAGAACCGGGAGACGTCCTCGACGACGAAGTCGAGGAGCGTGCCGAGCGCCTTGTCCTGTCGGAAGTCGTCCCAGTCTTCGGTCATCTCCGTTGTCACTGTCTGTAGCCGCGATAGGAGCCACTCGTCCACGAGTTCGGTTTCGGCGTCCTTCACGTCGACCGTGTCCGGGTCGAAGTCGTCCAGTCGCATGTACGGCAGCGGGAACCGGAACACGTTCCAAAGGATGTTCAGGCTCCGTTGCATGTTTTGCATCTCGTCCCACGAGAAGCGCATGTCCTCGCCCTGCGGGTTCTGCGAGAGCAGGAACAGGCGCATCGGGTCCGCCCCGTGGCGCTCGATAGCTTCCTCGGGTGCGACGATGTTTCCGATGGACTTGGACATCTTGCGCCCATCTTCGGCGAGCGCCCATCCGTGCATCAGCACTTCGTCGTACGGCACCTCGTCCAGTGCGGCGGTGCCCATGCCGAGTTGCGACCAGAACCAACCGCGGGTCTGGTCGTGAGCCTCCATGATGAGGTCGGCGGGCCACAGTTCCTCGAAGTCCTCCTGGTTGCTCGGGTAGTCGAGAGTTCCCCACGAGGCGACGGAGGAATCGAGCCACACGTCGAACACGTCCGGGACGCGGGTGTAGGTCGTGCCGTCCTTCGTGACGGTCAGGTCGTCCACGGTCGGACGGTGCAGGTCCACGTCTCCGGGGTCCACGTCTTGGTCCACCGCCTCAGCGAGTTCCTCGCGCGAACCGACGACGACCACGTCGTCCATCTCACCCGACCAATCTTCGGGAGTCCAGATGGGTATCGGCACGCCCCAGTAGCGCTGGCGCGAGACGTTCCAGTCCGGCGAGTTCTCCACGAAGTTGTAGAACCGCTCGTCGCGGGCCTCCTGTGGGTGCCACTCGCTGTCCTCGATGTTGTCGAGGAGTTCCTCCTTGATGTCCGTCACCGTGATGAACCACTGGTCGGTGACTATCTGCAGGACGCCGGTGTCACACCGCCAACAGTGTCCGTAACTGTGGTGGACGGTGCCGGACGCGAGCAGGTGGCCGCCCGCCTCCAAGTCGGCCATGATATCTTCGTCGGCGTCCTTGACGAACTGCCCCTCGTACGTGCCCGCCTCCGGGCCATACGTGCCGTCGCCGCCGACGGGACAGAAGATGTCGAGGCCGAGTTCCTGCCCTCGATTGAAGTCCTCTTCACCGTGTCCGGGCGCGGAATGGACGAGTCCGGTACCGTCACCCTCGACGTCGACGTAGTCGGCCTCGTACACCTGCAGCGTTCCTTCTCCGCTCGGGTGGTTCGGTACCTCGTCGTCGAGCGGGTGTTCGTACTCCCACCCGAGCATCTCCTCGCCGGTCAGTTCCGCGACGACTTCGTAGTCGTCGTAACGACCTTCCTTCAGAACTTCCTCGACCTTCGGCTTGCCGACGTAGAGCGTCTCGCTCTCGCCGCTCTTGGTCGCCCGCACTTCGGCGTAGGTCCCGTCCGCATCGACTGCGACGAACGTGTTCGCCGGAACCGTCCACGGCGTCGTCGTCCACGCGACGAGATATCGGTCGCGCGAGGACTCGCTTCGCTCGTCCTCGTGCAGCGGAAATTTCACGTAGATAGACGGGTCGTCGACGTCCTCGTACTCGACTTCGTTGTTGGCGATGGCCGTCTCACACCGAGGGCACTGGCTGATGGAGCGCATGCCCTGTTCCACGAGTCCGCGTTCGTGGGCACGCTGGAATCCCCACCACGCCGCCTCCATGTACTCGGGGCTGAGGGTCTTGTACGGGTTGTCCCAGTCCATCCAGACGCCGAAGGACTTGAAGTCCTCGTCCATCGCGTCGAGTTGGTCGTTGGCGAACTCCTTGCACTCCTCGATGAAGTTCTCCATCCCGAACTCCTCGATGTCCTTCTTGTTCTCGAAGCCCAGTCGCTCCTCGACTTTCGTCTCGATGGGCAGGCCGTGCATGTCGTAGCCCGGCCGGTCGGTCACGTCGTAACCCTGCATTCGCTTGTAGCGGATGTAGGCGTCCTTCAGCGACTTGTTCCACGTCGTGCCCATGTGCGCCGCGCCGGAGGTGTACGGCGGACCATCCACGAAGAAGAACCGCTCTGCGCCCTCTCGCGCCTGCTTCGTCTTCTCGTAGGCGTTCACGTCGTCCCAGTAGTCGAACACCCGGTCTTCCACCGAGTGCGGTTCGTACTGGTCGTCTACTTCGGCGAACCTGCTCATGTGCGATGTGAGTCTCTCCGTCAATAAAGTGAGTTCGGTTGTGCAGTCGAATCAGTACGACCCGTCCGGTGGAGGTTCCAGAACAAGTACAATACAGTGGCGCGCTCGCCATCGTGAATTGCGACAGAAAATACTTGTACTCCACCCCGAATCTACCGGCATGTTACTCTTTCCGTTTGTTTCCCTCACTCTCATCCCTAACCTGCTCGTAGCCGTCGTGGGAATCGTGTCGTTCTCGTATTGGATACGACTGGACTCTACCGCCCGTGGTAGTTCCTCTCCCCTCCTTTGGGCAATTTTGGGACCGATATTTTGGCCTGCCGCCCTCTACTACCTCCTCGTCGTTCGCCCGTCGAACGAGCGACGATATCCGCCGACGCGGTGGCAGGGTCTCGCGGGAATGTTCGCCGTCACCAGTTTCGGTGCGAACGTTCTCGTGTCGATACTCGCACCGCCCGACCCGTTCACGCAAATCCTCTACACGCCCGTCTGCTTCGTGGTTCTGCTTCTGCTCACGTATCTCCTCGTCTACCGACGCCGATACGGACGGCTTCCGGAGGTGACATGAAGCGACAAATTCGCTGGCTGATTTCGACCCTCCTGCTCTCAATCGTGTTCACCGTCGCGTTCTACGGAATCGCTATTCCACCCGTCACGAAAAACGGCGTCCTCGCGCTCTGTGTCCTCGCCGCCGGAACCTCTGCGTACTTCGTCACGTACCGCTGGCGTCTCTCCCTCCGGCGGGTCGCCACGTTCGTCGTGATGGTTGCACTTCTCTCGTTCCCCGTGGGTCTCCTCCTGATTTTGGGTGGCGTCGAATTCGCGTTCGGCCCGTCGCTCGGGAGTATCGGATTCCACCTGCTCTGGGGTGTTCTCATCCTGCTCATCGCCTCTGCCGTCTCGTATCTCGAACTTCGGGCACGCCGTGCGACCGCGGAATGAGAATCAGCATCCGGTAATCGGACCTTACCCGTCCCAACCGTTCGCTACTAGCGACTGCGTTTATCCCTGTGCGTGTCGGAATCCGTACTCCCGAAACACCCCGTCCTTCCGAGACGGCTTGCCGTCCAACAGGTGATACACCATGTCAACCGACTTCGACGACCTTTCGAATCAGTTGGGACAGTCCATCGAGGAGTTCGACGACGAGAACTCCCGAACGAAACTCATGACGCGGATACAGCGGGCGCTGGCGCGATTCGAAGACGCCTTCGAATCGGCAGACACGTTCGAGGAAGTGTCGGAGGAAGCCGACTCCCTCTGGACCCTCCTCGACGAAGCGGCGGACGTGTTCGACGGCTTCGACGCCGACGCGTTCCTGAAGACCGTCGACGTCGGGCAGTTACCCAACGCGGTCGAACTCGAAAACGTCCCGGACGCAGTCGAGAGCGGGAACCCGCGGGACGCGCTCGACACGAAGGAACTCGTGAGGGCCATCAACTTCCGCGAGTTCTGGAGTTCCGAGGAGATGCAGGACCTATGGAAGGAGGGAACGGAATTGTCGGACGCGATTGGCTCCCTTTCAGGCGACGACTCGGACGACTCCGACGAGGGCGATTCGGGCCTGGGCGATATGACCGGCGACACGGCCGAAATGGCCTCGAAAGCGACGGAGGGAAAACTCCAGTCCGAACTGGGGGAGAACGCCGAGCAGTTCCGAGAGCAAATCGACGACGCCCGCGACCGATTGAAGGACCAAATCGCCCAAAGCGAGTTGGGGTCCGGTGGCGAGCGGGGAGACGACAGTACCGGCGGCGGGCCGGGAGGTCGCCCGGACATGAAGGTCACGTTCTCGTACTCCACGATGCCGGACGACCGGCCCGACATCGCGTTCAATCCCCACTATTCGACGATGCCGAAACGGGACAAATAGGTCGAAAAGACAGCAGAAACGGAATCGACGGTTTACACGCCGGTCGAGTAGCGGAGAATGCCAGCGACGCCGCCGAACGCGTTCATCAGTTGTTCACCTTTCTCGAAGTCGGTGCTGATGAACTTCGTCTCGGTCCCGCGCTGTTCGGCGATGTTCATGAGGAACTCGATGGCGTCCTCGCGCTCGGTCATCTCGGCCTCGGTTCCGTCCTCGCAGGTGTGGCTCGGGTCCCCCTTCCGTTGGTCGATGAACTCGTACTCCTCCTGGTCGCCGCACTCGAAGACGGCGACGTCCTTACGGAGGTCCTCGGAGAGGAGCAGGCGGTCCACTGACCCCATGATGAGGTTTCGGCGCGTGGGTTCGAACCCGTAGGTCGCGAGGTCGCCCTCGTGGAGTTCGCGGAAAAACTCGTCCATCTCCCGCTTGTCCTTCATCACTTCCGCGTCGGCGAGCGTCTCCTCGGCGGCGTTGACGAGGTCGTACAGGCCGGACTCGTCGGTGTAGGCGATGTCGAACTTGCCGAGTACCTTTCCGTCGAGTTCGTGGTGGAGGTAGCCGCCGTCGAGGAACTCGTCTTTCGTCGGCGACGGACCGCCGACGAGGACGCCGTCTATCTCGTGGCGTTTCGGGACGAACAGGTCGTCGGCCATTCCCGCGACCTCCTGATAGAAGTTGTCGATGGCTTCGAGGCGCAGTCGGTGGAAACGCTGGGCGGACTGGCCACCTTTGCGCTGTTTGCCGGGAACGAGCGACGAGGCGGATTTGACCGGCTCGATTCGCTTGCCCTTCAGCCACCCGACGGTCGCCTCGCGTCGGTCGAGGACGACGAGACCGTACAGTCCCTTGTCGCCGAGCATCTCCTCCAACGGTTCCGTCAAAAACTGGGAGTCACAGTGATAGCGGAACGACTCGACCGGGTCCGGCGGGCTTTCGAGCACCTTCGTGACCATGTCGGTCTGGCCGCCGCCGGCGTCGATGGCTCCGCTGAAGATGACGATTCCCCGGTCCGGCGGGAAGGTGTCGTAGTAGCGCAGTCTGTCCTTGATGGACGTGAGCGCGTCCTGCACGTTGGTTCGCGTCTGTTTTGACTTGATGTTGCTCGCTTCGCTATGCTCTTGAGTGACGTGTGCAACCACGTCGCTGATCTGCTTGTCCTCCGGGATGTAGATGGTGACGAGTTGGGTCCCCGAGCCTTCGTACTCCTTCAAGTCCTCGATGACCTTCTGGAACTCGTACTTTTTCCTGTCGGACTGTTCTCCGTCCTGCTGGCTCATTACTCCCTTCTAGCCGCTCCAACTGGTAAGTAACCTTTGACCTCGATTGCGGGGTGTTAGCGCGGTGTTCGGGTTGTAAAAACTCACTCCACCGCCGACAGCAGTTCGTCAGTTCCGACGACCGTCGCGAACTCGCCGTCGAGGTGTGCGAGCGCGACGCGGTGGTTGGTCTCGGCCGAGATTTCCGTCCCGTCGGGTGCCACCCGGTCGAACGTCGCCGTCGCGTCCGAGACGAGGAACGGCCGGAAGCCGAGGTTCTCCGCCATCCGCGTCGTGGTCGAAACGCAGTGGTCCGTGGTCAACCCGACGACGACGACGGTGTCGTACCCGCCGTCGCGGAGCCACGCTTCCAGTTCCGTCCCGATGAAGCCGCTGTTGACGCGCTTTTCGAAGACCGTCTCGTCGTCGGTCGGTTCCATCTCGGGAACGAACGCGAAGCCGTCCGAATCGCCGCGGAGCGGCGAGTTCTCCTCCGTCGAATCGTGCCGGACGTGAACGACGGGTCGCTCCGCCTCCCGCCACGCGTGAAGGAGTTCTCCCGCTCGTTCCTCGGCGTCGGGGTTGTTGCGCTCTCCCCACACCGGGTTGGAAAAGCCTCGCTGGAAGTCGATGGCGAGCAGTACGGCGTCGGTCGAAAGGTCGAGTTCGGGCGTCATGCGTCGATGAGAATCCCGCTCTTCGGGTGTTCGCGGGTGGTCCGAATCGGGCACTCGTCGGGCGCTTGCTCCCCGTCCTGTGAAAACAGGTACTGGGGCCACTCGTGGTCGCCTTCGACGCCCCAGTCGCCGAGTTGCGCGTGCGGGCACACGCCGTCGTAGCTCTCCATCCGCTCCTGAATGATTTTCCTCGCCCGCTTTCCGCGCTCCGTGTCCGCGGTCACGCCCTCGAAGATGGACCGAGGTTGGAACGTGATTTCGAGGCCGACGGGACAGTAGCGGCTTTTCCTGTCCTCGTAGAACGGCGCACGGCAGGTGGGAAACATCGGTTCGCCGTTGAAACAGAACTCCCACTCGTTGTCGTCCGGGTCGGTCGGAATTCCCTCGGGCCACGGTTCCGGGTCGTGGACGTGGAGGAACTGCAGGACGTGCCACATCGACTCGTGATACTCCGCTTCCGTGAACGTCTCTTCCGACGGTCGGAAGAACACGGTCAGCGGCGCGCGTTCGCTGTGGTCCTCGTACACCTCGTGATATTCGACGACGGTTTCGCCGAGCGAGAGGAGCGCGTCCTTGTCGGTCATCGACGGACAGAACGTGTATAGCGCGTCGCCCTCCCGTTCGGTTTCGATGCCGAAGTAACACGGGAACGGTGTCCCGTTTCGTTCCCCGAGCAGGCCGTCCCGAAAGCTCTCGTAGTGGTCGACGCCCCATTCCGGAACCCTCCCCGAGTCCACGCGACGTCGGATGGTGGCTTGGTCCATCAGCACGTCGATACCCGGTTCGTTCATACCGGCCCTTCGGAGCGAGTCGTAGTATGACTTTTGAACCGGCGACTGTCCGTCCGATTCGAGTGATGATTTGGTGATATGAATATCCGTCAGAACTGGTTCGAGTACGCTCCGTGAAAACTCCCGTTGGCGGTCCACTCCGCTTCGACGGGACGAACGTGCCCTGTCGGCTGTCTTATAATTTGTACCATCTAACGGACTAGGTTTATATACGTGCTGTTGTTCGGTTTGACACAACGACCATGACAGGGACAGTGTTCGCGGTTGCAAGCGGCAAGGGAGGTGTGGGGAAGACGACGACCGCAATCAACCTCGGGGCGATGCTCGCGGCGGCGGACCACGGGGTTATCGTCGTGGATACGGACCTCGGGATGGCGAACGTCGGCGGCTACCTCGACTTCGAGATGGACGGTGCGACGCTCCACGAAGTGCTCTCGGACGATGCGAGCGTCGACGAAGCGATTTACCACGCGCCGGGCGACATCGACGTGCTGCCGAGCAGCACCGATATCTACACGTTCGCACAATCACAGACGGCCCAACTGCAGCGCGTCGTCGCCGAACTCAGGGAGGAGTACGAGTACGTCCTGCTCGACACGGGTGCCGGCATCAGCTACGACACCATCCTCCCGCTCTCGCTCGCGGACGACGTTCTCCTCGTCACCACGCCAGACGTGGCTTCCGTACGGGACACCGCCAAAACCGCGGAACTCTCGTCCCGCGTCGAGGGAACCGTTCGTGGTGCCGTTCTCACCCAGCGCGGAAACGACATCCTCAACGCGGACAACGTGGAGGGAACGCTCGACACGGACGTCCTCACCGTCGTCCCGGACGACGAAACCGTCCCGCTGGGAATCGACGCCGGTCGGCCGTTAGCCGCCTTTTCGCCGAACAGTCCCGCGGCGACGGCCTACCGCGAACTCTCGAACATCCTCACCGGCGAGACCGACACCCCCGAACTCTCGGGCGAACCCAGCACGTCGGCGTCGAACGTCCCGTCGCTTGCCGACGCCGAATTCGAACTCGGAACCCCCGAGGAGGCCCTCGGTTCCGGTTCGTCCTCGGAGCCGGAACCCGCGGAGCACACGAACGTCGAACCCGACCCGACGACGTCCCATTCGGCGACGTCCGCCTCGGACGCGGAAACCGAACCCCTCCCGTTCGATTCCACACCCGACTCCGAGTCCGCGCCGGAAGTCGAACCGGAATCGGAACCAGAACCGAAGTCGGAAACGAAACCGGAGTCCGAAACCGAATCGCCCGAAACCCCGCCGTCCAGAACCGAGCCCGCCGAATCAGGTCCCGAATCGACATCTTCCCCCGAAGACGAAACTTCCGACTCGGCCTCCGACCCGGTTCACGAACTCATCGACCGGAGAGTCATCAAAACCGGCGACGATGCGGACGATTCCGAGCCGTCCGTGGAACCGGCACCGCTGGAAACGGAGGTGTCTTCCGAAGATGACACTGACTCCCCCGACGGCCCGCCGCTCGGACCAGATATCCCGACAGATGACGCAGACGTCCCCGAACCGACCGCGGACACGGCCACTCCTCCCGACGAATCCGTAACTGAACGAGACGATGCAGACGAGTTCGACACCGTCCTCTCCGACCACGCCGACCCGTCTGCGGAATCGACGTCCGGGGAAACCGCGGACTCCTTCGCTGACCTGCCGGACGAAATCGTCGAAGCCGAACCGGACGACGCGACCGACACCGATGGGGTGGAGGCCGTTCCGTTTCAGGACGGGCCTGTCCGCCCAGATATCGATTCCGACGGAAACGGCGGCGAAGATGACGACGGAGAACATGACGACGGCGAAGAAAAGAACGGACTCTTCGGTCGAATCGGCTCCCTGTTCCGGTAGTCGTTTTCCTCCCTCCAATCGTCGGTCCCTGCAATCCCGAGTCACTGCGTAACGTGGCGAATAATCAAGTAGCTCGCGGTGGTTTTTTGGAGGAAATGGCGAACGATGATTCGGTTCCGTTCTGGTGGATAGTGCTGTTCCTCCTCGTCGCGCTCGGACTGGCCTACGCCGGGATTCTGTACGTCGGCGGAAGCCTTTCGGGGACGACGGGATTCATTCACGTCGATTCGTGGTTGGCCACCCTTCCGGCGGTCCAACCCCGTCACCTGACTCCGTAACCGAGTACGATATCGTTCGCCGATGGTTCTGGCGTTTTAGGACTCCCTTCGCTCTCACTCGATACTCGTCTACGGCGTGATTTAGCCTACATCGACTCCGGCGCTTCGATGCCGATGACGCCTAAGGCGTTCGCGATGGTGTGCTTCGAGGCGGCGACCAACGCGAGACGGGCGTCGCGGACCTCCTCGTTCTCGGCGGTCAGGACGGGACACTCGCGGTAGAACGTGTTGAACGTCTCCGCGAACTCGCGGGTGTAGGTGGCGACTGCGTGCGGTTCGAGGTCCTCCGCGGCCTCCTCGATGACGTGCGGGAAGCGGGCGATGACTTCGATGAGGTCTCGTTCCGATTCGGAATCGAGGACGGACGGGTCGATTTCGGCCGGAATCTCGCCGCCCCCTTCCGCGATGATGCCACAGCACCGGGCGTGGACGTACTGGACGTACGGGGCGCTCTGGGCTTCGAAGTCCAAAGCACGCTCCCACTCGAACGTGATGGTCTTCGTGGGTTGTTTCGAGATGATGTCGTAGCGAACCGCTCCGATGCCGACCTGTCGGGCGATGCGGTCCACGTCCGCCTCGGTGAGGTCGTCGTCGCGGATGCGGTCGTCCATCCGACTCTCGACCTCCTCACGGGCGCGCTTTTCGGCCTCGTCTAACAGGTCGTCCATGTCGATACCCGTCCCTTCACGGGTACTCATACCGCCTTCCGGGAGGTTGACCCACGAGTAGTGGAACGCGGTCAGGTCCTCGGTGTCGTTGCCGAGGAGTTCGAGGGCCTGTGCGAGTTGGTCGGCCTGTAGCTTGTGGTCCTCGCCGATGACCGTCACGGCGCGGTCGTAGTTGTCGAGTTTCCACTCGTGGTGGGCCAAGTCGCGGGTCGTGTAGAGGCTCGTCCCGTCCGAGCGCAGGAAGACGAGGTTCTTCTCGAAGCCGAACTCCGAGAGGTCGAGTTGCCACGCGTCCTCCTCGTAGACGGCGTGTTCGTTCTCCTTCAGACGGGACACCACGTCGTCGGTGCTCCCGTCGAACATGAACCGCGTCTCCTTGACGAACTCGTCGAACTCGGCGGGGAGGCGGTCCAACGTGACGCGCATACCGGAGAGGACGGTGTCGACCACTTCGCTGACGCGCTCGTAGGTCGCCTCGTCGTTCTCCTCCAACCCCTGTAGAATCCCGGCGATTTTCGTCTCGGCTTCGTCGGCGTCCTCCGGGTCGGCCTCTTCGAGGTAGGCGTTCCCCTTGCGGTAGTAGCGCACGAGGTCGTAGTCGGCGCGTTCGCGCTCGGGTTCCGGGAGGTCCTCCTCGTCGAACGTCTCGTACGCCCACGTGAACACGGCGATTTGGCGACCCGCGTCGTTGACGTAGTAGTGGCGCTCGACGTCGTTGCCCGCGAAATCCAGAATACGCGCGATGGCGTCGCCGGTAATCGGGTTGCGCGCGCGTCCTACGTGAACCGGGCCGGTCGGGTTGGCGCTCGTGTGTTCGACCACGACGTCCTCGCCGGTCGGTTCGAGGCGGCCGTACTCGTCGTTCTGTGCCGTCTCGACCGTCTCGTCGTAGTAGGCATCGCTCGGCAGGAAGTTGACGTACGGACCTTGCCCCGCCGCCGCTGCGATGTGGTCGTAGCCGTCGGCGTCGATTTCGTCCGCGATGTCGGCCGCGATTTTCGGTGGCGGTGCGCCGACTTCCCCGGCGAGTCGGAACGCCGCACTGGAAGCGAGTACGGCGTCCACGCCCTCCGGGGGCGTCTCGATTCCGAGGTCGTCGGTCGGAAGGTCGAGGCTGGAGAGTGCCCCGAGAAGGGCCTCCTCGACTTCTTCCCTGAACGTCAGGAACATACCAGTCCGTTCCCGGGCGGTCGGTAAAGGGGTTTCTGAACGATCCCGGTCGCGGTTCGAACGGCCTACGTCGCCACCCGGAACAACCGCTCCCCTAACGAGTCCACCCACAGCACGGCCAACCCGACGCCGTATGCTACCATGACCGCGAGCGCGACGAACAGCATCAACAGCAGACCGCCCGGTAACATCGCCGCGACGAACAGCACGCCGACGGAAACCTCCCGCCAGCGTCGTCGCATCGTCCGGTAGGGTACGACGTTCCCGTGATGGAACAGCAGCATCGTCACCGGAACTTCGGCTAACAGACCGACCCCGACGGTCAGCGCGAACACCAGCCAGAAGAACGCCGCCGTTCGGTAGGCGATTATCATGTCCGCGGCGCGAGCGTCGGCGACGAGGTAGGAGATGACTTCCGGCGCGACGTAGCGGTAGCCGACGAAACTCCCCGCTAATAAGCCCACCGCCATCGCGCCGCCCCAGACGAGGAACACGTTCCGGTCGGCGCGCGCACCCAGTCGGGATTCGATTGCGGGCCACGCGTAGTATAGCACCAACGGCAACACCGCCACCGCACCCGCGATGACGCTCACCTTCATCTCGAACGCGAGGGCTTCGACCGGATGCAGGAGGACGATGTTCAACGCGTCCGGATTGACCCCCGCCGGAAGCTCCGTCAGGAAATCCCGCTTTATCGCGCCGATGCCGCCGCCGTAGAGGAACGTGAACGACACCGCGACGACGGCCATGAACACTCCCGCGAGGCGGACCGACTTCCCTCTGAGGCTTCCGACCACGAACCGAAGGTCGTAGTAGTAGCCGCCGATGTCGTCCTCGGTTTTCTCCTCTTCCGTGAACACCGACGCCATCCGGGCCGCGGTTCCCTCGACCGCAGTCGTCAAGCCGTTTTCGTCGTTGTGCTGCTCCGCGGATTGCTTCGGTCGTTCCTCCTCCTCGTCCGCATTCGTGTTCGCCGCATCGAAGCGGTCGAGGATGGCCGTCGCCCGTTCGTGGTCTCCGTCGTCCAGCGCCGTATCCGCCAGTTCGAGCGCCTCGTGTTCCGTGAGCGAGTCGAACGCTTCCGGCGGCGCGGAGCGAATTCCCGACGCGTCGAGTGACGCGAGGTCGATGTGTGCCGGACGTCGTGTCCCTTCGACGCCGGTTCGACTCCCGCGGTCCACGAGTCTCGCACAGCCGAGTCCGACGAAATATAGCGTCGTCATCGGAATCGCCACGAGCGACATGGAGAACGGGTCGGGCGAGCCGTTCACCATCGAACTGAGGACGACGATACCGAAGACGGCGTAGCGCCAGCGGTCCCGGAACAGGTCGTAGGGGACGATGTCCGCGTACACCAGTCCGCCCATGAGCAACGGCAGTTCGGCGGTGAACCCCAGCACGACCGTCAACAGGAGGACGAACTGCGTCCACTCCACGATGGAGTAGGTGGGTTGGAACCCCGATTGAATCGCGTTGGTCACGAGGAAGTCGAACAGCAGCGGGAGGAAGACGAGGTAGGCGTAGGCCACGCCGCCGCCGAACAGGGCGACCACTATCACGGCGACGAGCAGGCGCGTCCGCCGCGTTCCCGGCAGCGAGAAATCTTCACCTCGCTCCGTCCTCCGTGTCCGATAGACGAGAAAGACCGCGGCCATCAGTATCCCGGTGATGAGCCCCAATTTCGCCTGTAACAGGACCACGTCGAACGGCGTCACCGCGACGACGATGGCTTCCGACTCCAACAGTCGCTGCTCCAGCGCGGGCCATATCCAGTACCGAAGCCCGTAGAACGTCGCCAAAAACCCTCCCACGAAGACGACGAACGCTAGCCGTAATTCGGAGCGAACCCTCCGAAGCGCGATACCCGCCACTCCTCCGAGTCTGTCGTATCCAAGTGCCCCCACGCGAATTCCTCCCCAATCGCACTCCTAGTAACGTCTCGCTCAGCTATCAACTTTGCTCGCCGGAGTTCGTGGCATGGCGCTACTCGTTCCGCACCGACCAGCGGCGGTTTCTCCAGTTTTCACCGTCCACAACCGCTTCGCCGTCGGCGCATACGACCGCGTCAGATTCGAACTGTTCCAGAGGGGAACGGCGACACCCGCGCTTCGTACGAACTCCCGTCTGCTGACCGCCCCACGACTCATTTCCGAAGTGATGTTATCGGATGGAAATACGTCTTGTGATGGTTCTCGTCCTCCTCTATCCGTTCTGAAGTAACGAATCACTGATAAGGTTAGAAACACAACCATTTCGCATGAAGCTCCGCCCTCCCCGATTTCGTCCGTTTAGCATCTCCCTCGGTTTCTTTCTCGGGAGTGCCGTCGCCGTCGCCCTCCCGTGGCTGTGGCCCGATGCGCCTGCGAACGAAATCGAAATCGGCCTCCTCGTCACCCTCCTCGGGTGGGTTGCGGCCGAGCAGTTCCGCGCCGAACTCGACCGCGCGGTGTCCTCCCGCCTTCGCTGGTCGCTCGCCGTCGTCGGCGTCCTTCCCTTCGTTGGTGCTCTCGTCGCGTATGCCCGCACCGACTACGACCCCACGACCGGACTCCTCATCCGGCTATCGGTCTTTGCGGTGGTCGCGCTCGTCGCGACGGCCTTCGCGTCGGCCCGGTACGCGGAGATACTGTACCAGACTCGGCCGGTCCGTGGGAACGTCATCGGCACCAAATCGCGACTCTACGAACTGCCGCTCGCACTGGTTTCCAGCGCAATCGGAGTTGCCGTGGTCAAACTGATACTCGGCGAGTTCGTCACGGTCCAATTTATCTCCGTGTCACTCGTCGGAGCGCTCATCGGGACGACCATCGGCACGCTGTTGGTCGGCAAACAGGAAATCGAACTCGTCGCGCTCGACGACGGGTTGCTCATCAGGCCGGACGGCCAAGTCGGCGGTTCACTCGTCCCGTGGCGGCGGATTCGAGACGTTCGAACCGACGGCGACACGCTGCGCGTGACCCGCGGCCTGCCGTGGCCGATGGTGTACACGGCCGACCTCTCGTCGGCCATTCATCCTGACACCGCTCCGCAGGCGTTCCGTTCCAAGGTGCGCTCCCCGTGAACGAAGGAGGTTCCGGGCGAGAGGAAAGAACGTTTTACCGTTGGACGACATTCTTCCGTCAATGAGCGAATCGGACACGGCCGAGGAGAGGTCGACGAGCAATCGGAACGATTCGGGTTCCGACGACGGACCCAAACAGGTCTCCTCCCCGAACTACCATAGCGAGAACCACACCGCCGCCCAGACCTGCGGGTGGACGGCGAACGCGCTCCGCGGGGAAGGAAAGTGCTACAAAAATATCTTCTACGGCATCGAATCCCACCGCTGCATCCAGATGACGCCCGTCGTCAAATGCAACGAACGCTGTGTCTTCTGTTGGCGCGACCACCGCGGCCACTCCTACGAACTGGGCGACGTGGAGTGGGACGACCCCGAGGCCGTCGTGGACGCGAGCATTCGCCTCCAGCGCAAACTGCTGTCGGGATTCGGCGGCAACGACGAAGTGCCGCGAGAAATCTTCGAGGAGTCGATGGAACCCCGCCACGTCGCCATCTCTCTCGACGGTGAACCGACGCTGTACCCCTACCTGCCGGAACTCATCGACGCCTTCCACGACCGGGACATCACCACGTTCCTCGTGAGCAACGGGACGAACCCCGAGATGCTGGAACGCTGCGACCCGACGCAACTCTACGTCAGCGTGGACGCCGCGGACCGCGCCACCTTCGACCAGGTGGTCCGTGCCGTGGACGACGACGCGTGGGAGAAACTCATCGACACGATGGACGTGCTGGCCGAAAAGGACGAGACGCGAACCGTCATCCGAACCACGCTCGTCGGCGGGGAGAACGTCGCAAACCCCGACTGGTACGCCGCCTTCTACGAGCGCGCCGACCCGGACTTCGTCGAACTCAAGGCGTACATGCACGTCGGCCACTCGCGCGGCCGCCTCGACCGGTCGTCCATGCTCGACCACGAGGAAGTCGTCGAGTTCACCGAGCGGGTCGGCGAACACATGCCCGACCACGACGTGCTAAAGCAGGTTCCCGCCTCGCGGGTCGCGCTACTCTCGAAGACCGAGGACACGTGGGTTCCGAAACTGAAGAAGAATAGCGAATTCTGGGAGCGCGATTCGACGACGTGGACGCCGCTGGGTGGGTAAAATCGACTTCGAATCGGAATTCGATTCTCACACCTCTTCGAGGTCCGTCTCCGTCAGTTCGTTCTCCACGTTCCCGGTGTTGGTCGTGTCCATCGGTTCGAACAGGAGTATCTCGGTTTCCTTCTCCGCGACAGGCCTGTGTTCTACTCCCCGTGGTACGACGAGAAATTCCCCTTCCTCCAGTACGATGTCGTCTTCCTCTCGGAACTCGATGCGGAGTTCCCCACTCGTCACGAGGAACATCTCGTCCGCGTCGTCGTGGTGGTGCCAGACGAACTCCTCCTCTAACTTGGCGAGTTTGACGGCCTGCCCGTTCAGTTCGGCGGCGAGCCGGGGTGACCAGTGTTCGTCGAACGTGTCGAACGCGGCGTCGAGGTTGACTTTCTCCATCGGCGTTCGAGTGCTCGAAACGGGAGGTGTTTTATCTGTGGAAACGGGCAAGACCCGTCGTGTTCAGTTCGGCGCGTAGAACACCCGTCCTTCCGAGGAACCGTGATATCGACCCACCCCCTTCCGCCAACTAAATTTCAGTCCGTCCGGGTGTACCTGATGCGCGCGAGTCGAACGCGAGCACGGGCAGCATTGGGAGATGGTCGCTTACTATCGAGGCACGACTTCGGGGAAACGGGGAGAAACGTCAGTCCGTGTCCTCGGGATTTTGGCCTTTTTCGCTACCCGACCCCGACATGAACGCCGAAATCGGCGTACTGACTTCCTCCAGGGACTTCTGGGCCGCCTCGACTCCCCATACCCACTCCACGATGGCTCCGAGAAGCATGAGCCCGGCGGCGATGCTGTACCCGTAGAAGACGTTTATCGGTTCGCCGGATTCGATGAGATTGCCGAAGAGCGCCGGGGCGACCACGCCACCAGCGGCTTGCCCGATGGCGAAGAACACGGCGATCGCCTGTGCGCGTACCTCCATCGGGAATATCTCGCTGACGGTTAGATAGGCCGCGCTCGCCGCCGCCGTGGCGAAGAAGAACACGGCACACCAGAGCGCGGTTTGCGTGAGTGCCGTGAGCATGTCGTTCAGGAACAGGAATCCGGTAATCGCCAGCAGAATCCCCGAAATACTGTACGTTCCGGAGATCATCGGCCGACGGCCGACCGTGTCGAAGAAGCGTCCCAACACGAGGGCACCGATGAAGTTGGCGATGGCGAACGCGATTCCGTACACCGGCGTATTGGCCTCTGGAACCCCGTAGAACTGGTGGAGAATCAGTCCGTAGGTGAAGTAGATGGCATTGTAGAGGAATGCCCGCGTGATGAACAGGATACAACACAGCATCGCGCGCTGGAAGTTGTCCACGAACACGGTTTCCAGAAGATTCCGGAGGGATATCCTCCCGATAGCTTGGATGGTTATCGATTCCTCGTCGTCGGGTTCCTCTAACTCTTCGTCCGTGGTTTCTTCGACTCGTTCCTCCACGTTCTCGACCACTTCCTCGGCCTCCTCCCGGTCCTTGTGAATCATGAGCCAGCGAGGGCTTTCCGGAACGTACTGCCGGAGAACGAGGATGAGCAACGCGAGTGCCGCGCCAAATCCGAAGACGTACCGCCAGGTGGAACCGCTACTGAGGATCTGCGAGTCGAGGAAGAACAACGTGATGACCGAGGCGGCGGCCGCACCTATCCAGTAACTGCCGCTGATCACTAAGTCGGCGTGACCGCGGTAATCGGCCGGAATCAACTCGTCGATAGCCGAGTAGACGGCCGAGTACTCCCCGCCGATACCGAGGCCAGCGAGGAAACGGAAGAACGCGAAGGTGTAAAACCCGATGGAGAGCGCCGTCAGTGCGACGCCACCGAGGTAGACGCCCATCGTGATGAAGAACAATTTCTGGCGCCCGTATCGGTCGGTCAACCAACCGAACCCAAGCGCACCGATGACCTCTCCCATCAAATACGTGGAACCGGCGTACCCGACCTGCGCACTCGTCAGTCCTAACGTACTCTTCTGTGTCAGTATGGGGCCTATAGCACCGACGAGACCGATTTCCAGACCGTCGAGCAACCACGTCGCACCCAACGCCAGAATTATCAGCCAGTGAAAGCGCGACCACGGCAATCGATCCAACCGAGCGGGTATCTTCGTCTCGTAACTCTCGTTTTCTGCATCGTTTCCGGACATAGTAGCGTGTGGAAAGTCGTTCGAGCGGAGTTCTCTCCGGCATCTCCCCTCCGCGCGAACTATCCATCTTTTCTCCGCCCCGTTCGTGCCTAAACCGGATGGCTCCTCACGCTACCCGTTTAAACGAGCGCTCGGCTCGACCGGTAATTCGCCGCAAAACGGTGAAACCAGCACATTTAGATGAGATGCCCCGTTATATCGAACACCGACGGCGGAATCGCGTCCTGCGCCATAACATTTCTGTTACGCGTCTCGTTTCCGGTACGCTTAAACGAACCAAGCACGGAGTATCGTGTATGTCAGCGACATCGCTCGTGGTCGGGTACGACGAACTCGCCGCGTTGAAACTTCTCGCCCTCGACGGGGGGCTCGAAAGCGAGGTCAAAGTATCCTGTGCTGACCTCGCAGACCGCCTCGATGCGTCCAATCAGACCGCATCGCGTCGCCTCCAGCGTTTGGACGACGCGGGCCTCATCACGCGCGAAATCGTCAGCAACGGGCAGTGGGTCGCCATCACCGACGACGGCGAATGGGAACTGAAACGCGAGTACGAGGACTACCGCCGAATCTTCGAGGACCTCTCCGGCGTCGAACTCTCGGGAACCGTCACCGGCGGCATGGGTGAGGGAAAACACTACATCTCACTGTCGGGCTACATGGAGCAGTTCATCGACCGGTTGGGTTACGAACCGTATCCGGGCACCTTGAACGTCGAACTCTCCACAGAGAGCGTTCGCGCTCGCTCCGCGATGGACGCGCTCGCTCCCGTTTCCATCGACGCATGGGAGGACGGCGACCGAACGTACGGCCCCGCCGTCTGCTATCCCGCGGCCGTCCAAACGACCGACGGCGAGTCTTACGAACCGGTCCACGTCATCGCGCCCGAACGAACCCACCACGACGAAGACCAGTTGGAACTCATCGCGGAGGAGAAACTCCGCGACGAACTCGGGCTGGGAGACGGCGACCACGTGACGGTGTATATCGAGGAGGTCCAATGAGCCAAACCGCCGCGGCGTCCGTCGAGGAGGCAGTCGCCGCGTTTCGGGATGGGTCGCCCCTCCTCGTCCACGACGCGGCCGACAGGGAAGGTGAAACCGACCTCATCTATCCTGCCGAAGCAGTTACTCCGACCGCCGTCTCACGCCTCAGAAACGACGCCGGCGGATTGGTCTGTACCGCACTCTCCCACGACGTCGCCGAGCGGTTCGGACTCGACTACATGGACGAAATCATCGACCACCCCGCGAGCGAGGGCCACGACCTCGGGTACGACTCCCGCTCTTCCTTCTCGCTGACCGTGAACCACCGCGACACCTACACCGGCATCACGGACGACGACCGCTCGCTGACGATTCGAAAACTCGCACACGCGGCCGCATCACCCGACGAAACCGACTTCGCGGGCGAGTTCCGCGCGCCGGGTCACGTTCACCTGCTCAAAGCGGCACCCGGATTGCTGGCCGAGCGACAGGGCCACACGGAACTCGGTATCGTCCTCGCGGCGGCGGCGGACCGGTCCCCCGCCGTCGTCGTCTGTGAGATGCTGGACGACGAAACCGGCGGTGCGCTTTCGCCAGCGGACGCACGTGCCTACGCCGAGCGTCACGAATTCCCGTATCTCGAGGGGTCGAAGATAATCGAATCCCTCGGCTGATTCTTTTGCCGCGGTCGACTCCCTCGGACCGTAAAACTCGTGTTTACTAACGAAATCCCCCCTCCGAGTTGGGGTAATGTCGGAATACGTATCTAAATTATAAAAAATGTTCATGCTTCTAGAAGTCCATCTAGTACGTATGGACTTCAAAGCAAAAGCAATCGTATACGGAATCATCGCAACCATCGTCGTCGGCTTGCTTAGTGGGGCAACGGTCCCATTCACGGACATGGCGCTTCCTATCGTCGGCGCTGGCTTGACCGGCATCATCGGCGGTCTCGTGGCTGGCTACGTGTCCGGAATCAAACTCGATGACGGTGCGCTCAACGGTGGCGTCGCAACCGCCGCCGGGGCAATCGTCGCACTCGTCATTCTGACTCTTACAGGCTTGCTGGCCGCTGGTCTCATCCCGACCATGGGCCTGTTCGCCTTCGGCGTAGTGTACGTCGTCGTCGCCGCAATCCCCGGTGCTGTCGGTGGCGCACTCGGGTCGTGGCTGAAGGGACGCTCGGCACGGCGCAGCGCGGCGCGGCCCGCCGGACGCTAACCGTCGAACACCGAACGACTCCATTTTCCGCTGTGTGAGCGGTTCGAAACTGTATTATCGACATCTCGTCTGCCGAGCGATACCCATTCACACTGCCCGTGAATTACTCTCAGATGAGTTATCCTACACAATCGTCCAAAGACAATCGCCAAAACTCATTACTGTGGCCTTCCTTGAAGCGGACGTATGAGCTTTGACGATATGGACGTGGACACCATCTGGATGGACGGCGAATTCGTCGATTGGGACGACGCGCAAATCCACGTTCTCACACACGGATTGCACTACGGGACGGGCGTCTTCGAAGGGGTTCGGTGCTACGACACCGAAAACGGTCCCGCGATTTTCCGCTGGGAGGACCACCTCCAGCGCTTCTACGACTCGTGTAAACCCTACGACATGGAAATCGAGTACAGCCCCGAGGAACTCACGAAGGCGACCCTCGAACTCATCGACAGTCAGGACCTCCGCTCCTGTTACATCCGACCCATCGCCTACTACGGCTACGACAGCCTCGGCGTCAGCCCCGGCGACTGCCCGACCGACGTCACCATCGCCGCGTGGCCGTGGGGCGCGTACCTGGGCGAAGAGGCCCTCGAAAACGGCGTCGAAGTGATGATCTCCTCGTGGCGCAAGCACGCCTCCAGCCAGATTCCGACCAACGCAAAGACGACCGGCCTGTACGTCAACAGCCTCCTCGCCGGCGAGGAAGCCCGCCGTAACGGCTACGTCGAAGCCATCGTCCTGAACAAGGAAGGCAACGTCGCGGAAGGACCCGGCGAGAACATCTTCATGGTCCGCGACGGCGAGATTTTCACCCCCGGCCTCTCCCAGAGCATCCTCGACGGCATCACCCGCAACAGCGTCATCACGCTGGCTGAAGAGATGGGCTACACGGTTCACGACGACGCGACCATCAGTCGCGGCGAACTCAACACCGCCGACGAACTGTTCTTTACCGGCAGCGCGGCGGAAGTCACGCCCATTCGACAGGTGGACAACGTCGAAATCGGCACCGGCAGTCGCGGCCCCGTGACCGAAGAACTCCAATCCGAGTTCTTCGACCTCGTGAACCGTCGCACCGACGACCACGAGGAGTGGTTCACGTACGTCGAAGAGTAACCGGTCCGTCGAACGTTCTCGATTCAACACTGACAACCGGCAGAAAATCGGACATCGGTAGCCTTTTCGTTTCAGCTATTTCTCTCGACGCTGTCGCTACCAACTTCGCGTGCAGTTCGTATCAGTACGTCACTATTTGACGTCAAAAGTCGAATCGTGCCCTGTCGCTGTGCGATTCAGTCCCGTCTCTCCAAGGGCATCGTTTCGGATGGAAAGTCGGGGATGCCGTGGTGCTCGGAACCCACTTCGTCGACTCGAAACGCACCGTCCTCCTCATACCTGAATCGCAGAAAGAAAATATCGAATTTAGCTCGTGACGACGACTTCGCCTTCCGCCACTTCCGGTTCGCGGGCTTCCTTCTCCGCTTTCTCCTCCTCTTCCTTCTTGGCCTTGATCTTCTTCATTCGGAAGATCTCCTCACGCTCCTGTTCTTCGAGTTTCTGCTCGATGTAGTCCTGTGCCTCGTACAGGTCGGGGAGGAGTTTGAATTCGAGCGCGTTGACGCGACGCTTCGTCGTTTCGATTTCCGTCAGCATCTTCTTCATCGCCGTCTCGACTTCCGCGGCGAGGATGACGCTTTCGAGCAGTTCCTCGTAGGCGTCCGCGGTCTCGTCGATGCGGGCGCTCGTTCCGAGGACGCCGTAGCCACGCTCGTCGAGCGACTTCTTTACCTTCGAGGACTCGATTTGTGGGACGACGACGCCCATGATGTTCTTCGATTCCGTCGTGATTTCGGGGTGTTCCTGTAGCGCGGCGGCGGCACCGCGAACCGCAACGTCGCCCTCCATCGCGCGGGCCATGTTGATGGTCTGCTGGGCGCGCTGGTAATCCTCTTCGAGACCGGAGCGTACGTCCTGTGCCTGGTCGAGGATGTCCATGAACTCCATGATGAGACCGTCACGCTTCTTCTCCAGCGTGTCGTGTCCCCGTTCGGAGAGGTCGATGCGATCCTCTATCGCCATGAGGTTCTTCCGAGTGGGTTTGACGTCCTTGGCCATGTTGGTTGATGCTAGAAACTCGAAGGGGATAATTCTTTACAGTCGAACGCCGCGCTGCGGAGCGTATGTGGGACTGAGAACCGAGATATTCGCACCGCTCCGTCCGTCACACACGCGAAAAAATCGAAAATCGAAACGGAAACCGCGTTAGTCAGCAGCGACTTCTTCGGCCTGCTCTTCGGGGTAGTACTCCTCGATGAACTCCTCGTCGATACGGTTGAGTTCCTCTTTCGGCAGCATCGAGAGGAGGTCCCACCCGATGGTGAGCGTCTCTTCGATGCTGCGGTTCGTGTCGAAGCCCTGGTCGAGGAATTCCGTCTCGAACTGGTCCGCGAAGTCGAGGTACTGGTTGTCCCGCTCGCTGAGCGCTTCACGACCGACGATGTTCACGAGGTCGCGAAGGTCCTCACCTTGCGCGTACGCTGCGTACATCTGGTCGGATACGCCGGAGTGGTCGGCACGGGTAAGTCCCTCGCCGATACCGTCGTCCATCAGCCGCGAGAGGCTCGGAAGCGGATTGATCGGCGGTTGGATACCCTGCGAGTTCAGGTCGCGGTCGATGTATATCTGTCCCTCGGTGATGTACCCGGTCAGGTCGGGAATCGGGTGCGTGTCGTCGTCACCCGGCATCGTGAGGATGGGAATCTGCGTGACGGACCCGTCACGACCTTCGATACGACCCGCGCGCTCGTACAGCTCCGCAAGGTCGGTGTACATGTATCCGGGGTAGCCACGGCGACCCGGAACCTCTTCACGCGCGGCACCGATTTCACGCAGCGCCTCGCAGTAGTTCGTCATGTCCGTCAGGATGACCAGCACGTGGTAATCCTTCTCGAACGCGAGGTACTCCGCCGTCGTCAGTGCGAGACGTGGGGTGACCGTCCGCTCGACTGCGGGGTCGTCCGCGAGGTTCATGAAGACCACGGAGCGCTCCAGTGCGCCGGTGCGCTCGAAGTCTTCCATGAACTCGTTTGCCTCTTCCGCCGTGATGCCCATCGCGCCGAACACCACCGCGAACTCGCTCTCTTCGCCATCCTCTTCGTCTTCGAGCACGCTCGCCTGTCGCGCAATCTGGAGCGCGAGCTCGTTGTGCGGAAGCCCGGACGCGGAGAAGATGGGCAGTTTCTGTCCGCGAACCAGCGTGTTCATGCCGTCGATGGCGGACACACCGGTCTGGATGAACTCTTCGGGGTACTCGCGTGCGTAGGGATTGATAGCCGCGCCGATGATGTCGTCACGTCGGTCCGGGACGATTTCCGGGCCGCCGTCGATGGGCTGTCCCGACCCGTCGAGCACGCGACCGAGGAGGTCCTCGGTTACGGGCATCTTCATCGTCTCGCCGAGGAATCGAACCGACGACTCCCGGTTGATACCCTCCGTTCCCTCGAACACCTGAATCGAGACGAGGCCGTCGCTCGATTCGAGCACCTGTCCGCGCAGTGTGTCGCCGGCCGGCGTCTCGATTTCGACGATTTCGTCGTATCCGATCGGCTCGTCGACTTCGGCGAACACCAGCGGGCCGCTGATTTCCGTAATGGTCTGGTATTCTTTCATTAGTACTTCTCCCTGAGCTCGTCTTTGATGTCCTCTTCGATTTCGCCGATGAAGTCGTCCCAGTCCTCGGCAGTTCCCATGCGGTTCAGGCGTGGAGCGGCGTCGATGGACGTGATTTCGTCCACCGGAACGCCGGCTTCGAGCGCGCTGAACGCCTCGTCGTTGAGCGTCTGAATGGCTTCGAGCATCCGGTAGGTCTTCTTCGGCTCACAGAACATGTCCACGTCGTGGAACGCGTTCTGCTGGAGCCATCCCTCACGGAGGTAGCGCGCGACTTCGAGCGTCAACTGCTGGTCTTCCGGCAGCGCGTCCTTACCGACGAGCTGAACGATCTCCTGCAGTTCACCCTCCTCGTCGAGGACGTCGGTCGCCCACTGGCGCTTCTCCGGGAAGTCGGGCTCGACGTTCTGTTCGTACCACGGGTCGAGTTGGTCCTTGTACAGCGAGTAGGACTCGTCCCAGTTGATGGCCGGGAAGTGACGCCGTTCCGCGAGGTCGGCGTCTAGCGCCCAGAACGTCTTCACGATACGCAGGGTGTTCTGCGTGACCGGCTCGGAGAAGTCGCCGCCCGGGGGCGACACTGCACCGATGACCGACACCGAACCCTCCGTGCCGTTGATGTTCTCGAACTTGCCTGCGCGCTCGTAGAACTCGGCGAGACGGGCGGCGAGGTACGCCGGATATCCCTCTTCGCCGGGCATCTCTTCGAGACGCGAGGAAATCTCACGCATCGCCTCCGCCCACCGCGAGGTGGAGTCGGCCATGAGCGCGACGTCGTATCCCATGTCGCGGTAGTACTCCGCGATGGTGATACCCGTGTAAATGCACGACTCGCGTGCTGCCACGGGCATGTTCGACGTGTTCGCGATGAGGCACGTCCGCGACATGAGCGGCTTGCCCGTTCGCGGGTCCTCGAGTTCCGGGAAGTCCTCGATAACTTCCGTCATCTCGTTGCCACGCTCGCCACAGCCGACGTAGACGACGATGTCCGCGTCGGCCCACTTGGCGAGCGAGTGCTGGGTCACGGTCTTTCCGGAGCCGAACGGTCCCGGAATCGCGGCCGTCCCACCCTTCGCGATGGGGAACAGGCCGTCGAGGATACGCTGCCCGGACACGAGCGGCGTCCGGGGCGTCTGTTTGTCCACGGAGGGCCGTGCTTCACGGACCGGCCACTCCTGCTGCATCGTGATTTCTTCGCCGTTGTCGAGTTCGACGACGGTTTCGGTCACGTCGTAGTTGCCCTCGTTCGTGGCAACGACTTCGCCGCCCTCGTAGTTCGGCGGCACCATGACCTTGTGTTCGATGCTCTCGGTTTCGGGAACGGTCCCGACGACGTCGCCGGGTTCCACCGCGTCGCCTTCGCTGACGGTCGGGGTGAACTCCCACGTCCTCTCCTGGTCGATACCGGGAGCGTCGACACCACGGTCGAGGAACGCGCCCATCTTGTCTTCGAGCACGTCCAGCGGGCGCTGAACCCCGTCGTAGATGGAGTACAGCATACCCGGCCCGAGGTCGACCGACAGCGGTTCGCCCGTGTTCTCGACGGGTTCACCGGGGGCGACGTTCGAGGTTTCTTCGTACACCTGAATGGTGGTTTGGTTTCCTTCGATTTCGATGACCTCTCCCATCAGCCCTTCCTCACCGACGTACACAACGTCGTTCATCCGGGCGCCGAGGTCCGTGGCGGTAACGACAGGTCCGCTCACGCTCTGAATGACGCCGTCCTCACGGACGACGTCGCTGTCTGTTGCCTGGCTCATTCGTTATCACCTTGTTCGTCTTCGTCCATAAGGTCGATACCGATCGCGCGCTTGATTTTGTCGCGGAGTCCGCCGCTTCCCGCGCCACCACCCAGCGTCACGAGGGTGGGTTCCACACTCGTCTCGACGTCGTTTCGGACGTTCCGAGAGAGATGCGTGAGGTCGTCGTCGTGCATCACGATGATGCCCACGTCGTCGTCTTCCAGTACCCGAGAAACAGCGTCGTCCAAGTCCGTGTCCTTTTCGTCGTCCGGAACGTTCGCAAACTTTCGGACGCCTGCTAGTCGGAATCCGGTCGTAAAGTCCGGACTCCCGATGACGGCGATTTCTTGGCTCATAGTACCACCAGTTCCTCTTCGATTCGGTCTTCGGACAGTCCCGCCTCGCGACCGCGTGCGATGGCACGAATGTTGTCGACTTCGCGCTGTTTGGCGAGGACGTAAGCGAGCACCGGACACACGGACAACGGAAACACGTGTGAAAGGTGGTCCGAGTATTCGAGCAGCGCAATATCCAGTGCGTGCTCGAATCCGATGAGACTGTCGGCTCGCTCAAGCTCGTCCAGCGCTTCGTCCAGTTCCTCCCCGTAGGGACTGTCTCGAACCCTCGCTATCAGCTCGTCCGTGCTGCCCGCGAGTTGGGTCAACTCCTTCGCGCCGAACATCCGACCGCCGGAGATGTAGTACTCCGAAGGGTCGATGTTCGCGCCGCTCCGACTGATTCGGAGCACGTTGCGGATGTTTCGGAAGTCGATTTCCGCCTGTAGGAACTCGATGTACAGCCGCGTCGCGCGGTCTTCCGTCTCCGACACGCCATCCATTAGCCCTTCGTAGTAGGCCCGGTCGACCGCGTTTTCCAGCGGAATCAGGAGCCCACTCGACTCGTAATCGTCGTAGGCTGCTTCGAGGCTGTCGCCGAAAATCGTCGTCCCGAGCATCTCGACGACGTCCTCGATGGCACCCGCCTCGGCCAATCGCGTGAGGAACTCCTCGTCGAACTCACCGGCGTGAATCAAGTCGTCGCGCACGGACTGGCTGTCGGTATCCGCGTAGATACCGCGAAGTATCGTCTTGACGTTCCACGCGTCGAACGTCCGCAGGTATCGGGCGATCAGGTGGTACAGCTTCCCGTCGGCCCAATCCAACAAGTCGTTGAAGTTCTTGGCAAGGTTGCGGTTCAGTGCGTACTCCACGAGGTCCACACCGTCGTAGCGCGCGCCGAGTGCGTTCACCTCGGATTCGTACTCCGTCTCCTCCATGTAGCGGGCGATTTCGCCCGGTCCCATGCGCAGGAGCTTTCGGTAGTCCTCCTCGTCGAACAGGGCCGCTCTGCGCGCCCTGACTCGCGCGGTGACGTACTCGTAGTTCGATGTTCCTTCGGTCGTGCTCATTGCTCGAACAACCGCGAACTGATCTGTTGGAGGTTGTCCTCCCACACGTCCTCCAGAATCGAGTCGAACGTGTTGTTCACGCGAACGCGGGACGCCTCGCTCTCGGCGACGATGCCGCCGAGGCAGTCGTACTCACCCGCGTACTCGAAACCGTCGTAGTCCGAGACGATATCGGTGAGGAGCGCTTCGTCGTCGGGGCGTCCGTAGATTCGGACGGTGTTCCCCGAGTCGAACTCCTCCGCGGCCGCGTCGAGCAGTGAGCGCGTCAGTTCTTCGCGCTCGTCGCCACCGAGGGTGGCGACGCTTTCTTCAGCGTCGGTGCGCACGTCTTGCAACACGTCGCGACGGGCTTCGAGCCGCTTCTGCTTGGCTTCGAGTTTCGCGCTGGAGAGTTTCTGCTCCCGTTCTCGCTCGATTCGGTTTTCAACCTCCTGCTCTTTCGCCGCGAGTATCTCCTCGGCTTCCGTTTCGGCCTCGGAGATAATCCGGTCCGCGCGGGTTTCGCCTTCCGTACGAATCTCTTCCGCGCGCTCGCGGGCCTCGTTTCTAATATCCTCAACTACCGTTTCCAAGCTCATTGATGAAGAGGGTTAGGGACGGTTTAGACAACGAACACGACGACGAGTGCCAGAATCACGAGCGTTTCCGGCAGCACCGTCATGATCAGTCCGGTACCGAACAGGTCTTGGTCTTCCGCGATAGCGCCGACTGCGGCGGCACCGATACCGCGCTCTGCGTACCCTGCACCGAAAGCCGCGAGGCCGACCGCGAGGGCCGCGCCAGCTTTCGGGGGAATGGCGGGTGCGGTGGACGCTTGGTTGGCACCTTCCTGCAGGAGCGGTACAGCTGCGTTGACGAATGCGAATATAGCTTCGAACATTGGTTTGATCCTCTTGTAGGCTCTCTGTAGCCGAACAAGTCGTAGTTCGAGTCACTGGATTCTTAAAACTTCCCAAAGCGTTCCGCCGGATTCGCTTGTATCGGGCGCTGTACCCGCTAAATCATGGTAGCAATTGCCAGTGTCAAGGGACGTAAAAGAGGCCAATTCGATGTGAGAGAACGAAAACGACGGATGGACGGTTAGTCCTGCGTCGTGTAGCTTCGGTCGTAGCCAAACGGGTTGTACGCTTCGCCGCCGCCCTCGTAGAACTTGCCGAAGAACTCCACGTACTCGAGACGCACCGCCTGCAGTCCCGCGCTAGTGATACCCAGCGTGAGGACGAGGGCGTGTCCGAGGACGAGGATGAGCAGTCCGCCGAGGATGCCCGCGACGCCGGAGTGAACGAGTCCGGGGAACATGATGCTCGCTCCCTCGTGGTGATGGAGCACGTAATCGGGGCCGTGCGAGAGCATGAAGTGCCACTCCTCACCACCGTGACTTTCGACGGTATACACGCCGAAGAATAGGAGATTGACCACGAAGGCCATCCCTGCCTTCGCCAGCAACACTGCGGCGAGACGGGTGTACGAGAGGACGTTCACCAGCACGTTGAGGAACTCGACTGCCTCGATGGGTTCGCCCACAACGAGCAGGACGAGTCCGAGGAAGAACACGACGAGCCACAACGAGAACGGGAAGTTAATTCCCGGTATCGTGAACAGGTTGAACGCCGGGAACCCAGTGAAGCCGAACGGGAACGGGTTCCCGTTGAAGACGCTCTCTGGTCCGAAGAGGAGACCGGGCGCGCTTCCGCCCGCACCCGAGAAGATCCACACCCAGAGGCCGAACATCATTATGATCCACGACCCGCTTTCGGTCATGGCGTCCTTGAAGCTGTGTTCCAAGTTCTCGACGAAGTCGAAGCCCCACCCGATGGTGAGGTGGGCGATACCGGCCAGCAGGCTCAGCACGAGCCAACCGGTAGCGAACTCGCCTTCGATTGGCTGGAGTCCTTTGTGAATCGGTGGGCTTCCGCCCCAGACGAAGTCCCCGAGGATGTGCAACCCGAAGATTTCGCCGTACAGGATACCGAACAGCATCGTGAACGCACCGGCCCAGATGGCGATTCCACCCAGACTCTTGATGGCCTCGTTGTCGAACTTGGTGTAGATGAAGTACCCGATGAGCGTGTACAGCGTCCCGTATCCGAGGTCACCGATCATGAACCCGAAGAACAGCGGGAACGTGAGGAACAGGACGACCGTCGGGTCGAACTCGAAGTACTTCGGCCGGTTGATGGTCTGCACCAGTACCTCGAACGGTTTGACCGCGTCGGGATTCTTCTGGATGACCGGCGGGTTCTCCTCCTTGGTGACGTGGCCGCCGTCCGTGGCGACGCCCGTCTCCTCCGCCTTTTCGAGCGGCGCGTGGTGGCCGCCCTTCTCCTCGTAGGACGCACGTTCGAGTTCGTCCACTTCGGCGTGGTCGCCGACCGTGCTGTCGAGGCTGCTCTTCAGTTCCGCGTACTTCTCGGTCGGAATCCAGCCTTCGGCGACGAAGGCGTTCTCCGTCGTCGCGAACTGCAGCGGCGCTTCGGCCTTCTGCACCTCGATGGCCAGTTTCTCCTCGGCCGCGAGCAGGAACCCTGCCGCGTCGAGCTTCACGTCGTTGAGCTCGTTCTCGACGCCGTTCAGCTTCGATTCGAGTTTCTGTTGGTCGTGTTTGAGTTCAGCGACGTACTCCTCGGGACTGCCGGACGCGTCGGGGATGTCGAGCGACGCGAAATCGACGCCGACGAGCGCATCATCGAGCGCGTCGTCCTCTGCGTCGTTCGCTGGGTACGCGAAAACCGCGACCGTTCGCCCTTCCGTGAAGAGTTCGAACTCCTGCACGTCCTCGGAATCGGCGAGCGCGCGCTCGATTTCGTCCGCGTTTCCTTCGCCGACCGCGACCTGTAGGTGGTCGTATCCCGACAGCAAGTCGAGGTCGATTCCGAGCGTGGCGAACGGCTCCATCGAGCCGATTCGGTCCTCGACGCTTCGAAGCTCCTCGCCGAGTTCGTCTCGGCGGTCGTCGAGTTCGTTGACCTGCGCTCGGATGTCCTCTAATTCGTCCTCCAGCGCTTCGCCGGTGACGATTCGCTGCGGTCCGGCGTCCTCCGCGTCCACACCGAGAATGCTCTCGATGGAACGAACGGTGACGAGTTTGTCGGACGCTTCGTCCGCACCGCTGACTGGGTTTCCGTGGTCGAACCCGTCCCACGACCCGTCGTAGTTCGACAGGTGGACGAGGTTCAACTCGTGGATGGTCTCGATAACGTCGGACATGACGGTTCGTGACCCCGTCACCGAGACTTTGCTCATCTGTTCAGGTCTGAGCATGCACCGCCTCCTTGAACCTGTCGAGGACGAACTCTATCGCCTCGTCGACGTTTTCTTGGGCACGCGTTTCGAGTGCCTCGCGTTCCTCCTCGCCCTCCGCGAGGAGCTTTTTGCGCTCGGCTTCGATGTCTTCGCGCGCGCTCTCGAGTCGTTTTTGTTCCAATTCTTCGGCCTTTTCGTGGGCTTCCGAGCGGATGTCCTCCGCTTTCGTGCGCGCCTCGGAAATTCGCTCCTCGCGAGTCTCTTTGGCGTCCGCAACGATGTCGTCAGCCTCCGTTTCGGCCTCCTTTATTCGTTCGAGAACCTCTGGCCTCGGCATATACTGTAATCACGCGGAAGGTTGCGCGAGTGGCTATAAACTACTTGCGGAACCGTCTCGGCCTCTCGACGGCCGAAATGGTGGGGATTCATCATCGCTCGGTCCGAACCGGCGGACAATGGGTATCCTCGAAGACAAACGCCGAGCACGAATCTTCTACAAGTACCTCTCGAAGGTGTACGACCAAGTGAACCCGTTCATCTGGAACGAGGAGATGCGTGAGGAAGCCCTGTCGATGCTCGATATCGACGAGGATGATATGGTGCTCGACGTCGGTTGTGGCACCGGGTTCGGGACCGAAGGTCTGCTCGAATACACGGACAACGTTCACGGTCTCGACCAGAGCGTTCACCAACTCGGAAAGGCGTGGGCGAAGATCGGAAAATACGACCCCGTGAGTTTCTACCGCGGTGACGCGGAACGGCTCCCGTTCAAGGACGACTCCTTCGACATCGTCTGGTCGTCCGGGTCCATCGAATATTGGCCCGAACCGGTCGAAACCCTTCGTGACATCCGCCGCGTCACGAAACCCGGCGGGGAAGTCTTGGTCGTCGGTCCCAACTACCCAGGAACGAGCGTCATGCAGAAAGTCGCCGACACCATCATGCTCTTTTACGACCGAGAAGAGGCGGACCGGATGTTCCGGGAAGCGGGCTACGAGGACGTTCGCCACCGTGAAATGGGACCGACGTACGACCCGGATATCGCCATCACGACCATTGCACGCGTGCCCGATAACAAATGAACGCGACGGCAGTAAAACGCGGCCCCTCGTCGAAATCACTGTACGGCCGTTTCTATTTCAGCGACTAACGCCCCGTTTTCCACGATTCGAACGACGACTTCATCTCCCGGTTCGAGCAACGGCGCGTTCGTCCCGGCTAGTTCGAGCGTTGCAACTTCTCCGCTCCTCCACGTCGAATCCGACGCGCTGTTGAACGGCCCCGTCGGGCCGGCGTGGAACCCGTCCGCCGAGAAGAACGGTACCGGGGGTTGCGACGCTAATGGCTCCCCGTTCACCCTGATTTCGAGGTCGATACTCTCGACGTCGAGCGACTCCCCCGCTCGATGTGCGAACGTCAACCGATTCGTCGCCGCGTCTGCCGTGAGGTCGATAGCGACTTGCTTCGGTTCGTGTAGTGACACCGAGCGTATCGAAACCGCTCCGATAGTTCCTGCCAAAAAGAGCGTAACGACGAGAAGGAAGACGACTGCGACGACTGGTGAGAGGGCGCGATTCGACACGCCTGGGTCTGGTACGGTGTTCGTATTTCAAACTTGGCCCGTTCCGACGATATCTTCCGGTGTGCCGGTCGTCGAGTTCGTGTTCGGGATTCCGTAGGGGCTGAGCGTTACGTTCACGGTTTCGCTACTGTGGGTCGCTGTAACGGTATATGTCCCCCGCGGCGACACCGTCCACATCGTCCCACTCGTACCGGTGTTTCCGACCGGTGTCTCCCCGATTCTTACCTTCCCTTGAACCGGTTCGCCGCTTGAATCCGTTAGTTCCACCCGAAGCGGACCGCCGGGATACGTTCGATTGACGGTTAGTTCGAGGTTCGTGCTGTTGTTTCGGATGGCCGTCCCGTAGGGGATGTGGGTGTCCCCAGTGAGCAGCTTATACTGAATCTCACGGTAGATTTTCTCCGTTCCCGTATCGAGATACGCCTCGGTGAGACCTTGTGAGTAATAGATTAGCGTTCTCGAAGCCCCCTTCTTGTATCGAACGTCCGTGTCCGAGTGCGGTGTTCCGGACTCGGACCGCTTAACTATCCATGGATAACTGTTGACCGTAAGGTTGGAAACTTCGCTGATGGATAGCTGACTACTCTTACTGACGTTCCGGTAATCGGGCCTGTACGCTTCCCTGATATACTGGTTTCCGTGCACCATGGAGAGAACGACGCCGTCCTCCGTCGTCGCCACGTAGAGTGACCTCGAATCGCCGTTGCCACGAAAGCTCCTCGCCGCATAATCCCGGACTCGACTCTGTAGCGGAATCAGATCCGTCCGAAGCTTCCATTCTTCGGGGGGAAATTGAATTACGTCCTTTTTCTTCGACAGCATGTACTCGATGGAACGCTCCACGTCCTTTCCCTTCGAATCGAGCAGTGCGAGCCGTTGTACGTACGTTCGGGTCCCTATCTCCTGATTGGTGAACTGCTCGCTTGCGGACCGCTCATCGCTCTTGAGTTCGGACAACTGCACTTCGATGTTCGAGCGGAATTTGATGAGGAGTTGTTCTTTCTTGCTGCTATCGTCTACTTTCGACAGTTGCTCGTCGAGCGTGTACCGCTTCTTCTGCTCCAGCAGTTCGTTTCTGTCCATCTCCAGCGTGGTACCGAGACTCATCGACGGCGAATACGTATCACTCCGAGTGGGCGTTCCGAGGGTCAGATGAGAGGAGGTGTTGTTGAACCCGGGCGGTTGGACCGGGTTTTTCGCCGACGGTGGGCTTGCTGTAGATGCCGGCACACCGACCCCGAACGCGACGGACGGTGAACAGAGGACGAGGAGGGCCGCTAGCAAGATACGGGACACCCGGCTCATATCGGTGAGTAGGTCACTACTCATTAAAATATATACGGGATTCGACGCGATTCGATAACCGGTAGAGATTGGAGTAGACCTTTTAAATCGGTCCCTGACGTTTTATCGCACGGATGGAAAGTATTTTCTTGTCTGCTTAACCACAGTGGGACATGCGGTCACATTTCGCCCTCCTCGTGGTCCTCCTTTCGCTTTTAGTCTTGGGAACCACCGTAGTGGCAGGTGATGTGCAGACTCATCCGGCCCATATCGATTCCGTAGCGGGAGACCGTACTGCAGCAGACGAGACGCCGACGAACGGGACGTCGATTCAAATCACACCACGACCTAACGGTGACGCTCACTGGAACGTCTCGATGGAGTTCGCGCTCACCGACGAAAACGAAACTGAGGCGTTCGAGCGCCTCGGAAGTGATTTCGAGCAAGGCAGAAACGACGACCTCGGTTTTTCGGCCGAAACGTTCCAACGAATCGCAAACACGGAACAGGCGGAAACCGGTCGCGAGATGAAAATACGAAATATCGATCGTGAGTATTCCGTGGGCAACGAAACCGGTCTATTGACGCTCACGTTCGTTTGGACGAACTTCACCCGAGTAAGCGACGGCAAAATCTATCTCGGGGACGCATTCCTGCTCGACGGCGGAGAATCGACGTGGCTTCGCTCGCTGTCCGCGAACCAGAACCTCTTCATTCACACGCCCGACGGATACCAGATTCAAAACTCCAATTTCGGACACGCCAACGGAACGATATCCCTCCGCGGTCCGATGACGATTCGTTCCCCGACCGGCGGCAGGGACTTCGTTCGTGTCACGTACAACAAGAAAAATGCCGGGCCCGTGGACGAATCGACCCCGTGGACGATGTACCTCGCCGGACTCTTGGTCCTCGTGGGTATCCTCGGTGTCGGTATCTACGCGTTCCTTCAAGAGGACGAAGACGAACCCTCCGATTCTGAACCATCGGACTCACGACCCGTTCCGTCGCCGGACCTCGACTCCGACTCCGAATCGGTGGAAGACGAACCGGACCTCGAACTCCTCTCGGATGAAGAGCGCGTCGAACATCTGCTCGAGCGGAACGGTGGTCGGATGAAGCAGGCGACCATCGTCAAGGAGACCAACTGGTCGAACGCCAAGGTGTCCCAACTTCTTTCGGCGATGAACGACTCCGACCGAATCGACAAGCTCCGTATCGGGCGGGAGAACCTCATCACGCTTCCCGGCGAGGACGTGACCGACTTCGACGACGAGTGAGCACGCTCCGTTCCCGAACGGTAAAAAATCCGATTAGTACGGCACGTGCATTGTCGACTGTTTCGAAAACGTTTACCCGCTACCCGGAAAGGAATTGATTATGAAGGTCCTTGTAACGGTGAAAGAAGTCGCCGAACTTGCGGACGACTTCGAAGTGGACGGGACCGAGGTAGACGACCGCTACCTCGAATATGACCTGAATGAGTGGGACGACTACGCCGTCGAAGAAGGCGTCCAATTGAACGAAGCGGGTGTCGCGGACGAAGTGGTGACCGTCACCATCGGCCCGGAACGCGCCGAGGAGACGATTCGGATGGCACTCGCCAAGGGTGCAGACCGCTCCATCCGCGTGTGGGACGAGGCGCTCGAAGCCCCCGACCTGCTCGACGTGGAGGCGAAGACGCAAATCCTCGCCGCCGTCGTCGCGGAGGAGGATCCCGACCTCGTGTTGACCGGCGTGCAGGCCGGTGACGACGCGTTCGGTGCGACCGGCGTCTCGCTCGCCGACGAAATCGGTTTCGAGTGGGGTGCGGTCGTCAACGCGCTCGACATGGACGCCGACGAAGGCGTCGCACACGTCCACCGCGAACTGGAAGGCGGTGTCGAGGAACTTACGGACATCGAACTTCCTGCCGTCCTGACCATCCAGACGGGTATCAACGAACCGCGGTACGCCAGTCTACGCGGTATTCGGCAGGCACAGTCCAAGGAAATCGCACCGAAAACGCTCGACGACCTCGGACTCGACGCCGACGCCGTGGAGAGCGACCTGACGCTGGCTGACATGTACGAACCTGAGAGCGAGAGCGACGCGGAGATTTTCGAAGGTGACGCCGGGGAGACGGCCGGGAAACTTGCCGAGGTTCTTCGCGAGAAGGGGGTCGTCCAATGAGCGACGTTCTCGCCATCACGGAACACCGCCGCGGTGAACTCCGCGACGAGAGCTTCGAAGTCATCTCCGCCGGACGCGAACTCGCCGACGACGCGGGTGGCAACCTGCACCTCGCGGTCATCAGCGGCGACGTCGATTCCTACGCCGACACGCTGAACCGCGACGGCGTGGACGCGATTCACACCGTCGAGTACGGCGAGGAGTTCAATCACGACGTGTACGTGCAGGCCATCGAGGCGCTGTTCGCCGACCTCGAACCGACGTTCCTCCTCATGCCGAACAGCGTGAACGGACTCGACTACGCGCCCGCGGTCGCCAACCGACTCGACCTCCCCATCGTGACTGACGTCGTCGGCTTCGAGTACGGCGACGCGCTCACGGCGACGCGCGAGATGTACGGGTCGAAAGTCGAGACCACGGTGGACGTCGACGGCGACCAGTTCGCGCTCACGACCCGCGGCGCGGAGTGGCCCGCGGCGGAGGGCGTCGGCGAGGCCGACGTGTCCGCGTTCGACTTCGAACCCGACGAAGATGCCGTTCGCTCGACCGTCACCGGCTTCGAGGAAGTCGGCGCCGGCGACGTGGACATCAGCGAAGCCGAGTTCCTCGTCAGTATCGGCCGCGGTATCGAGGAGGAGGACAACCTCCCGCTCATCGAGGACCTCGTGGAAGCGACCGGCGCGACGCTTTCGTCGTCGCGTCCCATCGTGGACAACGGCTGGTTGCCGAAGAACCGGCAGGTCGGCCAGTCCGGTTCGCAGGTGACGCCGACGGTGTACCTCGCCATCGGTATCTCCGGCGCGGTGCAGCACGTCGCCGGGATGAAGGGGTCGGACACCATCATCGCCATCAACAACGACCCGAACGCGCCCATCTTCGACATCGCCGACTACGGTATCGTCGGCGACCTGTTTGACGTGGTGCCGGAACTCATCGAGCAGTTCAGCTAAAGCCGTTCGATTCGAACTTTTCGCTCGAACGACGAGTGCGGTTCGACTAGCGACCTTTTTCGTGCCCCTCGCTGAGCGGAGATTATGACCGACGAGCGAGACTCGCCGCTGGCACTCTCCGCCTCCGAGAAGTTGGCCGACGACTATTCCGAGCGAGCGCCGACGAAGCCATTCAACGCCGACCTCGAACGCCCGACGACGCAGGGATTGCTGCCGGACGTTTCGGGGATGGACGTATTGGACGCTGGCTGTGGACCGGGCATCACGACGGCGTATCTGCTGGAAGCGGATGCCGAGGTGACCGGCATCGATGCGAGTCCGGCGATGGGTGCCGACGTACCGCCGACCGCTTGCAGCGATTCTGAATCCCCTCCTGAACGCCGTTTTCCGACTCGACCGTATCGAGGAAGCCCGACCGACCGAGGTGTTTTGGGAAAAAGACCGGAAACGTTCGGGCGAGTATCCCGCGAACCTACGTTTCTGTCGCTCCGGGCGGTGATGACAGCGGACTGAACCCGTCACGTATTTGCGTGCCCCGTCCTGAAGCACAGACGAATGGAGTACCTGATGGCCCGCAGGACGCTCGTCGAGGACCGGTTGGAGGAGGTTGTTGGGCGGGTCGAACCACGCGAACTGTCGGAGCAGTTGGCCCACACGGCACTCTCGGGTGGCAAACGGGTTCGACCCACCGTTGCCATGCTGGCCTGTGAGGCCGCGGGCGGCGACGCCGAGAACGCCGTCGATTTCGGCGTCGGTATCGAACTCGTCCACGACGCGTCGCTCGTCGTCGACGACATCATCGACCGGTCGGACGTGCGGCGCGGGACGGAGAGCGCGTGGGCCGAGTACGGCTACGGTCCGGCCATCATCGCCAGCGACGGGATGCTCGGTGAGGCCTTCGAACTGTTCTCGTCCGACCCGCGCGCGATGGAAGTCGTCGCGGAGTCGATGATAGAACTCGGCATGGGCGAGGCGTCGGAACTCGTTTCCATGCCGTCGAACCAGTCCGAGTACATGGGACTCGCCCGACGGAAGACCGGCGCGCTGTTCCGCGCCGCCGCCGAACTGGGAGCAATCGCGGCCGACGCCGACCCGGAGACGGTCGATGCCTTCGGCGAATACGCCGAACGCGTCGGCATCGCCTTCCAGATTCGGGACGACGTCCTCGACGCCACGGCGGACCCCGACGAACTCGGGAAACCGACGGGACAGGACGAGGAAATCGGTCGTCCCTCCATCGTCCAAGTGACCGACCTCAGCGCGGACGAGGCGAACGAACTCGCCCACGAACAGTCGGACGCGGCGTTAGCCGCCCTCGACAGGGTGGACGCCTCGGACTCGGCCGCGTTGGACTATCTGCGCGACTTCGCGGAGTTCGTCGTCACGCGCGAACACTGAGACTCTCATCCGTTTTTCTCGCGCATTTTCGTATCCGATTTCAGGACGCGCGATTCAGGCAGTTCGCTCGAACGACGCGAACTGCCTGAATGCCCGGGGAGGAATGGGGTCGCCGAGGGCGGTCGGCCGTGCGGTTCCGGCCGACCGCCCGCATGCGGTGCGGTCGTGTTCCCTAGCAACTGTCTCCCTAGCACTCGTCGCTACTGTCGTCACTTTCACCGTTACCACTGTTACCCCAACATGGTACTCACGATGTTCCCCTTCGTTGACGACACCCTTATCCGAATCCACCGAATAGAAATCGAACAAGCGTGGCTATCACGGACAAAATCTACGTCAAAAACCATCGGCAAATCTCCTCGCAGTTGGAGACGAACATCCCGAAGGGGGCGTTCAAGGGCGCGACCCTCGACATCCTGTTTCAGGGCGACGGCCTCCAGAAACTCGACGAGGCGACGCGTGACCGCGTCCTCGACTTCGCCGAGGACTTTCTTGACTGTGACTGCCAGAGCAACCCCTACTGTGGCTGTCCGGAACGGAAGTTCATGCAGTATCTCCTCGAACTCCGCGAAGGCGGCCTCGGCCCCGATGCAATCGTGGACGTGATGACCGACGACTATCTGGTGTACGCTTATCCGGGCGACGTCCTCTCTTTCTTGGACGACTCGGTTCGAACGCTCGAAGCCGTCGAGGAACTCGCCGCCGTGGAGGGCGACGACTCGATGGAGTCGCGCTCGCGCCAGAAGAAACACTCGCTGTCGGGCTAACTCCGGCTATCCCAACCGGAACGGTTCGTCGTTCTCCATCTCGTCGTCCAACTCCTCCAACTGGATGACCTCCTCTTCGCCGTCGTCCACCATCGTCTGAAGGTGTCGGACGTACTCCTTGTGTTCCTGTAACTGTTCGCGGAGGTGTTCCGCTTCCAGTTCGAGGCGCTCGTGTTCCCGAACGAAGCTCTTGGGGACCTCGATTTTCGGCGGGAACGACTCCTCGTTGGTCTCCTCCCCGATCTGATTTTCGGGGACGACTTTGACCTTTCCGTCATGGGCGACCAGCAGGTCCACGTAGTCGCGGAACACAGCCGACAGCGAGATGTCGCGCTTTTCGGCGATTTCCCGCAGGGTTTCGAACGCGTCTTCGTTCACCCGGAAGGAAATCGTCTTGTTTTTGTTGCCCATCTCGATGTAGATTAGCGTCGTGCCGATATTTAACCTTTTGTCAGACGTCCGCACGGCCACAACGATGAGATGGGCATCGTCCCTCATGACTCGACATGCCGGTACGTCACGTCGGTCAACTCGATGAGCCAGTAGGGAACGCCCTCGAAAACGCGACCTTGCTGGACAAACTCCCGCAATATTTCTGGGGCGCGGTGATTTTCTCGATTTCGCTCGCCGCCTTCTACGTCGTCGGCCGTTTCGTGTTGGAACCGTTCGTCGAACGAGCACTTCGGATTCGAAGTGTCAATCGCACCGTCCGGGGTGCGATACTACGCGTCGTTCGTGCGGCGATTTGGTTCGCCGGAGTACTCATTGCACTCGACCTCGCCGGTGTCGATGTTTTCGGCGCGTCCGCGACGCTCGCGGCCGCATTGACCATCGCGGTCGGGTTCGCGACCCGCGATATCGCTGCGAACTTCGTCGGTGGCGTCTTCATCGTCACTGACCCACGGTTCAACATCGGCGACTGGATAACGTGGTCCGAAAACGAGGGCGTTATCGAGGACATCACGTTCCGGGTGACTCGCGTCCGGACCTTCGATAACGAACTCATCACGGTGCCGAACTCCGTACTCACGACCAATGCCGTGAAAAATCCCGTCGCGGGCGACATGCTTTGCGTTCGCCACGAGTTTCCCCTCGCGTACGACGTTGACGTCGATGCAGTAGAGGCCGTTCTCGTGGGAGAAGCGAAGCGCCACGACGATATCCTGAACGAACCGGAACCGTCCGTTCACATCACGGACATGGACGACTCACGTCTCACGGTCGAAATCTCGTTCTGGATAGACGACCCGACACGCTCCGAGTTCGTGGCGGCCCGCTCGGAGTTTTTCCACCGAGTGAATCGACGGTTCGACGAGGTGGAAATCACGCCGGCAGGCTGACGATTTAGTAAAACGACGCCATTCCGCCGACGATCTTGTTCTCCGCTCGCCGCAGGTGTTCCTCCAACGTCCGGCGCTCGATATCCATCTCCGCCGCGATTTCCGTCGTCGTCGTTTCGCGCGGAATCCGATAGTATCCCATATCGACCGCCAACACCAACGCCTCCTGTTGACGGGGTGAGAGGTCGGGCAACGCGGTTTCGGGTGTGAGGAGCGGTCTGTCTCCCGATACCGCCCTGATCTCCCGCTTCGATTCGACCGTCACTGGAAACGCCGTCACGAGGTCACGATACAGCGCGGTCAGGTTCGACGAATCGAGCGACAGTATCCGACACCACTTTTCACCGTCGACGTAGCGCAACGGCGGGACGAGCAGACAGTTGTGGCGGGCGAGAAACGACTCGACGGTGTCCGTTTCGCGCTCTTTCAGACACGTTTCTGTCATCGCCACCCGTTCGTCACCCTCGACCAGCAGTTCTTGCACGCCGACGAGTCGCTCGATGCGCCGGAGGACGTCTTCCCCGTTCGGACCGCTGACGTGCAGCAGGTCGCAGTGGTCGTTACACCACAACTCGACGGTCGCCCCGCTTCCGGCCGTCGCTTCCGCGGGAACGCTCGGTTGTTCGATTCGCAGCACCACCTCGTGCATAATCGGGGATTTTCGCCGAAACTATTTAAAGAACCCTCCAAATGCAGGGCCGTGGGTCTTTGCTCTCCGCGTACATACTACGACCTAGAAACCGAATGAACGACCGACCGGAACCCGACCACGACATCGGCGACCCGAGCGCCCAGTGGCGCGACTATCAGGGTGCGCCCACCGGAACGGACATCGAATGTAACGGCTGGCGACAGGAAGCGGCCCTCCGCATGCTGAACAACAACCTCGACCCGGACGTCGGCGAGAAACCCGAAGAACTCGTCGTCTACGGTGGGACGGGGCGAGCGGCCCGCTCGTGGGACGCCTACGACGCCATCATGGCCGAACTGCGGGAACTGGACGACGACGAGACGCTCCTCGTCCAGTCCGGCAAACCCGTGGGGCGGTTCACGACGCACGAACGCGCTCCCCGCGTTCTCATCGCGAACTCCAACCTCGTCGGCAAGTGGGACGACTGGGAACACTTCCACGAACTCGAAGCGAAGGGGCTCATCATGTACGGCCAGATGACCGCCGGGTCGTGGGCCTACATCGGAACGCAGGGAATCATTCAGGGCACCTACGAGACGCTCGCCGCCCTCGCCGACGAACATTACGACGGCGACCTCACGGGAAAGATCGTCGTGACGGGCGGCCTCGGCGGCATGGGCGGTGCTCAACCCCTCGCCGTCACGATGAATCACGGCGTCTGTATCGCAGCAGAGGTGGACGAGGACCGAATCGACCGCCGCATCGAAACCGGCTACTGCATGGAGAAAACGGACGATTTGGACGACGCCATCGAGAAGGCGGAGGAAGCCGCCGAGAACGGCGAAGCGTACTCCATCGGCGTCCACATCAACGCCGCCGACATGCTCGAAGGGATGCTCGACGGGGGGTTCATCCCGGATATCATCACCGACCAGACGAGCGCCCACGACGAATTGGAAGGCTACTACCCGTCCGGGTATACCGTCGAGGAAGCCGACGGACTCCGCGAGGAAGACCCAGAACAGTACGTTACGGAGAGCTTGGACACGATGGTCCGCCACGTGCAGGCCATTCTCGACATTCAGGACGCGGGCGCTGTCGCCTTCGAATACGGCAACAACATCCGCGGACAAGTGAAAGAACACCGCGACATGCGACACGCGTTCGACTTCCCCGGATTCGTTCCGGCGTACGTTCGCCCGCTGTTCTGTCAAGGCAAGGGTCCCTTCCGCTGGGCCGCACTGTCCGGCAATCCCGAGGACATCCACCGCACCGACGAGGCCGTCGTGGAACTGTTCCCCGAAAAGGAGCAACTTCACCGCTGGATAGACCTCGCACAGGAACAGGTCGAATTTCAAGGGCTCCCCTCGCGTGTGTGTTGGCTTGGCTATGAGACGGGCGATGCTCTGTCGGAGCATCGAAACGAAGGCGGCCCTGCCGCCGAAGATGACGAAGACGGCCTCACGGAACGTGCCCGCTTCGCCCTCCGAATCAACGAACTCGTCGCGGACGGTGAAATCGAGGCCCCAATCGTCGTCACGCGCGACCACCTCGACGCTGGGTCCGTCGCCAGCCCAAACCGCGAAACGGAAGCCATGCGCGACGACTCGGACGCCATCGCCGACTGGCCGATTCTGAACGCCCTGCTCAACTGCGCGGCGGGTGCGGATATCGTGTCCGTCCACGACGGCGGTGGCGTCGGCATCGGCAACGCGCTTCACACCAACAACCACGTCGTCCTCGACGGGTCCGAGTTGGCCGCCGAGAAGGCCCGTCGCGTCTTCACCACCGACCCCGGTATGGGCGTGATTCGTCACGCCGACGCGGGCTACGATGAGGCGATAGAACAGGCCGAGAAATCGAACGTCGCGGTTCCGATGCGTGACCGACGATGACCGGACTGAACCCACCGTCGGAATGGCGCGGCACGTCCGACGACCCGAACGACGAACAGTTCGGCGACATCGTCGAAACCGTCCCGGAATTGGACGACGCTCATCTCTCCGAGTTCGACGCGGTTCTACTCGGCGAACCGTTCGACCACGCCGTTATCGGTCGGAAAGGGGCCGCAGACGGCCCGGCGGCACTCCGCGAGAGTCTCGCTGGAGTGAAAACGCACCACTTCGACGCCGGTCCGGTCGGCCGTATCGGGGACGTCGGCGACGTGATGCTCGTGCTCGATTCGGACGAACCGAACGACGTGACCACTGAGTTGCTTCAGGAGAAGGCACGTGTCCTCACGACCCGCCTCCACGCCGCCGACACGCTTCCCGTCTTCCTCGGCGGCGACAACTCCTTCACCTATCCGAACGCCGCGCCGCTCCTCGAAGACGGGTCGCTCGGCGTCGTCAACTTCGACGCACACCTCGACGTGCGCGAAGTGCGCGACGACCCGACCAGCGGTACTCCCTACCGACAGTTGTTCGATGCTGGCCTCGACGCTTACGCCTGCGTCGGTGCGCGTCACTTCGAGACGAGTTCGCCGTACGCCGAGTTCGTCCGCGAATCGGACGGTGAAATCGTCACCGCGGAGGAGGTCGGCGAGGATTCCGTCTCCGCCATCGACACCGCGCTCGATTCGCTCGGCGACGTGGACGCCGTGTTCGTGAGCGTCGATGTGGACGTCCTCGACGCCGCGTTCGCTCCCGGCGTCAGCGCACCGACGCCCGGCGGTATCTCCTCGCGCGAACTGTTCCGGATGCTCCGGCTCGCCGCCAGCGACGACCGGGTCGCTGGCTTCGAAGTCGTGGAATGTGCCCCGTCGCTCGACCGGGACGGCCTGACGGTAACGGCGGGTGCACGGGCAATCGCACACTTCCTCTCCGCCGCTGGAGGTGGCCGATGAACGGTTCGGAATCGGACGAAAACGACGACCTCACCGCCGTCGTTCACGACGCGGCACAGGTCGTCACCGTCGAGGAGGACGGCTCCCTCGGCATCTACGAGGACGCCGCAATCGCGGTGGTCGACGGAGAAGTCGCACGAATCGGCGCGACGGGTCCCGTCACTCGGGAGTTTCCGCCGGAGAACGCGACGCACGCTGTCGATGCGAGCGGTAAAGCGGTGATTCCCGGTTTCGTCGACCCGCACACCCACGCGCTGTTCGCCGGAGACCGTTCGGACGAGTTCGAGGCGAAGCTACAGGGCAAGGCGTATGGGGAAATCCTCGCCGACGGCGGCGGTATCCTCCGAACCGTGCAGGCGGTACGGGACGCCAGCGACGAGGAGTTGCTCGCAAACCTGCTTTCGGACCTCGATACGATGCTCGCCCACGGGACGACCACGGTCGAGGTCAAATCCGGCTACGGGTTGGATACGACAACCGAACTTCGAATGCTCGACGCGATTTCGCGGGCCGACGACCGCCACGCCGTCGACGTCGTGCCGACGTTCATGGGCGCCCACGCGATTCCGGAAGGTCGGAACCCGGACGAGTACGTGGACGAAGTCGTCGAGGAACAGATTCCCGCCGTCGCGGAACAGGGAATCGCCGAGTTCTGTGACGTGTTCTGCGAGGAGGGCGTCTTCACCGTTCCACAATCGCGTCGCGTCCTGAAAACCGGCGAGGAATACGGGCTGACCCCGAAGGTTCACGCCGAGGAATTAGCCCATATCGGCGGGTCGCAACTCGCCGCCGACCTCGGCGCGACGAGCGCAGACCATCTCCTCTACGCGACAGCGGAAGACATCGCCGCCCTGACCGATGCGGGTGTCGTCCCCGTCCTATTGCCGGGAACCGCCTTCGGCCTCGGCGCGGAGTTCGCCGACGCTCGTGCGTTCCTCGACGCTGGCGCGCCCGTGGCCATCGCCACGGATTTCAACCCGAACTGCCACTCTCAGAGCATGGGCTTCGCCTCGTCGCTCGCCTGCGTCGAAATGGGTATGACGCCCGCCGAGGCGCTGGTCGCCGGGACGAAACACGCCGCGATGGCGCTCGATATCGATGACGGAACCGGAACGCTTCAACCGGGTTCCTCGGCCGACATCGCGGTCATCGACGCGCCGAATTACGTCCACGTCCCCTACACCTTCGGCGTGAACACGGTCGAGACGGTGCTGAAAGAAGGCGAGGTGGTTCATCATGAGTGAAATCGAAATCGACGGCGAATCGCTGACGCCGGAAGACGTGGAACGAGTCGCGCGCGACGACGCGACCGTCTTCGTCTCCGACGACGCCCGCGAACGGGTCAGAACCGCACGAAAACGCGTCGAACAGGTGGTCGAAAGCGGCGAAGCCGTCTATGGCGTCAACACCGGATTCGGCGAACTCGTGGACCAGCGGATTCCGCGCGAGGACATCGAGACGCTCCAGACCAACCTCGTTCGGAGTCACGCCGCGGGTGCAGGTAGGGAACTGCGCCGCGAGGAAGTCCGTGCCATGATGCTCGGGCGAGTCAACGCGCTCGTCAAGGGTTACTCCGGCATCCGCGAAGTTGTCGTGGACCAACTGGTCACGATGCTGAACGAGGGCGTCCACCCGGTCGTCAAATCCCGCGGAAGCCTCGGCGCGAGCGGCGACCTCGCGCCCCTCGCACACCTCGCGCTTGTCATCATGGGCGAGGGAATCGCCACCGTGGACGGCGAACGACTCGACGGCTCCGAAGCGCTCGAAACCGCCGGAACCGAACCGGTAACGCTCGCGGCCAAGGAGGGGCTGGCGCTCATCAACGGCACACAGCTTTCGGTCGGTCTCGCCGCGCTCGTCGTCCGCGACGCCGAACGAGCGATTCGGGCCGCGGACGTCGCCGGTGCGCTCACGACCGAAGTGACGATGGGAACGACGGCCTCCGCGGACTCCGTCATCGCCGACGTCCGCCCCCACGACGGTCACGCGAAGAGCGCGCGAAACATCAAGCGCCTCACTGCCAACTCCGAAATCGTCGAGTCTCACCGCAACTGTGACCGGGTGCAGGACGCCTACTCGATTCGATGTATGCCGCAGGTCCACGGCGCGGTTCGGGACGCCGTCGCCCACCTTCGGAACGCCGTCGAAATCGAACTCAACAGCGCGACGGACAACCCGCTCATCTTCCCGGCCGACGACGTTCACAGTCGCGCGAGCGGCGCGGGTGACGCCGCCGTCCTCTCCGGCGGGAACTTCCACGGGGACCCGCTCGCGCTCCCGCTCGACTATCTGACGAACGCCGTCACCGAACTCGCGGCAATCTCGGAGCGTCGGGTGGACCGCATGCTCAATCCGAACATCCAAGAATCACACCTGCCGCCGTTCCTCACCGAACACAGCGGGTTGCGCTCGGGCTACATGATAGCCCAGTACACCGCCGCGGCGCTGTTGAACGAAAACCGCTCTATCGGCCGCGCCTCGATGGACAACACGCCGGTCAGCGGCAATCAGGAGGACCACGTGAGTATGAGCGCACAGAGCGCGTACAACGCTCGCCGTGCCGTGGCGAACGCGATTTCCATCGTCGGCGTCGAACTCGTCTGTGGCGCACAGGCCGCGGAGTTCGTCTCCGATGACCTCGCACACGGCGTGGGCACCGACGCGGCTTACGAGGCCGTCCGCGAAGTCGTCCCGCCGCTCGTTGAGGACCGACCTATCCACGAGGACATCTCCGCCGCCGAGACCTTGGTCTGGTCCGGCCTGCTCGAAGAACGCGTGGAACGTGCGCTCCCCGACCCTCTCGACTAATCCGCCATCGTTCGGGTCGAATCCGTCGACGTCCCGATGCGCGGTTTTCCCGCCCTATCGAGCGCCCACACGCCGTGTTCCTCGCATTCGAACACACGGCTAAAGACGCGCTCCGATTCTGCACTGCACTTCGGACACGGACGGCTCGGCCCCTCGGCGGACGTGTCCGCACCCATCTCGGCGTACACGTCCCGCCAATCGCCGCTCGGTGATGTTCGTTCGTCGGGCATGTCTGGTTCTCGTTTTGCGTTCGATGTTCGCTTCGCTGGTCGGTCGATAGACGGTACTCAGCTCGTCGCACAAACGACCGCTCCTGAAATGAAATTCGGGATGTGGAGTTCGCGGAGTACGCTATTGGGCCGTGGTTTCGCCCTCGGCATCCGCTCCGCCGGCAGCTTCGTCGCCGCCGTCGTCACCCGCTCCGTCGCCGGTGTCGAGACTTTCGAGCGCCCGAATCGCGTTGTCGCGGTAGGTGTCGATGGGGTGCTCGTACTCCTCTTTCGCCATTACGGCATAGCGATTGGTCTCGTCGTCGAACGCCTCGATGCGTTCGAGGGTTCGCTCGGCGGTTTCGACCACCCAGCGGTCCCGCGTCGATTCGTCCACCACGGTGATGGATTCGGGACGCAGGGAGACGTTCACCGTTCCGTCGTCCATCTCGAACGTCCGGGGTTTCCCGGCGATGGCGACGTAGGCCGGTGCTTCGAGTTCCCGAAGCATGGCCGCGGCGTCCGGCTGGTACTGCCCGGCGTAGACGAAGAACGTGTCCCCGTTCGGGTCCACGACCCGTCCGCGCCAGTACTCGCTGTCCTCACCGACGTCTTCCTTCTCGGTCAGCGTCCCGACAACGAAGACTCGGTTCGCTCGCTCGCCCGTGGGGAGGAGCAAGTAGACCGGTGCGCGCTCGTCGTCCGACTCCTTGAACGTGTAACTCGCGTCGTTGAACTCCGCCGCGAAGGTGCGGCGTGCGACCTCTCGTGTTGGTGCGTTACTCATGTTACATCGACCTCGCTTTGATAAGCGCCGCTTCGGCATCGACCGGCCCGGAGAGCAGTTCGACGTCGTTCGCGAGCAGGTACCGACCCATCGTCGGTCCCGTCACGCGGTAGTAGTGGCCGAGCGTCTTCTCGCGCATTTCGTCGGCCACGACGGTCGTGTCGAGCGCGTCCATCGCCATCTGCTTTGCCTCCTCTAATTCGATGCCGGTCAGGTTCTCGGTCGATTCCTGATTGAAGATGACCTCGTGAACGTCGAGGCCGTCGTCCAAGACGCCCTTGATTCGAAGGTCGAATTCGCCCTCCTGCTCGCCGTGTTCCGAACAACGGCCGTTCTGCAGGACACGCGTGCAGTCTTCTTTCGGGCAGCGCTTGATGAGGCCGCTGCCGGACTGGATGTCCACCAGTGCGCCCTCCATCTCGCTGCTGTTATCGCCGACTTCGATGTCGGCGTCGAGTTCCTCGACGGTGGTCGTGCGGTTGAGTTTCACCGAGTAGCGGCCCTGATACTCGTCCGTGACGACGTTGCCGAGCGTGTAGACCTTCCCTTCCTCCAACTCGGGCAGGTCGGATTTGGCCCACTTCGTGAACTTGATGGTACCCGTCTCGTCGCCGAGGAGGCCGACTTGTCCCACGGAGTCGCTCCGGGGTTCCCAAAGGTCGACGACCTTCGCGGTGAGGTTGACCCACTCCTCGTCGGTTTCGATATCTTCGACGTTCACGTCGCTGGTTCCGCCGGTTCGAATCTCGTCGCGTTCGAGTCCGGCCTCGTCCAGATAATGGCTGGTGACGCTTCGACGTGCCTCTTCCATCGGCACTTTGTAGTCATTGACGAGGCTGTCGAGACGCGACGCTACGTCGTCTACGGTCACGTCGAGATGGTCGGAGAACTGTTCGTGTATTTCTTCCGCATGCTGTCGCACATCGGTCATGGTTGTTCCGTCTCCACTTCGTTTTCTATGGGAGACATGCCGTGGTTGGTTCGCGATGGTATAAAAGGTTACGTGGGCAGAGCGAAAGTGAAAGTGGAGTATTCGGGCTCATGTGCTTGCTATTGCCGGGATACGTCGTCCACGAGCGTACCGCCCTCCCCTCGTCGTCCGCTTCGTTCGGTCGAATCGGGTTAACCTTTCATTCCCTCACCACCAAAGGGAGATATGGACGACCGCCTCGACCGTTTCCTCCGCGTCAAACTCCGGACGGTGGGAAAGAAGTACGCCGAAACCCGCGACTCGGCGACCCGCCAGATGGAGGAGGCGAGGGAGGCGTATCGAAACGCACAGGACACGGTTCTCGCCGATTTGCCGCGTGACGAGCACGGCCGGGCGAAGATAGTCTGCCGTCGATACGTCGACCGGAGAGCGGCGCCGATAGACAAGGAAGGTCGCCCGAAATGCTTCGATGCGGACCACCCCGCGTGTGAAGGATGCGTCGAGGACATCCGCGAGGGAACCATCGAAACGTGGTGACGGTCGGACCTGAAACGAACACGATCTATGTTGACAATCTGATTTGCTCCTCCCGAAACCTCCAATCCGGGGTTCGTTTCAATCGGTCCTCGAGTAGATAGTTGCGATAAATGCTACGTTTGGGAAATTCACATTCTCCGCTTAGAACGCCTTTCCCCTTTCAATCTCAATAAATAGGTCTGATGGTTGGTATTTCTTTCAAATAATCAACACAACTTATTACCTTGGCAATCCAATAGGTATATCGGTGAAATTCAAATGAGCACTAATGTACAAAGCGGTGCGGATGTCGTATCCGAAACTACTGAGAGGTCGTGGCGTACTTCGATGGGGGCTGGGGTAATTATCGCCATAATCGGCGTTTTAGCCATCCTAGCACCGTTTGCGGCTGGCGTTTCGCTCTCGATTCTGCTCGGAGCACTGCTGGTCGTTGGAGCGCTCGTCCACGTCGCTCACTCCTTCTCGGGAGGATGGAAGCGGTTCTTCGTTCAGGGGATACTCGCGCTCATCTACGCCGTGGCCGGGATTTCGCTTCTGGCGAACCCGGTCATCGGACTCACGACGCTGACCATCCTGCTGGCGGCGTTCCTCGTCGTCGATGGGGTCCTCGAAATCGTCATGGGATTCCAGGCTCGCGGTAGTCGCGGCTGGGGCGCACTCATCGTGAGCGGCGTCTGCGCGCTCGTGATTGCTGCAATCGTCTGGGTCGGATGGCCGGCAACCGCGGCGTGGGCGCTTGGCCTCCTCTTCGGCGTGAACCTCCTCATCAGCGGACTGTCGATGATGTTCATGGCGCAGGGAACCCGGCACGAGAGCCGTGAGGACGCGACCCCGGAATCGGAACCGCGCGGTGCGGCGTAAACACACTTTTTTCGGCACGGATGGAGACACGAATCGGAGCCGACGGATTCGAATTTTAATGAGACGAATTTAAACGACACAGGGTTGTGGGAGGGATATGGACCGCCCGCTCGTCGCACTGATTATGGCCGGTGGCACCGGAACTCGGCTCTACCCCGCGAGTCGAAGCGACCGACCGAAGCAGTTCCTTCCGCTTCTCGGGGACGACTCGTTGCTCTCCCAAACCGTGAGTCGTGCTGGCTTCGCCGACGAACGCTTCGTCTGTACCTCCGAGGAACACGCTGACCTCGTCCGTGAACACGCACCCGAGGCGGGTATCCTCGTCGAACCGGAATCGAAGGACACCGGACCGGCGTTAGTGTACGCCACCCATCGAATCCGCGAGCAGGTCGGCGACTGCGTACTCCTCTGTCTGCCGAGCGACCACCACATCGCGGGCGATTTCGAGACGACTGCGCGCCGCGCCGCGTCTGTTGCAGTCGAAACGGAGGGGGTCGCCACGGTCGGTATCGAACCCGACCGTTCAGCGACAGAATACGGCTACATCGAACCAGACGAGGACCTCGGCGGCTACTTCAGCGTCTCGCAGTTCAGGGAAAAACCTGACAAATCGACCGCGACTCGGTTCGTCGAAGACGGCTTCTACTGGAACGCCGGGTTGTTCGCGTGGACGCCGGACGCCTTTCTTCAGGCCGCGCGTGATTCCCCGCTCGAACCGCTCGTCACCGCACTCGAAGGCGGCGACCCGAACGGGGGCTTCGACGCGGTATCCCCGGCGAGCGTCGATTACGCCGTCATGGAACGCGCCGACGACGTCTTCGTCGTTCCCGCCGAATTCAACTGGGACGACCTCGGTTCGTGGGACGCGTTCGAGCGCTTCGATTCCGGCGAGAACGTCCTCCTCAGTGACGCGCTGACCATCGACGCCACTGGAAACATCGTGGCGGGAGACAAACACGTGAGTCTCGTCGGTGTCGAGGACCTCGTGGTCGCCGCCTACGACGACCGCGTGTTGGTCGTCCCGAAATCCGAGGCACAACGCGTGCGCGAAGTCGTCGCGGAACTGCGCGAAGGGGACCGTTTCTGACCCGGCCGTCAGATTTCTGCATTTCCATCCCGAACCTGGGACGCTATGGCTGACACACCATCCGTCAAGTCGGTCGAAACCGCGGACGAATACATCCACGTCCGATTCCGCGACCCGGACGTGTTCGACACGATTCGAACGCCCGATTGGGCCGCAAACGCCGCACAGGACATCTCGGAGGGTTCGGAGGTTCGGACCGGCAAGCGAAGCGGCAGCGACGACTGGGAAATCCAGAGCGTCCTCATCAAAAAGCAGGCAGGAGAGGAGAAAGCCCGCGACGAAGCGAAGGAGATCGCACAGGAAATAGAGTCCTAGTACAGATCGCAGTAGTGGTACTCGCCGTCGCCCACCTCCTTCGTCACCGTTTCTCCGATTTCGACCGAAATCGGTGAGTCGAAGGTCGGCCCGTCCCAGACGAACGTGTGAAACTCGCCGTTTTCGCCGCAGGGGTCGACCCCGTCGGGAACGTCGGCGAGGAACGATTCGTCCAGTTCTCGACCCGCAAACGAGGCGTCCAGTTTCGCCCCATCGACGGTCACGACCGTCGCGCGGAACCCGGCGTCGAGATACGAACGAATCTGCCCGTCAGTGTCGGGGTTCCAGACCGGCCAACAGCCCTCGATATCCGTCCCCGCGAGTTGCTCTTTCCGGTACGCTCGGATGTCTTCGAGAAAGAGGTCCGCGAAGGCGACTCGCTCGATCCCACGTGTTTCGTACTCGGCCATCACGGCGGCCATTCGGGACTCGTACTCCTCGTTCGAGCACTCCATTGGGAGTTCGACGTACCGAATCGGTATCCCCAGCGCCTCGGCTTGTGCGTCGTACAACTCCCGGCGCACGCCGTGCATGCTACTTCGGCCGTTCTCCCCGACCGAGGTGAGGAGTTCCGTCACCTCGCCCAGTTCGAACAACGCGTAGGCGGCGTCCTTGCCGCCGCTCCACGAGAGGACGGTCGCCGGTTCCGCCGTTTGCGTTTCGCCCATCATCAGCTTCGCAGTCTTCCCCCGTCGATGGGAAGCGCGGCACCGTTTACGAAACTGGCGCGCTCGCTCGACAGGAACGCCACGGTGTCCCCGAGTTCCATCGGGTCGCCCACCCGTCCCATCGGGATGTCGCTCGCCCAGTCCGCCAAGCCCTCCTCGTAGGTGTCGTACTCGCCGCGTTCGAGGGCGGCCTCCACGAGTTCCTGAATCCGTGGCGTCTCGTGCGCGCCGGGAAGCACCGCGTTGACTCGAACGTCCGGCGCGAACTCGCGGGCCTGCGTCTGCATCAATCCGATGACGGCCCGCCGAACCGCGTTCGAAAGGACGAGTCCGTCGATGGCCTCCCGAACGCTCGTCGAGGTGATGTTCACCACCGTTCCGGTATCGCTGTCCGCGAGATACGGGTACGCCTGTTTCGTCAACCACACCGCGCTCATCACCAGCAGGTCGTAGGCGGCGTACCAATCGCGCTCTGTGGTGTCGAGAAACGGCCCGCTGGGCGGTCCACCCGCCGACGTGACGAGGTGGTCGAGTCCGCCGAACTCCTCGACGGTCAGATCGATCAGCGCCTCTATTTCGTCCGGGTCGGTGATGTCCGTCGGAACCGCGAGTACGTCCCCGCCGTCGAGTTCGGCGATTTCCGCCTCGGCGCTCGCCAATCTTTCCTCGTTCCGTGCGCAGATGACGACGTTGGCTCCCTCCCGTGCCAATGCCTTCGCGCTCGCCAAGCCGAGGCCGCTCGAACTCGCCGTTATCAGTGCCGTGTCACCCTCTATTTCGAGGTTCATACGTTCGAATCCGTGCGAACCGCTAAAACTCCTCGGGAGTCAGTCGTCTGACCGTCACCTCACCGTCCCGTGTCACGCCGATGAGCAGGGCGGTTCGAACCGTCCGCCCCTTCACCGCCCCGCCGGCCTCGTCGCTGATTCGTTTCATCAGCTCCGGTGCCGCATGGTTCACCTTTACCCCCTCCTCGTCACACGCTTCGTACACCCGCGACGGGACGTCGTAGAGGTCGCTCTCCGGTTCGACTTCCACCCGAACCGGCGCGCGAAGCGCTTCCGCGAACGCCACCGTCTCGTGTGCCTTCCTGATGTTCTCCCGAGCGCTGGCTTCGATACTCGAAACGTTCGCCCGCGACGTTCCCAACCGCTCCGCGATGGCCGCCTGCGCGGTATCACGTTCGCGGAGCGCGAGTACCTCCGCTTGTCGTCGGGTCAAAACACTCGTCTCCGCGTCGAACCCCGCCCGTCGGAGAATCTCGTCCGCGTCCGGTTGCTCACTCATTCGTTCCCTCCGACACGACTCGGCGTACGCCCCCCACCCGCAAATGACTGTCCACTCGTCGGTTTATCCGCCCCAGAAGTTGTCCCGACTTCCGAGGCGTTCCCGTTCACGGCGCTTCGACCGTCGGTCGGCGTTCCCTTTGCCGCCTTCGCTCGGCGTCTCGTCTTCCGCCTCGTCCGGTTCCATTGGCAACCGCTCCACGGGGTCGGCGAGCGCGTGGTTGCCCTTCACGTTCGTTATCTTCACCTTGGCACGAGCGTCGGGAAGGATGCCGTCCACGAGAACGATGAATCCCTCCTCCGTCCGACCGACGCCGGAACCGCTTTCGTGGATATCGTCGATTTCCACGATGACTTCCTGGCCTGGCTGGACCGGGGCGGTCTTCAACTCGCGGATGGGTTGGTTGTAGTGATTGCACCATTCCGCGCCGCCGCGGTCGCCGTAGTGATGACACCCCATCCCGCTGATTCGTTCTTCGAAACTGGGGCAGTCGTCGGCGAGTGGACAGTCCGGCATGCTTCAGGCTATAGCGGCGCGCGCCTAAACACTTCCGCAACCTTTTGCTGCGGTCGTGAACCGAGGGCGAGCGCGATTCGCGCTCGCCCTCGGTCTTACTCCCTGGCAAAAGGTTGATCAAAAGCCTACGTCGCCCCGCTCCCGTCACATCCGAAGACTCGCCTTTGCTCGTCTTCGTCGCTTCGTCGGGGGTTCCTCGCCCCGGAAATCAAAGATTTTCCGGAGGTTTGTCGGTGGTGTTGCTGGTCTCCGCGGTTGGGTCGCCGACCGATTTAATGAGTGTACGCCCCAGTAGAGTGGTTGTGAACCCGGTCATTCGGAACGCGAGGGTGGAAGACGCATCGTCGTTAGTCGAACTGTATCGCCGCTCGTACGAGGAGAACGAGGAAATCGGATTCCCATCTAGTGTCGCCGATTGCGACGAGGGGACTGTGACACGGTGGATTCACGACCGAACGGTGTTCGTCGCCACTCACGACGGGAAATTCGCCGGCGCTGTCCAGACGATTCCCCGTTCTGATTGGGATCTCCCCGAAATCGGCCGCCTCGCGGTCAGCCCTGCCTGGCAGGAACGAGGAATCGGAAGAGCGCTGCTCGAAGCGGTAGAAGAACACGTGAAGTCGGAAGGATGGGGAACGGTTCGCCTTCGAACGCTCTCGGACCACCCGTTCCTCGAAGACTGGTATCGCCGGTGTGGATACGAACGAATCGGCGTACAGCGACTTGATAACCGCCCCTACGACGCACCGATACTGGAAAAAGAACTGTAACCGAGAGGCGCTCTCCGCCTCGCTCGCGGTCAATTCACGCCAACGGCGTCCGTTCGACGACTTGCCGCGTGCACCTTTTTACTTCGTCGGGTTCGTTCGCATCGCTCGCGAACCGCTCCTCGCAAAAATCTGCACCGTCAGGGCATCGCTCTGACGAGCCATCCGTTCGCTTCGCTCACGGAAACACCAAAAACTACCCGCTCACTCACGCTGTTCGTTCGCGGCAAACTCACGCCAACGGCGTCCGCTCAACGACTTGCCCGTCGTAGGTCGGATACTGTTCGACGATTTCGCCCTTCTCCACGTCTCCTTCCTCTATCATCTCTTCGAGCAACCACCACGCGACTTCGATGTGGTCGGATTTGACGGTGTAGAACTCCTCAGGGACGCCAAGGTCGGCGAACTGCCCTTCTTCGGCCCACGTCTTCCCGTAAATCAAGGTGCCGTCGTCGGTCACGTCGTCGAACTCGCGGCGAATCTGGCGGGCCATCCGCTTCAGTCGGTTGCGGTGTTGAGCGGCGTCCTTGAACACCGAGGTACAGAAGTACGTCCGCGGATGGTCGCCCATCACGTCGAGGATATCCTCCTTCGACCCGTCGACGGCCGACATGTGTCCCTCCTGAAGTTCGAACCCTTCGGCCTGCATCCGGCGGTAGTTCCCCTGTGACATCTCGAACTCGTTGATGTTGCAGAAGTCCGCCGCGCCCTCGTCCAAGAAGTCGAGGAACTCCTCTTCGGCGCGGATGCCCGGTATCTCGAACGCGGGGGTGAGTCCCTCCTCACGGGCGATGTAGAGGATGTCCTCCCACTCGGTTCCGTGCAGGTCGCCCCACTGTTCGTACGGTGGGTGGAAGCGTATTTCGTCCAATCCGGCCTCCGACAGTCGGCGCATGTTCTCCCGCCCGCCCGTGATTCCGGTGTAGAGGTGTGTGTGATGGTCCTCGCCGAACTCCTCCTTGAGGAGCGAGAGGTACCGACAGGTCTTGTTCATCGCCTCTTGGGGTTCGCCACCCGTGATGGACGTGCCGAGCGCGTTCATGCGATTTGCCTCCGTAATCACGTCCTCGTCGTCCTCGACGAGTCGTTCGTTGGCGTACACGTCGGTGACGTTCTTCCGGTTCTCGCCGAGGGGGCAGTAAAAACAGTCGCGCTGGTCGCAATAGCCGTAGACGAAGAGCACCATCTTCCCGCCTTCGGCACACTGTTCACAGCCCTTGGAAATCATTCGTTGTACCGTTTTACCCGTGGAGCCTCAAAAAGCGTGCGAATCGCTCCGCTCACCCGCAGACCGTCCGTAGGAGGCTGTTCATTATCGACCACGTCTCTTCCGGGTTCGATTCGACCACGGCCTGTCCGTGTTCGCTTCCGCTCACCTGTTCGAGGCGTGCGGGATTCTCGGCGGCCTGTTCCATCCGGTTCGCCGTCCGAATGTACTCCTCGTCATCGCCTTGGCTCACGACGAACAGTTTCCATCCCTGCATCTCGGCGGCGATGTCCTCGTCCCCCTCCGGCGAGAGTGCAAACGTCCCGTCCACCGTTCCCGAATCCGCCTGTGCGTTCGCCTCGATGACCGCGTTCGCTCCCGCACCGGCACCGACGACGAGGACGTGTTCCACGCCGACCCGCTCACGCAGGTAGCGAATCGCGGCGAGTACGTACTCCGACGCGGTGTTACCCTTCAGTTTCACGTCGATGGTGAGGCAGGTGTTCCCGTTCTCTGCGAACCGCTTCGCCATCGGGAGCCAGCTTTTCCTGTCGAAGCCAGCGTCGTGAGCGAAGACGAGTCCACACTCGCCATCGCCCAGAAGCGTGCCCCGAACCACGGCCCCGCTCTCGGTCGAAAACTCGACGTCGCCACCGCCTTCCGGTGGTGGGGTTTCGGTCGTCGTCCCCTCCGTCGTAGTTGTCTCCTCAGTGGACGTTTCCGTCCCCGTGTCCATCGTTTCGGTCGCCACGTCGGTCCCGGTACCTGTACTCGTCGACCCGTCGGCGGTTCCGGTCGTCCGCGTACCGCCGGTCGTTTCGGCGCTCGACGTCTCGTCGTCGCCGCTAGACGAACATCCTGCCAGTGCCGCCGTCGCTGCTACCCCGACCGCACGGAGAAGACGGCGGCGTGTCGGCGTTCCAGTCATTGGTCGAAGACTCCCGTATGAGGGTATTATTATTCGCGGGCTAATGTCGACCGTACAACGTCAAACCCACCGTTTAGACCGTTCATTCGACTGTCCCGGCCGTTTCTGTCATCCACACTGTTCGTCCCTTCTGAATGTCGGTGGTTCCCCCTCCTTCCCGTCGGACGACACCAGTACCGGCCGCTCCCGAAAGCAATTAACCATCCGTCGCGTACCACTCGGCAATGCTGTTGGTGTTGTGTGTGGACCTCGACGACGACCTCGGTCGAAAAACCCGATTCGACACGCCGGTCGTCGGACGGGATGAGGTCGAAACTGCCGCCGTCGCGCTCGCCACCGCAGACCCCGAGGACAGCGACGTCAACGTCATGTTCGAAGGGGTCCACCTCTACGACCGAATCCGCGCCGACGAGAGCGTCGAAGTCGCCATCGTCACCGGAAACGAGGGGGGCGACATCAGTGCCAACCGTGAAGTCGGCGAGGAGGTGGACACCGTCCTCGCCAGTCTCAGTACCAGCGAGGAGATTACCACCGTCATCGTCACGGACGGGGCACAGGACGAGAGCGTCATTCCGGTCATCCGCTCCCGCATCCCCGTCGATGGCGTCCGCCGGGTCGTCGTCCGACAGGCACAGGACTTGGAATCGATGTACTACACCATCAAACAGGTATTGGACGACCCCGAAACCCGCGGCACGATTCTCGTCCCGTTGGGTATCCTGTTGCTCATCTATCCGCTCGCGCTCGGCGCAGACCGGATCGGGATGCCCGGCAGCGCCGTCTTCGGCGGCATCTCGGGGCTCCTCGGACTGTACATCCTCTTTCGCGGCCTCGGCCTCGAACGCCTGGTCGACCGTCTCGCGGAGAAGACCCGACGGAGCCTCTACTCCGGTCGCGTGACGCTCATCACCTACGTCGTCGCCGCCGCGCTCCTCGTCATCGGCGGCGTCAGCGGCATCGAAACCCTCGAGGCCGTTCGCGTACAGAACGACGGCCGGAGTCTGGGCGCACTCCGCGTCCTCGCGGCGCTCATCTACGGTGCTGTCGTGTGGTTCTCGGCGGCCGGAATCACGTCCAGCCTCGGGCAAATCACCGACGAATACCTCGCCGACGAGTTCGAATGGCGCTACCTGAACGCGCCGTTCTACGTCCTCGCCATCGGCGGCGTGCTCTACGCCGTCAGCGCCTACTTCCTCAGTCGCGCCTCGCTCCAGTTCCTCGCCGGAATGCTCACCGCGGGAACTCTCCTCGGCCTGACCAGCACGCTCATCTTCGCCATCGCCGAATCCCGATATTCGAGGTCAGGACAGGCGCGAGCGAGTTAGGAATGTCGTTTCCGCGTCCCCAACTTTTCGGGTGGCGCGCGCTGGCGAGGCGACGTGGCCTCTCTCAGCCACGTCGCCTCGGTGAAGTCGTGTGAGGGACGACTGAGCGGATGCGAAGGAGTCGGTTGGGGAGGGTGTGGTTGATGCGGCGCGGTGGCGGTGCGGTCATGTGACGTCTGTACTCGTGGACCCATGCAAACCAACTACGATTCGCCGGTTCCAGTGAGTCACATGAAGTCCGCGATTCCGGACTGCTTGTTTTTATCATTTTCAAACACGCTCTCCAACGAGCGTTCCAGAATCCGAAGCCGTTGTTTCGTGTACTCGCGGCAGTCGTACTCGTCGGCGACCTGAATCGCGGTGTCCATGTACTTGTTCACCGAGCCTTGGTGAACGGTCAGGTTCACCCGGCCGCCACACTCCCGGCAGTCACCCGAGAGCGGCATCCGGCGGTACTTCACGCCGCAGTCCAGACAGCGGGTTTCCTGCCGCGAAAAGGCACGCAGGTTCCCGATGAGGTCCGGCAGGAAATGCCCCTCGATGACGCGCTCCGCCACGTCGGTCTGGTCCACGGCGCGGGTCTTCCGGGCCAGTTCCAACTGGGCGTTCATCTTGTCCATCATCGACCCGAGCGTCTTGTACGCCGAGAGGTCCGGCCCGAGCGCGATGTTCGAGGTGTCGTGGGTGTGTCGAAAGCCGGTGTATTCGCGGTCGGTTCCCAGATACTCCTCCGCGATGGTGATGTCCACGTCCTCCGGGTCGGCCATCTCCAGCGTCGCCTCGTAGAACTCGCGTGGATACCGGTCCACGATGTCCATGTTGTGTGCTTCGTCGTCGATTTCCGAGGGGTCGATGCGCGAGGACATCACCAGCGGCGCGTCCATCTGCCCCCCGCGCTTGTCCGGCAGGAACTCCTTCGAGAAGTTGAGCAGACCGTCCATGAGGAGCATCACGCAGTCCTCGTCGCCGTCGCAATTCCTCCGCTTCGCCGCATGAAAGTACGGGTGTGCGTACCCCACTGCCGCGCTGGTAAAGCCGATGACCCGACCGACGACGGCGGCGGAGGTGTGGGGTGCCATCCCGAAGACGAGTTCGCCGACCAAGTCGTCGCGCTCGTCCATGTCGTAGAACGGTTCGAGACCGTAGTAATCGTCGAGCAACTCGTCCACGAAGTCGGCGGTTTTGAGGAGGTGAGTGGCCGCGCCGTCCGAGAGAACGATGTCCTGCACGCGGAGTTCGACGAGTTGGTCGTCGTGTTGGAGCGGTTCGCCGTGGATGTCCTCGTCGTAGCCGAGCGCGCGGAGTTGCCCCGGTTCCACGTCTAATTCGGACGGTCTGACGGACGTGACGGGGAGGTCGGTCATGTCGTAGCGAATCGTGCCGTCCTTGAACGCGCTGACGTCGTGTTTCGCGCGGAGAACACCCTTCTCGATGGGTTCGGGCGTCTTGTGCGCCGAAGTGAGTCCCTTGACGCCTTTGAGCGTATCGAAGACGTTCGGACGCTCGCCGACCGATTCGAGCGCCCCGCGGAACTCGTCGTTCATCTCTATCGTCTGCCACTCGACGCTCGTCGCCGGGACTTCACAGCGGGGGCACTCGGCCCGTCCCGCTTGGTCCGGTTCGACGCGCGTTTCACAGTCGGGGCAGCGGAACACCGGATAACTGTTACCGCCGCACTCCGGGCACCGGCATTTGAACGTCTCGGTGCCACAGTCTTCACACTCCCGGCGACCGATCCGCACTTCGATTTGGCCGCGCTTTCCGGACATTCCCTCGGTGTGGGAGGCGGCTTTCGCCACGTCGCGCTGGTCGCCACCTGCTTCGCCGAGTGGAAAGAGGGTGTGGACCGCGGGACTCATCTCACGCTTCTCGGACTTCTCGGGCCGCCCCATTCGGTTCCCGATTCGCGTCGGTGCGCGCTCTCGAACCGAGAACGGCGCGACTTCGTTGACCGCTTTCACGGCGTTGTCTCCGGGTTCGTTCTCGCCCCACTCGCGTGCTTCCTGTGATAGCGTGTCCCACGTGCGCGTGAGGTCGGCGTCGAATCCGAGCGACCGAACGAGCGCTTTCCATTCGGGTATCTCCAACACTTCGCCCTGTCTGTGTTCGATGAGCAGGTGTTCGAGCGCCGTCCGAACCGTGTCGGTGTTCGAAAGCACGAGTCGCCCGTCTCGAACGTCACCCGCTTCGACAGCATCCACTACTGCCTCGAACTCCGACACGGAGATGTCGTGCCAGAGGTGGGTGAACTTCGGATGAAGCGGTGCGTCGTACTCCGTCGCCCACTCTATCGCCTCCTCGGCGCGAGGGTCTTTGAGGGCGATGTGCGGGTCGTCGCGCATCGCCTGTACGTCGGCACCGGCGTGTTCGAAGTCCTGTACCCACCACTCGAACACGTAGGACGCGGGCGGGAGCGGATGGTTGTTCTCCACGAACTCGCCGTAGTTGACGAGGTATTCGCCGAGGTCGAGTATCTCCTCGACGCCGTTTCGGATTTCGAGCGCCTCGTCGGTGTCGTCGATGCGACGCACGTCGCCGTTCGCCAGCCGGACGGTCGGTCCCTCGATGGTATCGACGGGGATAACGCCGCCCGCCTTTCCGGGGCGTTCGGTTTTGATTTGGGTTCCCGTCGCGAGGAAGTCGTCCACAAGGTGCATCGTCGCGGGCTGCACACCCGCCGTCGCGAAGCCGTGGTTTCGCGCCCGCCCGTAGCGAAGTCGGAACCCGCCGGGACGGGACGGGTGGGTGAACACGGGACGTCCAGCGATAAGGTCGCGGAGGAACTTCGTCGCCTCGCCGACGCGAGGCGGTCCGTGTAGTTCGTCGGTTTCTCCTTCCTCTCCGTTTTCCCCATCTTCCTCCTCGCCGTCGCTGGCGTCGTCCGCTTCCTTCTCGTCTTCCTCCGATTCTCCGTCGTTCTTTCCGATGGTGCCGTCGATGAGGTCCTGCAACCACGGCCAGTCGACTTCGTCTAAATCCCGGGTGTATCGCTGAATCTTCGGCGCTTTGAGCGCGATACCTTCCGCCAGAACGAGACACATACCGCCACGGGCGCTGTTGGTGTCCACGCGGTCCAAATCACGGAACCCGGACACCTCCTCGTCGCCCGTCGCCTCCCCGTCCAGCATGACGGGCATGTTCTTGGCGATGAACTTCGACTCCTTGTCCTTCGGGGAGTACTGGAGGCCGGTTTCGGAGTCGTAGAGGTTTATCTCCTCAGCGTAGCGCTCGATTTCGTCGTCACGCGCCTTGTACTCGCCCAGTCCGATGAGCGCTCGCGTGTAGTCCGCGACGAGGACCGAAAGCGCCTGTGCCGTCCCGCCCGCCGAACGAATCGGTCCGGCGTAGTAGACGTTGACGAACTCCGTGCCGTCGTCGTTTTCGAGGAGTTCCACGCGGTCGATTCCCTCGATAGGCGCGGCGACGACACCCTCCGTCAACAGCGCAACCGCGGTGCGAACTGCCCCCTCGATTTTCCCGGCACGGGTCTCGTAATCCCCGACGTTGCCGTCCGCGAAGTCCTTCGCAAGTTCGAGGGCGGCCTCCTCGCGGGACATTTCGCCTTCGAGTTCGCGGACGCGTTCCGCGACGTTCTCGATACCGAGGATGTTCTCCACCCGGTCTGCCATGTCCTGTGCGACCGGAATCTCGACTTCGGGTTGCGGGTCGCTGCTGCGCTCTTTTGCCGCCTCCGCCACGTCGAAGGCTTCGTCCAACCGCGACTCCAGTCGCTCGAAATACTGCCGATCTTCGTCGCGCATGTCAGAGCCAGAGGTCCAAGTCGGTCGAGTCGTCGTGTTCCCGGACGAGTGGTTCTTCGAACGTCCGCATGTACAACTCTCCGGCAAACACCGTCGCGGAGTCGAGATGCCCGGCGAGCGACTGCCCCGACCGTCGGGAGAGAACGGCGTGAGTGTGCGCGAACCGCTCGCCGTCGAGGAGCGCGATGTTGCCGACACACGAGGCGACTTCGAGCGGTTCGTCGAACCGAACCTCGCGGTACTCCGTTTCGTCTTGGTCGTAGAACCAAACTTCGGCGTCCTGTACCGCGCCCATCGCGATGAACCACGCGGCATCGACACCCTCGTCGTCGGCTAATGTTTCGATCTCTCCACGCCAGTCCGCTCCGTGTCCGAGTCGGGCAACGAACTCCCGTTCCCCGGCGACCTCCCGATAGTCCATGTCTGCAAGAGACAGCGTCCGGGGAAAAAAAGGTTCAGTATCGCCCGTCGGGTTTCTGCTTGGCGCGCCAGTATGGGTCCCTTTCCCGAATACGCCGTTCGTTCCAGCAACCGTTCCCTGAGTACGGTGTCCGTTCCAGTCAAATCATCTACCGTTTCTCGCGACCGCTCGTCGTGAGGTGAAAAGTGAAACCGTGGTGAGAGGGCTGTTCGGGGTCGAAGTGGTTTCGAGGGGGACTATCGCCAGTTCGAGAGTGCGGCAGTGTCCGTTACTCGCATGCAAATCCACGCGTCGTCTCGGGACACGTCTGCGATGACGAGCCGTTCCGTCTGCCCGTCATCGTCCACCGAGGCCATGACCTCGGAGTCGTTTGCAAGCGACACCGACATTGCTGCCGTATCCGGCGTCATACTTTGAGAGTGTGTACCAAGGGATATAAGGCCACCGAAACGCCGACAGCCGGTCTAGCCGGAGATACGACCTTCTTGAAAGATCAGGTAAAATAGCCGACAACGATGTATTTCATGAAAATAACACCACGTTTCCCGTTCAGTTTTGCCAACGTGTCACCTTTTCACATTTTATATTCTTTCCAACCATTGAGAAAAATATTTCTTCAACATAATACCCGAATCGGCTACGAACTGCAATAAACCACGTGCTTAAGACCGTAACGATGCCAATACTAAACGGTAAGTTTATCCGGTATGATACACAATCCGAGGGTGGATGACAGATACTGACAACCTGACCCGTCGGCGGTTCCTACAAGCAACTGGAGGTGCGGCATCGGCTGTCGCGCTCGCCGGATGTACCGGTGGCGACGACAACGGTAACGGTAATGGCGACGGCAACGGCAACGGCAACGGCGACGGCAACGGCGACGGTAACGGTAGCAGCGGTGGAAACACGCTGCAACTCATGAACTCGACGGTGACCACGTTGGACCCGGTGAAAGCGGCAGACACCGCGTCCGGCACCATCATTCAGCAGATTTTCGACTCCCTCATGAACTATCCGAACGGGGAGATTGCCGTCGAGAAACAGCTCGCTAAAGGGCACGAAGTTTCCGACGACCAGAAGACATACACTTTCCACCTCAAAGAGGGCGTCAAGTTCCACAACGACAAGGAAGTCACGGCGAAAGACGTCGTTTACTCCTGGCGGCGTCTCGCCGAATCGAAGAACTCCCGTCGGCAGTACTTCATTCTGAGCTCTATCGGCGTCAAACACGAAACGACGACGAAGACGTACACGGACGACGACGGCGAACACGAACTGACCGTCGCAAAGGCGAACTCGCTCGCACTCAAGGCGAAGGACGACTACACCCTCGAGATGACGCTCGAGAAGCCGTTCCACGCCACGCTCGAGATGCTCGCCTACACGTCCTTCGCGGCAGTCCCCGAAGGCATCGTCGGCGACATCGAAGGCTACGACGGCGAGATGAAACAGACCAAGTTCGCAACGAAGAACCCCATCGGTGCCGGACCGTTCAAGTTCAAGAACTGGCAGACGAACGTTTCCGCCGAAGTCGAGAAGTACGACAACTACCACGGTGACGTCGCGAAGGTCGACGCGGTCCACTGGAAGATCTCCTCGAACTCCGAGGCGATGTACAACTACGGTGCCGTGAGCCAGAACGCGGACATGGGTTACGGGAGCCACTTCATCCCGACGTCCAAATACAACGCCGACAATATCAGCGATACGAGTACGGACGACCTCGGTCGGACGGTCGGTAAGTACGGTCCCGTCAAGGGCAACACGCTCGACTACCTCGGCGTATCGACCATCAACACCTACTACATGGGCTTCAACACAGCGGCGGTTCCGAAGGCCGTCCGTCAGGCCGTCGCCTACGCGGCCAACCAGGAAACCATCGTCGAGGAAGTGTTCAAGGGCCGTGGTGCACCGGCATACCACCTCACGCCCCCGATGATCTACCCCGGCGGTGCGCCGAAGTACAAGAGCCACGCCGAGAGCAAGTACCCGTACAGCTACAACGAGTCCAACCTCGAAAAGGCGAAGAAGGTGATGGAGGACGCTGGCTACGACCAGAACAACAAGTTCAGCTTCACCTTCACCGTCTACAAGTCCTCTTCGACGTGGCCCAAACTGGCCGGACTCCTCCGCGACCAGCTGCAGTCGGCACACATCGAGATGGAGATTCAAAAGACGGCGTTCTCCACGCTGCTGCAGCAGGGTCGTCAGGGTAAGCTCGAAGCCTACTCGCTCGGATGGATCATGGACTGGCCCAAGCCGGACAACTTCCTCGGCCTGCTCTACCCGCCGCTGACCGACACGTCGAAGGATTCGCCGCAGTCGTACACGAACTGGTCGGGTACGCCCGCCGCGAAGAAGGCGACGAAGGCGTGGGAGACGATTCAGAACAACAGCGGTCCGACGGACAAGGAGATGAAGGCCCGGCAAGAGGCCTACGTCAAGATGGAAGAGGCCAACTGGGAGGACGTCACCTTCCTCAACATGTACCACGGTCTCTCCGAGCGCTTCGCCTTCGAATGGGTCGACGCGCCGAAGTTCGGTGGCGCTGGCTACAGTCGCCAGATGTACAATAAGGTCAAGCTGAGCGAACGGAACAAATAACGGCAGACAGTCGTTCATATTTCTTTTTCCGTCCCGTTAGCGGTGTCTATGTCCAGAAAATGGCGGTAATGCTATCGCAAGACATAATGAGAGGAACGCAAAATACGTATCCGTATCAGCCATGAACGCGGTTACCATTGGGTGCAACCTACCGCACGACACGATTACGCTTGAGCAGGAGGTGAACCGGACGGCATGAGTCGATGGCGCTACTTTGGTCGTCGACTGCTCCTGTCCGTTCCCATCCTGATATTCGGAATGACGATAACGTTCATCGTCCTCCGTATGGGTCCTATCGACCCCGTTGGAGCAATCCTCGGGCCGACCGGAGACCCGCAGGCATACCAGCAGATCAAGAATCAACTCGGCCTTAACCAGCCGTTGTGGGCACAGTACATCGACTACATGACCAACATGCTCACCTTCAACTTGGGCAAGTCGTGGGTGCTGTTCCCCGACCGCACGGCGACTTCGCTCATCATCGAATACGCCCCGCGAACCATTTGGTTGGGCTTTTGGTCGGTCCTCATCGCCGTCTTCGTCGGTATCCCGCTCGGATTCTACGCCGGACTCAACCCGAACTCGTGGAGCGACTACTTCGCTTCGTTCGGCGGTATCGTCTGGCGTGCGATGCCGAACTTCTGGTTGGCCGTCATATTCCTCTCCGTCCTTGCGGACTCCGAAAACGTTCTGTTCGGATTCGATTGGCAGAACTGGCTCGTCCACACCACCGTCATCGGTGTTCCGTTCAACGACCCACAGGAATTGACGAACCCACACGGACTTCTGGCGGCTATCAAGAAAATCGCACCGGCGGCCATCGTCCTCGGTTCCGCATCGATGGGGAACGAGATGCGTATCGGCCGGACCGCCGTGTTGGAGACGGTGAACTCGAACTTCATCGAGACCGCACGCGCAAAGGGTGTCCCGCCGCGTTCGCTCGTCTGGAAACACATCTTCCGGAACGCGCTCATCCCGCTCGTTCCCATCATCACGGGCGAAGCGTTCCTGCTCATCGGCGGTTCGGTGCTCGTCGAGTCGGTGTTCGACATCAGCGGCCTCGGGAAACTGTTCTTCGAGGCAATCACTCACGGCGACCTGCCGCTCGTCGGGTCGCTGATGTTCATCTTCATCCTGCTCGTCGTGATAATCAACATCGTACAGGACATCCTGTACACCCTCATCGACCCCCGGGTCGGTTACGATGGAGGCGCCTGATATGAGTTCCAATTCGAACATTCGAGAAGAGCGTCCGCTTCGTGAACGAATCGCGGACAACCCACAACCGGCCATGCTATGGCTCGCCGGATTCCTGTTGCTCGTCGCGATAGAGTTCGGTGCCCTGTCCGGCATGATAATGGCGGTTCCGTGGGCATCGCTGATGGACAAACTGCCGTTCCTCAAACCCATCGCCGCACCGTTCGCCACGCTCGGCGACGCGCTGGCGAACTTGCCGACGCTCCTATCGAGGGAGATATTCGACAACACCGGGTGGCAGTCGCCACAAGGTGGCTGGAAAGGGACGTTCCTCGGGCTCTCCCCGGCTATCGTGTGGGGGATTCGTACCGTCCTCATCTATGCCTACTCCCTCGCCTTCCTGTACTGGATATGGCGCGGCTACCTCACCTTCCGGCAGCACTATCGGTACGCCGACTGGACCCCGCGTGACGACATGGTGAACCGGTTCCGTCGCCACTCGTGGGGACTGTTCGGGTTCGTCGTCATCTTCATGTTCGTCGTGATGGCCATCTTCGCCCCGTCACTGGGGACGACGACCATCGAGCGGAACATCGAAAACCCGTACTCCTACAGCGTGCACTACCTCGACAAGGACACCAACCAAGTCGAGGAGATAACCATCGGTGATGCGAACCTCGGTTCGGCGTCGGAAGGGTCGAGTAACGTCGGCCCGATGACCTACGACGACTACGGTCGATGGCACCCGTTCGGTACGTTACCGAACGGGAAGGACCTGTACACATTCATGGTGCATGGCGCTCGCGTCTCGCTGTTCATCGGCGTCACCGCCATCGCGGTGAGCGGCCTCGTCGCGACGGCGTTCGCGCTGCTGACGGCCTACTACAAAGGGCTCGTCGACCTTAGCGTCGTCATCGTCGGTGACTCGCTCATGTCGCTCCCGCGCCTCCTGCTCCTCATCATGCTCTCGGCCGTTTTCCAGGACACGTGGATTGCGGGGGTCTACAACGGTGGGCTCTTACTTGCGTTGCTGTTCGCCGGAACGGGATGGCCGTTCCTCTGGCGTGCGGTGCGCGGTCCGGCGTTCCAAGTGGCGGAACAGGAGTGGATCGACGCGGCGAAGAGTTTCGGACAGAGTCCGATAACGACCATGAAAAAGCACATGGCACCGTACATCCTCGGCTATCTGCTCGTCTACTCCTCGATGACCCTCGGCGGCATCATCATCGCGATAGCGGGACTGTCGTTCCTCGGCCTCGGCATCAACCAACCTACGCCCGAATGGGGACGTGCAGTGAGCCTCGGACAGGGGTACGTGGCGGGTCCCTCGTGGCACATCTCGCTCATTCCGGGTATCCTCATCGTGTTCGTCGTCACCGCCTTCAACGCGCTCGGTGACGGCATCCGCGACGCCGTCGACCCACAGAGCGAAACCGGCGACGACACCGGTGCCGAAGTCGCCGCGACCGGAGGTGGCGCATAATGGCGTCGCGCCAGCGCGTCTCCTCGATGGCCGACATGGAGCCGATTCTCAGCGTCGAGAACCTTCAGACGGCCTTCTTCACCGACAAGGAAGTCATCCGGGCCTGTGATGGCGTCTCGTTCGACATCAAGCCCGGAGAGACGGTCGGTATCGTCGGCGAATCCGGGTCCGGAAAGAGCGTCACCGCACGCTCCATCATGGGCCTCGTCGACTCGCCGGGTCGCATCCTCGACGGAAGCATCCGGTTCAAGGGCGAGGAGTTGACGACGAAGAGCGAAAAGGAGTACCGACAGATTCGCGGCGGCGACATCGCGATGGTGTTCCAGGACCCCCTCACGAGTCTGAATCCCGTGTACTCCGTCGGAAACCAGATCAAGGAGTCGCTCCGTCTCCATCAGGGACTGACGGGAACGGAAGCGACCAAGGAAGCCATCAACCTGCTCGAAGCGGTTGGTATCCCGGACGCGGGACGGCGGATTCGTGAATACCCCCACGAGTTCTCGGGCGGGATGCGTCAGCGCGCGGTCATCGCCATGGCGCTCGCCTGTGACCCCGAACTCCTCATCTGTGACGAACCGACGACGGCGCTCGACGTGACGATTCAGGCTCAAATCCTCGAACTCCTCGACGAACTTCAGGAGGAACGCGACCTCGGCATCATGTTCATCACGCACGACATGGGCGTCATCGCGGAAATCGCGGACCGCGTGAACGTGATGTACGCGGGCGAAATCGTCGAGAGTGCGCCCGTCGTGGAGTTGTTCGAAAACCCACGACATCCCTACACGCAGGGACTTCTTCGGAGCATTCCCGGGAACAACCCGGACTCGGACCGACTCGTCACCATCGAGGGCGACGTTCCGACGCCGAACGAACCGGCGACCTACTGCCGGTTCGCCCCTCGGTGTTCCGAGGCGTTCGACTCGTGTGACAAGGTCCATCCGGTCCCCGTCGAAGTCAACGGTGAGGCGGATGACCACACGGCGGCGTGTCTGCTGTACCCCGAAGACGTATCGCAATCCGAAGCCATCGACGTGCATCGAAATGCCGAAAGCGAAACTGAGGAGGAACTATGAGCGAAGTACAACAGAGTAAATCCACTTCCGTCTCCGAAGGCGAGACGCTCGTCGAGATAAACGACCTGAAGACCTACTACGGCGACGGCGGTCTCATCGATTCGACCCCCGTCAAGGCCGTCGACGGTGTTTCGCTCGAAATCAGTCGCGGCGAGACGCTCGGACTCGTCGGCGAATCCGGCTGTGGGAAATCGACGCTCGGCCGAACGCTCATCCAGTTGGAGCAGGCGACTTCCGGCGAGGTGCTGTTCGACGGCACCGACATTACGGAACTGTCGGGCAAGGACCTCAAGAACTGGCGACGCAACAGCCAGATGGTCTTTCAGGACCCCGAATCCAGCCTCAACGACCGGATGACGGTCGGTGAAATCATCCGCGAACCGCTGGACGTTCACGACTGGAAGACCCCACGGGAGCGCCGTCAGCACGTCCGAGAACTCCTCGACGTGGTCGGGTTGCAGCCCGAACACTACTACCGATACCCCCACCAGTTCTCCGGCGGGCAGCGCCAGCGTATCGGCATCGCCCGCGCGCTCGCGCTCGAACCCGAGTTCATCGTGCTGGACGAACCCGTTTCGGCGTTGGACGTGTCCGTGCAGGCCCAAATCCTCAACCTGCTCGAAGACTTGCAGGACGAGTTCGGCCTGACCTACCTGTTCATCGCCCACGACCTCTCCGTGGTTCGGCACATCTGTGACCGCGTGGCGGTGATGTATCTCGGTCACATCATGGAACTCGGACCGGCGGAGGAACTGTTCGAGAACCCGAAGAACCCGTACACGATTTCGCTCCTCTCGGCGATTCCGGACCCCGACCCGACGAGTCGCGGCGAACGCGTCACGCTTCGGGGAACGCCCCCGAGTCCCCGCGACCCGCCGAAGGGATGCCCGTTCAGCACGCGATGCCCGATGAAGATTCGACCCGAGGAGTTCCAAAACGTGGACGACGAACTCTGGCTCAACATCGAAATCTTCCGCGAAGTCGTCCGCGCACGGTCACGCGCGGACCGGTCGGTGACGGACCAAGTGAAAGAGCTCCTCGGCATGGAGACGCGATTCTCCGACATCGGGGAAATTCAACAGGAACTGTTCGCCGACGTCACCATCCCGCGGAACGTCCAACAGCACATCGACGAGGCATCGGGCTACATCGAGAACAACGACGAACAGCAGGCTCGCGAGTACCTGCGCGACGTGTTCGGAAGCGTCTGTGATTCGGACTCGCCCGGCGACAACGTGGTGAGCGACTCCGGTCGCTTCAGCCACTGTCACCGCCACCTCGACGACTACGAGGAGCCTGACGAGTTCACGCCGTACACGATGCGGTAATGGATTCGCTGGACCGGTCTCCACGACGGGGACGACAGGTGCTCGACGCACTCGTCTACGCCATCGTAGTGACCGGTGTGGCGTTCGCCATCGGGGGCGTCGTGAGTTTCCCGCTCGGCGGTGGCCTGCTCGGCATCAAATACTTCCTGTTCTTGGTCGGCTTCGTGCTGTTCGGATACGGCGCGTTTCAGTTGCGTCCGTCCCGAGCGTGGAACGTGGACAAATCCGGCGACGAAATCGAAATCGAGCGCAACGAGAAGACCGGCGAAGTCGTCGGTTCGCGCGAGGAGACGCGATTTCAGTCCGCCGTGCAGCGACTGCCGCCGCTTTCGCGCTATTCGATTCCCCCCGAGGAGCGGTTCCCGCCCGGCGCGAAACTGTTCCTCGCCAGCGTCGCCATCCTCCTCACGTCGTTCCTCATGGAAGCCGTGTTCGGCGTTGGCGTGTAACAACAGTTTTTACCGCTTCGGCACCTGACATCGCGGTATGCCAGAAACCGGCGACGATGAAGGCAACTATGCCGAGCGAATCGCGGCGAACGCGGACGCGGAGAAGGACGCGTGGGGAATGACGCTCGAAGACATGAACATGATGGCCGACGACCTCGAATCCGAGGGGTGGGACGTCGTCAAAGTTCCCGCCAGTCACACCGCACCGGAAGGTCCTGAGGCGGGCGATACCGACCGATTCGGTCTCGTCTACGTCATCCCGGACAACTACGCCGATGACTTCCGCGAAGCGGTCGAGGAGGGTACGTTCCCGCAGTATCAGGTCTTCCGCAAGGAGATGGAATCGCGCGTGTTCATGCTCACGCAGTTCCTCGACCCCGACACCCAAACCGCGATTCTCATCGCGGGGACATACGAGATGATGCACGCCCCGCCGCTCGTGAAAACCGCGGTGAGAGAAGAGGAGATGTTCAGCCACGTCCAGACCTTGGACGGCATGGTTCACGGAACGTTCCGCCACGACGACCACACCAAGTTCTTCCCCGACCCCGAAAAGTACCAGAACTACGTCGTCGAAGCGAACGTCGGCGATGACGAGTAGTCGCGTCCCGCCGCGTCGATGCCCGATTTTCTCGCCGCTCGCTCGTTTTTCCTCCCCCGGTGGTTCGTAGGGTACAAGAAGGGTGAAACCGTATCCCGCGGATATGAACGTTGCCGAAGCGATGACACCCCGGTCAGACGTAGTTACTGTCGAGCTTCCGGGCACGCGCGACGACGTGCTCGAATACTTGCAGGAACGCTCGTTCTCCTCCGTGCCGGTCGTCAAACAGACCGACGACGGCGAGCAGTATCGCGGTCTCATCTCGCGCGATGACCTCATCGAACACCCCGACGAGGACCAACTCGCCATGCTCATGCGGGACGTGGCGACGACGACGCAGGATACCTCCATCGAGGACGTCGCCGCCCTGATGCTGGACGAACGAATCCGCCGCGTCCCAGTCGTGGACGGTGAACTCGAAGGGATCGTCACGGTGACGGACGTGGTTCGCGCCATCGCCGAGGACGAAGCCGACGGCGATACGAAGGTCGGCGAACTCGCGAGTCCCGACGTGAACACGTGTTACGCCGAGACGCCGCTGACCGTCGCCGAACGCGAAATCTACTACGCGAACGTCCCCTACGCCATCACGCTCGGCGACGATGGTGAGATGACGGGTATCCTCACGGAGGTCGATATCATCGAAGTCGCGCAGGTCGTCGAAGGCGAGGACGACACCGGGGGCAGTATCGCGAACGAGGACGACGCGTGGATGTGGGAGGGAATCAAATCGGTCGGAAACAGCTACATCCCCACGCGGAACGTCCAGATTCCGTCCGCCCCCGTCAGCGAGTTCATGACGGAAAACGTGGTGACGGTCTCGAAGAACAAGACCGCGCGCGAGGTCGCACAGACGATGTTGACGAACGATATCGAACAGATTCCTCTCGTCAGCGGCGACCTGCTGGTCGGCATCGTGCGCGACGTGAACCTGCTGGAGGCGCTCAAATGACCGATTTGGTCGAACTGGCCAAACGACGAGGGTTCTTCTTCCAGTCCTCGGAAGCCTACGGCGGCGTCTCGGGCTTCTACGTCTACGGTCCGCAGGGTGCCGCGCTGAAGCGGAACATCGAGGACTCGTGGCGCGACCGGTTTCAGATACAGGAGGGCCACCGGGAGATAGAAGCGCCGACGGTGATGCCCGAACCCGTCTTCGAGGCGTCCGGCCACCTCGACGGCTTCGACGACATGCTGGTCGAGTGTCCCGAGTGTGGCGAAAGCCACCGCGCAGACCACCTCATCGAGGACAACACTGACATCGAGGACGCCGAAGCGCTTCCATTGGACGAAGTCGGCGACCTCATCGCCGACAACGACCTTCGTTGTCCGAACTGTGACACGCCGCTCGCGGGCGAACCGGTCGAGGACTTCAACCTCATGTTCTCGACGGACATCGGTCCGGGTTCGGGCCAACCCGGCTACCTGCGCCCGGAGACGGCACAGGGTATCTTCGTGGAGTTCCCGCGACTCAAGGAGTACGCCCGCAACCAGCTTCCGTTCGGTATCACACAAATCGGTACGGCCTACCGGAACGAAATCAGTCCGCGGCGGTCCATCATCCGCGTCCGCGAGTTCACGCAGGCCGAACTCGAACAGTTCATCGACCCCGAGACGGACGAACCGCCGCTCCATCTGGTCGAGGACGTGGAGGTGACGCTGTACTCCGCCCCCGCACAGAACGACGCGGACGGCGAGTATCTCCACACCACCATCGGCGAGGCGGTGGACGAGGGAATCATCGGCAGCGACTGGGTCGCCTACTACCTCGGCGTCGGTCAGGAGTGGTACGAACGAATCGGCGTGGACATGGAGCGCTTCCGCTTCCGCCAACACCTCTCCGGCGAACGCGCCCACTACGCGAGCGACTGTTGGGACGCCGAAGCCGAAATCGACGGCGACTGGATAGAGATTTCGGGCTACTCCTACCGGAGCGATTACGACCTGTCGAACCACGGCGAACACTCCGACGAGGACTTCACCGTCTTCCGGCAGTACGACGAACCGAAAGTGGTCGAACGAGCGGTGGTCGAACCCGACATGAGCTATCTCGGTCCCGAGTTCGGCGGCGCGGCCGCCGACATCGCCGAGGCGCTCCAGACCCTCGCGGAACGCGACCGAACCGCGTTCGACGGCGACGAAGTGACGGTCGAAGCCGACGGCGAATCGTACACCGTCCCCGTGGAAAAGACGGGTTTCAGCGTCGAGGAGGTAAAGGAGTCGGGCGAGCACATCACGCCGCACGTCGTCGAACCGTCCATCGGTGTCGGCCGGGTACTCTACACCGTGTTGGACCACGCCTACGAGACGGACGAAATCGAGGGCGAGACGCGGACGCGACTGGCGCTCGATTCCGAAATCGCGCCGACGACCGTCGGCGTCTTCCCGCTCATGGACAAGGACGGCATGGGCGAGAAAGCCCACGAAATCGCGGCCGAACTCCGGACGAACGGGTTCGACGTGACCTACGACGACTCGGGTAACATCGGCCGTCGATACCGACGACAGGACGAAGTGGGCACGCCGTTCTGCGTCACCGTCGATTACGAAGGCGTGGAAGACGACACGGTGACGCTCCGCGAACGCGATTCGACCGAACAGGTCCGCGTCGATGCCGCCGACCTGCCGGACCTGCTGTCGTCGCTCAAGGACGGCGACACTGCGTTCGAAGACCTCGCGGGTACGCCGCTCCAGAACCAGTAACCGTGTCGGGTGAAGTCAAGCGCAGACTGGTACACGTCAGCGGGACCGGACTCCCGGCACTGTACCTGTTGGGTTTGTTACAGTGGGAGCAGTTGCGCTGGATTCTCCTCCTCGGTTCCGGGGTTGCGCTCGTCCTCGAAATCATTCGCCTGCTCGTCGGCTTGGACTGGCAGATTTACGACGAACTCACGCGGAGTTACGAACAGGACAACCTCGCGGGGTACGCCCTCTACTTCTTCGGCATGACCGCGACGGCGTGGGTGTTCGAACCGCGAATCGCCATCCCGGCGATGCTCATGTTGACCATCGCCGACCCCATCAGCGGCCTCATCGGGTCGGGGGAACTCGGCATCAAGGCAGTTCATACCCTGTTGGTGACGTTCGCGGTCTGTGTCCTCATCGCGTCGGTGCTCGGCCTGCCGCTGCCCGCCGCGGTTCTCGGCGCAGTCACCGCGACGCTCGCGGACGGCGTCAAACCCGTCATCGCGGGCTACGTCATCGACGACAACCTCACGATTCCCATCGGGGCCGCCGTGGCCATCTTCGTCGCGTTGCGGTACCTGCCACCGATGGTCTGATTTTTGTCCCCGACGCTCCACTTTCACCCCACGACGCGAACGCTTTAACCGAATGACGACCAAACTCACGACGAATGGCGACCACGGACGCAGCAACGAACTACGTGGAACACCCCTATCTCTCGCCCTCGTTCATCGAGCGGCGACTCTACCAGATTCAACTCGCCGGAACAGCACGGAACGACCATACGCTCGTCTGTCTCCCGACCGGACTGGGAAAGACGACGGTCAGCCTGCTCGTCACGGCCGAACGGTTCGACGACGTGGGCGGGAAATCGCTCCTTCTCGCGCCGACGAAACCGCTGGTGAACCAGCACGCCGACTTCTATCGTGAAGCCCTCTCGATTCCGGACGAGGAGATAGTCGTGTTCACCGGCGAGGTTCGACCCGCCGAACGCTCGAAACTCTGGGAGTCCTCCAAGGTCATCATCGCCACGCCGCAGGTCGTGGAAAACGATATCGTGGGCGGGCGAATCGACCTCGGACCGGTGACGCACGTCACCTTCGACGAATGTCACCGTGCGACCGGTGATTATGCATACAACTACATCGCGGAGCGCTACCACGCGGACGCGAACGACCCGCTCGTCACCGGAATGAGCGCGTCGCCGGGCGGCGACAAGGAATCGATTCTGGAGGTCTGTGAGAACCTCGGACTGCACGAAGTCGAAGTGATGACGGAGGAAGACAGCGACGTCTCGACGTACACCCACGACACCGAAGTCGAGTGGGTTCGCGTGCAACTCCCCGACGAAATCATCGAGATTCGGGACGCGCTGAACGAGGTCATCTCGGACCGGTTGGAGCGCCTGAAGAGCCTCGGCGTCATCAACACGACGCGCCCGGACGTCTCGCAGAAGGACCTGAACAAGGTCCGCGGGCAGTTACAGAAACTCATCGACAACGACCAGTCGGAAGGGTACAAGGGAATGTCCGCACACGCGGAGGTGATGAAACTCCGTCGGGCGGTCGAACTCGCGGAAACCCAGAGCGTCGAATCCCTCCGGCGGTACTTCGAGCGCCAGCGTAACTCGGCCCGCTCGTCCGGCGCGTCGAAGGCGAGCCAACGCATGGTTTCGGAACCGAAGGTACAGGAGGCGATGCGGAAGGCGGTGCAGTACGAGGGTAGGCACCCGAAGTTCCGGAAGGTCAGGACCTACGTCGCCGAAACCTTGGGACTGAACGGCGGCGAGCGTATCATCGTCTTCACCGAATCCCGTGACACGGCCGAGACCCTGACGGACTTCTTCAACGACGAACTCGGGAATCAGTTGACCGCCCGGAGGTTCGTCGGACAGGGGGACAAGGACGGCAGCGACGGAATGACCCAGAAGGAACAGCAGGAAGCCCTCGACAAGTTCCGGGCGGGCGAGTTCGAGGTGCTCGTCTCCACGTCCGTCGCCGAGGAGGGGTTGGACGTGCCCGAAGTCGATTTGGTGTTGTTCTACGAACCCGTCCCGACGGCGGTGCGGTCGATTCAGCGGAAGGGTCGAACCGGGCGGCAGGCACGGGGACAAGTCGTCGTCCTCCTCGCCGAGGACACCCGCGACGAGGCGTACTTTTGGATTTCCAAACGCCGCGAGGACGAGATGGAAGAAGAGCTACGCAAACTCAAGGGCGTCGCGAAGGAAGTCGAGGAGGAACTCGACGATTCACAGCAGACGCTCGGGTCGTTCGGCGATGCGGACGGCGGGACGAAACGCGAGGTGAGCCACGGGCTACAGGAGTTCGACACGGAAGCGGCGGACGACGCGGACGACGAAGACGAGGATACGAACGACGACGCGGCGGAACCGGACGGCGTCGTGGCGACGGCGCGCAAACGCGACAACTCCGACGCCGTCGAAATCGTCGCCGACCAGCGCGAACTCGACGCCAACATCGCCCGCGACCTCTCCGCTCGGGAGGGCGTCGACGTCCGACTCGAAACGCTCGCGGTCGGTGACTACGTGTTGAGCGACCGGGTCGCGGTCGAGCGGAAGTCGGTGAGCGACTTCCTCGATACGCTCGTCGGAAGCGACCGTTCGATGTTCGAGCAGGTGGGCGATATCAACCGACACTACGCCCGTCCGGTCGTCATCATCGAGGGCGACGGCCTCTACGAGGAGCGAAACATCCACCCGAACGCGATTCGGGGGGCGATTTCGTCCCTCGCGGTCGATTTCGGCGCGAGCGTTCTCAGAACCGAGGACGAAAAGGACACGACCGACCTGCTCGAAGTCATCGCCACACGCGAACAGGAGGTCTCCGAACGCGAAATCTCGGTCCACGGGGACAAACACGCGAAGACGCTCCCCGAACAGCAGGAGTACGTCGTCGCCTCCATCGCGGACATCGGTCCGGTCACCGCTCGGGCGTTGCTCTCCGAGTTCGGAACGGTTCAGGCCGTCATGACCGCGTCGAAAGGCGACCTTATGGAGACGGAGGGGGTCGGCGAGATAACCGCCGACAGAATTCGTGAGATCATCGGAAGCGAGTACGACTCGTAAGGAGTGCTTACCGGGACACGGGGGTGCTGTATGGTATCTATTTGCACACCCTCAGTCATCGCGGCCTATATTGCACCGTTTGCCGCTCGTATGGCGTCGATGACGACGCATAAACGGGGTGAACGGTCGAACCAGGTTAAATCCCCTCCTGCTGTTTACCCGGATGAGAGTAAACTATGTTACCCCGCCTCACGAGGCAGGATGACGAGGAACAGTGGAAAGTCGAGTACCGGTACGGAAAGCCACAGCACGAGACTGGTCCATCGACCAGCGAACAGGAACTGTACGGCGAACCACAACACGACGTGACGGAGGGAGCGTTCCCGACGGACTTCAACCCGGACTTCGCTTTCGCACTGCACTGGTTCGACCTGCCGAATAAGCGAGACGCCGAGGTGAAGTGTCAATCGGTCACGGAACGATAGTCACCGGGACCGTTTCGGCGCGGACGATCGCCTGGGCGGCGCTCCCGAGAATCGCCCGTTCGATGGTCCCCGATCCGCGATGACTCATGATGACGTGGTCGTAATCGTTTTCCTCCACTAATTCGAGGATGTTTTCCCCGACTCGCTCCGCCGGTCGAAACTCCAACTGCATGTCGGTCGATAGCTCCGGGTTCGACTCGACACCCGCCGATTCGAGCACCTCACGGGCACGTTCGAGTATCTCGTCGGTCGCCGGTGTCGCTTCGTCGGAAAAATGCACGACGTGCAGCGCCGCGTCGAACTTCCGGGCGAACTCCGCCGCGAACGTGAGCGCCCGAAAACTGCCCTCGGTGCCGTCGATAGGGACCAGTACGTCCATGGGATGACTGTCGGCCGGTTTCGGCTTAACGGTTCGCTCGGTCGAGTGCGGCAAGCGCCTCGGCCGCCTCCCGGGTCGCGGCCAGCAGTTCGCGCGAGTGAGTGACGTCGTTCGTCTCCTCGGCCTCCCGTGCGAGCGTCGTCAGTTTCCGAACCAACGACTCCCGCGCGACGGAGAGGTCGCCCGCCGTTCCACCCTGTCGTACTTCACCCGACGCCCGCGTTTCCGGCTGCTGTGCCCGCTCACGCCGGCTCGGGTCCTCCGCTTGACTCGGCGGTGCACGCCGGGATTGACGCGGCACGCTCTGCGGTGGGTTCGTGTTCGACGACCGTACACGCGTGGGCTCCCCCGTCCGTTCCGACCGCGCCCGTTCCGTCGTCGCTTCCGTTCGTACGTCCGTTTCGGCCTCTTCGCCCGATTCGACCGGTATTTCGGCCGCCTCGCCGGTGGTTTCGGGTTCGCTGTCCACTTCCTTCCCCGTCTGCTCCGCCGTCGCTTCCGCCTCCGCGTTCGCTCCCGCTCCTTGGCAGGTCGGACAGAACTCGTTTCCGTTCATTCGGAAGATCGGGTCGCCGCAGTTGTCACAGTGCTTCCCCGTCATCGTCGCGCCCTGCAACAGCAGCTCGCTCATCCGCTGTGTCGATTTTCGCTCCTCCTTCTCGTTTTCGTACTGCTGGCGGAGTTTCTCCCGCTCCGCTTCCTTATCGAAATCGCTCATGAACGGACAGAGACTGTCCAGACTCTTGCCCCTTTCCCTCACCCGAGGTTTATATACCAAACCGCGACCAGAACCATCGTGACGAAGCTCCCGTTCAGCGAACTCGAAACCGCCGCGTACTGCCCCCGGAAACTCTACTATCTTCGAGGGAACGAAATAGAAATCCCGCCCCTCGTGGCCGAACGGCGGCAACTCGCGTTCGAATACGACCGCCTCCTCGCCGCGTCCGATTCCGTACTCGCGGACCTTCCGTTGGAAGTCCCCCCCGCCCGGTTCCGGGCGAATCTGAAACGCGCCACCGAGTTGGACGCGTGGGACCGTCTCCGCTCGCCCGAGACACGCGATACGCTGGTCGAGGGAAAGGACTGCCGGGGAATCGTCCACAAAGTCCTCGACGGCGACCCCCCGCTACCGTCGATGGTCTTCACCGGAACACCACCCGAGACGGGCGTTTGGGAACCACAAAGCGTGCGAGCGGTTGCCGCAGCGAAGGCGCTCTCGTGGGAACACGAGCGGTCGGTCGAACACGCCTTCGTGGAGTATCCTGCCCACGGTGTCGTTCGAAAACTTCGCCTTTCGACCCGCCGGAAGGCGACCTATCGCCGCGTCCTTCGAACCGCCCGGGCGCTCGACGGTCCGCCGCCGCGGTTGAACAACCGCTCGAAATGTGACGCCTGCGAGTTTCGCGCAGAGTGCGGGGTCAAAACCCGAACGCTGCGGTCACTCTTCGGCGGCTAGCCACGCCTCGATTTCGTCCGCGTTCTCACCCCGACGGATGATTTCGCCCTGCTCTACGTTCACGACGGTGCTTCCGGTGCCCCCGGTTTCGCCGCCGTCGAGGACGAACGCCGCGGCGTCCCGAATCTCCGCGTCGAGTTCCTCGGTGCGGGTCGCACTCGCCCGTCCGCTCACGTTGGCGCTCGTGCTGGTGATGGGTGAGACCCGTTCGAGGAGGTCCAACGCGAGCGAGTGGTCCGGAATCCGAACGCCCACGTGCGAGCGCCCGCCGGTGAGCACGTCGGGGACGACGTCGCGCTTCTCACAGAGGACCGTCACCGGTCCGGGGAGGAACGCCTCCATGAACGCCAGTTCACGCTTCGTCGGTCGAACGTAGCTTTTCGCGGTTTCCACGTCGGGAACCGCGAGCGACACCGGTTTGTCGCGCGCCCTGTGTTTCGCGTCGAACGCCCGCTCTATCGCCGCCGACTTCAACGCGTCGGCACCGAGACCGTACACCGTCTCGGTCGGATAGACGACGAGTTCGCCCCTACGAATCGCCGTCGCCGCTCGGTCGAGTTCCGTTTCGGTCGCGTCGGTTCCGTCGCTCGTATCGTCCATACCGTGAGTTGTGGCCCACACGAAAAAAGCGTCGCGTCCTCCTCTGCCGTCTAGCCCCGTATAGCCTGTTCCACTTCGTCGTAGTCCGGGAAGTCGGGCCACTCGGCCGCGACCCACGCGTATTCGACCGTTCGGTCTTCGCCCAGCAGGAACATCGCCGGTCGCGGTTCGCTGATGCCCTCCATTCCGTCCAAATCGTTCTCGATGCCGTACGCCTCGGCGACGTCGTTCGCGGGGTCGCTGAACAGGGGATACTCCATGCCCCGCTCCTGAATGAGGGTCTTGTGTTCGTACGGCGTCGAAATCGACAGACCGACTATCTGCACGTCGTACTCGTCGTCCCACGCGCGGTCACGCAGTTCGTTCCACACGTACGTCGCGGGGAACGCGCCGTCCATGCTGTAGAAGACGAGGAGCGTCTTGCCGCCGTCCGTGATGTCGGACAGGGAGACGTTCTCCCAGAGTTCGGCATCGACGAGTGGGCGCGTGAAGTCCGGTGCCGTCTCGCCGACGTCCGGGTAGTCCGCCGCGCCGAGTTCCACCACGTCGAAGTCCACCATTATTCCGCCCCTCCGTAGGTGTTCTCGATGTACTCGACGATGTTCGCGCTCTCGCTCATCGTCACGCCCGTGTTCTCGTCCACGATGGCCGGGACGGTTCGCTTGCCGCTGATACGCTTGACGACGTTTCGGTCCGAGTGCATCGGTTCGATGAACCGCGACTGGTAGGGAATGTCGTACTTCTGTAGTTCTCGAACCACGCGTTCGCAGTACGGACACGCCTGCAGTCGATACAGCGTGATGGCCGGGTCTGTCGTCTCGGTACTCATGCTCGGTATTTAGGGTGAAACTCCTGTAAGGGCTTCGCTCTCGGTAGTTTCACCCCAAATCCGGAACAGCAAAAGAATAAAGAGTTAATCCTGTTGATGGTCAAGATAGGTTATCGAATGACACTCTCTACGATGTTGGCTATTCTCGCACAGACTGCTCCCCCCGGTAGAGTGTTCGGCTTCCAACTCTCCGATTCGGTCATTCTGTGGGGTGGCATCATTATCATCGTCCTCCTGATAATGCTGTCGGCGTTCTTCTCTTCCTCGGAACTCGCGATGTTCTCGCTCGCCCAACACCGAGTCGAAGCGCTGGTGGAAGACGATGTGTCGGGTGCGGACACTGTCGCGTCACTCAAAAACGACCCGCACCGGTTGCTCATCACGATTCTCGTCGGGAACAACATCGTCAACATCGCCATGTCGTCCATCGCCACGGCACTCGTCGGCATCTACTTCGACAATCCCGGTGCCGCGGTCCTCATCTCGACGTTCGGTATCACGTCGCTCGTACTCCTCTTCGGTGAGAGCGCGCCGAAATCGTACGCAGTCGAGAACACGGAGTCGTGGGCACTCAAAATCGCAAAACCGCTCAAGTACTCCGAATACCTCCTCCTGCCGCTGGTCGTTACGTTCGACTACTTGACGCGAGTGGTCAACCGCGTGACCGGCGGTCGGTCCGCCATCGAAACCTCGTACGTCACCCGCGACGAGATTCAGGACATGATTCAGACCGGCGAGCGCGAGGGCGTCATCGAGGAGGACGAACGCGAGATGCTCCAGCGTATCTTCCGGTTCAACAACACCATCGCCAAGGAAGTCATGACGCCTCGCCTCGACATGACCGCCGTTCCGCAGGATTCGAGCATCGACGAGGCCATCGAAACCCTCGTCCAGTCGGGCCACGAGCGCGTTCCCGTCTACGAGGGGAGCTTGGACAACGTCATCGGCATCGTCACGGTGCGTGACCTCGTGCGCGAGAAGAACTACGGCGAGACGATGCCGGACGGGTTGAAACTGAGCAACCTGATTCAGCCGACGCTTCACGTCCCCGAGAGCAAGAACGTGGACGAACTGCTGACCGAAATGCGGGAAAACCGGATGCAGATGGTCATCGTCATCGACGAGTTCGGGACGACGGAAGGCCTCGTCACGATGGAAGACATGGTCGAGGAGATCGTCGGCGAAATCCTCGACGGCGAGGAGGAAGAGCCCATAGAGCGCATCGACGAGGACACCGTCATCGTTCGCGGCGAGGTCAACATCGACGAAGTGAACGAGGCCATGGATATCGAACTCCCCGAGGGTGAGGAGTTCGAAACCATCGCCGGGTTCATCTTCAACCGTGCGGGCAGATTAGTGGAAGAGGGTGAAGACATCGACTACGAGGGGGTTCGACTCCACGTCGAACAGGTCGAAAACACTCGTATCATGAAAGCCAGACTCACCCGATTGGACGAGGAGACGGAACCGAATACGGTGGAAAAGAGCGTCGAATCCGGCGCGGAATAACGGTCGCTCGTCGGGTTTCGTTCCGTATAAAAATGACCTCGTACGGTCGGATGGCGGGTCGAATTACTCGACGGGCGTGACTTCTTCTTCCACCCTCTCTTCTTCCGCGTGGTCGAACTGTCCTTCACCGAGCGCGATGAGGAACGTGCCGATGAGGTCGAGGGGCAACGTGAAGAACGTTACCAACCCGAGCACGCCTGCGGTCATACTTCCGTACCAGTTACGACCTCTGAACGCCGACGCGCCGCCCGCGAACTCGATAACCGAGAACACGAGGATGACACCGCCGGCGACTCCGGCGGCGAGACCACCCAAACCGAGGAGTGGTACGCCAGCGCCAGTGATGAGCAGTCCGAGGCCGACGATGGCACCGATGACCCCTGCTAACATCAGCAGGAAGCCACCCGCTTTGTACGTTCGTGGGGTGTAGGTTTCCTCACGCTCAACTATTCGTTCCGTTGTTGCCATACTGTTTCCCCCGAGTAGACGAAGGTGATGTTTTCACTTATCGCCGTCGTCCGTTCTAGAAATTGGATTCTTTCTGACTCGGTACTCGTCCGGTTACTTTTCCCTGACAAAGTACGATTTCGTAAACGAACGTCGTACTTTTGCCGATAAGGCGTCTATCCCGAGGGGAGGTGAATCGATGGTGAACATTCCACATTTACGCTTCCTAGACGACGACGAACAGGAAGAGAGAGCACATCCGCTTGGTATCCGAACGCTCCGAAAATCCGGGGGGGTCGGTTGTCGTCACTATTCCGCCGGACGTCATGGACCTCGTCAACATGGACGTCGATGACGACGTCGTCGTCCACGCCACGTCCGACTCCATTACACTGACGAAACTCCCGAAGCAGGAGTAGCGATTTTACTTTCCGGCGGTAATCGAGCGTTGAACGCCGAACCGTGAATGAGAACTGTTAATAGCGCGCCATCGTCATTCAATGTCATGAAGGGAATTTATATAATAATCGTCTGCTGGCTCGTGTTCTCGCTCGTCGGCACGACGTTCCTATACTGGCACGATTCCACGCAGCGCCTCACCGAGTGGTGAGTTGCTATCGACGAGTCATAGCGCAGCCTAGCGGTTCGTCTTCGAATCTCTCTGACCGTCCGACGACGGATGAAATACGATCAGTTTAAAAGGAAACGTTCGTCTCCATCCCGTCGGTGGCGTCGTCCAACCCGTCCTGTTGGATATCACTTGTCATCCTATCGGATATCTCTCGGTCCTGTAGGATGTTCTCGAACTCGTTGACGTATTGCTGATTCACCGCCCGTGCTTCGGCCTTCGCTTCGATAACACGCCTGTAGCGCCGAACGGTCGCCTCCTCCACACCGAGTTCCTTGGCGCAGTCGGCCGTCGTCGCGTCCCTTCTGACGAGCGTTCGAAGCGCCTCGATTTCGAACGGCGCTTCGGTGTCCGACATCCGGAAGAGGTGGAGGTCGATTCGGGCACTGCTGACGGTTTCTTCGAGGGATTTGTCCCCGAGCTCGCCGGCGGTTTCGATGTCCTCGTCTCCGGCGTAGAACCCGCGCACGACCGTCGTCAATTCCTCGTCGCTGAGCCTCGTGTCGAACCCGTAACGCTCGCGCATCTCGGCCACGACGCCGAGCAACTGCTCTTCGACTTTCTCCTCCGTGCCGAGTGACCCGTGCGTTTCCTCCTGTCTTTCTGTGACTGCCTCTTCGTCCGTCATATCGAGGAACATGTCACGGAGCTCCTCGGTCTTCTTATTCATAGCGCGTACCTGATGCTCGGTACATATAAAAACCTGTTGGGCAGCGCGTGAAGTTTCGTTCCGTTGGCTGAAACAAGCAGCGCCGTCAACCGAAGTTATCATGGCGGTTGACGAGCGACCCTATTTCATGTCCACCGAAACTGGGTCGGTCGAACTGGTCGGCGAGCAAACCGTCGGGAACATCGCGCGAACAGCGCTGTTCGCCGCCATCGTCGGCGCGTTCGCACAGGTCTCGTTCCCGAATCCGCTCGCTCCGGCGATTCCGGTCACGCTTCAAGTACTCGGCGTCTTCCTCGCGGGTATCTTCCTCGGACCGCTCTGGGGGTCCGCGTCGCTCGTCCTCTATCTCGTCGCGGGTGCTGTCGGCGCACCGGTCTTCGCCGGTGGCTCCGCCGGATTGGTCGATGTCGTGGGTGGCCTCACCAGTGGGTACCTCCTCTCGTACCCCTTCGCCGTGTTCGCCATCGGCGCTATCGTCCACGACGGACTGACGCTCCACGACCCGAAACGGGCCGGCGTTTTCCGCCTCGTCGGCGGAATGGTCGTCGGAACGGCCATCATCTACGCCTTCGGGACCGTCGGGTTCTCCTACTTCGGCAACTACGCGCTCGCCGAGGCGTTCACCCTCTCGGCGGTGGCGTTCATCCCCTTCGAGGCGTTCAAAATCGCCGCCGCGGTCGGCATCGTCCGGAGTGACCGCGTCACGGCGGAATGATAACGACGCGAAACCTCGTCCACCGGTTCGGTGACGCGGCGGCGCTCGGCGGCATCTCGATTACGATTCCGGACGGGGAGTTCGTCGTGATTTCCGGGCCGAACGGGAGCGGGAAGACGACGCTCGTCCGGCATTTCAACGGCCTCCTCACGCCCGACGAAGGGACCGTGTTGGTCGACGAAACGCCGGTCGAAGACGACCTCGTGACCGCACGGACCCGCGTCGGAATGGTATTTCAACACCCGCGAGACACCTTCGTCTCCGCGACTGTCGGTGCGGACGTGGCGTTCGGCCCGGAGAACCTCGGGCTTCCCCGGGACGAAATCGACCGTCGCGTCGAAACGTCGCTGTCCGCGGTCGGAATGGCGAATCGCCGCGACGCCCGCATCGACACGCTCTCGGGCGGGGAGTGCCAGCGCGTCGCCATCGCGGGGGCGCTAGCGATGGAACCCGACCATCTCGTACTCGACGAACCGTTCACCGGACTGGACGGCCCGGCCCGGGAGTCGGTGGTGTCACACCTCGAAACGCTCTCGCAGGAGGGAACCGGCATCATCGTCGTGACCCACGACTTGCGGGACGTCTGGTCGCTCGCTGACCGGACAATCGCGCTTCGTGACGGAGAAATCGTGGTCGATGGGTCTCCGGGGGAAACGGCATCCGAACTCGTACGCCTCGGAATCGAGACGCCATGACGCTGGCCTACCGCTCGCAGGGAGCGTTCGTCGAACGACTCGACCCGCGCGTGAAACTCCTGTTTCAGGCGGTCTTCGCGGCCGTCGCGCTCGCGAAGACGACTCCCGTTGGACTCGCCTTGTTGACGTTGGTCGTCGCCGTGGCTCTCGTGGGGGCGGCCACGTCGCCGCTCTGGGTGCTCCGTGAGTTCAAGTATCTGTTTCCCTTCCTCGTCGGCGGTCCCGCCTTCGCCGCGTTCACGCTCGGTCCGCCGTGGGTGGTTCCGGTGGACGCCCTCGCACCCGCGTTGGCGAGCTATCGCGTCCTCCTCGTTCTCTGTGTCAGCGCGGCCTACGTCCGAACGACGCCGGTTCGGGAGTCGCGCGCGGCGATTCAATGGCTCGTCCCCGGGCGAGTCGGTCAGTTCTTAGGCATGGGCGTCGCCTTCGTCTTCCGCTTTCTTCCGGTTCTGCAGGCCGATTTACGTGCGATTCGGAACGCCATGGCCGCCCGTCTCGGCGACGAGCGTCCGCTCACCGACCGGATGGAGGTAGTCGGCGCGGCGGGACTGTCGCGGGCGTTCGACCGCGCCGACACGTTCTCGCTCGCGCTCCGCGCCCGCTGTTTCGCGTGGAACCCGACCCTCCCTCGTCTTGCGGTTTCGAGCGCGGACGTTCTCGCCGTGATTTTGGTCGCGGCTCTTCTCGGTTGGACGCTCGTGTAAACTACAAACCGATTTTTCATTCTCGCACGACGGCGGCGGGTGAGGTGGGTGGCAAGATTTAAGCAAGTCGTCTCCTCCTGATAAAACATGGCAATCTTCGCGCTCGCGGAGGCGGCGGGTCCGACGCGCCCGACGTTCTGGAGGATCGGTCTGATGGGTGAGGCGATATTCTACTTCCTCGCCATCGTGACCGTCCTCTTTTTCGTCTACGGCGTCTACAACCGCTTCGCGAGATACACCGACGGTGAAACGGATTGGTTCGACCGGTTGGACGACCTCCCGGGACGGGTGACGCGTGCGGCGAAAATCGTCATCACGAACGAAAAGCAGTTCAACCGCGATTTGTACGGCGGCTTGATGCACTCGTTCATCCTCTGGGGCTTTCTCACCTTGCTCATCGGGACGACGATTCTCGCCATCGACATGGACGGCTACCGGAAGTTCACCCACTACTTCCTCGGCGGCGAGAAATCGTTCTTCGTCGGGTACTTCTACCTCTCGTACTCGCTCGTGATGGACGCGATGGGACTGCTGTTCGTCGTCGGCGTCTCGATGGCGCTCTACCGGCGCTACTGGGTCCGCAACGAGCGCCTCTGGGGCAAGCACACGGGCCGCGAGGACGACCTGTTCATCTGGACCCTGTTCCTCCTCGGCGTCGGCGGCTACCTGACCGAAGGCGTGCGCATCCTCGGCACCAGCACGGTCCGAAACGTGGACTTCGAGACGGTGAGCTTCGTCGGATGGTTCGTCAAGGACCTGCTCTCGATGGCGGGCGTCACTCCCGAGATGGCGATGACGTGGTATCCCGTCACCTGGTGGGCACACGCCCTCGTCGCGCTCGTCTTTATCGCGGCGATTCCGTACGCCAAACCGTTCCACATGCTGTCGTCGTACGCCAACGTCGTCACCCGCGACGAAAAGGCGGGTAAACGCCTGCCGGGCGTTCCCTCCGACGCCAGTCCCGACGAAATCGGCGCGAGTTCCATCGACGACTTCTCGTGGAAACAGTTGCTCGACCAGGACGCCTGTACGAAGTGCGGCCGCTGTTCGTCCGTCTGTCCCGCGAAGGCGTCAGGTCGTCCGCTCGACCCGCGCGACGTGATTCTCGACCTGAAACAGTATCGCGAAAATCTGGACGCCGGTGTGACCGACGAGAAACCCATCATCGCGGATGGGGGTTCCAGCGTCATCGACAGCGAGACGATGGAGTCCTGTATGGCCTGCATGGCCTGCATGGACGCCTGTCCGGTCGAAATCGAACACCTCACCTCGTTCACGGAGATGAACCGTCGCCTGACCGAATCCGGCCAGATGGACGTCAACGTGCAGGACGCGATGATGAACGTCTTCCAGAACGGCAACGCGTTCGGCGACCCCGAGCGACGCCGTCCCGAGTGGACCGAGGAACTCGATTTCGAGATTCCCGACGCCCGCGACGAGGACGTGGAGTTCCTCTGGTACGTCGGCGACTATCCGTCCTACGACGAGCGAAACCGCCGCGTCGCCCGTTCTTTGGCGACCATCTTCCACGAGACGGACGTCTCCTACGGCATCCTCTACGAAGAGGAACGGAACGACGGCAACGACGTGCGCCGCGTCGGCGAGGAGGGCCTGTACGAGATGCTGGTCGAGGACAACGTGGCCGCCTTCGAGGAGTGCGATTACGACAAAATCGTCTGCACCGACCCGCACAGCTACAACACGTTCAAAAACGAGTACCCGGAGATGGACGAGGACTTCGACTCCCCGGTCTACCACTACACGCAGGTCGTGGAGGAACTGTTCCAGTCCGGCCGCATGGGCCTCTCGGGCACCGAACTCGACTACACCGTCACGTACCACGACCCGTGCCACCTCGGCCGCTACAACGACGAGTACGAGGCCCCCCGCGAAATCGTCAAAGGAACCGGCTGTACGCTGGACGAGATGCCGCGCAACCGCGCCAACTCCTTCTGCTGTGGCGGCGGCGGCGGCGGCCTCTGGATGGATTTCGAGGAGACCTCCAAACCGAGCGAGGAGCGCATCCGCGAAGCCCTCGAAGACACCGACGCCGCGAGCGGCGTCGAGAAGTTCGTCGTCGCCTGCCCGATGTGCATGACGATGTACGAGGACGGCCGGAAGACCGGCGGCTACGAGGACGACATCGAAATCGTGGACGTGGCCGAACTGGTCGTGGAAGCGCTGGGCGCTGAAGAGAAAATCACAGTCTCGAACTGAGTTCTCTATTTTTGATTTCGGTTTCGCTCGTCAGTCTCCCGACAACCAGCAGGCCGCACAACCAACAGGACGCGCGGCGAGAGCGAGGTTGCCTCGCAACCTCGCTTGAGCGCCCGGGGAGGTATGGGGACCCGAGGACGGGCGGCCGTGCGGTTCCGGCCGCCCGTCCGCACGCGGTGCGGTCGTGTTCCCTAGTGACTGTCGTCCCGATGCTACAGTTCAATGACTCTCGAATCTCATCCCGGAGAACTCCGACCCCCGACGAACCCCGACTATTTCTTCTTCGGAGAACATTGGAACACTAACAACTATGCGAAGTGAATCCCATTGTGCGAGCGATGAATTCCTTCCTCGTCGGCTTCGCGGCGTTTAGCTTCGTCGCGCAACTCGTCATGCTCTACGGTAGGTATGTCCAAGGTGCACCCCGAATCTCCCTCGTTACGGGGGTCGGGTACGCGTTCTTCTGGGCGTACCTCGCCGTCACGGAGTTCTTCGAACTGGAGTTCGCCACCGCTGGGTTGGCGGTCTTGCTCGTGATTCTCCTCCCGCTCACGGTGGTTAGCGTTCGTCGTCAACGTCGAGACAACAGAACGCGGTCCGCCTGAACATCGACCCTAGTCTACTTTTCCGCCTTCTCCTCCCGCGCCGCACCGACGGCGCGCGCTATCAGACCGGCTTGTCCGCCCGCCACGAACCCCGCGTCGATGTTCACGACCGAGAGGACGGTACACGACTGCAACATTCCCGAGAGTGCGGCCTCGCCGCCGCTCGCGTGCCCGTAGCCGTTCGACACCGGCAGGCCGATGACGGGCGTGTCCACGAGACCGGCAATGACCGTCGGAAGCGCGCCCTCGCGTCCGGCGGCGACGACGAGGGCGTCCGCCGAGCGGAGGGCGTCCACCTCGTCCAGCACGCGGACCAATGACGCGACGCCCACGTCGTGTAGCTCCTCGACGGTCGCGCCCATCTCCGATGCGATGACCGCGGCCTCCCCGGCGGGAATCGCGTCGCTCGTCCCCGCACTGACGATGCCGACCGTCGCGTTCACCTCGGGCGGTTCGAAGGTTTCGGCATGGGCGACGAGGACGTTCGCTCGGGTTCGGACTCGGACCTTCGCGTCCGGGTGGTCCCCGTCGAGTCGCCGCTGTACCGCTTCGACGTGGTCGTCGTCGGTCCGCGTGACCACCGCTCTGCCCGCGGTTTCGACGGCCGTGGTCGCGAGTTCCGCGACTTCGCCCGGCGTCTTTCCGTCGGCGAGTATCGCCTCCGGGACGCCACGACGCCGCTCGCGGGCGGCGTCGAACCGCCCGGCCTCGTTCGTTGCGTATCCAGACAACATCGCTTCCGCTTCGGCGACGCTGGTTTCCCCGTTCGCCACCGATTCTAGTAGTTCGCGCATATTCACCACTCTGTGGCCCTCCTACTCCGGTCTATCGTCTGCGGCCTCTCGACTTTACTCCACTTAAAGCTTTTGGCGCGCCCGACAGAGTAGGTCACATTCTTCTACTCGTGGCTGTTGACCGCATAATTTGGGAAGCTTTATTAAGCGGGCTACGGAACGTCAATCCTGTATGGCAGACCTTATTGTCAAAGCGGCTGTGAAAGAAGCGCTCGACGACAAAAACGTTGCCTCGGACTTCTACGACGCACTTGACGTCGAAGTCGAGGAACTCCTCGAGGACGCTGCACGACGCGCAGAAGAGAACGACCGAAAGACGGTCCAGCCGCGCGACCTGTAAAAACGGAACACCCTTCATTCATTTATTTCGCCGCCCAGCGACGGCGTTCCTCGTAGTACCAGTTCAGTGAACCGACACGGCTTGACGAGGAGAGCGCCGGCGTTCTACGGCCGTCTCACTTCGACGCCGTCCTCGTGGCCGACGTGTACCTCGTCGGCCATCCCGACGAACAGTCCGTGTTCGACCACACCCGGAACCGCGGAGAGGGCCGAAGCGAGGTCCGCGGGCGCGCTTATCTCCCCGAACGCACAGTCGAGGACGAGGTTGCCGTTGTCGGTTACGACCGGTCCGTCCTTTCGCTCCGCTTCGCGTAGAACCGCTTCGCCGCCCAAACGACGAATATCGCCCGCTACTGCCGTCCGTGCGGCGGGCAGCACTTCCACCGGAACCGGACGGTCTAGTCGCTCGGCGGCCTTGCTCGGGTCCACCACGACGAGGAACCGGTCCGCCGCGCCGTCCACGATTTTCTCCCGTGCGTGCGCCGCGCCACCGCCCTTTATCAGGTCGCCGTCCGCGAACTGGTCCGCGCCGTCGATGGCGACGTCGATTCCCGACACCGAATCGAGGTCCGCGAGCGGAACCCCCGATTCCCGTGCTAGTTGCCGCGACTGGAAGGACGTCGGAACGCCGCTGATATCGAGTCCCGAATCGACCATCCGACCGAGCGCCCGAATCGCGTGGGCCGTCGTGCTTCCCGTTCCAAGTCCGACCACCATTCCGTCTTCGACCCTGCTCGCCGCGCTCTCACCCGCGTTCCGTTTCGCCTCGTCGCTGCCACCCGTCGTTTTCATGTTCGTGGCAATCGGCGCGCCCCGCAAAAAGGTTCCTAGCCCGTCGGCGCGTGACCTTCCCGTTAAATAAACTGTACGTTCGAACCCATAGTTACAGGCTCGTTTCCTCGCTATGCTCATCCGGATGTGGTTTCCCACATTCCGAGGATGGGATTCGGTTCCCCTCGTACGCCTTTCGCCCGAGTCAGTCTTCGAACGGGAGAACATCGGGTTCCTCGACGACTACTCACCAGTGGTAGTCGGCTTTCGGATGTCGCCGTCCGTATCCTTCCGTCCACATCGCCGCACCCGTCATCAACCGTCGTTTTTTGCACCTCCCAATAGCACTATCCCCCTCGGTCGCGTACCCCCGGCCATGACACGCGAACAATTAGTTCACGCGGCAGAGGAACTGAAACAGGCCAGCGCGGACACCTCCGGCGAGGTAAAAGAACGACTCGAATCGCAGGCCGACACGCTTCACTCGCTCGCGGAGGCCGACCACGGCCCGGACCACGGCCGACTCGACCGAATCATGCACGCCCTTTCGGAACTCAAAGGCGACGTGGACGAGGAAACCGCAGGACGCATCGAGAGCGCCTACGACCACGTGAAAGCCCACCGCGAAACGGTCAGCGGCGTTTGAAAAACGTTCAGCAGACCGGTTTCGGGTTGACGCCCATCGACTCCAACGATTCGGTGTATTCGTCGTAGGCGGCGGTGATCGCTCCTACGGCCGCCTCTTTTGCGGTTTCCCATTCTTCGTCCGAATCACAGCGCTCGCCGAGGAGCGCGAGCGCGTCGTCCAACTGGTCGCCGAGGTCGCCCTTCAGGTCGCGGAACAACTGGGCCGTCTTGGGGTCGGCCTGCCCCGTGAAGAAGCCAGTCATCTGCTCTTTGGACTTCTCGCTCGCCAGCGTGCGCCCGACGAATCCGCCGAGGCGTGCAATGGTGTCGTCCAGTCCGCGGAGGTACTCGTGGAGCGCGGGAACGTCCCCCATTTCGTGGTCGTCCACCTTCCCGGAAACCCGTTCGTAGTGGCCGTTCTCGACCTCCGCGATGTCCGCGAACAACTCGCTCGCGTCCGAATCGTCCTCGTCGTCGGCCCATCCCTCGAACGTCCGTGCGGCGGCGTGTTCCGAATCCGCGGCGGCGCGGAACACCTCGTCGGCGTCCATCTCGCCGCCGGTCGCGGCGTAGAGCGATTTCGAGGAGCCGAGACGGGAGAGGGCGGTTTCGTTTTCTTTGCGAACGGCTTCGAGAAAGTCCTCCGTATCCATGCGCCACGGTACGAAGCCATCCGGCTTGTAATCACCGACGGCGGAAAACATCGGTTCGGTGAATCGAGATTGAAAGCGGCCGTCAGGACATCTCGTCCAACGGGACGAAGGCGTCCGCGTCGGCGGTTATCCAGCTCGCCATGCGTTCGAGGCGGGTGGCTTCCGCCGGGTAAATCGTACATCTGTTCGGTTCCCCGTCGTACTCGACCACGACGGACGACAGTTCGAAGGACTGGGAGGCGGCGACGTTCTGTTCCGGTTCGGACGGTCTGTCGACGGTATGGAAATGGCCGGTCATTGTGTCCTCGTTGGGCGTCCCGACGACGCCATACTATTGAGATTCGACCCGCTCTCAATAATCCCTGCTAGTTGTTCTCAATAGCACTCCGGAGCGATGAGTATCTCCGGACTGATGGGGATGTCACTGTAGCGGGACGGACTCCTTCGAAGAAAACTGGCGTCGGTGTTTCCGTCGCCGGGGTTAGTTTCCGGTCTCGATAGGCGCGTCCACGAGGTTGCCCCATTCGGTCCACGACCCGTCGTAGTTGACGACGTTGTCGTAGCCGAGGAGTTCCGACAGTGCGAACCACGCGATGGACGAGCGCTCGCCGATACGGCAGTAGGCGACGACCTCTTGGTCGTTCGTGACGCCCTCGCTCTCGTACAGGTCACGGAGTTCGTCGGCCGTCTTGAACGTCCCGTCGTCGTTCACCGTGGCCGCCCACGAGATGTTCGATGCACCGGGGACGTGGCCGCCGCGCTGGGCCGTCTCCTGCAGTCCAGGGGGCGCGAGGATTTCGCCACTGTACTCCTCGGGCGAGCGGACGTCCACGAGCGGAACGCCGCGGTCGATGGCCTTCTCCACGTCGTCGCGGTAGGCACGAATGCCCTCGAACGGGCCACGGGCGTCGTACTCGACTTCGGGGTACGACGGTTCCTCGTCCGTCGTCGGGTAGTCGTTGTCGAGCCAATAGTCGCGTCCGCCGTCGAGGAGTTTCACGTTCTCGTGGCCGTAGTACTTGAACTGCCAGTACGTGTAGGCGGCGAACCAGTTGGAGTTGTCACCGTACAGAACGACGGTGGTGTCCTCGCCGATGCCGTGGCTGCCGAGCAGGTCCTCGAAGTCGTCCTTTTCGAGGATGTCACGCGTGGTCTGGTCCTGGAGTTGCGTCTCCCAGTTGAAGCCGACTGCACCCGGCGCGTGGGCGTCGTCGTAGGCTTCCGTGTCCACGTCGACCTCTACGAGTCGATAGTCCGATTCGTCGCTCTGGAACTCGTCGAGGTGGTCTTCGACCCACTCCGCGCTGACGAGAACGTCCTTAGCGTAGTCACTGTCGCTCATGCACGTTCTTCTTTCTACGCTCGGGTTATATTCTTGTTACTGCCGGAAGGTTCCGCCTTCTGTCGAGCTTCCCGGCAAGAATCTCCGCAAAACGGTGGCGAATCGTCCGGTTCCCCGTCACGAGTGGCCGACCGACCGGGCACATCCACCAAAAACCGGCAACATATTCCGGTAGCTCCAGTCGCACGCCGGATTCGACGGAACCCGGATGGCTAAGACGCTGGAATCGCTATCGGGCACCAATGCACGAGAACGTCGTCGTTTCGGCCGATTGGCTCGCCGAACGACTGGACGAGGTACGGGTCGTGGACGTCCGCGACGCGTGGGAGTACGACGGAATCGGCCACCTCCCCGGTGCGGTCAACATCCCGTTCGACACGTTCCGGTCGTCCGACGCGGACGACGCCGGAATGCTCCCCGGCGTCGAGACGTGGGAGGGACTCCTCGGGAACGCCGGCATCGACGAGGAGGATACCATCGTCGCCTACGACGACATGCACGGTGTGTTCGCGGCGCGATTTCTCGTTACCGCGGAACTGTACGGTCACGAACGCCTCCATCTCCTCGACGGCGACTTCAGTTCGTGGCAACGCGACCACGAGACGACGACCGACACACCGTCCCCCGACGCGGTTTCCTATTCGACCCGTAAGCCGGACAGCACTCCACTCGTCGGGCGCGAGGACGTCGAAGACGCGATAGACGACCCGGACACCGTGTTGGTCGACACCCGCGACCCCGAGGAGTTCGCCGAGGGCCACCTCCCCGGTGCGGTCAACGTCGATTGGCTCGACCTCGTGGACGACGAGACGCGCGGCGTCAAATCCCCCGACGAACTCCGGGAAATCCTCGAATCGAACGGCGTTACCCCCGACAAACACGTCGTCCTCTACTGTAATACCGCCCGACGAATCAGTCACACCTACATCGTTCTCACCTCGCTCGGCTACGACGACCTCGGCTTTTACGAGGGGAGCCTCACCGAGTGGACCGCGAACGACGGTGAACTCGAACGGGAGTAGTCTGTTTTCGAAGGAGTATTTCTTCCGCCACTTTTCGCCGTTCATGTCGAGCAACCCGTCAAAAGAAGCCCGGAACGGAGTAAAGTGATCGGCCGTTCCCTCCTCGGTAACGGCCGTGGAAGCCGCTGTAACGGCCACTACCCTTCGGTATCGCTTACGCCCGTGCGGTGAGCAGAGATTGCACGTCTGACCCTAACGGCGATAGTTTTCCATTGGCCGCCGAAACAGTCGCGGCCATTTATCTTCGGTTCCGGCCTATAGCCTGTCACCCCGGGAGGGGGGAAAAGGATGACTGAAAGAGAACAACAAGACGCAGAAAATGTCGAATCGAATGAACGTCGCTCGTTCATGAAGAAAGGTGCGCTCGCGACGGGCGCACTCGCGTTGGGATTAGGCAGTGCCGGCACCGCGGCGGCGCAGTCCAGCAACGTGCTGGTTTACACCTACGACTACCACCCGAACGTGCAGTTCCGGGTCGTGAACTCGTTGGAAGCGGCGACGACAGTCCGCCTCCTCGAACGACCCGGTGGCGGCAACGTGCCGGAGATCAGCCAGCCGGACGACTACGACGGCTACATCATCCGCTATCTCCTCGGTGGCGATGGCGGTGGTGGGCAGGGTTCGATCACCACGTTCATGTTCAAACAAGGTGGCCAGTCACTGAGCCAGGGCGACACGCGGCGGTTCAGCGAGGATGGGTCCATCTTCAGCAGCGAACTCAACCTGCTGAGCACCAACCTCAGAAGCTGATCGGTTCGACTGTATTGGGGGGTAACAACGACGCGATTCCGCACCCATTTTTCGGCCGTCGAAACACCGATGTCGACAGTAGAGTTACGGACGCCACGACCGATTTCGATACCTCGAACGAATACATGAGAGACGCATTCAATACGGAGACGCCGCCATCGGAGAGCATTTTCACCGAGTTCGACGCCTCCGTCCGCTCGCTGGTCGCCGCTCGACCGTCCGGAACCGTACTGGTGTTCACCCGTGATTTCTATCCGAACGTCCCGTTTCGAATCGTCTCCCAACTGCCGGCATCCATCACGGTGACCATCCTCGACGAACCGTCCGACGACGTCCAGGTGATTTCACAACCTGACGAGTACAACGGCTACGTCATCACCTACGAGTTCTACGAGACGCCCATCTTCGTCTTTCTGTTCTCCCGCCAGTATCTCCCGACGGGGACTCGGTTCCGGTTCAGCGACGATGCCACGTATTTCAGTGCCAATTTAGACCTTCTCGAAGTGTCCGTGGCGAGTAGGGGATAGCGGCCACTCCGAACGCTTCAGAGAGGAGACCGATTCCGATTTCGTATAGCATCATCTGATTTATTTGGAATTTCGCTCGTTCTCATCGTTTCGACGATTTCTGTGTTCCCCACACATCACGGCCGTTAAGTATCACCGACTACAACCACCGAGTAATGAAACGACGAACCTTCCTTTCGGTGGGCGCGACGGCGGTTGCCGGTCTCGCCGGTTGTTCGGGGAACTCCGAAGACTCCGGGAGTCCCGATTCGACTACGACCGGCGGTCCCGCCGCGAAGACGACGGCGCAAACCGAACTGAGCGGCACGCTGAACGTCGCAACGTACAGCGCGCTCGTCGACGCACCGAGTTCGTCTCCCGGCGCATGGTTGAAAAAGGAGTTCGAGAAGGAGTACCCGAAAGCCACCCTGCAGTGGCAAACGCCCGAAAACGAGGTCAACTACTACATCCAGCGGAAGGCACAGGGCGTCGGCATCGACGCGGACGTGTACGTCGGGTTGAACGTGGACCAACTCATCACCATCGACGACAAACTCGGCGGCAAGCAGTTGTTCGCGCCCATCGCGGACTCCCTCTCGAACTACGGCCACGTCAAGGAGGGACTGACGTTCGACCCGGAGAAACGGGCCGTTCCGTACGATACGGGCTACGTCAGCCTCGTCTACGACGAAACGAAGGTCGATGACCCCGGCACGTTCGACGCGCTGACGAAACCGAAGTTCGAGGGGACACTGTTGACCGAAAACGCCCAGCAGGCCGCGACGGGACGGGCATTCCTCCTCTGGACGATTCACCAGATGGGCGAGAAGAACTACCTCGACTACTGGAAGCGACTCTCGAACAACGACGTGCAGATTCTCGGGTCGTGGGACGCCGCCTACACCGCCTTCTCGAACGGCGAGCGACCCATCGTCGTCTCCTACTCCACCGATCAGGTGTACGCCCACCGCGAAGGGACGAACCTGAAGAAACACCAAGTCGGCTTCCTGAACGGACAGGGCTATGCCAACCCCGAAGGGATGGCGAAGTTCGCGGGCACGGACAACTCGAAACTCGCCGACGCCTTCCTCAACTTCATGCTCTCGAAGAAGGCCCAGTCGAAGATTCCGACGCTCAACGTCTCGTTCCCGTCGACGGACTGGGCAGAACCGGGCGCGGAGTTCGAGAAGTACGCCAAAGCACCCGAGCAACCCGTTACCTACTCCTACGACCAACTCAAGGGCAACGTGGAGGGATGGGTTGATGAGTGGGCGCGTCAGATTGCGAGCAAGTAGATGAAACCCGGGCGCTGGCTCGAACGACACTCGCTCGCCCTCCTCGGCATCGTCACCAGCGCCCTGCTCGGCGTCCTGTTCTACTACCCCGTCGCAATCGTTTTCGCCGACGCGGGTGGCCTGAACGCCTTCCGCGACGTACTCACCGACCGGTTTTACATTTTCGACATCTTCGGCTTCACGGCGTATCAGGCCCTGCTTTCGACGATTGCCAGCGTCGCTCTCGGTCTGCCGGGTGCGTACATCCTCACCCGCTACGAGTTCCCCGGTCGGCGCACGGTCCGATCGCTGACCATCCTCCCGTTCGTCATGCCGTCCATCCTCGTCGCCATCGGGTTCGTGGCGATGTTCGGCCAGAACGGTCTGTTCAACGACGTGGTCGGGGTCGTCGGCCTTGGCCCATACTCGCTGCTCTACAACCTCCCGGCGATCGTCGTCGCCCACGCTTTCTACAACGCGCCGCTCGTCGCCCGCGTGACGAACGCGGCGTGGGAGAGCGTCGACGCGCGAGAAGTCGAAACCGCTCGAAGCCTCGGCGCTGGTCGGTTTCGAGCGTTCCGCGACGTGCTCGTCCCGCAACTCCTCCCCGCGGTTCTCACGGGTGCGCTCCTCACGTTCATCTTCACGTTCATGTCGTTCCCCATCGTGCTCGCGCTGGGCGGATTCCAGTTCCAGACCGTCGAGGTGTGGGTGTACGCGCTCGTCCAGCGACTCGACTACTCCGAGGCGGCGGTCCTCGCCGTCCTCGAAACAACCCTGTCGCTCGCCTTGACCTACGGATATCTCCGATACGAGGCCCGGCAAAGCGCCGTCTCGCGTGCCAGCAGGCCCCTCTCTCGCAAACGTCTCTTTTCGGGTGACGGCACCCTCGCCGGAACGCTCGAACGCGCCGGAGTCGCGGCCTACCTTCTCGTCGTCATCGTCCTCTTTCTCGGACCGCTCGTCAGCACCGTCCTCGAAAGCGTCACCGGCCCGTCCGGGTTCACCCTGCGCTACTACGAGTTCCTCGTCACGCGGCAGGTGTCCGGCGCGTCGTTCCAGACGAAACCCGGCGTCGCAGTTCGGAACTCGTTGATTTTCGGCGTCGGAACCCTCCTCGTCGCGCTCCCGATGGGCGTCGTCATCTCGGTGCTGACGCGGGCAGGGAAGAGCAGACTCGTGGAGGCCGTGGCGATGGCCCCGCTCGCCGTGAGCGGCGTCATGGTCGGCTTGGGGATGCTCCGCGGACTCGTCTTCGGAATTCCTATCTCGGGAACCAGAATACAGGTCGGCGGAGCGGTGGCAATCGTCGCCGCGCACGCCGTCGCGGCCTATCCGTTCGTCACGCGCAACGTCTCGCCCATGCTCGCCAGAATCGACCGACGAACCGTCGAGTCGGCACGGGCGCTCGGCGCGACCCGCGTCCGTACGTTGGTCGATATCGAACTGCCGCTGGTGGCGGTCGGACTCGCCGCCGGGGCCGCCTTCGCCTTCGCCATCAGCATCGGCGAGTTCGACTCGACAGTTATTCTTGCCACCGGCAGTAGCAGTTACACGATGCCGGTCGCAGTCGAACGCTTCCTCGGCAAGCAAACCCTCGGGCCAGCGACGGCGATGGGGACCGTCCTCCTCGTCGTCACCGCCGTCAGTTTCGTCGTCATCGACCGCCTCGGCGGGAGGTGGGAGGGTGGTTGAACTCCGCCTCGACGGCGTCCGCAAGGAGTACGACGGCTTGACAGCCTTGAAGGACGTGTCGTTTCACGTCGCCGACGGCGAGTTCTTCACCCTCGTCGGTCCCTCGGGATGCGGGAAGACGACGACGCTCCGAACCGTCGCCGGGTTCGAGGACCTCACCGCCGGTACGGTTCGATTCGCCGACCGCGAGATGGCGGGCGTCCCGCCGGAAGACCGCGGCGTCGGACTCGTGTTCCAGAACTACGCGCTGTTCCCGCACATGTCCGTCGCGGAAAACGTCGGCTACGGCCTCCGGTTCCGCGACCCACCCGGTTCGGTGACGGACGAGGAGCGCGTCCTCGAACTCCTCGAACTGGTCGGCTTGGCCGGATTCGAGGACCGCGACCCGGACGAGTTGTCCGGCGGCCAGCAACAGCGGGTCGCCCTCGCACGCGCCCTCGCTCCCGGTCCCGACGTCCTCCTGTTGGACGAACCGATGAGCGCGCTGGACGCCCGCCTCCGTGACGACCTGCGAACACAAGTTTCCCGAATCCAGTCCGAACTCGGAATCACGACGGTGTACGTCACGCACGACCAAGAGGAAGCCCTCGCCATCAGTGACCGCGTGGCCGTCATGAACGACGGGAAAATCGAGCAGGTCGGTCGTCCCGAGGACGTGTACCGCAGACCGGAATCGCGCTTCGTCGCGGAGTTCGTCGGCGAGAACAACGTCTTCTCGGGCGAGACTCGTGCACACGAAACGAGAGGGTCCCGCGTCGCCGTCCGCGACCACGAGTACCTCCTTCCCGGTTCGACGGCGGAGTCGGTGACGTTCTGCGTGCGCCCCGAAGCGCTCCGACTGGACGGCGGCGAGAACTCGTTTTCGGCGACCGTCGAGAACGTCGAGTTCCTCGGCGAGGCGTTTCGCGTCCACCTCGACTGGGACGGGAAACCGGTTACGCTCCGCGTTCCCGAGGCACCGGAGGACGAGCGGGTTCGCGTCGGCTTCGGCCCCGAAGACGTTCACGTCATCGACGGCGGAACGGCCGAACTCGTCGAACAGCGGTAAAAAAAGACTGATTGTTGAGTCGTTACTCGGCGCGGAATTCGACGGTTCTCGTTCCGCTCGCGCCGCGGTCGTCCGTGACGCGGAGCGTAACCTCGATGCTCGCGCAGTTCGGCACCGTCACGTTCGCCGTCGTTCCCGTCGTCTCGAACTCGCCGTCACCGTCGAGGTCCCATTCGTATGAGACGATGTGACCGTCGTCGTCGGTCGAGTTCGACGCGTCGAGGGAGACGGTTTCGCCGCCCTCGAACACGGTGTCCTCGGCGTTCGGCGGTTGCGTCGTTATCACTGCGTTCGGCGCGGAGTTCTGCTCGTAGAGCGAGTCGTTCGCCAACCGCTCTTCCGAGGTCGGCATCTCGTCGCTCGCGGTGAGGACGAAGAGTTCGCCCCTGGGCGAGTACGTCTCGTCGTCGCTGGTCCACGCGAACACGTCGCCGTTCGCGACGGCGAGTCCGCGGACCATCTCGTCGTTCGTGTACCGCGGGACCGCGTAACTCCAACTCTCCGTGCCGGAGTCCGCGTCCAGCGAGTACACGACGCTGCTCGAATACACCGTTCCGATGAGCTTCGAGGGGTGCGTTCCGTATCCGTAACCGGAATCGTTCTCCCACGCGTCTTGGCTCGCGTACTCGCCACCGACGTAGACCTGCCCGTCCGCGACGGTGGGCGGTCCTTGGATGTCGGCGGCGGTTTCGAAGCGCCAGACCTCGTCGCCGGTCTGGGCGTCGTAGGCATGGACGGCACCCATCTCTTCGCTGTTCTTCGGTTCGTCACGGTCGTAATTGTCGTCCGTGCCGACGTACACCGTGCCGTTATCGACGGCTGGCGCGGTGATGCGGTCGACGCTGCTGTCCGACAGGCTGTGTTCGGCGGTCTTCGTCCACAGGACGCTGCCGTCGTCGGCCGACAGGGCGTACACCGTGTCGGGATTGGCAGTCAGGTAGACGACGTCGTTCGAAACGGCGTATCCCGAAACGTCGCGTCTATCGGCCGGAGACGAGACGCTCCACTGCTCGTTGCCCGTTTCGGCATCTAACGCCGTCACGTCGCTACCGAGCGCGTAGACGGTTCCGTCCGCGACGCTCAACGAACCGCTCACGTTCGATGCCGTCCAGAGGGTCGTCCCGCTGTCGGGGTCGACCGCTTCGACGCCATCGTCCGTCGTGACGTAGAGGCGACCGTCGGCGTACACCGGTCCACTACCGCTGTCCCGGTGCCACTTCGTCTCGCCCGTCTTCGCGTCGAGGGCGAACAGGCCGCCCGTTCCGCCCTCGCCGTTCCGATACTGCTCTTCGGCCACGGAGGCGCTGACGAATACGGTATCGCCGACGACGACGGGTGCGTCGTAGACGGCACCGAGGTCGGTCCGTTGCCAGAGGAGGCCGCCGGTCGTCGCGTTGGAAGCGACGAGTTGGCCGTTCTCCTGATTGTAATCGCTGTACGTCCTCGACCCGACGTACACCGTGTCGTCGTGGACGACCGCGCCGTTTGCACCGCTCACGTCGCGGTTCCACACTTCGTCCGCGTACTGCCCGCTCGGTCCGGCGTTGTCCGTCGAACCGGTTCGGGCGGGGTCGTTGCGGACCTGCGACCAGTCGTCGTCGGCTAGTCCGGTTCGGGTGGGCGAACAGTCCGTCGTCAGCGTCACCGTCGTCGTGTCGGTGTTGCTGTCGTCGTCCGTCACTCGGAGCGTCACGGTGCGCTCGCCACACCAATCGGTCGTCACGTCGGCGGTTTCGCCGCTACGCTCGTAGGAGCCATCGCCGTCGATGTCCCACTTCGTGGAGACGATTTCGCCGTCACGGTCGCCCGACGTCGAGGCGTTCAGCGTGACCTGTGCACCCCAACCGAAGGTGATGCTTCCTGCCTCTTCTGGAGCAGTCGTGATCTGTGCGACCGGCTTTTCGTCGTTGGCCTGCGGTTCGTCGTCGGCCAGTCGGTGACGGTCGTCCGGTCGCTCGTCGCTCGCGTTGAGCGCGTAGAAGTCGTTCAGCCCATCCTGCGGATACACGTACTGGTCCTGCGTCCAGACGTAGAGGTGGCCGTTCGCGGGAACGGTGGCTCGGACGGCGTAGTTGCCGCCGTCCTCGCCCATCGCGTAGCTCCAGCGCGCCGAACCGTCGTTCCGGTTCAGGGCGTACACGGTTTGCGAGGAGTAGATGGAATCGGTACCTTCCGACGGGTTGCCGTCGATGTTCTCCTCGGCGTCGTACTGTGACGGGTAGTCGCCACCGACGTACACCGTGTCGGCGGTGACGGTGGGCGCGCTATCGACGTCCATCGCGGTTTCGAAGCGCCACTGCTGCTGTCCGTCCTGCGCGTCGAGGGAATGAACCGTTCCGACTTCCTGTCCGTCGCTTTCGTCGTTCGTGTAGTCGTCGTCGGTGGCGACGTACACGTGTCCGTCCGCGATTGCGGGTGCGGTGACGGTATCCGGTTCGCTGTCATCGACGCCGTTGTCGAGTTGCTCGTGCCAACGCTGGGTACCGTCGTCCGCCGCGAACGAGTACACCTCGCTCGGCTGTACGGTCCAGTAGACAGCGCCGTTCGTGACCGCCAGACCGGACGGCTTCGAATCGGCATCGTTCGTCCACTCGCGCGACCAATCGGTCGTGTTCAGGGCGATGAGTTCGCCGGAGTACGTGGAGTTGTACTCCCACTCACCGTCGACCTTCGTTCGGGTCATCGTCCGCTTGCGGACGGACAGGTAGGCGGTGTCGCCGACGACCGCGTAGTCCTCTATCCGGTTGTACACGCTCACGTTCGGCGACTCGTCGCCATCGGCGTCGAGTTCGAAGCTATCCGCCGTCTGCCCCGTTTCGGCGTCGATGGCGTAGATGGTGGTCCCGCTGTGGGCGTACACCGTGTCGCCGACCACCGTGGGCGTTCCCGTCCACGTCTTCGTCTCGTTGTTTCGCCACTTCGTCTCGCCGGTATCCGCATCGAGCGCGAACAGACCGGGCGTGCCGCTCTCGTTCAGGACGTTGTCGGTGTCGGTCACGCCGTCGGCGGTGACGTACACCGTCCCGTTGGCGAACGCGGGTGACTCGTCGACACCGCCGAGGTCGGTCCGGTTCCACCGAACCTCCCCCGTCTGTGCGTCGTAGGCGACGACCTTTCCGTTCCGCCGGTTGTACTCGTCGAACGTTTCGACGCCGAGATAGACCGTGTCACCCTCGACGACGGCACCGCTCGGTCGTCCGTCGGGGGTGACCGACCAGTCCGTACCGGCGTACGGGCCGCTCGGCCCGGTTCCGGTCGTTGCACCTGTTCGTCCCGAGTTTGCGCGATTGGCGGTCCAATCGCCGTCCGTTACCGTCGGCGACGATTTGGCGAAGCTCAGTGCGGCCCCGCCGAGCGTAATCGTCGAGACGACGAGAAGCCCCGTGAGGAGCAGGCTCAGAGAGGTTCGTCTGCTGTTCTTTCGTTTCATATTTCTGCGCTCATGTACTCTATTTGCCTCCTGTGTCCGTCTCCCGTGCACCGATTCGCATCGGCGTGACGGAATAGAGAAGAGGCTACGTGATTACTATACGTCGAATAAACGTCTAATTCAGCGTTTAGAAGCGAACTAAATTACATTTCACTTGATTTTAGCTGACACGACGTAACCGGACTCGTGCCCCTGTTCTTCGCCGAAAATAATCATTTAAAAACAATTAAAACCGACAACTACTGCGAAAAATCGAAAGTCTCCCGTTTCGCGTTATCTATTCGTAGTATCCGTCGTCCGGGTGTCGTACGTTCCTCTGGTATTGGTATCGTACGTTCCGTACGTTCCCTCGGTAGTTCCCCTATTGGTGGTTCCTCCGTTATACGTCCCCCCCGTCGTCCGGGTATTGTACGTTCCGCCCGAGGTTCCGGTGTTGTTCGTCCCCTGCGTCGTTCCCGTTCCACCCGAGGTTCCGGTGAACGTTCCGCCACCACCGAACTGCCCCGACCTGTCGATGTTTCCGTTCATGCTCTCGGGGTGATACCGGCAGCGGTACCGTCGAATTCGGTCGGTCGGTTTGAAGGTGAACGACCGGGTTTCCCCCTGCGTCGACGACGACCCGGTTCGGTAGAGTACCTGTCCGTTCTCGCCGTTTTTCTGGCCGATTATCTGGAACTCGTGTTCCTCTCCGTCGAGATTTATCCAGGTGACTTTGTACCGTTCGGTGGGGAGGAATCCGAGCGTCGGGTTCCGTCCCCCTTCGATGGCTTTGGGAGCCAATCCGAGCCAATGGCCGACCCGCGCGCCGAGGATGATGTTCCGTTGATTTTCCTGTCCCCCGTTTCCACCGGACTGATTCGCCTGGTCCGTCGTGCTCGATGCGTTCGACGTTTCGACCCTGTCCGTCGTGTACGTCCCCGAATCGGTGGTATCCTGTGCAGTCGTCAACCGTCCGAGAACGCCGAGTCCAGTCAGCGCACCCGCCGCTTTCAGCAGTGTTCGGCGCTGTGATTTGGGTGTTCCTGTCATATGTTCCTCCGGGCGTGGAACACCTCCTCGACGCAAAAAGCGCGCACACCGTTCGTGCCGACAATTCGAACTTATACGCTCGAAACGGTCGTTATTCTCGCTCAGTCGCCGTCCCAGAACCGCTCCAAGCCGAACGAGAGCATGTCCGGACTGACCGGTTGGAACTCCTCGCGCTCCGTCTCCGGGAAGAACTCACGAACGCTGTCCCACGATTCGCGGGCGTAGCGACTGTCGACCAACACGCGAATCCCGCGTTCGTCCGACCCACGGATGACCCTGCCGAGCGCCTGCCGGGCCTTCCTGACCGCTGGGACGGTCAGCGCGTAGGTGAACCCGTCGCCGAACTTCCGCTCGTAGGCGGTTCGCACGGCACGCGTCCGCGGACTCGCAGTGTTGATGATGGGGACTCCACAGACGACCGCCGCGCGGAGTCGGTCCCCGCGATAATCGACGCCCTCCGTCAGCGTCCCGCGAAGGCTCGTTACGAGTACTTTCTCCTCGCCGCCGAAGAACTCGTCTTTCAAATCCTCCGTCGCCTCGTCCGCGCTACTCTCGTCCAACAGTACCGGTTTGTCCACGACGCTCCGAAGGTGTTCCGCGGCCCACGTTGCTTCCGCATAGTTCGGCATGCCGACGAGGACGTTGCCCGGCGAGCGCGCCACATCCCGAATCGCGTCGGCGTACACCTGTCGCGCTCGCGTTTCCTCGCCCGGCGCACCCCGGTTGTCGTACGTGAATTTCGGGGCGTCCACCGCGAAACTCTCGCGGTTCGATTCGGGGAAGTTCAGGCCGTAGGTCCGCTCCACGACCGGCCTGCCGTCGTTTTCGAGATGTCCGAGGCCGGACACCTCCTCGAAGATTTCGAGCGGTTCCAGCGTCGCGCTCATCAGGATACCGCCGCCGAACTCGCCGAGTTGCTCGCCGATTGCGTCGCTCGGGACGCAGTTCTGCATGGCGAGTTGGACGTTGTAGGCCCGCCGCCACGAGTCGTTCGGTTCGCGGTCGTTCCACGTCCGTTCGAGAATGATTTCGCGGAAGTACTCCTCGTGGTCGTTGCGATACCACTCGCCGAGGACGCGGCCCGCCGGAAGCGCGGCGCGTTCGCTGTCCTCCTCCTCGGCCTCGTTGAGGATTCGCGCGACGATTGCCCCGACCGCCTCCGCACGTGCCCACGTTCCGCCGTCGTATCCGGCGTCTTCCGCCCACTTCGAAATCTCGTCCGGTTGGGGGACGGTCGGGTCGCGGAGCGGTATCTCCTCGTCCGGCAGGTCGGTGAGGTTCGCCTTCCAGCCGCGATGTTCGCGCTCCAGATGGGCCGTCACGCGCCGGTCGAGTTCGTCGCGCAAATCGCGGATGAAGTCCCGCGTGTCCTCCAACTCGCGGAGCGTGACGTTCGCGTCTTCGAGTTCCGTCCGGACCAAGTCCGCGTCGGCGGTGGTCTGTTTCGAGTCCCGGTCGTCGAACTTGACGGGTTGGATGATGCGCGTCAGTTCGGACTCGGCGTCTCGGAGCGTCGAATCGCCGACGGACTGGCTCACGAGGTCGCGGACGCGCGGTTCCAGCATGTGCGCTTCGTCGCAGACGAGAAACGTGGAGTCGTCCACGAGCGCGCCCGTGAACGTCGCCGTGGTCACCGGGTCGAAGGCGTGATAGTAGTTGCCCACGACGACCTCGACGTGGCCGAGGAGCGCCCCCATCATCGAGTGCGGGCAGGTCCCCCACTGGACGGAGTTGGCGACGAGGTCGGCGGGTTCGATGAGGCCCATGCTCTCGAAATCGAATGGAACGGCTTCGATGGGGTCGCCGTCCTCCGGCATGTCGTCCAAGAACTGCGCGTAGAACGGACAGTACTCCACGTCGCTGTACTCGGGCATGTGGGGCGGGTACGGCGTCGGTTCGTCCGCCGTTTCGAGGAAGGACGCGCCGCTTCGCTGCGTGCCCGAATCGGCCAATCCCGTCTGCTGACTTCGGGCTTGGGACGCGAGGTTCTGTGCCGTCACCGCTCCGCCCTCGCCGGTCAGGTCGCGGGTTCGTTCCCGGAGTCCCTCACAGCGGTCGTAGACGTTCCCATCGTCGATGTTCCCCGCGTTCTCCCTGCTGTAGGGGCACACGTCGGCCTTCCCGACGAGCGTCATCGCGGAGATGGGCTTCCAGTCGTCGGGGAGGTTCGCGTTGATTGTCTTCAGGTCGGTTTCGAACTGGCGGAGTTGCTGTTTGACGCTCGTGAGGACGAACACGCGCTCGTACTGGCTGTCCGGGTCGCGGACGAGGTCCAGTCCCGCCGTCAGCGCCAGCATGGTCTTGCCAGTCCCACAGGCACCTTCGATGACCGTGAAGCCGTCGTCGCGGGCGGTTTCGATGGCCGTCTCGATACCGTCCCGCTGCTCGTCGTATGGGGCGTTGTGTCCGAATATCGTCCGCCAGTCCGGCATCATTCTGTCTCTGTCTCCCCCCTGCTTAGGGCTGTTGACCTGAGGTGGTCCCGTCTCGGTATTTAAACCTGAGCACGCGGCGAAAGTGATAGCGGGAAAAGGGGTGAATTGGTGTGCGTGGATAGCGACGCGACGACCTTAGCCGAGAAGTAGGCCGACCCCGATGACGGTGAGGACGATGCCCATTACCCGCGTCCACAGTACTTTCCATTCCGCCGGTTCGACTTCCGATGAGCGTCGTTTGCTTCCGATGGCGTCCATCTGTTCCTGAAATCGCGCGAATCCGTACGGTTTTGCGACCTGTGCGATACCGATGAGGGCGATGAGGAGTCCGAGTGGATTTCCCATACGTACCCCCCGGTTCGTGCTCTCCGGTAAATTCTTTGTGGAGATTTGACGTTTGTACCTACCTCCCGTTCCCGGCGTGCCCGACCGAGGACGGAGCGTTTACCCGCCGCGAGCAAGTACGCCACGGTATGACCGACTTCGAAACCACGGAGGCCGACTGGCGCGACGAACTCCTCGCCACCCGCGAGGAGAAGGACGATTTCTTCGGCAGTCACCCGCAGTCACCTATCCCGCCGGGAGAACGCGAGGAGTTCGACGGCCTGTCGTACTTCGACCCGGACGCGAAGTATCGCGTGACGGCGACGGTGGAGGCACACGACGACCCGGAACCGGTCGAACTCGAAACGACGGCGGGGCCGTCACAGCGCTACCTGCGAACCGTGACGCTTCACTTCGAGGTGAACGGCGAGGAAACCTCGCTCGCGGTGTACCAGCAGGACGGCCAGGACTCGCTGTTCGTTCCGTTCCGGGACAAGACGACGGGCCAGCAGAGCTACGAGAACGGGCGCTATCTCGAACTTCATCCCGACCGCGACCTGACCGACGGCGAGGAAGTCGTCGTGGACTTCAACCTCGCGTACTCCCCGTTTTGTGCCTACAGCGAAACGTTCTCGTGTCCGCTCCCACCCGAGGAGAACTGGCTCGACGTGCTGATTCCCGCCGGCGAGAAGACGTGGGACGACCACTGAAGCGCTGTCACTCTCCAGTAGAAATCGAGGGGTTCCAAACTGGCTTTTGGATTCCCAAAAGGAATATTTTCATATGCCATCGAACGGTGTCAGTATAACAGGTTGTTCTTGCTTCCCAAAACAAATTTTAGCTATTCACGAATTTGGGTCGGATTTTGGAAAACATATTTATGCATTCTCCCCGAAGAACTGCATGCCGACGAGGCAGTCGTCGGCTGACAGCATGCCAAACTGTGACCACTGTGGCGCGCACGTCTCCGAACGATTTGCGCGCGTCTTCGCTGACGAATACGGTTACATCCGCGCTTGCCCTGCCTGCTCGGCGAACGCCGGTATCGCCGAGGTGGCACGAGAGCGTGCGCAATGAGTATAGCCCACTGTGGCTGAAGGGGCGGAACCGACAGGACAAAGACGAACCACGCGAAGCCTGTCAGGTGTGACCGAACACTGGGTCTACGTCGTCGAATGCAGTGACGACACTTTTTACACCGGATACACGACCGACGTTGCCCGCCGGGTGGCCGAACACGACGCGGGAGACGGAGCGAAATACACCCGCGGTAGAACACCCGTTACGCTGTGCCACACCGAGCGATTCGACTCGAAATCGGCCGCCATGTCCCGCGAATACGAGATCAAACAGCTCCGGCGCGCGCAAAAGGAACGCCTCATCGACTGAGAGCTTTCGAGACCGGTTTCAGTCGTCCGCCGCCGCTTCCGCTTCGGATTCGTTCGCTTCCGACGACGTCACGTCGGGGTCGAGGAAGGCGTACTTGACCGCCTGCGTCCCGAGTTTTCGCACCCGCTCCTCCAAATCCTCGTCCACGAACTCGCCGTCCTCGAACTGCTCGTAGGCCTTGCGAATACCGACCTGGTGCGGGAGCACCCATCCGTGAACGCCCCGAACCGTGATTCGCATGTGGTCGAGCGTGCTTCCGTAGGACCCGCCGCCGGCGACGGCGAGGAGGCCGACGGTGGTGTCCTCGAATTCGTCGAAGCTACAGTAGTCGTGGACGTTGCGGAAGGCGGACGTGTACGACCCGTGGTAGACCGGACTGCCGAGGATGACCGAATCCGCGTTCCGAATCTTCCGTTTGATTTCCACCGCCGCTTCCGGTTCTTCCTCGTCCGGGTCGAAGATGGGGAGGTCGTACTTCCGAACGTCGATGAGTTCCGTCTCGGCCCCCGCTTCTTCCGCGGCATCGAGGACGTGCTTCAACGCTGTTCGTGTGTGACTTCCGTCGCGCATGCTACCGCATACCGCGACGACTGTCGGCTTGGATTGCATTATTGACCTCGTTGGGGACGAGTACGTTTAACGGGCTTGCTCCGTCCCCGACGTCGTTGCTCCCGTCTGAACAGTCTCTTTTCCCAACAGTGGAACGGAAACGATACCCTTCTATTCCGTCGTTACATCATGGATTGAAGGGTCGGTTGTGGTTACACACCGTTCCCGAAAGCGCGCTTTGGTTGGTGTTTTGCCATCTTCTGTGCGACAGTCGCACACGGTGGTTTTTTCGACCCCGACGATGACGAACGATGTATGGATACCCCGATTTCGTTCGGAACCGACGGCTGGCGAGCGACCCTCGACGAGTTCACGTCGCCGCGGGTGCAGATCGTAGGCCAAGCGGTTTCCGACTACCTCCGCGAAGTCGAAGACCGGGCGGGAGAGACGGTCGCAGTCAGCTACGACGCTCGCGAAACGTCGCGCGGTTTCGCGGAAGACCTCTGTCGCGTCCTCGCCGCGAACGGGTTCGACGTCATCATCCCCGAGCGTGACACGCCGACGCCGATTCTCGCGTGGACGCTCGTGGACCGCGACCTCGCGGGGGGACTGATGATAACCGCCTCGCACAACCCGCCCGAGTACAACGGCGTGAAGTTCATCCCGTCCGACGGTGCGCCCGCCCTCCCCGAAGTAACCGACGAAATCATGGCCCGCCTCGCCGAACCCGACCCGCTGCCGGAATCGGAACACGGCCGGGTCAGTGAGGAAGACCTCGTCGCCCCGTACGCCGACCACGCCTTCGACCTCGTCGACGCCGATTTCGAGGACCTCTCGGTCGTCTACGACGCCATGCACGGGAGCGGCCGCGGCGTCACCGACGAACTCCTCGAACAGGCCGGTGCGACCGTCGACTGTATCCGCTGTGAGCGGGACCCCGAGTTCGGCGGGTCGTCGCCGGAACCGAGCGAGGAGAACCTTCAGGAACTGATCTCGGCGGTCGAGGACGGCGATGCGGACATCGGCATCGCGAACGACGGCGACGCCGACCGAATCGCGGTCGTCACCCCGGAACGCGGCTTCCTGGACGAGAACCTGTTTTTCGCCGCACTGTACGAATATCTCCTCGAAGACGAGTCGGGGTCGGCGATTCGAACCGTCTCGACCACGTTCCTCATCGACCGTATCGCCGACGCACACGGCGAAGAGGTTCACGAAACGCCGGTCGGGTTCAAGTGGGTCGCACAGGCCATTGCGAAACACGACGCCCTCGTCGGCGGCGAGGAGAGCGGCGGGTTCACGATTCGCGGCCACATCCGCGAGAAGGACGGCGTCCTCATGGCGCTCCTCGCCGCCGCAATCGCGGACGAACGCCCATTCGACGAGCGGGTGGACGACCTGCTCGCCGAGTTCGGCGAGATTAACCAGAGCAAGACCAGCCTCGACTGCCCGGACGCGGAAAAGGAGCGCGTTCTCTCCGACCTCGAAGCCGAACTGCCCGACGAGGTCGCGGGCCACGACGTGGCCGACGTGGTGACGAAGGACGGCTTCAAAATCCTCCTCGACGACGGGTCGTGGCTGCTCGTCCGCCCGAGCGGTACCGAACCGAAGATGCGAATCTACGCCGAGGGCGAGAGCGACGAGCGGGTCGCTGACCTGCTCGCCGCCGGGACGGAACTGGTCGAACCGATAATTTAGATTTTCGGAACCGCAAAACGGCTCTCGAAACCGTATTTTGGAAAACGTTCGTCCATTCCTGTCGACTCGCACCACTCTCAACCGAACGACAGCACGTCGCCGGGATTGAAGTAGTACAGCGCGGCCAATCCGATGCCGAAAACCGCCACTAACAGGCTCAACAACTCGCCCGTCGCCCCGTCGAATCCGTCAGCGAGCGCGTAGTAGGCCATCGCCAGCGAGAATCCGATCCAGATGAGCGAGAGACGGCGGCGTTTCGTCTCGTCCATGGTCGCCGTTGGCGAACTCGCGGTATCAGTCTTCGCTTTCGAACCGTCCCCACAACCGACCTTCCCCTTCGGTTTCCCCGTTCGTCTTTCCCCCATCTCCCTTTCCACGCTCCTCGATGTCGAATCCCAACGACTCGTAGAACGGCCGCACTCTCGGCGCGAAATCGGCCGTCAGCACGCCCTCGCGTTCGACGGCGGCGGCGACGAGTTCGCTCCCGATTCCCTGCCCCCGTCGCGCCCGTCGCACCGCGATTGCGTCGATGTGCGTGGGTTGATTTTCGCCGTCCAGCACCGCCGCACCGAGCAGTCTTCCTTCTTCTCCGACCACTAACACGTTCCCCGTCTCGATTCTTCCCTCGACTTCGCCTGCGTCGATTTCGAGCATCGCGCCGTTCACGATTCGTAACACGGTCAGGCGGTCTGCCGCTGTCGCGGGGCGAACGGTCATCCGCCCTTGATGAGCCGGAGGATTTTCACGTGGTCCGTGTCGACGGGTTGGTCCTCCGGCACGGGCCGCCCGTCAACCATTACGGACACCTCGTGTGGACTCAAGCCCACCTCCGACACCAAGTCGGCGTAGGTTTGGTCCTCCACGTCGAACTCGTGGCTCCCCTCGCCGACCACCTCGACGGTTACGTTCATTGCTGTGCCTTACCGTTCTCGGTCCTTCAGCGTATCGAAGCGACGGAAATAGTATCTCAGTCCGCTGGCGTCTCCTCGTCGGTTTCCCTGCGCGTCGTTTCGGCGTACTCCGGCGTACTCCGCCGTCCGCGGTACCGCGACCGGAGCGCCATCGCCAGCGCGCCGAGTCCCAAGAGGAGGACGACCAACTGAACGATGCCGCCGACTATCGGAATCCGGTCGAGAGCCGAGATGACGAACACGCCGAGCAGCAGGCTGAGCCAGCGACTGGCCTCTCCCGCGAGCGAGAGCAACCAGACGCCGACGATGAACGACCCGTACACGCCCGCGACCCAGAGGAAGACGGCGAAGAGGAGCGCCCCGATAATCGAGATGGGGATTCCGATGAGCGTCACGGCGAAGACGATGAGAACGATGGGAACGAGTATGAGCAGGAGCACGCCGACGCCGATGGAGAACAGCGGGTTGTCCCGTCCCTTGTCCGCCACGCCGTCCGAAAAGGTCGGGAACACCGCCAACAGCAGTACGCCCAACAGGAGGTTCACGAAGAAGCCGTAAATCACGCCGACCCATCCGGGTACGCTCGGCACGGACGCCGGACCGGCGCTGTTCAGTGACTCGTCTTGTCGAACCGTCCCGCCGACGGTCGCGCCCTGCTCCCGGTTGAACGTCCCGACGTCGTAGACGAGGTTGCCGCCGACGTTCGCCGTGTCGGCGAGCGTGAGCGTCTCGGTCGACACGCGGGCGTTCCCCTCGACGGTCCCCGCGATGAGCGTGTACCCGGACGACCCCTCGAGCGACTGCCCGACGGTGGCCGACCGAGCGATGACGAGGTTTCCGGTCTGTGCGTCCACGTTCCCGGTGACGGTTCCCTCGATTCGGACGTTTCCGGCGAACGCCGACACGTCGCCGTTGACGGTACCGCCTTGGGCGATGAGGACGTTTCCGCTGAAGGCGTTCAAGTCGCCGTTCACGGTCCCGCGGATTACGACGGTGCCGCCGGTCGCGGTGAGACCGCCGCGGACGGTTTCTCCCTGCCCGACGACGATGGACCCGCCGGTACGTGTCTGTTCTGCCGCCGCCGTCGCGGGCGCGACGGCGAGCAAGAGTATCATCAGAAGGATACCCACGTGTGCGCGCATGGCCCGTCTGTCGGCGTCCGGGCGAATAGTAATTGAGTCGTTGTGCCGGAGAATCGTGCGTTGTTCGTCGGAATCGACGGCCTAATCGAATCGCTTCGATTTCGAAAACCGAATACCCCGAGCGCGGAGTCTCGGGGAGTTTAAGGACGATAGGTTCCTCTGCTGGACCATGAGCGAGGCCGACGCGGAAACCGTCCCCGGACGTGGAACCATCTGGGTCGAGAAGTACCGGCCCCAAACCCTCGATGACGTGGCAGGCCACGACGACATCACGGCTCGACTGCAGAGCTACATCGAGCAGAACGACCTGCCCAACCTGCTGTTCTCCGGACAGGCCGGAATCGGGAAGACGACCTGTGCGGTCGCCATCGCCAAGGAGTTGTACGGCGATAGCTGGCGGAGCCACTTCCTCGAACTGAACGCCTCCGACGAGCGCGGTATCGACGTGGTGCGCGACCAAATAAAGAACTTCGCCCGCCACGACCCCGGCCAAGTGGAGTTCCAAGTCATCTTCCTGGACGAGGCCGACTCCCTGACGAGCGACGCACAGGCCGCCCTCCGTCGGACGATGGAGCAGTTCTCGGACAAGACGCGCTTCATCATGTCGTGTAACTACTCCTCGAAGATCATCGACCCCATCCAGTCGCGGTGTGCGGTGTTCCGCTTCGGTCCGATTCCCGACGACGCGGTGGCCGAGTACGTCCGCTACGTCGCCGACGAGGAGGGAATCGAAACGACCGACGACGGCATCGAAGCGCTGGTCTACGCCGCCGACGGGGACATGCGAAAAGCCATCAACGCCCTGCAAGCCGCCGCCGTCATGGGCGAGCAAGTGGACGAGGAGAGCGTCTTCGTCATCACGAGCACCGCTCGCCCCGAGGACATCAAGGAGATGGTCAGACACGCCATCGACGGCGACTTCACACGCGCGCGGTCCATCCTCGACGAACTCCTCACCGAGCGCGGGATGGCGGGCGGGGACATCATCGACCAACTCCACCGCTCCATTTGGGAGTTCGATTTGGACGACGAGGACGCGGTGCGCGTCCTCGAACGCGTCGGCGAGGCCGACTTCCGCATCACCGAAGGCGCGAACGAGCGCGTGCAACTCGAAGCGATGTTGGCGTCGCTGGCGCTCGACTGACCGGAACGATAATTCGTCGTCGCTCACTACGTCCCCACATGACCCTCCGACGGCGAACCCTCCTCGCTGGAACGGCGCTCTTTCTGTCCGGATGTGCTGGCCTCAGTGGCGGCAGTAACGATACTACGACCACGGCGAACTCGAAATCGAAAACGCTCGACGACTCTCCCGCCGCACAGGGCATCGAGAAGCAGCCCACGCTCGGTCCGAAACCCGGAACCGGGGGCAAAACCATGATAGCGTTCGAGGACCCGTCGTGTCACTACTGCGGGCAGTTCGAGCGCGACACGTTCCCGAAAATCGAGGCGAACTACATCGATTCCGAGAAACTCTCGTTCGTCTCCAGATTCTCCGTCGCGCCGATTCAGCCGTGGGGGACGCCCGCCGCGGAGGCGCTCGAAGCCACCTACGACCGAAAGAAGTCCGCGTTCTGGACGCTCAAAGAACACTACTTCGCCGAACAGGACACCTTCTCGGAATCGAACGTCCTCTCGAAGACCGAATCCTTCCTCGAATCGAACACGGACGTGGACGCGGCGGCCGTCGTGGACGACGCGAAAAATGAGGCGTACAAAGCGGCGCTCTCGAAGGACCAACAGGCGGCGTCCGCGGCAGGGGTGGAAGGCGTCCCGTCCTTCTTCGTCTTCGACGGCGAGACGCTCTCCGCGAGCATAACGGGTGCACAACCGTACTCCGTCTTCGAGAAGGCGCTCGGAGAGTAACCTTTCGTCGCTGTCGTGTCATCTTCCGATTAAAAAATCCACTGATGGTTTCAGTCGGATTTTTTACGTCTCGGTACAGTCTCCCGGGTATGGCGCACACAGTCCCCACGAGTGCTGCTCTCCAATTCGAACGAGCGCGACCGGAGGTGAATCGATGAGACCTGCCATCGAAACCGACGGGTTGACCAAGCGCTTCGACGACACGACGGTCGTCTCGAACCTCCAACTGACCGTCCCGTCCGAGTCCGTTTACGGCTTTCTCGGCCCGAACGGCGCGGGGAAGACCACGACGATGCGAATGCTGACGACGCTGACGCCGCCGACGAGCGGTACCGCCCGCGTCGCCGGTCACTCCATTGCCGACCGGGACGCCGTCGTTCCGCATATCGGCTACATGCCCGAGGAACCGCCGTTGTACGACGAACTCACGGCTCACGAGCAGTTGCGGTACATCGCCGGGCTTCGCAACGTCGAGGCCGACGACCGAATCGAAGCCCTCCTCGACCGATTCGACCTCCTCGACGACGCGGACGAGCGCGTCGGCACCTACTCGAAGGGGATGAAACAGAAGACGGCACTGATTCAGACCATCCTCCACGAACCCGAGGTCGTCTTTTTGGACGAACCCACCTCCGGCCTCGACCCGCGTGCGGCCCGCACCGTGCGCGAACTCATCTCCGAACTCACCGCCGACGGCATGACTGTCTTCCTCTCGACGCACATCCTTCCCGTCGTGGAAGAACTCGCGGATACGGTCGGCGTGCTGTACGACGGGTCGCTCGTCGCCGAGGACTCGCCGGAGCGACTCACCCACCGCGCGGAGGAAGAACAGACGCTCGAAGACGTGTTCCTCGACGTGACGAGCGAGGAACCCGCCGCGGCGCCGGTGGAGCAATGAACTGGACTCCCGGACGGAGCGCTCGAATCGCTCGCATGGAGTATCGCCGGAGCGTCCGCGCCATCGGCAAGAAGCCGGTGCAGATGCTCGCGTTCGGGCTGTTCGCCCTCGTCTTCATGGGCGTACCCACCGTTGCCGGGTCCTACTTCGCGTACAAGTTCGGCGGGGAACTCGCGACGACGGACCTCCCGCTGCTAGATTTCGCACGCGGCGGCCTCGCCGTCTGGTGGCTCATGATAACCGTGATGCTGACCTCGCGCGTCGTCGGGAAGACCGGCCGAATCGACCAGGAGGCAGGCATGTTGACGACCGTTCCCGCGCGAGACGTGGTCGGCGGCTTGCTCGGCGCGGAGTTCGCCCGCGTGGCGTCCATCGCGGCGATTCCCATCGTAGCGATAACGACGGCGTTGAGCATCGCACTCGGCACGCCGCTCCCGCTCGTTACCGTCGTTCTCGCCCTCCTCGGATTGCTCGCGACGGCCTTGCTCACGGGCCACATCCTCGGCCTGCTCATCAAACTCGCCCTCGAACGGTCGGAAGTCCTCGCCCAGTACAAATCCGTCTTGGCGGTCCTCGCGTTCGTCGCCTACATGGCCGTGGTCATGTCCAACACGCTCGGAACGGTCATGACCTCGCTTTCCGGAATGCTCCAGAACGCCCCGACGGCGTGGTTCGGCGACCTCCTCGTCTTCGGGATTCCCGGCGCGTCACCGCCGCTTGCGCGGGTCGTTGGCGCGATTGGCCTCGTCGCCGTCGGCCTACCGGTTCTGTTCGTGTTCGACGTTCGATTGGCGACCCGACTCTGGTACGGCGACCGGGTGCAACCCGAGAACAAGCAGTACGAATCCAGCGAGTCGAACGCCGACTTCCTCGAAGGTATCGCGTCCCGACCGACGCGCTCCGTGGTCGCCAACGTCTGGCGACGAACGAAACGCTCTCCGATTCGCCTCCTCTACGTCGTCTATCCGGTGTTCTTGGTCACCGGGCCGATACAGGAAGCTATCCAAGTGGGATATGTCACGAGGACGCTCCCGGTCGTCATCTCCCTGTACGGCGCGTGGGCCATCGGCGGCGCGACGCTCAATCCTCTCGGCGACGAGGGGGCCATGCTGCCAGTAACGCTCACCTCAAGCATCCGCGGCAAGGAGTTCGTCGTGGGACACGTCCTCTCGGTGACCATCGTCGGTCTCCCCATCGTCGTCCTCGCCACCGCGCTCACCGGATTCCTGAGTCCGCTCGAATCGGCACGGTGGCTCTCGTTGACCGCGCTTAGCGTCCTCCTCGGACTCGCGGGGGCCGTCGTCGCCATCGGTATCGGAACAACCTTCCCGCGGTTCGGCGAGGTCAACGTCACCAAGAGTCGGACGGCCGTCGTGCCGAGCAAGACGGCGTTCGCGACCTACTCGCTCGCGGTGCTCCTCGGCTACGGCGGTGCCGTCACCGCCATCACGCCCGGAACGGCGGCGTCCGTTTCCAGCATGTTCGAGTTCGTAACCGGCGTTCTCGGATACGCAATAATCATCTCTCCGCCTACCGTCAAACTCATCGGCGGCGCCATCGCGGTGCTCCTCGGCGTCGTCGCGCCGCCGCTCGCCTATCTCTACTCCGTCCGTCGCTTCGAAAGCTACACGCTCGGTGGCGATGATTCGGACAATTTCCTCTTCGAGTTCGTCGGCGAGTTGCTGTAACTCTCGGCCCGTTCTCCGTTCGATTCGGTATCGCCGTCCTTTGCGTTAGAAGGGAAAGACGCTTCTTTCGCTTCTCCCGGCCTGAACGTCCTTGCGGAACTGTTTTACGCACCGATGGGCGAAGAACTACCAAGAATGAGCCAACTTGAGGAGGAGTATCGCCTCGATTATTTCGAGGAAAACGGCTTCGTGCGAAAGGAATGCTCCGAGTGTGGAGCACACTTCTGGACGCGCGACCACGACCGAAAGACGTGCGGGGAACCGCCCTGCGAGGAGTACGGGTTCATCGACAACCCGAGTTTCGACGAGACGTACTCGTTGACGGAGATGCGGGAAGCGTTCCTGTCCTTCTTCGAAGACCACGACCACCAGCGAATCGACCCGTATCCGGTGGCGGCGAACCGCTGGCGGGACGACATGCTGCTCACCATCGCCTCCATCGCCGACTTCCAACCGTTGGTCACGTCGGGTGAGACACCACCGCCGGCCAACCCGCTGACCATCAGCCAGCCTTGCATCCGGATGCAGGACATCGACAACGTCGGGAAGACCGGTCGGCACACGATGGCCTTCGAGATGATGGCCCACCACGCGTTCAACGCCCGGAAAGACATCGACGACCCCGAGCAGTACGCGTACGAGGGTGAAGTGTACTGGAAAGACCAGACGGTCGCATACTGCGACGAGTTCTTCGAGTCGATGGGCGCGAACCCCGAAGAAGTCATCTATATCGAGGACCCGTGGGTCGGCGGCGGCAACGCCGGACCCGCTATCGAAGTCATCTACCGAGGTGTCGAACTCGCCACGCTCGTCTTCATGTCGATGGAACAGGACCCCGAGGGCGAGTACGAGATGAAGGACGGCAACCGCTACAGTCCGATGGACACGTACATCGTGGACACCGGATACGGGCTCGAACGGTGGACGTGGGTGTCTCAAGGAACGCCGACGGTGTACGAGGCGGTCTATCCCGACATGATAGACTTCCTCAAGGAGAACGCCGGCATCGAGCACTCCGAGGAGGAGAAGGAACTCGTTCACCGTGCCTCGAAGCTCGCGGGGCACATGGACATCGACGAAGCCGAGGACATGGAGGCCGCCCGCGACAACATCGCGGACAAAATCGGCGTCTCGACGGCGGAACTCGTCGAACTGTTGGAGCCGCTCGAAGCGATTTACGCCATCGCCGACCACTGCCGGACGCTCGCCTACATGTTCGGCGACGGCATCGTCCCGAGCAACGTCGCGACCGGGTATCTCGCCCGGATGGTGCTCCGACGGACCAAGCGCCTCTCCGACACCGCCGGTGTCGATGCGCCGTTGGACGAACTCGTGGACATGCAGGCCGAGCGGCTCGGCTACGAGAACCGCGACACCATCCGCGACATCGTTCGGACGGAGGTCGAAAAGTACCGCGAGACGCTCGAACAGGGCGGCCGCCGCGTTCGCCGCCTCGCAAAACAGCACGCCGAGGAGGGCAAACCCATCCCGACCGAGACGCTCGTGGAGTTGTACGACTCCCACGGCCTGCAACCGGACATGGTCGAGGAGATAGCCGACGAGTTCGGTGCCTCGGTTTCGGTCCCGGACGACTTCTACAGCCTCGTCGCCGAACGTCACGACAGCGGAGAGGCCTTCGAAGAGGAAGAATCGGAAGACGACCGATTCATCGACCTGCCGAAGACCGAACGCCTCTACTACGAGGACCAGTACCGGACCGACTTCGAGGCCGTCGTCCTCGACGTGTTCGACCGCGAGGAGGGCTACGACGTCGTCCTCGACCAGACGATGTTCTACCCCGAAGGCGGTGGCCAACCCGGCGACCACGGGTCGCTTTCGACCGACGAGAAGACGGTGCAGGTCACGGATACGCAAATCGAGAACGGCGTCGTCCTCCACCACACCGACGAATCCGTCGACAAGGGAGCCATCGTCCGCGGGAAAATCGATGCCCAACGCCGCCGCAGGCTGATGCGCCACCACACGGCGACCCACATCGTCGTCCACGCGGCCCGACAGGTACTCGGCGACCACATCCGACAGGCCGGTGCCCAGAAGGGAACCGACAGTTCGCGCATCGACGTTCGTCACTACGAACGCATCGACCGCGAGACGGCCAAACAAATCGAACTGCTGGCGAACGAAATCGTCATGGAGAACACGACGGTCCAGCAGGAGTGGCCCAACCGACACGAGGCCGAAGAGGAGTTCGGGTTCGACCTCTATCAGGGCGGAATTCCCGGCGGGACGAACATTCGACTCATCCACGTCGCCGAGGACGTACAGGCCTGCGGTGGAACCCACGTTCGCCGCACGGGCGACATCGGGTGCATCAAACTCCTGAACACCGAGCGCGTGCAAGACGGGGTCGAACGACTCACCTTCGCCGCCGGCGACGCCGCCATCGAGGCGACACAGGAGACGGAGGACTACCTCCGGACCGCCGCCGACACGCTCTCCGTTTCGCCTGCCGAGGTACCCGAGACGGCAGAGCGCTTCTTCGAGGAGTGGAAGGCTCAAGGCAAACAGATAGATGACCTGAAAGAGCAACTCGCCGAGGCCCGCGCCAGCGGTGCGGGCGGCGGCGAGGAAATCGAGATAGGTGACACGACGGCCGTCATTCAGCGCATCGACACGGACATGGAGGAACTCCGTGCTACGGCCAACGCGATGGCCGAGGACGGTAAAATCGCCGTCATCGGCAGCGGCGCTGACGGCGCGCAGTTCGTCGTCGCCATTCCGGACGATTCGTCGGTGAACGCCGGTGCCGTCGTCGGCGAACTCGCCTCCTTCGTCGGCGGTGGCGGCGGCGGCCCCGCCGACTTCGCACAGGGCGGTGGTCCCGACGCGGACAAATTAGACGAAGCGTTGGAGAACGCTCCCGACGTGCTGAAGCAGGTCGAGAACGCCTGAGCGTCGACTTCTGAACTTGCCTCGTTTTCGCGTATTTCGGACTCCGGAGCGACGGCTCCGATTTTCGCCGGCTCGGACCGACAGCACGGACCTCCAAGAGGAGGCCAGAATTAATAAAAAACAACTACAGAATAACAACACCTATTAACAAGATGTTCTAGATTGTTAAAACGGCATGGACACGATATCACGACGCGGGATGCTAGCAGCGACAGGAGCGGGAATGGCAGGACTCGCGGGCTGTACCCTCGGAAAAAGCGATGAAACGGAGGCTCTCGACATCGGTTGGGTGCCGATATACTCGAACATCCAACATTTCGTGATGACCGAACGCGGGTACTACGACGAACTCGACGCGGAACTCTCGACGACGGAGTTCTCGTCCGGTCCCGCCGCCGTGAAGGCGTTCGCTGCCGGTGATCTCGACATCGGCTTCTTCGGCGTCACGCCCGCGATGGTTCTCACCGACAAGGGTGTGGACGCCGATGTTCTCGTGGCGAACTCACGGAACGGGTTCAAAATGGTTGCAACCGACGATTTCGCCGACCGATACGACGACGAGGGTGCGGCCGCGTTTCGGTCGTACACGGACGAGAACGGTTCGAAACCGGTCTGGGGAACCGCACCTGACGGTTCCGTTCCCGATATCATCACCCGCTATTGGCTCGAAAAACACCTGAAGGCTGGACGAACGACGGAAGTGGTGAGCAAGCCGAAAGTCCCACCCGCAAAAGCACCGCAGGCGGGCCGCTCAGATGATATTACCGGGACGACCGTTCAGGAACCGTATGCAACTCTCGTCGGGGAGTTGAGCGGCTATCGGGAGGTCGAATGGTCCGGAGACGTTCTCCCGAACCATCCCGTCACCGTCGCGTTCGTCTCGAACGGCGTTTCGGACCCGTTGAAGCGAAGATTCGTCGAGCAGCACGTTCGGGCGACGGATGCGGTCCACGACGACCCGCAGCGTGCGGCGGCGGACGCCGCGACCGTTCTCGACCTCGATACGGACCTCGCCGAGCGTGCGATGCGGTCGAAGGCGTCGGACTTCCTTTCGAACCCGCACGAAATCACGTCACAATCCGTAACGATGTCGAAATTCGTCGCCGAGGTCGGCAACATCGGCGGGGAGATGAGCGCGACCGAACTGTTCGACGTTTCGGTGTACGAGGACGTGGCATGAGCCTCGGAACGAGTCCGTCTCGGAACGTGGGACGTCTGTCCAGTTCGACGAGAGTCGGTCGGGTCACTGCGGGAACGCTGGGCGTCGTCGGTTTTCTCGGCATTTGGTCCGGTCTCGCGGCGCTCGTTCGGCCGGAGTACCTCCTCCCGGGACCGATTCCGGTACTGTCTGCACTCGTAATCGAGTTCGCTACCGACGCCCCGTTCACGGTCCCGATAGCGAGTTCGTCCGTTACGTTGCCACGGGCGTTGGCGCGACTCGTCCAGACGTCGTTGCATCTCGTTCCCGGCTTAGTTATCGGTGCGGTCGTGGGGAACGCAGCCGGTCTCTTCGTGGGCTACTCGCCGCGAATAGACGCCATCGCGACCCCCGCCATCCGGATACTCCGCCCGATTCCGGAACTCGCGTGGATCGCCTTCGCTATCGTCTGGTTCGGAATCGGCCACGCGGGTGCGGCGTTCATCGTCGCCATCGGCGCACTGTGGATCAACTACTACGGCGCGTACTCGGGCGTCCACGGCGTTCGTGACGGGTACAAGGAAGTCGCAGCCAGCCTCGGGGTCCGAACACACGTCGGCATGCTCCGGCACGTCGTCCTTCCCGCCGCGTCACCGTCGATAGTCAACGGCTTTCGAACGAGCATCGGTCGATGTCTCATGATCGTCGTCGGCGCGGAACTGTTCGGCGCACCCGGCGTCGGGTACGAAATCATCAACGCGTCCAACAACCTCGACATGGCGCGAAGCATGGCTTACATGCTTCTCATCAGCGCCGTCTACATCTGCGTGGACACGGGGTATGCGAAGATGGAAGCGAGGTGGTTCGCATGGCGTCTCTGAACGAAAACGATGAATCGATCGCCGAGACGCTCGCAATCGAGGTCGACGGCGTATCGAAACGGTACGACAGTCACACGACCGTCGAGGCCCTCCGGGACGTATCACTGACAGTCACGGACGGTGAGTTCGTCTGTCTTGTCGGGCCGTCTGGATGTGGCAAGACGACGCTCTTCCGTCTCGTCGCCGGACTCGAAGCGCCAACGAACGGAGAGATTCTGGTGTCCGGCGCTCGGGTTTCGGGACCGGGGGTCGACCGCGGAATGGTGTTTCAGGAGTACAACCTCTTCCCGTGGAAGACGGTCGAGGACAACATCCGGTTCGGTCTGGACCGCCCCGCCTGCGACTGTTCGGATTGTGAGGCCCGGGTCGCGGAACTCGTCGATTTGGTCGGGTTGTCCGGTTTCGAGGATGCCTACCCGAAGGAGCTTTCCGGTGGAATGAAACAGCGCGTCGCCGTCGCCCGCGCGCTCGCTGTCGACCCCGAAATCCTCCTGCTAGACGAACCGTTCGGGAGTATAGACGCACAGACGCGCGACCGACTACAACGCGAACTGCTCGACATCTGGCAAAGAACCGGAAAGACCGTGTTGTTCGTGACTCACGAAATCGAGGAGGCCGTCACGCTCGCCGACCGAATCGTCGTCTTCGGGCGCGACCCCGGACACGTCGTTACGACTATCGATGTCGACGTGGAGCGACCGCGCGAGCGAACGAACCGGGAATTCGTGGCCACTGTCGAGCGGATTCGAAAACGAATCGAATAACCGGGGCGTTCCGGACGCTTCGGACCTTCGGCTGTGGACTCCCCGTATCGCCTCCGATGACTCTCACCGCATCACCCACTGTTCGGTGGTCTTCGGGAGACGCCGCCGGGACCGATGGACCTCCCACGTTCCGGTAGCAGCGATAGAACGGCCCCGCACCCAGAGATAAATCACATACTGCGATATAGAATCGGCCACGTTCGGAAACGACGGGTTCGATATCGATGCGAACGCTGGCTTCCCACGGGAAATTCCTGATAGCTCTCACGACCGACTGGATTCGGTCAGAACGCGTTGAGGACGACGAACGAGAGGTACAGTTGCCCGATACCGGCTACTATCATCAGTCCGCCCGCGACGCGTTCCAAGGCGTACGAATACTTGCCCAGCTCGCGCCACCAGTCGACGCCCGCCGCCATCAGTAGCGTCACGCCGCAGAGCGGAATCACGACGCCCAACGCGTAGCTTCCGAACGAGAGGACGCGCCCGGAAAACGGGAGCGTCAGCGTCTGGGCGACGACACCGAGGAAGACCGGTGCGACGCACCCCGCCGCCGCGAGAGCGTACCCGCCGCCGAAGAGGGCGAATCCGGTCGTCGATGCGGGGCGTGCCGGGAGCGGGACGCGAATCGTGGGCTGTTTTCCCGCGACGACGAGCAGTCCGACGACGAGGAGAACGACGCCCGCGATGGGTTCGAACCACGTGAGATACCGGACGAGTTCCTGTCCCACCACGAAGACGGAGAGTCCGACCGCGCCGAGTGTGACGAGCGCACCGACTGCGGCACCGATAGCGGGCAGCAGCGCCGACGAAACCGTCTCGTCGTCCCGCTGTTGCAGGTAGTAGCCGATGTAGCCGGGGAGCAGCGGAAAGGCACACGGTGCGAAGAAGGTGGCTATCCCCGCACTCGCCGCGAATGCTATCGTGGGCAGGAGCGTGGAAGCACTCATCTCTTTTCCGCCGCGGCGATTTGCGTGCGAAGCGCGTCGATGCCCGCCACGCCGTGATGCGTCCACGTGACCGTTCCGTCCGGTGCCGCGACGCCGACGAACGGGAGTCCGCCCGCGTTCAGCGCGGCCATCACCGACGAGTTCGGGTCCAGTCCGAGGGTCCAGTTTCCGTCGTTTTTCGCCCACCACGAGCGGACGTCTTCCTTCGTCAGCGTGCCGCCGATTCGCTCGTTCGTGATGGAGACGAAGCGGACTTTCCCGTCGTACTCCTCGTGCAGTTTCGTGAGGGCCGTCATCTGCTTCTTACACGGGGTACACCACGTGGCGAAGAGGTCGATGACGGTGACGGTTTCGGGAACCGGCACCTGCACCGTTCCGTCCGTCGACCCCCGTGCGCGCATCGTCTCGACGCGTTTCGGCAGTCCGTCGTCCTCGGAGAGGCCGTTCAACGCGACCCACGCGCTCCCGCCGGTGATTCCCAATCCCGCGAGTCCGGTGAGGAGGCGGCGTCGGTTCATTTGCGGACGGTTTCGAGGTCGTCGATTATCTGTTGTTGCTTCGGCGACTGGCCCCGATATGCCCGTTCAACGTAGCCCTTCCCGTTGACGAGTATGATGAGCGCGGAGTGGGTGAACATGTACTTGTCCTTCGATTGCTTCTTCGTCGGTTCGAAATGGACGCCGAACTTATCGGTAATGATGCTTTTCGCCCTCGCTTTCGACTTCGGCCGGAGGAAGTTCCAGTCTCCCACGGACAGGTCCACGTTCATCTTCTCCGCGTACGCCTGCAACTGCTCGGCGTCGTCGCGCTGGGGGTCGAACGTCACGGGAAGGAAGGTCACGTCGTTCTCGTACCCGTTCTGTGACGCGTGGGTCTGGACGTTGCGGAGCGTCGAGATGAGTACCGGACAGATGGTCTTGCAGTGGGTGTAGAAGAACGTAAGGACGCTCGGCGTTTCGACGTCCCGAAGCGAGACGGTCCGGTTTTCGAGCGGTGCGGGAATCGTCACGTCCGGGACCTTTTGGCCCCACGCCGGATACGGGAGGTCCGAACTGCTGACTTCCCTGTCGGGTTCGTCGAGCGCCACGTTCGGGTTCGAGTCGCCGAACGACCCCAAACAACCGGCCGCTGTGACCACCGCTCCCGTCGCCGCAACGGAACGGAGGTACGTCCGTCGATGCATGTTCGACGGTTGCGACGGAAGTAGCAAAGGCAGTCTGGTTCAATCATCGAAGGTCGGTGTGATTTTCCGACCCGTTTGGTGTACTTCTACGACTGAGACAAATCCGACACAAACGTGGCGTAGACGGGAGCTATTACGCGTTCGCGCTGGTCGCCCGTTTGATCACGACCAAGGCGATACCGGTCAGCACGAGGTCGAGGGCGATGAGGATGGCGATGGACGGCAGAATCGTGTCCCACTCCCAGCCGGTGATGACGAGCGCCCGTGCAGCATCGACACCGTAGGTGATGGGATTGACGGCGCTGATGTACTGAATCCACTGCGGCAGTCGGTCCACCGGGAGGAACGCACTGGAGACGAACAACAGCGGGAGTTGCAGGAAGTTCACGGCGATGATGGTCGATTCCGTGTCGCCGGTTTGAATGCCGACCACGTTCGAGAGCGCCGTGAACCAGATCGAAAACAGGATGCCGATGAACATCAGTGCGAGGACGCCGAGGAACCCCGTGGCGATGTTCGCACCGAGCAGTATACCGACGACGACGACGATGATGATCTGAACGCAGATGCGGGCGACTTCGGCGAGGGTCTTCCCCAAAAACACGGCACTGCGGTTCATCGGCGAGACGAGCGCCTTGGCGAACATCCCCGTCTCGATGTCGTTGACCAGGCCGATGCCGGAACTCGCCGCCGCGACGAGCGACACCTGAATGATGATGGCTGGAAGGAGGAAACTGATGTACTTGATGTCCCCACTGGGTCCGCCGATAGCGCCGCCGGTGACTTGGCCGAACACCTGCGAGAACAGCACGAGGAAGATGAGCGGTTGCACGATGGACGAGGTGACGATGAACGGATTTCGAATCGACTTGAGGAGCCACCGGCGCATGTTCACCCACGTGTCGCCGAGGAAGCCGTTGCCCGGCGCGAGCTTCTGGTCCCCGCTCGTTCCCGCGTCGGCACTCATGCGACCACCTCCGTGTCCGACTCGGCTTCCTCCTCTTCGACGCCTTCGCCGGTGACCGCGAGGAACACGTCGTCGAGCGTCGGCGACCGGACGTCGAAGCCGTCGACCTCGACGCCCGCATCACGAAGTTCGGCGAAATACTCCGCCCCGTGCGTTCGAATCGTCGTCGCACCGACCGAAATTCCGGTGTTCGTCTCGGTCACGACGGCATCGTGGAACACGTCGCCCGATTCGGCGAGACGTGTCGCCACGTCCACGTCCGACGGCGCGATTTCGAGTTCGAGGATGTCGCCGCCGACCTCGTTTTTGAGTTCGTTCGGGGAACCGGTCAGCGCGATTTTACCGTCCTTGATGAGTGAAATGCGGTCACAGAGTTGGTCTGCCTCCTCCAAGTACTGTGTCGTCAGGAACACGGTGGTTCCCTCGCGGTTTATCTCGCGGAAGTAGTCCCAGAGTCGGTTTCGCGCCTTGGGGTCCAATCCCGTCGTCGGTTCGTCGAGGAAAACGACCGGCGGTCGGTGGACCAACGCGGTAACGGCGTCGAGTCGTTTCTTCATCCCGCCGGAGAACGTCTTCGCCGACTTGTCGGCCACGTCTAACAGGTCGGCGAGGTCGAGGAGTTCGTCGGCGCGTTCGGCGCGCTCGTCCTTCGGAATGCCGTAGGCGGCCGCCATGTACTCGACGTTCTCGCGCGCGGTCAACTCCTCGTCGATGCTCGTCTCCTGTGCCATGTACCCCACGGAGCGACGCACGCTCTTCGGGTCGTCTCCGACGTCGTAGCCGTTTACCGTGACGGACCCGTCGGTCGGTCGCAACAACGTCACGAGCGTCCTGATGGTCGTCGTCTTTCCGGCACCGTTCGGGCCGAGGAAGCCGAAGAACTCGCCTTTCGGGACGCGAAGGTCGACACCGTCTACCGCTTTCGTGCCGTCGGGATAGACGACGCGAACGCCGTCCGCGCGGATGGCTTCGCTCATCGTTCTCTCCCGTTCGGACTCTCTGCCACCAGTGACGTGACGAAATGCCAGAACATACACCTTGCTTTCGTTTCTGTAGCCATATACTATCGAGTTGGTAGTCTCGTATCTACTACGAAATCTGTAGCGTTGGCTCCCAGCGACCGTCACTCCTCACCGTCGAGGTCGTGGACGGAGGCCCATTCGTAGAGGTGGATGAACACGGGCGCGAGGTCGTCGGCCGCGGCCGTGGGTTCATACTCGACTCGCGGCGGAATCTCATCGTACGACCGTCGCGTCAACAATCCCGCCTCCGTGAGTTCCGAGAGGCGTTTGGAGAGCGTCGTCGGCGACACGTCGAGGTGGTCTTCGAGGTCGCTGAACCGCAGCGGCTCGTCGCTCCACGAGAACGTGTGGAGGACGGGAAGTGCGTAGGCGCGACCGAGGAGCGTGAACAGTTCCGTGATGGTTTCCTTTTCCGCCGTCTCTCCGTACTCGTCGAGGTTAGCGCGATACTGCCGTCCGCGTTCGAGGACCGCTTCCGGGTCGGGGAAGTCGTCGTCGCTCATGGGGTACACTTCGCATTCTGTAGTAATAGCGTTCTCGCCGTTTTGTCCCGAAATCGGAGAACTCAGTTTTTCGCTCATTGTTGTGAGTCGGAAACTCGCCACAATCCCGGGAATTCTCACATTTGATATAGCGAAATTCGATTTATTCTTTGCATCCGCGGCTTCCGTACTCGAACGCATAAAACGGGATAGAAGGCCACGAGACGGCTGGAGAATCGGTATTTCGCTTCGATTCTCCGTCAGTGTAAGCCCGAGAACCGACGTCGCCGTTTTCGCCACCGTGTCCGTCGTCCCCTCGGGTGCGTACACGCCCAACCGCCACTGGGTTCGCTGGGAGGCTTGCAGACCCTGTACCAAGGCGACTGGTCCGCCAAACGCCGTATCTCGCCGTTGACGACGACGCGACTGGGCGATTCGGGGATGTTCGGTTCGCCGGGATGTCGAGGAGGGCGTGTTCCGGTTCATTCCCGTCGTCGAATCCGAAACGGATGCTTTGAAACGCTCGAATACCCTACGTACCACCAAGAATGCCGGTTGTCGAAAACGACGGAATTTCGCTCTACTACGAAACGGACGGCCCGACGGGTCACGACACGGTGGCGTTCATCGGGGACGTCGCGTTTGGTGCATGGCAGTGGGGCTGGCAACACGCCGCCGTGGCCGGCCCGTTCGAATCGTTAGTGTGGGACATTCGAGGCACGGGGCGCTCGTCCGCGCCGGACGGCCCGTATTCCGTCGCGGAACTGGCGGGCGATTTGGAGGCGGTGTTGGCCGACCACGGGGTCCGAAAAGCGCATCTCGTCGGCGCGGGACTGGGCGGGATGGTCGCGCTCCAGTACGCGAAGCAGTTCTCGCGCGCGAAGACGCTGACGCTTATCGGCACCGCGGCGAGCGGGTCCCGAATCGCCCCGGACGTTGAGGAACGACTGCTCGCCGAGAAGACGCCCGACGCGCTGTACGAATCGCTTCGCCCCGTGGTAAGCGAGGCGGTCTTCGTCGACGGACTGGATGAGGTGGTGGAGTGGCGACTCGCGGACGACGCCGACCTTTCGGCCCAACGCGCCCAGTTCGCGGCGATGGAGGGCTTCGACGTGAGCGACAGTCTGTACGAAATCACGACGCCGACGCTGGTGATTCACGGGACCGACGACCGCGTGGTTCCTGTCGATGCGGGGAAATCACTAGCCGACGGGTTGCCGCGCGGAGAACTACGGACGTTCGACGGAGCACCGCATCTCGTCCACGTCGAGCGGTCGAAGACGGTCAACGACGAACTGCTCGACGTTCTGGCCACGAACGCGGAGAAAACGTTCGATTGATTCGCGCACTTCGAAATCGAACCGTTCGTACGCTTCTATAGGCTACACATCTCGGACGAATCGTTTGCGGCTACCCGTCCCGGCACTTCTGGCATGCGCCGTTCTCGACGTAGACGCTAAGGGTCTTTCGTCCACACTGGTCACACTCGACGAGCACCTCCTCCGGGTCGGGATCGTTCTCACTCACTGTTCGTCACCTCGTTCACGACATTGCAGCGCTTGCACATCAAACTATTTTATATGTCCCGATACGTGACCGAAGTTAATCGCCATCAGTGCCCGCCGCCCGAACGGCTAACCTCGTGCACGTCGCAGACGAGATATGTCACTCCTCTCGGCGCGAAACGCGGATCGCTGGGGGAATCGGACGGCCATCGTGGACGAGGACGAACGGGTTTCATACGCCGAACTCGACGCGCGTATCAGGTCGATGGCGGGACGACTCGCGGCGCTCGGTATCGAACCGGGCGATTCGGTCGCCCTCGTCTCGCGGAATCGCGTGGAGTCAGTAGTTTCCATGCTCGCCGTATGGCGTGTCGGCGGCGTGTTCGCGCCTGTCTCCCACCGACTGACGCCCGCCACCGTCTCGCGGCCGATAGACCGAATCGACCCGGACCTCGTGCTGTTCGAGTCGGCACAGCGTGACCTCGTTCGGGAGTTCGACGCCCGCTCGTTCGAGGAGGTCGAACACGTCTCACCAACCGGCTTTCACCCGGTCGAGCGAGAGGACGGGGAAGCCGCTCTCCTCGTCCATATCGAAGACGGTACGCGGGTCGTCGAACTGTCGAAACGGGCCGTCGAGTGGAACTGTCGCATCGCGACCGCAGGTTGGGGACTCGGCAGGGACGACTGTACTATCGCTCTGTGGCCGTTGTCGCGTCCGGACTGCTTGCTCGGATTCGCGCTCCCGCTTCTCACCGTCGGCGGCCGCGTCGTGATTCGGCGCGCGTTCGACCCGGACGACGCCTCGACCGCAATCCAGGAACACGGCGTGACCTGTCTCGTCGCCGGTCCGACCGAGTTCCGAGAATTAGCCGACGCCGGTTTCGACGGGATTCCGTCGGCGCTCGAATGGATGGCCGCTCGTGGTCGCGTCCCGCCGGACGTTCGGGAGGCGTTTCCGATTCCCCTTCTCCCCGTCTACGGCCGCGCGGAAACCGGCGTCAACGTCCTCCGCGGGACGCCGGTTTCGGGCGCGGTGGCGTCCCCGTTTCCGAACTGTGCGGTTCGAATCGATGGGGACGACGTGGGTGAGATAGACGAGGCGAACGACGGGGACGACGGAATCGAGATGGGCAAACTCCTCGTTCGGAGTCCGGCGACGGCGACCGGCTATCTCGACGGCGAGGCGTTCGGCGATTGGGTACCGTTGGAGGGAATCTTTCGACGCGAATCGAACGACACGCGTGGGTATCTTCTCGTCGGCAACGGTGGCGATTCGTCCGAGGACGGGAAGCGGCGTCCGCGTATCCATCCGCGGGCGGTCGAAACCGTACTCGAATCACATCCCGGCGTGCAGGAGGTCGGCATCGTCGAAACCGTCTCCGAAACGGGTGGAACGGTATCGAAGGCGTTGGTCGTCGGCGACGTGTCCCCGGGCCGGCTCCGCGAGTTCGCGGAGGAACGACTCGCGCCGTACGAGGTTCCGCGGGCCATCGAACCGGTTCCGTCGCTTCCGCGGCGTCCGACGGGCGAACTCGACCGTGCGGCGCTGCGCGAGCGTTTCGTGACACGGAGTTGAGTGATTGACTCGACAGAGAGAAATCACGTGACTCCGTGTCATCGGCGTCGAAATCCCCTGTAGCGAAACGCATTTTACGCTTCGGATTACTAGTGTCACCCGAATGAATCGGCTCAGAATCGCATTTTTGAACGCTTCACACGGCGACGAAAGCACGCGGCGAAACTTCCGCCGCGAACTCGATGCGGACCTCGTAGAGTTCGACGCGACCGAACATCATCTCCCCGACAGCTTCGACTTCGACGCGGCGGTCATTTCCGGTTCGCGGGCGTCGGTATACTGGGACGAAAGTTGGATTCCCCCCCTCAAATCGTGGGTCGGCGACGCCGTCGAAACCGGCATGCCGATGCTGGGTATCTGCTACGGGCATCAACTGCTCGCCGACGTTCTCGGCGGCGACGTTCGTGACATGGGCGAGTACGAAATCGGCTACCGAGCGGTCGAGCATTCCGGCGACTCGGTGCTGTTCGAGGGAATCGACCGTCGGTTTACCGCGTTTACCACCCACTCCGACGAAGTGGCGGAGCTCCCGCCGGGCGCGAAACCGATCGCGGAAAACGACTACTCCAATCACGGTTTCCGAAAGGGAGACGTGTTCGGCGTCCAGTTCCACCCCGAGTACGATACGAAGACGGCGGAGAAAGTCACCCGCGGTAAAGACCTCGCGAAAGAGCGTCTCCAAGCGGTTTTGGACGGCATCAACGAGGACAACTACACGGCCGCGTGCGAGGCGAAAGCGGTGTTCGAGAACTTCACCGACTACGTCCGTACGGCACAGGACCCCGCCGCGGACTGACACGATTTTCCGATAGGGTGATAAATAACCTGAATACTGAACCACCAGAGTCACCCTTGTAGGACGAGTGGTTTCACTCCATGGCAGACCAGACGACAAACGACGACGGTGGCTCATCACGCGCCACCGCATCGCCTGCTGGGCCGAGTGCCGACGTCCCTCCGCTGTCACAGGACGCCCTCTTCGATGCCCTTTCGTCCCGTCGAAGCCGATACATCCTTCACGACTTGCGGTCCGAAGACACGCCGGTCACGCTCGACGAACTCGTCGACACCGTCGCCGCGTGGGAGACGGACAAATCCATCGACCTCGTCTCGGACGAACACCGCCGCAACGTCCTCATGTCGCTGCAACACACGCAGCTCCCGAAACTGGCGATGGCCGGACTCGTCCAGTACGACGACGAGCGGAAACTCGTCGATGCGGGAATTCACTCCGACCAAGCCGACGCCTACCTCGACATCGCGGTTGCGCGGGACGGCGCGGTTCCGACGCCGGAGTAATGCAATTTTGCCGATAGCGTGAAATCGTTCGGTAGCGGCGCGTACGGCGTGAACCGTTCGTTTCGGTCCCGTCGAGTGTAGTTTTTTGTCGTTCGGTTCCCCGGAGTAGGAGGGCTTTTTATCGTTCCCTTCGGAGGGTTTTGCATGCTCGATTATCTGGAATTGGAAGCCGACCTCGGACAGGAAGAGCGGATGGTCCGGGACACCGCCCGTGAGTTCGTCGAAGAACACGTGAAACCCGACATCGGGGAACATTACGAAGCGGGAACGTTTCCCGAAGACATCATCCCCGAGATGGGTGAACTCGGGTTTTACGCGCCCAACCTCGATGGCTACGGCCTGCCGAACCTGAGCGAAACGGCGTACGGCCTGTTGATGCAGGAACTCGAAGCCTGCGACTCCGGCCTGCGCTCGATGGCGAGCGTACAGGGCGCGCTCGTGATGTATCCGATTCACGCCTTCGGGTCCGAAGCACAGAAGGAGCGTTGGCTTCCCGACCTCGGCGAGGGGAAGGCGGTCGGCTGTTTCGGACTGACGGAACCCGAACACGGGTCGGACCCGTCGGCGATGGAGACCTACGCGGAAAAGGAGGGCGACGAGTACGTCCTCAACGGCTCGAAGACGTGGATAACGAACTCCCCGATTTCGGACGTTGCGGTCGTCTGGGCGCGCGACCGCTCCGCCGAGGACTCGCCGGTTCGCGGCTTCCTCGTGGAGACCGACCGCGACGGCGTGACGACGAACGAAATCCACGACAAACTATCGCTTCGTGCCTCCATCACGGGCGAAATCAGCCTCCAGAACGTCACCGTTCCCGAGGACGCCGTCCTGCCGGGCGTCTCCGGCATGAAGGGGCCGCTCTCCTGTCTCACGCAGGCTCGCTACGGCATCGCGTGGGGTGCGGTCGGTGCGGCCCGCGACTGCTTCGAGACGGCCCGCCAGTACGCGACCGACCGCGAGCAGTTCGGCGGTCCCATCGCGCGGTTCCAACTCCAGCAGGGGAAACTGGCCGAGATGGCGACCGAAATCACCACGGCCCAACTGCTGGCCCACCGCCTCGCCGAGTTGAAAGAGCGCGGCGACATGCGACCCCAGCACGTCTCGATGGCGAAACGGAACAACGTCAGCATGGCCCGCGACCAGTCCCGCGTCGCCCGCGAGATGCTCGGCGGCAACGGCATCACGACGGACTACCCGCCGATGCGCCACATGGCGAACATGGAGACGGTGTACACCTACGAGGGGACCCACGACATCCACACGCTCGTCCTCGGGCAGGATTTGACGGGTATCGCCGCCTTCGAGTGAGCGGAGTTCTCGTGAGTGACGAAGGAATGAACGAGAGCACGGAAGAACGGTGTTCTTCCGGAGCGACGAGGGCTTGCGGGAACTTTGTTCCCGCAACGTTCGGGTAGTACCAATTTATTCGGTCCTCCTCGATGCGCTTCGCGCATCTCGTCGAACCGCTCGCAAAAATCTACGCTAAAAAGGCCGACGGTTCACTTCGTTTCGCCGTCGGTGAACCGCGCTCACTGCGTTCGCGCGGATGCTCGATTTTGAAGTTTGATCCGTCTTCGGAATTGGCGGCTCTTTCACCGGTCGAAGTATACGACTTTTCACCACGCACTCTGTCGTTGCAGGTAGAGAAACAGCAGACCGACGAGGAAGAATGCGACGAGCAATGCGATGACTCCGCCCAATGTAGCGATGAGGCTCTGGGGATCTTCAGCAGTGGTCATGAAGGTCCCGAAAACGGTCAGGCAGAGGGCCGTACCTAAGATGATTCGAAAGTCCGTCAACGTAATTTCGGTCATTACCGGTCCGTTCGTCCTCCTTTTTATTTATCAATTCTTCCTCGACGGCATCGATTCTCAGCGGACGGAACGAACCGAATCGCCGTCAACCACGATTTTATGCTCTCGCCCCACAATCGCCTTGCATGAACGGAACGGGCGAAATCGAGGCGATTCACGTCGTCGATGAATCGGCGGGCCAAACGGAGGATATCGAGGCTGTCGAAGCGGTAGAAGGTGCGGGACTCCGTGGTGACCGTCACTTCGACCCAGACACCTCGGGGAACGACATCACGCTCATCGAGGCCGAGGCGCTCGACGCCATCGAGGCGGAGGCCGGAATCGCGCTCGAATCCGGTGAACATCGACGGAACGTGACGACGCGGAACGCGGCGCTGAACCATCTCGTCGGCGAACGATTCCGCGTCGGTGAGGCGGTCTGTGAGGGCGTCGAACTCTGTGAACCTTGTTCGCATTTGGAATCGCTGACCGAAGACGGAACGCTCTCGGCGCTCGTCCACCGGGGCGGGCTCCGGGCCAGTATCGTCGAATCCGGCGAGATTCGGGTCGGCGACGGCATCGAGCAACTGTCCTGAGGGGCCTAGCGGCTGAGGAGTTTACCCCACCACGCCCTGTGGTCGGCATTCCATCGGTACACCGGTTCGCGGATTCGGGCGCGGGTCGATTCGGGAAGGTATCGAAAGAGGGCGATGGCGTGTCGGGAGGGGTCGTCGAGTCGCGCGAGTACTTCTTCCATCGCCGCGCCACAGGAGTACACTCGCTCGCGGGTGAGGAGGTGTGCACATTCCTCGAAATTCGCGGGCAGGCGGGCGCGCTGGTCCGGCGTGAGGTCCGAGAAGCCGACGAGTTCGAACTCGCCGTGGTCGTCCGCGTACTCCGCGACCCACGTACAGAATCCGCAATCGTCGTCGTAGACGAGACGCGGTGGCGCTGTTTCCATGACTCTCCGTTGGTTCCTCGTTCGAATACGAGTTCCGACGAACACTCTTTTCCCGACACATATGTCAGCAATCCACATGCAATAGCTCCGAACGCTTACCTGATATCTCAGTAAACGAATGACTTCCCGAGTCTTTATTTACATGGTCGTATATAAATTACCCATGCGCCGTAGAAGATTTCTGCTGGCGTCTGGAACAACACTCGCTGGGGGGGCCTTGGCGGGGTGTACCGGTTCCGGGCCGAAGAACGGTGGGAACGGGGATGATTCGAACGAAAAACAGACGGAGGGGTCGAAACCGTCGAAGAAAACGACCTCGGGTGGAAAAGACGGGGGTGATGGAAAAGCGACCGTCGACGGTTTCCAACTCGTCGAGGCCAACGTGCCCAACGAAGTCACCATGGGTCAGGAGTTCGTGCTCTCGCTGACCCTCAAGAACGTCGGCGACAAGAAGAAGGCGTTCACATCGCCGGTTCAGGTGGACGGTAACGCGCCGGGTTCACAGCAAACTGGGCAGTTGAAAACCGATAAAATAGCGCCCGGAGAGACGACGAAGTGGTCCACCAAACTCACGTATCCGTACGTGGCGACGGTCAAATACCGTATCGAGAAGCTGAAAAAGACGTTCACTATCGACATCGTCGGCGAGGAACTCTCGCTCGGCCAGACGTTCCTCAGTCCGACGGAAGTGGCCGTGACGATACAGGACATCACCCTTACCGACCACTATCGATACGAGACGGGCAGTGGTGGGTCCGAGACGGCGGAAGCGAGCGATGGGAAACAGTGGGCTTTCGTCACCGTCAAAGCCGAGAACAAGTTCCGCATGAAACAGACCCTTCCGAAGGGCGAGCAGATTCACTTGTTCGTCGGTGGCGACAAGGTTTCGGCGGCGGACATCGCAAAGGAGGACGGAAAGTACAAAGTCAACCGGTTCGGCGACCGAAGCGTCGCGTCCGGTGAAAGTCTATCAGGGTGGCTCGCATACGAACTCGCCGCCGATAAGACGGTGGACGATTTGACCGTCGAGTGGAAAGGCAGCGACGGCAACGGGTCGTGGTGGGCACGCTGGAACAGTAACTAGTTCCACGCGGCTCCGTCCGGGTCCACGAGTCGCTCTTCACGGTCGATGGCGGCTATCTTCGCCATGTCCTCCTCGTCCAATTCGGGGGCCGAGAGGTTCTCTCGGAGGTGACTCTCACCCGTGGCTTTCGGGATGGGAACGACGTTCTCCAGCCCTTGCAACCACGCGATGCTGATCTGTGTCGGCGTCGCGTCGTACTTCGCCGCGATATCGCGGAGTTCGGGAACGTCGTCGGCATCGCCCTGCATGATGGGTGCGTAAGCGACCAACGTGATGTCGTGTTCCCTCGCATAGTCGTGCAGTTCGTCCTGTTGAAGCAGCGGATGCATCTCGACCTGATTGGCGGTGATGGGTGCGTCGAGTAGCTCACGCGCCTCGTCGAGTAGTTCGGGCGTGAAGTTGCTCACGGCGACGTTGCGGGCCGTTCCCTCGTCGTACAGCGTGTCGAACGCCGGGAGGGTGTCCGCCGCGTCGTAGGCTTTCATCGGCCAGTGGACGTAGAGCAGGTCCACGTAGTCGGTACCGAGTCTGTCGAGGCTTTCTTCCGTACTGGAAAGCACGTCGTCGTGTGCGAGGTTGTCCGGGAGGACTTTCGTGGCGAGAAAGACTTCCTCGCGCGGGACGTCTGCGTCGGCGATTCCGTCACCGACCCCCGATTCGTTGTCGTACATCTGTGCGGTGTCGATGTGTCGATAGCCGAGCGAGAGCGCGGTCCGTACCGTCTCCGCACACTGGTCACGGTCTTCGTTGCCGGACGTTCCCAGGCCGGGCGATGGAATCTCCGTCATGGACCTGAAAATGGAGGCAAAAGCGAAAAAGGTCGGTATCGCGGAAGCGTTGGCTGATTCATGTACCGTTCGTCCCGTACCCGCGTTCCACTGGAAACGATGGGGGTTGTCGGCATGGCACCAATCCTCACGTCTGACATGTGTCTGCCGCTTGGCGCGCACCCTCGGAAAATCCCCTTTCGTGTCAGGGTTTCGGACGCAGTGTGGGGGTTTGTGAATCCTTCTCGAACCCCTCCATTTCCGGTGGAAAAGTTACATGGTGGTTTTGGAGGAGTTGCGCTCCGCACGAAACCGCTATCGGTAGGCGCAGGGGACTGTTTCCGGTGGAACTCCGGAAAGGGAGTCGGGCGTTCGATAGTCGCCATCGATGACGGAGGCTCCCCCACAGCGTCACCTGCAACACGACGGTTTCGAACCACGTGTCGTGCATCTTCTCGACGCTTTCCGCGCCGGGGTGGCCGCTCTCCGCGTTTCAATCCATCGTCCCGGTGACGGTATCGCAGGTGAGACAGTACACTTCGATTTCGTCTTTTTCGTCTCCCATCCGCATCCAGTGTTGGGTTTGCTCGCCGCATTCGGGACAGTCGCGGAGGAGTTCGCCGTCCTCGCTTTCGCCCGGTGCACCGAGGGCGAGAGCGACGACGCGCTCCTCGCCTTCGTTTTTCCCTCGTTGATAGTCGCCAGGTGCGAAGCGAACGAGTTCGCCCGCTTCGACCACCACGTCGTCGCCCTTCGTCTCGAACGTCGTCGTGCCGGATTGGACGTAGAAGACCTCCTCTTGGTCGAAGTGCGTGTGCAGTCCGGGAGAGAAGGTATCGCCGGGCGCGAGTTCGTAGTAGTTGATAGCCATATTCTCGGTGTCGAGGGCGTCGCCGACGGGTCGGGTCAAGTCGGCCGAACTCATGTGTCCGTCGACGTCGTCGATGGTTACTTTCTCCATACGTGCCGCTCGTCGGCCCATCGGAAAAATCTCTTCCCTAACGTGAACGCAATCAGTCGAAACGGCCGGTTTCCGCTCCGCAGTTGAGACAGTAGGTAACGAGTTCCTCCCTGCTGTCCGCCATCTCGATCTCGTTCTGCGTCCGTTCTCCGCACTCCTCGCAGCGACGGTACATCTCCACGTTCTCGGTGTCCCGTGGTGCGCCTAACGCGAGGGCGACGACACGTTCCTCGCCCTCGTTGACGCCGCGCTGGAACTCGTCGGGTGCGAAGCGAATCAGTTCGCCCGCTGAAACGACGACGTCCCCGTCCTCCGTCTCGAACGTCGTCGTGCCGGATTGGACGTAGAAGACCTCCTCTTGGTCGGCGTGTGCGTGATAGCCGAACGCGAAACTCTCGCCCGGTGCGAGTTCGTAGTAGTTGATGGCGAGGTTGTCCGCACCGAGTGCCTTCGAAATCGGCCGTCGAACGTCGGCCGCACTCATTTGACCGTCGACGTCATCGACGTTAACTTTCTCCATGGGGTCCCTTCACAGGTGATACCGTAAAACCCCCGCCGATGAATGGTGGTATTTAAAACCATCGCCGAGCGAAAAACCCACACGGCGTTTTCGGGGCCTCTCCCGCGTGTTTTTAGCCCAACCTAAAAATCTTAGACGAGGCAAAAGATTAAGTAAGGTACCGAGATTTAAGTACTGGTTTCGCGTCCACTCCGATAGGTGAGAGACCATGGCTATTGACCCACAATTTCACGAAAACCGCGAAAAGGTAGACGACCACGAGGGCCACGACGTGTGGGGTCCGGTGGACGAACCGGACAAGCTCGGCATCCACGGCACCCACGTCGCAGTGGACTTCGACCTCTGTATCGCTGACGGGGCCTGCCTCGAAGACTGTCCGGTCGACGTCTTCGAATGGGTAGACACGCCGGGCCACCCCGAGAGCGAGGAGAAGGCAGACCCCGCCAACGAAGCGCAGTGTATCGACTGCATGCTCTGTGTGGACGTTTGCCCGGTCGATGCCATCGACGTCGACGCAGGCCGCGCCTGAGTAAGCGAAAATCCTCCTTTGTGTTATCCGCGCGTTATTTATATATCGGTCTACAAGTAGTTGTATGAATCCCCGAAGCTCTCCAATGCCCGCGAGGTGGAGGCAGTCGTGAGCCCCACCATCGGGCGAAAAGAGGACGACGTCCTCGACCTCGATTTGGACGAAGCGGAAACCCCGTTCGACCCCGCGGACGTTCTCGGAACGGAACACGAAGGCGATACGCTCACCGTCTATACGGTGAACGGCGGCGGTGCGTCCCTCGTTTTGTCCGCCAGTGAGGATACCCGTCAGCGTCCCGTTTCGGTAGACGAGGGGGAGTTGACGACACTGGTCAGAACGGGCCTTTCCTACCTCTTTCGGGACGGTATCCGAACCGTGCGCGTCCGGGCAGACTCGGAGTCGGTTACAGACGCGCTGTCGGTACTCGGCACTGCTTCCCTCTATCAGTACGACGAACTACGGTTCACGGCGAGTAGCGGGAACTAGTTTCCCTCTCCGCCGTCGCCCCCGTCCACACCATCTATACCGTCTATGTCGAGTTCGCTCTGCAGCTTTTGCATCACGTCCGAATCCGACAGCGATTCGAACTGCTCCCGAAAATGGGTGTCGCAGAGGCCGACCTGTACGCCACCCACTTCCGGTGCGAACGTCGCTTCTCGGGTACAGTAATGACACCGCATGGAACGGTGTACGGTTTCCACGGAATTGAACCCACCGCTCTCCGACGCCGTCGATGTCAAAGCGTCACCACGCTTCTGAAATGCCGATACTCCTCCTTCGAAAGTCCGGCCTTTCCAAGGAAGTCCTCGTGGGCGTCGCTCCCGCCCGTCGGCACGAGGTTGTGGTCGGCGACCGCCCGTTCTATCGGCCGCGTATCCACTTCACGACCGTAGGGATAGTATCTCTCGACGGCGTCCAACTCGCTCGTCAGCGCGAGCGCCGATGTGGGGTCGTCGTAGCGGTACGGATGGGCTAATCCGACGAGGCCGCTCGCGCCCGAGAGGAGGTCCACGCCGCGCTCGAAACTCGGCACGTCACGGGCGACGTAACACGGTTTTCCCGCGCCGATGAGGTTCTCGAATGCGCCGGAAAAGTCGTACTCCGTCTCCGGGTGTGCGGCGATGGCACGGGCAATGTGCGGTCGTCCCAACCCCTCGCGCGATTCGAGGTCGAGGGAGATCCCGAGGCGCGCCTCCACGCAGTCGATTATGGTCTGTCCGCGCTCCTTGCGGTCGGTCTGCAATCGTTCCAGTTCGTCGGCGAGTTCGGGCGTCGGGTAGACGCCGTAGCCGAGGAGGTCCACGTGCTGTCCGTCGGGCGCTTCGACCCGGAGTTCGATTCCGTGGACGACAGTGATTCCGTCCACGACGGATACCGGGGTCGGGAGGTCGGGATGCAGCCGGTCGTGGTCGGTGATGGCGACGACCGAGACGCCCGCCGACCGGGCGGCCGACGGAACTTCGGAAAGTTCCATCGACCCGTCGGAGTTGGTCGTGTGGACGTGAAGGTCCGCGAAAACGCTCATACCCCACGTCGGTTATCTCGAACGAAGGTGTTTGTGGTTCGACCGCGAATTTTGCCGGCCGGGACGGCGACTACGGAGAGAACTATACTGATTGTACATCCTTATATTCGACCCTACTCCTTGGCGGCAAAGTTTATAATGATCTTTGAGGAATGATGGTTTGTAATGACGCTCAAGCAAGCAAGCGAACTCCTCGAATCGCACCAGTATCCGGCCGACACGGAGCAGTTGATCGCATCTCACGGCGACTACGTTATCGACCTTCCGAACGGAACCGAAACGCTCGAAGAAGTGCTCGCACGGGTCGGAAACGAGACGTACGATTCGTCACAACAAGCCCAAGAGGCGATGTACAACGGCCTCAGCAGCAAGGCCATCGGCCGCCGTCACTACAGCGACCGCGACCCGACGACGATGGGGACGTTCGGTCCCGACCAGATCTCCTTCTGACCCATCAAACCCATTCGAGGGCCCCGTTCAGCGAGAGCGGGACCGACCCCTTCTCGTAGGCTTCGATGTTCCCGGACGGACGGGCACGGAAGACGACCGCCGGTCGGTGGCGGACGCCGGGTTGTTCGCCGACGACGGCGGCCCACTCGTCGTCCCTGAAGCCGGTGCAATCGACGAACAGCACAGCGCCGCCGCCGTGTTCGCTCAACTGCCCGTTCGTCTTCGTCTCCGCCGTCTCGCGCACCGCCGCGACGGGCGTGTCGGCGGCCCGCCGCGTCGGCGGCCGTGGGCGCGTCACTTCGACCAGCGACGATTGGTCGCCGTTGGGCGGGTCGGCGCGGAAGTCGAGCGAGTGACCGGTCGTCACTTCGATTTCGGGTTCGACGCCGTATCCGGCGTCGGTCAGCACCTTCGCCACGGTGAATTCACTCATCGTGGAACTCATCCGGTTCTCGTCGAAATACTCGCTCGTCCCGAGTTTCGAGGCCATCGTGTACCGATAATTGTCCAACGCGCCGGTACTGAGGAACCGTTCGTAGAACGAGAGCGCCTCGTCCCGTGTCGCGTCGGGAAAACCTGCCGCGTACTTGCGGAAGAACGCCCGTGAGGTCTCACGCCCGTCCTTCGAGAAGAAAACGGGAAGGAAGAACCACGAGAGATAGTCGTATTCGGCCAGCCACGGCGATTCGACGGTCAGATCTGCGAGGAGTTCGCGCTGACTCCACCGCGCGATGGGGTACGGAACCTCGTCGAAGGTGAACTTGTTCGTTCGCCACAGTGCGGGGGGCGTCTCGGTGTTGCCGAGCCAATAGGCGAGTTCGTCGTTCCAGAGGAACAGCGCTACGTCGCCGTTGTCCATCTCGAACCGTCGGGCCTCGAAGCCGTTCGGTTCCACGTAATGGGGTGTCGTCGAACGCGCCCCGAGGTTCGAATCGAGGTGCGAGTACAACTCCGTCGTTATGCGGTCGTCGTCCCACCGCTCCGTAGAGCGGCGAAAGCGGAGCGGGCTTGCCACGGAGGAACCTAGTAACCGAGAATGTTTACGTGTTATGCACCTCTCGGGTCGTCTCCGACCGTCGTCACCTTCCATCCCCGTCGTTTTCCCCATCGACTCGCTCGGTCCGTTTTTCCTGCTTCCCCCTTGCGTCTGACGATGGTACATCGTGAACGAATAATGTGATTATCCGTTACATTAATAACCAGGCCACGCCAAGGTATGAGTGTGGTTGTCATGTCAATGGGTGCCTATGACGAAGAAGAACACGAACGCCGTGAGCGGAAGAACAGTACCGTCGATACGACCTTCGATGACGTACGGTCGGATTATCACGGAACTGTCGAGTACGACTCCGGCGATTCTGCCGAAGATTTGCTCAAGCAGTTCGAGAAGATGAAGTCCGAGTAGCACGACCCTTCTTCGCGGCGAGTTTACCAACCGGGAGTCCCCGGTGCACCGAAGTCCGTTTCGACCTGTTCTGCGGTCGATGAGTCCGGAACGTCAGATTCGGTTCGCGCCATCGCCTCCCACTGGCGAATCGACCGACCGACCCACGAGTCAGCGCCCCGCGCCGTCTCCAGGACGGATTCGTACGTCTCGTCGTCGATGGTCGTCGTGCCGGGTCGATTAGCGACAGCTGTGGCGACGAACCGAAATCGGTCGTCGTCGGTCAACTCGTCGGCGAGTAACCGTTCCACGAGTCCTACCAACTCACCGGGGTCGGGATGGACGAACACCTTTTCTCCGATGGCTTGCGGCCCGAGCAGCAGCCCGGAGAGCGTTCGAGGCGGTTCGTCGTCCACTAACCGATTCCCGTCGAACGCCGTTTCGACCCGTTCGCACTCGGTTTCCTGTTCCAATTTGAGATTGTGGCCGGGATACTCCGCGCACTCCATGGGATACAACTCGTCGCCGTGAATCCGACACTGGAGCGTTTCCGGGTCGAGGAAGGCACAGGTCGGAAGCCATCTCGGCTCCCCCGTTTCGAACGGTTCGACCGGTTTGGGTGGCTTCCGAAGGCCGAGAAAGAACGCCGGATTTCCCTCGATGGCGGCCAGCGTCACGCCGTCCACTTCCGGTCCGGATTCGTCCCGCCAGAGACGCGGCGTCAGCGCGTCGGCGAGTCCCGCCTCGACGAACGCCTGCACTTCCTCACGCACGAGCGGAACGAAGTTGTACGCCGTGTCGAGCGGTTTTCGCGGTCCACGTCGTTCGTGGTCCGTGGCTTCGGGAGCGATGTCGCGCCAGTCGATACAACAGCCAGCACACCCCTCACAGTTCACCTCCATACCGACCGAAGTACGGTCGTCGGTCGCATAAACCGTCTGGTGGAACTATCTTACTTCACGACGAAACCCACGTATGGTGACCGACACGGTACGCGTCTGGTTGGTCGAACGGACGTACTCGGACGACGAACAGAACCTCATCATCCTCGTCTACGCGACGCCCGACGGGTCGCGTTACTTCCGAAAGGAGCGTGCGCTCCCGAGTTTCACGGGAACAGCGCGGGAAACCACCGCCGCGCTCGACGTTCCGGCGGACCAATTGGGAACGGTCGAGGACGAGGAAACCCGCGACCGATACGCGACGGAAGCCGACCGCATGGCGACCGAATACGAACCCACCGAAGCCGTGTGAACGATTGTGTAATGGAGAGATATATTGAGCAAATACATGAATATATGGGCCAACAAAGAATAAAAATATACAAAAGAATGCAATAATTTATATCCTACCAGCGGTCTGTTTCAACCGATGCGAAGACGAACGTTCATGTCCGCGCTCGCGGCAGCGACCGCAACGGGACCGATAACTGCAACCCTCAGCTCCGACGTACGCGCCGCTTCGGGCGATATTTCGCCGCTCGAATGTCACTCGACGTCGAGCTTTCTCGACGGCACGGGTGGCGAACTGACCGACAGTTCCGTCGTCGCGGTGTGGGCGGAAGACACCGCCACGAACCACGACGCCGATTCGAACGGCGACGCGACCCTCTACAGCAGCGGAACGCCGATTCCGCTGGTCGTCTCCGACTCGAACGTCGTCGCGTTCGGTTCGATGCTCGTCGAGGACGAGACGAACTGGCAACGGGGCAACGAGGAGTTCGTCCTCAACGCGTGGGACGCCGAACTCGGCGGTTCGGGCACCGTTCTCTTCGACGAGGGCCACGGCCAGTACTACGACCTCGCGTCGTTCTCGAAGTTCGAGAGCTACGCCGAGAACAACGGCTACACGGTGACGGCGACGTCCTCCCTCTCGGCGGACCTCGGAAGCGCGGACGCGGCGGTCATCACGTCTCCCGCGACGGCGTTCTCCTCCTCGGAACTCGCCGATCTCCAGAACTTCGTTTCCGGCGGTGGGGTGTTGTTCGTCCACGACCAGTCGGACTACAACGACAACGATACCACGGCCAATCTGAACGACTTCGCCAGTTCCCTCGGCCTCCCGTTCCGGTTCAACGACGACGAGGTGCTCGACGCCTCGAACAACGGCGGCGCGGACTACAAACCGCTCACGAGCCAGTTCAACACGGCCTTCGACTACTTCACCGACCGCGAAGGGCTCGGGTTAGACAAGAGCAAGACCTACACCGTCGACGTCACCAAGGTTGCGGACGGCGACACGGCGACGGTGGAGTTCTCGGACGGTTCGACCGAGAGCATCCGAATCCTCGGCATCGACACACCTGAGAAGGCGGCGAACAGTTCCGCCGAGCGGATTCAGGAGTGGGAGGGCATCGAGACGCTGAGCTATCTCCAGACGTGGGGCTCGAACGCCACCGACTTCGGGAAGAACGAGCTAAGCGGTGCGACCGTCGAACTCTCGTTCGACCGGAACGAACCGCTTCGGGACACCTACGGCCGCGTCCTCGGCTACCTCCACTACGACGCGACGGGCGACGGTTCCCGCGACGACTTCTACAACCTCCGCGCCGTCGAAACCGGTCACGCCCGCGTGTACGGGTCCGGTTCCTCATACCACGACGACATCTGGCGTGCCGAGGACACCGCACGGTCGAACGGCACCGGCGTGTGGGGCCAGAGCGACCCCGACGCCTCCTCGGAGATCCGTAACCGTGCAGTGGACGACCTGTTCCTCCCGCAAGCCGCCAGCGTCAAGACCGCCTCGGGTGGCGTGAGCGATTCCCGCGTCCCGATTTATGCGGAAAGCACCGCCACACAGTCCGGCGGCTACGCCTACGGCGGCGACATCCCGCTCGCGGCGGTCGACGAGTCCGCCAACGTCGCCGTAGTCGGTAGCCCGCTCATCGACGAGAGCTACGAGAGTTCCGAGGGCTTCGCCGTCGATACGTCGGGCTACGAGAACTTCGCCTTCCTCACGAACCTCATCGACTACGTGAGCGACCGCAGCGGCGATGTCCTCATCGACGGCGGTCACGGCCAGTTCGACGCGAGCTACGCCGTCTCGAACGACGACGCGGCGTACTACCAGCGCTACCTCGAAGGCGTGGACCTCTCGTTCGACCAGGCGAACGAACTCGACACGTTCGACCTCTCGCGCTGGCAGGCCATCGTGGTCACCACCCCCGCCGACGCGTTCACGCAAGCCGAAATCGACGCGCTCTCCTCGTTCGTCGCGGACGGCGGCGCTGTCGTCCTCGTCGGTGCTGGCACGGCACCGTCGGATGCCCGCACCAACCTCAATGACCTCGCGTCCGCGCTCGGTACCGACCTCCGAATCAACGGCGACCACGTTACCGACGGCACGAACAACGTCAACGGCGACTCCGGAATCCCGACGACGACCGTCTTCGATACGTCCTTCCCGCTGTTCGACGCCTACGACGGTTCGACCGGCGGCAGTGGCAGCGGTGACATCTCCATCGTCCAAATCCACGAGGACGCATCGGGTAACGACAACGACAACCTCAACGACGAGTACGTCGTCTTCGAGAACTCCGGAACCGGTTCCATCGACCTCTCCGGGTGGACCGTCGAGGACGAGGTGTCCCACACCTACGCATTCCCAAGCGGGTTCACGCTCGACGCCGGTGCGCAGGTGACGCTCCACACCGGTACCGGTTCGGACACGAGTTCCGACCTCTACTGGGGGAACACCGGGTCCGCGGTCTGGAACAACGGCGGCGACACGGTGTCTGTCTACGACGATAGCGACGCGCTCTACACGAGCAAGTCGTACTGAAGCGTCCGCTTCGTTTCGATGTTTTATATTTGAGACGTTCGGGAGCGACTGCCCTGATTTTGACGGGAACGGCCGCTGCTGGACGGAAATCGATGTATGCTATGACTCTGACATATATCGAATAGTGCTATATCGAACGAAACGTTTCGACTCACGGCTGATACCGCTTCGGAACGGCGTACGGGTCGGAGGTCCGTGTTACTCCTCGTTTCGGTCCGATGGGACCGTCACATCGAACACCGCTGGGTCGGCATTCGCGACAGCGGGGAGTTGCCGGAGTCGCGGTCGCACGAGAACGTACAGCCCCGTGAACCCGAAGCCAAATGCGGCTATCCCCATGGTCGTCGTCGTTCCTACCACTGCGGCGACGACGCCGCCGATGAGCGACCCGAGCGGCAGCGTGGCTCCGGAAGCCGTCCCCTTGATGGAGGACACGCGACCGAGGAGGTCGGACGGAAACATGGTCTGGTTCAGCGTCGCCATGAGTACGCCGTTGATGCCCGCGGGTATCCACGCGAGTCCGAAGAGGACGACGGTGAGCGCGGGCGACTGCACGTACACCGCGGCGAACCAGCAGCACGCGGCCACCGAGTTGCCGACGAGCAACAACCGGCCGTACGCGACGCCTTCGAAATAGGGGGCGACGAGCGACCCGACGAGTCGCCCGATGCCGAGCGCACCGAGCAGCAGGCCGTAGACGGCGGGGCCACCCAGCGAGTCGCCGAACGCCGGGAGGATTGCCAGCGTCACACCGGTCGCCAGGTTGGCCACCGCCGTCGTGAGTATCAGTTCGACGAAGACGGTTCCCCGGAGAACGTCGCTCCCCGCTCGCAGGTCGTCGATGTACGACCCGAGTATCGACCCGTCGGTTCGCTCCGATTCTCTCTTCGCCGTGTCATTCGGGACCGCGACACCGGCGAACAACAGTCCCGCGACGGCGAACGTTGCCGAGTCAAACAGGAACAGCGTCGTCGCGCCGAAGACGGCGATGAACGCGCCGCCGAGCGCGTCGAACACCATGTCGAGTCCGAGCGTGACGGTTGCGAGCGCGGAGTTCGCCCTCGATAGCCGCGAATCGGCCACGATTCGCGGGACGAGCGTCGTCTGCATCGGTGACATCAGTAGCGTTGCCAGCGTCAGTATCGGAACCACGGCGAGCAGAACGCCGACGCTCATCCATCCCGTCACCACGGCGAACGGGAGGACGAGAACGACGACGCCCTGCAAAACCTGTGACCCCACGAGCACGGGTTTGAGCGGGAATCGGTCGACTATCGGTCCGGCGAGTATCTGCAAGAGCCACGGGAGCAACAACAGCGAGTTCGCGATTCCCGTGAGAACCGTCGAACCGCTGAGTTCGAAGACGAGCCAGAGGACGGCGACGGTGTAGAGGCTGTCCCCGGCGTTCGTCACGAACTCCCCGGTGAAGAACCGCCGAAAATCGCGGTTCCGCCACAGCGATGGCACTTTTCCGTCCGCGTCGGTGGTGGTCATTCCTGGCCACCTCTGGCGGTCGTTATTCGTGGTTGGAGCGGTTCGTGGGACCGCGAGCGATGCGTCTGTCGTTCGAAGGGCGATGCGTGGACCGGCGAGTCACGGCCGTGTGTCGGCGACTCAGTTACTGTCGGCATATGCGTGTGTGTTCGGTCGAGAAATTGCGGCTACAGAACGTAGCGGAACGAAACCCGAGTGCTGCGGCTATCGGGCCCGCTCCGAGGCGGGGGGAACGAGCGGGTCGAACACAGGACGACGCGCAAGCCGTGGAATCATAGAACGGTTCGTTCCGAAACGTGTGCGGTAGTGTATTTAGTTCTGACGGAGGTATGACATGCCGTCACGGACCGCTACTCGCCCATTCGACCATTTTCCAGGCCAACCTCTCCGAACATTCTTTCCCCGTGAGCAACCAACCGACACCAATGACGACCGACAAGTGCGACGGTTGTGGGGCGGACGTGCCGATTGCGGGCGGTATCGCCAATCTCTGGAGTTCGAACCCACAGACGACGGGCGGGATGACGTTGGAGTTCGAGGACGGAAGCGAACACTTCCTCTGCTATGCCTGTATCGAGGAGTTACCGGACTATCCCTCGGGGGCGGACGTGGCGACGCTCAGAGCCGACGAGTAACCGAGTGAGGACCGAGCGGAAAACTGGACACAATATTGACGCTTGTCCGGCCCTTGACTAGGGTAGGATGCGGGGTAGTCGAATCGGGTCGGTCTGGGGGATTTCGGTCCTCGTCGATATCAGCCTCCTGTTGGCGCTTCCCGTCGTCGGGTGGTGGGTTCAGCGCGGCGTCTCGGTCCGCGTGTGGATAGACGTTCTCACGGAAATCTCGCCACACACGGTCCGATATTCGGCCATCGACACCGGGCTGACCCCGTGGTTGGTCGGCGCGGTGGTGTTCTTCGGCTTCTTGGCGAGCCTCCTCGTTCACGATTTGGTGCAGACGTGGCTGGCCCGCCGATACGGGGTCGAGACGCGCTACATCATGCTCTGGGTGTTCGGTAGCCTCTCGCAGTTCGATTACAGCCCGCGGTACTTCGAACGGGAAACACGAATCGCTCTCGCCGGACTGCTGACCAGTGCGCTTCTCACCGGCCTCTTCACGGCGGTCCTGTGGGCCATCCCGGGCGACCCGCAGGTCGTGGTGGTATCGGTGGGTCTGTTGGCCATGTTCAACGGCGTCGTTTGGCTCGTCAACCTGTTTCCCATCTTCCCCTTCGACGGCGCACTCTTGCTTCGGTCCCTTCTCCGTAGGGTCACTTCGACCATGCTGGCGACGCGAATCGTCAGCATCCTCGGGCAGGTCGTCGCGGTGGTCGTAATCTTCTACGCCGCGTTCGTCCTCGAACACCTTCTCTTCGGCCTCGTCGCGGTGTTCTTTTTCTTCTCGGCGATGGACGAACGGCAGTTCGTCAGAAATCGGCTGTTTCTCGCCGATACGTCCGTCTCGGAGTTCGTCCGACACAGGGAATCGTGCGTCCCGTCGAAGACGTTGGTGGACGACTTTCTGGTCGAGGAACGACTCGACCTGAGCGACGAGCGGGCGTTTCCAATCTGTGACGGGGACGGCACGCCGCTCGGCGTCCTCACGACCGACGCGTTACGGTCGTGGACGGACCGAACGGGTGTCTCGGCGACGACGAACGTCGGAAAACTCGTTTCGGAAGACGTCGCCTCGATTCCCGAAGACGAAACCGCTCTCACGGCGTACCTGCTGTTTCGAGACGGGACGAAGTACGTTCTCGTCTCGTATCGCGACGATATCGGCGTGCTGACGGCGTCGGAGTTCCTCCACATGCTCGGCGTTCGCCAGCAGATAGCGGGTGTCAATCTACGAAGGCTCCCGTAGGTCTCTTTTCCCGACCGCCTCCGTTCTCCGTCCCGCGAGACCGGCGGGTTTTACGACCCTCCTTCCCGTTTTACCAACAGTGAACCCCGAGCGGATTTTTGACGAGTTCCCCGCGCCTTCCTTTCGTGGCAACCAGCAGGAGGCGCTCGCCGACGTTCGGTCGGCGTTCGAGGGAGACAACGACGTGGTGTTGGTCCGGGCACCGACGGGGAGCGGCAAGTCCCTGCTCGCTCGGGCGATTGCGGGATGTGCTCGACGCGTAGACGAGGCGGACCCGAGCGATTCGACCGGCGCGTACTACACGACGCCGCAGGTGTCGCAGTTGGACGACGTGGCCGAGGAACCCCTCCTCGACGACCTCAAAATCATCCGCGGGAAGCGAAACTACTCCTGTATCCTGCCCGGCGAACACGACACGCCGGTCAACCGAGCGCCCTGCGCTCGGGAGAAAGGGTACGACTGTTCGGTGAAACATCGGTGTCCGTACTTCTCCGACCGAGCCATCGCCAGCAATCGGGAAATCGCGGCGATGACGCTGGCGTACTTCATGCGGACCGCCGGGTCGGAGGTGTTCCGCAAGCGGGACGTGGTGGTCATCGACGAGGCGCACGGACTCGCCGAGTGGGCCGAGATGTACGCGGCCATCGACCTGAATCCCCGGACGGTGCCCATCTGGGACGACCTGAAGGTGCCCGAAATCAGCGGCCTCGACAGGGCGGTGGAGTACGCCGAGCGACTCGCGGGGACCTGCAAACGACGGAAGGACGACCTCGTCGCGCAACCGGAACTCACTCCCGGCGAGGTGGCCCGACGGGACCGGTTTCAGGAACTCGTCTCCGAGTTGGACTGGTTCGTGGACGACTACCGCGACACGGACAGCGCGACGGAGTGGGTGGTGGACCAACCGGACGGCGCGGGCGGACCGATTACTATCAAGCCGATGAACCCCGAGCGCTACCTCGCCCACACCGTCTGGGACCGGGGCAACACGTTCGCGCTCCTCTCGGCGACGATTCTGAACAAGGAGGCGTTCTGCCGGCAGGTCGGTCTCGACCCGGACCGTGTCGCCCTCGTGGACGTGGGTCACACCTTTCCGGTCGAAAACCGACCGCTGTACGACGTGACGCAGGGGAAGATGACCTACGAACACCGCGAGGAGACGCTCCCCAAAATCGCGCGAACCGTCGTCAGAATCATGCAGGAACACCCCGACGAGAAGGGAATCGTTCACGCCCACTCCTATCACATCCAGAAAAATCTCGCGGAGCGACTGGAGGCGTTCGGCGTCGGCGGACGGGTGCGTGCCCACGGCCGGGACTCCCGCGACGCCGACCTCGATTCGTGGAAAGCCACCGACGACCCCGACGTGTTCCTCTCGGTCAAGATGGAGGAAGCGCTGGATTTGAAAGGTGACCTCGCCCGCTGGCAGGTGCTCTGCAAAGCGCCGTTCTTGAACACGAGCGACTCGCGGGTCGCCCACCGACTCGAACACGGGCAGTGGGCGTGGTACTACCGCGCCGCGCTTCGCACCGTCATTCAGGCCTGCGGGCGGGTGATTCGTGCGCCCGACGATTACGGCGCGACGTATCTCACCGATTCGAGCCTCCTTCAACTGTTCGACCGCGCTCGAACCGATATGCCCGACTGGTTCGCGGAGCAGGTGGACCGAATGGCCTATCCCGAGTTACCCGAGTTCGACCCGCGTTCGGCGGGCGGTTCCGGCGGGAGCATCGGCCACGGTAGCACCCGGCAGTTCGACGGTAACGGCGGTGGCAACAGCGGACGGAACGATTCGTCCGATGGAAACGAGACGGGTGATTCCGATTCCGGGTCGAACTCGCAGCGGAACTCCCGCTCGCGCCGTTCCCGGAAGAAGAGTCCCATGGCGGACGTGTGGGACACGGAATAATTTCCACGAAGTCCATCGAACGGCTCAGATGAGCGTGACGGTGTAGGCGACTGCCGAACTCAGCATCAGCAGGACGAAGAACAGCGAAATCAACTTTTGTCTGTCCATACGTGACCGAACGGTTCATCTTTAATAGGTTTTTCCCACGACAGTTCGACCCGCTCCACACGACGCGTTACTCAGTCCACTCGCGCATCGACCACGACGTGCCACACGCCCTCGCTGTGGCTCTTGACGCGGCGTCTGTCGAGGAGTTCGACCTCGCGTCCGCGTTCGCGGGCCGCCGATTCGAGCCGTGAAACCGGACGCTCCCACAGTCGGTTTTCGGGCGTCGTCTCGTGCATGTGGACGACTCCGCCGGGTTCGAGGGCGTTCAACGCCGTGTCCAGATACTCGTGGGCGTCGTAGTAGCCCATGACGACGCGCTCCACGCTCACGTCCGTCATCTCCCGGCAGTCGGCGCGGTAGGCGTCTATGCGGTGGGGAACGTCGTTCAGCATGGCGTTCTCCACGAGATACTTGAACGACGCCGGGTTGCGCTCGACGGCCGTCACCTGCGCCCCGGCGCGGGCCATCGGGAGCGTGAAATAGCCGATTCCGGCGAACATGTCGAAGACGCGTTCGTCCGGCGAGACGACGTCGCCCATCCGTGACCGCTCGCGCTGGTTGCCGGGCGCGAACATCACTTCACGGAGGTCGAGGGCGTACTTCGTCCCGTGTTCGGTGTGGACGGTTTCGGTGTCGCTCGACCCCGCGATGACGGTCACGTCAGGTTCCCGGTGTTCGCCGGAAATCCCGCCGCGGGCGAGGACGGTTTCGGCTTCCCCGTGAAGGGCGAGGAGTTCCTCGCCGACCTCCTCGGGACGCGGGCAGTCGTCGCACTGGACGAGAATCACGTCCCCGATGACGGCCCACGACTTCGGGGAACGGTCGATTTCGTCGTCCGTCCAGCCGCGTTCCCGGAGCAGTGATTCGAGGTCGGTGTGTCGGAACTCCGGGTCGGACTGTTCGACTACCCTCTCGAACCCCGTTTCGGTCGGTCGTGCAGTCACGGGCAGTTCGACCAGTTCGTCGTCGTGTTCGCGGACCTTCCGGGAGGCGTCGTAGACGCCGTCCGCTTCCAGTTCCGCGATGGTGTCCTCGGCGCGAGGTTTCGCCACGAGGACGGCGAGGTTACGCATCCGGGACCACGTACAGGCCCGTCCGACTCTTGAACACCGGGACCGTCTCCGCGTCCTCGTCCATGTAGGACGGTTTGGCGATCGTCTCGGTCTGGTAGGTCTCCGGATCCAGCACCTGTACCGCGCGTTCGTCCGTCACCGCGACGAGCGTCGTCTCCTCCGCGTCGTCGACGGTGCCCAACTTGCGGGCGTCGGCGGCGTCTTCGTTTCCGAACCGCGCCTCGTACTCCTCGCCGGTGGTAATCCGTCGGCCCTTCAGGTTTCCTTGCACGCTCCTGACGAGGACCGGTCCGTCGTCGTCCGGGTCGATGATGTCGCCGGGTGTGAACGGCGGCAGACGGACGGCGTAGGTCACGCGATACACTCCGTTGCCGTCCTCGTCCTCCGTGACGAGGGTTTCCGCATCGGAAAAGCTCCCGCCGAACTCCTCGACCAGTTTGCTCGAAATCTTCTTGCCGATGTTGGTGGTCGAGACTTTGATGTTCAGGCCGTCGGGCGTCTCGTCCATCTCGGTGACGAAGGCGTTTCTGTCGCCCGTGGCCTCCATGTCCGTGACGATTTCGTTGGCGATTTCGCGGGCGCGCTTCTCCTCTTCCGGCGTCGGCGTCCGGTCCACGCCGCGCACCTGCACGATGCTCGCGTAGTAGTCCCCCGCGATTCGTCCACAGCGGGTACACGTCTGGCGGGCGATCATCACGGGCACCATGATTTCCTCCTCGATGAGCGTGTCACGGACGACGCCGGAGAAGTAACAGTGCATTCGAATCGTGTTCGGGTCTATCTGTTCGGGTTCCACCTGCCACGACACGTCGCGGGCATCGACGTGGACGGCGAGCGCTTCGCTCACTTCCTCGATGGCGATGTCGGTGTAGTCTCGCGCGCCCACGTCCACCCAGCGTCGACCGCGGTACACCGCACCGCACTGTGCACACACCCGGACTTCGATTCGCTCCGGCGCGTCCACGAGGTCGAACCGGTCGAAGTAACACGAATCACAGAGCTTTCGCTCGCGTGGGGAGGCGGAGGTCGGATAGTCCCGGTCCGTGATATCGACCTCGATGGGGTCGCCACAGTTCGGGCAGAATTCTCCAGAGTCGGTCATTGACGGTTCTATGTCGTTCTCGCTTTTAAGCCTGTAGAAGGCTCACGACAGGACGTACTCGTCCTCATTGACGGAATCGCGCCACGAATGTGTCGGCGTCCACCCGAGCATCGACTCGGCTTTCTCGGTCGAAAGTGCCGAATCCGACCCCGAGATGGTACTGCGTTCCGGAACCCCGCCGAAGAACTCGGTCAGGGCGTCTTCGATGGGTTCGTCGAGGTAGTTGTCCGCCGCCGAGACGATGAACGGTTCGTGTCCGTCGAAGTCCACCGTGATGGCTCGCTCGATTGCCGTCACGACGTCTCGAACGTCCACGTACGACCAGAAGTTCCCCGCACCGGTTGCGAGGTTGTCCCGCGCGTCGAGACAGTCGTACTCCGAGGGGAACTGCACCCACGACCCCCGAATCGAGGCGACGGGGACGCCGTATCGTCGGGCGACCATCGCTCCTATCTGCTCGCCGACGGCCTTCGAGGTTCCGTACGGGTCCTGCGGCCGAAGCGGGTGTTCCTCGTCCAACGGAAGATACTCGGGAAGGGTCGGCTCCCCCGCGAGCTGGAAGCCGTAGGCGCTCTCGTTCGACGCCCACGCGATGCGGGCGTTCGCCCGTCCCGCGGCCGTGAGGACGTTGTAGGCCCCGATGACGTTGTTCTCGAAGATTCGCATCCCGCTGTGGCGTTCCGGTGACGGCAGCGTCGCCCAGTGGACGACCGCGTCGGGATTTTCCGTCGAAATCGCTTCCGCTGTTTCGACCTGTTCGGTCAAATCCGCCGCGCGAAAGGAAATTCCTCGATATCCCCCAAGCTCCCAGTTCGACCGCGAGAGACTGATACAAGTAACGTCCCACCCCGTCTCGGCGAGGTGTTTGGCGAGCCAGCAACCGGTCCGGTCGAGGCGGCCGGCTAAGACGACCGTGCCGGTCATCGAGGTACCCTCGCCGGTTCAAACGAGAACATACTCGCTTTAATCCGTCTCCGGGCGTAAGCGTTCTGGCCTCAACGAGACTGAATATCTCTCCTTTGTGTCATAGAACGAGTGACGAATAAAAAGGCACGACTCCGATTGCTACTCATTCACATGGGTCAACGAATCTTTAAACGGTCGGAATCCCTAGACTGAAGTATGAAATGGAAGGCAGATTGGGGACTTCGAGCCCGGATGGGCCTGACGATGTTCCTCCTGTTCGCACTGTACATCGTGTTCATTGGTCTGTTGTCGCTTACGAAGCTCGGATTCTCGTTCATAATCCTGATAATGGCGGCCTTCTCGATAGGCCAGTTCTTCTTCAGCGATAAACTGGCGCTGTGGAGTATGGGTGCCCACGAGGTGAGCGAAGACGAGTATCCGGACCTCCACGCGACCATCGGTCGGCTCTGCCAGCAGGCCGACCTGCCGAAACCGAAGGTCGCGGTCGCTGATACGCGCGTGCCGAACGCCTTTGCGACTGGACGGTCCCAGAAGAACTCCGCCGTCTGCGTGACGAGCGGGCTCCTTCAGACGCTGAATCAGGAGGAATTGGAGGGCGTGTTAGCCCACGAACTCGCCCACGTCAAGAACCGCGACGTGATGGTGATGACCATCGCGTCGTTCCTCTCGACCATCGCGTTCCTCGTCGTTCGCTGGGGCTGGCTGTTCAGCGGTGGCCGCGACAGCCGGGGTAACAACCAAGTTCCCGTCTTCGTCGCCATCCTCGCGTCGCTCGCGGTGTGGATAATCAGCTACTTCCTCATCCGCGCGCTCTCGCGCTACCGCGAGTTCGCCGCCGACCGCGGTGGGGCGTCGATTACGGGCAAGCCGTCCGCGCTCGCGTCGGCCCTGCTGACCATCGACGGCGGGATGGACAGGGTTCCGAAGGAGGACTTGCGCGAGCAGTCGGAGATGAACGCGTTCTTCATCATTCCCGCGAAGGCCGGGTTCATCAGCAAGCTGTTCAGCACGCACCCGAGCACCGAAGCGCGGGTCGAGCGACTCCGCGACATGGAACGCGAGATGGAGTCGTACTGACGCTACGAGTGACGCTACGGCGTCTTGATGTAGGCGTACCCTTTTTTCGCCTGTAGTTTCGTGAGTTCACCGACACCCGCGGGAACGACTTCGACGCCGGAGAGGAGGTCTTCTTTCGCGTAGTTGAGTTTGTTCATGCTGTTGTGACACGCCTTGAACTTCACGCCCTCCTTCGCGAGCGATTTCACCGTTTCCGCTTCGGTGGAGTCGGTCGTGAGAAGCTTGACGCCCACGCCGTTCGCGACGAGCGCGATGGTTTCCGTGTCCGTCGAGTCGTCGTTCAACAAGTTGGCGACGTTCGCCACTGCGTGTTTCTGATAGTCGTCCCCTTCGCTGAAGTGAAATACTGAACTCATCGTGGTCTCCGTGGGTTCTTCCGTCTCCGTGGTTTCGTCGTCCGTCTCGGTCGTCGTCTCCGTCGACGTCTCGGTTTCCGTCGTGGTGGCAGTGCCCTCGCTCTCGGCGGGCATGTTCGAACACCCCGCGAGTGCGACGGCGGTGCCGGCACCTGCCAGTTCGAGAAACCGGCGTCGGGAATGCGTTCCCATCGGTTTTACGAACGGTTCGAATACTCTTTATTAACTGCCACATAAGCATCGCCTCCCTTTTTCCGCTCCGACTCCGTACACCTCGGTATGGGACTATTCGACGGCATCCGGGAGGTACTCGGCATCCGCGCCGAGACGGACGCGGGGCGCGCGGCCGACCCGGAGGACCTCTTCGGGATGAGTACGGCCTACGTCACGATGGAAGCCGACCTCGGTTACGAGTCGGTCGGGCAGGCCGCCCTGTGTTTTTCCGAGGTCGATAGCACCGACTTTCAGGACGCGGTCGACGAAGTGCACGCCATCCTCGAAGCGGGAAAGGAGGAAACTGGAACCGAGGCGACCGCGCACGTGGACAGTCACGGCTACTCGTGGTTCGTCCTCGAGGACGACGACCCGGAGGACCTCGTAACGAGCGTCCACTTCGCGGCGGACACGTTCGTCGAGCAGGGCTACGGGTCGCGCCTCCTCGCCGCGATTTTCGGCTTCGAACGCGACGGGAACTACGTCTACTGGCTGTACTCGTTTCGTCGCGGGGCTTACTATCCGTTCGCACCGCAGCGGGGACACGAGCGCGACTCCGCCGCCGAGTTCAAACTCCGAAGCAACATGGACGGGGAACTCGAAATAGAATCCGACGAGCAGTACTGGTATCCGCTCTGGCCCGATTCCTCCCACAACCATCCGTGGGAGTAGTTCACTCACTCATTCTTCTTCGTATCTAAAGGCTTCCCTTCCGATTCGTGTCCCCCGACGCCACCCCTCATTTTCACTTTCACTCCGCTGTTAACGGGGGTTTATATGATGACGGGAACAAGGCAGGAGTACGATGGCAGACGTAGACCTCGAAGCACTCCCCGGCGTCGGTCCAGCAACGGCAGAAAAACTCAACGAAGCGGGATTCGATTCCTATCAGAGTCTCGCGGTTGCGAGTCCCGGCGAACTCAGCAACACCGCGGACGTCGGCGAGAGCACGTCCGCCGACATCATTCAGGCCGCCCGAAAGGAGGCCGATATCGGCGGGTTCGAAACCGGCTCACAGGTGCTCGAACGGCGCGAGCGAATCGGCAAGCTCAGCTGGCAGATAGACGAGGTGGACGAACTCCTCGGCGGCGGCGTCGAGACACAGTCCATCACTGAAGTGTACGGTGAGTTCGGCTCGGGGAAGTCCCAGATCACCCATCAGCTTTCCGTGAACGTCCAGTTGCCGCCCGAGCAGGGCGGCCTGCACGGTAGCGTCATCTTCATCGACTCCGAAGACACGTTCCGTCCCGAGCGTATCGACGACATGGTTCGCGGCCTGCCGGAAGAGGCCATTCAGGCCACGATGGACGACCGCGAAATCGAGGGCTCGCCGGACGACGACGAGGCGATGGACGAACTCATCGCCGACATCCTCGACAAGATTCACGTCGCCAAAGCGTTCAACTCCAACCACCAGATGCTCCTCGCGGAGAAGGCACAGGAACTCGCCGGCGAACACGAGGACGGCGATTGGCCCGTCCGACTGGTCTGTATCGACAGCCTCACGGCCCACTTCCGCGCCGAGTACGTCGGCCGTGGACAACTCGCCACTCGCCAGCAGAAACTCAACAAACACCTGCACGACATCGACAAGGTCGGCAACCTGTACAACACCGCGGTCGTGGTGACGAACCAGGTTTCGTCCAACCCCGACTCGTTCTTCGGCGACCCGACCCAGCCTATCGGTGGGAACATTCTCGGCCACAAGTCGACGTTCCGCATGTACCTCCGCAAATCGAAGGGTGACAAGCGTATCGTTCGACTCGTGGACGCGCCGAACCTCGCGGACGGCGAAGCGGTCATGCGTGTCCAGGACGGCGGTCTGAAGCCGGAATAGACGAACCGCACCCCGCGATTCTACCACCGATATTTTGTTCTCTCGATGGTGGCTTCCAAAAAATGCGGATGGCGTCTACTGGGTTCGTTCCTCGCCTTGCGAGCGGTTCCCCGGTTCGGCTAGCTCCCGTGGACTCCCCCCATCGGCAGATTCCTCCGATATCGTCTCCGCTTCGGACCCGTCCATACGGTAGCCGACGATGGCCGTCGCAAGCGACCCGACGATGGCGGTGTAGGCACCGTACGCGAAGTCTATCGACACCGCGTCCTGGAATATGTTGCCCTGCATCTGTGTGTTGTACTGGTCGATAGAATCGTATATGTTCGCCGTCGTCCCGAGAACGATCAGGAGGAGGAGGATTCCGCCGACTAGCCACGCCAACCGCTCCTGTCGTTTCTCCAGGAACAGGGTCGAAATCGCGATTCCGACGGCGAGAGCGAACATGAAGATACCCGTATCCATCTTCATTCCCGTGACCTGTGCGCTGAACAGCCCCGAAACGCTCACCCATGGAAGGAAGAGCGACGAGGCGACGAGGCCGGGCCATACCATTCGCAGTTCGGCTGATTCTCGCAACTGTTCGGCCGTGATTTCGTCGTTTGCCATCCTTCAGAACTCCTGAGCGGAAACGGGACGCGTTTTCACTCATCCGTGATGAGTCGGACAGGTTATATATACCTTCGAGATAGTAGGGCGGGATTTCGATACCTTTCTTCGCTGTGGCTGTTCGGTTCGATATCGGCGCGGAAAATCGGATTCGAACGAATCGAAAAAGTCACCGACATCGACGGACGTGGTTGGTTATTCGGTCGTCGTCTGCCCGTCGTCCTTCTCGCCCTCGTAAATCTCCGCTCCGTCTTGGACGATCTTCTCGGCCAACACCGCGCATTTGACACGCATCGGGCTGATTTCGACGCCGAGCATGTCGATAACGTCGTCGCGGTCCATTGCCTCCACCTCGTCGAGCGTCATGCCGGGAAGCTTCTGCGAGAGCATGCTGGCGCTCGCTTGGCTGATGGCACAGCCGTCGCCGCGGAACGCGACCCGTTCGATGGTTTCGCCGTCGTCTTCGAGGGAAACGTCGAACTCCAGTTCGTCGCCACAGGACGGATTGACCCCCTCGTGGCTGAACTGGGCGTCGGCCAACTCCCCGTAGTTTCGCGGGTTCCGATAATGGTCGAGAATCTGCTGCCGGTACATGTCCGAACCCATGCTCATAGTTGAATCCGAATAGGACGGAGCCACCTAAAAGGATTCCGACGATTCGGCCCCTGTCGCTGTCGTGAGACCGTGCTTCTCGGCGTCCAACTCGTCGGCCTTCGCGATGTTCCGAAGTAGTGGATGTGCGAGCCAACAGAACGCGATGCACAGGAATCCGAACCCCGCAGTCGTCATGACAGGGGTGGTCCCGAGGGCGTCCCCGCCGATACCGCCGAGGAGGGACCCGAGCGGCATCGCGCCGACGGACGCGCTCGAAAGGACCGACGAGACGCGGCCCATGAGGTCCTCGGGGACGACGGACTGTATCATCGCTGCGAAGATGACGTTCGTCGCGCCGACCGGAATCCACGCGAGGAAGAACAGGGCCATCGTCGCCGGAAACCAGCCGATGAGGACCGCGGCGAGCCACGTGATACCGCTGAAGACGAACCCGCCGATGCTCAGTTTGGCGAGCGAAAACCGCTTGAGCGGCGTCGCGGCGAGCGACCCGACGAGCATTCCGCCGACCACCGTAGCGAGGAGGAACCCGTACGCGTCCGACCCGCCGTTGGCCTGCGCGTAGGCGGGCAGCACCGCGAGGGTGCTGCCGATGGTGGCGTTGACGACGAGACTCCCGGCGAGTACCCAGACCAGTACCGACCCACGGACGTACCTGATTCCGTCGAAAAGTTGAGTGCGGTACTCCTCGATGGCGGCGCTGAGCCCATCGGTTTGGGCGATATCGGTATCCGTCTCCATATCGGACTCGGATTCGGATTCGGATTCAGTTTCGGCGGGTGGGATTCGAACGGCGAGGAAGACGAGCGTCGCGGCGAGGAAGGTCACGGAATCGAGGACGTAGAGCGCGATCGCGCCGACCAGCGCGACGACGATGCCGCCGAGCGCGGTGAAGGCGAAATCGACGCCTTGGTAGGCGAAGGAGAACGCCGAGTTGGCCTCCACGAGGTCGTCTTTCTCGACGACGCGGGGGAGGGCGGCCTGCTGTGCCGGGTAGACGAACTGGTTGATGAGCGAGAGCAGGGGCATCACGACGAGGACGACCCAGACGGAGAGCCAGCCCATCACGTACGCGACGGGAACGCAGAGGACGAGAAGACCCTCTGCGACCTGCGTGGCGACGAGAATCCGCCGGAGTTGCCAGCGGTCCACCAACGGTCCGGCGAGGAACTGGAGCGTCTGTGGAAGCATGGTGAGAAAACCCGCAAGACCCGTGTAAAACGACGACCCGCCGAGTTCGAAGGCGAGCCACATGGCCGCGACGGCGTAGGCGCTGTCTCCGGCGTTCGTTATCAACCGACCGACAAACAGACGACGGAACGTTCGATTCCTGAATAGAGAGCGCATGAAACGAGACAGGAGCGACGGACGGATATATGATTCCAGAACTACATTTCTGTTGTCGGAACGACCGAAATCATGTTCTGTTGGAAATCTGATTCATTCGACGGTGACGGTCAACTCCTCATCGACTGTTAGCGTGAGTTCGTCGCCGTCGAGCGTGACCGTGCACGCCGCTACCAGCGGCGATTCGGAGAGTATCGTGGCGTTCTCCGGGCGGGGCCATTCGAGTTCCCACAGGGAGTCTTTGGTGAGGTCGATACCGTGGTCGTAGTGGAACGCGACGATCGCTGGATGTTGCAAGAGGTACGTTCCGACGTTACCGGTCGCATAATCCCCGCAGCGCTCACAGCGAAACTCGATGCCCACCTCCTGTTCGTCGTCGAAGTACTCGGACTCGGTGGTGAGCGACCCGACCGTTTTCCCCGAGCAGTTCAGGCAGACGCCGTCCGCCATCAGCGAAAACACGTTGCGGAGCCACCGCTCGAACGTCCGTCGCAACTCCGACTCGTCGCGCCCTTCGAACGCGCCCGGCGGCAACCCGAACGTCGAGCGGTTCCGCTCGCACGTTTCACAGCGAACCGTGACCGTCTCCTCTTCGTACTCCGCAATGAGTTCCGTTCCGCAGTCGGGACAGTGTGCGTCGAGTTCGAACGTCTCGGCTTCGGCGCGCTGGGTGTAGGTCCCCGAGAAAATCGCGCCCATGATTCGGAACCCAGCGTAGGTGAGTTCGTACTTCTCCTCCTTTCCCCGGACGAACAGACCGACCAGCTTGTTCAGATGGTAGTTGAACTGCCCGCTGTCTCGAATCCCCACTCTGTCGTGCAGTTCCGAGAACGAAAGCGGGTCGTCTGCGTCCCACAGAGCTTGAATGATCTCGATTCGCGTGTCGTTACCGAGGAGGGAGAAGGCGTCTTCGGGGGACAAATCCCGCTCGTCCGCGTTCATGCCCGGTGATGGACGGGACGTGTGAAATAGCTTTCAACACGTGTCCGTCTCCCGACTCGACGGTGGACGCTTCAGCAGTCGCCCGCGGCCTCGCCCTCGAACCGCTCGATGAACGTCTCGACGAACTCCCGGCGTTCCTCGGCCAATCGTCTCCCCGGGTCGGTGTACATCCGACCCGGGAGTCGGAGTATCTTCTTGTGAAAGTGGTTCATCGCGGTTGCCCCTGCTCGTGTCCCGTCGGCATCGAGGGGTAGTTCGGGGTCATGCAGGGATTGGCCGTGTTCGCCGCTGTAGCAGAAGTTGCGCGCGATTCCGACCGCACCGAGCGCGTCGAGGTTGTCGGCATCGGAGAGCAGTTTCGCGTCCAGCGTCTCGGCGTCCACGTCGTTCGAGAACCGATGTGCTCGGATGCAGTGCTGGATTGCGCCGATTTCCGCGTCCGTCACGTCGAACTCGCTCCCGCCGAGGAGGCGGGCCGCTTCCTCCGCGCCCCACTCGGCGTGGTCGTCGATTTCGCCGCGGTCCTCGCGTCCGCGGCCGATGTCGTGCAGCCACACCGCGGAAAACAGGATTCGCTCGTCGTGGTCGTACTCCTCGGCGAGCGTTTCGGCGAGGGCGGCCACCCGCTGAACGTGATGCCAGTCGTGAGCGGGTGCGACGTTTTCGAAATACTCCTCGGCATGCGGGCGGATTTCGTCCGGAAGGGTTCGCGGCGACATGCGGTTTCGGAGGTGTTTCGATGGGTTCGTTAAAAGCGATGTGACGGACGACTTCGATGGCGAAACTGACTGATTCGTACCTCCCTTCGTTTGGGTGTGTTCTCTGTCGTGGCGTCCGTGACTTCGACTGCTAGGGTCCATACCGCAACCGCATGTGGACGGGTCGCGCGAGTTGCGCGACCCGTCCTCGACGTCCCCTGACCTCCCCGGGTACGCAGACACCTGCACCGACCGCTGGCACAGGTGTCCGCTTCGCGCGTCCAGAAATCAGATGCGTCGCTCTCGGCTGATTGTGTTCGAAACCGCTCGAAAAACGAAATCGACGCCGCTTACTGGGCGAACAACTGTCGGGCGTCGTCCACGGCGTCGACGAGTTTGTCGATTTCCTCGCGGGTGTTGTAGATGTAGAAGGAGGCCCGCGCGGAGGCCGCGATGCCGAGTTTGTCGTGGAGCGGTTGCGTGCAGTGGTCGCCCGCACGAATGGCTACCGCGTGGTCGTTGAGGATGCTGGAGAGGTCGTGGGCGTGGACGCCGTCCACGTTGAACGAGACGAGTCCGCCGCGGTCGTCGCCCGGCGGGCCGTAAATCTCCACGTCGCCCTCCTCGGTCAGACGGTCGTAGGCGTACTCGGCGAGTTGTTCCTCGTGGCGCTGGACGCGCTCCATGCCGATGTCCTCCAAGTAGTCCACGGCGGCCGCGAGTCCGATTCCCTGCGCGATGTTCGGCGTTCCGGCCTCGAACTTCCACGGCAGGTCCTCCCACGTCGAGTCGTCGTAGGTGACCTTCCGAATCATGTCGCCGCCGAAGAGGTACGGTTCCATCCCGTCGAGGATGTGTTCCTTGCCGTACAGCCCGCCGATACCGGTCGGGCCGACCATCTTGTGACCCGAGAAGGCGTAGAAGTCGGCGTCGATGGCTTGCACGTCCACCGGGCGGTTCGGGACCGCCTGTGCGCCGTCCACGAAGATGTAGGCGTCGTGGTCGTGTGCGATGTCCGCGAGTTCGCCGACGGGGTTCGTCGTCCCGAGCGTGTTCGAGACGTGGACGACGCTAACCATCTTCGTGTCGTCCGTAATGAGCTCCTCTGCGGCTTCCATGTCGAGGTAGCCGTCCTCGGTCACGGGGATGTACTTCACGTCCGCGCCGGTCTTCTTCCCGAGTTGCTGCCACGTCACGAGCGACGCGTGGTGTTCCATCTCGGAGAGGACGACTTCGTCGCCGGGGCCGAGTTCGTTGAGGCCCCACGCGTAGGCGACGAGGTTCTCGGATTCGGTCGTGTTCTTCGTGAACACCATCTCCTCGCGTCCGTTCGCGCCGATGAACTCGGCAAGTTTGTCGTGGGCCTCCTCGTAGGCGATGGAGGCCTCCTGACTCAACTGGTGGATGCCGCGGTGGACGTTCGCGTTGTAGTTCCGGTAGTAGTCGCTGATGCTCTCGATGACGGCTTCCGGCGTCTGCGTGGTCGCCGCGTTATCGAGGTACACCACTTGATTCCCGTTGAACTCCCGCTGGAGGATGGGGAACTCCTCGCGGATACGCGCCACGTCCAGCGCGTCGGATTGTTGTGGCTCCATTGTGTACGAATTGGGTTTCGAGTGGGAACACTTCTTCGGTCTAGAAGAACGGAAACGGAAATCGATTACGACCGGGCAATGCGGATTAAGGACCTTCGACCCCTCGTTTTCGGTATGGTCTCCAAACGACGACTCGGCGCGAGCATGATCTTTCTCGCCCTCGCGTTCGTCGGCGTCTTTCACGCGTTCGTCGCCGTCGCCTTCCACACCGGACTGCTGACCGTCGCTATCGGAACGATAGTCGGGTCGTTGCTGTGTCTGGTCGCGGTGAACGTCCCGGCGTACCTCGACTGATTATACTCGCAAGAACTGTGCGTGCCGGGTCGAATCCAGTTCGAGCACGTTCGCTTCGTCCACGAACCCGGCGTCGACTGCCAGTGCCACGGCGTCGGCACCGACGATGTTCGCCACGTCCGCACGGTTGAGGCTGTTGACGACTTCGTCCTCGTCGACCTCGTCGCCGCCGTAGAACTCCTCCGTGACGGTGAACGTCAACTCGTCCGTCTCGAACGTCTCCCCGAGCACGTCGGTGTCACAGACCGCGACCAACAGGCCCTCTCCGGTGTCGCGCTCCTTGAGTATCATTCCTGAATCAGTTCTTCCTCCGCCTCCCGACGCATCTCTTCTGCCTCCTCGGCGAGCTTCTCCGCCTCTTCGTCCTCACCCAGTTCTTCCAATGCACGGGCCTTCTCCTCGATGACCTGTGCGTTCCGGAAGCCGAGGCGGATCGCGTTGTCGAAGCAGTTCACGGCGTCCTCCACGAGGCCGCGTTCGAGGAGGAAGAAGCCGCGGTTGAACCACGCCTGCGGGAATCGCTGGTCGATTTCGACGGCACGCTCGGAGTGTTCGAGCGCCTGCTCCGTTCGTCCTGACTCCCAGAGCGCGTAGGCGAGGTTCGTCTCCGCCGTCGCTGCGTGTTCGCTGTCGTCGTCGATGTGGAGCGATTCGCGGTACGCGCCGATGGCCGCGTCCCACTCTTCGAGTTCGGCGTGGGCGACGCCCTTGTTGGTCCACGCTTCCTGTGCGTCGAGGGAATCCTCGTCGGCGAACTGGGCCGCCCGCTCGAACGTCTCGGTCGCCTGTTCGAAGCGGTTTATCTGCATGTAGCTCAAGCCGACTTCCATGAGGTCGGCGACGGACACCCTGTCCCGTGGAATCGCCTGCTGGTCGAGGAGGTCGGTGACGACACGGGAGTCGACCGGGTCCACCTCGTCCGGGTTCACTTCGAGTTCGGGTGGGTCCAGGTCGAACTCGTCGTACGGGTCGCCGAAGCCTTCTCCCTCGGAGAACTTGTGACTTCGCTCGTCGGTCATTACCCGCCGATTGGAGCGGCGCACTGTTAAGGTCTGCGCACGTGACCCGTCGAGTCCATTCGTTTCGAAATACCCAAAAACCGCCCGAAGAAGCTCCTACATCAGGATTTCGTTCGTCGGTTGCTGATAAAGGCGGTTTTCGTCGTGTCAGTCTGGACTACCAACCTTTATAAACCTTAAATACGTCATTTAAGTCGCGCTATGACCGACCCCAAGGAAACCATCAACATTGAAAACGTGGTCGCCTCGACGGGCATCGGGCAGGAACTCGACCTTCAAAGTGTCGCTATGGACTTGGAGGGCGCGGATTACGACCCCGAGCAGTTCCCCGGTCTCGTCTACCGTACCCAGAATCCCAAATCGGCCGCACTTATCTTCCGCTCCGGCAAAATCGTCTGTACCGGCGCGAAGAGCACCGCGGACGTACACGAGAGCCTCGAAATCGTCTTCGACAAGCTTCGTGAGCTGAACATTCAGGTCAACGACGACCCCGAAATCGTCGTCCAGAACATCGTCACGAGCGCGGACCTCGGACGCAACCTGAACCTCAACGCCATCGCCATCGGTCTCGGTCTGGAGAACATCGAGTACGAACCCGAGCAGTTCCCCGGCCTCGTCTACCGTCTCGACGAACCCGAAGTCGTCGCTCTTCTGTTCGGCTCCGGCAAACTCGTCATCACCGGCGGCAAGAAGCCCGAGGACGCCGAACAGGCCGTCGATAAAATCACCGACCGCCTCGAAGAACTCGGTCTGCTGGAATAACGTCTCCTCTCTTCCCTTTCGCGGTTTTCGACCCCGGAGTAACATCGCCATACACAAGCCGATTCGCTCCCGAACCACGGGTATGGCACTGCTGGGTGACTTGACGCCGCTCGTCGGAACGTACCTCCTGCTGGCGGGTTTCCTCTCGGTGACGGGGTTCATCGCCGCGCGAAACGTCCTCGGGAGCATCCCGTTCAGGCGTGCCCTCGTCATCGGGCCGCCGATAGCCGCCCTGCCGTTTCTCCTTCAACAGTACTTCCCGCCGCTCGTGATTCTCATCGCGCTCGCGCTGGACCTCTCGCTCTTCCACGTCGTCTTCCGCCTGAAGTGGCGCACCGCCGGGTTCGTCACCTTCATCCATATCGTCGTCACCATGCTCGGCGGCATCGTCATCGGCGGATTGGCGTATCTCATCTCCATCGGGCCGCCGTCGCCGCAGTAACCTCCCCGAGAAAGCATTTATCCTCGACCTTCCTCCCAAACGGTATGGACCTCCCCCGCCGTTTCGAACAGGTCGGCATCGTCGTCGGGAGCGTGCTGCTGCTGACGCTTCCGTTCTCCTATCTTCCGATGTTCTTCTCCAGCACCCCCGTTTGGCAGGCCCTCCTCGTCACGTACGTGCCGGGACTCGTCATCGGTGTTCTCGTCGCGCTCGATATCTTCCCTGTCTCGTACGGACAGGTCTGGCTGTTCTCTATCGTCTGTTGGCCGACGACTATCCTTCTCTGGGGGGTTCTCGAAGTCGGAAACGCTTGGGAACCGACTGCGTTTGGCGCGTGGGTCGTCGCCCTTCTCGTAGGCGCAGTCGTCGCGTGGGCGAAGCCGAAAATCCGGTTCCGACGGAGCGGGGCGTAGATGGGGGAACTCGCCGAAGAGATGGGGAAATTCGCCGACCTTTTCTGGTATTACGTCGGTGCTGGTGCGGTGTTTACCTCACTACTCTTCATCGGACCCGGAGGTGGATACGGTAGTTCGCTGTACGACCTCTCGCTCGGAGCGACGATTCTGATGACCTGCCTCTGTCTGTACTATCGTCCGGAAAAACCGAAACGTGTCGCGCTGTTCGGTTGGTTGACACTCATCGGAACCGCGGTTCTCGGCATCCTCACCGGTACCGACGGCGTTCGAGCGCCCGTTCCGACGCTCGCAAAGTGGGTCGTCGCCATGCTGTTCGCGTTCCTCGTCGTGCGGTTCCATCTCGACCGAAAAATCCCCGCGGCCGTCACCTAACGCTCGTATCGGACGAAATCCAATTCCTTGCGCTCGTCGCGCTCGACTTCCGTCCACTCCTCCGGGTCCCACTCGGGAAAGCGGGTGTCGCCGTCGTATTCCTCGTGAATTTCGGTGAGCAACAGTTCGTCGGCGTGTGGCAGGAACTGCTCGTACACCGTCGCGCCGCCGGTGACGAACGCGACGTCGTCCAGTTCTGCCACCGTCTCCATCGCTTCCTCGACGCTGTGGACGAGAACGACTTCTTCGGGCAGGTCAGGGTTCGACCGACTCAGGACGACGTTCGTCCGTCCCGGAAGTGGTCCGTCGAGTTGCCCCGCGATGCTCTCGTAGGTCGTCCGACCCATGATGACCGGATGGCCCATCGTGATTTCCTTGAAGCGGCGCATGTCCTCCGGGTAGTGCCACGGCATGCCGCCGTCGCGGCCGATGACGCCGTTCTCGGCGACCGCTGCAATGCAGACGAAGCGGGTCATTCTGCCACGCTGAATTTGATACCGGGATGGGCGTCGTATTCCCGGAGCGCGATGTCGTCGTAGGTCAACTCGTCGATGGAATCCGCCATAATCTCGATTTCGGGACGGGATTTCGGGGTGCGCGAGAGTTGGGTCAGGAGGCCCGGAACGTGGTCCATCGCCTCCGTCTCCTCCTCGGGGGCTTCGGATTCGAGCCATTCACGGACCTCCTCGTACTCCGATTTTTCGGTGACGTCGGCGAGACGCGTCCGGAGTTCTTCGATGTTGTCGCGGTACCACTCGCCGCGTTCGCCTTCGCCGCAGTAGACGTGTGCGTCCACGATGGTATGGGCGAACTTCCCGACCTCGAATCCGGTCTGGCGAGCGAGCACCGTCGCCATGAGGGCGTAGGCCGCGATGTTGAACGGAATTCCGAGCGCCACGTCACCCGAGCGCTGGGTGAGATGGAGGTTGAGGGTGTCGCCCTGCACGTTCACGACGAAGGTGTAGTGACACGGTGGAAGCGTCGAGACGGTCGCGTTCGCAGGGTGCCACGCGGAGACGACGAAGCGACGGGAGTTCGGATTCTCGTTCAGGCCGTCGATGACGTACCGAATCTGGTCGAACGTTCCGTCCTCGTTCAGCCACCGGTGGCCCGCATCGGGCCACGATTCGCCCGGTAGCCCTTCCTTCGGAACGGGGAACCGTCGCCAGAATCGGCCGTAGGCCGTGTCGAGGTTGCCGTCCTCGTCGGCCCACTCGTCCCAGATGCCGGTCTTTTCGCGGAGGTTTCGGACGTGTTCCTCGCCGGAGAGATACCAGAGGAGTTCGTGGAGCATCGAGTCCCAGCGAAACCCGTCCATTTGCTTCGTGGTCAGGAGCGGGAACCCCTCGCGCAGGTCCACCTCGTAGTGTTGGCTGAAGGTCGAAATCGTGTCCACGCCGGTTCGATTGGGCTTGTACGTCCCGTCCCGGAGGACGTCCTCGACGAGTCCGAGATACTGCTTCATGGGTGGGTGTTCCCACTCAACGATATATAAAAGACCCTCTCGATGACTCGGTTTCCAGTCTGTCAGTCAGACAACACGACCACGTATCGCGTCAGCGACCGATGGACGCGACGCTCGAACTCGTCTTCAACGTTCCATCCCGCGTCCCTCGCTTCGCCCCCCCACGAGCGGTCGCCGACGACGACGGCGCGGGATGCGACCCGGCGCGCCTCGGCGAGCGCACCCGACACGAGGTCGTCGAGGTCGAGATTGGCTATCTTCGACTGGCGACCGTACGGCGCGTCGAACACCACGCCGTCGATGGCGTCGTCCGCGAGCGGCAGGTGGGTCGCGTCGCCGCGAACCGTGGCCGCGTCGGCGTCCGGTGCGTAGTGGGCGAGGTTCCTCGCTGCACCGCGGACCATCTTGTCCTGTGCGTCGGCCCCGAGCGGTCGGGCACCGACCAGCGCCGCCTCGATGAGGACGCCGCCGGTCCCGCACATCGGGTCGAGAATCGTCGTCCCCTCCTTCGCTCCCGCGATGTTCACCAGCGCGCGGGCGAGGAGCGGGTCCATGCTCCCCGGTTGGAAGAACGGCCGGTCGGTCGGCCTGCGCGTCCCGTAGTCGCGCACGCTCTCGGTTGCGGTCCACCCCAGCGCGCAGAAATCCTCGGAGAACGTCGCCCGGAGTTCGTGGTCGGGGTCGTCCAAATCGACCGCGAAGCCGCGGTCCACGAGGACCTGCCCCAACTCGCGCTCGGCCTGCTGGGTGCTGATATCGGCCGTCTCGCGTACCGTCCGCGCACGCACCGCGACCGTCCCTTCGCGGTCTATCGGCGCGGCGGAAAGCAGCATCTGAGCGCTCGTCACGTCGGCGTCCGTCGTCCCGACGAGTTCGTTCGCCCGGTGGGTGTATGCGAGGTTGGAAACGCGCTCCGTGATAGTCGCCGCCCGCGCGAGACCGGGCGCGAGGAGTTCGACCCCGGTCGCCGCGCTCGCCGCTTCGCACGCCGCGAATTCGTCGTCTTGTCCGCCGAGTTCCAGTACGTACACGAGTGATATCTCCGTCGTCCGGTTTCGTTCGAGGGGAGTAGTGCCGTCGTCTTGGGGATTCCGAATCGCGCGTCGAAACAGTCCGTCTCTTTGTACTGATTTGGTGCCGTTTCCGAAATCGTGACCGCTACCACTCACTCGACGGTATTTTCACGATTGTCACGACCCCCTTTGACGTCGATTCTGTGACCCAACTGCTAGGGACCATGACCGCAACCGCATGCGGGAGGGCGGTCGGAACCGCACGACCACCCTCCCTCCGCGTCCCCCTGCCTCCCCGGGCACGGGAACGATTCGCGCCGACCGCGCGAATCGTTCGCCATCGCGCGTCCCGAAAGCGGTCGTGTCGCCACTCGCGGTCGAGAGTGCGAAAAAATCCGAGGTCGATTACTCCTCTTCTTCTTCGTCGCCGAGAAGCCGTTCGACCATCCGTTCGGGGTCGAACTGCTCGATGTCGTCGTAGCCCTGTCCGGTTCCGAGGAACAGGATGGGTTTGCCCGTGACGTGGGAGATGGAAATCGCGGCACCGCCCTTCGAGTCCGCGTCGGCCTTCGTCAGAATCGTGCCGTCGATTTCGGCGGCGTCGTCGAACTCCTTCGCGCGCTGGACCGCGTCCTGTCCGGCCACGGCCTCGTCAACGAAGAGGGTCATGTCCGGGTCCACGACGCGTCCTATCTTCTCCAACTGGTCCATCAGGCCCTCGCTGGTGTGCAGGCGACCCGCGGTGTCGCCCAACACGATGTCGATGTCGTGGGCGTCGGCGTACTCCACCGCGTCGTAGATGACGGCGGCGGGGTCGCCGCCCTGTTCGTGGGCGATGAGTTTCGTGTCGAGCGTGTCCGCGTGCTCTCGAATCTGCTGGTTCGCGCCGGCACGGTAGGTGTCGCCGTTCGCCATCACCGAGGAGTAGCCGCGCTCCTCGAAGTACCGCGATAGCTTGGCGATGCTCGTCGTCTTCCCGACGCCGTTGACGCCGGTGAAGATGATGACGAGCGGTTTGTCGGCCTCGGCGACGCGCTGGTCGAAGTCGAACTGCCCGACGCTGATGATCGACAGCAGGGAGTCACGCAGTGCGTCTTCGACGACGTCACCCGTCTCGGCGTTGAACTTGCGGGTCGCGCCGACCAGGTCGTTGCGGATGCCTTCCAGCATCTCGCCGGCAACGCTCATCTCCACGTCGCTTTCGAGGAGCGCCATTTCGAGTTCCCAGAGCGGGTCCTCGACGTCCTGCTCCTCGATGACGATTTCACCGCGGGCGAACGACTTCGCCTTCTGTGCGAATCCGCCGCGCCCGCTGTCGGCCTCTTCGTCCTCCAAATCGGAGTCGTCGTCGGCTGTCTTCGTTTCTGCCGGCTCGGACTCCGGTTCGGTTTTCGTTTCCGTCTCGGTCTTCGCGGGTTCCGCTTCGTTCGTCTCCTCGACCGCTTCAGCCTCGGCATCGTCGGCCTCTTCGGCCTTCTCCTCGGTCGTCTCTTCGACGTCCTTACGGAACCCGCTCAGCTTATCCTTCAGACTGTCGAACATCGGCGGTTACTCGTCCTCGTCTTCCTGCTGTTGCATCTGCTGCATCTGCTGTTGCATCTGCTGTTGTTGCATCTGCTGTGCCTGCTGCTCCAACTGGTCGCTTTCCGCTTCGACCTCGCCGATCTCCTCCTGCAGGTCGGCGATCTGGTCGTCTAAAAGGTCTTTGCGGCTCTTGAGCGAGGCGACCGCGCCCTCTTGGTCGCGCTCCGCGGCGTAGCCGCCGCCGAGTTCGACGACGATTTCGTCGATGTCTTCGACGTTCGCGCGGATGTACGCGCCGCCGCCGAGCGGAACTTGCACGGTGGAATCGGTGTCGATCGTTTCGATGGCCTCGATGGCTTCATCGACTTCGCCCTTCTCGTCGCGCAGGTCTTCGACTTCGCCGTTCAGTTCTTCCTTCTCGGCTTCCAACTGCTGGAGCTGCTGTTGCATCTGCTGCATCTGCTGATTGCCGCCGCCCATCATTGTGCTCCACGCTCCGTTCCGCGAGTAATCGTGCTCATGTCCACACCTGCGTGAGCGAGCGGGAAGAATGTTGCTAACTCGGACCGAAAACGCAACGAGTCGAAAATCAGTCGATGTAGCCCAGTGCGTCCTCGATACGGCCGAGTTCGGGGCCGGTCGTCTTCTCTCCAACTACGTAGCCGTGGGCGTTGGCGAGGAGTCCCGACCCGACCAGCGGCCCGCCGTAATTGATGGTGCCGATGTCGGCCGGGACGTCGAGGATTTCCTCGATGGCATCGAGTTCCGAGTCGGTGGCTTTCGGGTGGCAGAGAACGCCCCTGTTCGTCGCCACACCGGCCGTTCCGACCGTTTGAACGCCTGCGATGGTGCCCCGTTCGACCGGAACGTCGAGTCCGTCCGAAACCGCTTGCACGGCCTCCCGAGGGAGGTCCGGGTGGACGTATGCTCCGGTGTCGTTCGCGAGAACGACGTTGCCGGCGGCGTTGATGCGCCCCGGGAACTCCGTGAGTGGAACGTCCACGATGTTCTCGATTCGCTCGCGCTCGTGGTCAGTGGTGCGGCTGCTTACGAGCAGTCCGTTTTCGTTGCCCACCACGAGCGCGCCGACGGTGGATGACCCACCGAGCGTCGTTCCGACGACGTCGACTTCCAACTCGTCGCCGAGGGAGTCGAGGAGTTCGTCGTCCAAATCCGGGCGGACGAGGAGATACTCGTCAGTCACACGTGCGAAGACGCCGATGTACGCCGAGCCGTTGAACGCGGTACGAAGCACCGCTCTACTCTTCGTACTCCGCCTCGACGACGGACTCGCCCTCTTCTTCGAAGCGGGCGGCGTGAACACGGAGCTTTCGCGGCGGGTTCTTCCGACCGCGCGACCAGATAACCTCGTTGATGGAGGGGTCGAGACGCACGTCGTCCTCGTCCACCTTGAAGTGCTGGGCGAGGTGCCCGCGCACCAGTTTCATCGCCTTGTTCGCTCGTTTGTGCTTTGCCTCTGCCGTCACGTCTCGGAGCGGAACCGTCACGACTCGCTCCTCGAAATCACTTGCGCTCATTATTCGTCAGTGTCGCTACGCCGCCAGCTGCGGCGCTTCGGGTTTCGCATTACGTCGCGATCCGTCTTCATGATGACCCACGCCGGGATGCGGCTGTTCTGCCGTTCCAGCTTGGCCAGTCGCTTCTTCTTGGCCTTCGACTTCTTGCCCATAGTGGTTGCCACTTTTCCGCCGTCGCATAAAATCTTGTTCCTTTCAAACGGCCTCACAGGGGGAACGCCGCGACGGTCGAATAGCTCGGGCCGTCCGCGCCGAGTTCGCTTTTCGTCAATCGAATCTCCTCGACCTCCATTCTCCCGACCGTCGGTTCGAGTTCGCGGACGTTCCGCTGAACGAGTTCCTTCCCGCCCGCGTGTTGCATTCTGGCGATGGTGACGTGCGGAACGAAGTCGTTGTCGTCGGGCGAGAAGTCGAGGTCATACAAGCGTGATTCGACGGCATCGTTGAGGAGCGTCATCTCTTCCGCGCCATCCCCCACGCCGACCCACAGGACCCGGATGTACTCCGTATTCGGGAACACGCCCACGCCTTCGATTTCCGCGTCGAAGGGACCGAAGTCGATGTCGTCCTCGACGGCCGCTCGGAGCGCGTCCTCGATTGCGGGCAGACGGTCTTCGTCCACATCGCCGAGGAACGAGAGCGTGACGTGGGCCTGTATTGGGTTCGTAAACGAGAGGCCGTCGGCGTCGCGGAACCGGTCTTGGACGCCTTCGACGCTCTCCGCGAGGTCGTCGGGCAGGTCGATGCTCACGAACAGTCGCATACGAGACCCTTCGTCGGCAGCGGGCTTGAACGTTGACGCCCGATAACGGGACCAACTCCGCAACGGGATGGACCCCCGTTGTAGGGGAAGAGGATTTATGCGCTCCATTTCCTATCACTCACACGTGGACTCCCCGTTCAGCGTTCTCGGACTCGATTCGGATGCCGATGACGAGAAAGTCGTCGAGGCCTACCGACGACGAATAAAGGAAGCCCACCCGGACCACGGTGGGTCTCACCGCGAGTTTCAGCGGGTTCGAGCGGCGTATCAAGCGATTCAGAGGGGAGACGTCGGTGACGAGGGTGACGAGGAAGCTGCCGACACCGAGGACGCCGAGGAGCGAGCGCGAGACCGCAGACCGGAGTATCCGGTGGTCGAGTTCCTCAACTACGAAGTTATCGACGATTACGGGTGGAGCGTGGACGACGATAGACTGTTCAACAAGGCCGCCGCGGTGGGACTCGACGAGGAAGATTTCGGAGAGTTTCGCGTCCGTCCCAACGAAACCCTTCTCGAAGCGGCCGAAAACAGGGGATACGAGTGGCCCTTCGCCTGCCGCGGCGGTGCTTGTGCGAACTGTGCGGTGGCGGTCGTCGAAGGCGAGATGAGTATGCCTTCGAACCACGTCCTCTCATCCGAGATGATGGACCGCGGGATTCGACTCTCCTGTCTCGGCGCACCCATCACGGACCACATGAAGGTCATCTACAACATCAAACACCTACCGGGCTTGGACGAACTCCGATTGCCGCCCCAGCAGTTCGGGCAGGCGCGGTCCAGCGACTGACGCCGACGGACTAGAAAAAGGCTTTAAACGACTACGAACCCAAGGAAGCACAACGATGGTGCTCGACAATCTCGGCAGCTCTCTTCGCGGCTCACTCGACAAACTGAGTGGGAAATCACGCGTCAGCGAAGACGATGTCGAGGAAATTGTAAAGGAAATTCAGCGTTCGCTTCTCCAAGCCGACGTGGACGTGAGTCTCGTCATGGACCTCTCCTCGTCCATCAAGGAGCGCGCGCTGGAGGAAGAACCGCCGGGCGGGACGACGGCCCGCGACCACGTCCTCAGTATCGTCTACGAGGAACTCGTCGGCCTCGTCGGCGAGAGTACGGAAATCCCGCTCGAAAACCAGACCATCCTCCTCGCCGGGCTGCAGGGTTCGGGGAAGACGACCACCTCCGCCAAGATGGCGTGGTGGTTCTCGAAGAAGGGACTTCGTCCCGCCGTCATCCAGACGGACACCTTCCGGCCCGGTGCCTACGACCAGGCGAAGGAGATGTGTTCCCGCGCGGAAGTCGACTTCTACGGCGACCCCGACAACGAGGACCCCGTGGACATCGCGCGGAAAGGTCTCGAAGAGACGGCCGACGCCGACATCCACATCGTGGACACGGCGGGTCGCCACGCGCTCGAAGACGACCTCATCGACGAAATCGAGGAAATCGAGTCGGTCGTGGACCCCGACCGGAACCTGCTGGTCCTCGACGCCGCAATCGGACAGGGTGCGAAGGACCAAGCCCAGCAGTTCGACGAGTCCATCGGCATCGACGGTGTCGTCATCACGAAACTCGACGGGACGGCGAAAGGTGGCGGTGCCCTGACAGCGGTCAACGAGACGGATTCGTCCATCGCCTTCCTCGGGTCCGGTGAGACGGTCCAAGACGTGGAACGGTTCGAGCCGAACGGCTTCATCTCGCGCCTGCTCGGGATGGGCGACCTGAAACAGCTCACCGAGCGCGTCGAGCGCGCCATGTCCGAGACGGAGGAAGAAGAGGACTGGGACCCCGAGGACATGATGAAGGGTCAGTTCACCCTGGACGACATGCGCCATCAGATGAACGCGATGAACAAGATGGGGCCGCTCGACCAGGTCATGGACATGATTCCCGGCTTCGGTGGCGGAATCATGGACGAACTGCCGGACGACGCGATGGACGTGACGAAAGACCGGATGCGGAGTTTCGAGATCATCATGGACTCGATGACGGACAAGGAACTCGAAAACCCGCGCTCCATCGGCGCGAGCCAGATTCGCCGCATCGCTCGCGGGAGCGGGCAGGACGAGGAGCGAATCCGCGAACTCCTCCAGCAGCACAAGATGATGGCCCAGACGCTCAAACAGTTCCAGGGAATGGGACAGGGCGGCGACATGGAGCGGATGATGAAGAAGATGCAGGGCGGCGGCGGTGGCGGCGGTGGCGGTATGGGCGGCATGGGTCCGTTCGGATAGCCGTTTTTCCATTCGATTCAGTCGGATACCACGTCCCGCCGCAAGTGAAACCGCAACACACCGCTTTTTTGTCCCGTGGCCACCTCCACAGCAATAGATGACCGTCCGGGAAGTCGCTGCCGAGGCATACCGAGAGGCCCTCCCCGCGCTTGCGGCGAGCATGGTGGGCGGGCTGTTCGCCGGTGTCGTCCTCGGCGGGATGCGCGCCGAACTCCGCCAAATTGCGGGGTTGTTGGTTCTCGTCCCTGCGCTACTGGCTACCCGCGGGAACGTCTACGGGTCGCTCGGCGCGCGCCTCGCGTCCGGTCTCCATCAGGGGTTGGTCGAACCGTCGTTCGTCCCGGACGACGAACGGGTGTGGGCGGCAATCGTGGCCTCGCTGGCGAACGGCATCCTCGCCAGCCTGTTCGCGTCGGTGGTCGCGTTCGTGGTCCTGAAAGCCCTCTCGGACTCCGTCGCGCCGCTCCCGACCCTCCTCGCAATCGCGCTCATCGCAGGGTTGCTGTCGGGCGTAGCGCTGACGGTGGCCGTCGTCCTCGTCGTCTTTGCGGGGTATCGCCGCGGGCAGAACCCGGACACGCTCGTCGGCCCGCTCGTGACGACGACGGGCGACGTGTTCGGCATCTCGTTTCTCCTGCTTGCTGTCCGAATCGTCGTCGCACTCGGGGGCGGCTAGATGCCGACGCGTTGGACGGTTCGGTCCATCATGCGGGCGATGCTCCCGGTGTTGCTCGTGCTCACGACGGTCGAAATCGGGAGCGGACTCGTCCTCGGGTCGTTCGAGAGTACCCTGTTACAGTATCCGACGCTCCTCGCCTTGGTGCCCGTGACCATCGGAACGGCGGGTAACCTCGGGAGCATCCTCGCCGCACGACTCTCCACCGCGTTTCACCTCGGAACACTCTCGTTCGGACGTGAAGACGAGGTACTTACCGGAAACGCCGTCGCCACGATTCTCCTCGCGGTCACGATTTTCCCGGTGGTCGGATTCGGTGCGTGGACGCTGACGTGGCTCATCGGCGGGACGAAGCTCGGGCTACCCATCGTGGTCCTCGTCTCGCTGGTCAGTGGCATCGTGTTGGCGTTCGTCGCCATTCTCGTGACGCTCGTCGCCACGTACGTCGCCTATCGCTTCGAACTCGACCCCGACGACGTCGTGATTCCGGTCGTGACGAACGCCTGTGACGTACTGGGCGTCATCGTCCTGTTCGTCGTGGTGCAACTGATAGTGTAAAAGTGCCCGCTTACCGCTCGTTGCCGGTGTCTATCGGTTTCCCGTCCTCCGTCGGCGGTGCGACGTAATCCACGAACTCCTCGACGGTCGGGTCGTCGACCTGCATACGAACGTGGAGTTCGCCGAGTTCGTCGGGGTTGCCGACGGCGAAATTGACCACGCCCTGAAACGCGGCCTGCTTTTTCAGGTCGAACGAGAGCGTGTTCCCCTCCCGTCCCGAGAAGAACTCGCCTCGCGCCGTGTCGAGGATTTCCCGTCGGTGGAGGAGTTCGGAGAAGTGTTCGACGCTGTGGGCTTCGGCGACGAGTTTCTCCCCGCCCGACTTCACCTCCGCACCGGGGAAGACGTTCTCGATTGCGTCTTCGATTCGTGCCGCTATCTCCGTGTCGTTTACCGGTGCCGTGATTCGGATATCGACGCTGTAAATCATGAGTTCTCCTCCGCTTCGACGTTCTCGAGCCCCGACCGTCCCGTTTCGAGGAGGGCGCGAATCCGCCGACGAAATCCGTCGAGCGTTCCGGTGTTGTCGATGACGGCGTCGGACCGCGCCATCGCCCGGTCGAGACCGAACCCGAGTTCCCGCTCGTCGCGCTCTCGCAATCGCGCCTCGTCGGCGTCGGAGTGGTCGCGCCCGCGCTCGCTCAATCGGTCCGCACGAACGTCGAACGGCGCTTCGATGCTCACCAGCACGAAATCGTCGCCGAAGGCGTCCTCGAACCGTTCGACCTCGACGCCCGAGCGAATCCCGTCGACGAGGACGGTGTCGCTCGCCGTCAGTGCCTCGTCTATCTGCGGGAGTGACGCCTGTGCGATGGCGTCCGGGCCGTTCTCCTCCCGGAGCGCTTTGGCGATTTCGCCGTGGTGTTTCGCCGGGTCGAGACCACGCTCGCGACACGCCGCGCGGATGACGTCGCCCATCGTGACGACCGGGATGTCCATCTCCTCGGCGACGGTGGCGGCCTCGCCCTTGCCGCTCCCCGGAAGACCGACGGTTCCGATTACTCGCATCGGTTTGATTTTCTCGTGAACCGTGCTTAAGGGCTGTGTTTGCGGGGAAGAATCCCACCTTCTTATGAAGGTTCACCGATAATGCTGTACCGAGGGCACGTAGCTCAGTCTGGATAGAGCGTCGGACTTCTAATCCGACGGCCGTGGGTTCGAATCCCATCGTGCTCGCTCGACTTCGCTTACGCTCGTCTCGCTCACACGATGTAGTCACCCTCGCTACCCTCGCGTGACTCCCATCGTGCTCGTCAACCTTTTGCTGTGCTCAGTCGTTTTACTCCTTCGCTGGCAAAACGTTGATGAAAAGCACCGGAAGACGTTCCTGCTCACTCGCTCACGGCGTTGCCGTTCGCAGCGAGGCGCGGAGCGCCTCGCTTTTCGTTGCGCGGGCATGCAACTTCCGAGCCATTCGTTCGCACGGGAAGACAAACCGCGTCTTCCCTGCCCTCGTTCGTTTCACTCACGAAGACACTGCGTCACCCCCTCCGGGGGTTCCTTGGCCTGCTCGCTTACGCTCGCGGTTCTACTACTAGCATACACCGCACCGCCACCGAAGACGAGCGACGAGCACAGGATTCGAATTAGGAAAGTCGTATAATAAGGAAGCAGCTGAAGGAAATGACTCGGAACCTCACTCCGACGGCTTGTGTGCCTTGAGCGAGAAGGTGAGCGGGTAATCCTCGTCGGGAATCTCCCAGTGACCGTCCGGTCGCTCGCGCATCCGCCCCGGGAGCTGCTCGAAGGAGGAAAACGGGTGTTCGCGGAGTTCGTCGACGACGACCCCGGCGTCGACGAGCGCCGTGACGATTTCCCCCAGCGAGTGTGACCACTCGTGAGTGACCGTGTTGTCGACTTCGGCCCCGAAATCGGCGTACGTTCCCTCCTCGTCGAACGTCAGCGGGTCGTCCGAGAAGTACGGCCATTCCGAACGGATAGTCCCGTCATCGTCGACGTCGAGGTCCATGAAGACGTGACTCATCGGATGGAGTTCGGCGATGAAGAACCGTCCGCCCGGTTCGAGGAACGTCGCCACGACCTCCGCCCACGCTTCCACGTCCGGTAGCCAGTTCAACACTCCGTACGACGTGAAGACGACGTCGAATTGCTCGTCGAGAACGTCGGGCAGGTCGTACACGTCCGACTCGATAAACGTCGCTCTGTCGTCGAGTCCGACCTCCGAAGCGAGGGTTCGTGCGGTTCCGATGGCCGTCGCCGAGAAGTCGACCCCAACCGCCCGCCGTGCACCCTCGCGCACCCACGACAGCGTGTCCATACCGAAGTGACACTGGAGGTGTAGTATCGTTCGTCCGGTGACGTCCCCGACCCCTCCCCGTTCGAGCCAATCGAGGGTCGTCTTCCCGTCGCGGAACCTGTCGACGTCGTAGTATCCCGTCTCGGGATGGAGTTCGGCGAGTTCGTCCCAGTGGACGCGATTGTCGTCCATTCGATTCTCGTCGGTCATACCTCTCCTGTCGAAGTCCCGTCGAATAACCGTTCCGAAGGCTCGCACGCCGATATCTGCATACGAACAGGTTTCCCGTCGAAGTCAACGCGAAAGCCCATCATGGAAAAAGCAGGTCACGAAGTGGGAAGGAGGCCGGGAGGGCTATCCGTCGCGATGTCGTGTACTAGCCGAGCATGGAGTACGAAATCACGAACCAGCCAGCGTTCGCCGAACTCGTACTGACACTGGACGCGGACGAGGAGGTTCAGGCCGAGTCGGGGTCGCTGGTCAGCCATTCGGCGACGGTGGGCGTGCCCTCGGATACGACACCGTCGCTCGAACGTTCGGTTTCCGGCGGGGAGGCGGCGTTTTCGACCACGTTCGCCGCGGACAACCCCGGAACGGTCAGGCTCGCGCCGCCGTTTCCGGGCGACATCTTTCACTACGAACTCCGGGACGAGACGCTGTACGTTCAGTCGTGTTCGTTTCTCGCGGCGGAACCCGGCATCGACTTCGACGCGCCGTTTGACGAGGAAGGGACCTTCGTGGAGTGCTCCGGCGACTTCCTTCTCGAACTCTCGGGGGCGGGGCTCGCGTTCCTCTCCAGTTACGGGGCCGTCTCGGTGGTCAGCCTCGACCCCGGTGAGACGTACCTCGTGGACACGGGTCACGTCGTCGCGTTCGAAGGGTCAGTGGACTTCGACGTGACGCGGGCCGATAGTGTCCAGTCGCCCACGGGCGGCGGCGATGGTCTCCTCTGTGAACTCGAAGGGCCGGGGACGATTTGGACGCAGTCTCGAAGTCCGGTAGCGCTCCTCAGATGGTCTCTCCCCAACGTATCGAACGATGAGTGAGTCCGACTGCCTGTTCGAAATTCTCCGCGGGTCGACGGGTAGATAACAGGTGGTTGATGACAAGTGGCGGAATTTGCGCCGCGCACGACGCTTATTTATGGGGAGGTAGAACGGGTGAGTATGCGAGAGGATTTTCTCCTACTCAACCCGGGTCCGGTACCCCTCGCGCGCGACGTTCGACAAGTGATGAGCGAGCCAATGGTGTCACACCGCTCCGCGGAGTTCGAGTCGGTGTACGAGGACGCCCAAGACGGTCTCGATTACGTCTTCGAACGCTCTTCGCTCGACGGAACGCCGACGACGAGCGGCGGTACCAGCCTCATCTTCAACGGGACGGCGACGATGGCGATGGAGGCCGCCGTCGCCAACCTCGCCGGTGAAGACGACGAAGTGGTCGCCGTCGCGAACGGCAAGTTCGGGCGGCGGTTCAAGCGAATCGCCGACCGGCACGCGGACGTGACGCCGGTTACGTCCGAATGGGGTCATCCCATCGACCCCGAGGCTGTCGCCGAAGCGGTCACCGACGACACGAAAGTCGTGACGATAGTTCACAACGAGACGAGTACGGGACTGTTAAATCCCGTCGCCGAAGTCGGCGAAATCGCGGCGGAACACGACGCCTACTTCGTCGTGGATGGCGTGACGTCCCTCGGCGGCGACGAGTTCCTCGTGGACGAGTGGAACGTCGACGTAGCGGTGACGGATGCCCAGAAGGCCCTCGCGGCCCCGCCGGGAACGAGCGCGATGTACGCGACGCCTCGCGCACAGGAGGCCTTCGACGGCGAGAACGCGCCGTTCTACGAGGATTTGGACTGGCACCTCCGCAAGGCCGATTCCCACCAGACGCCGTTCACCAGCGCCGTACCGCTGTTCCGCGGCCTCGCGCTCGCCGTCGGCCACATCGAGGAGGAGGGAATGCCGGAACGCATCGCACGCCACCGCCGACAGTCCGCCGCGTTCCGGTCGGCGTTCACCGCGATGGGACTGTCGATGTTCCCCGAGCGAAACGACGCCTCGGAGTACTCGAACACGCTCACGGCGATTGCGCTCCCCGTCGGCGTCCGGGAGAACCCGGACGACTTCTTCGACGCCGTGGTCGAACGCGGAGCGAGCATCAGCGGCGGACAGGCCCACCTCGGCGGCGAAATCTTCCGCGTGAGCAACATGGGCAACCTCTCGTCGGAACAGGTCCTGCGCGGTGTTCGCACCATCGGCGAGGCCTTCCTCGACGTCGGCGAGAACGTGGACTTGGAGGCCGGAATGGCCGCCGCCCGCGAACAGTTGCGATAACGACGGGGGACGCAGGTCGGTTTTTTGAGAAGGAGCAGGGAGTAGCGTTCGGAGTTCCCTCAGCGGTGTCTCTATTCGTCCGGGAACGGAACCTCGACGAGGTCGCCGTCGTCGGGGGCGAAGACCTCGCCCTCGAACTCCTCGCGGGCCTCCGTCAGGTGCGCGGAGACGTTTCCGGCGTAGCGCGAGGAGACGTGGGTGATGGCGAGGCGGGCCGCACCGGCGCGGCGGGCGACGTTCGCGGCCTGTCTCGCGGTCGAGTGGGCGGTCTTCTTCGCGCGGTCCTTCCGGTCGTCGGCGAACGTCGCGTCGTGGACGAGCAGGTCGGCGTTTTCGGCGGCGGAAACGACCTGCTCGGTGGGGCGGGTGTCGCCGGTGTAGACGAACCGGCGGCCGGGTCGCGGTTCGCCGACGACCTGCTCGGGGCGGACGACGGAACCGTCGTCGAGTTCGACGGGGTCCCCGGCGTGGAGTTGCTGGAACTTCGGACCGACGGGGACGCCGAGTTCCTCCGCCCGTTCGCGATCGAAGCGACCCTTCCGCTCGTCCTCGACCAGCGCGTAGCCGACGGAGTTCGCGTCGTGGTCCGTGCGGAAGGCGCGGACCTCGTACTCGTCGCGGCGGACGGCGACCTCGCCGGGTGCGACCTCCGTGATGTGGACGGGGAACGACGGTTGGTGGCCCGCCGTGCGAACGAGCGCGTCGATGTCGCCCCCGGTTCCACGCGGCGTGTAAATCATGAGCGGGTCGTCACGGTCGTTGAAATCCCACGTCTGAATCAGGCCGGGAATTCCGAGGATGTGGTCGCCGTGGAGGTGCGTGATGAAGAGGTCGGAGACGGTGAACCCGGTTCCGAAGCGCATCATCTGGCGCTGGGTTCCCTCTCCGGCGTCGAAGAGCAGGCGGTCACCTTCCCGGTTGACGAGGATAGAACTCGGGTTTCGTTCCGTCGTCGGCACTGCCCCACTGGTTCCGAGGAAGGTAACGCGCATCGACATCTACTCGCAAATCGAAGGCCGACGATTAAACAGCCTTCGAAAGCGTCGCTGGCGCGCTCGGAAACTGGCTGTTGTTTTTCTCGTCGTTGGACGGACCAATGCGAGAAGGAGCGACCTAACCCGTCGAATCGGCGTCTTAACTCGTGAACGGTGGACGCCGTTTATCGGTCGTCTCGTCGTCAAATCGTTCGCGGAATGGGAGAGATATGACACGAATCCCGAGAACAGTGAGTGCCGTACTCGTGTCCCTTCTCGTCGTCTTCGCCGGCGGTGTTGCGACATCGCTAGCGACGTCGGGCGGAGGGGGGTCGAATACGGCACCTGAAACGCAGGTTACGGGCCTGAACGATGTGACGCAGATGAACACATCGGAGGCAAACGTAACGATAGACGACCAACAAAGTGACGGCGAGACGCTCGTCATCTCGTCCGTGACCATGCAAGAGGGTGGCTTCGTCGCCATCCACGACCAGAGCCTGCTCGACGGGAACGTCGTCGGCAGCGTGTTGGGCAACTCCGTATATCTCGAACCAGGGACGCACGAGAACGTCAGCGTGACGCTCGCGCGCCCCATCAACGACACGGAGACGCTCATCGCGATGCCGCACATGGACACGAATTCGAACGGCGTCTACGACTTCGTTATCGGAAACGGCACCGTTGACGGACCGTACACCGCAAACGGCGAAGTCGTCGTCGACGACGCGCAGATTTCGGTGGGCCAGCAGGGTCCCACGATGGGCAACGAGACGAATCAGACGGGACAGCAGTTCGTGTTCCGTATCGAATCGCTCTCCATCGCCGAGTGGTCGTTCGTGGTTGGTGACAGTACCCAACCCGACCGCACCGAAGTCGTGAGCGGTATCGACTTGAAAGACGAGACGGTTCACGTCAACACGACCGCGCTGCTCCAGAACGGGTCGGCGTCGGACGTCGTCCAGCGTGGGCCGGACATCTCACAGAGCGACGTGAATGACGTCGCGGACCAAGCCAACGCGGCTTCGACGGGCGACCTCGATACCGTCCGCGTGGTACTCCGCGACATCACGATTCAGAACACGACGTTCATCGTGGACGCGCCGCAGAACGTGAGCCTTCCCGACCTCCCGCACATGCCGGGAGAACCGGGTGTTCCCGAACAACCGACGATGTCGAATCTGGACGCGAACGTCACGTTCGACAACCAAACCAGTGACGGACAGACAGTGACGGTCGATTCCGTCACCATGTCCGAGGGTGGTTTCGTCACCATCCACGATTCGAGTCTCCTCGACGGCAACGTCGTCGGGAGCGTCGTCGGTACGTCGGAGTACCTCGAACCGGGAACGCACGAGAACGTCAGCGTGACGCTCAACGAGCCGCTGACCGAGAGCCAGACGCTCATCGCGATGTCGCACCTCGACACCAACGACAATCAGGTGTACGACTTCGTGACGTCGGGCGGCAGCGCGGACCTGCCGTACGTGGTGGACAACAACATCGTCGTCGACCCGGCGTACGTGACCGTCGAGGGCGGTGGCGGTGCGACGACGACCACGACGGAGACACCGACGACCACGTCAACGACGACGGCAGCGCCCACGACGGGCACGTCGACCACGACGCAGGTCGGTGGCGGTGGAGCGGCCACGTCCACCACGTCGACGACCGGAACGACCACGACGAGCGGTTGTGGCTGTGCGAACACCACCACGGCGGCCGAAACGACGACGCAATCGACGAGTACGACCCAAACCACGACTGCGCAGGGCACGACGGCAGAGGGTACGACTACGACGACACAAGCCGGAAACGCCAACGTGGAGAACGTCAGCGACCTCGGACCGTCGTTCTCGGTGAGCAACCTCGAAGCACCGTCGAACGCGACGGTCGGTGACACGATATCCGTGAGCGCGACCATCACCAACCCGACCAGCCAGCAACTCACGCAACCCGTGGACTTCCGGTTGGCGGGGACGGTGGTTCAGCGCCAGAACGTTACGTTGGACGCCGACCAGAGTACGACCGTTACCTTCGAGGTTCCCACGACCGGTGTTGCACCCGGGACGTACCCGCACGGCGTGTACGCCCGTAACTTCGGTCAGATAGCGACGATAACGGTCGAGGCCGGTGAAAACGCGACGACTACGACGGCGACGACCCAAGCCGGAACCACGACGAGTGCAGAGACGACGAGTGCAGGAACCACGACGGTCGCATCGCAGACGACGACCGCCGAAAATGCGACGCAAGCGGAAACGACGACGGCCGGAGCTGCGACGACCCAAGCCGGAACAACGACCAGTGCTGGTAACGCGACGACCCATGCCGAAACGATGACGAGCGCCGGAAACGAGACGACCCAAGCCGGAACCGCGACGAGCGCAGGAACCGACACGACGAACGCGAGTGTCGTCGTCTCGGTTCTCGACGCATTCGGGGACCTCGTATAACGTCCTCTGTCGTTTCTTTCGACGGGCGCGTTCATCAGCCGCTTTTTTCGCCGCGATACAACCGACCGATTCTTGTCCGACGACTCCCTACCGATTCCCAATGGAGTCGCCGCTGTGGACCGAAACGCATGCGCCTGCCCTCGCCGACCTGCCCCAACCGGAGGTACGCGACTATCTGGAGCGGGCGGTGAACGAGCCGATAAACCTCGTCCTTCACGGCCCGGAGGGAAGCGGGAAAACCGCCGCCGTGCGCGCATTGGCTCGCGAGGCACACGACGACCCGGACAACGACCTCGTGGAGATCAACGTCGCGGACTTCTTCGACCGGACGAAAAAGGAAATTCGGGACGACCCCCGGTTTTCCAACTTCCTGCAGGGTCAGACCGAGTTCTCCAAACAGTACCGACAGGGATCGGGCAAGAAGAAGTACAAGCGCAACTGGTCGAAACGCGAGATGATAAACCATATCCTCAAGGAGTACGCCGGTTACGCGCCGTCGACGGGGTCGTACAAGACCATCGTCCTCGACAACGCCGAATCCATCCGCGAGGACTTCCAGCAGGCGCTCCGTCGCGTGATGGAGCAGTACCACGAGACCACGCAGTTCGTCATCACCACGCGTCAGCCGACGAAACTCATTCCGCCCATCAAGTCCCGCTGTTTCCCCGTCTCGATGCGCAAGCCGACCGGCGGGGAAATCGAGGCCATTCTCCGGTCGATTTTAGACGAGGAGGAAGTCGAATACGACGACGGCGGGATTCAGCTCATCTCGGGGTACGTGAAAGGCGACGTGCGGAGGGCCATCCTATACGCACAACTGCTGTACGAACAGGAGGGCCGCGTTCACAGCGAGGATTACGAGGTCATCCGCGAGTTCGGCATCAGCGGGCGTATCGGCGACATGCTCGACAAGGCAGAACGCGGCGATTTCAACGACGCCCGCAAGGATTTGGACGACCTGCTCGTGGACGACGGCTACAGCGGCGAGGAGGTACTCGAAGCCATCATGGAGGCGTTCCGGCAGAACCGCTATTCCGGCGACGAACTGGCCGAACTGGTCGTCCTCGCGGCGGAAATCGACATGGACTTGGCAGGTGGAACGAGCGACCGGTTACAGATTTCGCACCTGCTGGCCGAGTTGGGCGCGTAGAAATTGGGTCGTTCTCTCCTCTTCTCGTTCCCTCTTTTTCCCGTCCTCTCTTTTTTCCGTCGTTCTCTACGTGTTTCCGGACGCGCCAAGCGATCGCAAAATAGCCGTCGGAACGGACGGGTCGTCAGTCCACGAGGCGTTCGATTTCGGTCACGAGGATGCCGCTGGCACCGAGTCCCTTGACCTCGTTGATGGTCTCGAACACGTCCCGCTCGTCGACGACGGTATGGACGGCGACCTTGCCGTTCCCCGCGATGTCCATGACGGTCGGTCCGCCGAGGCCGGGAATCACTTCCCGAATCTCGTCGAGTTTGTCCTCGGGGGCGTTCATCATGAGGTAGCGTTTGCCCTCGGCCGAGATGACCGACTGGAGCGCCATCGTGACCTGTTCGACCTTGTCGTCGCCGACCACGTCCTCGCGGGCGAACAGCCGAACCGAACTCGACAGCACCTCGTCGATGATGCCGAGGCGGTTGACCTTCAGCGTCGTCCCGGTGCTCGTGATGTCGATGATGGCGTCGGCCATGTCGACGTGCGGGGTGAGTTCCGTGGCACCCGATACCTCCACGATTTCGGGCGACACCTCGGTTTCGGCGAAGTACTGCTTCGCGACGTTCGGGAACTCCGTGGCGACCGTTTTGCCCGCGAGGTCGGCCACCTCCTTGATGTCTCCCTCCTCGGGTGCGGCCAGCACGAGACGGCACTGACCGTAGCCCAAATCGAGGATATCGGAGACGTTGCCGGGGTTCGCCTCTCGCATCTGGTCGAGACCAGTGATGCCGATGTCGGCGGCACCGTCGCTCACGTACTCCGGGATGTCGGCGGCCCGGGCGAACAACAGCGTCACGTCCGGGTCGACGGTGCTCGCGTACAGTTTGCGGTCCGCACCGTCTACGACATGCAGCCCGGCGTGTTCGAGCAATTCCATCGACGGGTCGTGCAACCTGCCCTTGTTAGGGACCGCGATTCGCATTATCTCGGCTTCGGTCGGCCAGACGGATTACTCTTGCTTTCCCGGTTCAAACTGCAAATTGTGCCATACCGTACCGTATCACGGGGGAATCCAGCAGAGTCATGCGAGGGGGCGAACTATTTCGCCCCATGACGACGCTCGAAATTTCCGGTGGGCAGGTACTGCGACCGGACATGACCGTCGAACGCGCGGACGTGCTGGTGGATCAGGACGACGGAACGATTCTCTCCGTCGGTGACGTCGCGGACGCGGACGAGACGCTGGACGCGAGCGACGGCCTCGTGATTCCGGGATTCGTAAACGCACACTGCCACGCCGCGATGACGCTCCTTCGCGGGTATGCGGACGACAAGCCGCTCGAAACGTGGCTCCGGGAGTCCGTGTGGCCCGTCGAGGCCGCTTTGACGCCCGAGGACGTGCGTGCCGGAACCGAACTCGGCATGCTGGAGATGATCAAATCGGGGACCACGGGCTTCGCGGACATGTACTTCGAAGTGGATCAAGTCGCCGAGGCGGTCGAGGAAGCGGGGCTTCGCGCTCGAATCGGCCACGGCGTGGTCACGATTGGAAAGGACGAGGAGGCCGCCCGCGAGGACTTTCGGACGAGCCTCGACATCGCCGCGGAGTTCGACGGCGCGGCGGACGGGCGAATCACGACGGCCGTGATGCCCCACAGCCTCACGACGGTCGGCGAGGAGTATTTAGACGAGTTCGTCCCCGAAGCGCGCGAGGCGGGCGTCCCGCTCCACTACCACGCGAACGAAACGCGGGACGAGGTCGCCCCCATCGTCGATGAACGGGGGAAACGACCGCTCGAATACGCCCGAGAGAAGGACATGACCGACTCGTCGGATTTCGTCGCACACGGCGTCCACGTCAACACGACCGAAATCGACCTGCTGGCGGAGACGGGCACCGCGGTCGTCCACTGCCCCGCCTCGAACATGAAACTCGCCAGCGGGATGGCCCCGGTACAGGCGATGTTGGACGCGGGTATCACGGTCGGACTCGGGACGGACGGCGCGGCGTCGAACAACGACCTCGACATGTTCGGCGAAACACGGGACGCGGCCATGCTCGGGAAACTCGCCGCGAACGACGCCAGCGCGGTCCCCGCCGAGTCGGTCGTGGAGATGGCGACCCGCGGAAGCGCGACGGCGCTCGGGTTCGACAGCGGCCGAATCGAGGAGGGCGCGAACGCCGACCTCGCCGTCGTCGACCTGTCCGCGGCCCACCTCGTCCCCCACCACGACCTCGTGAGTCACCTCGCCTACGCCGCGCGCGGAAGCGACGTGAGACATACGATTTGTGACGGGGCGATTCTCATGGCGGACCGCGAGGTACTGACGTTGGACGAGGAATCGGTTCGTGAGACTGCCGAGGAGAAGGCACACGAACTGGTCGAGCGCGCGATGGAGTGAGTTTGGCCGAGCGCTTCTCGATGTTTCTGGCGACTCGATAGCGACGAATCAGTCAGGATAGTGGAAAGTTTTATCGACATAGAGTAAAGAACACTTTCCATGGAAACCGCGGACGAACGCACACTCGAAATCGGGCGGCGAAGTTCGCAGACGGCTTTTATCGCGCTATCAGCGTTGCTACTGTCCGTCGTGGTCACCCACATCTACCAGCACGGCCTCGAAGACTTTCAGACGGTCCGATTCGAATTTCTCGCGTTCCTGCTCGGGCAGGTCGTCTACTTCGGGTCGGGGCAGTACTACGAGCGTGTGATGTGACGATGGAAAACGACCTCAAAATCAGACGCGCCAAGGCGGACCTCACACAAGCCGACCTCGCAGATGTGGTCGATGTTTCCCGTCAGACCATCAACGCCATCGAAGGTGGCCGGTACGACCCGAGTCTCGAACTCGCGTTTCGACTGGCGGGCTACTTCGACTGCACTATCGAGGACATCTTCGACCCGCCGAACAGCGACTGACCGTCGACTGCTGATTCCCTTCGGTACCGTTTTGAACGCCCTCGCCAATCTCGAAGGTATGGGAACCTATCCACCGATAAGCGAGCAGTTGGACGATTTGGAGTCCGCTCGCGTCGAGGGGCACCGCAAGATGGACTGGGCGCGCCAGCACATGCCGATAATGACGACGATTCAGGAGGAGTTCGTCGCCGACAAGCCGCTTTCCGGCCAGCGCATCGGCATGGCGATGCACGTCGAGGCGAAGACCGCAGTCCTCGTGGAGACGCTCGCGGAGGGTGGCGCCGAAGTCGCCGTCACCGGGTGCAATCCGCTCTCGACCCACGACGACGTGAGCGCCGCACTGGACGAACACCCGAACATCACCTGCTACGCGAAGCGCGGCGTGGACGACGAGGGTTACTACGAGGCCATCGAGTCCGTCATCGACCTCGAACCCACCATCACGGTGGACGACGGCATGGACATGGTCGCGGCCATCCACGAGGACCATCCCGAACTCATCGAAACCGTCGTCGGTGGCTGTGAGGAGACGACGACCGGCGTCCACCGACTCCGTGCGATGGACGAGGACGGCGCGCTCGATTACCCCGTCTTCGCCGTCAACGACACGCCGATGAAGCGCCTGTTCGACAACGTTCACGGCACGGGCGAGTCGTCGCTGGCGACCATCGCCATGACGACCAACCTCTCGTGGGCCGGGAAGAACGTCGTCGTGGGCGGCTACGGCTACTGTGGCAAGGGCGTCGCGAAGAAGGCGGCGGGCCAGAACGCGAACGTAATCGTCACGGAAGTCGAACCGCGCCGCGCGCTCGAAGCCCACATGGAGGGCTACGACGTGATGCCGATGGCCGAGGCCGCCGAAGTCGGCGACGTGTTCATCACGACGACGGGCAACCGCGACGTCATCACGAAAGAGCACTTCGAGGTCATGAAGGACGGCGTCCTCCTTGCCAACGCGGGACACTTCGACGTGGAGGTCAACCTCGACGACCTTTCGGACCTCGCGGTCGCCGAACGCGACGCCCGCGACGGCGTCCACGAGTACGAGATGGAGGACGGCCGCCGACTCAACGTCATCGCTGAAGGCCGCCTCGTCAACCTCGCCGCGCCCATCGCGCTGGGCCACCCCGTCGAGGTCATGGACCAGAGCTTCGGCGTGCAGTCGGCCTGTGTCCGCGAGATGGTCGAGAACGGCGAGAAATACGATGCAGGCGTCCACGAGGTCCCGGACGAACTCGACAGGGAAATCGCGGAAATCAAACTCGACGCGGACGGCGTCGAGTTCGACTCGCTCACGGACGAGCAGGAAGAGTACATGGGTAGCTGGCAGCACGGGACGTAGTCGGGTTCGTTCGGACTCCGAACTCCCGTACCCATCGGCAGCGGGTTCTGTGCGAGACAGTCCCCGACCAAACGTTTTCTTCTCTACGGACTAACAGGAGACCATGAGTCTCGACCACGTCGCGCCGGGCAACGACGAGGAGGAGGCGTATCTCGACGCGCTCTCGATGGCCTGTGACCACTACGACGTCGACGCCGAGTCGAAGTACGTCCACTTCTCGAACCCGGCGGTTCGGGTTCACTACCTGACCGCGGGCGACGGCCCGCCGCTCGTCCTCCTGCACGGCCTCGGTAGCACCTCGGCCGTCTGGCTGCCGCTCTTCGACGCGCTCACCGACCACTTCACCGTGATTGCTCCCGACCGCCCCGGGAGAGGTCTCTCGACGCCGACGGACTACCGCGAGACGGACCTCCGGACGTTCGGCGTCGAGTACGTCGTGGACCTGCTGGACGAACTCGGAATCGAGAAGACGAGGGTCGTGGGCAATTCGCTCGGCGGATTTCAGGCGCTCGCGCTCGCCAGCGACCGTCCGAACCGCGTGGAACGGCTCTGTCTCGTCGGCGCGCCCGCCGGTCTCTCACGGAGCGTCCCGTTCGGTTTCCGACTGTTCGACGTGCCGAAACTCGGTCGCTGGCTGTTCGACTACTCGGAGGCGACGACGGTGGCGGACGCTCGAAAGACGAACCGCCAGATGAATGTCGAGGACGATTCGGCGCTCCCCGACTGCTACTTCGGTCCCGAGATTCGAACCGAGACGGTCCCCGGCCAGCGCGAGAGCCTCTGGTCGCTGTTGGAGTCGCTCGGGTCGATTCGCGGAATGGCCCCCCGGTTCGACCTCCGGAACGACCTCCCGACCGAAGTTCCGACGCGGTTCGTCTGGGGGACCGAAGACTACTTCTGGAAACCGGCGGTCGGCCGTCCCGTCGTGGGCGAGATGGAGAACGCCGACATGGTAGTGCTGGACGGCTACGGTCATGTCCCGTGGCTGGAACCGGGTGACGCCGCCGAAGAAGCGACCGTGACGTTTCTGACCGACGACGAGACCTGAACCTTCGCCAGTTCACCTTCACCGCGCTATCGGCCGTTTTATTGCCCGCCACCGCCGACCATCGACCGAACACATGGCGAATCGGAAAGGCGACAGACGGGAGCGCGAACTCGTCAACAGACTGGACGACACGGGATTCGCGGTCATGCGCGCTCCCGCCAGCGGGGGTGCGACCCAGCGCGAACTGCCGGACGTACTGGCCGGGAACAGGAACGTTTTCTACGCCATCGAGGCGAAATCGAGTGCGGGGGACCCGATATATCTCACGGGGGAGGAAGTCGAAGCGTTGGTCTACTTCTCGCAGAACTTCGGCGCGAAACCGAAGATCGGCGTTCGGTTCGACCGGGAGGCCTGGTACTTCTTCCACCCCGCCGATGTCCACCAGACGAAGGGCGGGAACTATCGGGTGAAGAAGGAAACCGCGCTGGAGGAGGGCGAGACGATGGACGACTTGTGGGCGGAAGACGACGGGGTGGAGTCGAAACACAGCGTCTCGGACGTTCTCCACGCGGTCGAACAGGGCGTCCTCTCGGTGGACGAGGCGACGGAGATTCTGGAGTAGCCGTCGCTCCGCGATTCACTTCCTCCGCGAAAAATCGGTTCGACTACTCCGTTTCCCGAAAGTCGGTCAGTTCCGACTGGTCGCCCGGACGCTCGGCCCGCTGAAGTCGCGAGCGCGGGAACGAGTAGCGCCGCACGTGTCGTGGTTCGACCTGTTCTGGTCGAAGCCCCGACGGAATCGGGTAGAGTACTTCGACGACCGGGTCGTCCGCCGGGTAGCCCTCGTTCGTCGGGTACGCCGCGACGGTGCAGTCGCGGCCCGGGACCTCGACTTGGTCGGCCCGGTGGTCGGTCATCCCGACGACGACTAACAGGTCGCCGGTCGCGCGGTCCATCACGGGCTCGCCGGGACGGAGTTCGCAGTGTTCACAGAAGTGTGGCCCCGTGGCCGCCGTCTTCTCGTCCACGAAGATGACGGACTGACAGCGGGCACACTCGACTGCTTCCTTTCCCGGGGGCGGGACGCGACCCTCGTTGATTTCGATTGCGACCCGACGGAGGTGCTTACACCGAACGCCCCGCATCATGTGGTCGGGGCAGGTACAGCGCCCGCCGAGCAGGTCCACGAAGTACGTGTTGTCGCTCTGGCTTTCGACTTCGTACAGTCCGCCACCGAGCGGCGTGACGGACATACGCTCCGCTCTGGCGCGTTGCGAGCGAGGATTCGTCTCCTCGGTCTCTGCCAGCGGAGCCAGCGATACTTTTCCGGAAGCGGCTGTGTCTATCATGGGTGCTTCCTCCGACGTGAAACCGAACGACGAAAATCGGCTCGTACCGGCCACTCTACTGCGGTTTCGACGTATTACGGTACGCACCGAGCGACCCTAAGGCTTTCACCTGTCAACGCAAGTCCCGTCTTTTCTCGCCCCGCGAAACGACGGTAATGGCTCGTTTCCGTGTCGCGGGAACGTTCCCGCCCTTCGGGAACCTTCTATGCCGTTCACGTTCGTGCCGATTTGCCGCTAATACGGACTCGTCCCCATGAACGTGGGAAAAAATCGGACGGCAACTTCGAAGCGGAGAACTTTTGACGCAACCCCGGAAAACGAAGAGCATGAATCTCGAGGACGACACGGTTCGCGACATCGTCGTCTCCGTCGTGTCGGTCGGCGTCTTTATCGTAGCGATGTTTGTCGTGGGCTCGCAGTTCGAAAGCGGCGGAATCACCGGTACTGGCGCGCTCGAAATGGTCGGCGTCATCACGCTCTTCGTCCTCGTCATGACGGGCGTCGGCTTCTGGCTGGCGAATCAGCACTGACGTTCGAACCTGCTCGTGCTAATCGCATCAACTCCCGCTGGTCATACCGATATCTACCGGTCGCGCCAATCCGTCACGGTCCCGTTTTCGTCCAGTGCGTCCTCGTAGTAAACGAGCGGATGCGTCACGGTCTCACAGCGCTGGTCCTTGTTGACGCAGTCATCGTACGCTTGGAGCGTCGCACAGCTCGGCGGCGCGAACTGCGCCGTCCGTTCGTCTCGGAGTCGTTCGATTCTGGCGCGCAGACGGTCCCCGCGTCCCGACGACCGAACCTCACAGAGCGAGAGGATTTCGTCCGCGTCGAGCCCGATGCTGGTGAGAAACGAAACTAACGTGAACTCGGAGTGGGCGGGAAGCGTCTCTGCGTCACGAGCCCGCGAGAGAAGCGCCGTCATGCACGGCGGGAACAACTCCGGGGCCAGCGTGTCGATGTCGTGCGAGAAGTCGGCGTCGGTAAACGACGATTCCAGTTCCGAGAGTTCGTCGGCGAGTTCCTCGCCGATTTCGTCGGGGACGGGAAGCGGGAGGTCAGCGGCGATGCGCGTCTCCACTGCCGTCCGAAGCAGTTCGTGAAGTTCCGCCTGTGAGACGACCACGATGCCGTCTTCGAGTTGGCGCGCGACGAGTCGCCACTCGTCCCCGAACTCACCGACGAGCGAGATGTAGGTCGAAACGGCGACGCCGAACCCGTCCTCCCGCGTCGTGATGTCCTTGGCGAGTTCGAAATCGGCGAGAAACGCATCGAGCGTCAGCGACGCTCCTTTCGTACTCTTCAGCCCGTCGTCCGGCGTCTCGAAGTCGGCGGTGAACCGTTCGTAGGCCGTCGTCGCCTCTGCGTTGGCGTACTTTTCGACCGCACCCGGTGCGTCGAGGAGCGAGACCAACATTCGGGCGATGGGATAGGAGAGCACCTCCGCCGTCGTCGCCCACCGCCGGCCGTCGTCCGGCGCGCGCACGGTTCCGTCGAGGAGTGCTCGTCGCACGCGCTCCACGCCGCGTTCGACTGCCGGGTGGCGGTCGCCCTCCCCCGCGATGACTTCCGCGAGGTCGAGGTTCGCGTCCCGAACCGCCTCACGAGCGGACGCGAGAAACGGGTATCGGGCGTGGAGCGAGTTCATTAATCGACCTTACGAGCGATGCCCGATAAACGCGACGGTCGACGGTAACGGGGGATTTCCATCGTCCGTCGACTGGAAATCCCGCATTTCCTCGATTCGGTCGAATCCAATCACCTATTACCGACGCGTGAGAAACGGGTTTCGTGCCACGCTTCGCATATCCGTGCCCCGACTGTCGAACCACGACGAACCTTCACGGCCCGGACTGTCGGTTCGACGGCGAGCCGTGGACGGACATCGAAAAAGCGTACACGGACATCATCGCCGTGCTTTCGGCCGACTCGTTGACCGAGGAGGAACTCCGCGAGGCGGTTCACGGACGCTGGGACGCCACCCACGTCGCGGCGCTCGACCGGCTTCGTCACGAAAAGCGAGTCGTCGAGAGCGACGGTGCACTGCGCCTCCTCACCGCCGACGAGTTCCGCGAAACCGTCTCCGAGCCGAGTTTCGAGCCGATGAGTACGATTTACGAGAAAGGGAGCGTGCCCGGATGTCACGACAACGCCGTCTTCGCCATGATCGCTTGGTACGAGATGGTCGGCCTGTCGTGGCCGGAGACGCGCGAGAACGTCGTCGAATGGCTCCACAAGAGCGGTACGTGGGGCCGCGGCGGCTTCGAGGAGTCCACGCCCGAGGAATTAGCCGAAAGCAAACGACACGTCTACGAGGCGGGCTACGGGTGGAAAGAGAAAGCGCAGTCGGCGAAAGCGGTCATCGACCGAAACTTGTAGAATCGAGATCCGACGTCCGTCAGTCGCTCTGGATGCGCGGTGCGAGCATGTACGTCACTTGGCCCTTTCCTTCCGCGATTTCGAAGTGAAGTTTGACGGGGAACTCCTCGCCGAGGTCGATGCTCACTTCGCTGTCTTTCGGAATCGCCTTGTTCATATCCTTCAGGTAGTCGAGGCTGAACAGGGAGTGTGCGGGGCCGACCGCGAGGTCGATGAGGTCGTCGCGGTCGAGTTTCAGGTCGACATTGTCCGTGTCGCCCTCGGCTTCGACGTAGAAGACTTCGTCGTCCTCGTTCACGCCGAGCGCGATGTGGTCGGACACCATGTCGGCGGCCTTGACCGCTCGATTGATGTCGGAGCCTTCGACGACGATGGTCGCGGAGAGGTCGAGGTCCGGGATGTCGGGTTCCTGGCGGATGGAATCGGGGTCGATGAGCGCGAGGGTGTACTCCAACCCGTCGATTTTGATATGGAGTTTGCGCGTTTCCTCGTCCAATTCCATCTCGATGAGTTGGTCGGAACTCGCCATACCCGCGATGCTTTCGAGGCGGTCGAGGTTGACGCCGAGAACGCCGCCGTCCGCTTCGTAGGATTCGAACGCTTCGGCGTCGAGTTGAAGGTCCACCATCCCGACGTTGGCCGGGTCGACCGCTTTGATGGTGAGGCCATCCTCCTCGAGGTGGATTTTGGATTCATCCACAAGAACGCCCACGGAATCAATCGTCGTCCGGAGCGTATCCGCGCTCACGATAGCCTTGAACATGTTGATGGTGGCTATGAAAGGCTGGCATAAAAAGTCACCCGTTCGCGCGCGCGACGCACAGTGGCGACAGTCCCCGAGTGACGCCCTCACACCGGTCCTTTCTTTTCTCTAACACTCATGATAATATACAATAATTTGATAAACTTTTTACGATAGAAGATTCTTTGAACAAATATGTCGCAGGAGTGGCGGCCGGAAGAGTACACGCTCGACGAAGACGACCCTCGATGGGGAATCTGCAACTACTGTAACAAGAAGGTCTTCGTCGGTGGAAAGAACAAATCCGACCTCGTTCGCCATGAGACCGAGTGTGAGTACCGGGACGGGTAGTGTCCGTCGGTCACCATCATTTTTCACCCGACAGAAACCGCCGGGACGCCGAACGAAGGGCGTAAACATCCGCATAGACTACCGTCTCCCAACGAATGGCCCGTAAAGACCACTATTACAACAAATCCAAGCAGCAAGGCTACCGCTCGCGAGCGGCCTACAAACTCAAGCAGTTGGACGAATCCGCACACCTCCTCCACGAGGGCGAGACCGTCGTGGACCTCGGGGCCGCCCCCGGCGGTTGGCTTCAAGTCGCCGCCGAGGAGGTCGGTGATGATGGAACCGTCATCGGCGTGGACCTCCAGCGAATCAAGGACATCGACGGCGTCGAAACCATCCGCGGCGACATGACGGAGGAAGACACCCAGCAGGAAGTCATCGACGTCGCGGGGTCCGCCGACGTCGTCCTCTCGGACATGGCACCGAACATGACCGGCGAGTACAGCCTCGACCACGCTCGCTCGGTCTATCTTGCCCGGCAGGCGTTCGAGACGGCGCTCTCCCTGCTCGATTCGGGCGGCGACTTCGTCGTCAAGGTGTTTCAGGGACCGGACCTGAACGACCTGCGCGACGACATGGAACCGGAGTTCGAGTACGTTCGAACCATGAGTCCCGACGCCTCGCGTGACGAGTCCTCCGAGGTCTACCTCGTCGCTCGGAAACGCCTCACCGCGCCCGTCAGACCCGGCGACACCCTCGAAGTGACCATCGAAGGTGTGGGAAGCGAGGGCGACGGCGTGGCGAAAGTCGAGGAGTACACGCTGTTCGTTCCGAACACCGAGGAGGGTGAGACGGTCGAAATCCGCGTCGACGACGTGAAGCCGAAGTTCGGCTTCGCACAGCGACTGGACCGAGACTGAAGTCCGCGTTCAGTCCGCGGAACTCGGCACTCGACCCGCGGACGTCTGCGACCGCAGGAACCCGACGACGGCGTAGACGAACGGCGTGTCGAGGAGCGCAACGAGCAGTTTGAAGACGTACTGGCCGACGACGAGCGAGAGGATGACGTTCGTCGGGAGTTGCGGCCCGATACCGACGAACCGCGGCAGCGCGAAGAACGCGACGCCGACGAAGATGACGGTGTCGATGGCCTGACTGCTCGCCGTCGAACCGATGTTGCGCGCCCAGAGGTGGTCGCCGTCGGTGAGGTCACGGATTTTGTGGAAGACGATGACGTCCCAGTTCTGGCTGACGACGTACGCACAGAGGCTCCCGACGACGATGTTCGTGCTCGCGCTGAGGACGGTCCGGAACTTTCCGGGGTCCACGCTGGACTGTGCGGCGGGCGCTTCGATGGTGGACCAGACGAGCACCAGCATGACGAATATCATGACGAAGGCGACGTTCACGAGCCGCTGGGCCGCCTTTCGCCCGTACACCTCGGCGTAGCAGTCGGAGGCGAAGAAGGTCAACGCGTAGGCCAGCGCCGCCCCCGGAAGAATGAGCGCGTCGCCCGTAATCGGCAGGGTAAGTGGAATGGTGAACTGAAGCACCTTCGCCGCCGTGAGTTGTGCCGTCACGAGCGCCGTCACGAACAGCGCGGTGAGGACGAGTTGACCGGTGGCGAGCGCGGAATGCGGTTCCCTTCTCCCTTCAGTCATCTTCGAGTCTCCCGTGGCGTTCGTCTATCTCGTCGAGGATGTCGAGCATCTTCCGAACCGACGCCCGAATCGCCTCGCTCCTGTTGACGAACTTGCCGTCGTCACCGACGTGGTCGTCCAAATCGGCGAGAAGTTCGTCGGGGACTTCGACGCTTATCTTGGTCATACCGGGATATTCCGCGAAGAATACTTAAGCCCAACGTCAGGCGCGTCGTCCGCCGAGGGTTCCCAGCCAGAGGACGCCGAGTCCGAAGACGTAGGCGACGGCGACCGGGATGGCGACGAGGAACATCGTGTAGAGGCTGTCGGGCGTCACCAGCGCGGCGACGGCGAAGATGCCGATGACGGCACCGCGCCAGTATTCGAACATCGACTCGAACGTGACGATGCCCGCCCAGTGGAACAGGAACATCGTGACCGGCACGTCGGCGAGGAGACCGATTCCCACCGTCGTGAGGAACACGAGCCAGAAGAACGCCTTCACCCGGTAGTAGATGAGCATGTGGGCGTCGTGGGCGTCGACGACGAGCCACGAGATGATGTTCGGGGCGACGATGGTGTAACCGATGTAGCTCCCGGCGATGAGGCCGACGAACAGCGTCGCGCCCCACAGGAAGAACACGTTGCGGTTCCCCCTGACGAGTTTGCGCTCCTTCATCGCGGGCCAACTGTAGTAGAGCACCATCGGGAGTATCGACACGGCGGCGAGCAACGTACTTATCTTCACCTCGAAGATGAGCGCCTCGACCGGGTGCAGGGTGACGACGTTGAGCTGTTGGCCGTTCGCCAGTATCGACTGGGGGACGCGACTCGTGAAGTCCTGGTTGATGTAGCCGATACCGCCGTTGTAGAGGTAGACGAAGACGCCCGCGAGGACGAGCATGAACACGCCGACGATGCGGAACAGCTTCGACGTGAGGCTCTGGAGGATGAACGCGAAGTCGTAGTAGTAGCCGCCGATGTCGTCCTCCGTCGTCTCGTCCTCGGTGAACGCGTTCGTCATGCCCGCGGCGGTACGTTGGAGGACGTTGCCGTCCTCTTGGGTCTCTTTCGGCTCTTGGGCCACGTCCTCGGCGAGGGGTGTGCCGTCTTCGTCCTCCCGGATTTCGGCGTCCTCCTCGGTCTCCTCTTCTTCCTCCGGGTTCGCTTCGTCGAAGCGGTCGAAGATGGCCTGTGCCTTCTCGGGTTGGTCCGCCTCCATCGCGGCGCGGGCGTAGTTGAGCGACTCGCCCTCGTCCATCTCGGCGAACACTTCGGGCGGGGCGGCCCGGACACCTGCGGCGTCGAGTTCACCGATGTCGATTGCGGCGGGTGCGCCACTTTCCTGCCCGACTCCGGCGTTCGCTTCGAGCGACACGAAGAGGTAGTAGAGAGCGGCGAGGACGAGCGCGACGAATCCGACGGCTCCCGCGACGAGGAAAATCGCCGTTCCGCGCGGCATGCCGACTATCTGTTCGACGGGCGAAAGCGCCGCGGGTCGGTACTCCGCCGGAAACGCCGGAAGGAGTTGGCTGTTTACGTAACTGACGCCCGCTCGGGTGAAGAATAGATACGTCACGCCGCCCGCGATGAGCGCGATACCGAGGAGGTAGTTCCACCGCTCAGCCACCGACCGTCTGATGCTTATCTCGCTACTGCCGCGTTTGATGGTGACGAGTATCTTCGACAGATAGAGGCTGAACGCGTAGAGGATGACGAGCGGAATCGCCCACATGACCTGCGTGAACGGGTCCGGCGGGGACGCGACTGCGCCGAAGACGAAGATGATGAGGATGGCGTAGCGCCACTTGTCACGGAACGTCTCGTATTTCACGATGCCCGAGTAGCTCAGCCCGCTCATGATGAGCGGCAGTTCCGCGGCCAGACCGAACGAAAGCGAGATGATGAGGACGAACTCGGTCCACTGGACGATACCGTACTTCGGACTCAAGTTCGCCTGCACCGCGTTCTTGGCGAGGAACTGGAACATCAGCGGGAGATAGACGGAGTACCCGTAGGCGAGTCCGCCGAGGAACAGCGCCACCGCGAGGACGACGAGGGGAACGATTTTCCAGTATGAGATGGAGAATTCGGGATACCATTCGCGCTCCCGAATCGAATCCCGACCGAGATAGAGGAGAACGGGGATGGCGAAAACCACGCCGGAGAACATCGCTATCTTCGCTTGGAGGAGGATGACGTCGAACGGCGTCACCGCGACGATTTCGACGTGTCGCATCACCTGCCGTGACATGCTGGCGGTCGTCACGTCGCGCAGGAACGGCCACACCTTCCACGACATGGCGTAAAACGTGCCGATGAAGCCGATGACGAATACGATGAAGACCTTCTGAAGGTGTGTCTGTGCCGTCGAAAGCATCGCTCCGATGGTTTCACGCCCGGAAGCGACGGTGTTGGCGGTATCCTCGTCGATGAGACTGTTCCCCGAGGTAGACATTGCTTGCGGATGGTAACCTCCTGCCAGTTATCAATCTTCCCGTCTCGCAAGATGAAGAAAGCCTATAATAACTCGGCTGCTTATCCTCGGGTGAATGGGCGAAGAATCGGATGCGACGTCAGGCAGTAATATCTCGAACGTTCCGGCGTCGGACGAAGCGCCGGAGCCGCCGGATGAGGACCTGTACACGCCTGAGGACCCGGAGCCAGCAGTGGAGCGGCCGAGCCAGCCGACGGAGGACGAGGAGATGCCGCTCGCCGACCACGTGGAGGAGATGATAAAGCGGCTCGCCATCGTCCTCGTCGTCGCGGGAGCCGTCAGTCTCCTCACGCTGCCTGCTGCTGACCACGTCATCAACTTCCTCTGGAATCAGATACTGCCGGTCCAGAAGGCCCGCCCGCGGCTCTACGCCCCGCTGGCGCTCGTCATGACGAAACTCAAGGTCGCCAGCCTCGCGGGCCTCATCATCGCGCTCCCCGTCATGGTGTATCAGACGTACCTCTTCATGCGTCCCGGACTCTACCCCCACGAACGTCGCTACTATCTCGCAGCGGTGCCGACGAGTCTCGTCCTTGCCTTCATTGGCGTCAGTTTCGCCTACTTCCTCATCCTCCCCGCCATCTTCACCTACTTCCTGTCGTACTCTCAGCAGGCGAACGTCGCCATCGCGTTCGGCCTGACGAAGACGTTCAATCTCATTCTGATGATGATGGGCGTCTTGGCCGTCGTGTTCCAGATTCCGCTCCTCATCATGCTCGCCATCATGATGGGCTTGACGACGCGCCAGTGGATGGCGAACCGTCGGCTGTACTTCTGGGGCGGGTTCGCCGGGTTCGCGTTCCTGTTCAGCCCCGACCCGACCGGTATGGCCCCGTTCCTCGTCGCAATCACGATGGTCGGCCTGTTCGAAGGGACGCTGCTCCTCCTCAAATGGACGGGCAAGTGACGGTTTAGGATCGTTCTCGCGTCGTCCCCGACCTCTCGGAATCACGAAACGGTACCTTTCGATATTCGTAACCGGGTTATAACTAAGGGAGTCAGTATCCAGTGTGGATGTAGCGTTCGTACCTGCCCTTAGCTCGCGTGCCAGCAGCTACAGACCGCAGTTCGCGTGCCAGCAGACTGCCACCCTTTGGGTGCGAACGCCCGACGCTCTTTCTACTGACTTCCCGTCGGATAGTCGGTACTGAACACGTCCTCGACTAGCGGTTCGTTCGAGTTCGAGTCGGATGATTGTTCGTTATCCGACCCGTGCGTCTCGTCCTCCGCTTGTTCGCGGGTCGTTCCTCCCCGCTCACTATTCGATGCCCGCTCGTCTGCCGACTCGCGTGCATCGCTTTCCGGACTCACGCTCCCAGTCCGATAGCCGTGCAAATCGAGCGTGACGTGGTCGAACCCGAGTTCCGTTAGGTGGTCCCGAGCGGCGCGAACGAACTCCTCGTCCAACGCTCGGGGCAGTTCGTCCTCGCCGATTTCGATGCGCGCCAGTCCGTCGTGGTCCCGCACCCGGAACTGTGTGAACCCCCACTGACGGAGCACCGTCTCGGCCTGTTCGATACGTGAGAGACGCTCCTCGGTTACTTCCAGCCCGGTCGGGATGCGCGAGGAGAGGCAGGCCATCGCGGGCTTGTCGGCGACGGAGAGGTCGTATCGCTCCGCGATTTCGCGGACCTCCGCTTTTGAGATGCCGTGCTGGAGGAGCGGCGAGTAGGCGTCCAGTTCCTCGACGGCCCGGAGTCCGGGGCGGTGGCCCGCCGACACGTCGTCGGCGTTCGTCCCGTCGCAGACGACCCCGATACCCAGTTCGGCCGCCCGGTCGAACATCGCACCGAGTCGCATCGTCCGGCAGTGGTAACACCGGTCGTCGTCGTTCTCGACGAAGTTCGGGTCGTCCAACTCGCTGAACTCGGCGATGACGTGGCGAATCCCTATTTCGTCGGCGACCCGTTTTGCGTCCCCGAGTTCGGCCTCGGGCAGTGTTTCGCTCTTCGCGGTACACGCGACGGCGTCGTCGCCCAGCGCGTCGTGTGCGATGGCGGCGACGACGCTCGAATCGACTCCGCCGCTGAACGCGATGAGAACGCCCTCACGCGCCGCGAGGTCCGCCTTCGCGGCGGCCAGTTTCTCCGAAAGGGTTGACATACCTCGTGGTTGTTGCGAGCGGGCAAAAGTGCCTCGTCCCGACGGAGGACCTCATCGTCCGTCGAGTTCGTCTCTCCCGACGCGCGTCGGGAACGTTTTTTATGTATGACGCAATATCACGGAGCGAATGGACCTTGAGGCGGTACCCGGCGTCGGCGCGAAGACCGCGGACGCGCTCGCGGAGCTCGATGACGCCGAGCGAGCGCTGGAAACCGGCGACGTCGCCACGCTGGCACGAGCGCCGGGCATCACGGAAGGGCGGGCCGCCGCCATCGCGCGCGGTGCCATCAGGATTCGACACGACGACGACGGCGGCTTTCTCGCCACCGACAGGGCGCGGGAGTTGTACCGCGACGCCCTCTCGCTCGTGAAAACGCGGGCCGTCACGACGTACGCCGAAAAGCGCCTCGAAACGCTGTACCCCAGTTCGTCCGCGTCTCGAATCGAGGAGGTACACGAGTTCACCCGCCGGGCGATGGAGCGCACGCCGACGGCCGCGGTTCGGGAGGCGCTGGCGGGCGTCGAACCGCTCTCTGCTCCCCGAGGCGTTCGCGTCACCGACCGCTGTTTGGCGACGACCGACGCCGAACGGTACGCGAAAGCGCGCGAAGTGATTCCAGAACTGCCGGTCGAAGTGGTGGAGGACACCCGGGAACTGGCGGAACTCGCGCGCGGCTACTCCACCGTCGTCGCGCTCGACGAGGCGTTCACGGGCGTCGCATTGGACGGCGACGTTCGCGTCGAACCCGACGCGCTCGAAACGCCGGCGGAACTCGTCCCCGAACGCCCTCTCGCCTTCTTCGCCGGGAACCGAGCGACGTTGCTCGCCGCCGCGGAAGTGCACCGCGTCGCGGGACTCGACGCGCCGCTCGACATCGACGGGTTGGAGTCCGCACTCGCTCGCGTCACCGCCGATGGCGGCGTGACGGGCGACGAGGAACTCGCTCGGTTGACGGACGCGGTGTCCGATTTGGACGCCGCCGTCTCGATGGCGGAGAACGTCGCCAACGACCGACTCCGCGAGGCGATTCGGGAGCGCGACGTGACCATCGAGGGTTCGGACCTGCTCTCGCTGGTCGAACGCGGTGCGGGCGTGGATTCGCTCCTCTCGCGCGAGTTGGGGGACGAGTACGACGCGGCAATCGCCGCCGCCCGCGAGCAGTTAATCGAGACGTTAGCGCTGGACGTCGGGGAGTCCGAAGTCGCTCGGCAGGCGTTTCCCGACGACCCGACGTTCCCCGTCGAACACGACGAGAGCGTGGTTTCGCGGCTTCGCGAGCAATTAGAGGCCGAAAAGTCACGGCGGGCGGCGCGACACAAGCGCGAACTCGCGCGCGAACTCGCGGACGAACGCGAGGCGGCGACGGAACTCGTTCGCGCCGCGCTCGAACTGGATGTCGAACTCGCCATCGCGCGGTTTGCCCGCGATTTCGAGTGCGTCATGCCCGAGTTCGAGGGGGACGGGTTCGACATCGCGGGCGGACGCTCGCCTCTCCTCGACGTGGTGTTCTCCGCGGTCGAACCGGTGGATTACGGCGTCTCGGGCGTGGCCCTCCTCTCAGGGGTCAACAGCGGCGGAAAGACGTCGACGCTCGACCTCGTGGCGCTCGTGGTCATCCTCGCCCACATGGGCCTGCCGGTGCCCGCGGAAGCGGTTCGTCTGCGGCGATTCGAGGAACTCCACTATCACGGCAAAACGCAGGGCACACTCGACGCGGGCGCGTTCGAGAGCACGCTCCGGGAGTTCGCGTCCCTCGCGGACGGGCAGGCGGGTCGCCTCGTTCTCGTGGACGAACTCGAAAGCATCACCGAACCCGGTGCGAGCGCGAAAATCATCGCGGGGATTTTAGAGGAGTTGAGTGAACGCGACGTGACCGGTGTGTTCGTCTCCCACCTCGCCGACGAAATTAGGGACGTGGCGGACAGCGCCGTGGCGGTGGACGGAATCGAGGCCACGGGATTGGTCGACGGCGAATTAGTGGTCGAACGTTCACCGGTGAAAGACCACCTCGCCCGTTCGACGCCGGAACTCATCGTGGAGAAATTAGCCGACGGCGGCGAAAACGGCTTCTACGAGCGGTTGCTGGAGAAGTTCGAGTAGCGGCGTTTCGGCGGATGTGTGGCGTGCCGAGCCGGTTCGGTGTTCGAAACGTTTTTTACCGACAATATCCCGCATGAGTTATGTCCTCCTCCCGCGTTTTCTGGCTCTCGTTCGGGATATTCGGTCTTAGCTCAGCGGCCAGATGGGTCGTCGAATACGGTTCCGAGTCCCAAAGCACGGTTTCGCTTATCGGCGGTGCTTCCGCGGCCGGGATAACGCTAATCGCTATCTACGGAACGCTCCGACCTGACGATGCGGGGGGTCCCGGAGCCAGCAGTCCGGTGACTTACTGCGCCGTTTTGGCCGCGGTACTGTCCGTCGCCAGTCTCCCGATTACGGTGCGTTAATCGACTGAATTCCGTCGGTTTCCACCGACTGCCGCCCTTCGAACAGCCAGAACCGTTACTTACGATGCTGTCGTTCGCGTTTGTGCCCCGACGCGGGGGAGGAGAGATTCAACATGGCACAACAGTTCGAATGCACACAAGTGGATTGTGAGTTTATGGTACGGGCGAACGACGAGCAAGAAATCGTCGATATGGTGCAGGAACACGCCCGAGAAAAACACGGTATGTCGATGGACCGGAACGACGTGCAAGGTGCGATAGAGCAACGCTAATCGCTCACGCGTCGTTTCTCGGCTCTTTTGTCGCTGGCGAAGGATTAAGTACCTACGGGAGCGTGGTGAAAGTGATGGCAGACGACCCCGAGGAGGGGATGTTGTCGTGGGACGAGTCGGTGTTCCGCGAGGAACACGTCTTCGAAATCGACTACGTTCCGGAGACGTTCAAACACCGCGAATCCCAGACACAGAGTCTCCAATACGCGCTTCGGCCAGCAGTCCGCGGGTCGCGCCCGCTCAACGTCATGGCGCGCGGTCCGCCGGGGACTGGCAAGACGACGTCGGTTCAGAAGCTCTTCGACGAACTCTCGGCTCAAACCGACGTTCGGACGGTTCGCGTCAACTGTCAGGTGGACTCGACGCGATACGCCATTTTCTCGCGCATCTTCGAGGGGATATTCGACTACGAACCGCCGTCCAGCGGCATCTCGTTCAAGAAGTTGTTCCGCCAAATCACGGACAAACTGGTCGAGGAAAATGAGGTCCTCGTCGTCGCGTTAGACGACGTGAACTACCTGTTCTACGAGGGTGAAGCCTCCGATACGCTCTACTCGCTCCTTCGTGCCCACGAGGCACACAGCGGGGCGAAAATCGGCGTCATCGTCATCTCCTCCGACCTCAACCTCGACGTCATCGAGGAGCTGGACACTCGCGTTCAGAGCGTCTTCAGACCCGAGGACGTGTACTTCCCGGTGTACGACCGGGAGGAAATCGTCAGCATCCTCGGCGAGCGCGTCAAACGCGGTTTCCACGAGGGCGTCATCGGCCGGGAGGTGCTGGAACGTGTCGCCGAACTCACTACCGAGAGCGGCGACCTTCGCGTCGGCATCGACCTCCTGCGACGGGCGGGCCTGAACGCCGAGATGCGCGCCAGCCGAACCGTGAGTTTGCAGGACGTGGAGGACGCTTACGAGAAGTCCAAGTTCGTCCACCTCTCCCACAGCCTGCACGCCTTGAGCGACAACGAAGTCGCGCTCGTCCGCGTCATCGCCGAACACGACGGCGAACAGGCGGGCGAGGTGTACGACGTGTTCCACGAGGAGACCGATTTGGGCTACACGCGTTACTCGGAAATCATCAACAAACTCGACCAACTCGGCATCATCGACGCCACCTACACCAACGTCGACGGCCGCGGGCGGTCGCGGTCGCTGTCGCTTCGATACGACCCCGAAGCCGTGTTGGCGCGGTTGGACGACTGAGAATCGTCTAATCGGCGCTTTTTTCGATGTGTTTCGACCGTCGTACAATCGTCGGTTATCACGCAAGCGACCTTCTCAAGTACCTCGAATCCCTACGAAAGATACCATGAGCGACACCCAGTCCGGCCCGCTTCGACCGGACAACCCGGACGCCGAAACAGAGTTCCGAGTCGACGCGCCGTTCGACCCCGCGGGGGACCAACCCGAGGCCATCGAGCAGTTGGCCGAGGGCTTTGCCGACGGGATGGAAAAACAGACCCTGTTAGGCGTCACGGGGTCGGGGAAGACGAACACGGTTTCGTGGACGATGGAGGAAGTCCAGAAACCGACGCTCGTCATCGCGCACAACAAGACGCTGGCGGCGCAGTTGTACGAGGAGTTCCGGAACCTCTTCCCGGACAACGCGGTGGAGTACTTCGTCTCCTACTACGACTACTACCAACCCGAAGCGTACGTCGAACAGACGGACACCTACATCGACAAGGACGCGTCCATCAACGAGGAAATCGACCGCCTCCGTCACTCCGCGACGCGCTCCCTGTTGACTCGGGACGACGTCATCGTGGTGGCGTCGGTGTCGTCTATTTACGGTTTGGGTGACCCGCAAAACTACGAGGACATGCGCCTCCGATTGGAAGTCGGCCAGACCATCGAACGCGACGAACTCCTCGCCCGTCTCGTGGACCTGAACTACGACCGGAACGATATGGACTTCACGCAGGGGACGTTCCGCGTTCGGGGCGACACCGTGGAAATCTTCCCGATGTACGGACGGTACGCGGTTCGGGTCGAACTCTGGGGCGACGAAATCGACCGGATGGTGAAGATAGACCCGCTCGAAGGCGAGGTGAAGTCACAGGAACCCGCCGTGCTGGTCCACCCGGCGGAACACTACTCGATTCCGGAGGAGACGATGGCCGAAGCCATCGCCGAAATCGAGTCCGATTTGGAGCGTCGAATCCGCTATTTCGAGCGAAACGGGGACCTGGTGGCCGCTCAGCGAATCGAGGAGCGAACCACCTTCGACCTCGAAATGATGAAGGAGGCGGGCTACTGTTCCGGCATCGAGAACTACTCGGTGTACTTCTCCGACCGCGACGTCGGCGACGCGCCGTACACCCTCCTCGATTACTTTCCCGACGACTTCCTCTGTGTCATCGACGAATCACACCAGACGGTGCCCCAGATTCGCGGCCAGTTCGCGGGCGACAAGTCGCGCAAGGACTCGCTCGTCGAAAACGGGTTCCGACTTCCGACGGCCTACGACAACCGCCCGCTCACGTTCGAGGAGTTCGAGGAGAAGAGCGCGAAGACGCTCTACATCTCCGCGACGCCTGCCGATTACGAACGCGAGGAGAGCGAACAGATCGTGGAGCAGATCGTTCGCCCGACACACCTCGTGGACCCGAAGGTGGAAGTCGCCGATGCCTCGGGCCAAATAGACGACTTGATGGCCCGAATCGACGGCCGAATCGAACGCGACGAGCGCGTCCTCGTCACGACGCTGACGAAGCGGATGGCGGAAGACCTGACCGAGTATTTAGAGGAGGCCGGTGTCGCCGTCGAGTACATGCACGACGAGACTGACACGCTCGAACGCCACGAACTCGTTCGGGGACTCCGATTGGGCGAGTTCGACGTACTCGTCGGCATCAACCTCCTCCGTGAAGGGTTGGACATCCCCGAGGTGTCGATGGTCGCCATCCTCGACGCCGACCAGCAGGGCTTCCTTCGCTCTGAAACCGCACTCGTCCAGACGATGGGCCGTGCGGCCCGCAACGTCAACGGGGAGGTAATCCTCTACGCCGACGAGGTGACGGACGCGATGGACGACGCGATGGACGAAACGCAGCGCAGACGGCGGATTCAACGGGAGTTCAACGAGGAACACGGCTTCGAACCACGGACCATCGAAAAGGCCGTCTCGGAGGCGAACTTGCCGGGGAGCAAGACCGACACCGGCGGCGTCACTCGAAACGCGCCGGAGACGGACGAGGAGGCGCTCGAACAGATAACGCAACTCGAAGACCGGATGGAGGAGGCGGCCAACAATCTGGAGTTCGAACTCGCCGCCGACATCCGCGACAGGATTCGGGACTTGCGCGAGGAGTTCGACGTGGGGACGGAAATCGGCGGGGTCGAACCCGAGTTGGACGAGTTCTGACCGGGGATTTCCGTCCCTTTCGTCTTCTCGTTTCTCGGCACTCGGAAGAAATCGACTTTTTCGGACGTTTTCACGCTTTGACGAGTCCGCGTCGAGCGACCTTCGGTAGAATCAGTTCGATTCGGGGTCGACTTCCGCACCGACTTGCGGAATTTCGTCCACGTCGTTGTCGAGTTCGGAAAGGGTTTCCTCGATGTCGTCCAATCCGAGCAGTTCTCTGGTTTCGGGGTCGAAATCGTTCGATTCGAGGACCTCCTCGTCTTCACGCACGTCGCTGCCGGTGAGGTGTTTGCCGTAGCGGCCGACGAGCGAGGAGAGTTCTTGCGGCAGGACGAACGTCGTGGATTCTCCCTCGCCGATGCTTTGGAGCGTCTCCATGCCTTTCTCGATGATGGCGCGTTCGCCCATCGATTGGGCGGACCGCGCACGAAGCACGGTTGAAACGGCATCACCCTGCGCTTCGAGAATCTGGCTCTGCTTTTCACCTTGCGCGCGGATGATGTTCGAGGACTTGTCACCCTCCGCCTTTTCGATGGCACCGCGACGCTCCCCCTGTGCTTCGAGAATCATGGCGCGGCGTCTCCGCTCCGCACTGGTCTGTTGCTCCATCGCGCCGGTGACGGCCTGACTCGGCATCACTTCGCGAACCTCGACGCTCTCGACGCGGACGCCCCAGTCGTCCGTCGGCGGGTCGATTTCCTTGCGGATTCGCGTGTTGATGACGTCTCGCCGACTCAGCGTCTCGTCCAATTTCATGTCGCCGATGACGGCGCGGAGGGTGGTCTGCCCGAGGTTCGAGACGGCGCGTTCGTAGTTGTCGACGCCGAGAAACGCCCGTTCGGGGTCCATGACGCGAACGTACAGGACGGCGTCCGCGATGACAGGCGAGTTGTCCTGCGTGATGGCTTCCTGTTTCGGCACGTCGAACACCCGCGTTCGCATGTCGAAGCGCCGCGTGGCGCTCACGAACGGCGGAATGAAGTGAATGCCGGGGTCGAGGAGACGGCGGTACTCGCCGAACACGGTCAGGGCGCGTTTTTCGTACGGGCCGACGATTTCCACGGCGCTGTTGACGGTTACTATCGCGAGGGCGAGCAGGAGGAGTCCCGCTATCGCCGCCGGGTCGAGGAACGGAAGGGCGAGGACGAAGAACACGGCGAAACCGATAGCGAAGAGGGCCTTCCCCGCGCCCACTCCCGCCGTCGTCTTGCCGAGGGTGTAGAACGGGTTATCCATGCTATTGGATTGTCGTTCAGTTCGCATAACAGTTCCCCACCACGAACGTTTCGCTGTCGAGAAATATAATCCGTTTCGGATTATATAAAATCCGTTGTAGAAGACAGAGTTAAATCGAGATGCGGTGAAGCTTCGCTCGCAATGATAGTCGTGGAAAACAGACTGTTCGTGGCCGAGGGGTACGCCGACCAGTTCGTGGAGCGATTCCGAGACAGTATGGGGAAAGTGGAGTCCCAACCGGGGTTCGTCAAGTTCGAACTGCTGACGCCCGCCAACGCAGACACGGATTCCTACATCTCTCAAACGTACTGGGAGTCCATGGCGGATTTCGAGGCGTGGACCGACACGGAAGCGTTCGAGGACGCACATTCGGACCACCCGCCGAAGGAGATGTTCACCGCACCTCACGAACTGGAAGTTCACGAGGTCGCGTTCGAACGGGCGGGCGAGTAGTCGCGCGGTCGGGACTCACAGTCGAGCGTTGGTGCGTGCTCACCACACCAACGCTCGACTTACAACCGACGGCGTAACGCCGCCACCGTCTTCTCGCCGACGCCGTCCACGTCCCGCAGTTCGTCGTCGGAGGCGGCGCGAATCCCCGCCAAACTCCCGAACCGGCGGAACAGTTTCCGTCTCATCTGCGGGCCGACGCCGGACACGTCGTCGAGTTCCGTCGAAACGTCGTCACGGAGCGTCTGGTGATACTGCACCGCGAAGCGGTGTGCTTCGTCGCGCACCCGCTGGAGGACGTGGAGGTGGGGCGCGTCGTTCGGCCAGTTGTAGGTTCCGGTGGGTGTAATCACGATTTCCTCGGCCTTGGCGAGTCCGACGGCGGGCACGTCCCACCCGGCCTCCTCCAGCGCTTCACGGGCGGCGGCGAGTTGTCCCTCCCCGCCGTCGATGAGGAGCAAGTCGGGGTCGGGTCGTTCGTCCCGTCCTTCGACCGCCCGCGTCGCACGCCAACGGACGAGGTCGTGCATGTTCGCGTAGTCGTCGTTCTTCTCGGTCAGTTTCTTCCGACGATAGTCGCTCTTCTCGGGCGACCCGCCGACGAGGACGACGTTGCTGCCGACCACCGAGGAGCCCTGTGCGTGGCTCACGTCGAACCCCTCGATTCGTTCGGCCGAGTCTAACGAAAGCGCGTCCGCGAGCGCCCTGAGTTCGTCCGGGTTGCCCGCGCCGCGGCGGGCGTTTTTCAGCGCCAAGTCCACGAGCGTCGCCTCCCGGCCCGCACCCGGTACGCGAACCGCGACCCCTTCGGCTTCCAACCAGTCGAGGACGTCGGTGTCGTCGGGCCGTTCGGAGAGCAGGAGCGCGTCCGGCAACTCGCGCTCGGCGTAGAACTGCGGGACGAACCCGCCGAGGACCGCCGCCGCGTCGTCGCCGTCCGGAACCGAGAGCGAGTGGTGGTCGCGGTCCACGAGTTGCCCCCGCTCGCTGTGCAACCGGGCTACCGTCGCACGTTCTCCTTCGACCGCGGCGCCGAGTACGTCCACGGTTCGCTCGTCCGTCGGCGAGGAAATCGCTCCCGCCTCCCCGCCGTGGAACGATTCGACGGCTTCCAACCGGTCGCGGAGGTTGGCCGCGCGTTCGAACTCCCGGTTTTGGGCTGCGTCCTCCATCTCGCGTCGGAGCGGCGCGGTCAGCACACCGTCCTCGCCGCCCAAGAATCGCTCGACGCTTTCCACGTCGCCGAGATACGCCGCCTCGCCGATTTCCCCCGTACACGGCGCGGTGCAGAGGCCGATGTCGTAGTCGAGACACGGCCGGTCGCGGTTCGCGAACTTGTGGTCCGAACAGCCACGGATGCCGTAGGTCTCCCGGAGTGCCTTGACGACGGTTTCGACCGTCGATTTGTTCGTAAACGGGCCGAACACCGTCGCCCCGGCGCGGTCCGGGTCACGGGTGATTTCGATTCGCGGGAACTCGTGGCCGGTCACTTGTACTAACGGGTAGGATTTGTCGTCCTTCAGGCGGACGTTGTACCGTGGCTGGTAGCGTTTGATGAGGTTCGCTTCCAACAGGAGCGCCTGTGTCTCCGTGTCCGTGACCGCGAAATCCAGCGCGTCGACGCGTTCGACCATCCGCCCGATACGGTTGCTCCGCGGGTCGGCGTACGACCGAACCCGTGACCGAAGGTCGACGGCTTTTCCGACGTAGCGAACCGTCTCGCCTTCCAAGAACTGATACACGCCGGGTTCGCGCGGTAACTCGCTTGCACGCTCCCGAACGGTGGCCGCGTCCATCGATTTCGACTAGTCGGCGCTCGGCTTTGAACTTGTCCCTACCGCCGCTCGAATTCGACGCGCGGCGTCTTCGGCTTCAGAGGCATCGACGGGGATTCGTATCGGGTCACGCCCCGCACGTTCGATTATCAACTCCTCCGAGCGCGTTATGAAGTAGAGAACGGCGAAGACGAGGGCGACGAGCACCAACGTGCCCCCTACGGGAAGCAGAATGCTCGCAAGCAGGGAGAACGCGCTCACCATGGTTCCGACCATCTGTTGGATGGCGAGAAGGGCCTGTTGATTGGCCGACTTCGCGTTATCAAATGCGGTGAGCAGGCCGCTGCTGTTGAGGAGGTACCCACACCCCACGAGAAGCAGGCCGTAGACGAAGCTCTTGACGCTCCACGAGCGGTAATCCGGACGACCGGCGGCTTGGACGCGTGCGTCGAGGACGTTCGGTCGGTCCTCGTGATCGAATCGTCTCTCACCCCCTTCGGGCATGAACGCGAGCAGACGATGGCTCGTCACCGCGATTCGTGCGCCCTCCAACTCGATTTCCTCTTCGATTTCCTCGCCCGCAAAGAGCATGTCGAGCAAACGGTCGTCCGACGCCTGTGACAGCGGGGACTGTTCCATCGTTTACCGGGACAATCACTGCGATAAATAAGGTTGCGGCTACGGGCTCGCTCGCCAGATACAAATCCGATACCCGCGAACGCACCGACATGGACGACGTGCGAGTGTGGCTGGTCGAGCGGACGTACAACGACCGCGACCTGCTGACTTTGGTGTACGCGACACCCGACGGGGAGCAGTACCTCAGGAAGGAGCGCGCGGGACGTCTCGGCGGCGAGACGACCGCCGCTATCGAAGTCGATGCCGAACGACTAGCACCCGTCACCGACGACACGGAGCGGGAGCGATACGCCGCCGAAGCGACGCGGATAATGGAAAAACGTGAACCAAGTGACACCGTGTAGCACGGAACAACAGTGCTATAAGCGCGTTGGCGAAACCCGAAACCATGACCGCCATCCGACTCGACGGCGTGACGAAGCGGTACGGTGACGTCACCGCCGTCAACGACCTCTCCCTCGACGTCGAAGCGGGGGAGGTGTTCGGCTTTCTCGGCCCGAACGGCGCGGGGAAATCGACGACTATCGACCTCCTTCTCGACTTCGTTCGGCCGACGAGCGGGTCCGTGACCGTCCTCGGCCGCGACGCCCGAGCGGAAAGCGTCGCCATCCGGGACAGGACCGGCGTCCTTCCGGAGGGCTTTTCGGTCTACCGTCGCCTGACTGGCAGACAACACCTCGAATTCGCCATCGAAGCCAAGGACGCGGATGACGACCCGGACGCGCTCCTCGACAGGGTTTCGCTCCTCGACGCCGCCGACCGGAAGGCGGGGGGCTACTCGAAGGGAATGGCCCAACGCCTCGGACTCGCGATGGCGCTCGTCGGCGACCCCGACCTGCTCATCCTCGACGAACCGACGACCGGACTCGACCCGAACGGCGCGCTCGCGATGCGGGAAATCATCCGCGAGGAGCGGGACAGGGGGGCGACCGTGTTCTTCTCCAGCCACCTTCTCGGACAAGTCGAAGCCGTCTGTGACCGCGTGGGAATCCTCCGCGACGGCGAACTCGTCGCCGAAGATTCCATCGACGGGCTTCGTCGGAATCTCGGCAGCGACGGAACCTTCCGAATCCGAACCGCCTCGCTTTCCCCGGCGGCGGTCCAGCAGGTCCGCGACATCGACGGCGTGGCGAGCGTCGAACGGGACGGCGACACGCTGTTCGTAACCTGCGGAACGGGGGACAAGACCACGGTCATCACCACGCTCGAAGCCGCCGGAGCGACCGTCGAGGACTTCGGCACCGAGGAGACGTCGCTCGAAGACCTGTTCATGGCCTACACGCAGGACGGGGTGGCACAATGACGTGGCAGTCCGTCGCTCGCAAGGATTTCCGCGACTCGCTTCGGTCTCGGTGGTTATGGGTACTGACGGCGCTGTTCGTCGTGGTGTTCGCCGTCCCGCCGATTTTCGCTTTCCTCATCGAGCGCGGGTCCGGAAGCGGGGCCGCCGGGCAGAACACCGACCAATACCTCTACCTGATGAAGCAGGGAACCGCCATTCTCATCCCGCTCATTTCCATCGTCATCGGCTACACCGCCATCACCGGCGAACGGGAGTCGGGGACGCTCAAACTCATGCTCTCGCTTCCGCACTCCCGCGAGGACGTGGTGTTCGGGAAGGTACTCGGTCGGAGCAGCGTCGTCGGTATCGCCACCCTCCTTGGTTTCGCCGTCGCCGCGGTCATCCTCCTGTTGACCAGCCTTCAGTTCAGACTCGTCAACTACCTCCTCTTCGCACTCCTCACCGTCCTCCTCGGCCTCGTGTTCGTCGGCCTCTCGGTCGGAATCTCCGCGGCCGCGAAGACCGGCCGCCGCGCGATGGTCACGGCGGTCACGTTCTACTTCGCCTTCCTCGTCTTCTGGAGCGGCCTCGCCAATCGCTTCGCCAGTTTCCTCGGGTCGTCCGCCGGCGTAGGGACCGCCGGACAGGTGAAGACCGTCCTCCTCATCAGACTGCTCAACCCGATAACCGCGTATAAAACGTTAGTCGATACTCTGCTCCTCCCGAGCCAGTTCAACGCACGGGTCGTGCTGTTCAACCGACTCTACCAAAGCGCCGTCGCCAACGTGCTCGGCAAGCCCCTCCCGATTTACTTCAGCGACGCCTTCGTGGTCGTCTATCTCCTCTTCTGGCTGTTCGTCCCCGTCGCGGTCGGGTACTCGGTTTTCGAGCGGACCGACCTCTAACCGTCGATTCCCTCCTCCGCGAGCAGGGACCAGAACTCCGATTCGTCGAGTATCGGCACGTCGTTTTCCTCCGCGTCGTTCGGCTTCGACTGTCCCGGATTTTCCCCGACGACGAGGTAATCCGTGTTGCCCGAGACGCTCCCCGTCGCGTTCGCGCCGTGACGCTCCACGAGCGCCGAGATGTCCGACCGCGGTTCGGAAAGCGACCCCGTGAACACGAACGTCAACCCGTCGAGTTCGTCACCGCCCGGCGTTTCCTCCCGCTCGGGTTCGACGTGTTCCAACAGGTCCTCGACGACCGACCGGTTACGCTCGGAGTCGAAGAACTCCCGAATCCCGGCGGCGACTTTCGGACCGATGTCCGGGACGGATTCGAGTTCGTCGGGGCTCGCGCCCATCAGGTCCCGCATGGAGTCGAAGTGGCGTGCCAACTCGTGGGCCGTCTCGGTTCCCACACGGGGGATGCCGATTGCCGAGAGGAAATCCCCGAGCGAGGGTCGTCTCGTGTCCTCGATTTCGCCGAGCAAGTTCTCCGCGCTCTTCTCTCCCCATCCCTCCAGTTCAAGCAACTCCTCTTCGTTCAGTTCGTAGAGGTCGGGTAGAGAGTCGACGAGGGCCGCGTCGATGAGTTGATCCACCCGCTCCTCGCCCAATCCGTCTATGTCGAGGCCGTCGTCGCTCCCGTAGTACGCCACCGCTTGCCGAAGTTGTGCCTCGCAGGCTACTCCTCCTGTGCAGTAGGCGATGGGGCCGTCGCGCTCGACCGGACTTCCACAGACCGGGCACTCCTCGGGGAGTTCGTAGTGACCCTCGCTGTGCTTTTCGACGACTTCCGAGACGTAAGGAATCACGTCCCCAGCGCGTTTTATCCGTACCTCGTCGCCGATATTGATGTCCTTCTCCGCGATTTCGTCGGGGTTGTGAAGGCTGGCACGCGAGACGGTTACACCGCCGACATCGACGGGTTCGAGGAGCGCGACGGGGGTGAGCCGTCCCGTCCGTCCCACCTGCACCGTCACGTCCATAATCGTCGTCCGCTCGGTGCGCGCCGGGAACTTGTAGGCGTACGCCCAGCGATACGAACGCGCGGTCATTCCGAGTTCCTCGCATTTCGCCCGGTCGTTCACCTTAATGACCACGCCGTCGATTTCGTAGTTTAGCTCCTCGCGTTCGGCCATCAACACGTCACGGTACTCGATACAGTCTTCGATGCCGTCCACGAGTTCCGTGCGGTCGTTCACTTTCAAACCGAACTCCGGCAGCGCCTCGTATTCGGACCAATGGGTCGGGAATTCGCCGCTCGAATCCAGCACGTCGTAGAAGAAACAATCGAGCGGGCGCTCGGCCGTCACCGATGGGTCAAGTTGTCGCAGCGACCCCGCCGCCGCGTTTCGCGGGTTGGCGAACAGGTCCTCGCCTCGCTCGACCCGCTCGCGGTTGAATTCGGTAAACGCGTCCAACGGGAGATACACCTCGCCGCGAACCGCGAGATAGTCGGGGTAGTCGCCGCGGAGATGGTGCGGGACGCTCGGGATCGTACGAACGTTCTCAGTCACGTCCTCACCGGTTTCGCCGTCGCCGCGGGTCGCGGCCCGAACGTACTCGCCCTCCTGGTAGACGACTTCCAGCGATAACCCGTCGAACTTCGGGTCACAGACGTACTCGACGTCGCTGAGTGTCCGCCGAACTCGTTCGTCGAACCCCCGGACGTCCTCCGCTTCGCCGCTCGACTCGATGGAGAGCATCGGCGCGACGTGTTCCACCGTGTCGAGTTCGTCCAGTGGTTCACCCCCGACCCGGCGGGTCGGGCTATCTGGCGTTTGAATGTCGAAGGCCTCCTCCAACGCTTGGAGTCGCGTAAAGAGTTCGTCGTACGTCCGGTCGCCGATTCGCGGGTCGTTTTCGACGTAGTAGCGGTAGTCGTGGTGGCGAATCGCCTCCCGAAGCAGCGCTGCCTGCTCGCTCGCTTTGGCTTCATCCATCTCCGCCACCGGTTCGAAATCGGTCTCCGGTTCCTCGACGTACGGGTTCTCGTCCGGGCTCACCTCTGCCATCGTTCGGGCATTGTTCGTCGCCCGGTAAATACCTCGGTACCTCCACTGCACGGAAAGTGAAGCCTGCAGTAGCAACCCCAGTTCTCACATTGCTCCTCGTTGGAACGATGGCTGATGACGGACTACAGCGTTCACGAACCGACGTTCAGTGGAACGACCGACGACGAGTGGAACGCTCCCGAGGAGAAGGATTTCGACACCGACGACCTGTCGGACATCGCCAGTCATTTCGTCCTCTCTTCGTCCGGCTTCGACGACCCGGAACGGTACGAGGACCTGAACCTCCCGGTCGTCGGACCGGACGGAAAGTTGAACGAGAACGCCATCCAAACCGCCTACAGCGGCGGCCACAGTGTCGAGTAGGTGGACGGCATCGACGACGACACGAAGTCGGATGCAAAGGACATCCTCTCGGACCTTGCAGACGATTTCGACGACCTCGATTTGGACGACTGAGCGGCCTGTCGGGTACCACCCCCCTGTCCAAGGAATCCAGTGTGAAGCTAAGTGCCACGGAAGTGGCGAGGCATGCGAACCGACCGGCTCGTCATCTCTCGAAGTGACCGTTTTCGGGAGCGTCGTTACAGCAACTCGGCGACGTTCTCGATGGCGTTCCGGCAGAACGGACAGCGATAATTCGTCGAGAATCCGCTGGACTGGGCGACGGTTCTCGTTTCCAGTTCGTGGAACCCGATGTTCCGCCGGCAATCCGGACAGGACACTTTTGACACGATTGTTGCTTTTCGACCGTACCCACTTAACTCCACGGGGCCGAAACAACTATATAGTAGATTCCGCCGTGCGTTGTAGCATGTACACCGTTGAGCGGGGTTTTCCGATATCCGTCCAGAGGGGTCTAAATGGCGCTTTTCGGCCGTTACTCGTGAATCACCGGTCGGTAAACGAATGCGAACAGGTGGCACGGTCGGCTTCGCGCGAGGGGGCGTCACACTCCCGCCTCGACCACTCACGCGACGATTGTCAGGTCACGCCGGGGTTGCTCCCGGCATGGTATATAAACGCTCGCCGTCCGCTCCTCGTAGAAACCTGCACTAAAAACATCCATCCGGTCCCGGTGTTTCCTCGCGGAATTATCCCTCGAACCCGTCCTCAAATCGGAAGGTACCGTTTCGCTGAACGACTTCCCCGTCGACTTCGATGAACGAATCCTCGCTCATGTCCACGATGATGTCCACGTGGACCGCGCTCTCGTTCGGTTTCCGATCGTCGGGAACGCAGATGTCGTAGGCCATGCCGACGGCGAGGTGGACGGTGTCGCCCATCTTCTCGTCGAAGAGCATGTTGTAGGTGAACCGGTCGATGTCGCGGTTCATTCCGATGCCGAGCTCGCCGAGTCGTCGTGCGCCATCGTCGGTATCGAGGACGCCGGCGAGGACCTCCTCGTTCTTCTCGGCGCTGAAATCGACGACCTCGCCGTTCTCGAACTTCAGCCAGACGTTCTCGACGATGTTGCCTTGGTGGACGAGCGGTTTGTCGAACAGCACCTCTCCCTCGACGGAATCGGGGACCGGTGCAGTGAACACCTCTCCGCCGGGGAGGTTGTTCTTCCCCTCGTCGTTGATGGTCTTCATGCCTTCGACGGACATCGTGAGGTCCGTCGTGTCGCCCGAGACGATACGGACTTCGTCGGCGGGGTCGAGGAGTTCGACCATCTGTCCCTGGAACTCGCGCTGTTCGTCCCAATCCTTGTTCATCGCGCTGTAGACGAACTCCTCGTAGGATTCCGTACTCATCTCGGCGAGTTGCGCGCTTCCGGGAGAAGGATACTGGGTGAGACACCAACGCGACGAGAGGATTTCCTGCTGTATGGGCTGATACGCCTGATTGTACGCCGCGTGCGTCTCGGCGTCCACGTCGCTCATGTCGGAGGCGTTCTCGTGTGCACGGATGTGGACGATGGCGTCCGCGGCCTCGAACAGCGCGCGCTCGTGTTCGGGCGTTTCGAGGTCGTCCGGGTCGATGGAGCGCAGGAACGCCGCTCGTTTCCTGTCCCGCCGACCGGCGGTGACGAGCGGGAACGCACCGCGTTTTCCGAGGAGTTCCGAGAGTGCGACCGCGAGGTCGTCCGTCCCCGACGGTGCGCGAACGACGACCGTATCGCCCGCTTCGATGTCGAGGGAATGGTCAACTATCGTCTCGGCGTGGTCCCGAATTCGGTGGTCCATGGTGGAAAATTTCGCCGATACTGGGTACCACTTTCGATGTGATTTCTTCGGGGATACTCTGCTCCTACCCACGACTATTTGTCCGGCGGTGCGAAAGGAGCGGACATGCTAGACTTGCGGAGCGACACGGTAACGAAACCGAACGAAGAGATGCGAAACGCGGCCAGCGAGGCCGACGTCGGTGACGACGTGTATGGCGAAGACCCGACGATAAACGAGTTGGAAGCGACAGCGGCCGAACTGATGGGAATGGAGGCGGGCCTCTACGTGCCGACGGGGACGATGGGCAACCAAATCGCGGCACGCGTTCATACGGACCGAGGGCAGGAAATACTGGTCGAACGCGAGAGCCACATCTACAAGTGGGAACTCGGCGGATTGGCCCAACACTCGGCGCTTCAGGTGCGAACCCTCGACGGCGGCAAGCGCGGAATTCCGACGCCCGAGCAGGTTCGCGACGGCTACGTCGAGGAGGACGCTCACCGACCCGGAACCGGCCTGTTGACGCTCGAAAACACGCACAACAGTAAGGGCGGCGTCGCAATCGCCCCCGAGAAAATCGACGCAGCGGCGGAAGCGGCCCACGACCTCGGCCTTCCGGTCCACCTCGACGGTGCCCGCGTGTGCAACGCCGCGGTGGCGCTAGACGTACCGCCGTCCCGAATCACCGAGAACGTCGATTCCGTGATGTTCTGTCTTTCCAAAGGGCTGGGTGCACCCGTCGGGTCGATGCTCGCCGGGGACGAGGAGTTCATCGCGCGTGCCCGGCGGGTTCGAAAACTGCTCGGCGGCGGGATGCGACAGGTGGGCGTGCTGGGAGCGCCGGGTCTGCTCGCATTGGAGAACGTCTCCCGACTCGAAGAGGACCACGAAAATGCCCGCGTTCTCGCGGAACTCCTCGCCGACGTGGACGGCCTCACGGTCCAGTCCCCCGAGACGAACATCGTCCTCGTGGACACCGAGGATGCGGGACTCTCCGCAGCGGAACTCCTCGACGCATGCGAAGAACGCGACGTTGTAGGGTCGGAGTTCGGTACGTACGTCGTCCGGTTTTGTACTCACTGGAACGTGGACCGGGAGGACGTGGAGACGGCGGCGAGACGGGTTCGAGACGCGCTGTAACCCTCCAAAAGCATTTACCGTCGGAATCTGCACACAGGTGTATGCAAACGACCGACTACCTCTTGCTTGGGATTTTATTGACTATTTTTGGCGGAACCGCGTTCCTCGGCCACGCCGTTCTCTCCTACGAATGGGCAGTGACGACTATGTGGCTCGGACTCCTCGTCGGCGTCGGCGGGACTATTCTCGACGAATTCGTATCGACTGGCCCATAGCCGCAACACTGACAAATTTTCAATAAATAGCTATCGCTGACCCTTCTGCATCCCTTCCTGAAACCCCGTCAGCGTCCGTCGAATGAAGAGGTAGACGAAGAAGACGAAGGCAAGCATAATGACGAGAAGCGCGACGAACAGCGGGTCGTTCAGCGTGTTCCCGATGATTCCGAGTGGTTCCATACCACGTCTATCAGTTCACGAACCAAATTCGTTTCGCCGTTCTAGTGACAAAGTTGATTGACGAGCGGATTCATATGCACAATAATGGCCGACCTCTTGCCCTCCAGTTCCGACGTGGAACCCCCTTCGGGTGGGACTCCCCGAGTGCTCGGAGTGGACAGTGACGACGCCGACGATCTGCTCGGCGCGCTCTCGTCCGACACGGCGCGCAGCCTCCTCTCCGAACTGCACGACCAACCCGCGACGGCGTCCGAACTGAGCGAGCGTGCCGACACGTCGCTTCAGAACGCCCAGTACCACCTGAAAAAGCTGGAAGACGCGGACCTCATCTCCCCTGTCGATACCATCTACTCCGAGAAAGGCCGCGAGATGACGGTGTACGCCCCGTCCGACGGCCCGCTCATCCTCTTCGCCGGCAAGGAAGAACAGACGTCCGGACTGAAGGACATCCTCTCACGCGTCCTCGGGGTCGCCGTCCTCCTCGGACTCATCAGCGCCGCGATTCAGTACGCCGTCTCCGAAGGCCTCTTACGAATCGGCGAGAAGGCCACCGAATCGTCCGGCGGCGGAGGGATGGGGACGTTTTCGACCGAATCGACGGCCACGACAGCGGACGCCACGGGCAACGTTCTGGCGACGATTCCACCGGGCGTGTTGTTCTTCGCGGGCGGTCTGCTCGTTCTCGCGCTCGGTGCGGGGTGGGTGTATTTCGCGCGAAATCGATAACTAAAACGCTTTTTTGAGCTTACGGAGGGTACATTATGTCGCACCGCATAGGATGAAGTGGAGCCGCCCTGCTTCGGCCCTCCCCCGATACGCCATCAACTTTCCAGCCCTTCAACGGGGAACTCCTCCACGATTTCCCCATCCCGATCGTACACCCTCCCAGCGAAGCCCTTCACGGTCGATTCGAGTTCGATGTGCGTGGGCCGATGTCCCCGCGGTCGTGCGTGGCTCCCCGGGTTCAACAACAACACCTCACCGGCTTGCTCGACGAGGTATCGGTGCGTGTGCCCGGACACCACCACGTCCGCTCCCCGCTCCCTCCCGAACAGTTCGAGCCCCGTGTTTCCGCCCCGTCGCCGATGCGTGAGCGCGAACCGAACCCCGTTCTCCTCGAACGTTCGCGCTGCCGGAAGACGGTCCGCGACCGTTTCAGTTGCGTTGTTGCCCCGAACTGCTACCAACCGCGAGCTTTCGGCTTCGAACGCATCGAGCGCCGCCGCCGTCGTGAAGTCGCCCGCGTGGACGACGAGGTCCGCGTTCCGAACGGCGTCGAGGGTCCGCCCGGTCAACTCGTGGCCCGTCGCGCTATGCGTATCCGAAACTATCGTTATCACGGTCCGACGTTGGAAGCCACTCGGTTTCCCTCTTGCGTCGTATCACGTCGTCCGCTAGCTCAGCACGTACACCACTGAACTGCCGTCCTCCATTCCGTCGCTCCGTCGTAAGGACTTTGACACCTCCTCGCCGCTAGTGACATAATGGCGAATAGCAAGTCCGTCGTGATTGCTGCCCTCATCGCAAACGCGGCGATTGCCGTGTTGAAGTTCTTCGGTTTCGTCCTCACCCAGAGTCCGGCCATGCTCTCCGAGACGTTTCACTCCATCTCCGACACCGGAAACCAGGTGTTTCTCCTCATCGGTATCTGGTTCGGCGGGCGGAAACCGACCCGCGCCCATCCCTTCGGCTACGGTAAGGCACAGTTCTTCTATAGCTTTCTGGTCAGCGTCCTCCTCTTCGGCATCGCCGGATGGGAGAGCGCGAAACACGGCTACGAGGCGCTGGTCCACCACGAGACGGTCAGTGGTGAGGCGGTTCACCTCCTCGGACAGGCGTTCCCGCCGGTTTACGTGAACTACGCCGTCCTCATCGGGGCCATGATGTTCGAGGGCTACGCCTTCAGCAAAGCGTACCGGTCCACCAAGCTCGAAATCGACCGCCGGAACTGGAGCGGGTTCCGCGAGGCGTTCCACAAGACGAGCGACGTTTCGACGCTCACGGCGCTCACCGAGGACACGGTTTCGGTCAGCGGTGCCGGGTTGGCACTGTTCGGCATCTGGCTGTCGCAAGTCACCGGCAACCCGATTTTCGACGCTGCTGCGGCACTCCTCATCGGGATTCTATTGATGGGGTCCGCAATCGCGCTGGCGTGGGAGAACAAACGCCTCCTCCTCGGCGAGAGCCTCCCGAAAGAGGAAGAGGACCTCCTCAGGTCGAAGTTGGACGGGTGGAACGGCGTCACCGAAATCATCGACTTCCGAACGGTCTACTTCGGCCCCAACCGCATCATCGTCACCGCCGACGTGGCCTTCGACCCGACGCTCGACACCGGCGAAATCGACGAACACATCACCGACATCGAAAACGAACTGTTCGAAACCAACGAGAGCGTAAAGAAGGTGTACATCGAACCGGAAGTGCAGGAAACGGCATCGGAATCGGTGGTCTAGCCCCGCTCGAAAACGGTCCGCTTCGGGTGGAAAAACACGCGTTTCTCTCACGTAGGCAAGGGTTTTTGAACCAAGCCGCGAATATCCCGTATCGTGTCCACGACGAACGAGTACATGCGGTTCTTCCCGTACGACGCCCCCTACGACAATCAACAGGAGGCGATGGACCGCATCTACAACGGACTTTCACGCGGACAGGACGTACTCTTCGAAGGCGCGTGTGGGACGGGAAAGACGCTCTCCTCGCTCGTTCCCGCACTGGAGTTCGCGCGCGAGGAGGACAAGACGGTCGTCATCACGACCAACGTCCACCAGCAGATGCGCCAGTTCGTCACGGAAGCGCGCGAGATAACGCGCAAGGAACCGCTTCGAGCCGTCGTCTTTCGGGGGAAGGGGTCGATGTGCCACATCGACGTCGATTATCAGGAGTGTCAGGTGCTGCGGGACAACACCTACGAAGTCGTCGACAAGGAACGCGACAAACGGGAACTCGAACAGCGCCAGAGCGAACTGCTCGAAGACATGCAGGAAGGCGATTCGACCGCCGCCGAGGCCCGCAGCGCGGTGATGGACGAACTCGACCAGATTCAGGACGAGGTCGAGAATCTGAAAGAGAAGAACGTCTGTGAGCACTACTACAACAACCTCACGGGGAACACCGAGGAGTTCTACCAGTGGCTCTACGACGGGGTTCGGACGCCCGACGACATCTACGAGTACGCCGAGCAACAGGGGATGTGCGGCTACGAACTCCTGAAGGACGGAATGGAGGGCGTGGATTTGGTCGTCTGCAACTACCATCACCTCCTCGACCCGATGATACGCGAACAGTTCTTCCGGTGGTTGGGCCGCGACCCGGAAGACGTCATCACCATCTTCGACGAAGCACACAACATCGAGGGGACCGCTCGGGACCACGCCTCGCGCACGTTGACCGAGAACACCGTCGACAGCGCGCTGGACGAACTGCAAGAGAGTGACGACTTCCGGAGCGAGGCGGGATTCAACGTCCTCGCCGCGTTCCAGCGCGCGCTGAAAGCAACCTACGAGGACTCCTTCGGGTTCGGCGAGCGCGAAGCGGTCGCCGAGAATTGGCAGGACGTGGCCGTCGCCAACGAGAACAAACGCGACGACCTCACCCTCAACTTCCTGCAGGAGTACTCCGGGACGGGAATCGATGCGGAGTTGGACGACGCGCTCTCGCTCGGCAAGGAACTCGACCAGAAGTACGAGGACGCGTACAAGGAGGGCGACGCGACGACGCGAAAAGAGTGCCAGACGTTGCAGGCCGCGGCGTTCGTCAAATCCTATATGGACGAGGGGGCCGAACTCGGCCAGTATCCGGTCGTCGCGGTTCGACGCGACGAAGGGACTGACCAAGTGTACGGACGAGCGGAGCTGTACACCTGCATCCCGCGCGAGGTGACACAGGCCCTGTTCGACGAGGTGTACGCGACGGTGCTGATGAGCGCGACGCTTCGACCGTTCGACGTGCTGTCGGACGTGTTGGGACTCTCGGAACCCGTCTCCTTGGCTTACGGACTCCAGTTTCCCGAGGAGAACCGTCGGACCTTCGCGGCCGAAACCCCGGCGCTGTTCGCCAGCGAACGAAGCAACCCGGAGACGCAGGAAATCATCGCCGACGCGTTGGCCGACGCGGTCCGGTTCACCGCCGGAAATACGCTCGTCTTCTTCCCGAGTTACGCCGAGGCGGAACGCTATCGTGACCTCGTGGGAAGTCGAGTCGATTCGAACGTGTACTTCGATGAGGCTGGGACTCCAGTGGAGGAACTCCGCCAACGGTTCACATCGGACGACAACGGCGTCCTCTTCACCTCGCTGTGGGGGACGTTAGCCGAGGGCGTCAGCTTCGACGGTGACGACGCCCGAACCGTCGTCGTTGTCGGCGTCCCGTACCCGCATCTCGACGACCGGATGGACGCGGTGCAGGACGCCTACGACACGGTGTTCTCGGACCGCTCCGGACGGAATTCGGGATGGGACTACGCCGTGGAGATTCCGACGATTCGGAAGACCCGGCAGGCGCTCGGGCGGGTGATTCGCTCGCCGGAGGACTTCGGCGTCCGCATCCTCCTCGACAAACGTTACACCGAAAAGAGCGTCCGGGAGATGGGAAAGTACAGCGTCCGGGAGACGTTCCCGCCCGAGGAACGCGAGGAGACCATCGACATCGCACCCGGGAAACTCAAGTTCGCCATGCTGAATTTCTTCAGGGACAACGATGCGTGGAACGGCGAACCACCACAGCCATAGCGGGCAGGAAAATCAGGCCGGGAGCGAGAGCCTCGCGGCGGTTTCGTCGTACTTCGCGTCCCACAGATGGAGTTCCGTGACGGTCCACGAAATCGGGTCGATGTCCCGTTCTGCGAGTTGCCGCGCCGTCTCGACGCTCCCGCCTCGCGCCAGCGTGACGTGCGGGACGTACTCCTCGCCTTCCAACCCCTCGATGGTTCCGAACTCCTCGGTCAGTTCGCGGTGGAGACGTTGCAGGCCGGGGCTGTCGATGGCGAGGTAGACCACGGGACCGTCGCCACGGGTCGGCGTTTCGAAGCAGTCGATGCCCGAAATTCGCGCCTCGAACGCGGGCGTTCCGACGAGCGCGGTCCGAACCCGCATTTCCAATCGGTCGTAGTTCTCGTCGTTCCCGAAGCGCTTGACGACGAGCGTCTGCTGGTCACGGAAGGTGTCGAATCCGTAGAGCGCCGGGCGAAGGTCTTCGGCAAGTCGGGCGACGTCGCCGGGAACCGGTACGTTGAGGCTGAACACTGTTCGGTTCGAGAAGGGGGCAGAATATGAGCGTGGCGTTTGCAGTAGGTTCGTCGTCAATCAGTTCGGGACGAACCGTTGTAGGCGCTAGCAGACCAGTCTTCGGTTTTGAAACCGACCGAGACAGACCGGTTGGTGAGTGATATCGTCGGTTCGCTCGTTGGTGGCTGATTCACTGCTATCGCTCCGTCTGCAGTGAACTGTCCATTTCTATTCTCTTCGAGGTCATGAACGGATAGATACGCAACGGCACCCGGTTCGAGTGGTTTGGAAAGTTCGACGTCACCAAACGTGTGGGCCGAACGGTTGAACAAACTGAATCGGGCGGTCGTTCCCGCGGGAACGACCGTTCCTCCGTCGTGTTCGATGGCGATGATATTGGACTCGGATTCGGATTTTACTGAGATGTGCGGAACGTTGTTGACCCAGTTCGGTTTTGCCGGTGGGGATTCCACCTCGGAAAATCGGTATGAGAAATCGACCGCAGTGGGGCGACTACCTGTCGTTTTGAGAGTTCCAGAGAGTTCGTGAACGAGTCCCCGCTCGTCTACGAACACGGTCGCAGAAAGTGATTTCACATCGGGAAGTTCGGTGTGGGTACTCGCTCTGTACCGATACAGTTTCGTCCCGTTTCGAACCGTCGTCCCGTTCCACGTGAAATCCGAGTTCGAGAGGATTTGGCTCATCCGATTGTTGTTCTCGACAGTCTCCATAACTGAATTCGAGAGGTTGGTCGTGGAACGGTACCGGGTCCCCTCCCGTGTCGGGACGTAATACGTCGCGGTAGCATTCGACACGTAGACCTTGTACGAACCACCCATGCCGATGAATCCGGGTGTATCGCCCCGTTGATCCACGAGAAGTCGCCCGTCCCCGATGTGCGCAACGAGGGACGAATTTGCCCACTTCGGTGGGCCAGTGCTCTGGTTCGGTCGAATACGAACCTTCTTCCGATAGTTCGTCCCGTCGAGTACCGCCTCGTGTGCGGAGAGCATTCGTTCGGCGTCGAATATCCACTGTCCGTTCGCGCCGGGCGGCGGCGAGAGCGAAGCGGACGAAGTCGTGGTCGGTGCCTCCCGAGTGGACCCGGAATCGGACCACGGGAGGAATCCCGCACAACCGGACGAGAGCACGAGGAGGACCAACAGGAGGGAGGGCAGTCGTCTCATTCCTTCGACTTCATGCTGAAACATAATAAATTACGGTTGCCGGAAACGAACTGCTGGCAATCGTTGCCGTCCCGAAAGGCTTTAAGAGGTGAGGAACAGAAGGGTTCGATAATGTCACGGACTCGCGGCACCGGGGTCGTCCCTTCGGTGAGCGACGAGTCCGTCCGCAACTCCTTCTGCGTGCGACGACGACCGGGGCTTCTCCAGTCCCAATAATACCTATTCCACCTCGACCCGTCGTTCGTTCAAAGCTCACTCATGTGTGATTAACTCGTCTTTAGTCTATCTTCTGCCTTTATTTCTCAGAAACTTGAGAAGAATTTAAGTACCTGTAGCCCCTGGCGATTCGTACAATGAAAACGGTTGCACTCGCCTTCTCGGGCGGACTCGACACGACAGTATGCGTCCCACTCCTCGAAGAGGAGTACGGCTACGACGAAGTTATCGGCGTCACTGTCGACGTGGGTCAACCCGAAGAGGAGTTTGCAGAAGCGGAGGAAACTGCGGAGGCATTGGATTTGGACCACTACGTCGTGGACGCCAAGGACGCGTTCGCGGAGCAGTGTCTCGACGCGGTGAAGGCCAACGCAACGTATCAGAGCTATCCTCTCGGCACCGCACTCGCCCGTCCCGTCATCGCGGAGGCGATTCTCGACGTGGCGAAGGAAAACGACTGTGACGCCGTCGCTCACGGCTGTACGGGCAAAGGAAACGACCAGTTGCGCTTCGAGGCGGTCTGGCGTGCCTCCGACTTGGAGGTCATCGCTCCCGTGCGCGAGATGGGGTTGACACGCGAATGGGAGATGGGCTACGCCGACGAACACGACCTGCCGGTCGAGGGTGGCAACGAGGGCGTCTGGAGCATCGACACGAACCTCTGGAGCCGCTCCGTCGAAGGTGGCAATCTCGAAGACCCCGGCTACGTCCCGCCGGAGGACATCTATGAGTGGACGGAACAGCCGAGCGCCGAAACCGAACTCGTCGAAATCGAGTTCGAGGAAGGAAAACCGGTCGCCGTCGACGGCGAATCGATGGACGCGGTGTCGCTCATCGAATATCTGAACGAACTCGCCGGGAAACACGGCGTCGGCCGCACCGACCTGATGGAAGACCGCATGCTCGGCCTGAAGGTGCGCGAGAACTACGAGCACCCCGCCGCGACGACGCTCCTGAACGCCCACGAGGCGCTCGAAGGCTTGGTGCTGACGAAGGAAGAGCGCTCGTTCAAGACGGGAATCGACCAGCAGTGGGCCGAGAAGGCCTACGAGGGCCTCCTCTCCGCGCCGCTCGTGGACGCCCTCGACGGCTTCATCGACACCACGCAGGAGAAAGTGACCGGCACGGTCACCATCAAGTTCGAAGGTGGACAGGCCCGTGCGGTCGCCCGCGAGAGCGAACACGCCGTTTACTCCGAGGACGCCGCCTCGTTCAACACCGAGACGGTCGGCAAAATCAAGCAGGACGACGCGACGGGCGTCGCGAAATACCACGGCTATCAGGCACGCATCGCGAACGATGAGTGAGGGCGACGGCGCGGGGAACGGAAGCGAAATCGACAGCGGAAGTGGCGACGGCGACGTCGTTCGCGGCGACCGCTTCAGCGGCGGTCCCGCCCGCGGGTTCCTCTCGTCGCTCGCAGCGGACCGGCGCATCTTCGAGGCGGATCTCGAAATCGACCGCGCACACGTCGTGATGCTGGCCGAACAGGGCATCATCGGAGACGAGGTTGCGGGCGAACTCCTCACCGCGCTGAACGTGGTCGAGGTCGACGGTCACGACTCCCTGCCCGAAGGTGAGGACGTCCACGCGGCCATCGAAACGGCCGTCGTCGGACAGGTCGGCCACGAGGGCGGGAAGATGCACACCGCCCGCAGTCGCAACGACGAAGTGGCGACCTGCATCCGCTACCGCCTCCGCGAGGACGTTCTCTCGCTCGTGGAAACGACGATTGTGCTCCGCTCGGCCCTGCTCAACGCAGCGGAATCGCACGCCGAGACGGTGATGCCGGGATACACGCACCTACAACCCGCACAACCGACGACCGTCGGGCATTTCCTCTCTTCCTACGAGCAGGCCGTCGCCCGCGATACGGCCCGCTTACTCGACGCCTACGGAAGAATCAACCAGTGTCCGCTCGGCGCGGCGGCGTTCGCGGGAACTCCCTTCGACGTGAACCGCGAGCGCGTGGCCGAACTCCTCGGATTCGACGGCGTCCTCGAGAACTCGATGGACGCGGTTTCGACCCGCGATTTCCTCGTCGAGACGGTCGCGGCGGCGGCGAACCTAGCCACGACAGTCTCCGGCGTGTCCGAGGACCTCGTGATTTACTCGAACCGCGGCTTCGTGGAACTCTCGGACGACTACGCGTCCACGTCGTCCATCATGCCGCAGAAGAAGAACCCGGACACGCTGGAACTCGCCCGCGCGGTTGCAGGCGACGCTCACTCCGGACTGTCGGGACTGCTCACGACGCTGAAGGGGCTTCCCCGCGCGTACAACCGCGACCTGCAACGCGCGACCCCCCACGCGTGGGACGCCATCGACGCCGTGACCGATGCGACGGAAGTCGCGGCTGGCGCGGTGGCGACTGCGACGTGGAACGAGGGCGTGCTCGCGGACGCGGCCGAGGAAGGGTTCTCCACCGCGACGGGTGTCGCCGACCTGCTGGCGATGTGCGGTGTCCCGTTTCGCACGGCCCACGAGGTCGTTGCGACGGCGGGCGAGGCGGACTACGACGCCCTCGATTCGGCGGCGGAAGACGTGCTCGGCGCACCGCTCTCGGAGTTCGTCGCGTCCGAAGAGGTCGAATCGGCGCTCGATGCGGAAACGAGCGTCGCCATGCGCGATTCGGTCGGCGGCCCGGCGAGCGACTCGCTGGCGTCCGCGTTGGCCGACGCCGAGGCGACGCTCGTCGCCGACGAGGCCGCGGTCGATGAACTGGAAGAATCGCTCGAAACGGCCGGAAAAACGCTCCAGACGGAGGTAAACGAGTATGCCTAAATTACCGCGACCCCCGCGTGGGGAATTACTTGATTACTAACTCATAGCCGCGACATATGCCTTTCTCACGCCGTTAGACGCCAGTCTGTGCCTTTTATTCATAATTAATAACGATGGATTTAAGTCCCGTAAGGCGATACGGGAGAGTACAATGGTAGAATGCGTTGAGTGTGGAGCCGACGTGGCTTTGCACGACGATTTGGAAGCGGGCGAAATCATCGACTGCGGTACCTGCGGTGTCGAACTGGAAGTCATCGACGTGAACCCGCCAGTCCTCGACCGAGCACCGGAGCTCGAAGAGGACTGGGGGGAGTAAATTGCACATCGCAACCTCACAGCATTCGCTGGCTCACGCTCGCACCCACAGGGGACTGCTCGCATGAATATCGGAATCCTCTACTCCCGTATCCGCCTCGACGAGAAGCTCCTGCTCGCCGAACTGCGTGACCGCGGGCACGAAGTGACGAAAATCGACGTCCGCAAGGTGACGTTCGACCTGACCGAGCCACCTGAGGCCTTCGAGGGACTCGACCTCGTCGTCGACCGCTGTCTGGCGACGAGTCGGAGCCTCTACGCCACGAAATTCTGCGAGGCGTACGGGATTTCCGTCGTCAACAGTCACGAGACGGCCGAGGTGTGCGCCGACAAGGCGAAAAACAGCCTCGCGCTCGCGGGCGCTGGCGTCCCCACGCCCGAGACGAAGGTCGCGTTCACGACCGACAGCGCGCTGGAAGCCATCGAGGAGTTCGGCTACCCCTGCGTCCTCAAACCCGTCGTCGGGTCGTGGGGCCGCCTCATGGCGAAAATCGACTCGCGCACCGCGGCGGAAGCCATCCTCGAACACAAGGCGACGCTCGGCCACTACGAGCACAAGGTCTTCTACGTACAGGAGTTTGTGGACAAGCCGGAACGCGACATCCGCGTTCTCGCGCTGGACGGGAAACCGGTCGCCGCGATGGTCCGCCACTCGGACCACTGGCTCACGAACGCAGCGAAGGGCGCGGAGACGGACGAGTTCGAACTCGACGCCGACGCGAAATCGCTGGTGAAGAAGGCGAGCGACGCGGTCGGCGGCGGTCTCCTCGGCGTCGATCTGATGGAGACGGAATCGGGCTATACGGTCCACGAGGTCAACCACACCGTCGAGTTCAAAGCGCTGAACGACGCGGTGGAGAAGGACGTACCCGCTGCGGTCGTCGATTGGCTGGAAACGAAGGTTCCCGCCGAGGTGGTCGCCTGATGGCCGCAGCGACCGACGCAGAGGGGACGGAGAACGCGGGCGGCGAAACGCTCTCCGCGACCGTCATCGGAGCCAGCGGGTTCACCGGCGGGGAACTGCTCCGCCTGCTCGCGGGCCACCCGAACTTCGAGGTGGCACAGGCGACGAGCAGGGAGTACGCGAACAAGACGCTCGGGTCGGTTCACCCGAACCTGCGCGGACTTGACCTGCGCTTTTCGGAGCCATCCGACCTCGAATCGGTCGACGTGCTGTTCGCGGCGACGCCCCACGGCGTCTCGATGGACCATATCGACTCGTTCCGCGAGGCCGCCGACACCGTGGTCGATTTGAGCGCGGACTTCCGCCTCGACACGGAAGCCGAGTACGACGAGTGGTACGACGGCCACAGTTGTCCGGAGTATCTGGACGACGCCGTCTACGCTCTACCGGAACTCACCCGCGAGGAACTGCCCGGCGCGGACCTCATCGCCGCTGGCGGCTGTAACGCCACCGCGACGCTCCTCGGTCTCTCGCCGCTGTTCGACGCCGGAATTCTCTCCGGCGACGAGCAGGTCGTCGTGGACGTGAAGGTCGGTTCGTCGGAGGGCGGTGCGTCGCCGAGCAAGGCGAGCAGCCACGTCGAGCGCTCGGGCATCGTTCGCCCCTACGCGCCGACGGGCCACCGCCACGAGGCCGAAATCGAGGGAATTCTGGGGACCAGCGTGTCGTTCACCGCCCACGCGGTGGACATGGTTCGCGGAGCGGCCGCGACGTGTCACGTGTTTCCGGACGCGCCCGTCTCGAAAGGCGACCTCTGGAAGACCTACCGGGGAGCCTACGAGGACGAACCGTTCGTCCGCCTCGTCGCCGGTGGAGGCGGCGTCTATCGCTATCCGGAACCCAAGGTCGTCGCCGGGACGAACTACGCCGAGGTCGGGTTCGAACTCGACCCGAGCAACGAACGCATCGTCGTCTTCAGCGCCATCGACAACCTGATGAAGGGGTCGGCGGGGCAGGCAGTCCACGCCGCCAACGTCGCGCTGGAATTCGAGGAAACGGCCGGATTGGAATTCGAGGGACTGCATCCCGTGGGAAGCCCATGACAGACGAATACAGCCGCGACGAGTTGCTGGCCGCACACGACCAACTGATAGACAACGACAACGACGACGGCCTCCGAGCGGACGGCGGAATCGTCGAGGACGAACCCGCACCGGTCGTCGTCAAAATCGGTGGCGCACGGGCGGTCGACCCGGACGGCGCGCTGGCGGACGTTGCGCACCTCACCGCCAACGGACAGGACGTCGTGGTCGTCCACGGCGGTTCGACGGCGGTGGACGACACGCTCCACGCGCTCGGCGAGGAACCCGAGTACGTCGAATCGACCAGCGGGGTCATGGGTCGGTTCACCGACGAGAAAGCGATGGAGGTCTTCGAGATGGTGATGCCCGGCAAACTCAACACCGAGTTGACGGCGAACCTGCAGAACGAAGGCGTCCGCGCCATCGGACTCTCGGGCGTCGACGGCGCGCTCCTGACCGGGCCGCGCAAGTCGGCCGTCAGGGTGGTCGAGAACGGGAAGAAGAAGATACGCCGCGGCGACCACTCCGGGAAAATCGAGGACGTGAACGCCGACCTCCTCGAAACGCTTCTCGACGGAGGCTACACGCCCGTCGTGACGGTTCCCATGCTGGCCGACGACGGAACGCCGGTCAACGCGGACGCCGACCGTGCGGCGGCGGCGATCGCCGGCGCGCTCGGCGGCGAACTCGTCGTACTGACGGACGTTCCCGGCCTCCTCGAAGACCCCGACGACGAGACGACGCTCATCGAACAGGTGGGCAGTCCGGCGGAGATGGAAACCGCGAAATCGGCCGCCGAGGGGTTCATGACGAAGAAGGTCATGGCCGCGACGGAAGCCCTCGAAGGCGGCGCGGAATCGGTCGTCGTCGCGGACGCGAACAATCACGACCCGATTACGGCGGCGCGGAAGGGGCACGGAACGCGCTTTACACCCGCTTCGCTGGGGGTGTCGCCATGAGCGGCTTCGTCTACAACGAGAAGCCGATTCGCATCGCGAGCGGCGAGGGGCCGTACCTCTACTCGGAGGACGGAACCGAGTACCTCGACTTCGGCGCGAGTTATGCGGTCGCGCCGGTCGGCCACTGCCACCCGGACGTGGTTTCTGCCGTCCAAGAACAGGCCGCGGAACTGCTGTTCGTCCACGCGTCGTATCCCACCGACGCCCGCGACGACCTCTACGCGAAATTAGCCGCCGTCGCCCCCGAGGGCCTCGAAAACGTCTGGCTCAACAACTCGGGCACGGAGGCGAACGAGGCGGCGCTGAAGTTCGCCCGGAGCGCGACCGGGAAGTCCAAACTCGTCGCCGCGAAACGCGGCTTCCACGGTCGGACCATGGGGTCGCTGTCGGTGACGTGGAAGAAGAAGTTCCGCGCGCCGTTCGAACCTCTCGTGGACGACGTGGAGTTCGTCACCTACGGCGACGAGGAGGAGTTGGCCGACGTAGTGGACGACGACACGGCGGCCGTCATCCTCGAACCCGTACAGGGCGAGGGCGGCGTCAACCCGGCCACGAAGTCCTACCTTCGGACCGCCCGCGAGGTGACCGACGACACGGAGACTGCCCTGATATTCGACGAGGTGCAGACCGGACTCGGCCGGACGGGTTCCTTCTGGGCCTGCGAACACGCCGGCGTCACCCCCGACGTGCTCACGACGGCGAAGGGGTTGGCGAGCGGCCTCCCCATCGGCGCGACGCTCTGTGCCGACTGGATAGCCGAGTCCGCGGGGTCACACGGTTCGACTTTCAGCGGCAGTCCGGTCGTCAGCGCGGCGGCGGAAGCGACGCTCTCGGTGCTCGTGGAGGAGAACTTGCCGGAACACGCCGCCGAGATGGGCGACTACCTCCGGTCCGAACTCGAAGCGGCCGACTTGCCGGTCCGCGAGGTCCGCGGGAACGGCCTGTTGGTCGGTATCGAGGTGAAACGCGGCGCGAACCGCCTGCTCAAGGAACTGGCGCTGTCGCACGGGATTTTGACGCTTCCGGCGGGACGGAGCGTTCTGCGCCTTTTGCCGCCGCTGACGGTCGACATCGACCACATCGACAGCGTCGTCACGGCGCTCGAAGACGTGCTGGGAGGAAACGAATGACGGGAGCGATGATGGACTCTATTTCAGTATCACAGGCCGACGCACACGATTTGCTGGTCGAACTGGTCGAAACGCCCTCGGTTTCGGGCGAGGAAGCGGACTGCGCCGAGCGACTCGCCGCCTTCCTCGAAGCGAACGGACGCGACGTCCGGATAGACGATGTCGGCAACGTCCGTTCGCCAGGAAACGGAATTCTCCTGACTTCGCACATCGACACCGTGCCCGGAGAGGTTCCCGTCGAACTGGAAGACGGAATCCTCCACGGTCGCGGAAGCGTGGACGCCAAAGGACCGCTCGCCGCGATGGCGGTCGCGGCGGTGAAGACCGGCGCGAGCTTCGTCGGCGTCGTCGGCGAGGAGACGAACTCGCGCGGCGCACACCACCTCGTTTCCGACGTGGAGGACCCCGAATTCGTCGTCAACGGCGAACCCAGCGGCTGGGACGCCCTGACGCTCGGCTATCGCGGCTATCTGACCGGAAACTACTCCGTGAGGGTGGAGTCCGTACACACCTCGCGTCCGGAACCGAACGCCATCCAGTACGCGACGGAGTGGGTGACGCGCGTCGAATCGGCGTTCGACTCGGCGGAGTCCGACGCCGACCAAACTTCGACGGCGACGTCGGTGACGGTGAAACCCGTCGAGTTCGACGGCGGTCTGACCTCGGACGGTTTCGCCACGGAAGCGACGGTCGAAATCCAGTTTCGCATCCCGTCGGGCATGACGGCGGAGGAGATTCGGTCGGTCGCCGAAGCCGAACTCGACGCCGGAACGGTGTCGTGGAACACCCCGATTCCGCCGACGCTTTCCAGTCCGCGGACGGAACTGGGTCGTGCGTTCCGCGTCGCCATCCGCGAGGCGGGTGGCGACCCCTCCCTGCTCCGGAAGACGGGGACGAGCGACGCGAACATCTACGCCGATGCGTGGGACTGTCCGGTCGTCACGTACGGACCGGGCGACTCCTCGCTCGACCACACGCCCGAAGAACACATCGAACTGGCCGAGTTCGACAGGTCGATTTCGGTGTTAACTACCGTCTGCGAGAAACTGGAGGTGGACGCATGACGCGTCACTTCCTCGACGTGGACGACCTGTCCCCGGACGAGGTGGCGGAGGTGCTGGCGCTCGCGGCGGAGTACAAGGAAAGCGGGTCGCCGCCCGCGCTCTCAGGCCGGACGCTCGCCATGTTGTTCGAGAAACCGAGCACGCGTACCAGAATCTCGTTCGAGACGGGGATGACGGACCTCGGCGGTCACGCCATCTTCCTCGGGCCGAACGACACGCAACTCAACAGGGGCGAACCCGTCTCGGATACGGGACGTGTGCTTTCGCGCTACGTGGACGCCGTGATGGGTCGCGTGTTCGAACACGAGAGTTTAGTCGAGATGGCCGAACACGCGACGATTCCGATAATCAACGGGCTTTCGGACATCGCCCATCCGTGCCAAGCCCTCGCCGACTTGCAGACGATTCAGGAGCACTTCGGCGGGTTCGAGGACCTCTCGGTCGCGTGGGTCGGCGACGGCAACAACGTCGTCAACTCCTTCGCCATCGCGGCGTCGACGGTCGGTCTCGACCTGACGATTGCGACTCCGGAGGGGTACGAACCGTCTCCCGCCGCCGTTTCGACGGCGGCCGACCGCGGTCCGAAGCCCACGGTGACGAACGACCCGGACGCGGCGGTCGCGGACGCGGACGTGGTTTACACGGACGTTTGGGTCAGCATGGGCGAAGAGGACGAACGCGAGTCGAAACTGGCAGCGTTCGACGGCTTCCAACTGAACGAGGACCTGCTTCCCGACTCGATGCCGGTCATGCACTGTCTGCCCGCCCACCGCGGCGAGGAGATAACCGGGGCCGTCCTCGAAAGCGACCGCTCGCTGTCGTGGGACCAAGCCGAAAACCGGCTTCACGCACAGAAGGCGCTCCTCGCCTTCCTCGCCAAAAAACCGTAGCCAGCGCCGTCCGGCGCTGACGAACTCCCTCGCATAGCACGTCGCCGTGGGTGACTCCGAAACGACCGCGGACAGGACGACCGCTGCCCGATGAGCGGGTAGCCTTTTGCCCGTGTCATGCGAAGTACACTGGGGGAAACAGTATGACTCGACTCGGTTTTGCGGGGGACGTGATGCTCGGACGATTGATAAACGAACGGCAGCAGGAGCGGAGCGTCGCCGGAATTTGGGGGAACGTGGAAGACTCCCTCCGCGCGCTCGATGGCCTATTCATCAATCTCGAATGTTGCCTCTCTGCGGGCGGGACGCCGTGGACGGACACGTATCGTCCGTTTCACTTCCGGGCCGACCCGGACTGGGCGATTCCGGCGCTCGAATCGGTCGGCGTCGATTGGGTGAATCTGGCGAACAACCACGTCCTCGACTACGGTCCCGACGCGCTCTCCGACACGATTCGGTACCTCGACGACGCCGGAATCGCCCATTCTGGTGCCGGTGCCGATTTGGAAGCGGCCACCGCTCCGGCGTTCGTCACCGTGGACGGCCTCGACATCGCGTTCGTCTCGTTCACCGACAACACGCCGGAGTTCGCGGCGAAATCCGACAAAACCGGGACCTCGTACGTGAACTTCGACGTGACCCATCCGCAAGCGGTGCGCCTCGTCGGCAAGTCGCTCGCACGCGCTCGAGAGACTAACCCGGACATCCTCGTAGCGTCGCTTCACTGGGGACCGAACATGCGAACCGAACCCACCGTCGAGTTCAGGGAGTTCGCTAATTGGCTGTCGGAGGAAGGCGTAGACATCATACACGGCCACAGTGCACACCTCTTTCAAGGCGTCGAAGTCGTGGACGAAACCCTCGTCCTCTACGATACAGGGGATTTCGTGGACGATTACGCGACCGATTCGGAACACCACAACGACCGGAGCTTTCTCTTCGACGTTGGCGTCGCTGACGGCGAACTCTCCGAACTTCGACTCCACCCGACGGAAATATACGACCTCGCGGTCCACGAGGCGGAACACTACGCTGGAACGTGGAGCGTCCAGCGGATGGACGCGCTCGCGTCGGCCTTCGGCACCGAGTTCCAGCGCGAAGACGACGACCTCACGCTTTCGTTGTAACGTTGTCCCTTCTCAACCGACGTCGCTGGCGAACCTCGGGAAGGCCGGTCGAAGATTTGGATACCGACGTGGCTCGAAATCGAACAGTCGAGTGATGAGCACGGCCAAGTGGAAATGAGGCCACTCAACCCGACCATCGAAGGGGGTCGTACCCGGTCGGCGGCGATTATATCAGTAATCGACCCATAGAACTATTCATTCTCAGATCATGGATTTACTATGCCGAATACGGACGAATACGAACGCGGTGACCGAGTAGAAATCCGGGGACGGAGCGCGGTTGATGACGAAACCGAGGAAGGGACTATCGTCGAAATCGGCCAGTTCGCACTCTCGCTGCCGAGCGATGACCCCGTGGACTCGGGCACCAACTACAGCGACAGCGCACTCATTCAGTTCGCTGACGACGAGTACGGCGTGGTCCAGAGTTCTCGACTGGTTCGGAAAGTGGAAGGGGAGTAACGCTTCCCACGGACCGTCGAACCGTTTCGTACGGCTCTCGAACGTTATCTCCTTTCAGTTCGAGCGGGAAACGACTGGTAATCGTCCTCCTGTCGTGAATCCGATTCTGTGTCCGGGTAGTTGCTGTCAAAGACTGACCATATCTCTACGAACTTCTATGCAGTCGTGACCAAGCCCACTGAAGAATATATCCCATCGCAATTTTCGACCGCAGAGCGGTACCGATGACCACCACTGCCAGCGTTGCCACCGTCCGCGCCTTTTTCACCTCGGAACCCATCCACCCGCTCAATGAACCTGACGCTCTCGAATCCGACGGCACCGGTCCCTGACAGCGCTGATGACGGCGTGTGGCTGGCCTGCATCGACTGCGAGTGGACGGGTGCACCATTCGACGAGATTCGCTACCGCTGTCCCGACTGCGACGGCCTGCTCGAAGTTCGCTACGCCGACCACCCGACGTTCGACGATTTCGAGGGGAGCGGAGTCTGGCGCTACGCCGACGCCCTGCCCGTCGAATCCGGAGTGAGCATCGAGGAGGGCAACACCCCGCTCTACGAGGTGTCCACCATCGAGGAGGAGGTCGGAGTCGACGCGCTCCGCGTCAAACACGAGGGGATGAACCCGACCGGGAGTTTCAAAGACCGAGGGATGACGTTAGGCGTCAAAGTCGCCGAGAAACTCGGCGTCTCCCGCCTCGCGTGTGCGAGTACCGGAAACACCAGCGCGGCGCTCGCCTGCTACGGCGCACGGGCCGGAACCGAGGTCCTCGTCCTCCTTCCGGCCGGAAAAGTCGCGGCCGGAAAGGTCGCACAGGCCAGCCTCCACGGCGCACGAATTCTCGAAGTGGACGGCAACTTCGACGACTGTCTCGACATCGTTTCGGACCTCGCCAACCGCGGTGAAGCCTATCTCCTCAACTCGCTCAACCCCTTCCGATTGGAGGGTCAGAAAACCATCGGGCTGGAAATGATAGAGCAGTTCCGCGACCAGACGGGAGAACTTCCGGACCGAATCGTCCTTCCCGTCGGCAACGCCGGAAACACCAGCGCCCTGTTCAAGGCGTTCCGTGAACTCGTCGCCGCCGGCGAACTCACGCCCGAGGAGGTTCCCGTCCTCACCGGCGTGCAGGCCGAGGGTGCGGCCCCGATGGTCGAAGCCGTCGAAAACGACGCCGACGAGGTGCGCCGCTGGGACGAAGTGGAGACCATCGCGACCGCCATCCGTATCGGCAATCCCGTCAACTCCCCGAAGGCGCTCCCTGCGATTCGGGAGACTGGCGGCACCGCGATTTCCGTCACCGACGAGGAGATAACCGACGCACAGCGTGCGCTCGCACGGGACGGCGTCGGCGTCGAACCCGCGAGCGCTGCGAGCATCGCTGGCCTCCGAAAACTCCGCGAATCGGACGAAATATCGGCGGACGAGAACGTCATCTGCCTGACGACGGGCCACCTCCTCAAAGACCCCGACGCCGCGGCCGCGGCGGGCGTCGAACCGGAACCGGTTCCGGCGGACACGGACGATGTCCTCGACGTGCTATAGGATTTCGGGACTCGCTATTCTCGTCCCACCCGTGCCAGCAAGAACACGATAGTTGCACTGACGAGCAGACACGCGAGCAGTCCGGCGAACGCCGTTTCGTATCCCGAGCGTCCGGCGACGTACCCGACGTACGTCGGGCCGAGGCTGCCGAGTCCGATGTAGACGGTTCGCGTCGCGCCGAGGTCGCCGCCCATGCTCCCGTCCGGAAATACGTCCATCAGATACGCCTGCATGACGGGCGGGTAGGCCATCAGTCCGACCGCGAAAATCACGACGCACGACGCGACGACGGGCGTCCTGCTCGCCGCGAGGAGTCCCGCGAGGGCGGCCGTCGCTACGATGAGCGACCCGGCGGCGACGATGGGACGCGATATCCGGTCGCCGAGCGACCCCGAAATCGGTTTCACGAGCGCACCGACGACGAACATGGCGGCGAACCCGGCACCTGCGAGTCCGGCCGAGAACCCCTTCGATTCCTGGAGGAACGTCGGGAGGAACCCGGCGGACGACTGCCAGACGAACGCGAACAGGGAGTAGGCGACCAGTATCGCCGTCGTCTTCCGGTCGCCGAGCCTGCGGGCGGTCGTCACGACATCGCGACACGCCGCAACGACCGCCGTTCGGGAGACGGACGGGGGCGTATAGGCTTCGCGGCTCCACCGGTGGAGCAGGACGAACACGACGGCGAGCACGGCGATAACTGGCGCGAACGCCGCCCGCCACATCGCCACCGCGAGCACCGCGACGGCGAGCGCGGCCGCCACCGCACCGCCGGTGTCCCCCGACGACGTGTGTAGCCCGAACGCCTTGCCACGCTTGGCGACGAACAGGTCCGAAATGAGCGCACGGGCGGGGGTCGGATACAGACCCGCGCCGCTCCCGACCAGCGCCGCGCCGAGGAGAAATACCGTGTAGGTCGGCGCGCTGGCGAGGGTGGCGAACCCGACGACGAGCGGAGTGAGTCCGGCGGCGAGTAGCGTTTTGCGCGTGAGACTGTCCGAGAGACGACCGCTCGGATACTGCCCGAGCGCGTACAGGCCCCAAAGTAGCGTGAGCGCGAATCCCGCCTGAACCTCCGTGATACGGAGCCGGTCCATGACGGTCGGGAGCATCGGCGAGAGCACGAGCCGCCCCGCCTGAATCGCGGTCCAGCCGAGAGAAACCGTCAGAAGGAGTCGCCCCGAGTATCCCGAGAACAGGCGCTCCGAACGGTCCTCTTCGTTTCGGTACCGTTTCGGCGTCGTTTCCCGTACCGTGCCCGCGGTTCCTTGGTCGTCCGACACGTCTCGAACGTCGGACGGCGGCTACTTGAGTCCGTCTTTCGCGGCAGAGCAAGCGGTCAAGGGGGCGTTCGCTTGGTCATCATATCCACTGCTGGCTTCGTCTCCGTATAAAAAGTTCGCCGCAGCGAGTTCGGTTTTTCAGTTTCCGTTCAGTTCGATGCTCCGAACTTCGATGATGCGCTCGTCCGCTTCGAGCGCCTCCTTCGCCGCAGGGCTGAGTTCGCTGTCGAGATTGTACACCGACAGCGCCTCGCCGCCGTTGTTCTCGCGGGCGTTGAACATGCCCGCGATGTTGACGTCGTGTTCGCCGAGAACGGTGCCGACGTATCCGATGACGCCGGGTTTGTCCTGATTACGGGCCGCGAGCATGTGGCCGTGCGGAATGGCGTCGACGCGGTAGCCGTCGATGCGGACGATTCGCGGGTCGTCGTCGGCGAAGAGGGTTCCCTCGACCGTGATCTCCTCGTCGTCGCTTTCGACCGTGACGGAGATGAGGCTCTGGAAGTCGGCGGCCTGCCGGGTTTTGCTCTCGGTCACTTCGACGCCGCGTTCCTCGGCTATCTGCGGCGCGTTGACGGCGTTAACCTGCCATTCGAGCGGTTGGAAGACGCCTTTCTGGGCACTGGCGGTGACGAGGTCCACGTCCTCCTCGGCGATGTCGCCCTCGTAGTTCACCTCGATGCGCTCGATGCGCTCGTCGAGTAGTTGCGTGGCGATTTTGCCCGCCGTCTCGGCGAGTTCGATGTACGGACGGACGCGGGGGAACGCGCTCTCCTCGACGGACGGCGCGTTGAGCGCGTTGATGACCGGTTCCTCGCGGAGCGCGGCGACCACCTGGTCCGCGGTACTCGTGGCCACGTTCTCCTGTGCGGCTTCCGTACTCGCGCCGAGGTGAGGCGTGAGGATGACGTCGTCCACGTCGAGCAGTGGGCTGTTTTCGGGGAGCGGTTCCTGGGCGAACACGTCCAGTGCTGCACCTGCGAGGATGCCGTCCTCCACTGCTTCGGCGAGCGCGTCCTCGTCCACGACGCCGCCTCGGGCGCAGTTGATGAGATAGCCGCCTTCGACCTGTGCGAGTTCCTCCGTGCTGATGAGCCCCTCCGTTTCGGGGGTAAGCGGCGTGTGTACGGTCAGGAAATCGGCACGGTCGAGACAGTCGTCCAGTTCGACCAGTTCCGCGCCGAGTTGTTTGGCGAGGTCCTCGCTGATGTACGGGTCGTACGCGACGAGGTTCATGCCGAGGCTGTCGAGTTTCTTGGCGACTTCCTGCCCGACCCGGCCGAGGCCGACGATGCCGAGCGTCTTGCCGTTCAGTTCCGTTCCGAGGTAGTCGCCTTTCGCCCACTCGCCGCCTTTCATCCGCACGTGTGCTTGTGGAATCGAGCGCGCGGCGGCGAACGCCATCGCCACCGTGTGTTCGGCGGCGGCGCGGACGTTGCCCTCCGGCGCGTTCGCCACCATGACGCCGTGTTCCGTCGCGGCGTCGATATCGATGTTGTCCACGCCGATACCCGCGCGCCCGACGATGACTAGGTCGGATGCGGCCTCGAACACGTCGCGGTTGACGTCCGTCCCGGAGCGGACGATGAGTCCGTTTACGTCAGAAACAGCGTTCAATAGTGCGTCGCCTTCTACGTCGTAGGCCGTCTCTACCTCGTAACCGCTTTCGCGAAGTCGGTCGAGACCCGCGTCCGCGATTGGGTCCGTGACGAGAACCTTCATTGCTGGAGAGAATACACCCCACACCCGTTAACCCTTTCTCTCACAGCGAAGATTGCCAATATGTTTTCTTATTTTCATTTTTGAAAATATATTGTCAGGTGGGGGAAAATCACCGGTCAGTGGCGCTACTCGTTCCGCTCGCGTCGGCCGGTCGTCGGTCGCTCCGTTTTCTCCCGTTCCGTTCCGCTCCTCCTATCGTCTCCCTCCGACTCGGCCGCGAAACACGACCGACAGTAGTCGTTGTGTCCGCTTTCGACCAGCGCGACCGGGACGCCATCGACGACGAGTTCCTTCACGAACCGCCGCCGAGTACCGTTTCCGTCGCGAATGCCACAGACATCACACTTCACGTCATCGAGCGTGATTCGCTCCGTCACGACGCGGCGACCGACGCCGTACCGTCCCCGGTCGTAGGCGCGTTCCGCCCGACTGAGTCGGTAGGACAGAAGCGCCGCCGGGACGAGGACGACGCACAGCAGGAGCGCGGCCTTCCAACTCACCAACGACCGGACGACGACGCCGAGGAGAATCGCGAGCACGGCGAACCCGGCCGCGGCGAGGACCAACTTCGTCAATCGGGTCGTGGCGTCGTTGGCCATTAGGTCGAGGCGTTCGTCGAATTGGTGGACGACCCTGACGACGAATCGTCGTTCGGTCCGCCGATGTTCCGCACGAACTGCGGATAGCCGTCACTGCCGACCGGAATGTAGACCGTATCGGTATCGTCGAGTTTGTCGATGTACTGCTGTGTGAGGACCTTCTGGTCGAGCGATTCGCTCAGGATGCGGTTCGCTTCCGCCTCCCCGTTCGCCTCGATCTTCCTCCGGTCGGCTTCGAGTTTCTCGACTTCGAGTTCGTTCTCCTTCTGCTGGCGGCGCTGTTTCGTTATCTCCTTCTGCTCGACCGCCTGTTCGTACTGTTTCGGCAGGTTGACCTTCCGAATCTGGACCGCTTCGAGGATGAGGGCGTCGCGGGCGAAATCCTTCTTCAGGGCGCTCTGGGCGGCTTGCTTCAGTTTCGTTTGGCCTTTTCCGGTGTAGATTTCGGTCACTGGGAGCGCACCCGCCTCGGTGCGGAGTACGGACCGAATGCTCGGACGGATGAGTCGCTGCTCCGCGGATTCGAGCGTCCGGTAGTTCTTGTAGAACTTCACTGCCTGTCCCGCGTCCACGCGATACCGAACGGTGATGTCGATGTCCACGCGTAGTCCGTCCTCCGTCAGGACGGTGATGGAGTCGTCGGTATCGGACTTGCTCCCTTCGCCCTGTTGGCTGGACATGGTGTAGGACTGGGGACGCGTGGAGAGTGACACGGTGTCTTGTGAAACCGGGTTGATGAAGTGGGCACCCGGTTCGAACACCGTTCCCGTCGCGGCACCCCACTTTTTCACGACCTGCACGTTCCCCTCTTCAGTGGGCGTCCACGAGAGGAATCCAACCACTGGGGCGGCGATGAGAACGATGACGAGGGCGATGAGGAGCGTGTTGCTGAAGATACTTCGGAGGTCGATATCCGGGACGTTCGGTCCCGAGGAACCGTCGGGGTCTATCGGAATGTCGCTATCGGAACTCATTCAGGTACGTTCGCATATCTCGACAGATATGTTATAGCTCTTGGTGTTTGTCGCCGATGACGTGCATCGAACTTTATACCGCTGGGTTGTGAAGCACGACTCGAATGACGTTAGTCGCGTTCGATTTCGACGGAACGCTTTCGGATTCGGAAATGACCGTCCTCCTCGGGAAGCAGGTCGGTGCGGCCGACGAGATGGCGGACATCACCGCCCGAGCGATGAACGACGAACTCAGTTACGCGGAGAGTCTCCGCGAACGGGCGGCCCTCCTCGAAGGGTTGCCGGTCAAAAAGGCCGCAGACGCGTTCTCGGAGGTGACGCTCCGCCCCGGTGCCGCCGAAATCCTCGGCGAACTGGAGGAGAAGGGAACCCACGTCGCCATCCTCACCGGCGGATTCGAGTGGGGCGTCCAAGACGCGCTCGAACGCGAGGGCGTCTCGGTGGACACCATCGTCGCCAACCGGTTGCTGGACGACGGTACGAAACTGACGGGTGAAGTGGAGGGACCGCTCATCGAGGGGACGAAGGACGACGCGCTCGAAGCGCTCGCGGAGGAACTGGGCGTGGACATGGTGAACACCGTGGCAATCGGCGACGGCGCGAACGACCTTCCGATGCTCGAAGTCGCGGGATTGGCCGTCGGATTCGAACCGAAACCCGCCGTCGCACCCGCCTGTGACACCATCGTCTCGCACATGAACGAACTCCACGACGTGCTGGGACGAAAGAACGCGATTTGAACGACGTATCCTCGACAGAAAATCAGAATTTCGGCGTTAGACGAGCTGAAACACGTGATATCCTGTGTCTCGATACCTTTAATATCTCACACGTCGTCTAATACATTCGGTGATTGTCATGGAACGATACACTCCCTTTGAGGACATGGACCGAATGTTCGAACAGATGCGCGCCCGAATGTGGGGCACGAGCGACTTCCGCGGGGAACCCCGAAGCGGGACGCGCGTACACGACGGCGGAACGCACGTGGACTTGAAAGAACACGACGGTGGGTTCGTCCTCGTGGCCGATCTCCCCGGATTCGAGAAGGAGGAGATAGAACTCTCGCTCACGGACGACACGCTCACCATCGTCGCGAAGCACGAGGTGACGGGCGAGGACTTCACTCGCGCCCGCGAACTCTCGGAACGCGTGACGATGCCCAAGTCGGTCGAGAAAGACGGTATCGAGGCGACCTACCGCAACGGCGTCCTCGAAGTCAGACTCCCCATCGTCGAGGAGGAAACCGACGACGGCGACCGCATCGAGATTTCCGACTGATTTTTTCGGCGCGCATCACGGACTAGCGGCGGCACTGTTTCGCGAAGCATCGCCGCCGAAATCGCGAAGCCGAGGTTTTCGCCGCCGACGATTCCGGCGGTGTTGACGCCGACGACGCGGCCATCACAGTTCACGAGCGGTCCGCCGCTGTTGCCCGGATTGATGGCCGCGTCGGTCTGGACGACACCGGAAATGGCCGCCCCGTGGCGCGATGGAAGCGTCCGATTGACCCCGCTGACGACGCCCTGCGTGATGGTCCCTTGGAGGCCGAGGGGACTGCCGAGGGCGGCGACGGACTGTCCGGGTTCCGCTCGGCGCTCGGCGACCGGGAGCGAATCGACGTAAGATGGGACGTTTCGAATGCGGAGGACCGCGAGGTCGCGTCGGGGCGCGGTGCCGACCACGTCCGCGTTCCGCCACTGACCGCGATTGAACTGGACGCGGAGTCGGGTCGCCCCCGCGACGACGTGCTGGTTCGTGACCACGTAGCCGACGCCGTTCGACAGCTCGTAGACGAACCCGGACCCTTCGCCTGCACCACGTCGCGTTTCGACGCCGACGGAGACGACGGAGTCGATGCTTCGGTCGTAGAGCGTCGAGAAATCACACGCTTGCTGTCCTGCCCCTTGCACGTTCGGTGCCCGTCGTTCCTGCTGTAATTCTCCTGTCCCCCGTGCGCTCTCTGCCCGAACGATTCCGTTCACCGGGACGAACCCCCAACTCGCGGTGACGAGCAGGATTGCGACGACGGTGACGATGGCGACGGTGAGCGTTCGAGACGGCAGAAGCGGTCGAGTTCCCATCTCGCACTCTGGACGGTGTGGACGCTAATTAGTGACACGGCCGAAGAGGACGGTTATTGGGCGAACAGGCTGGCGTGAACCGGCGCGAAGTCGCTCGAATCGGAGGAGAGGAACCGTCGAATCGGCGGGCCGACCAGTTCGGGTTCGGTGAGAAATGCGTCGTGGCCGTGGTCGCTGTGGAGCGAGCGATGTGTCGCTTCGACGCCCGCCGCTTGGAACGTTTCCATGAGGTAATCGGACTGTTCGACCGTGAAGTGCCAGTCGCCGGAAATCGATATGAGGAGCGCCTCTCCATCGAAGTCAGCGAGCGCGTCCGCGTCCGAGTCGCATCCGGCGGCGAGGTCGTAGTTCTCCATGGCGTGCGTGAGACGGAGATAGCTGTTCGCGTCGAACCGCCGAACGAACTTCTCCGCCTGATAATCGAGATAGCTCTCGACGTCGCGGTAGGAGTCGGCACCGAACCCGGGGATGCCGTCGTTCGACGGGAACGACCCCGGCGACCCGTCGGCGAAGTCCCTACCGAACTTCTCGTCCATCGAGTCCTTCGAGAGGTACGTGATGTGACCGAGTTGCCGGGCGAGGGCCAACCCCGTGTCCGGGTGGTCGGGATAGTAGTCCCCGCCCTGCCACGCGGGGTCGGAGGTGATTGCCCGACGTGCGACGGCGGAGAGGGCGACGAGTTGCGGGTCCAGACGGGCCGCGGTGGCAACCGGAACCACGCGCTCGACCATCTCGGGGTATCGCTTCGCCCATTCGAGGGTGTTCATGCCCCCGACGCTCCCGCCGACGACGGCCCGCAATCCGTCGATGCCGAGTTCGTCGAGGAGTCGTTTCTGGACGCAAGTCCAGTCACCGACGGTGACGGCGGGGAAGTCGGAGCCGTACGGTTCGCCCGTCTCGGGGTTCGTGCTGGCCGGACCGGTGGTGCCGTAGCACGACCCCGGAACGTTCGCGGCCACGATGAACTGTTCGTGCGTGTCGATGGCTTTACCGGGGCCGACGATTTGGTCCCACCAGCCTTCGCCCTGTCCGTCGGCGGCCCCCGTCACGTGGTGGCTTCCGGTCAGCGCGTGACAGACGAGGATCGCGTTGTCGCCGGTGAACTCGCCGTAGGTTTCGTAGGCGACGTGCAACTCCGGAATCTCCTCTCCGCACTCGAACTCGAACGCCCCGAGCGACAGCGAGGAGTCGAACGAGTCGGCCGAATCTGCCGTCGACGAGTCGTGTGTCCGGCGCGCGTCGTTCGTGTCGCTCGTATCGGTCATCGTGTCGGGTCCTCGGTTCGTGTAGATTCGTCCGTTTCCGTCCGATTCGTCGCCGTCTCGATGGCCCTATCGAGATCCGACAGGATGTCCGCGGGGTTCTCGATGCCCACCGACAGGCGAATCAGGTCGCGCGTGACGCCCGCCGCCCGCTGTTCGTCGGGCGAGAGTTGGGCGTGGGTCGTGCTCGCCGGGTGGATGACGAGCGTCTTCGCGTCCCCGATGTTGGCGAGGAAGGAGGCGAGGTCCACCGCCTCGCAGAACGTCTTGCTCGCCTCGTATTCCCCGAGGCCGAAGGCTATCATGCCGCTGTACCCCCCGTCCAAATACCGACTCGCGTTGTCGTGCGTTCGGTGCTCGTCGAGGCCGGGATAGGCGACCCACGCCACTTCCTCGTGGTCCGCGAGATACTCCGCCACGATGGCGGCGTTCTCGCAGTGTCGGTCCATCCGAAGCGGCAGCGTCTCGATTCCTTGGAGGGTCTGCCACGCGTCGAACGGGGACTGTTGGTTGCCGAGGCTTCGAACCGACCGAAGCCTCGCGGCGGCGGCCAGCGGCGCGTCCGAAAAGTCTCGGGAGAAGTTCACACCGTGGTACGCCGGGTTCTCGCCGCCGATTTCGGGGTAGTCGCTCCAGTCGAAATCGCCGCCATCGACGAGGACGCCGCCGACCGTCGTCCCGCTTCCGTGGAGCCACTTCGTCGTTGACTCCCAGACGGCGTCCGCGCCGTGTTCGAGCGGCCGACAGAGCGCGGGCGTGGCGAACGTGTTGTCCACGACGAGCGGGACGCCGTGGTCGTGTGCGATGTCGGCGACGCGCTCGAAGTCGGGCGTGACGAGCGACGGGTTGCCGACGGTTTCGACGTGGACGAACGCCGTGTCCTCGTCGATTTCGTCCCCGTAAGCGTCGTAGTCCAGCGTGTCCACGAGGCGGGCATCGATACCTCGACGGGACGCGGTGTGGGCGAAGTAGGCCGTCGTGCCGCCGTAGGTGTCGGTGGAGAGAACGACGTTGTCGCCCGTTTCGGCGAGGACGAGCGTGAGGGCGTCCAGCGCGGCCATGCCGCTGGCGGTGGCGACCGCACCGGTTCCGCCTTCGAGCGAGGCGATGCGCTCCTCCAACATCTCGACCGTCGGGTTGCTCAAGCGGGAGTAGATGTGGCCGTCGGCTTCCAACGCGTACAGGTCGGCGGCGTGGTCCGCGTCCTCGAACGCGTAGGACGTGGTCTGATAGAGCGGCGGAGCGACCGCTCCCGTCGCGGGGTCCGGCTCCTGTCCCGCGTGAACGCTTCGAGTATCGAATCGGGACCCGTCGTTGCTCATGTGTAATACGCATATTCACGCAGAATTTTATAACCAGTAGTTACGGCAACGTTTGCTGATCGTGAGTGTCCGTGACATAGGCCTGTCCCCTGATAGGACGGGAGAACGCAACTCCGACGAATACAGCCCGTAGCGCCGTTTTACGACGCGGACATCGAACACAGCTACGTCCTCGAACCCGCGAACGACACCGCTATAGTCGCGGAGTAACTCGCCACAATCGATGCGAAAGCGCACGTTCACGCTCCTCGGACTCGGCGCGTTCGGCCTCACCGTCGTCAGTTTCGTCCTCCTCGGGTTCGGCCGCCTCGTACTCTCTTACCGGACCGCGCGCTATCTCTCCGCTCCAACGATGTTCCTCTCGTTCGCGCTCCTCGTCTGCCTGTTCGTTTACTCCGTTCTCGTCTACGTCGGCGTCGCGGAACTGGAGTGACGCGAACGGGGTGGGGAACGTCTATCTTGTGTCGAGGGAGTTCCACCACGGGACACGCTACCACCCGCGCCGGATTTATATTTCGAGGGTCCGTACCACGACCCGTGAGCGAGCGCACGAGTGCCCTTGACACCCTCGTTTTCGGTGTCGATATCCAAAGCGGGGACGTTCGGGGCGATTCTCCCTCTTACGCACTGGTCGTCTACGACGGCGAGGAGATGGACCGCGATGTCGTCTCTTACCGCAAGCTTCGGCGGCTCATCGAACGCGACGAACCGACGTTCGTCGCGACGGACAACATGTACGAACTCGCCGCCGACAAGAACGCCCTCGTCAACTTCCTCGGAAGCCTGCCGGACGAAACCCGTCTCGTACAGGTGACGGGCGCCGAACGACCCGAACCCCTCTCGCGGGTCGCATCGCGCCACGGCGTTCCCTACGGTAAGAAACCGATGCGCGAAGCGGAGGCCGCGGCCCGCCTCGCCGCGATGAACGTCGGACAGGAAGTGTCCGCCTTTACCGATACGACGCGTGTCAAAGTCTCTCGGGGGCGTTCGACCGGAAAAGGCGGGTGGAGCGCCGACCGCTACACCCGCCGGATTCACGGCTCGGTGAAAGAACTCTCCCGGAAGGTCGAATCCGAACTGCGGAGCGCCGGACTCGACTACGAGCGCGAGGTGACGGAGAAGTACGGCGGCTACTCCAACGCGACGTTCGACGTGGAGGCCCGCCCGAGCGACATTCCCGTTTCGTCCCGCCGCTCCGGTGACACTCGGGTCGAAGTCGAACGACTCCGCCGCGACGGTATCGAGTTCGAACCCCTCGCGAAGCGCCGCGACCACGTCATCGTCGGCATCGACCCCGGCACCACGACGGCCGTCGCGATGACCGATTTGGACGGTACCCTCCTCGACGTGTTGAGTACGCGAACCGCCGACACCGCCGACGTCATCGAATGGATAATCGAGCGCGGACGGCCCGTCATCGTCGCGGCGGACGTGACGCCGATGCCGGAGACCGTGGAGAAGTTCCGCCGGAGTTTCGACGCCGCCGGGTGGACGCCCGAGCGCGACCTGCCGGTGGACGAAAAGCAACACCGGACGCGGGAGGACGGGTACGACAACGACCACCAACGCGACGCGATGGCCGCGGCGTTCTTCGCCTTCGACAGCCACGAGGACCAGTTCGAGCGAATCGCCCGAAAGGTGCCGCCGGGAATGAGCAGAGGGGAAGTCACCGCCCGCGTCGTGGCGAACGACGAGAGCGTCGAGAGCGTCCTCCGGGACCTCTCGGACGACCCGGAACCCGAAGAGGAGGAATCCGAACATACGGTCCGCGAACTCTCGGCCGAGGAGAAGCGAATCAAGCAACTCGAATCGCAGGTCGAACGGTTGCAGTCGCACACGACGGAGTTGAACGGGACGGTCGAGGAGAGGGACGAGCGAATCGAGGAGTTGGAAACCGAACTGTCGGACACGCGACGAGAGGAGCGCCAGAACGCCCGCGAGCGCCGGGACATTTCGCGGCTCCTGCGCGAGAACAACCGATTAGAGGACGAACTCGACGACCGCAACGACAAAATCGAGGAGTTGGAGGGCAAACTCGCCCGTCTCAAGAAACTGTGGAAACTCGACCACTCGAACTTCAGCGACGTCTCGGAGAAGCAGGCGGGACTCGCCGCCGTCAAACCGGTCGCGAAGTTCACCAACGACGCCATCGACGCCGCCCACGAGAGCTACGGACTCGCCGAGGGCGACGTGGTTTATCTCCGCGATGCGAGTGGCGCGGGTCGTTCGACCGCCGAGCGATTGGCCGATATCGGCCCGCGGGTCGTCCTCAAGGCGGGCGGAATTTCGGACGTTGCGGACGAGGTGTTGTTCGACCGCGACGTCCCGGTCGGTCCCGCGGACGAGGTGTCGATTCAGGAGATAGACGAACTCGCCGTGGCGCGCGAATCCGAGGTGGAAGCCGTCATCGACGACTGGCACGACCGCGCCGAGGAGCGACAGAAAGAGGAGACGGCCGAGCAACTCGACCAACTCATCAGCGAACACAGGGCCGAACGGCGGGCGGACGGCCGCGGGTCGTCGTCTTCGTTCGGCAACTAAGCTCTTGTTCGCCCTGTTTTTCACGTCGTCCAGTCCGTCGTCAGCGTCCGAAGGACGCTCAACCCCCAGATGGCGGCTCCGAACCCGACGGCCAGCACGGCCGCGTAGAGGAAGACGTATTCGGGGAGCGTGGTCCCGACGCCCTCCTGCAGGCGAATGGCGGGATACAGCGCGAGTCCACCGACGACGGCCAACCAGAGGCCGATCCGTGTTCCGTTCATACCTCCGCATTTCGCCCCGGACGACTTGGCTGTTGGGACGTACGATTCTCGGTAACGCGATGACGCAACCCTAAAGCCAGTGAATCATCTTTTTCCGGGCATGGATGCCTACGAGTTGATCTCACGGAACGCCGAGGAGTTGGTGACCGAAGAGGAAGTGCGCGAACTCGCGGAGAACCCCGAGGGCAAGCGCGCCTACGTTGGCTACGAACCCTCCGGCGTCCTCCACATCGGGCACATGCTCACCGCGAACAAGCTCATCGACTTGCAGGACGCGGGCTTCGAAGTCGTCATCCTCCTCGCCGACGTCCACGCCTACCTGAACGACAAGGGGTCGTTCGAGGAGATTCGGGGGACGGCCGAGCGGATGAAGGAGCAGTTCATCGCCTACGGGTTGGACGAGGAGAACACGGAGTTCCGGTTCGGCTCCGAGTTCCAGATGGACGACGACTACGTCCTCGACCTCCACTCGCTCGAACTGGAGACGACGCTCAACCGCGCGAGCAGGGCGATGTCCGAAATTCAGAGCGGCGACTCCACGAAGGTCTCGCAGGCGGTCTACCCCCTCATGCAGTCGCTCGACATCGAGTACCTCGATTTGGACCTCGCCATCGGCGGGATGGAACAGCGCAAGGTCCACATGCTCGCCCGCGACACGCTCCCGAGCATCGGCTACGAGTCGCCGACCTGCCTCCACACGCCGCTCATCGCGGAACTCTCCTCCGGCGAGGGGAAGATGTCCTCCAGCAAGGGCGTCACCATCTCCATGGAGGATTCGACCGAGGACATCGAGGAGAAGGTCAACGGCGCGTTCTGCCCGCCGACCCGCGACCCCGACGGGGACCTCGAAAATCCGGTTCTCCAAATATTCGAGTATCACGTCTTCCCGCGCTTCGAGAACGTCGTCGTCGAACGTCCCGACAAGTACGGCGGCAACCTCGAATACGACGACTACGAGTCGCTCGAAGACGACTTGGAGAGCGGCGAACTCCACCCGGCGGACGCCAAGGGAGCGCTGGCGTCATACTTGGACGAACTCATCGAACCCGGCCGCGAGAAGCTTCGAGAAGCAGAATAACCGACTTTCCTCTCCGTTTCGTTTTCCGACTGCCGTTTCGGCTCGAACGTTATTTCCCACCGATTATTCGAATCCGCCGCCCATCATTCCACCCATCCCGAAGTTGGCCAGCAGGCCGGAGACGAGTCCCCACGCGGTCAGGACGAATCCGACGACGACGAGGCCGATTCCGGCCGCGATGATGAGGCTCTGAACGGCGATAACGGCGATTCCGGCGACGAGCGCGAGCAGACCCACGATACCTTTCGCACCGAGTTTGTCGAACATAGGCCGGATTGCGTCTGCCACCGCCTTAAAACCGACAGTTGGCGAGACGAGCGTTACAGCTTCGTCTCCATGACGTACCCCCACCGTTCGACGTCGTTTTCCTCGTAAAATCGCCGAGCGGACTCGTTTTCGAGTTTGGCCGCCAGCGCGACGTACTCACAGCCTCGTTCGCCCGCCCACCCCTGTATCCACTCGAGAAGGGTGGACCCGTGTCCTTCCCCTCTGTGTCCCTCGGCGATGACGAAGTCGTGTATCCACGCGTGCCGGACGTGGTGCAAAACGCGCTGTATGGAGACGCCTGCGACGCCGACCAACTCGTCCTCGTACGCGCCGAACAGCCGATATCTCGGTTCCTCCCGCCACGCGCGAATCTCGGCGAAGTCGGCGTCCGTCCACAACTGTTGGAGGACGGGAATCGCGGTTCGCCACTCCTCGTCCGTTGCCACCTCCTCGACGGTCAAAGTCGTCATTCCCGACCCGAACGACGGACGGCGGATTTAAAGGTGTACCACACGAACGTGGGGGTGAAACATGAGTGACAGCAGTGGACGGAACAACCTCCGAATGCCGGACGACGACGAGGTATTCGCCACAGTCACGAACATGCTCGGTGCCAACCGGGTGAAAGTGCGCTGTGCCGATGGCAAGGAACGAACCGCTCGAATCCCCGGAAAGATGCAAAAACGCGTCTGGATTCGTGAGGACGACATCGTCCTCGTCGAACCGTGGGATTGGCAGGACGAGAAGGCGGACATCACGTGGCGCTACGAGAAGCAACAGGCGGACCAACTCCGACGCGAAGGACACATCAACTGAGTAGGGACGGACTTTTGTCGAATTCATACCCCGGTAGCGACTGCGACGGCCATTTTCAGCGGTGACTGCTACCACACTCCAATCGGAAATCACGGCCGTTTCCGTGCTTCGGTTAAATACTCGCTTCCTTGTGACGTGTATGTCCAAACAACTCGCTGCCGAAGACGTCGCACACGACGCGGAGTTTCCCGAACTCATTGAAGGACTGCAAACCCGGCGCTCGGGCCACAACTTCGACCCGGAGGAGGACATCTCCGACGAGACGCTCGAAGCACTCATCGAGGACGCGGCAATCGCGCCCTCCTCGTACAACCTCCAACCGTGGGAGTTCGTCGCCGTGCAGGACGAGGAACGACTGGACGAAGTCGTCGAACTCGCCTACGGCCAAGAACACATCCGCGATGCGGGGACGGCCATCCTCGTCGTCGGCCACACGAACGCCAAGACGGCGAACCGCGTGTTCGAGGATTGGGTCGACGCGGGCCGCATGGACGAGGAAACCGCCCAGCAGACGAAGGCACAGACGGCCGAGATGTACGAGGACGACGGAATGGGTCGGGATTACGCGATTCGGAACGCCAGCCTCGCCGCGGAGAACCTCATGCTCTCCGCGCACGCACGCGGCCTGACAGCGACGCCGATGATCGGATTCGACCAGGAAGGAATCGCGGAGTTCCTCGGCCTGCCCGACGACGAGATTCCCGTGATGCTGCTCGCGGTTGGACCGAGCGGCGGCGAGGAACCGGACCGACTGCCGCGTCGGTCCGTCGACGAAATCCTGCACCGCGAATCCTACTGACCGAACGGGCCACCCTTTTACGGTTCCTCCACATAGTCGGAAGTAGATGAACGAGGAGTACGGATTGCTCGACCCGGACAACGCGGACGCCCCCGGCGACGAGTGGGAGGAGATAGACGTCTCCGACACCGAAGCGGACCGCATCGCACGGCGGCGTGACCGTGAGTTCAACCAGTTCAGAGAACGGATCAAGGACTCTGACCAGTTCAAAGTCGAGCAGTCCGTCTTCGATGACGCGACGTTGGCTGCACTGTACAAACTCGTTCAGGACGGCTACGTTGAGGCGTTCGGCGGGCCGATTTCGTCGGGCAAGGAAGCGACCGTCTACAGCGCACTGGGCGGCGACGACGAACACGAGGAGGTCGCGGTCAAAATCTATCGTATCAGCGCCAGCAACTTCCGCGACATGCGTGAGTATCTCGTCGGCGACCCCCGATTCGAAGAGCTCGGTGGGGACAAAAAACGGATCGTCCTCGCGTGGGTTAGAAAGGAGTCCGCCAACCTCAAACGCGCACGAAAGGCAGGCGTTCGCGTCCCGGAACCCCTTGCGGTCCAGCGAAACGTGCTGGTGATGGAGTTCATGGGGAACGACGGTCGTCGCGCGCCCACGCTCGCGGACGCGAGACTCGAAAACCCCCAGACTGCCTTCGAAGTCGTTCGGGAATACATGCGCCGACTGTTCGATGCGGGCCTCGTCCACGGCGACCTCTCGGAGTACAACATCCTCGTCAGCAACGGCGAACTCTGTATCATCGACGTCGGTCAGGCCGTCACGTTCCACCACCCGAACAGCGGCGAGTTCCTGACGCGGGACTGTGAGAACGTCGCCTCGTTCTTCCGGCGGGAAGGAATCGACATCCACGGCGACGAACTCGAAACGTGGATTCGGGAGAACGCCGAGTCGAAACTGTGATTTTCCGCCGAAATATCGTAGCGATGCGTTGACTGTAGCGCGTGATACGAACACCCGAAACGGCGTGCGACAACTACCATTGTCTTCGTCCTTTCACCGGAAAATCTCCGATTTCCGGGCCGACGAACCCCTGTACGGAGGTGAGAAGGCTTTTGGTCCAGATTTTGCCAGGGAAGTAGGCCAGAACCAGCGTCGCGCGGCGCTGGTTCTTGTCCCTGACCGTGGTTCGAAAATCGGAGATTTTCGTCATCACGAAAGAGCGAAGCTCTTTCGAACGACAGCAAAAGGTGGTAGGGAAGGGCTTAAACGGCCTCATGTGATAGAATTTCGTATGAAGCACGTGACGATTCCGCAGGATAGGATTGGTGTTCTCATCGGCCAAGGTGGTGAGACGATGCGCGAAATCGAAAGCCGTGCAGAGGTGCGTCTCGATATCGACTCGGACGACGGTTCCGTTCGCGTCGAACAGACGGGTGACCCCGTTCGCGGACTGAAAGCGCCGGAAATCGTCAAGGCCATCGGACGCGGATTCTCGCCGGAGGAGGCGCTCGCCCTCCTCGACGACGACATGATGCTGTTCGACCTCGTGGATATCGAAGCCGCCGCACGCAACAAGAACGACCTTCAGCGACACAAAGGCCGTCTCATCGGCGAGAACGGCAGAACGCGACAGTTGATGGAGGAACTGACGGGCGCGGACGTGGTCATCTACGGAACGACGCTCGGTATCATCGGGCAACCGCCGCAGGTCGAGGCCGTCCGAAGCGCCGCGGAGATGCTCCTCGACGGTGCGCCACACGGGTCGGTGTACTCGTTCCTCGAACGCAAACGCAACGAGATGAAGCGGCAAGGGATGGAGTACCACCAGTTCAGCGGCTAATCCTTCGATTCACATATAAATACTCCGTGTTATTTCGTGGCGCTTGCCTGCGAGAGACCTGTGTGCCACGTTCTCACTCCGCCATGGGAACATTTATATAGAATCGCAATCAACGAATCTGATGACTATGTCACAGCCAATGGGCAATCAGCCGCTTATCGTTCTTTCCGAGGACAGCCAGCGAACCTCCGGACGGGACGCACAGTCGATGAACATCACCGCCGGAAAGGCGGTCGCAGAGTCCGTACGTACCACACTCGGCCCGAAAGGGATGGACAAGATGCTCGTCGATTCGATGGGCGACGTCGTCGTCACGAACGACGGCGTGACCATCCTCAAGGAGATGGACATCGAGCACCCGGCGGCGAACATGATCGTCGAAGTCGCCCAGACGCAGGAGGACGAGGTCGGCGACGGGACGACCAGCGCCGTCGTCGTCGCCGGTGAACTCCTCCAGAAGGCGGAGGACCTCCTCGAACAGGACATCCACGCCACGACCCTCGCACAGGGGTACCGACAGGCCGCCGAGAAGGCGAAGGAAGTCCTCGAAGAGAACGCCATCGAGGTCGACGCCGACGACACCGAATACCTCCAGAAGATCGCCGCCACGGCGATGACCGGCAAGGGCGCGGAGAACGCGAAAGACCACCTCGCCGAACTCGTCGTTGACGGTGTCCAGAGCGTCGCAGACGAGGACGGCGTCGACACGGACAACATCAAAGTCGAGAAGGTCGTCGGTGGCACCATCGACAACTCCGAACTCGTCGACGGCGTCATCATCGACAAGGAGCGCGTCCACGACAACATGCCGTACTTCACCGAGGACGCCGACGTGGCCCTCATCGACGGCGCGCTCGAAATCGCGGAGACGGAGATCGACGCGGAAGTCAACGTCACCGACCCCGACCAACTCCAGCAGTTCCTCGACCAAGAGGAGAAACAGCTCCGTGACATGGTAGACTCCTTGGTCGATGTCGGCGCTGACGTCGTCTTCGTCGACGGCGGTATCGACGACATGGCCCAGCACTTCCTCGCACAGGAAGGCATCCTCGCCGTCCGCCGTGCGAAATCCAGCGACATGCAGAAACTGGCTCGCGCGACGGGCGCGACCCTCGTCAACAGCGCCGACGACATCACGGAAGACGACCTCGGATTCGCCGGAAGCGTCGCCCAGAAGGACGTCGGCGGCGACCAGCGCATCTTCGTCGAGGAAGTCGAAGAGGCGAAATCCGTCAGCCTCATCCTCCGCGGTGGCACGGAACACGTCGTCGACGAAGTCGAGCGCGCAATCGAGGACAGCCTCGGTGTCGTTCGCGTCACGCTCGAAGACGGCAAAGTGCTCCCCGGCGGCGGTGCACCCGAGACGGAACTCGCACTCGCCCTGCGCGACTACGCCGACAGCGTGGGAGGCCGCGAACAGTTGGCCGTCGAAGCCTTCGCGGACACGCTCGAAGTCATCCCGCGCACCCTCGCGGAGAACGCGGGACTCGACCCCATCGACTCGCTCGTCGACCTCCGCAGCAAACACGACGCCGGCCAGACCAGCGCCGGACTCGACGCTTACACCGGCGACATCGTGGACATGGAAGAGGACGGCGTCGTCGAACCCCTCCGAGTGAAGACCCAAGCAGTCGAGAGCGCGACGGAAGCGGCCGTCATGCTCCTTCGCATCGACGACGTCATCGCGGCCGGTGACCTCTCCGGCGGCAAAGTCGGCGACGACGATGATGAAGGCGGCGCGCCCGGCGGTGCCCCCGGCGGCATGGGCGGCATGGGTGGCATGGGTGGTATGGGCGGCGCGATGTAAGAGAGGTTTCGAAGAAACCTCGAATGTCGAGCGGGCTTCGCCCGCGAGACCATATTCGGCCGAAGGACGAATTTCATCGCACCACCTTCACCCGCGAAACGAACCGTTCACGATAGAACGTCATTTCGACCCGCTTTCCGGGTCGGTTTCGGCTGAACTCCCGCGGTAATCGTTATTTTTCGCGCGTCGAATCGTACCGTTCGGCGAGCAACAGGTACGGCTCGATGGCTTTCGCGTGTTCTTCGAGCGTCACGAGGTCGTCTTCGATACGAACCACGCCGGAGTCTTCGAGCTTCGGAAGGTGGCTGTGATAGAGTTGGGCGAACACCCGTCTCGGGTCGGTATTCGGCCGGTGGGCGGAAATCCGCTCGGCGAGCGCGTCCACCGTGAGCGATGGTCCGTGTTCGAGGAGTTCTCGCAATACGAGCCTGCGTCGCGCACTTGCGAGCGTGGAGAAGATGACGGACGGGGCGGGCGTGTCGATATTATCTAAGGGAGACATCTGTGGAGGTTCCATTGATAGTGTGTATGCATCGATACAGTCGTGTCTGAAATCGTGGTGCGTGCGTACTGATACTTGTACAATGTGTTCGAATCAATCTGAAAGCTAGCCTTATATTTCAGGCTGTTTATTTCATTGCTTCTTTTTCTCCCCGAGAACAGTGTTCTCGACGAGGCGGGATTGTGCTCGTCGAAGTCGTTCGGAAACCGACTGTTTGCTGATATCGAGTCTCGAACTCAACTCGGAGAGGGTGGCGTCACGCGGGACGCCGAAATATCCCGAGTCGTATGCGGCGACGAGGGCTTCGCGTTGTGCTTCCGTGAGATGGAAGGCCGATTCCTTCTCCCCCGGCGTGTACAACCGGTTGAGGGAAAACTCGATTCCTTCCCGATTACAAAACCGTTGAAATTCGACCAGCGCGTCCCGTTCGGGAAACCGAACCCGTCGTGTCCATGTGCCCGATGCACCGTGGCCCGCCATCGGAACGGCACCGATTTCCTCGTAGGCGGGGTACACCTCGATGAGTTCGTCCCGATCCATCCACAGTCGGTACAGCTTCCGAACGTCCAACTCTTCGACTATCTCGTGCGATTCGATGGTCGGGTCACGACGGAGTGCGTCGTCGAACGCGTCGAAATCCCCGCCCGTGGCCCACACGATGAGAAGTGCGGTCTCGTCGGAACTCGCCATCTGCTGTTCGAGTTCGACGGTCATCTCCGGGATGTCGTTGAGCGTCGCTGTGAGGACGAGGTCCGGCGCACGGATGGTGAACTCCGCAATGACACTCATTACCGAGGAGACTCACCCGGGGTTCTAAGTAGTATTGGTCGATTATTTCTCGTCGAGTTTGAACTGCTCGTGTTCGCTCGCGGCGTTGAGGACCACGCTCGTGTTACTCTCCTTGATATCCGGGTCGATGAGCAGTTTCTTTATTTGCTCGTTCATCCCGTCCGTGTCGGTGAACTTGCCGATGGCGATGATGTCGTAGTCGCCGGTGACTTCGTAGACGCTTATCATTTGGGCGTGGCCCTGCAGTCGTTCGGTGACTTCCGGAAGGGCGTTCCCCTCGACTTTCAACTGGACGACCGCGGTCACGTCGTAGCCCAACTCGTCGTAATCCACGCGCGGGGAGTACCCTTGTATGACACCCTGCTCTTCCAAATGTGCGAGGTGATTCGAGATGGTCGTGACCGACACGTCCAGTTTCTCCGCGAGACTTCGGAGGCTCGCTCGCCCGTCGCCAAGTAGTTCGTTTACGAGTTTCGCATCCAGATTTTCGTACGTCATTACACCTACCAACTCACTCCACCCATTAGAATTTTACGAATATCCAATTCTAGGCCAAAATCGCACAGTTGGCCAACCGATACTGTTTTAATGGTGGATGTATTTTCGTAGGGTGTCTATAAAGATGACAGACGGAAATATTGCCACCAATGAGGATACAGGGCTATCCGCAGAGGAACAGGAAGTTCTCGATGCCATCGAGACCGAAAACGTCGATTTCGTCCGTCTCCAGTTCACCGACATCACTGGAACGGTGAAGAACGTCAGTATTCCTGCCCACCAGGTCGAAAAAGCGTTCGAAGAGGGAATCTGGTTCGACGGTTCGTCCATCGAAGGATTCGTGCGCATTCAGGAAAGCGACATGCGTCTCGAACCGGACCCATCGACGTTCGCAGTCCTTCCATGGCGCTCCAACGGCGACTCGGCGAGCGCACGTCTCATCTGTGACGTCGTGAACACCGACGGTACTCCGTTCGCTGGCGGACCGCGGCAGGTGCTGAAACGCGTCCTCGACAGGGCCGACAAAATGGGCTACACCGTCAGCATCGGTCCCGAACCCGAGTTCTTCCTCTTCGAGAAGGACGAGGACGGAAACGCGACGACCGTCCCGCACGACTCCGGCGGGTACTTCGACCTCGCGCCGAAGGACATGGCGAGCGACGTTCGCCGCGAAATCATCTTCACGCTGGAGAAGATGGGCTTCGAAATCGAAGCGAGCCACCACGAGGTCGCGGACGGTCAGCACGAGATCAACTTCAAGTACGAGGACGCGCTCGCGGCGGCGGACAACATCGCTACCTTCCGCGCCGTCGTTCGTGCCGTCGCGGAACAGAATGACATCCACGCGACGTTCATGCCCAAGCCCATCAGCGAAATCAACGGCTCGGGAATGCACAGTCACATCAGCCTCTTCACCGAGGACGGCAACGCGTTCGACGACCCCGACGACGAGTTCAACCTCTCTGAGACGGCGTACAACTTCATGGGCGGCATCCTGAACCACGCGGAAGCGTTCACCGCCGTCACGAACCCGACGGTCAACTCCTACAAGCGCCTCGTCCCCGGCTACGAAGCGCCCGTCTACGTCGCGTGGAGCGACACCAACCGCTCGGCGCTCATCCGCGTTCCCGACGCCGCAGGTGCGAGTTCGCGCTTCGAAATCCGTAGCCCGGACCCGTCGTGCAACCCCTACCTCGCGCTCGCCGCCGTCATCTCGGCCGGGCTCGAAGGCATCGAAAACGACGCCGACCCCGGCGAACCGGTTCGTGAGGACATCTACGAGTTCGACGACGAGAAGCGCGAGGAGTACGGTATCACGACGCTCCCCGGTTCCCTCGACGAAGCGGTCGACGCGCTCGAAGCCGACGAAGTGGTCACGGAAGGCCTCGGCGAGCACGTGACCGAGAAGTTCATCGAAGCTAAGCGCGCTGACTACGCTGACTACCGCGTCTTCGTCTCCGACTGGGAGAAGGAGAAGTACTTGGAGAAGTTCTAACCGTCGATTCCCCGGCGACCAACTATTTTTGGATACGCGACGATTCCTCCCTGAACGACCGCGTTGATGACGAACACGGCGACGTGCGGAATCGGTACCTTCAGCCCGATAACCGATAGACCGCCGAGGACGAGCAGGCCGACCGCGCCCGCCCAACGCCCGACCGTCCCGTCCGGCGGGCCGACTAATTCCCACGCTACGAACGCGCCGATAGTGCCGCCGAGTGCAGTGACGGCGTCGACGAGGCCGGTTTCGGCGAGGGCCGTTTCTACCGGCGACAACAGCACAGCGACGGCGTAGGCCGCGAGCGCACACAGTACAGCGACGCCGAACGCCGCCCGTGGTTGTCGCTTCAATCCCCAAATCACGACGGCGAGGTAGACGAGTCCGATGCCGACGCCAGCCACCACGTCGACCGCGAAGTGGACGCCGAGTACGAGACGCGAGAGGCAGACTACTGCGACGATGACGCTCGCGGCAGCGAGTCTCGCTCTCCGGGACCAGCGGTCGAGCGAGAGCGCGAGGAGGAACCAGAACACGGTCGAACCGAGCGCGTGACCGCTCGGGAATCCGTACCCGGTCGCCTCGGCGAACCGAATCGCATCCCGTGGCCGTGCTAGCGCGAAGAATCCCTTCAACGCGAGCGTCAGCGAGAGGGCACCCAGCGTCGCACCGAGGAGGAACCCGAACGTGTCGCGCTCATCGGTGTACCAGTACAAGAGCGCACCGAGGACGAAGAACAGCCACGCGTCGCCAAGCTGCGTGACGACGGAGAACACCTTCGGTATCCAGTGTGGCAGTGTCCTGTGAAGGAGTTCGACGACGCCCCAACCACGCGTCATGATTACGAACGCCAGTCGCTGATTCGACCGCCGACGCGTCCCGGAACGCCTGCGGCGCTCACGCCGAATCCGACGAGCATCATGAGCGTGTAGAGACCGAGCGTGGAGAGCCAGATGACTATCATCGCCCCGATGGCCCACCCGCTGTCGAGCCATCGGAACGCGCCGAGCGTCATCGCCGTCCCGTAGAGGAGAACGATATACGGGCCCCACCCACGTGCGTGGCCGCGCCGCATCCGTCTACGGACGTATCCCTTCAGTTCCGACTCCAGTTCGGACTTTTGAACTGTGCGCTCATCGACATCGTGCTCGAACTCCTCGAACTCGGACTGTAGCCGTTCTACGTCGTCGTGGAGTTCGAGGATATCCGGTGCGGACTGCTCTGTATCGTCGGTCATGTCCTCTCCTTTGACTCCCTGCTGTCTTTCTGTGGTGCCTGCCACGCCTTTAGTTTTCCTGAAGTGCCGTCCCGCGAGAACCGCGTTGATGACCGCCCCGAACAGCAGGACGATGCCGCCGAGGTAGAGCCACGTCACCAACAACAGTGCCCCCCCGAGAACGCCGTAGGCGGAAAACTGCGCCGCCGAATCGACGTAGATGCTGAACACCGCTTGGAGGGCGGTCCACCCGAGCGTGGCGAACATGGTCCCCGGAAGGACTTCTCGAATCGTAACGTCGGTGTCGGGGAAGAAATAATACAGGGGTAAGAAGACGGGAATCAGTCCGAACAGGAGCGCGACGGACACGAGCGTCTTCTCGAACGGCAGCCACGACAGGCTCGGGAGGAGGACGTTGACCACCGCGACACCGGCGACGCCGAACGCGATGACCGTCAGCACGACGGCCGCGTCCGTCATCGTCTCGACGAACGGTTCGGTCTCGTCGACGTTGTAGACCCGTGAAAACGCATCGTCCAGCCCTCGAAACACCCGCAACGTACTCCAGACGAGGACGAGCGACCCGACGATGGTCGCGCTCCTTCGACCCGACGCGCTGGAGAGCGAATCCTGCACGATGTCCTTCGCCTTCGGCGAGAGCAACGTCTGGAACGTCTCAACGACGTTGCTGGCGAACGCATCGCCGCCGACGAACGAAGCGATAGCGAGCGCCAACAGCAGGGCCGGGAGAATGGAGACGAACGCATAGTAGGCGATTCCCGCCGCGAGAAACGTGATTTCCTGTTCCCGCGCGTAGTCGATGGTTTCGCGTGCCGTCGTTCCGATAGTCACGGCAGGTACTTCCACGAAATCAACCAAAAACGTTGGCTACTGGCGCGTCGCCTCGCGAATCTCGGCGACGTCGGCGGGCGTCTTGAACGTCGTCCCGCCGTAGTGGGTGCGCGAGGCTTCGTACCCCACGTCTCGAAGGCGTTCCAAGAACTCGTCCATCCCGGACGCCGAACGCGTCCACTCCTTGCAGAGGCGGTGTTGGTCGTAGTGAGTCGGGCGGTGGAGTTCCCCCGAGAGTTGGGTCAGGAGTTTGTTCGCTTTCTTTTCGGTTCCCATCCTATCGGTCACGTTCTCCCGCACGCTATCCACGAACTCGGCGTCGTGCGTCGGGCCGAGCCACACCGGTCCGGCGGTGAGGAGGCGGTTGCTCTCGCAGGCCGGACAGGCTTCGGGCGGGTCGGCGATGAGTCCGTACTCGTGTTCGCGGTGGAGACAGTCCTCGCAATGATAGAGGTGGCCGAGTTCGTCGATGGCCCCGTTGGCCGTCGTCGCCCCCTCGTCGAGTTCGAGGTAGGTCCGAACGTAGTGACTGGTCGCGTGCGTCAGGAGCGGCGTGACACCCTTGTCGTAGCGTGCGGCGGTGCGGGCGAGCGCGGAGAGGAGGATTCTGACGCCCATCTCCGCGTGGTAGTCGGTGTTCCGAGGAATCGCGCCGTACTTCCGGACGCCGCTGTGGAAGTGCGCGCCACAGAGCGGCGCGGTGTCCGTCGCCGTCACGCAGACCAAATCGCGGGTGTTGGCGAAGGCGGCGTCGGCGAAGGGAATCGGCGTCCCGAACGGGTCGATGTCCACCACGTCGAACACCTCCTCGTGCATGAGCGCGTTGGCGTTCCGGTGGACGACCGTTCCCGGCAGGTCGTTGCGCTCGAAGTTTTCCCGGCAGAGTTCGACCGCGTCCGGGTCGATGTCGGCACAGGTCACGTTCCACTCGTTCGCGGCGGCGCGGACGCCCCGAATCCCCGAGGCCGCCATCGCGTCGAGATAGTACTCGGCTCGCGGTTCGCGGTCACGGTACGTTCGCAGGACGGCCACCGTCAGGTCGCGGTTTAGCTCCTGCACCGGGTTGAAAAACACGTCGTCGATGATGGCGTCCCCATCCTGTTCGGGGACTTCCACCTCGACGCCTCCTTCGCGGACGTTCATGTGTTCTCGTCGGCGTTCCGTCCCGAAAAGGGATACGGGTTGCCGACGGGCGGTGGTCGGCGGCCGTCCGTTCGGTCGAGCGACCCGACGCCTCCTCGCTACCGGAACGGGTTTATTACGTCCGTCCGAACCGATTGCCCGTGCGTTCGGCTTCGAACTCCCCCTGTCGTTCGCGCTCCCCCGAGGAGTGGATACGATGAACCGCGTCGAGGAGTGGGAGACCGAACTGGCGGACGTGCGGACGCTCACGCCGGACATCGTGGGTCGCATCCTGTCGGCACACGACGACCGTGGGAGACAGGCCATCGAAGCCGTCTCCGAACGCCGGGTCAAGGAATACCGCGACTTCGTCGTCGTCGTCGGGTTCGAGGACGAATACATCGTGGAGGACGGATGTACCTGTCGGGACAGCGAGTACAATTTAAACCCCGAGGACCCCACCGACCTGTGCTGGCACGTCCTCGCCGCAAAAATCGCCCGCCGAATCGACGCGATGGACCACCACGACATGTGGTACTCCGACGTGCGCGAGTTCCTGTGATTCGATTTCCGTTTTATCCGTCCAGACAGTAGTCCACGAAGTTTTCGAGGATTCGAAGCCCCGTCTCGCCGCTCTTTTCGGGGTGGAACTGCGTTCCGAAGACGGTTCCCGGCTCGTTGGCGATGACGCTCGGAAAGTCCGTGCCGTAGTCCGTCGTCGCCACGACGGCGTCGTCGTCCTCGGGGACGGCGTAGTAGGAGTGGACGAAGTAGGCGTACTCGCCGCCCACGCCATCGACGAGCGGATGGTCGCGTTGGACGGACAGTTCGTTCCATCCCATTTGTGGCACCTTCTGCTCGCCGGTGAACCGGACGTTCGTCCCCGGAATCAGGTCGAGGCCGGTCACGTCACCTTCCCCGGCGTGTTCGGCCTCCTCGCTCGTCGTCAACAGCATCTGCATGCCGAGACAGATGCCGAACACCGGCGTTCCGCTCTCGGCGGCATCGACGAGCGCCTCGCGGTACGGTCCGGCGTTCTCGACCCCTTCACGGAACGCTCCGACGCCGGGCAGAACGATACCGTCCGCCGTCTCGAACGTCGCCGGGTCATCGGACACTTCGACGCTCGCACCGGCGCGTTCGAGGCCCTTGACCGCGCTTCGGAGGTTGCCGAGGCCGTAATCGACCACGACGACGGACGCGGCCCGCTGCTTCGCGTGGGTGCTCCCTTCCATGGTAACGGATTGTGCCTCCCGATACAAACGGTTTCGCGTTTCTCCAAAATATGACCGTATTCTCGTGACTATGATTGACACACGTATTGAGCGCCGAAATGACCAGATAAATAACCCTTTCACACCTCCGAATGAACGACGAAGGCCGCGAACTCCTCACGCACTTTCTGGACCTCCCTCGCGGCGTTCTCGAGCGGATGGGCAAATCGGCTTGGAAGTGACTTCGGCCCTCTCGGAGTTTCGTTCCACATCTCCAACTATAAATAACTCCACGCAGTGACTTCGAATATGAATCCCTCGCCCTCCTCGTTCTCCAGACGTGGATTCTTGACGACGACGGCAACGCTCGGCGCGGCAGTCGGCGTCGGCAACGCACAGCGGACGACACAACGAACGACGACGTTGGGAACGACGACGTCCTCCGAGGACGCGCCGAAACCGGCGTGGACGTTCCCCGAATCGGTAGGGAACCCCTCGGGGGAGCAGGTGAGTCGACTCGCCTATCCCATCGTCGTGGAAAACGGTGTTTTAGTCACCATTTCGGTTGGAGAACGGAGCGACGGCGGACAGCCCCGGTACACTCTTTACGGTCTCGGTGTCGAACGCGGTCACGAGAAGTGGACTCACGACTTCACGTCGATAATGATTCCTGTCGTCGAGGACGGTACGATGTTCGTCTCCGCGACGGACGGCAGGAACTCCGAGGGCGAAGCGCGACAGTTCGTCGCCGTCGACGTGCAGACGGGGAAAATACAGTGGCGCAATCCCGTGGGTTGGTACTCCCGGGGAATGCAAGTGGACGACGAGCGCGTGTATGTGGTTTCTGACAAGGACAATTCGGTCCTCGCTCTCGATGTGGAGACCGGTGAGCAAGCGTGGTCGTACGGCATCGGCGAGAACCACGTTTCGAACATCCTCCTCTTCGACGGGACTCTGTACGTCAGCCAACGGGGAATCCTGTACGCCCTTTCCGCTGCCGACGGGACGAAACGATGGGAAAAGTCGTGGGGGCATAGCGGCATCCGTCTACAATCAGTCACGAAAAAGACCGTCTATTGCCGTGTCGGGGCCGAACTGCGGGCGCTCGACCCCGCCGATGGGAGCGAGCGCTGGTCAGTCGCACACGGTACCACGATGGTCGCTGATGGCGGGCGAGTGTACTTGTGGTACGAGACCCTCCGTGCCATTGACGCGGAAGACGGGACGATAGACTGGCAGTACGACGACGTGACTCCCGTCAGTACGGACCCGGTCGCCGCCGATGGTGCGGTGTTCGGCGCGAACCGACAGGGTTCGGTTTACTCGATAACGACCGACGGAACGAAGCGGTGGACGTTCGAGACGGACGTTCCCGACAACTACTACTCCGTCACGTTGGACGTCCGAGACGGACTCGTCTACGCCATGCTCGGAAAAACTCTCTACGTGCTCTCCGCCGAAGACGGTTCGTTGGAGTGGTCGTTCACCGGTCCGGGTCGGGCGGTCAACACCATCGTCACGCACGACGACGTCTTCTTCGGGGCCGCCGGCGGCCTGTACGCGTTCGACCGCCACCACTCGCTTCTCTCCACGGTCGTCGACGGCACGAGCGATTTCTTCTCGTCGGTTCCGGGGATGGCGCTTTCGGCCGGCGTCCTCGGCACGGCGGCGTTCGCGGCCTACCGACGGTTCAATGATGACGAGGAGGCGGCCACGGCGAACGCCGGGGAAGCGGAACCAGAACCGGAGTACGGCCGCCTCGAACGCATCGCTGTGGACGAGTTCACCGAGACGTATCGCGTCAGAAAGCGCACCGACGATGGCCCCATGGTCGTCGCGGAACGGCGACTGACCGACCCGGACGTCGCCGAAACGTTCCGGTCCGCCGCGGAGCGCTGGGCCGAGATGAGCGACAGACCCGGCGTCGTCCCCGTCCTCGATACCGACGACGAGAGCATCGAACTGCCGTACTACGGGGACGGGTCACTCGCCGACCCCTCCCGGTCGGTCGAGGAGCGACTCGGCGCGCTCTCGGACGCTAACGCAGTGGTCCACGACGCACACGGTGGCGGCCTGATTCACGGCGGCTTGACCCCGGAGTCCGTTTTCCTCGACGGCGACGTCGTCGCCGTGGCCGATTGGGAACTCGCCGCCGCGCTCGCGGAGTTCCGTGAACGGTCGCCCTACGCCGCGCCCGAACAAGTCGCGGACGGGGAAACGGACGAGCGAACCGACGTGTACCGTCTCGGCGCGATTGCGGCCTTCGTTCTCACCGGGGAGACACCGGACGACGGAGCGTTACGCATGCTAAACCCCGAACATCGTGCCGCCGTCGTGGCGGGGGCCGATTCGGACGAGTACGAGTCGCTCCGTTCCGACGCCGTCTCGTCCGAACTGTACGACGTCGTCTCGACGGCGATGGCCGAGGACCCGGACGACCGATACGAATCCGTCGTCGCGTTCGACGACATGCTTCGCTGGGCGGCGTTTCGGACTTGAGTCGGACGAGCAAGAACGAAATAGTTCGCCCGCGTTGTACGATTGGGGGAAAGGGAGTGGTAACAGCATTACTCGTAGTCGGATTGATAGTCGCCGTCTTCGTGGGCTACAACATCGGTGGGTCCTCGACGGGCGTCGCGTTCGGTCCCGCAGTCGGCAGTCGAATCATCGGCAAAGTAGGTGCGGCGGCGCTGTTTACGGTGTTCGCCCTCTGGGGCGGTTGGACGGTCGGTCGGAACGTCATCGAGACGATGAGCAACGGCATCGTCCCGGCGAGTCAGTTCACGTTGACGACGAGCATCGTCGTCCTGTTCTTCGCCGGGTTCGCGCTCCTCATCTCGAACCTCTTCGGCGTGCCCGCGTCCACGTCGATGACGGCCGTGGGTGCAATCGTCGGATTGGGATTGGCGTCGAACACGCTCAACGAGTCGCTGATGTTCACCATCGTCTCGGCGTGGATCGTCGCGCCGCTTTCGGCATTCATCGTCGGTTTGGCCATCGGCCGGTACCTCTATCCGCATTTGGACGCTCGGTTCTCGTTCTCACGAATCGAAGGCGGGTTGTTCACGTTCGACCGCTCGGGGTCGATTCCACGGCCGAAGTTCGGCCGTAGCGTCGGCAAACGCGAAGCGGGCGGTGCGGCGTCGGTACTCATCATCGCCTGTTACATGGGATTCAGCGCGGGGGCGTCGAACGCGGCCAACGCCGTCGCCCCGCTCATCGGCAACGGGTCTATCACCGCCAGCCAAGGAATCCTACTCGCAATCGGAGCCATCGGCCTCGGCGGGTTCACCATCGCCCGGCGGACGCTCGACACCATCAGCGACGGTATCACCGACTTGCCGATTCTGGCGGCGCTCATCGTTTCGCTCATCGGCGCGACCATTATCACGATTCTCTCGCGCCTCGGCATCCCTGCGAGTCTCGCGGTCAGCACCACGTCGTGTATCATCGGGCTCGGATGGGGGCGGGCCAGTCGCGCGGTAACCGTCGCGGAAGTGGCTGACGCCGCTTTGCAGGGCGAACAGACGCCCGCCGCGGAACTCTCTTCGGGTGCGTTGATAGCGGAGACGAGCGAATCGGAGGTGCCACCCGGACCGACCATCGGCGACGTGGCGGACGGAGACGTTCCCGACCCGAACACCGTGGTGGACGGCGGCGAACATGGCCAGGTGCCCCCCATCGGCGAGGAGAGCGTCGAGGAGTTGGCGGCCGAAAACCTGTTCGACTCGGCGGCGACGAGTCGAATCGTCCTCCTGTGGGTACTCTCGCCGACCCTCTCTGCGGTCGGGTCGTTTCTCATCTTCGAGTTCGTATTGCACGTCGGGTGAGTTCGTTTTACCCGTCTTCGTACCAAGCGCAGAGAGAACCGCTTTACTTGGTTTCCACCGTTTTGAGTGCCATGACCGAACAAGTTCTCGTTCCGGTGGACGGGTCGCCGAAATCGAGGGAGGCGTTCGAATACGCGGTCGCCATGCCGGACGTCGAACTCACCGTCATCACCGCCGTCAACCCCTTCGACATCGACCCGCTTTCGCCGGGCTATCAGTCGCCGCTCGGCAAGGCGGGGATGCCGGCCTACTCGCAGGAGTGGTATCAGGAGGAATGGGACAACGCACACGAACTGCACGAGGAACTACGCGAAAGCGCCGACGGCGTTCCGGTCGAGAGCGTGGTCAAGATGGGACAGCCCGCGCGGCAGATTCTCCGCTACGCCCGTGAACACGACGTCGACCACATCGTCATCGGGACGCACGGGCGAGACGACATCTCGAAGATACTCCTCGGGTCCGTCGCCGACAGAGTGATGCGTCGTGCACCGATGATGGTGACTGTCGTTCGCTGATTTTCCTCGCGTCGACGATAGTTTATTCCCCGGAAGGCCCCGATTGAACTCTCCGCTGTTTCCGGTTTCCTTCTTTCCTCCCGACGAAAATACAACCGATGACTGTATGTTTGAAATCGGACATTTTCACTCGTTTTCACCGTTATAACTAGCTCCTACTCGGGTAGTATTCTCTTCAGGTGGCTCATAACGAAATGCGAAACGATGCTTTACCAGGTCGTACTATGCGAGGAAACAAGCGGTCACTCGGCAAGCTAAAACGCAGAGGATATCTGAAAGGAATGGCGGCGACCGGTATCGGAGCCGGTGTAGCCAGTCGGTTTTCGGACGTGACGGACGCGGCGTCCGGCGACGTCGTGCACGCGGACGGAGATGACGTTTATCTCATCTTCGGCGTCGATACCGAAGACGTCGACCTCGAATCGTGGTTGTCGGACCACAAGGACGACGTTCACGCGAGTTCGCAGGAGTCGTCGTCCGAGGTCATCCAGTATCAGGACGTCTCCCAGCTGAACGTCAATCAGCAGGAGAACGCCATCGCCATCTCGATAGACGGCGGGCAGGCGGACGCCATCCAGCGCACGTACCAGAACAACCAGAACGTGCAGGCGGGCAAAGCGGTGTCGAAGAACGCGAAGGGAGGCCACAAAAAGCGGACGTTCGAGGACGTCGCAAACGCCTTCATCGTCTTCGCCCACGAGTCGGGTTCGAGCGAGTTCTCGGGCTGGGTCGTCAGCGATGAGGAGTACCAAAGCGAACAGTCCGCGGAAGCCGACATCGACCAAGAGCAGGAGGTCGACCAAGTCAACTACAGCAGCCAGAGCCGCGCCGTCGCAGTCGCGGAAGGCGAAAGCTACGCTCGGTCCTATCAGCGCAGCTTCCAACTCAACGAGAACGTTCAGGACGCGGAAGCGCTCGCGGCCAACGTCGGCGACGGCGATGACCAGAGCGCCGACTCGTCCGTCGAACAGTCACAGGACGTCGACCAACTGAACTACAACGAGCAGGGCGTCGCGGTCGCGCTCGCCGTCGGCGAAGGCAGCGTCGCCAAAGCGTGGCAGGTCAGCTGTCAGTTCAACCGGAACAAACAGATCGCCTCGGCCACCGCGCTCAACTTCGACCCGACTCCCGTCGACGACTACATGGCGACCGCCCAGATGACGGGCGACTACTCGGATTCGGACGTGAAACGGTGTTCGGACGGGTCGACGCAGGCGAACGAGCAGGGTGCCGAATCCGAAATCGACCAGTTCCAGGACGTCAGCCAGCGGAACTCCAGCATGCAGAACGCGGCCCTCGCGGTCGCACTGGACGACAGCGAGTCGATGGCCACGCAGGCCAGCTATCAGGGCAACTTCAACGCCCAAATCGCTTCCGCGACCTCGGTCAACGTGGAGGAGGGAGGCATGCAGGTCGAGGGCGTGATGAAGGGTACGGACGCGAAGGGCGACGGCTCGTGGGCGGTCGCGTACGACAACGGCCACGACCAAGTCAACACGCAGGAAGCCCTCTCCGAAATCGAGCAGGTACAGTACATCGAGCAGCTGAACGTGAACGAGCAGAACAGCGCCATCGCCTTCTCCATCGACAACGGCGACGCGACGGCGGAACAGCTCAACTACCAACGGAACGAAAACGTCCAGTACGCGGAATCGAACGCGCGCAACGAGAGCGACCAGGACGACGGGAAGTGCAAGAAGGACGGCAAGAAAAAGCACCACCACGGCAAGAAGAAAAAGTGCAAGAAGGGCGGCAAAGACGGCAAGAAAAAGCACCACCACGGCAAGAAGTGCAAGAACTGAGCGGTTTCGAGGCTCGTCCTCGAAACGCCTCGTAGGTGACGAAGAGAAAGGCCCGCCGATTCAGTCGTCATTTTCTCGCGGTCCGTGTCCGACCCCGTAGCCACGGCGTCGTCGAAGTCCGTCTCCCTTGTCCGCTCAGAAATCGCCGAGGTTGGACTGCCCGCCGTTCGCACCCGCCATCGTCGCCGCCTTGTCGAGGGCGCTCTCGAACGTCGATTCCTGACTCCTGTCGTAGAGCGTCGCCGCGGGGTGGAGACAGACGAGTACGTCGCGTTTCGTCCCGCCGAGTTCGACCGTCTCTATCGACCCGGATTCCTTCGTCACGGCCACGTCGCGGTCGAGGACGTGCTGGCTCGGCACCTTCCCGAGCGTGACGATGACGTCGGGGTCCACGAGGTCGATCTCCCGCTCTAAATACTCCCGACAGTTGCCGAGTTCCTCTTTCGTCGGATCGCGGTTCTCCGGCGGCCGACAGCGCACGCAGTTGGTGATTCGAACGTCCGCTCGCGACAGTCCTTTGTCGCGAAGTTTGTCGTCCAACACGGACCCGCTCCTGCCGACGAACGGTTCGCCTTGGTCGTCCTCCTGTGCGCCGGGCGCTTCCCCGACGAACAGTACGTCCGCGTCTTCGGGTCCGACGCCGTTGACGATTCGACTCCGGCACTCGACCAGCGCCGGACAGCGCGTACAGTCGGTCACGTCCAGTCCCTCCATCGTTCCCATGCTCGCTCGAACGGGCGGAATACATTAAGTATCCTCGGCCTACGTCCCGACAATCGACCGGAGAAAGTCGATGGTTGCGCCGCATTTCGGGCCTCCCGACTCAGTGGTCCGTCTCGCCGCGCCATTCGTCCGCGGCGCGGGCGGCTAATCGCGCCACGCGGAGCGGTTCGGGGCGTCCGCCTTCAGGTGTAAACGCCCGGACGACATCGCGGGCATCTCCCTCGCTCAGACCCACTTGCCGGACGAACACAGTCTCGTCGTTGACGGCGAGTTCGCGCCGCGGCGGTTGGGTTCGATAGGTCTCCCGCCGTCGGTCCAGTTCGTCGCCGGAGAACTCGGCTTCGAGCGAGTCGCGGAGGCCGTCGCTCTCCTCGAAGGTGACGGCGATGACCGGGCGGTCTATCGCCTCGTGGAGGCGATGCATATCCACTACGTTGTACCACGCGAGTGCGATGCCGCCGACGAAGACGTAGCGGACGTCCTCGCGGTCCAGTCGTTCCGTGAGGTCGATAATCCCGTCGGTGACATCCGTTCCACCGACCGTACAGTTCCCAAAAACAAACCCGTCAGTCACCCTGCTCGCGCGGGTGACGACGCCAGCGAGCGTGCTGGTGTCGCGGCGATACGATTCCGCGACCCCCAGCGCTCGAACACCGGACTTCACGCTACTCTTCGTCTTTTATCTCGTCGAGTCGGTCCAACAGTTCGTCGTTCGATGCCCCAATCTCGAAATCGACGCTTCCCTCGTGTTTGTGTTCCGACGTCGCAACGCCGCTGTCGTCGTCTAAATCCGCGCTATACTCCTGGTTCTCCTGTTCTGATTCGTCGTAGCTCCCGAAGCCCATACAATACATAGTATGCGCTTCGCACACTAAAAACGCTCGCCGCCCGTCAGAATTTTGGTAGAAGGCCCGAAATCCCCCGATATGCAAGTCATCACCGTCACTGCCGACGCCGAGACGTTCACCTGTAACGCCTATCTCGTCCTCGGCGACCGTTCGATTCTCGTCGATGCCGGGGCAATGGAAGGCGTCGTGGACGTCATCCGCGAGCACACGGACACGCTCGACGCAGTCGTCCTCACTCACCAGCACGGCGACCACGTCGCGCAACTCGATAACGTGCTAGACGCGTTCGACGCGGACCTCCTCGCGTACGGGCCACACTCCCGCCGCGACGGTCCCATCGCCGACGGCGACACGGTTCGAATCGGCGACGAGGAGTTCGAGGCCGTCCACACGCCCGGCCACGCGGACGACCACCTCGCCTTCATCAGCGATTCGACCATCTTCAGCGGCGACGTCGTGGTTCACGACGACGGCGCGTTCGACTACGGCAGTTTCGGACGCACCGACATGGCGGGCCAGTCCCGCGAGGAACTCATCGACAGCATCCGCGAAATCCTCGACCGGATGCCCGACTCCGTCGAACACATGTACGCCGGCCACGGCGAGGAGTTCCACGGAGATGTTCCCGAGAGCCACGCTCTCGGGAGCCAGTCAGAACGGCAGGACCGTTCTGGCGACGTGCGCGACGTTATCGAGACGGCCTTAGAGCGAGCGGAGAAACGCGAACCGAAGTATCCCGAGTAACTTCGGAATATCCGATTTAATTGTAGTATGGTATCATATTTCACGAGTCCTTTTCTCGCAGCTAGTCAGTGTTCGAAGTATGCCCGGACCCGTTTTCCTACGCGGCGACCGAATCGAACTCAGAACGGTCGAAGAGGACGACTTGGACTTCCTGCAGGACACCATAAACGCGCCGAACGTCCGTCGGTTCCTCGGTAGCCGTTCGCCCATCAACGGCGGACAGGAACGGGAGTGGTACGAAGAGCGCGCCTCCGACGGCGATAGCGACCACGTCCACCTCCTCATCTGCCACGACGGTCAAGCGATGGGGTCCATCGGTCTCCACCCGAAGGACCCCACGGGCGTGAACGCCGAAATAGGAATCCTGCTCGCCGAGGAGTTCTGGGGGGAGGGATACGGCACAGAGGCCAGTCGCCTCATCACGGACTTCGCGTTCCGCGAGCGCCGCCATCACCGCGTCATCGCCCGCGTGTTCTCGGGCAACGTCGGTTCCGCCCGTATCTGGGAGAAACTCGGCTTCCGCCACGAGGCGACCCACGTCGAATCCGAATTCCTCGACGGCGAGTACGTGGACGTCGAGTTCTACGCGGTCCTCGAAGACGAGTGGTTCGGGCGGGGCGAATAGGTCGGACACCGGGAAACGCGCCGCTCGGAACGTGTGCCATTCGAAGAAAAACCGACGGACCGCTTACGCGCTGCGCGCTTCCTTGCTCTTCGGGCGAAGCTTGTTGTAGCCGCATTTGCGGCACTTGTCCGCTCGCTGCGGGTTGCGAGCGTTACAGCGCATGCAAATCATCTTCTCGAGCGTTCGTTTCTCTGCTGCGTCGAAACTGGCCATACGGTGCGTTTGCTTCCCCGCGCGTTTAAACGTTATTGAGTTGCCGCGTCGCTACTCCTCCCCGGCGTCCAGATACTCCCCCTGGACTGCGACGACCTCCGTCGAATCGGCACAGTCGGCGTAGCGGCGAAGCGGTTCCGCGTTCAGTTCGAGGAACGTCTCCCCCCAGCGGAACTTCGACAGTATCTCCTCCGCCTGTTCGCGCTCCCCGAGGATGCAGAGTCCCGCCGCGAACGCCTCCACGGTGTTCAACTGGAACGGCTTCCCGTAGTTGACGGGATTCGAGGCGACGAGAAACGGCAACGCCCGGTGGAGTCCGGGCATCCCGAAGAGCGCCTTCTCGGCGCTCTCCCACGAGCAGTCGAGGGCGACGAGCGTGTCCGTTTCGGCGCGGTCGGCGGGTGACAGTGCCTGCTCCGCGTGCGGATTGAGCACGATTCCGTACGGCGTCGCCCGCGTCGACCGATGGAGTTCGGTCAGGTCGAACCGCGCGAGTTTCCGCGCCGTACACTTCTTCGGGTCGTCATCACCCTCGTAGCGGACGTGGAGGTTCACTGGACGAGGGTTGGCGTGGCTCGGTGAAAAGTGGCGCGAAGAAGGCTCCGCGGGGGATGCGGTGCCGTGCGGAGCCGTATGGAAACAGTTCCTCTGTCGTACAGGCGTACCGGATTCCTCCGGCATCCTGACTGAACTGCGAGGGCGCTATAGCCGTTTATATGACCGCTATAGCGACCTCGAATTCATTCCATGGCCTATCGAGAACTCAATACCGTCCGCCGAGGGGATAAAGAGGGTCCTCCACGTTCTCCCGCGTATGGACCCCGAAGTGGTCGTTCGCGCGTACTACGATTCCATCGACGCACACGACTACGAGACGTTCGCCGAACTGTTGGCCCCCGACGTCGTACACGACCGCCCCGACAGGACCATCGAGGGGCGCGACACCCTCGTCTCGTTCATGAGCGACGACCGCCCGAACAAGGAGACGAGTCACGAACTCTCGCGGGTCGAGGAAAACGGACCCACCGCGGCCGCCGAGGGTTGCTTGCTCGATGCCGACGGCGAGGAGATGTTCGGGTTCGAGGACGTGTTCACCATCGAGGAGGGTCAAATCACGCGGATTCGGACGCAAACACGATAGTCGCCCCTCCCCCGAAAATCGTAGAAACCGTCCGGAGCGTCCGGTGAAAAATCAGTACCCGGACGTTGTTTACATATCAACCCGTCACTTTTCGACATTTGGTACCCTGTTGCACACTTGATGGCATCATCACGAACGTCGGCGAAACGAGGCAAGCGGAACAAGGTCATGGGCACGATAGCCGTACTGGCCGTCGCGTTGTTGGTCGCCGCGGCGACCGGGTCGTATCGGCTGTTCTCCTACGGTGCCGCGCTGTTCATCGTGGCGAACTTCGCTGCGGCCGCCGTAGAGCGAAACGACGGCGAACTGAACCTCACCCCGTACACGGGGTTGGTAGTCGGATTGGCGGTGGTGTTCGCGGCCGGATTCACGCTGATATGGCTGCAATGGCATCCGGGCGTGACGGACTACACGTACCTCCTCGGTCTTCCGACGTCGACGCTTTCGTACTTCGTCTTCCTCTGGTTGCTTCCGATTCTCGGCGCGCTCTACTACGCCTTCGTCTTCCCGGACATCGGGAGCGACGACGTGGTCGACGACCTGATGGACGACGTGCGGCGGGTCCAGCGGGGAAAGCAGTTCCCGCTGTCCGTCGCCCGAACGGAACCCGACGGCGGTGACGCCAGCGACGGTGAACCCGGCGGTAAGTCGCCGCAGACGGACGGAGGCGACCGGCGATGAGTCCTATGCCTTTCGTCCCCCTACAGGAGATTCCGGTCACGGACAGCCCGTACGTCCTGCTGTTCGGCGGTGCCTATCTGCTGGTCGTGTTGGCTATCGGCGTCTGGGGCTACATGCAAACCGAGAGCACCGAGGACTTCCTCATCACCGGGAAAAGCATCGGTACGTGGGTCCTCGCGCTGACGGCGTTCTCGGTCATTCAGTCCGGGTTCGGCTTCGTCGGCGGTCCCGAACTCGTCTACTCGTTCGGGACGACGGCGCTCTGGATCTTCTTCACCGCGCCGCTCGGGTTCGTCATCACGTGGGTGCTGCTGGCGAAACGAATGCGCCTGCTCGCGGACATCCGCGACGTGATGACGCTCGCCGACGGGATGTACGTCAGATACGAGAGCGCGTGGGTTCGCGGTCTCACCGCCGTCGCCGTCATCGTCGGCGTCATGGCCTATCTGGCGACGAACCTCGCCGCGCTCCAGTACGTCATGCGCGCGATTTTCGGCCTCCCGGTGATGTGGGGCCTGCTCATCGGCGCGCTCATCCTCCTGCTCTACAGCATGCTCGGCGGCATGATAGCGGGCGTCTGGACCGACTTCGTGCAGGCGATAACGATGATAGTCGGCTCCCTGTTCGTCTTCGCCTTCGCGCTGTCGTTCGGCGGCGGCATGGGGTCGATTTCGCGCAACCTCGCCACCGCCGACCCGGCGTTCGTCTCGCCCTTCGGTGCGATGGGCGCACCCGCGGCGACCATCTTCACGGCGCTCGGGTGGTGGATTCTGTTCTCCGTTGGCGCGGCGGGACAGCCACACCTCGTCACAAAGTTCTACATGAGCCGCAACCTCAAAATCCTGCGCTGGGGCGCGCCCATCGCGGCGGCGACGTACGCGATTTCGAGCCTCCTCGCCTTCTCGACCGGACTGTCGATGCGCGCCATGGTCGAGGCGGGCCAGACCGCGGCCCCGAAGAGCGCGTCGGTCGTCGGGCCGGTTTTCGTCCTCGAACACACGCCCGGCGTCGTGGCCGGACTCATCCTCGCGGCCCTGCTCGCTGCCATCATGAGCACCAGCGACTCGTTCCTCAACATCGGTGCGGCGGCGGTGTCCCGCGACATCCCACGGGCACTCGGCCGCCCCATCGAAGACGACAAGACCGAACTTCGCGTGACACAGGCCGCGCTGGCGGGCTTGACCATCGCCTCGACGCTCATCGTCTTCTACTCGCAGACGTTGGTCGGCATCCTCGGGACCATCGGTTGGGGCTTTTTCGCGGCGGCGTTCTTCGCCATCGCGGCCCTCGGCCTGAACTGGAAGGGCGCGACGAAGGAGGGGGCTATCGCCGCGCTCCTCGGCGGGTTGGGCGTCAACCTGTTCTACAGTGCGGTGCCGAGCATCGCGGATGTCGTCGCCGGGATGGACGATTCGCTTCCGACATTCGTGGTCTCCGGCGCGGAGTGGATTGCGACGACCGTTCCGAACCTCTATCCCTTCCCCGGTTCGTTTCCGGTCGGAACGGTGGCGCTCCTCGTCGCAATCGTACTCTTCATCGGCGTCTCGATACTAACACAGGACCGGCAGACGGTTCCGGAGGACATCGCCCTCCTTCTGGAGGGATAGAATGAGCATGACAGAGACACGAGACGGCGAGGACGAAACGCGAATCGCCCACCTCTCCGGGTGGTTCCGCCAGCGACCAACGTCGATGGAGTACTGGGACCTCCTCGTCACGGACGAGCGACTCGTCTGGTGTTTCGTCGGCGAGTCGTTCAAATCCATGCTGTTGCGGGCGGACACGGGCGAACGCGGTCGGAAGGAGGTTTCGGACGCCACCCCGGACCGCGTCCTTTCGTTCAGCGAGCGAAACTTCGCGGTTCCGCTCGATTCGGTTCGGTCGATTCGTCTGCGAGAGGGTACCCTGTTCCGGCGGGCGAAACTGACGGTTTCGTGGACCGACGGCGAATCCTCTTCGTTCGAACTCTCGGCGACGAAAACGGCGGACTCGCAGGTCGACGACGTGGAGGCGCTCGAAAACGATTCCCGACTTTCGCACGTCGACGTTGCCGTCGAAACGGCGGACGGGTTGTTCTGATTTCGGATTCGGATTCGATTTTTCGTCGATTTCGGGAGTCCGGATTTCTCGTCGGCTACTCGGGTGTCAACAACTCCTCGGACTCGATTTCGGGGAACGAGGCCACGACGCGTTCGAGTACCTTCGCCTCCGCCCGTCGGAGGTTGTTCGACGCCGCCGTCTTCGAAACGTCGAACTCCTCGGCCAACGTGCCCAGGTTCGCGTCCCGCGGCGTTCGGAAGTACCCTCCGTCGACGGCGGTTCGGAGGGTTTCACGCTCCGTTTTCGACAGCTCACGACAGCCGTCGAGGACGTTTTTGGCCGCTCCGAGGTGTTGGATGACGTCGAGGTACTCCTCGAACGACGTGGCGTTTCGGCTCTCGACGCTGAAGTCGTTTCCCGTCTCCAACTCGGCGAGGGCGTTGTCGGTGTTGTCGGCGGAGTCGAACCCGACGCTCCAGAGTTCGCTTCCGTCCCTGATTCGAAACGGGCCGGTGATGTAGCCGTCGTGTTTTCGAATCGTCCGCATCGCGTTGGTCTGCCCGATGAACGACTTGATGACCGCGGTATCGCCCCTGCGTGAGAGCAGTTCGAACTCCAACATCCGGTCGTGGTCCTGCAATGCGGACAGGCCGTTCGTCAGCGCGCCGCGGTCGTCCCCCTGTACGAGAATCCTCGTCTCCAACTTCTGCTGGGCGGCGTTGAAATCCCAGTGCATGGTGTGAAACGAGACGTCCGTCTCGTCCGTCACGTCGATGTATGGACAGTCGTACTGCACCATGTCCATCGTTACCGAAATCATATCCCAACTCATCGTTCGTTATGGAAATAAATACCGGTGCTTGCCTTTTGAATCCTAAATCCGTTCGGTCACGTTCGTGACGGGTCGTCAGTTCCCGTTCCCGTGTTCCCAGAAAACTCCACGAATCGAAAAACGAACCGCGTGTCGTGGTGCGTCGCGCTTCGCACGCGACGGGTCCTTACTCGCGTTCGCCCGACCCGAGCGCGCTCTCGCCGACGGGTTCGTGGCCCTCGATGACTTCCGTACCGCCCATGTACGGTCGGAGCGCTTCGGGAACCGTCACCGTGCCGTCGTCGTTCTGGTAGTACTCCAGAATGGCGACCATGACGCGGGGCAGCGCGAGTCCCGAGGCGTTCAGCGTGTGGAGGTATTCGGTCGATTCGTGGCGTTCGGGGCGGTAGCGCAGGCCCGCCCGTCGGGATTGGAAGTCCTCGAAGTTCGAGGCGGTCGAGACTTCGAGCCAGCGGCCGCCTTCCTCAGGTCCGTCGTCCAAGTCGTCGCCGGGTGCCCACACTTCGAGGTCTATCTGCTTGGTCGCCTTGAACCCGAGGTCGCCGGTGCAGAGTTCGAGGACCCGGTACGGCAGTTCGAGGCGGCGCAGGACTTCCTCGGCCTCGTCCAACAGGATGTCGAGGCGCTCGTAGCTCCCTTCGGGTTCCACGAAGTTCACCATCTCGACCTTGTTGAACTGGTGGACGCGCACGATACCGCGCGTTTCGGTGCCGTGTTCACCCGCTTCGCGCCGGAAGTTCGGCGTGTAGGCCTGGTGTTTCAGCGGTAGGTCGTCGCGCAGGAGGATGTCCCCGGCGTACATGTTCGTCACCGGCACCTCCGCGGTCGGACAGAGCCAGAGGTCTTCGCCCTCGATTTTGTAGGCGTCCTCGGCGAACTTCGGCAGTTGGCCCGTCCCCGTCATCGAGTCGCTGTTGATGGGAATCGGCGGGAAGATGTCCACGTACTCCTGCTCGCGGTGGACGTCCAGCATGAACTGCATGATGGCGTGTTCCAGTCGCGCCCCGTCGCCCTTCAGGAAGTAAAAGCCGCTCCCGGTGGTTTTCGCCGCCCGCTCCTCGTCGATGATGTCCAACTCCTCGCCGAGGTCGTAGTGCGGAACCACGTCCGCGGGCAGGTCGCGCAGGTCGTCGAAGCCCTCCCGTCGCTGTTCCACGTTGTCGTCCTCGTCCTCGCCGACCGGGACGCTCTCGTGTGGCACGTTCGGAATTTCGAGGATTCGCTCCTCTAATTCCTCCTCCAGTTCGCTCGTCTTCGCTTCGACCTCCTCCAACTCCGATTTCACCGCGCTCGAACGTTCGATGGCTTCCTGTGCTTTTTCCTCCTTGCCTTCCTGTTTCAACTCGCCGATGCTTCGGCTGACCTCGTTTCGTTCGTGGCGCAGGTCGTCACCCTGTGCCTTCAGTTCGCGCCACTCGGCGTCCAAATCGAGAAAGCCGTCCAAATCCACGTCGTCGCCGCGGTTTTCGAGCCCCTCCCGAACTTCGTCCGGGTGGTCCCGGATAAACTTCCTGTCGAGCATTCCTGACTCGGGTTTCAACACCCCTGCAAAAAACCGTGTCGCTATATCGAGACGATGTGTCAGGGTATTCGCGTCGTGGTGGCTCTTCTCCCACTTCGAGTGTAACGACCGAGAAGCAGACTTCGAACGCCCCCGCCACGCTCGCTACGAGGGAAACCCGTGGCCAACGCTCCCAACGACATCGATAAGAAGTCCCCGAAAGCCCCCACCCGCTCGCGATCGCTCGCCAACATCTCGACCCGGCACAAACCGCGTGCCTCGCCGAGAGGGGTCGGCGAGTCGACCATGCAAGCGCGCGAGCGGGTGGCCCCTTTCAATCCACCCGGACACCGCGACCGCACAGCACCGCGACAGCCACGTCCTCCCCAACCGATTCGCTTCGCTCATCCCTCGCGTGGTAACCAACCAACCCCGAGGACACTTCGTCCTCGGGGTTGCTGGCGCACGCGCCGATATCGTTCGGTCAGTATCGCGCACGTCGGATGTCCTCATTGCTTCGCTGGATTACGCTTCTGGCAGGTTGCGCCAGCGCGTGTCCGCGAGGCGTGAGCGCCGCGAACGGCGAGCGCACTGCCGCGCTGGCGGGGAGGTGTGGGGACACCGGCGGTGCGGATGCGGATATGGGCGCCGCCAGCAGTCTCTCGAAACGCGGAACCGACGCGAGTAACCTCCGGTCCGATGAAACGAGAACGCCCTCGCAGGTCAAGCACGAAGCACGTGGAACGCGAATCGTTTTTCCCGTCTGCCCACGCGAGGTACGGTAATGGCAATCGGCGACCTACGGGAAGTCACGACGGGAGACTGCTCGGACCTGTACTACCTCGACACCGGAATGTACGACACGGAGGCCTACGGCGCGGTGTACGTCCTCGACACCGACCGACCGGCCATCGTGGAGACGGGCATCGGAACCAACTACGAGGCAATCCTCGACGCGCTGGACGAGTTAGACATCGCGCGGGAGGATGTCGCGGTCATCGCACCGACGCACGTCCACCTCGACCACGCGGGGGGTGCGGGTTTTCTCGCAGAGGAGTGCCCGAACGCGGACGTGTACATCCACGAAATCGGCGCGCGCCACCTCGTGAACCCCGAGTATCTGGTGAAGGGGACCAAGCAGGCCGTCGGCGACCAGTGGGAGTTCTACGTCGAACCGAAACCCGTCCCCGAAGAGCGCATCGTGGAGGTGGCGGACGGGGACACTATCGATTGCGGGAGTCACGAGTTGGATGTCATCCACGCGCCGGGGCACGCGCCGCACCAGACGATATTCTACGACGAGGCGAACGACGCCGTGTTCACCGCCGACGCCGCCGGGATTTGGGTGCCGAGCGTCGCGGAAATCCACGAGACGTCGCCGCCGACGGACTTCGATTTGGACCAGTGTTTGGACGACGTGGAGACCATCCGCGAACTCGCGCCGGGGACGCTCCTCTACACGCACTTCGGCCCGCGAGAGTACTCCGACGCGGCGATGGACGAGTACGGTGAGGTCCTCTCGAAGTGGGTCGCGGCCGTGGACGCCCAACGCGCCGCGAAGGAAGACGACGAGGAGATAATCGAACACTTCGTGGAGGAACAGGACATGGACGACGTGTGGGGAGAGCGGAAGGCGCGCGCCGAAGCGGTGTTAAACACCCGTGGCGTTCTTCACTACCTCGATACCAACGACGGTCTGTGAAACGCGCAAAACCGAAACAACCCAAATAAACTTTCGCATCGTTCTACACTACATTAATGGGTGATAACTCGCTAGTGAGGGGTATGGAGTGGCGTGACGGAGAGAAGGAGTTCACCGACCCGGTTATCGAGCGGACGACGTTGTCCAGAATGTTCGAGGACAGCGCCGAGCGACACGAAAACCGCCCCGCACAGCAGTACAAGGGCGGCGTGTATCGCCGTTCGCTCACCGAAACCGTGCTTCCGGCGGCACCGGACGGCGAGTTTCGGTCGCTTTCGTACGCGGCCATGCGGGACATCGTTCGCAACCTCGCCGCCGGGTTCCGTGACCTCGGCGTCGGGTCCGACGACAGAATCGGTATCTTCGCCGACACGCGCATGGAGTGGGCGCAGACTGACTTCGCCCTGCTCGCGGCGGGTGCCGTCGTGACGACCGTGTATCGAAGTTCCTCCGTCTCGCAGGTTCGGTACCTCCTCGGCGACCCCGAGGCAACGGGCGTCGTCGTCGAAAACGAGGATTTGCTGGAGCGCGTCTTGGAGGTCGAAGACGACCTCGACCTCGAATTCATCGTCGTGATGGACTCGCTTTCGCGCGAATACGACCGCGACGACCTCTTCACGCTCGCCGAGGTCTACGACCGTGGTGTGGAAGTCTTCGACCTCGACGAGTACGAATCGTGGCTCGAATCCCGCGAGGTGGACGACCTCGCCACGCTCATCTACACCAGCGGAACGACGGGCCAACCGAAGGGCGTGAAACTCTCCCACTGGAACTTCCGGTCGAACGTCAACCAGTGTTACCGACGGTTCGGTCCCCGACCGGACAAGGAGGTCCCCGTCATCGACCGACATTCGAGAGCCGTCTCGTTCCTCCCGCTCGCACACGTTTTCGAGCGAACCGCGGGTCATTTCATGATGTTCGCCGCCGGGGCGACGGTCGCCTACGCGGAAAGCCCCGACACGCTGCAGGACGACTTCCAGGCGGTCGAACCGACCACCGGAACCAGCGTCCCCCGCGTCTACGAACGGATTTTCGACGCCATTCGGTCACAGGCCGATGAGAGCGATACGAAGCGCCGGATTTTCGACTGGGCGACGGACGTGGGCGTCGCGTATCACGAGGCGGACTCGCCGAGCGTCGGCCTCCGGGCGCGAAAACTGCTCGCCAACAAACTCGTCTTCGACAAGGTCAAGGACGGACTCGGCGGCAACATCGAGTTCCTCATCAGCGGCGGCGGCAGTCTCTCGGCCGATTTGTGCGCGCTCTATCACGGGATGGGGTTGCCCATCCTCGAGGGCTACGGACTCACGGAGACCGCCCCCGTCATCTCGGTCAACCCGCCCGAAGCGCCCGAAATCGGAACCATCGGCTACCCCGTCGTGGACGAGGAGGTGACAGTCGACGGGTCGGTCGTCGGTGAGGCGTTCTCGGACGCGGCGGGCGAGGTGGGCGAACTCCTCGTCAAGGGGCCGAACGTCACCGCTGGCTACTGGAACAAACCCGAGGAGACGGAGCAGGCCTTCACCGACGACGGGTGGTTCCGAACCGGCGACATCGTCGAAATCCGCCCCGACGGCTACATCGCGTTCCGGGAACGCGCCAAGGAACTCCTCGTCCTCTCGACCGGCAAGAACGTCGCTCCCGGCCCCATCGAGGACGCCTTCGCCGCCAGCGACGTCGTGGAACAGTGCATGGTGATGGGCGACGGTCGGAAGTTCGTCAGCGCGCTCATCGTCCCCAACGTGAAGGAGGTCCGCGAACGGGCCGCCCGCGAGGGTATTTCCCTCCCGGACGACGACCGCGACCTGTGCCGGAACGACACGGTGTACGAGTGGGTCGAAGCGGAAGTCGAGCGCATCAACGAACGCTTCGAATCCTACGAGCGGATAAAGCAGTTCAGGCTCGTCCCCATCGAGTTCACGGAGGGAAACGACCTCCTTACGCCGACGATGAAGAAGAAACGGCGCAACATCCTCGACCGTTTCGCCGACGACATCGAGGCCATCTACGCCGACTGACGGTCGAATTCCCGCGCCGGGCCGACCGGCCGCGTGCCGTGAGCTAACACCCTCGCGTCGGGTTCACCCTTTCGGGACAAAATATGACAAACGACCACATTCAATCTATCGAGGGAAACGATTGTCCATTCTATTGCGCTCCTCCCCCCGCGCAGTACCACATTCATACCACGCAATTTAATACCCGTCCACACTCTCCTTCCCGATACATGGAGGGCCAGCAGTGAGTGCGCAGTTGCTGTACGTCGTCACCGCCATCATCGGACTCGGCGTCGTCTCGCAGGTGCTCGCGGACCGATTTCAGGTGCCGAGCGTGCTGTTTCTCATCTTCGCGGGGGTGGTCTTCGGCCCGGTCGGACTCGGCCTGCTCGACCCGTCGGCGTTCGGCGACGCGCTCTCGTCCATCGTCGGCCTGAGCGTCGCCATCATCGTCTTCGAGGGGGCGTTCCACCTCAAGGTGAACAAACTCCGGGAGGCACCGTCGGCCCAGATACGTCTCGTCACGATTGGAGCGCTCGTCTCGTTGCTCGGGACGGCCGTGGTCGTGCGATACGCGCTCGGACAACCGTGGGACCTCGCCCTGCTCATCGGGTCGCTCCTCGTGGCGACCGGCCCGACGGTCATCACCCCGATTCTCTCGGTCGTGCCGGTGCGTGACCGCGTCGGGGCCGCCCTCGAAACGGAAGGCATCGCGAACGACGTGACCGCCGCCATCCTCGCCGTGGTGATGTTCGAAGTCCTCGTCCTCACCGGGACGAACTCGTTCGACGTCGGCGAGTTTCTCGCGTCGTTCGTGCGCCGACTGGGAACCGGCGTCCTCGTCGGTCTCATCGTCGCCGGACTCCTCTGGTACATCCTCCGCAACCTCAATCTCTCGCGAGGGAACGCGCCACAGAACTCCCGACTGCTGATCCTCGTCGGCGCGCTGACAGCCTACGCCGCCGCCGATATAGTCGCCAAGGAAGCAGGTATCGCGGCCGTCGCGACGGCGGGAATTCTCCTCGGCAACGCGAACCTCCCGTACGAGGAGAAGATAGAGGAGTTCAAGGGCGACATCACCCTCGTCGTCCTCTCGTTCGTGTTCATCACGCTGGCGGCCCAGTTGAAACCCCACAACCTGTTCGACCTCGGCGTTGGCGGTATCGTCGTCGTCCTCGCCGTGATGTTCGTCATCCGGCCGCTGGTCGTCTTCGCTTCGACCTCGGGCGGCAGATTCACGCGGGGCGAAAAGACGTTCATGAGCCTCGTCGGCCCACGGGGCATCATCCCGGCGTCGGTCGCCACGCTGTTCGCGATTCGCATCCGAAACGAGGCCGACGTGATTCCGAACGCGAACGAGGCGGCGACGGTGCTCATCGGTACCGTCTTCCTCGTCATCGTCGTGACCGTCGTGTTCGAGGGCGGATTCGCTCGACACATCGCAGAACACCTGAACGTGATTCCAATGCGCGTACTCATCATCGGAGGCGGAAAGGTGGGCCGGTCGCTCGCCGCACGCCTCGAAGACCGTGGAGAGAACGTCGTGCTGATAGAGCAGGACGAAACGATAGTGCAGACCGCCCGCGAGGAGGGATACACCGTCCACGAAGGCGACGGAACCGACACGGACGTTCTCAGGGCCGCCGGGGCGGATAACGCGAAAATCGTCGTCGCCGCGACCGGTGACGACGACGTGAACCTCCTCGTCGCGCAACTCGCCGAATCGAAGTTCGACGTGGAGACCATCATCGCCCGGGCGAACAACCCGGACAACGTGGACGCCTTCGAGGACCTCGGGGTTCGAACGATCTCCTCGTCGCTCGCCACCGCGTGGGCCATCGACAACGTCATCGAACGCCCCGCGCTCTCGAACTGGATGACGGAACTCGGACGGAGCGGGGACGTACAGGAGATAGAGATAACCGAACCCTCCATCATCGGGAAAACCATCGACGAGCTGGACGCCGAACTGCCGAACGGCGTCCTCATCGCGCTCGTCGGGCGGGACGGGAACTCGCAGGTTCCGAGCAGGGATTTCACGCTCCAGAATGGCGACCATGTGACGTTCCTCGGGCGCAAGTCGGCCGTCAGGGACGCCATCTCGCTGTGTCATCCCCGATAGACGACGCCCCGTCTCGACTTCGATTTCGTCGTGCGAGTTCGAGGTTGGCCGCCGAGAGAAGAGCGAACGCGGCGAGGAGCAACGCGGCGTACGCGAGGACGTTGAGGAGGGTGAACGGATACATTCCCATCTGGTTACAGAGGATTACCACCCCGCCGATGACGGCCAACGCGAGGTAGTATCGACTCCAGTTTCCCCCCTTCGACGACGGATTGACGAACTTGTCGAGTTCGGTCGCGGTGTCGCTGAGCCGTACCTGTCCGCGTTGGCGGTCGTAGACGATGACACCCGCGTCGGCCATCTTCGGCAGGTGGGTCTGGTACAGCGACGTGTACACCGATTTCCGCTCCTTCGAGGAGACGAGTTCGACACTGGTGTCCTGTTCCCACGCGGCGACCACTTCGGCGAGTTCGCCGATGGAAACCGTCCCCGATTTCGACCGCAGGTAAGAGAGGGCGTACCGACGCCGTGGGTTGGTGAGGATTTCGAACGCCGTATCGCGTGAAATCGCCTCCGCTCCCGTCGGTGGTTCGGTGGTCATTCTCGACAGCTTTGGGACGTCAGCGCCGTGCGATACACTACCGTCCCTTGGACAGCCGAGCGCAAAAAGATATTCGTCCGTTTACAACTTTTCCCCGTAGAAACAAGTCCGACCAGCACCAGTCAAAGCCGGTCTCTATCCTTGGCACTGACCCCCCGGTCTTCAGCCATCGACCTTCACGACCGCCACGTCCCGATTTCGGAAGACGACCGAGGTTCCCCTTGACTCGCCGAATCGGTCCAGCATCTCCGTCCACTGCGTCCGACTCAGCGTTTCGCGGGCTATCCAACTGCGAGTTCCTTCGCGGGTGAGGTAGACGTAATCGGGTGACACGTCGTCCCGAGCGAGTATCTCGCGGATGCAACTGGCCGACGCACAGGTCGAACTGTTGCGGTACAGGGTGATTTGGCGTTCGCGCTCCTCGGGCGGCAGCCATTCGGCCCCCCACGGGGAAGCGACGACGGTTCGATGGGCGAACACGGGGAACCACTCCGCGGCGTCGCCAGCGACGAGGACCGTCGCGTCCTGCGGGGTTCGATTCCGTATCCACCGCATCGCGGCCATGTCGTCGCCGTCGACGTACGACGGAAGCGGGTCCTGCTGGAGTCGGTGGAGCGGGCGTTCGGGAACGGGTCCGTAGTTCGCGGCGTAGAGGCCGCCGGTCGCCACGCCGTAGGTCGAGAGCAGGAGGAGTAAGACGAGCGAAAGGCGCGGCAACCGCCCTCCGTCCGTCGAGATTTCGTCCCGCTCCAACGCCACTTCTCCGACGCTGGGCAGCCAATCGAACATCACGGCGGCGACGACGAACGCGCCGACGAGCATGAGAAACCGCGGCTTGGGAAACATCACGACGGTCGCGGTGAACCAGACCGGGAGGAAGTAGCGTTTCCGCACCGCCAGCGCGACCACGCCGACGAGCGTGAGGACGTGCCAGACGGGCAGAAACCGCGTCCGGCGGGCGTAGAGGAACTTCGAGGGGAACCAGAAGATTCCCTGCCCGATTCCGAGGCGCGACCCGGCGGTTCGGGTGAGGAGGCCGATGCCGTGGACGGCGGCGATGTGACCCCACCACGGAACCGCGAGGAGCAAGCCACCCGCCGCGACGAACGCGCCGCGCTTCAGTCCGTCAGGCGAACGGTCGAAGACGGCGAAGAAGACCAGATAGCTCGTCCCGAAGAAGATGGGGTACGACGGATGGGTGAGAATCGTCAGGCCGAACAGGACCATCCCCGCAACGGTCCACCGAACCGGTTTCTCCGGCGTCCGAAACAGTCGCAGGCCGACGTACAACCCCGTCACGGTGAACAGGTACGCGGGAGCGCGGACGATGCCGCCCGCCGAGAGGTGCCACTTGAACACGGCGGGACTGACCGCGACGACGAGCGCCGCGAGTCCCGCACGTCGGTTTCTGTCGGGGTCCCCGGCGAACACCTCGCGTCCGAGAAAGAACGCCGGAACCACGGTCAGAACGGTGACGACGCCGGGGAAAAAGCGCGTCAGTGCCAGCGGGCCGACGCCGAAGAAATCGCGGATGAATGCGACGACGTAAAACGCGAGCGGCGGGTAGCCGAAGGGGATTCCGTTCGTCGTGTACCGCGGAACTCGCGCCGGAAGGCGGTAGCCGTTGTCGCGTATCGCGTCGGCCATCGCGAGGTACAGGCCGCCGCCGGTGGCGGGATACGGGTGGGTCAGCAGATACGCGGCAAAAACGACGAGGCTGGCGAGGAGCGCGGGAACCATCCACGCGAGCGTTGCGGAGGAGGGACGACTTCGGGACACGTCCGAGAACTCGACGCACGGCGTAATTATTCTATGGCCCGATGTCAGTGGATGGAACGCCAGAAAACGAGTTAGTCACTCGTCGCCCCCGCGAATCTCCGATTCGCGGTGATTACTCGCGCTTCAACGTAATCGCCGCGCCTTGGCCAAAGCCGACACAGAGCGTGGCGAGGCCCTTTTTCGCGTCGCGCTTTTGCATCTCGTGGACGAGCGTCACGGGGAGGCGCGCGCCGGAGGCACCGAGCGGGTGGCCGATGGCGATAGCGCCGCCGTTGACGTTGAACTTCTCGTCCGGGACGCCGAGTTCGCGCTGGCTATAGAGCGTCTGGCTGGCGAACGCCTCGTTCAGTTCCACGAGGTCGAAATCGTCGATGCTCTCGCCCATGCGCTCCAGCAGGCCCTTCGTGGCCGGGACGGGGCCGACGCCCATTATCGTCGGGTCCACGCCCGCGACGTTGTTGTCGCCGACGGTCGCCAGCACGTCGAGGCCGTGGTCCTCCGCGAACGCCTCGCTCGTGACGAGGAGCGCCGCCGCGCCGTCGGAAATCTGGGAGGCGTTGCCCGGCGTCACGGTGCCGTCGGCCTTGAACACGCTCGGGAGGCCCTGCAGGGCTTCCATGCTCGTGTCGGGGCGGATTCCTTCGTCCGCCTCGACCAGACCCTCCTCGGTTTCGATGGGGACGAGTTCGTCGTCGAATCGCCCGGAGTCCGTCGCATCGGCGGCGCGCTGGTGGCTTCGGAGCGCGTACTCGTCTTGGTCCTCGCGGGAGACTTCGAACTCCTGCGCGACCTTCTCGCCGGTCATCCCCATCTGGAGTTCGGGGAGGTTGTACTCCTCGGACATCCGCGGGTGGATGCTTTGACCTTCGTAACCGCCGCTCATCGGGACGCGGGACATGTTCTCGACGCCGCCCGCGATGATGGCCGTGCGCTGCCCCGCCCGAATCGCGTCGCTCGCGCTGATGAGCGCCTGCATCGAGGACGCACACCAGCGGTTGATGCTCGTTGCGGGGACGCCTTCGCCGAGGTCCGAAAGGAGCGAGATGACGCGTGCGACGTTGTTGTCCTGCTCGCCGCGCTGTTGGGCGACCCCCCACATGAGGTCGTCCACGTGGTCGCTCGTCAACCCCGTCTCGGACAGAACCGTGTTCACGAGCGGAATCGAGAGGTCCTCGCTTCGAACGTCCGCGTACACGCCACCCTCTTTGCCCTGTGGGGTCCGAACTGCCTTCGCAATGACCGGTGTGGTATCGTTCTCCATAGCTCACGATTCTCGCTCGTGGACCTTAAGTGGCCGTAGAACTCGGAGTAAATGAGAAACAGTTTGTAAGTTTATTGACCATCGGGGGCCTTCAGAAACTATTTGGCCGGACCCATTCCATATCGTCTATACTATCCGACGATGCAAGGTTCTGACACCGCCCAGAAGCGTACTCGCCCCCTCACGTCGAGCGACGAATCGAGCCTCCTCCACCGACTGCTCGAACCGGTTCCATTAGTCGTCCTAATCACGGTGTTCGGACTCGCACTTCGCCTCGTAAACCTCGGCACGCGAGTAGCCCATCAGGACGAATCCCGCGTGGCCTACTGGAGTTACGCGTTCATGAAGAACGGTGTCTGGTACTACCGCCGCATCATTCACGGTCCGTTCCTGTTGCAGATGGACTCCATCGTGTTCGCGCTGTTCGGCGCGAACGACTTCACGATGCGACTCATCGTCGCGCTCATCGGTGGTCTCCTCCCGCTCGCGGCGCTCCTGTTCCGGAAGCGACTCAGGGCGTCCGAAACGGTCGCACTCGCCTTCCTCTTCGCCACGAACCCCCTCCTCCTCTACTACTCGCGGTTCATGCGCAACGACGTGATGCTCGCGGCCGTGATGGTGTTCGCGCTCGGGTTCGTCGTCCGCTACTTCGACACCCGACGCCTCCGCTACGTCTTCGCGGCCGTCGCGTGTTTCACGCTCGGGTTCACGATGAAGGAGAACGCCCTCCTGTATGCGGCCTGTTGGGCGGGTGGAGCGGTTCTGCTCTACGACCACCGCCTCATGCTTCGGCGCGTCGGCAACGAGGGTATCGGTGCGGCGATTCCCTCGCGTGTCCGAACCGGTGCGGTTCGACTGTTCGAGCGGGACACCGCCGTCGTAATCTCGATTCTCAAAGGACTCGGTATCGCACTCCTCGCGGCCGTCGAAGCGCTCGCCATCATCGTGTATTTCTACGCACCGCGTTCCCAGAGCCAACCCGGTCCGGGCCTCTGGAAGTCCCTCTCGCAACCGTCGATGATTCCGGAGGTGTTCACCGCCGCGACCATCAAGGCGGGGAACCAGTTTCTCGGATGGCAACACCACTCCGACCACTCCTATCTCCCGTATCTCGATCACTTCCTCACGTCGCTGAAAGTGGGCGCGCTCGCGCTCTGCATCCTCGCCGTCGTGGGCTTCATCGTCGACCGCTACTCCGGCGACCGCCCGCGGGACATCGTCTCACTCGGCTTCTACTGGGGCGTCGTCAGCATCCTCGGCTATCCCCTCGTGATGGACATCAAGGCGGGATGGGCGACCGTCCACGCCATCGTCCCGCTCGCGTTCCCGGCGGCCGTCGGCCTCGCGCTGATCTTCCGCTGGGGATGGGAAGCGTACGAGGACCACGACGACGTGAGCCTCGCCGCCGCCGCGGTTCTCCTCCTGCTCATCGTCGGTTCCGTCGTCCCGACGGCCTACAGCACGTCCTATCAGAACCCACAGAGCCCGGACAACCAGTTCGTCCAGTACGCCCAGTCCTCCTCGACCGATGCGAAGCCGCTCCTCCACGACCTCCAGCGCATCTCACGCGAGAACGAGGGGACCGACGTGCTGTTCTACGGAAGCGAGTTCTACTCGCCGAACGAGGCCGCAGACGACGTGTATCCGGTCAAAGGAGGGGAGGGCGGCGACGGGTGGTTCGCCCGTCTCCCGCTCGCGTGGTACCTCGAAACCGCCGACGCGGACATCAACAGCACGACGAACCCCGCCGCGCTCGGCGGCGACAAACCGCCGATAGTCATCGCCCCCGCCAACGTCTCCACCTGTTCCAGCCAGGACAGCACGTCGGAGGACATCGAGGGCTATATGTCGGGATACACGCGGTACGAGTTCCAGCGCTTCGGCTTCGACAGCGGGTGTACCGTCAGCACCATCGTCATTTACGTGCAGCAGGACAGCCTCGACGATTCGGCCGCGTAATCACCGCCTACTTTTTCCGAAGCTTCCACGCGGCGGCGCTTCCGGCACCCACCAATGCGGATAACACGCCAAAACCGGGTTGTCCGGTCCCGTTCGTCGTTTCTTCCGCCGTCTGAGTGTTCCCCGCTCCGGCCGCGACTCCGTCCGTCGTGTTCGTCTCGGCGCGCGCGTCGTTCGTCCCTCGCGTCGTCTTCGTGGCCGTCTCCTTCGTAGCCGTCGTCCCCGCCGCTTTCGTTTCCGAGAGCGCGTCCCGAAGCGTGACGATGTCGATGTTTCGGTCCTTCGCCATCCGAATGGCCGTTCGAATCCGACTGGCAGGAAGTCGTTCCCGCCACCAACTGTGGCCCCCGAGGATTCCCAGCGCGTCCTCGTCGGCCACGGAATCGAGAAACGTCCCGAGTTCCGTCTCGGTCATCTCCCCCTGCCGAAACATCGCCCGCGAAAGGTGCGGAAGGGTGACGTCCTCCAGTTTCTGAACTTGACCGCGACCACCGATGGCTCGCCCACCGTTCGCGACGGCGGTGTAGTACTCGCCGACGAGTTCCTGCGTCCGAGGGCCGTAGCCGCCATACGGCATCACGATGTTCGTGACGGTCACGCCGTATCCTTCCAGTTGTCTCTTCGACTTCCCGAGCGCGGAACGGAGTATCTCGTCGGTGTAACGCTCGGTGACGCCGTCGCTCGCCGAAAACGACGTTCCGACGCTCGATTCGAGTTCGACGTACTCCCCCTCGCCGTCGGACCCCTTTCCTGCGACCGTGACCGTGGCGGACTTCGACCCATCGCTGACGAGCAGTTCGTCGCCCGGCAGTTTTCCGTGCAGGTTCGTCTCGACGCGGAGCTTTTCGTCCTCGGGAGACACGTCGCTCGTCACCGCGATGTTCGTCAGCGCGCGGTGGTGAACGCTGTGGGACATGATCTCCCATCCGGCGCCCTCCAACTCCCTGAGTTGGGCCGCGCTGAGGTTGTCCTTCGTCCCCACGCTCGCCGACGGAACGGCGGAACATCCCGGGACGCCCTCCTTCCGGTGTGCTTTGCGGTACGCCTGCGTGTAGTCGTCGGAGGGACCGTCGTCGTAGGTGAACACCAGTTTCCCGTTCGACGTCGCGGCGGCCCCAGTGGCTTGGCCGACGAACGCCGTGCCGCCGATGGCGAGTCCGACCGTTCGGAGCGCCCCTCGGCGCGTCGTCGTGATGGTTGAATCTGGCATCGCCAATCACTCCCGTGAAACCCGAGTCACGACCGAACGAATCGCCCGTGCTGCGCGGGTACCTTCCGCGAGTTGGCCGCTCGCTCGTTGGGCCGAGTGTGCGCCACTCGCGGCGACCTTTGCGGCTTCGGCGGCGATATCCCAACAGGGCCGTTCTATCGTCTGCACCGGGGAAACCGCCCACCTGCTCGGATGTGCGAGGACGTACAGCGACGAACACGTCCGAGATTCGAGCGCTTCCACGACGTCGTCCGTCGACCGAATCGCCCCGAAATCGGACATCGTCGCGTCCCAGTCCCGCCCTGTATCCGAGAGGTAAAGGAGGTCGGACTCCCCACGTGAATCGAACTCCAACGCGCTGTACGCCTCGCCGACCAATCCGTGATCCGCGGTCGTCCGTGCGTCCTTCCACATCTCCGTGTTGAGGTGCGGGGAGAGCGGACTCCCGTGCGCACACGCCGTTCGGATGTCCACGTGTTCACGGAACGATTCGAGGTTCGTCCCGAACCGTCGATGGGATTCCTCCACGTCCCCTCGGGTTTTCGCGAGGTCCTCGTAGTGGTAGCCGACCTCGTGTCCCATCGATTCTATCCGCCGGGCGACGTCGGGGGAGAAGGTGTTCGTCCTGAAGTAGTACGTCGCTTCGACGTCCCGGTCGGCTTCGACGGACGCCAACGCGACGGCGTTTCCGACCCGCCGGTCGACGTCGTGTCGCAGGACGACGTAGGGTTCGTCCACTGAGTCCGCTTCGAGGTAGTCGGCTAGAGTGTAAAACCGGTACCCAGCGTCCAACCCGGCGTCCAGTATTCGTTCGTAATCCGATAAATTGAATCCTGACAGTTGCATGGCTTCGACTGTCATTCCGATACGCCATCACTTTGTTACGAGCAATCTATCAATAATACAGGAGCGGTAGGGTCTGTCTGAACGGATTCATACGCGTCGTAAACGATGCTCACGCTGAATTGAACGGCGAAGAGAACTGATTGAAATGCAGTGAAGTGTGGTATTTTCCTCGTAGACTAGTCCGACGCGCTTAAGATTCTCCCGTGATTACCCACGGGAGAATGAACAGCGGGGCGCTGGACGTAATCGAGTTCTTGCTCACTGCACAGATCTACAGCGAGAACCGAAATCTGGACGAAAACGACCTGCCACCGAAGATTCGGCAGGTGTTCTGGCACGACGGAACGATAGAGCGACCGCTTCGAACGACCGTCGAGACGGCGCGCGAGGCGACCGAACTCGACCAACCGTGGGAAGCGGTTTCCGAACTGATGTTCACCGACCGGGACACGTTCTCGGGAAGTATCGAGATAACCCAACAGGAGATGGCGGAGGAGTGGTTCGTGGACCGCGACGAGGAGCGAATCGCCGCGAACCCGACGCTCGCCTACGCGCTTTCGGACTACGACGATGTGGACGTATCCTACGAGGAGGTCCGCGAAGTGAACCGGCCGGTACAGTCCGACCGGGCGTGGATAGACAGCCTGCTCGAAGAACACTTCGACGAGGACGAAGACGAGGACGGGGAGAGCATGCTCGACCTCGTGGACATCCACGCACCCGAGGAGGTCGAACTGACGCTCAACGACCTCGTCCTCACGGAGGACCAGGAGGCCGAAATCCACAAAATCGTAAAGGCCATCGAGCACCGCGAATATTTGGCCCAAATCGGCCTGCGCGAAATCGGGAAACTCCTCTTCGTCGGACCGCCGGGAACGGCGAAAACCTCGACCGCACGGGCGTTGGGCTACGACTTGGACCTCCCGTTCGTGGAAGTGAAACTGTCGATGATAACCAGCCAGTATCTCGGCGAGACGGCCAAGAACGTCGAGAAGGTGTTCGAGGTTGCAAAGCGGCTCTCGCCGTGTATCCTCTTCATGGACGAGTTCGACTTCGTGGCGAAAACCCGCCGGAGCGACGAACATGCGGCCATCAAACGCGCCGTCAACACCCTCCTCAAGAGCATCGACAACATCTCGCTCATCGATGACGACGTGTTGCTCATCGGTGCGACCAACCACCCCGACCAACTCGACGCGGCGGCGTGGCGACGCTTCGACGACATCCTGAACTTCCCGAAACCGGACGAGGGGATGCGTTCGGACATCCTTCGGGTCATCACCCGGCGGATGCGCATCGCCGACTTCGACCCCGACGAAATCGCGGAGATGACCGAGGGTCTCACCGGGAGCGACCTGCGGTTAGTCCTCCGCGAGGCGGTCCTCGAAGCGCTCACGGAAGAACGGACGGAACTCACACAGGAGGACCTCCATTACGCGATTCAGGACTTCGAGGAGCGCGACCACTTGAAGGACATGGACATGATAGACGGCGACCACGACGCGCTCGTCGCCGGTGGCGATATCAGCGGTCACTCCCACGACCACTGACCCTCCCCGGATGTTGACGGACCGGGACATTTAGCGTCCGTCACCGTTCATCTTGTACCGATGGAAGTCACCCTCCTGGGGACCGGCGACACGACGGGCACCCCAACGGTCGGCTGTGATTGTGACACCTGCTGCGAGGCGCGGGACCGCGGCGTGGAGCGTTCGCGGTTCTCGGTTCACGTCCGCAACGAGGAGACGGACGAGTGTCTCCTCATCGACGCCAGTCCGGATTTTCGCTCGCAGTTTCTCGATAACGACGTCTCGCTGCCCGACGAGATACTCATCACGCACATCCACTTCGACCACCTCGACGGGTTGGGGAACGCCTATCGACTGTTCGATTCGTTGCCCGTTCACGCGACGGACGAAACCGACCCGAAGACGGGCGAGAGCGTCGCCGACACGATTCGGGACAAGTTCGACTACCTCGACCAAATCACGGTCCACGACAGAGAACCCCTCGTGTCGTTTTCGGCCTGCGGGTTCGACGTGACGTTCGTCCCGGTCGAACACCCGCCGCTTGTCTGTTACGGCGTCGTCGTGGAGAAAGACGGTTCGAAACTCGCGCTGACGGGCGACACGGGCTATTCGATTCCCGACGCGTCTCGGGAGGCCCTGTCGGGTGCCGACCTCTTTTTGGCCGACGCCATCGTCCCCGCGTCGCTCTGTGAGTACCATCCCGCGGGTGGCCGCCATCACACCGACGACGGCGTTCCGCGCACCTTCGGGTACAAACACATGACGCGCGAAGGGGCGCTCTCGCTGGCCGACGAACTGGACGCGGAGATAACGAGATTAGTACACGTGTCGCACTTCTATTCCGAAGAAGAGGCCTTCGAGGAGCCGTTGGCAGTGGACGGCGAGCAGTACCGGATTTAGTCCCGCTGGTCGGAGACCAACAGCATCATCGCGGCGAGGAGGCTGACGAGTGCAACGACGACGTTGAACCCGGGAAGCGACGTGGTGGAGTCGCCGGAATTGCCGTCCGTTCCGCCAAGGCTTCCGTTGTTGCGCTCGTCGTTGTCCTGCACTCCCGAACCGTTCTCGGTGGTCGTGTCGGCCGGTTTCTGCCCGTCGGCCCACCCGTCGATGGAGTTGAGGTAGGCGTTACACTGCTTCATCGACTCCGCGTCGTACTTCTGGGTGGCTCCCTTGAACGCGTAGCTTCCGGTGGCGTTCTGGTCGGCGATGGTCGGGCTTTCGGCCCGTTCGTTGGGGATGCGCGCCACGTCGTAGACGAGCCACGGCGTGTAGAACTCCCAGACGACCTTCCCTTTCGGGGTGACTTCCAACACCCGCTCGTGTTTCGAGTCGCCGATGAGGGTGTTTCCGTTCGAGAGCCGGTCCGAATCGCGCGGCCACGAGAGGTCGTCGCCTTTGCCCATCGACCACGTTCGGTTCCACCCGTCGCCCTCCTTCTCGTACTCGACGATGCGGTTGTTCTCGGAGTCGGCGACGAGGAGCGTCGGAGTACCGTCCTCGCTCTCCAAGTAGTCGGGGTTGTGCTGCTTGTCGAGGACGTCCTTTTCGCCGTAGGACCCGAGTTGCATGTCGATGTTCCCTGTCGAGCGGTTGATGACGATGGCTTGGTCGAGGTTGCGCGGCGAGGCGAGATACTCGCCCGGTCCGATCTTGTCCACGTCGTTGACGTGCGTCCAGTCTTTCGTGTAGTTCCCGCCGACGCTCGAATCGTAGTGGTCGCGGAAGAACCAGCGCCAGACCACCTCGTCCTTCTGGAGGTCGTAGACGAAGATGCTGTCGTCGTTGCGCCCCTTCTCCTCGTTGTAGTTGCGCAGGTTGGCGACGAGGAGTTGCGTCCCGTTGTTGATGAGGTCGACGTCGTGGGTGTCCTCGATAGGGAGCGTCTCCTTCCAGACGTGTTCCTGCGTTCGAGGGTTGAACTCGTAAACGACCGTCTTCCCCTGCGTCGTCCCGGTGACGAACAGGTTGCCGTTCGGCATCGGGTCCACGTCGTAGCCCCAGACCATGCCGTGTTCGCCGGTGTGGTGGACCCACTTTACGGTGCCGTCCGGGCCGATTGCGACGAGTTTCGCTTCCCGCTTCTGTCCGCCGTCCACCCACGAGTAGCCCTGTACGGCGACGACGGTCGTTCCGTTCGCAGGGCCGGTGATGGTTCCGACACACGGGTTATCGGCGACGCTTCCGTTATCCGCAGCGCTTCCCTGTCCGTTCGACTGCGCGGCGAGCGTCGGTGCGAACAAGGAGAGACAACACAGGAGTATCGCGCCGACGGCCAACGACTGCCGCCGGGAGGGCGTTTGCATACACCCTCATTCTTGACCCCGGTTCATGTATGTTTACACTTCACGCCCCGACGGAAACGGGTTGTATTTTACATGTCTCGGCCGAATCTGTCGAGTCCGACCTGCCGACGCGTCCGTCCTGTCGGCTCGCCAACCCACGGCGTCCGGGCGTCTCGCTCCGTATCGGTATCGACCGCCGGCGCGTCGGCGGGGTCGTGTCCCGGACAGTCGTTTCCACAGCGTGCGGGGTTGACGACCTGCCCCTTCCAGTGACAGTACGGGAGCGCGCCGGAACGCGGTTCGATTTCGCCACAGGCGGGGAAATCGTACGTCCGCCAGCCCTTTCCGTAGGCACGCTCCGCCATGCGCCGCCGCCGTTCGGCTTTTTGCTTCGCGCTCGCAACGCGAACGTCCGTTCGGCCGACGCGCTCCTCGATGAGTTCCGTCCCCGCCTCGTTCGTGTCGAGCGGCGTCGGCTCGCGAATCACTTCGACTTCTCCCCCGCTTTCCTCTCCTCCACGTCCTACCTCTTCGCCGTGGAAGCGCCAGACGCCGACCTCTTCGGGGATGCGGTTCAGGTGTGCCCCCGTGACGTAGCTCTCGGTCGCCAGAATCACCTCGTCCACGAGGCCGAGGCTCACGTCCTTGCGGAGTTGCGTTTCGAGGTCGCCGGGGTCCGAGAGGTCGGGTTTGTTCTCGATGCCCACCAGTCGCCCGAACCAGTCGGGATAGCGGGCGACCTGCCGGACGTACTCCCGCCCGCCCCGTCGCTCGCGTTCGAAGAAGCCGATTTCGACCGCCCGCTCGACCACCTCCCGGGCGTACTCGGGCGACGTGTCGAAGGCGTCTCGCCAGTAGCGCGCTTCCCCGACGCCGACGTCGCTCTCGATTGCCGCGTCGGGAATCCGCTCCGCCGTGAGTTTCGTCCGAGCGTCGAAGTCCGGGCCGGGTTCGACGCACAGCACGTCGATGATTCGATTCGAGGGCGCGTGGACGCCAGCGCCGACCTGCCGGGCGATAACGTCCCCGGTCGTCGCTTCTAAATGGGCGCACAACGCCAACTCGAACGGAAACTCTCGCACGACTCCCCAGAGGGATTCGGTCGGCAAAAAAGCCGCGGGAGGGGTGGAATCGGGGGTGTTTCGTTCGTTTGGCTTCCTGAATACCAAACAATCACCGTGGCGCGTGCTGGCGAGAGGACGCGGCCACTCTCGGTCGCGTCCTCTCGCTGTAGCGTGCGAGGGATGAGTACCGCAACGGAGTGAGGAACGGAATCGGGTAGGGAGGGTGTGGCTGTCGCGGTGCTGTGCGGTCGCGGTGTCTGGGTGGACTTCTGAAAGACGGAGTCTTTCAACTCCCCGTTCGTTTCTCGCGGGGATGAAAGGGGCCGCCCGCTCTCGGCGCGCGACCGCGAGCGTGGCGGGGGCTTTCGAAGTCTGTGCAACTGAATCACCGCTACTGGAACTCTCAACTACAACAGGTGGTGGGCGTGGCGGGGGCGTTCGGGGACTCCATCGACGCGATAGGGACGACATCGAAAACCGATAGCGAACTGCACGGGAAAGAAATAGCGTCCGAAACTAATCGAAAACGGAACTGTTCGACGAATCGTCTCAGAGTCGAAACGCGGTGAGGGCCGCGGTCACGACGCGGACGACGAGGAACGGGAGGGCGAACGCGATGCCGATGCTGGCGGCCCAACCGAGGAGTATCACCGGGACGTTCGCTCCGATTGCCTCGACCCCGTAGACGAACGCGGTGCCGACCGCGAGGGCGCTCGCGATACCGATTGCGAGAATCAACAGGGTGGCGAGCGCTCGGCGAACGATGTCGTTTCCGGGAGTCGGTTCGGCGAGTCCGGGGATTGCTTCGTACTTCATGGGGGCTCTCCTCAGGTGAACAGAGGGGAGACACCGACAAAACTGTTAGCTGAAGAACACTTCTGTAGGATGCGTTACTGAAACGCGCTCCTGTAATCTAACTGTCAGACGGTGCCCTTGGCGTCGGCGGAAGAGGTTCGAGTGCGGTCGATTTCGACCACGGTCATGTCGCCGTCGAGGGTCACGTCGAGCGCTTCGTCGTCGAGCGAAATCGAGACGTGGATTCGCCACGGGTCCTCCGACTGAACCGTCGTGTTTCCGTCGTCCACGCACCACGGGAGCGCCCAGAACGGTTTCGTACAGAGGTCGATACCGTGGTCACTGTAGAACGTGACGACCTGCGACTGGTCGAGCAGCGACAGTCCCGCCGTCGAGTGGAGTCGGTGATGGCACTGTGCACACTCGTGGTCCACCCGAACCTTCGTGCCGAGGACCTCCTCGGTGTCGCGACTCACCGTCGTCTCCATTCGGCCGTTGCACTCCGGGCAGACGCCGTCGGCGGCGAGGCAGTGGAGGTGACGCACGCGCTGGTTGAACGCGTCCATGATTTCGGCGTCCGTTCGGTCGTTCAGGCCGCCGGGCGGGAACGGGTAGTTGCCGTGGGCTTTGCCACAGTCCGGGCAGGCGACGGTCAGGGTCTCCTCCTCGTAGGCCGCCCGGAGGTGGGCGTCGCAGTCCACGCACGTCTCGTCGAGTTCGATGGGGTCGAGGTGCGGATGTTCGTTGAACGACCCGGCGAGTACCGCGCTCACGACCTTCTTCCCGGCCTGTCGGAAGTCGTAGCCCGCGTCGGTTCGGACGACGAAGTGGTCGGTCAACTGCTTCAGGTGGTAGTTGAACTGCGCGCTGTCGCGCATCCCGACCTGTTTGCGCAGTTCCGAGAAGCCGACCGGCCGCTCCGGGGCCTGCCAGAGCGCCTCCAAAATCGAGAGGCGCGTCTCGTTGGCGATGACCGAGAACGCCTCTGCCGGAGCGAGACAGTCCTCACACTCCTGTAATCCGGTATCGCTGCTCATACCGGTAATAGTATCGGTAGGCAGATAAAACGTTACCTGAATTACATTTTTGTAACGTTCCTGTCAGGAGCGCGCGCGATACGAGAACAGTAGGTTTATCAGTCGTTCGGGCCGAATCTACGACAAATTACTTCAGGAGGTCAACGTTGACAGGAACACACAACCAACCGGAGGTGAACATCGGACTCGTCGGCCACGTAGATCACGGAAAGACAACGCTCGTGCAGGCGCTTTCCGGCGAATGGACCGACCAGCACTCCGAGGAGATGAAGCGGGGGATTTCCATCAGACTCGGATACGCGGACGCGACGTTCAGGCAGTGCCCGGACGTCGATGCACCGGAGTGCTACACGGTAGACGAGACGTGCGCCGACGGTTCGGCAAGCGACCCGATTCGTACAGTATCGTTCGTGGACGCGCCCGGCCACGAAACACTCATGGCGACCATGCTCTCGGGAGCATCGCTGATGGACGGCGCAGTGCTCGTCGTCTCGGCCACGGAGAACGTTCCGCAGGCCCAGACGGAAGAGCACCTGATGGCGCTCGACATCATCGGCATCGAGAACATCGTCATCGCACAGAACAAGATCGACCTCGTCAGTCCCGACCGCGCGCGACGCAACTACGAACAGATTCAGGAGTTCGTCGAGGGGACGGTTGCGGAAGACGCGCCCGTCGTCCCGATAAGCGCTCAGCAGGAGGTCAACGTCGACCTGCTGATTCAGGCCATCGAGGAAGAGATTCCGACGCCGGACCGCAACCCGAACGACGACCCGCAGATGTACGTCGCCCGCAGTTTCGACATCAACCGTCCCGGCACGACGTGGGACAACCTCACCGGCGGCGTCCTCGGCGGTAGTCTCGTGCAGGGAAAGCTCACCGCGGGCGACGAACTCGAACTTCGCCCCGGACGTGAGGTCGAAGAAGGCGGCCAGACGCAGTGGGAACCGATCCAGACCGACGTTCGCTCCCTCCAAGCGGGCAGCGAGATGGTGGACGAGGTGACGCCCGGTGGACTCCTCGGCGTCGGAACCGGTCTCGACCCGAGCCTCACCAAAGGTGACGCGCTCGCCGGACAGGTCGCCGGAACGCCCGGTAGCCTCCCGCCGACGTGGGAGCAGTTCACGATGAAGATCGACCTGCTCGACCGTCTCGTCGGCATGGACGAGCAGAACGTGGACGAAATCAGCACGGGCGAACCGCTCATGCTGACCGTCGGGACCGCGACGACGGTCGGTGCCGTCACCAGCGCGCGCGACGACGAGTGTGAAGTCTCGCTCAAACGTCCCGTCTGCGCACCCGAAGGGGCGAAAATCGCCATCAACCGCCGTATCGGCGCGCGTTGGCGACTCATCGGCATCGGAACGCTCACGACCGAGAACTGATGGTTCACACCGTCGTCATGGATACCAGTGCCCTCATGATGCCCGTCGAATCCGGCGTCAGGGTGTTCGACGAACTCGACCGGCTGTTGGGCCGGTTCGAATGCGTCACCCCTCGCGCCGTCGTGAGCGAACTCGACGGCCTATCACGGGGCAACGGAAAGGAGGCAACCGCGGCGAGTGTGGGTGCCGACTTGGCGACACGGTGTCGAACCGTCGACCACGAGGAATCGTACGCGGACGACGCGTTGGTCGAACTCGGACCCGAGTTCGACTTCGTCGTCACGAACGACGCACCCCTTCGGACGCGCCTGCTCGACGCTGGCGTACCGGTAATTCATATAAGGGGGAAGAACAAACTCGCAATCACTCAACCATAGCATGTACAAACGGGCCAGATTGAAGGATACGGTCGAAGTACCGCCCCAGTTCCTCGCGGACGTCACGCCGGGACTGGTGAAGCGGTTACTACAGGATAAACTCGAAGGACGGATGGACGAGGACGTCGGCAGCGTCGTCAGCGTCACCGAAGTACACGATATCGGCGAGGGCGCGGTGCTTCCCAACCGCCCCGGCGTCTACTACGAAGCGGAGTTCGACGCGTTGACGTTCGACCCGCAGATGCAGGAAGTCGTCGACGGCGAAGTCGTCGAAGTCGTCAACTTCGGGGCGTTCGTCGGTATCGGACCGGTGGACGGCCTGCTCCACGTCTCCCAGATTTCCGACGAGTACCTCGCGTTCGACGAGGAGGGCCAAGCGCTCGCCTCGCGTGAGTCCAACCGCGCCCTCGGCGTCGGCGACTCCGTTCGAACGCGTATCGTCACGAAGAGCATCGACGAGCGCAACCCGCGCGAGAGCAAAATCGGCCTCACGGCGAAGCAGGTCGGTCTCGGCAAGCACGGGTGGCTGAAAGAGGACCGACAGGAACGCCACGCGACGACGGAGAGTGAATAACCATGGCAAGCAACCGAGTCGCCTGCCGCGACTGCCACGCCGTCATCGAAGCGGACGAAGAGATATGCCCCATCTGCAACTCCACCAGCCTCACCGAGGACTGGAGCGGCTACGTCTCCATCGCCCACCCCGAGGAGAGCGAAATCGGGCGGGAGATGGAAGTCACGAAGCCGGGAAGCTACGCGCTGAAAGTCAGATAGGGACGTGTCAGAAACCGTCGTCTCGCTTCCGCGTGCGTTACGCGGTGAGCTAAAGGAGCCACTCGGACCGATTTTCACCGACGCCGAGCGACTGCTCGAATCGGCTGACGGACCGCTCGTCGCGGTCGGCGACGTCGTCACCTATCACCTCGAATCGGTCGGCGTCACGCCCGACGTCGCGTTGGTCGACGGAATCACGAAACGCGAGCGCGTCGACCCCGAAGTTCGAAACGCGGTCAGCGACGACGCCCGCCAAATTCGGGTCGAAAACCCGGCAGGCGTCCTTACGGACGACCTCCTCCGGGCGCTCGTGGAGTCGGTCGAGTCGCCAGTCCCGACTGTCCTCGTGGTCGACGGTGAAGAGGACCTCGCGGCGCTTCCCGCGGTCCTCGCGGTGCCGATCGGGGCGAGCGTCGTCTACGGGCAACCCGACGAAGGAATGGTTCTCGCGCGGGTCACGCCCGAGTTGCAGGCCGAGGTCGGAGACCTATTGGCGCGCATGGACGGCGAGACGGACCGTCTGTTCTCGCTCCTCGGCTACGACGCCTGACGGGGACCGTCGGTGGGAGACGAAACGGTTTATTCGATGGCTCGCTCCGCTGTTCGACGGAATCATCGAATACCGTGTCCACGGTGGAGAAGTAGAGCGATGGCACTTCCCGCATCGTGACCTGCGCTCGCCGTGGCTTCCCCGCTGACCGGCCGCCGGTGGAATCGCACACTTCGAAATCCTTTTACACGCTTCGGGGAGAAGAACACTATAACTGAGTGTTACACATGGAAGTCGAAATCCTCTCACAGGAGCAGAATCCAATGCTCCACCGGACCGAAGTGCGGTTCCAGATCGTTCACGACGAGGCAACGCCGTCGCGCCTCTCCGTCCGCGACAGCCTCGCGGCGAAACTCGACAAGAACGCCGACGAAGTCGTCGTTCACGAGATGAACACCAAGTTCGGTATGCGAAAGACCGTCGGCTACGCGAAGGTCTACGACAGCTCCGAGCACGCCCGCGACATCGAGCAGGACTACATGCTCGACCGCAACAAGATCACGGCCGACTCCGAAGGCGAGACCGAACCCGAAGCCGAGGAGGCTGAATAATGCCGCGACACGAACTCTACAACGACGACGGTACGACCGAGCGAGAGCAGTGCCCGCGCTGTGGCGACTCGTTCCTCGCGGACCACGGTGACCGGCTTCACTGCGGCAAGTGCAGCTACACCGAGTGGAAGTAAATGCGAATCCTCGGCGTCGAGGGCACCGCGTGGGCGGCTAGCGCGTCCGTCTATGATTCGAATACCGATTCCGTTTTTATCGAAACCGACGCTTACCAACCGGAGAGTGGCGGCATTCATCCGCGAGAAGCCGCAGAACACATGAGCGACGCGGTTCCTCGCGTCATAGAGAGGGCTCTCGCTGAAGCGGACGGCGACATCGACGCCGATGAGCAAAGCTCATCGAGCAAACGGGCGTCGCCCATCGACGCCGTCGCCTTCTCCCGAGGGCCGGGACTCGGACCCTGTTTGCGTATCGTCGGGACGGCGGCGCGCGCGCTGTCACAGGCCATGGACGTGCCTCTCATCGGCGTGAACCACATGGTCGCCCACCTCGAAATCGGTCGGCAGCGTTCCGGCTTCGACTCCCCGGTATGTCTCAATGCGAGCGGTGCCAACGCTCACGTACTGGGATATCGAAACGGTCGATACCGGGTCCTCGGAGAGACGATGGACACGGGTGTCGGCAACGCCATCGACAAGTTCACTCGCCACGTCGGGTGGTCGCATCCCGGCGGGCCGAAAGTCGAGGAAGCCGCGAAGGAGGGCGAGTACATCGACATGCCGTACGTCGTGAAGGGGATGGACTTCTCGTTTTCCGGCATCATGAGCGCGGCGAAGCAGGCCGTGGACGACGGTCACGCCGTCGATGACGTCTGTTTCTCCCTGCAGGAGAACGTCTTCGCCATGCTGACGGAGGTTGCAGAACGCGCCCTCTCGTTGACCGACCGGGACGAACTCGTCCTCGGCGGCGGCGTCGGAAACAACGCGCGCCTTCGCGAGATGCTCGCCGAGATGTGTGACCAACGCGGGGCAAAGTTCTACGCCCCGGAGCCACGGTTTTTGAGCGATAATGCCGGAATGATAGCCGTCCTCGGCGCGGAGATGTTGGCGGCGAGCGATACGATTCCGGTGTCCGATTCGGCGGTGAACTCGAACTTCCGTCCCGACCAGGTGGCCGTCACGTGGCGCGGAACGGAAGCGGACGACGCCTTTCGCTCCGCGGAGGAGGACGAGGTTTGCGGCGCGGAAGCGACGGTTTCCATCGGCCCGGAGCGCGTGACGAAGCGTCGAACGCCCAAGTCTTACCGTCACCCTTCGCTCGACGCGACGCTCCGCAAGAAACGGACGACGCTCGAAGCGCGCCTCACCAGCGACGCGCGGCGTGCTGGCGTCCCGACGCCGGTCGTTTACGACATCGACCTCGCCGAGTCGGCAATCGAGTTCGAGCACGTCGGCCACGGCGACCTGCGGGACGAACTCACCGCCGACCGGGTGCGCGACGTGGGCCGACATCTCGGTACGCTCCACCGGACCGGCATCGTCCACGGCGACCCGACCACGCGGAACCTCCGGTGTGCCGCCGACCGGACCTACGTCATCGACTTCGGCTTGGGCTACTATTCGGACGACGTGGAGGACTACGCGATGGACCTCCACGTCTTCAGCCAAAGTCTCGCAGGCACCGCGAACGACGCCGAGGAACTCCAGCGAGCCTTCGAGTCGGCTTACGAAGCGGCGGGCGACACCGCGGTTCTCGACCAACTGCGCGAAATCGAAGGCCGCGGCCGGTATCAGTAACGGCGATTTTTCACGAGGATTTTCCCAACCGGCTTTTCGGCGCTGCGACACGAAATCGGACGGACAGGCCACGGCCTGTCCGTCCTGCTGACTGCGGTAGCGGGCGGTGGTTCCGTGGGTGGTGAGTGAGAACAGAGCGTGTGGACGCTTCCGCGTCCACACGCGGCGCGGTTGGGGTGGGTGTTCCCTAGAAATAGCGCTCGTCGCTGTCGTTTCTTCGCCATCGTCGTCTACGCAATCCACCCACTCACCCACCGACCCTTCCAATCGAATGCCCCAAACGCTATAATAGGCGCGACCCATGTCTATCGCATGTCCGACAAGGAAACCTCCGGAACGCTCTTTGGAGTCCCGTACAACTTCGAACGACCCAGCATGGGGCGCATGCTCTCTTCGTACTGGAAGCCCGGCGAGGGAATGTTGGTCGAAAAGCCGTTCGGCGTCGGCTACACGCTCAACCTCGCCAACTGGCGCTCGTGGGTCATCCTCGCCGTCGCCGGCGTCCTCTTCTGGATGGAGAGCGAGAAGGAAGGCGAGACGGAGTCCGAAAACGAACCCGTCGAAGTCATCGTCGACGACGACTGATTCGACGCTTCTTTTTCCCCACGCGACCCTCTCTCGCGTATGATTCGGTTCGTCACCGGCAACGACGGTAAAGTACGCGAAGCGCGCGAGTATCTCGACGACGAGGTTCGCCAAATCGACTACGACTACACGGAGGTCCAGAGCGACGACCTCGCCGAAATCGCGCTCCACGGCGCGCGCGAGGCGTTCGAGGAGACCGGTAACGACGAACCCATCGTCGTGGACGACGCGGGTCTGTTCATCGACGCGGTCGGTGGCTTCCCCGGTCCGTACTCCGCCTACGTCGAGGACACGCTCGGCGTCGAGCGCGTCTGGCAACTCGCCGAGCGGGAGGAAAACCGCCGCGCACACTTCCGCTGCGTCGTCGCCTACTACGACGGCGAGAGCGCCGAAACGTTCTCGGGGTCGGTGCCGGGAACGCTCGTCGCTCCGCGCGGCGACGGCGGGTTCGGCTACGACCCCATCTTCGAACACGAGGGGAAGACGCTCGCGGAGATGAGCACCGAGGAGAAAAACACCATCTCCCATCGCGGGCGGGCGCTGGCGAAGTTCGCGGATTGGTTGGCAGAGCGGTAACGACGACTCGCTCCGCGTCGTCCACGACTAATCCCGCACGTCTCCGTCCGGTCCGGGATACTCCCCGCCGACCACGACGTCGTACAGGCTCTCGGGGTCGAACAGGGTCACGAACCCGTCGGGCCGTTTCACGCTGACGGAAATCCTGCCCTGAAGCGTGGTTCCGGTTTTCGCGCTTCGCAGCGAATCGTCGTAGGAGAGGATGTGCGCCGCGTTTCCGGCGTGGGCGCTGGCGAGTGCGGGATGGTCGCCGGGCGTCTGTTCGACTCCGATTCTGGTTCCTTCTATTTTTCCCCGCCAGTCGCGAGCGAGTTCTCCGTCCGCAAGTTCGCGGATGACGGCTTCGGCGTCGTCGAGGAGTTCGTCGCTGGCGACGAGTTCGACCCACGAGTGACCTCGAACGATGTCCATCGCATCGCGGGCGTCGCCGCCGACTAACACGTCCGCGGCCAGCACGTCGGCGTCGACGACGAGACGGGCCGGGTTCGGGTCACTCATCGCGTCGCTCCGCGAGGGTGCGTCGAATCGTTTCGCGGTCGGTTTCGGTTCCGTCCGCCCGGTCGAACAGTTCACGCCACGTCATGGTCCGATGTGGGGTCTCGAGCGGGAAAATTGATGTGGATGTTCCTTTAGCACGCGACCCCTCTCACCGGTTTGATTAGGTACATCGGTGCAGTCCAGCAACGGCTTCACCCACCGACGCAATCGGCGTGATGGAGAAAGGTGACGCCTGCTCTCCCGACGCGACTGATTCGGCATTCGGGGGCTGTAGAATCGACTTACGACCGCTTTTCGTCGTCGGCGACCCACGACCCTTCGACGCTTCGAATCTCGATGTTCGAGTTCGAATAGCTGGCTTGCACGCGGTCGCCGACCTCCGCCCGGTTGAAATCGTCACGGTGTGTCGTCCCCGTGTAACAGCCGAACGAGTCGGACCCGCTCGACCAATCGGGGCTGCACACGCCGACGAGGTAGCCGACTTCCTCGTACTCGTCCGTCAAGCGGTCGTGAAGCGCCGAGGAGACCTGCAACCGGGTCGGGTCCGTGAACTGCGTGGCCCACTGCTCGGCGACGGTGATGACGGGGTCGTCGGCCAAATCGCTCAGTCCGACGCTGACGACCGTTTCGTCGTGTAATCCTCCCTTTTGACGTCGCTTCCCGGAGATTTCCTTGCTTTCGATGTAGCCACCGGCGGCACCGAGTGCCGAACAGCCAGCGAGACTTCCGCCTGCCACGCACGCGGACAGGGTCGCTAACACGTCACGTCTCGAAGGCATACCGATACCTCGTTCGTGAAGCACTAATAAATTATGCTAGTAGTTACCATGTGTCTGTCCGGAACACGGACGACGAAAAGGGGTCGTCTCAGGCCGACTCGTTGCCGAGGATGTTCGTCTTCACCGTCGTCCGGTAGTTGAGCGAATCGAGGTCGATTCGCTGAGTGAATCCTCGATACTCGATGACGACGTAGTAGCTGACGTCGAGCGTACTCTCCTCGCCGCGGCGAAGGTGGGTCTTCCACCACGGGCCGAGTTTCGAGTTGTCGAGCGTCACCGTGTCGTTCACCGTCACCTCTCTGTGCGGGCCGATTTCGACGTTCTTCCGCGTCGACTCGTCGGAGAGCACGACGCCGTTCATCGATATGTTCGATCCGATTTCGACGATGTGAACCGAATCGCTTCGCTCGTTCTTCACGGTGGCGGACGATTCGATGGGCGTCTCCGCCATCGTCGCGTGACCCCAGTCCGCCTGCACGTTCTCGATGCGGCCTATCGGTTGTCCGGCGACCGAGTATGTTTGACTCGCGTTCGAATCGACCGCTCCGAGCATGTCGGTGCGGATGGTTCCGCGGTCGGCTTTTCCACCCACGGGGAGACGGGCGAATCCAGCATCGACGGTCACGTCGCGTTCGAGGGTTCGGGTCGTCCTTTCGTCGTTGTTGACGTGGCTGACCCACCACCGCTGTATCTTCTCGTCCGTGATCTCACCGGTGATGTCGAAATCGGTCGTTCCCGGTTCGATCTTCTCCGTCGTCTCGCTCTCGACCAGCGATACGTCGTTCATCAGCACGCGGTACGTGGCGTCGACCGAGAGGTGGTCGGCGAACACCGACCCCGGTTCGTTCGGGTTGCTCACCGTCGCGTGGGTTCGAACGCCCGTGTTCCCCGTTTCGGGGACGACCCACTCGCTTTCGAGCGACTGGAGCGTCGGCGGGGCGAACGACTGTGCCCCGTTTCGTGGGACCTCCTTCGTCGTCGTCTCGCCGCCGCCGAGGACGTCCGTCGTGAAGACGATACGCTTGCTCAGGAACGGCAGTTCGACTTTCTTCGTCTCACCGTCTTCGGTGATGGTCGCGTAAAACTGCACGTCCATCGTCGTCTTCTCGCCGTTCTCGACGTGGCTTTGCCACCACTCGGGGAGTTTTCCGTTGTCGAACGCCGAGTCGATGCTGAACGACGACGTCTCCTCGGATTCCACGTGTACTTCGTCGTCCGTCGTTCCGCTGGCGACCGTCACGTCGTTCATCGTGATGCTGTAGCCGAGTTGGGAGAACACCACCTCGCCGCTGGTCGGGTTTTCGACGGTTGCGCTGACGTGCAGGGGCGTTTTCTCCGCCGTCGCGTGACCCCACGAGGCGTCCGTCTCCGTCACCCGCAATATCTCCTCGTCTCCGGCGGTCATCGTGCGCATCTCGGTACTGTCGAACGCGCTGAGGAGGTCGGTTTCGAACGTTTTCTCCTGTACGGGGAGGTCCTTCGAGAACAGTGGAACGCTGATGGACGGCGTGATGCTGACCGTCGTCTTCTCGCCGTTGTTGATGTGGGTCGCCCACCACGCCGGTATCTTCCCGTTGTCCATGTTGGTCGTCATCGAAATCGTGGACTCCCCGGACGGGAGGCCGAGGTTGCTGACTTGCCCCGAGGCGACTGTCACGTCGTTCATCCCGACTTCGTAGTTGACGTCCGCCACGCTCGGTATTCCGACCGAACTGGGGTTGTTCACCGCGATGTTCGTCCGAATCTCCGTCGTTTTCGGGGTGACCGCTCCCCACTCCGTTTGGACGCTTTCGACGCTCGGTTGCCCGACCGTCACTATCCCGGACGTCAACGCGATTCCGACCCCTCCCGCAGTCACGATACAGAGGGTCAACATGGCGACGAGTGCCTTCCCGATGATGCTACGAACCGCCATCGTATTCCTCCATCTTCGATATATCCTCTATCACACAGTTCATCATCGGGTCAATTCGCACCCACTACCAAATAAATTTACCTGTAATTATCCACACGACACAGTGGGAACTGTCGGTAGAACAGTCGGATTTTCGTGTGTTTCGAACGTCGTTAACGAGTCCGAATTATCGTATAACAAACTGTTCTCGTCAGCGGAAACGCCCGCTCCGGGTCAGTGTTCGGCGGCGCGTCTCGCGGAGGGCGTGTATGACCCCGCGGATAGCGGCGGAGGCATACGGCCGTCTGACGCGGTTTTAAGTCCTCGCCATACTCATCCGGAAACGGGCGCGCACAACACCCTCTCTCCCATCCTCCCACTCCGCGCGCCCGGCACACACCACCCACAGCACCCTGAAATCCCTCGCTCTCCCACCCCCTCCGCTCGGTACTCCCCCTTTGCGTGGTGCGACGTTTTACCCTCGTAGGACACGCTTTCATCATCGTAGACCCGCCCTGATTGGGTCAGAGGCTACCTGTTTCCCCGACAAACAGCACATAACAAAGGGGTATCCAGCCATTCGTACAGTTGCGCCCGACGGCTCGGGCGCGAAGCGTGTCGCAGTCTCGCGGTGGGTCTCCCGGCGGGGCCGGGGGCTCTGGCGACGGGTTGGCTTCCCGTTACAGTGTCACCAACCCCCCCACGAAAGTTCTCGTCCCGGACGACCCTAGAACCCCGCGCTGCCCAATCGTTTTTCGCTTCGTGACGACATATCCGAAGACACGTCGCCGTCGCTCGTCGCGCCGTACTTCTCGAAAATACGAATCCGGTTACTCCTCGAAATCGAACACCGAACGGTACTTCTCAGGCGCTCGCCTGTAGTCGCTCGCGTACCGAAGGGAGCGCCTCCTGTGCAGCGATGAGTGCGACCCGATCACCCGCTTCGAGTTTCGTCCCCGGGAGGGGAATGGTCATCCGTTCTTTGTTCCGACCGTGGGCGTAGATTCGCGCGTCGGTCGGTAGTTCCACCGCGTGAACGCGCGTGCCCACGAGCGACGAGTCGTCCGGAATCGTCATCGTCGTCAACTGCAGGCTCTCGGTCAGGTCCGCGATGACGTCGAAATCCCCGCCCAGCATCGCCGTCTTCGCGCCCGCGGCCCCGAGTCGTTCGGGATAGATGACCTCGTCCACGTCGTCCGCGTATTTGTGGTAGATGTCCTCTCGATAATCCTCGTCGATGCGCATGACGGTCCGACAGCCGTGATGTTTGCCGACCATGCAGGCCGCGAAGTTGACGTTCAGGTCGCCCGTCAGCCCGCCGAGAGCGTCCGCGGTGTCGACGCCCGCCTCGGTCAGGATGGTCTCGTCCGAGCCGTCTCCCTCGATGACCTCGAATCCGTCATCGCGCGCTCGGTTCGCTTTGTCCGGGTCGTCCTCCACGATAACTACATCGTGACCTTCCTCGGAGAGGATTTGAGAGGTCCGTATTCCCACGCGTCCGTATCCCACGATAACAAATTGCATGGGTTCGAATAGCACGGCAGGGACAAAAACGTTGGTGTCAGAATCGAGATCGTTTGGCGACTCACCGTGAGTCCACTTCACCATCCACCCCGAGCCAGCGATAACGGGTAACTGACGGTTTCTCCAAGATGGGAGCTACCGCTGAAAGGAAAGTGTCGAAGAAAGCCTAGGCCGGGATTTGAACCCGGGCTCTCGTCCTTACCAAGGACGCGCTTTACCGCTAAGCTACCCAGGCGCGGGCAATAATTTCTACACGCCGAATCGGGTTTAGGCGTTTCGATTCGCGTCAGGGATCGGTGGCCGACGACGGGGTTTCGTCGCCCCAATTCGGCTGTCTCCCCGACAGTTTTGTCAGCACATCTACCGCCTCATCGAAGAGCATCTCCGGCGAGTCGCGGTTGGCGACCGTAACGGCGAGGCGTTCGGCGTATCGTCGGATACCGGTGGGAACGTCGCCGCCGGTGGCCGTCGTCCCCGCGACGATAGCGAGTTCGAACACGTCGGTTTCGAGCGCGTTCTCGGCCCGGCGCTCGGTCTGGTCCCGACCGAACGATTTGACGGTCCGAACGGCCGTATCGGCCGCTTCCGTTCGAGCCAACAGGGAAAATCCGCGCGACACCATCACGTCCGCCGCTAGGATGGCGACGTTGCTCTCGGTGTGCGGTGGGTCGTCGGTCCACGGTTCGTCGCGTGCGAGCGTTCGGGTGAGACCCAATCCTTCGTAGATGAGTTGGACCCCGGCGGCACGGGTCTCGACTTCCGTGGCGCTAGCTCCGCTCTCGACCGCTTGTGCGCTCAGCACCGTCAATACCCCCGGAACGACCGTCGATGACTTCAGCAGTCCGTCGATGTGGTCGCGGAGGTGCGCTGGCGTGATATCCCCGATAGCCTCGCGCGCAGCTCCGCGCGCCCGGGCGGCCTCTTCCATTGTCGGAACTTACGACGGAATCGCCAAAGACCTTTGGAAAGCGACTCCAACCGATTCCCATGATTCGCATCGCTGACGACCCGAAAATTAGGATCGTAACCATCGACCGCCGGGAGCGAAGAAACGCGCTCACCCTCGCCGGGTTGGACGCCCTCGCCGAAGCAGTTCGGGAGGCCGAACAACCTGTCGTCTTTCTCCGTGGCGCGGGCACGGCTTTCTGTGCCGGTGCGGACCTCGACGTGGTGGCCGGGTCGGACGAGGAGTCGGCGAACGCGCTCGCCACCCACGGCCAGCGGGTAGCGGACGATATCGAGGGCGCAGAAAGCGTCGTCGTCGCCGGAATCGACGGCCCGGCGCGCGGCGGCGGCGTCGAACTCGCGCTCGCGTGTGACCTGCGGATAGCCACCCCCGACGCGACGTTCGCCGAACCGGGCGTCGGCCTCGGCATCTTCGGCGCGTGGGGCGGGACGGCCCGCCTCCCGGAAATCGTCGGGATGGGTGACGCGCTCGACCTCGCACTTTCGGGGCGCGTCATCGACGCCGCCGAAGCCCACCGGATGGGACTGGTTTCCCGCGTCACCGACCGACCGCGCGCTGTGGCCGACGAACTCGCGGCGAACGACCCCGACGCACTTCGTGCCATCAAGGGCCGAATCCGTGACCGCTCGTCGCGGTCCGACCAACTGGCCCGTGAGGCGGATGTGTTCGGAAAACTGGTCGCGGCGAACGCCGACGACATCGCTGCGCGACGCGAGTGATAGCACGGGTAGACGGTAGAGAAGCGGGAAAAATAGGAGAGGAAAGAGTAGGACGAAAGAACGTGCGGGGGATATCTACAACGACTCGGGCGCTGGCGGCGCGGCGCGTTTGTGCTCGCTTCGCTCGTACATCCCGCCGATTCGTCGCACGTCCTCTTCCGTCGCACCCTCGACCTGCCGCGCCGTCGCCGAGACTGACAGCGGGCCGTCCACGTGCAACGCCAGAATTGCATCGAGCGTGTCGTAGTCGATACCCAACTCCTCCTCGTCGGTCTGTCCGGCCCACAGCCCCGCAGTCGCTTCCTTTTCGGCGAGTTCGTCGGTCACGCCGACGTGCTTTGCGAGTTGGCGCACCTGCTGTTTGTAGAGGTTTCCGATGGGATGGCAGTCCACCGCGCCGTCGCCGTACTTCGTGAAGTACCCGACCAGCGCTTCGGTTCGGTTGCCGGTTCCGAGGACGACCGACCCCTCGGTGTTGGCGACGAGGTAGTTCATCACTGCTCGAGTTCGGGCACGTGCGTTGCCGACCGCCATTTGATGTCCTTCCGCCTCCGAGTAGGCGTCGAGGAACGTGTCCACGATGGGATTGATTTCGAACACGTCGTAGGTGATGCCGAGTTCCGTGGCGACCCACTCGGCGTCGCTCATGTTGTCCTCCCGGCTCACCGCGCCGGGCATGACGAGTCCGTGGAGGTTCTCCGTTCCCAGCGCTTCCGCCGCGAGGTAGGCCGTCAGCGTGCTGTCGATACCGCCCGACAGGCCGAGGACTGCCGAGTCAGTTCCCGCGTCTGCCACCGTCTCGCGGATGAACGACACGATGTGGTCGCGGTGTGCGTCGAGTTCCTCGTCCGACAGTTCGAGGTCTATCATGTACGCCAGTAGGAACGCAGGTGACTAAAACCTCCCCTCCTCGTCACATTTCTGGACGAACGTCCGAAACGCTACGTTGAAGTGAGCACGGAATGAACGGGAAAGTGAGGTAACTGCTCGCTTTCGTTATCGAGTTCAAAGCACCGGTGGTGAGCAAATCCGATGGATTTGCGAATCACGGTGCATACTCGACGCGAAGCGAGAGTATGCACCGGTGGTCTAGTGGCAGGACATAAGCTTCCCAAGCTTATAGCCCGGGTTCAACTCCCGGTCGGTGCATCCTTGCGAGGAACGAACGTGATGAGCGGATGCGCCCGCGGGCGTTGAGCAAGCGAGTCGCAGTCGAGCGAAGCGAGGTCGTCTCGCTCGGTTCACTCCCGGTCGGTGTATTTTCGAATCGCCGCTCGTCAGCGGTAGCGTTCGTCCCTTCGCACCTCCAAAACTTCTTCTACTCCGTCCGCATCAAATTTCATCGGCCGCCGCCACCACGGTCCCTTTCCGGAATCGCTCGACAGTTCGGTCACGATTCGGTTGGCCGTCGCCCCCGTCTCCGGACTGCTCAGCGGAATCGCGGTTTCGTACAGTCCCGATTCGTCTTTCCCACCTTCTACCAACACCTTCGCGTCGAACTCCTCGCGCTTCAGGTGGGCGTTGTTCTCGAAGACCGCTCGCGTCTCCGCCGGGAGTTCCGCGAACTCCTCGCCGGAAATCGGGTCGCGTGCCAGACGGAACTGGCCGATGATGTACGTCCCCCACTTCGGTGAAATCCACTCTCGATTCGGTTCTCCGGCCGTCGAGAGCGTCGCGTAGAAGAGGACGTAATCGCCCGCAGTCAGCGACAGCAGCGGTCGGGCTTTGACGCCGAATGGGTCGCCGTAGGTGTAGCGTTCACAGCAGGGGTACTCCGCGAACTCCGGGTCGAGGTGGACGGGCAGTTCGTCCGCTCCGTCCGGGAGTTCGACGGTCGTTTCGAGGTCGGCATAGGTCGGAACCCGTCGTTCGGTCGGTTCCGATTCCGGTATCGGGAGATACTCGAACCGCCCGTCCGGGAAAATCGGGCCGCGAACGCCGGGTTGGTTCGTGTTGGCGGCGACGTTGATGGCGACGGCGCGAGGCATGTCTCACGGTGGGTTGGCGGTCGGGAAAAACGTGACTACCACACGCCGAGCGGGCCGATACACTCGCGACAGAACGTGTACTCGGTCCCGTTTTCCGTGCCGCAGTGCGGACAGACGCGCATGTCGCCGTTCTCGTCGCTGAACTCTTCGAGGATACTCTCCCGCCGAATGTCGTCGGGAATCCCTCCGTCGGGTCCGGACGGCGTAGACGCGAACAGCGGCGAATCGTCCTCACTCCGTAGATATCGGTAGATAAGGAGCTGTAGGCCTACGAACAGGACGACGTACAGGATTATCCACCCCCAGACGTTCATGGGATACCATGTCATACGCCACCATGATACTTGGTAGCTTCGCACGACAGGATTCAGAAGTGTTTTTGAATTGAACGGATTTACGGATTACGCAGGTTGGAGTTTGAGGATACGGTCGTCCTGGGGTGCGGGATTCTCGGCCCGGCCATCTCGGTTGCTCGTCATCACGTACAGGTCCCCGTTCGGTCCGGTGAAGGTGGTTCGAAGACGTCCGTACTCGCCGTTCAGCAGGCGCTCCTGTTCGACCACGTTTCGTCCGTCGATTCGCACTCGATGGAGGTGCGTGCCGACGAGCGACCCGAAGAAGAAGTCGCCCTTCCACTGTGAAATCGGGCCGTCGTAGAACGTCGCCCCGCCGGGTGCGATGGTCGGGGTGTACGTCGCTATCGGGTCCGTGTACTCCCTGCTCTTTCCGGTCACGTCGGGCCACCCGTAGTTGTTCCCCGCTTCGAGGACGTTGATTTCGTCGTTCACGTCCGGACCGTGTTCCGTGCTGAACAGGGTTCCGTCGCGGAACGCGAGCCCTTCGGGATTCCGGTGCCCGTAGGTGAACACCTCGTTGTCGAAGGGATTGTCGCGGTGTGGTTGCCCATCCAACGTTAGCCTGAGGACCTTCCCGGCCAACGAGTCCGTGTTCTGTGCCTGCTCGCTGTCCGACGCATCCCCCGTGGTGACGAACAGCGCATCGTCGTGAATCAGCAGCCTCCCACCGTCGTGGTTCGACGCCGCCGGAATCCCATCGAGGACGACCATCTCCCGTTCGAAGCCATCGCTGACGCGATGGCGGACGACCCGATTCTGCAGGGTTCCGCTCTTCTCGTACGTCTGACACGTGTACGCCAAATCCTCCTTTTTCGGGTGAAACGCGAGGCCGAGTAACCCGCCTTCGCCTGCCTCCTCGATTCGGTTGGTCATGTCGGCGATTATCTCGTGGTTGTTGTCCCGAATTCGTCGGATTCGACCCGGTCGCTCGGTAAAATAGAGGTCGCCGTCGGAGGAGAAATCCGCACCCCACGGAACTTCGAGGTTCATGGCGACCGTTTTGACACGCACTCCCCGCTCCCCGTTCATCGTCGTCGTGCCCGTGGAGCGTCCGGGGGATTTCATACACCCGGCGAGTCCTGCGATACCGAGTGCCAACGATTGGAGGTACGTGCGTCGTCGCATACTCCACATGACGGATTGATAGGAGAAAAGCGATACGGGTTACTCCGACGAATCGAGAGTGCGTTGGAACTCGTCGAACTGTTCGAAGTCCTCGGGTAGTTCGTAGTCGATGCGCCGTGACTCCTTCTCCGTCGGCGGAATATCGTCCAACGGAGCGGCCTCGTCTTCCCATTCGGGCTTGATTTTGATGCTCTTTGCGGGCGTTCCGACAGCGATGTGATGTGCCGGGATGTCGCTCTGAACGACGGAGCGTGCGCCGACGACGGCGTCTTCGCCGATTTTCATTCCGGCACGTACCATCGCGTCGTAGGTCACGCGGGCGTCGTCCTCGATTATCGTGTGGAAGTTCGTCACGTCCGTCTGGTCGGTGATATCGTGGTCGTGACTGTAGATGTGTACGTTGTCGCTGATGGAACAGCGGTTGCCGATGGTCAACTTGCCCCGGTCGTCGAGGTGGACGTCGTCGTGGATGACCGTGTTGTCGCCGACCGAGATGTTGTGGCCGTAGGTCATCGAGACGCCCTTGAAGATGCGGAGGTTCTCGCCCGCCTCCTCGAAGAGGTGGTTTGCGAGCATCTCGCGGAATCGGAGGGCGAACTCGACGTTGTCGGCCATCGGCGTCGCGTCGAACTGCCGCCAGAGCCACTGGAGGTGTTTGGACGTTCGGAACTTCTCCTCGTCCTTCTCGGCGTAGTATTCGCTTTCCAGCGTCGAGTTACAGGGGTCGTAGCTCTGGAGGCGAACGCGTTCCGCGTTCGACACCGGTTCGCCGTTCTGCCACGATTCGTAGGCGTCCCGGTCGCCGTGCAGGTCGATGAGCACCTCCTTCACCACCCTGCACGTGTCCTCGTCACTTGCGAGTCGTTCGTCCACTTCGTCGATAAACCCGCGTACGCCCGCTTCCGCGGACTCGGGGAGTGTGACGTGTCGCTTTGTCATTGGCTTATTTCACTCTCTATTTTCTTATCGCTTAGTAACTCTTCCGTGGGGAAGGGGGTTTTGGTTGCGGCGGCGAGTGCCCGGTCTTCGATTTTCGCCTTCGTTTGGAATTGGAAGAAGGGTACCGAGTTCTTTGTGGCTCGTTTTCCGGTCCGAACCGATGTCCGTGTCGAATTAAAAACGGCAATATTTGTCGCCTTAGCTACTCAAGCCAAGAAGACGTGTCGCGGGCGGTCGGCCAGAACGTCTCGGCCCCAGCTAACCGTGTTCCTGAAGTCGTCGCTTCGGAAGAAGTCCATCGCGTCGTCCTTCGAGCGCCACTGGCTGGCGATGAACATGTCGTTTTCGTCCTCGTGGTTCGAAAGCAGTTCGGAGTCGAAGTGCCCCTCCATATCCGCGAGGACTTCGCCGACCGTTCCGAACTTCTCGACGAAATCCTCGCGGTGTTCGGGCTTGACGGTGTAGAACATCCCCATCGTGCCGAAGCCACTCTCCTCGCCTGCGTGGCCACCGCCACGTTCACCAGCGCGGGCGACGACTCCGGGCAAGTCGGAGAGGAATCCGCCCGCCGTCTCGGCCGCGCTCTGGGTGTCCCAGATGCTCACGACGGCGGCGCGCTCGTCGCCCTCGTAGACCGCCGTCTTGACGTGCGTGTCGTAGTGGTCGAAGTTCTTCCGCAGACCGTCGACTTCCTCGAACAGTTCGTCCGCGTCGGCCTCGGAGTACAGTACGATGGAGTACACGTCCTCGCCGTGTGGCTGTCCGGCGTAGATGTCGAGGTCTTGGAGTTCGCCGCGGATGCCTTCGGCTTCTTCCTCACCCGTTCCGTGCGGGCTATCCGATTCTTCCTCTCCGTGGCCGTGGCTTTCGTCGTGTTCGTGCCCGCTCCCGTGATGTCCGTCACCGTGTGCGTGCCCGTCGCCGTGCGGATGTGCGTCCTCCGGCGTCGGAATCTCCTCGCCGGCCATGAACGCGGGGAGGTCCTCCGGCGGAAACCGCCGCCCGAAGGAGAACGAACCGAACTCCGCGAAGCGGGAACTCGCCTCGTCGAAGCGCATCTCGTAGAGAATGTCCTTGATGTGCGTCGGGTCGTTGCTGAACAGGTCGACGCCCCACTCGTAGTCCTCCATGCCGATGCTGCCGGTGATGATTTGGGTTACCTTTCCGGCGTAGGTCTTCCCGATTTCGCCGTGGCTCGCCATCATCTCCGCGCGCTCGTCGTACGGCGTGTCGTACCAGTTTGCGTCCGGCACGCGGAGTTTGCTCATCGGATAGAAACAGACGAACTCCGCGTCCGGGATATCGGGATAGAGTTTGCTGGCCACGTAGCGGGCCATGCCGGTGTCCTCGATGTCCTCCGGGTCCTTCACCATCTCGTCGGAGGTGTAGCTCCCGACTTCGGTGACGGAGGTGTAGGAGTCGGTCCGCTCCGTGAAGTCCGCGAACTGGGTTCCTTCGAAGGCGCGTTCCGCGGTGTCGAGGGCAGCGACGGTCGGCCGGAAGTGGAGTATCAGCAGGTCCGCTTCGTGGCCCATGATGCTGAACACGGCCGAAGAGCCGTCCTCCGCATCGCTCACGTTCTCGTGTGTGCCCAAGAACTCGACGCCATCCGCCAGTGCGGCCTCCCGAGTCCGCTCCGGGGCGTCTCGCCACGAGTCCCAGTCGACGGTTCGAAAGTCGTGAAGCGCATACCACCCCTCGCGGGTCGGTGGTGCTTTTTTCGGCATATGTGAGCGTTGGGAGCGACCGGACAAGGAACTTTTGAGTTTCGTTCGTGTATCGCTTCGTTCTCCTCCGGTATGCGTCGCCCCGACCGAAAGCCTTTCAAAATCTCGACTGAAACCCACACCCGATGCGGAAAAGTGGCCCGCCGAAAGGCCTGATATCGTACCTCGTGCTCGAACTTCTGGACGAAAAACCACGGTACGGGTACGAGATACTGAAAGAGATACGCGAGATAAGCGGCGGCCACTGGGAACCGTCCTACGGGTCGGTGTACCCCATCCTCTACAAGTTCGAAGACAAGGGATGGACCGAACGAATCGAGCGTGAGGACGAATCGGACCGAAAATACTTCAAACTGACCGAGGAGGGGCGGGAGGAACTCGACGAGAAACGCACGGAAAGCGGGACGAAGGCCCGCGAGTTCGCGGACGTCATCCTCGGTTTCTACCACGTCTACGTCTCCTTTGCGACCGACGACCGGTTCGAAGTCGAAAGTCCCGAGGGGGAATGGCAGTTCGACGAGACCTTCAGTGCGTGGATCGTCGAGCAGATAATTCGTCACCACGAACGCGACTTCGGCGATTTCGAGCGTATCCCCGACACGCCGGAGGAGTTCTACGAGCGGATGGGTCTGGAAGACTGACCCGCTACCGAATTCGAAAACGGCTCTGTTTTTCTTCGACCGTTCAGGCCAACAGTCGCGGCCCGAACACCATGAGCAGGAGACTGGCGAGCATGACCAGTCCGATGGTCGTCGTTATCATGGTGGTGACCTGTCGGCCTTGACTCGTCGGGAGACGGGAGACGATGGCCTCGGCACCCATGCGGAGGATGTGCCCGCCGTCGAGCGGGAACGCGGGGATGCAGTTGAAGAAGCCGAGGTTCAGGTTGATCCATCCCGTCCAGAACAGCACGTTCGCCAAGAGGAAGGCACCGCCGCCGAGGGCCGACAGCGGTCCCTGTACGGCGTAGAAGTTGCTGTTCCATCCGACGAAGCCCGCGAAGTTGTACCCCACGGGCATGGAGAGGCTGGCGAACGGGAGCAACAGCGTCCCCGCGATACCGAGGAAAAATGTGGTCAACGGCCCGTTGCCGCCGTTTCCGCCGAACACGGAGACGAAGCTACCCGAAACGAGGTCGTGGAACGTATCGGCCGGGTAGAGTTGGGTTCCGAAACTGCTCACGGAGATTCCGGACACGCCCGGCGCGACGAGGATGCCGACGATGGCCTTCCCGTTGCCGTTGTCCTCGAGCGTCACGTCGTAACTGTGGCGCACGTACGTTCCGCTCTGGTTGACGTAGGCCTCGACGGTGACCGTCTGTCCCGCCTCGTAGTCGCCGAGCGTCGCGCTCAATTCGCTGCTGTTCAGGATGCGCTTGCCGTCTATCGACGTGATGACGACGGCGTCACCGGAGTTCAAGTCCGTCTGCTTGCCGATGGGTCCGTCCGCCTGCACGGTGGAGAGCGCACCAACCGGTCCGCTCACTTTCGTCCCGTTCACGGTCAGGGTGGAGACGTTTTTGCTCGCGAGTTGTCGGGTCAGCGTCCGCTCCGTGTACACCGATTTTCCGTTGACCGCCGTGATGTTTTCCCCCTTCTCGACGCCCGCCGCGAAGGGCGAATCTTGTGCGACACCGGTGATGAGAAGCGACCGCTGAATCGTCGTTTCGCGCTTCTCGCCGTCGCGGTTCACCGTCACCGACACCGACCGACCTTGAATGTCGGCGAGTTTGTCGTGGAGGTCGCCGTTGCTCTTCACGGCGGTCCCGTTCACTCCGACGATTCGGTCGCCGCGCTGGACGTTCGCGTTGTCCGCCGCGGACCCCGGAAAGACCCCACCGACCGCCGCACCGGACGCGACGGAAATCGAGGCCATCACCGGTCCGAACAGGAGCAGGAAGGCGATGATGGTTATCGCGAAGTTGTTCGTCACACCCGCCGCGAACATGCGGCTCTGACTTCCCCTGTCGGCGTCCTTTCTGCTCTCCTCGTCCGGTTCGACGAACGCGCCGACCGGGAGGAACGCGAGGAGCGCGAGTCCCATCGACTGGATTTCGATGTCCTCGACGCGGCAGAAGATGCCGTGGCCACCCTCGTGGACCACGAGTCCGATGAGGAGGCCGAGCATGATTTCCGGGGCGACGGACAACGGCAGGAAATCGTTGACGCCCGGAATGACCAGCACGTTACGGGGTTGCGTGACCGCCGTCGGCGCTGGCGGATTCTGCACGACGATGACGGCCTGCACGACGAGGAGCAGGAAGGTCCCGACCATCACGACGAGCGCGATTCCGAGTCCGAAGTTCCCCCACGCCCGCCAGAACCGTTTCGGCCGTGCGAGACGGTCGATGAGCTTTCTTCCTCGTCGCGTGTGCAGAGTCAACACCGGTCCCTGCATACCGATATAGGAGGGCAACAGATCGTTCGCCCGTAGTCCGAGCAGGATGAACCAGTAGGCGGCGAGTCCGAGAAGGACCCAGAGGAGCGTATCCATTGATGAAACGAAGGGGGCCGTCGCTCAAAGGCGTTTGGGAACGAACGTGAAAAAACTTCGAAACGCGGTCCGTTATTCCGCGGTCTGCCAGTCTTCTTCGAATTCCTGCTCTTCTTCGCCCTTTCCGCTCCGTTTCTGCTGGAGCTTTCGGGCCGCGGCGAGACCGGCGGCGGTGCCGCCGAGAACTGCAGCACGACGGGCGAAGGTGCGGGCTTTGCCGCGTCCCTTCGTCTCCTCCGCTTCCGGTTCTTCGACGTCCGCTTCCGCTGCTTCGGTTTCCGCCTCGGGTTCCTCTGCCGTCTCGACTTCGGATTCCTTGACGAGTTCGGTTCGCTTCAACGCTGGCTTCTCGAGATTGAGTTCTATCAGGGCCATGATATTATTTCGGTTTAGTCGTCGACGTAATTGGTCGCCAATCGACTGTGCGTCCTTCCGTACCACTGGGAGGTACTTTGTTATGTCCTTGCTAGATGGACGTAATAAGGTACTACCTTCCGAGCAACTTAGTTCTGTTGGCGATCAGTCTTGGCGTCGCAGACGCCGCAGAACGAACTCCTCGTCCAGGTTCGAGAGGAACGGGCCGAGTTTCGGTCCCTGCTCCTCGCCGAAAAAGAGCTGATAGCCGACGCCGAAGAAGTCGCCGATATCGATGTCGTGGCGCTTTGCCGTCTCGTAGATTTCGCCCTGAATTTCGTCGCCGTCGTGGCCCGCCCCGATGAACGCGGCCAGTTCCGTCAGCGCGGCGTCCGTCTCGCTGTCGAGGTCGACGTCCGGAAGCTCGGTTCGCTTCAGGTCGTAGTCGTACTCGTTGCCCGTGCGCTGTGCCCACGCCTCAGCGCGCTCGACACGCGCGAGGGCGGCTTCGACGGCCCACTCGGGTGCGTCGTCGGAGATGTGCCCTTCTCGTCGCGCGATTTCCTCGCGGAGTTCCGGGTCGTCCGTCATTCCGAGAATCGCGGCGAACGTGTACGGAATCCGTATCCGCTCTTCCCGCGGTTCGTCCACGACCATCGGGTACACCCGCTCGGCGAGCGCCCGTTCGCGCTCGTCGGCGTCCTCCTCGCCGAAGTAAATCCGCTCGAAGCGGTCGAACTCGTCCACGAGCAGGTCGAGGCGGTCGATGTCGAAGTCACGCGCCTTGTTCGGGTCCTTGGTGAAGAAGTATCGCAACACATCGGGTTCGAGCAGTTCCAACACCTCGGAGACGAGTACGATGTTGCCCTCTGAGGAGGAGAACGGCTTGCCGTTGAGCGTGAACCACTCGTAGGTCATCGGAACCGGCGGTTCGAAGTCCATCACGTTCCGAGCGATGTCCTCGCCGCTCGGCCACGACCCTTCCGCGTGGTCCTTGCCGAACGGTTCGAAGTCCACGCCGAGCGTCTTCCACTGGGCGGGCCACTCGAAGCGCCACGGGAGCTTTCCGTCGCGCAGGGTCGCCGTGCCTTCGTGTCCGCAGCCGTCGATGACGTTGTCGCCCGCCTTCAGGTCGGTGCAGACGTACTCGACGGTGCCCGCGTCCACGTCGAACCCCGTCACCGTCTCCGTCACCTTGCCGCACTCCTCGCAGATGGGGTTGAACGGGATGTACTCTCCGTCCACCTTGTCCTGATACTCCGCGAGTACCTCGCGGGCTTTCTCCGAATTTTCGAGGAGGTCGCGTGTCACGTCTTCTAACTCGCCGGACGTGTACATCTCGGTGTTCGACACCACGTCGATGGGGACGCCCAAGAGGTCCGCACTCTGCTGGATGAGCTTCGAGAAGTGTTCGCCGTAGGACTCACAGCAGTCGAACGGGTCCGGGATGTCGGTGTACGGTTTCCCGAGGTTGCGTCCGAGGGCTCCCGCGTTCACGTCACCCAGTTCGACGATGTTGCCGTCCAAGTCCGCGAGCTTTCGGGGAAGCTTTCGAAGCGGGTCGCGGTCGTCGGCGGTGAAGACCTGTCGTACCTCGTGGCCCCTGTCGCGGAGCACTTCGGCGACGAAGTAGCCCCGCATGATTTCGTTGACGTTGCCGAGATGGGGAACGCCCGACGGCGAGATTCCACCCTTGATGACGACGGGGTCGTCGGGGTCTCGGGCCTCGATTCGGTCGGCCACCTCGTCGGCCCAGAAGACGTGGTGGGTTTCCGATGCCGTCTCGTCGCGTTCGTCCATCGGTGCCGTCCCGGCGCTCATTCTTGTACCCAGTAGGTCATCTCGTCAGCCGCTCCTTCCGGAATGATGTCCGTTCCGCTGTGTTCCCCGTTGAGGACCGCATCGGCGATTCGCTTCGGTTCCTTTCCGTCGAGAACGATGGTTCTGACGCCCGAGCGCCCGATGAGTTTCGCGGCCAGCAAGTCCACCGGCGCGGAACTGCCCGCGGTCATTTCGAGGTCCGCGATGACGTCCACGAGTTCGCTCGCCGAGAGTTCGTCGTACTTCGTCGCGTCCGCGACTTCGTTCGGGTCGTCGCTGTACACGCCGTTTACGCTCGTGGCGTACACGAGGAGGTCCGCGTTCGTGTACTCCGCTAACGCGGCGCTCACGGCATCCGTCGTCTGTCCGGGCATCACGCCGCCCATGACGGCGATATCGCCGCGGTGCATTGCGGTTCCCGCCTTCTCATACGTTTCCGCCGGACTCGGGGCGGCCTGCTCGCCGAGGGCGGCGATGAGCAATCGCGCGTTGAGTCGCGTCACGTCGATACCGATATCGTCCAGTTCGATTTCGTTCGCGCCGAGGTTTCGCGCGGTTCCGATGTACTCTCGCGCGACGCCGCCGCCGCCGACGACCGCGCCGATGGTACACCCCTCCGTTGCGAGCGATTCGATGACTTCGGCGTGTCCACGCACCCGTTGTGACTCTAAGTCCGGCGCGAGCACGCTACCGCCGATAGAAACGACCACCTTCATGCTATCGCCGTCTTACCCGGACGCGGCCTTAAGCGTTCTCAACTTCCGACCGAAGGCTAAAAGCGCCTCGCTCCCGCCTGTACGTTCATGAAGGTAGTTGGTGTCGTCGGCGACGGGGCGGACGCCGTTGCCGACCGACTCGCCGAGCGGTTCGACGAAGGGGGAACGGTGGGGACCGTCCGACGTGAATCGTCGCGCTCGCACGCTTCCGACGCCCCCGAGAAGGTGGACGATTCGGCGGCCGAAACCGAATTCGAACTCGGCCCCGACGGATGGCGCGCACATGGGACGAACGGCTCACTGACCGACGTTCTCGACAGGCTCGCACCGACGCACGACTACGCCGTCGTCTCCGGATTTCCCGCCGTCGACCTGCCGTACGTCGTGGTCGGCGATGCGGACCATGCCGGAACGCTGCTCGTGCATGCGGACAGTCCCGACGCCCTCGACGTAGAGGAGGTCGTACGCGAACTCGCAACGACCGAGCCCTACGAAACGCTCGAATCGCTCGTCGCACGGGCGAAACGCGACCCGAAAGCGGAGCGTTCGGGCGCGATTGCCACGTTCACGGGCCGCGTCAGGGCGAAGGAGTCGGACGATGACACGCCGACCGAGTTCCTCGATTTCGAGATGTACGAGAGTGTCGCCGATGACAAGTTGGACGCCATTCGGGCGGACCTCGAAGCGCGCGACGGGGTTTTCACCGTCCTCATGCACCATCGAACTGGCCACATCGACTACGGTGAGGACATCGTCTTCGTCGTCGTCCTCGCCGGCCACCGCGAGGAGGCGTTTCGAACCGTCAAGGACGGTATCGACCGGTTGAAGGCAGAAGTGCCGATATTCAAAAAGGAGGTGACGCTCGACGAACAGTTCTGGGTCCACGAGCGATAACGCCCGTAATATTTCCCTTCCCTGATGGTTTCTACCGATATCGGATACCGGGATATTTCTATGAAATAAAAGCCGAGGAGGGGTTTTAAACGATTAGAGTAGGTTAAAACAGGTTGTAAAACGTCCCTTTTGCTCCCTTTCACGCCGCTTTGCATTCAATTCAGCTGAAGATTCCCGAAACTACCCTAAGCTTCCTCCCTTTATAACATATCCCCGTTCCATGGTGAAACTGGAGTCAGCACATGAGCGCTACCACCCAAGCCGCCGCCGAAAGCCCTGAACCGGAATCCAAGGAAGCCCGTCTCAAGCAGTACCTCTGCGAGAAAGCGAGCGATGGCGAGCTCTACTTCAAGAGCAAGTTCATCGCCGACGAAGTCGGTCTCTCCTCGAAGGAGATCGGCGCGCTGATGGTCAAACTGACCGACTGTGCCGAACTCGAGGTCGAGAAGTGGTCGTACACGAGTGCGACCACGTGGCGCATCGCTCCCGCGTAACTTCGGCTCACGGGTCCCCGTGTGCAACCGAAATCCCCCCGACAGCTTCCCGAACTCCACGCCCGAATCCCACCTCGCTCCCCACACCTCCCACCAATCCCACACCGTTCACACGACGGTCACACTCTCACCACGGCTTACCCTCGCTCCCGCGAGAATCCTATCGAGGCTCCCGAACGCAATCCACCCTCGTCTTCCCTGACAACGACCGCGCCACACGGTTCACTCCTGAACCGGTTCCCCTCACAGCCCCTTCCATTCCCCCGTCCTGCCACCTCAATCCCCCTCTTCACCCCGTCCCTTCCCCTACTTTCCGCCTTCGACGCTTTTGTAGTTCTCCAACGGGTTCGTTCGATTAGTGTCACTCGTTTCCGCGCTCACGTCCGCCGTTCTGCCCGTTCTCGCCGTCGCCGCCGTCGGTTTTCTTCTCGGAACCGTCCGTGATATCGAGGTCAGTGCCCTCGGAACCGTCACGATTTACGTGCTGACACCTTCGTTAGTGTTTCACAGTCTCACCACCACCTCGCTCGGCGGAGAAACCGTGGTCACGCTCGCCGTCGGCGTTCTCGCCTTTACCCTCGGGATGGCCGTCGTCGCCGAACTCGTCGGGCGTGTCCTCGGCGAGTCGGAACCCGTGCTCGGCGCGCTCGTCCTGTCGAGCACGTTTCCCAACGCCGGCAATTACGGGATTCCGCTCTCGCAGTTCGCCTTCGACGACGTCGGGCGCAGTACCGCCATCCTCTACATCGCTGCCCAGTCGGTGCTGACCTACACGCTCGGCGTCTACATCGCTTCGCGGGGCGACGAGACGTCGAACCTCGCCGCCGTCCGGGAGGTGTTCAAACTACCGCTCGTCTACGCCGTTCTCGCCGCCGGACTCGTCCGATTTCTCGGCGTCGTCCCGTCCCCCGACTCCGCGGTGATGAGTACGCTGGAACTGACCGGCAACGCCGCCATCCCTATCATGTTGCTCATGCTGGGGATTCAGTTGGCGAACACCGACTCCGGGGCGGCCGTCGCACGCGTCGGCGTCTCGAACGCGCTGAAACTCGTCGTGGCCCCGGTTCTCGCCGTCGGCGTGGTCTTTCTCCTCGGATTCGAAGACCTCACCGTCGCACGCGTGTTCGTCCTCGAATGTGCGATGCCCGCCGCCGTGACGCCGCTCATCCTCTCTATCGAGTACGACCGTAGTTCGGGCGTCGGATTGACCGCCCCGGAGTACGTGAGCACCGCCATCTTCGTGAGCACGCTCGTGAGCGTTCCGGTCCTGACCCTTCTCATCGCCGTCCTCCAGTCCGGTGCCGTCGTCTAGGGGTTTATAGCCGTTCGTTCCGTAGTACGAGCGAATGGCTTCAACGGAGCCGCCCGACGCAGGGCCCTCGCTAGAACGGTTGCGCTCGGTGTTTCGAGTGTACGACGTTCGAACTGATGGCGAGCAGTTGGTTTATTACGGGGAACCGCTCGTCACCCAAGAGCGACTGATGCAGACCATCTGGCCGCTCTTCCGGGAACAGGGGTACGAAGTCTCGCTTTCGACGCGGATGGGGGAGTACGTTCTCGTCGCCGAACCGATTCGCCTCGGCCCGGACGGTGTTCCGTGGAAGAACGTCCTCCTGTTCCTCGCCACCGTTCTCTCGACGCTGTGGGCGGGGGCGCTGTGGTACCACGTCGACCCCGTTTCGAACCCGATAGGGGCGGTCACGACGGCGTGGCCGTTCGCGTTCGCCGTCATGGGTGTGCTCGGTACCCACGAGTTCGGCCACTACATAATGAGCCGCTACCACGGCGTGGACGCGACGCTTCCCTACTTCATTCCGATGCCGACCCTCATCGGGACGATGGGGGCCGTCATCCGGATGAAGGGTCAGATGCCGGACCGCGAGGCGCTCTTCGACATCGGCGTCTCCGGACCGCTCGCCGGTCTGGTCGCAACCGTCATCGTCACCGCAATCGGGTTGACGCTCGACCCGGTGACGGTTCCCGATTCGGTGCTGCACAGCGCGAACACCATGGAGGTGCAGTTCGGCTACCCGCCCCTCTTGAAGGGTATCGCCGCCGTGATGGGACAACCGCTCACCTACGACGACCCGGCGAAATCGGTCAACCCGGTCGTCATCGGCGGATGGGTCGGTATGTTCGTCACCTTCCTCAACCTCATCCCGGTCGGCCAACTCGACGGCGGACACATCGTCCGCGCGATGATCGGTGAACGACAGGAGAGCATCGCCGCACTCGTTCCCGCGGTTCTGTTCGGCCTCGCAGCGTACGTCTTCTACGTCCTCGACGTGAGCAACGCGACCGTGCTGTGGGTCATCTGGGGCTTCCTCTCGATGTTCTTCGCCTACGTCGGTCCGGCGACGCCCATCGACGACAACGCCCTCGATACGCGGCGGAAGCTCCTCGGACTCCTCACGTTCGCCCTCGGAATCCTGTGTTTCACGCCGACGCCGATCAAGATAATTCCGTAACCGTCGGCCGTCCGCCGCTCGCTGATTTTTCGGTTATCGACGTTCACCGACTACTGGCGCTACGACCTGATAACTACTGACAGCACGGCCTACTAACCGTCTCCCCCGTGCGTATAGCCGCGGTCGGGGAGCGGTTCGCCGTCGATGGCGACGTTGGATTCCGACCTTTCGTCCTCGTCCGTCACCGCTCCGACGACGGAAATGGGCGTGGGTGATGCGTCCCGTGCGTCCCCCACCTCGTCCGCTGGAACGGTGAACACGAGTTCGAAGTCCTCGCCGAAAAAGAGGCTCAAATCCCGCTCTTCGTCCGCACTGTCCGCGACTTCACCGACGCTCTCCGCGACGGGAATCGACTCGCCGTCGAGTTCGAACCCGCACTCGCTCGCCTCCGCGAGTTGGTGGACCGACCGCGCGAGGCCGTCGCTCGAATCCATCATTGCCGTCGCAAACGGCGCGAGCGCCCGTCCCGCACCGACCCGTGGCTCGAATCGGAACAGTTCGTTCGCCCGCTCCGTCTCGCCCGCTTCGAACAGGCGGAGTGCCGCCCCGCTTCGGCCGAGCGTGCCGGTCACACAGAGCGCGTCTCCCGGGTTCGCACCCGAACGTAGTACCGGGGCGTCCGTTTTCCCGAGAACCGTCGTCGAAGCGGTGAACTCCTCGAACGTGTCCAAATCGCCGCCGACGTACCGCGCGCCGACCGACTCACACACGTCTCGCGCGCCCGTGACGAACGATTCGAGGTCGTCCGGTTCGAACGTCGGTGCGGCGTAGACGGCGACGCCCGCGACGGCGTCCGCACCCATCGCGGCGACGTCCGACAGTGAGGCACCGACCGACCGCCAGCCAGCGGTGTACCGAGTCGTCCCCCGCGGGAAGTCCGTCGTCTCGTGTAGCATATCCGTCGTCAACACGTGTCCGTCGATGACTGCCGCGTCGTCGCCCGCGTGGTCGAGTTCTCCCGCCAGTAGACGGAGCGCGGCCCGTTCGTCCATACCCGTTCTTCTCTCACGATGGGGAAAAAGACGAACGGTCTTCGCTGGCTTCAAGCCACCCCCACGATATTGAAAAGTAGATGCGTCTCGATTTGGGTGACGTGCGGACGATACTCGTCGGCTTCGTAGCCGCGCTTGCCGTCCTCATCGTCATCTTTTCCCTCGCCGGTATCGAGGAGGTGACGGCCACGTTGTCGATGGCCGACGGTCGAGTTATCGCCCTCGTCGCCGTCGTTGCCCTCGGATGGCTCTTCGCGTGGTCGATGTCGCTCCGTACCGTCCTCCGCGTTCTCGGGATTCGAATCTCCGTCCTCCGTGCGTTCTTCCTCTATGCGGGTGCGACGTTCGCCAACAACGTCACGCCGTTCGGTCAGGCGGGCGGCGAACCGTTCGCCGCCCTCCTCATCTCGCGGACCACGAACGCCGACTACGAGTCCAGCCTCGGGGCCATCGCGAGCGTGGACTCCATCAACTTCGTCCCCTCCATTTCGTTCGCGCTCGTGGGCGTCGCCTACTACGCGACGGTCCTCACGCTCGGCGACACGGTGGTGATGATAGCGCTCGCCATCGTCGCGATCGCCGTCGCAGTTCCCGCCGCCGCCGTCTTTGGATGGCGAAACAGGACCAAGGTCGAGTTCGCTATCGCGAACGGCGTGGTGCACGTGGTCGGCGCGTTCGCCCGATTCGTCCCGCGACTTTCCCCGCCGACGAAGCCTGCGGTGGTCCATCGACTACGCGGGTTCTTCGACGCCATCGAACGCGTCGCCGGGGACCGCCGCGGACTGTTGCTCTCCGTTTTCTTCTCCGCGCTCGGATGGCTCCTCTCGTCCGTGTCGCTGTGGCTGTCGTTCTACGCGCTCGGCTACACCGTCCCGTTCGCAGCGGTGTTGTTCGTCGTCCCCATCGGCAGTATGGCCAGTATCGCGCCGCTTCCGGGCGGTCTCGGCGGCGTAGACGCCGCGCTGGTCCTTCTGCTCGTTCCGATGGCCGGCGTTTCGGTACCCACGGCCAGCGCGGCGGCCATCATCCACCGCGGTGCGACCTACTTCCTCCCGGTCCTCATCGGCGGCACCACGACCGCGATGTTGGAGGCCGACAACGCCAAAACCGGCAGCATCAACAGCGATTGATGGGAAACGCTCGCCCCCGTCGAACTCCGTAACGATGGCTTTAAACGCCGCCGCACGGAAATCTGTCGTATGACGACGCTCTACGACGTTCCGGCGGATGCGCTTATCGACGCGCTCGCCGACAACTTCGAGGATCGATTCGACCGACCAGACTGGGCCGAATTCACGAAAACGGGCGCACAGCGCGAACTCCCGCCCGAACAGGAGAACTTCTGGTACGTCCGTGCGGGAAGCCTCCTCCGAAAGGTCGCCATGAACGGCCCGATCGGTGTCGAACGCCTCTCGACCGAGTACGGCGGAAGCAAGAGTGGTTCGAACCGCTACGCCGTCGCACCGGACCACCGCACCGACGGCAGCAAGAAGGTCATTCGAACCATCCTCCAGCAACTCGAAGAGGAAGGCTTCATCCAGTCCAACGAACACCGCGGCCGCGAAATCACGGCCGAGGGTCGAAGCCTTCTCGACGACACGGCCGGCGAAGTCCTCTCGGACCTCGACCGACCGGAACTCGAACGCTACGCGTAAACTGACCGCCGTCTTTTCGGTTATCTTCCCTCCGATAGTCTCCCGTATTCGACTATTCGAGACACATCACCGGTGTTCCTCGCGGAACGACCGTCTCCGTAATTGTTTTTGGTCGTGCGCGGTAAACGAACGATAAGGTATGAGTGGAAATCCCGACGATGACCGACTCGAAGAGCTTCGGAAACAGAAGATGGAGGAGCTACAGGACCAACAACAGCAGGAAGAGTCCCAACAGCAGGCCCAGCAACAGGCGGACGCGCAGAAACAAGCGCTCCTTCGCCAGTATCTGACCGACGGCGCGCGAAAGCGGCTGAACTCGGTTCGAATGAGCAAACCGCAGTTCGCGGACCAAGTCGAACAGCAGATACTCGCTATCGCACAGAGCGGCCGTATCAACGGCAAAATAGACGACGCGAAGATGAAGGAGTTGCTCCGCGAACTGAAACCCGACAAGAAGAGCTTCAACATCAAGCGCCGCTGAGATGGAACTCGGACTCCTCTACAGCGGCGGCAAGGATTCGACGCTCGCCGCCCTCTTGCTGGACGACTTCTACGACGTCACTCTCGTCACCGGCCATTTCGGTGTGACGGACGATTGGAAAAACGCCCGCAACACCGCCGAGACGACGGGATTCGACTTCGAAACGGTCGAACTCGACGGCGACGCCGCGGTGACGGCAGTCGACCGGATGGTCGAGGACGGCTACCCGCGAAACGGCATCCAGCACGTTCATCTCCACGCGTTGGAAGCCGTTGCGTCGATGGGCTTCGACGCCATCGCGGACGGCACCCGCCGCGACGACCGCGTTCCGACCGTCTCTCGCGCACAGGCTCAAAGCCTCGAAGACCGACACGACATCGACTACATCGTTCCACTCTCCGGGTTCGGTCGCGGGGCGGTCGACCGCCTCGTCGCGGCGACGCTCGACGTGGAATCCGGGCCGAGCGACGAGATTCGAAAGGCCGACTACGAGGCCGAACTTCGAACCCTCCTCGTCCGCGAACACGGTGCGGAAACCGTAGACGAGGTGTTCCCTGCTCACGAACAGACCTACGTTACGGGATTCACCGAGCGACCTTAACTCCCGCATCTGACCATATTCCACCGATACCGTCCCCGAACGTCGGCCCTGTTTTTCGTGACGGTTTGTCAACGAACGCGTGAGGGTGCGGTATCATCCGACGAACTATACCCTCGGCTTCTGTATCGAGTGTCGATGCGTGCCTTTCGAGTTGCTTATGATGGTCGTCCGTTCTACGGATTTCAGCGGCAGTCGGACGTTCCGACGGTCGAGGACGCGATGTTCGAGTCGCTTCGTGCGCTCGGTGTCACCGACACCGTCCCGGACGGCTATGCCGCCGCCGGTCGGACGGATTCAGGGGTGTCCGCCCTCGCACAGACGGTCGCGTTCGAATGCCCCGAGTGGCTCACGCCCTCGGCGTTCAACAGCGAACTCCCGGGTGAAATTCGCGTGTGGGCGAGTACGGACGTCGTTCCCGCGTTTCACGCGACTCACGACGCCTACTATCGGGAGTACGTCTACCACTGCCACGCGCCGCGTGCGAACCTCGGATTGGCGAAGGATGCATCCGAGCGACTGTCGGGCGAACACGACTTTCACAACCTGACGTCGGACACCGATGGAACGGTCCGGGACCTCGACGTGCAGGTCGTTCAGGACGGCGATTACCTCGTCTTTACGCTCTCCGCGGGCGGGTTCGCCAGAAACCTCGTTCGCCGAGTCGTCTCGCTGATTCATTCGATTGCGACCGGTGACGCCGAGATGTCGAAGATAGATACCGTCCTCGCGTCGAACCCCCTCGACGGAAACGAGGGCGTCCCCTGCGCGCCTGCCCATCCGCTCTATCTCTCCCACGTCGAGTACGACTGTGAGTTCTCGGTGGACGGCGCCGCGGTGAAGACTCTCACCGACGTGTTCGGGGACCTCGCCGTCGAACGTCGGAGCAGAAGCCGCGTGGCACACGATATCCGTCTCGGCGTGGAATAGTTTTATCCCGGTTCCTCACTTTTTCGCGCTCATGGTTGACGATGAACTATTGTGGGACGTAACCATAGACGTCGTTCTCGGCGTCGTGGCCATCTCCGCCGGACAGGTCCTCGGCGGTATCGCCGCGAGCGCCTTCGGCTTCCTCGGAATAATTCTGTATGCTCTCTTCGCGCTCCTCTCGCTCGTTATCGGCGTCTACCTCGTCGTCCGCGGTGCCGGAAAACTCGTCGAGGAAATCGTCCGTCGCGAAGTCACACACCGGGCCTAATTCCAGTCCTCCGGCCAGACACCGGCCGCCCGCATCCCTTCTTCGTACTCCTGTTCGCGGAGGTTTTCCACGAGGTCCTCGGGTTCCGGTCGTGGAATATCCTCACGGACGGCCACCTCTCGGACCAAGAGCGCCGCCAACATGGCGTGTTCGCGGAGGTTTCGGTCGTCCACCTTGTCCCGCGTGTCCGCGTGGGTGTGACCCCAACCTCGGCCGCGTTCGCCGGGCGCACTGTTGTCCGGTTCGCTGTGCAGTTGCAGCGCCGGAACGCCCGCCTTCAGGAACGGCCAGTGGTCGCTGAACGGGTGGACCCCTTCCTGAAGCAGGATGGGCTGATTCGACTCCTCGGAGACGGCTTCGACGACCGAACGCATCGTCTCCGAACCGTGGAGGTACGCGCGCATGTCGCGGAACCGCCCCGCCCCGTCGATGTTCACGACCGCCTTGACTCGGTCCGTGTCGAGCGACTCGACCAACGCTTCGGCACCCAACAGGCCGATCTCCTCACAGCCGACGCCCACGACCCGGACGCGGGTGTCGAGGTCCACCTTCGAAAGCAGGTGAGCCAGCGCGACCACCACGGTGATCCCACACCCGTTGTCGAGGGCACCTTCCGCGATGTCGTGTGCGTCCAAGTGCGCGACGACGACCACTTCCTCGTCCGTCTCCGGGCCGAGTTCCGCGACGGCGTTGTGGCTCGTTCCCGGTTCCGTTTGTGCGTCCACGATTAATCGCGCCGTCGCGTCCTTCTCCGCGTATTCGGTCAACCACGCGCCGGACTCCTTGCTGACGCCGACGGCCGGGAGCGCGGCCTCGTCGCCGAACGTGAGCGAACCGGTCGGCGGAAGCTGTCCCGGCACGTGGTTGTGGAAGATGAATCCCTCCGCACCCGCGGCCGCGGCGTAGCCGAACTTCTCCATCCGGTGGATGAACCGACTGCCCTCCGGGGTCGTCGTGCTGGCGATGGCTATCTTCCCGGCCACGTCTTTTTCGTCAATCTCGTCCGGCATGCCGTGGCCGACGTCCACCAATTCCCCCCGGACATCCCCCGCAATCGAATACGGGAGCGCGATGGTCTCGAACGACCGTTCGACGGGGTCGGTCCGCGCGAGTTCCGCCGACCCGCGACTCCAACAGTTCATGTCGAACGGTTCGAGGTGGGCGTTCCGCGCCCCTGCCCGTTCGAACCCCTCCACCACCAACTCCGCCGCCCGTCGCTCACCGGGATGCCCACCCATCCTGTTTTCGAGTTCGGTCAGCTTCGTCAAAAACGTCCACGGATAGTCGTCCTGCCACATCTCGCCGAGCGCGCCGCATATCTCCTCGGACATACAGGCCATCCGTCGTCATCGGTTAAAAACCTCTTTTTGGCGGAACTCCTGCCGCCGGAATATCAACGTTTACGGATGGGGTAGTTCTACGTATGGTATGAGTTCTGTTCCCGAACGGAGCGATATCGACGCCCAATACAAGTGGGATTTGGAGAGTATCTACGCGACAGACGAGGAGTGGGAGGCGGCGTACGAGGACGTGGAGGAACGCCTCGGCGAGTTGGAGAAGTACGAGGGACAGGTGACGGACGACGGCGAAACCCTGCTTACCGTGCTTCAACTCTCGGACGAACTCGGGCGCGAGGTATCTATGGTCGCCTCCTACGCTCGAATGCGGAGCGACGAGGACACGTCCGACCAGGAGTATCAGGCGCTCGCCACGCGTGCCCAGTCCCTCGCGTCGCGCGCCGGGAGCGCGACGAGTTTCATCGAACCCGAAATCCAGTCACTGGACCGCGACGAACTCGACCGGATGATAGACGAGACGGACGGGTTAGAGACGTACGAACACGCCTTGGACGACGTGATTCGGATGAAAGAACACACCCGTTCGGCCGAAATCGAGAACCTCCTCGCGGAGTTCGGCGAGGTCACGGGCGCGCCGAACGACATCTACAGCATGCTCTCGAACGCCGACATGACGTTCCCGACGGTCGAAGACCCCGACGGGGAGTCGGTGGAAATCACCCAGAGCAACTTCGTCAACCTCCTCAAGAACCCCGACCGCGAGTTCCGACGGACGGTGTACGAGGGTTACTTCGACGAGTGGAGCGACGTCCGAAACGCCGTCGGCGCGGCCTACAAGAACAGCGTCAAAGCCGACGTGAAATACGCTCGCGCCCGGAACTACGACACCGCACGCGAGGCGGCGCTCGACGGGCCGAACGTCCCCGTCGAAGTGTACGACAACCTCCTCGACACCGTTCGGGACAACCTCGACAAACTCCACCGACACGCGGAACTCAAGCGTCGGAGCCTCGGCGTGGACGAACTGCGGATGTGGGACGTCTACATGCCGATGACCGACACCGAAAGCCCGGACCTCGACTACGACCAAGCGGTCGAGTACGTCGTGGATGCGGTGGGTGCGCTCGGCGAGGATTATCAGTCGCGCGTCGCGGAGGGAATCGAGTCCCGATGGATAGACGTGTACGAATCGCAGGACAAGCGGAGCGGTGCCTACAGCGGCGGCACCTACGACACCCAGCCGTTCATCCTGATGAACTATCAGGACGACATCGCGTCGATGTACACGCTGGCACACGAACTCGGCCACTCGCTGCATTCGAAGTTGACGAGCGAGACCCAACCGTACGCCTACAGCGGGTACGAGATATTCGTCGCCGAAGTGGCGAGTACCGTCAACGAGGCGCTGTTGACCCACCATCTGCTCGAAACCGTCGAGGACCCCGACTTCCGCCGTCACGTTCTCAACGAGTACCTCGAACGGTTCCGCTCGACCCTGTACCGGCAGACGCTGTTCGCAGACTTCGAGTATCGCGCCCACCAAATCGCGGAGAACAACGAGGCGCTCACCCCCGACAGGTTGGACGGGATTTACGGCGACCTGAAACGCGAGTTCTACGACCCCGCCGCCCTCGACGAGCGAATAGAGCGCGAGTGGATGCGTATCCCGCACTTCTACCGCGCCTTCTACGTCTACCAGTACAGCACGGGAATCAGCGCCGCCGTCGCACTGGCCGACAAGATTCTGAAGGAGGGCGAACCCGCCGCCGAGCGGTACCTCGACTTCCTCAGCAACGGGTCGCGTGAGTATCCCCTCGAACTCCTCCGCGGTGCGGGCGTCGATATGGGTTCGCCGGAACCGATTCAGCGCGCGCTCGACGTGTACGGGGAGCAGTTGGACGAGATGGAAGCGCTGCTCTGAGAAGGACGGTTCCGCACGTTTCGCGTCATCTCTGTTCCGTATTCCCCGTGAAACCCCGAGAGTGGGCGTCGATATTCGACCGATACCAACCTTCCGAATCCACCCGCGACCCAAAGGCACTTTTAATGTGGCGCCATACGCTTGAACAAGAAATGTCACGCAGTCCATCCGTCCCAGACAGACCAACGCTCGAATTGGACCCGGAGATGTCCGACGAAGAGCGCCTGTCGGCGCTCCAAGAGCATTTCACGGATATCACGAAGGTCAACGAGAAACTCAGTGAGCGCGTCGATGCGGCGGCCGACCGGCGGGAGGACCTCGCGGGGGAGGTCGACAAACTCCAGCGCGAGAACGAGATGCTGAAGACGACCTCCCTGTACGTCGCAACCGTCGAGGACGTGACCGAGGACGGCGTCATCATCAAACAGCACGGGAACAATCAGGAGGTGCTGACCGACATGGCGGTCCAACTCCGCGAAGACATCGAGGCGGGTGACCGCGTCGCGGTCAACGATTCGTTCACCATCCAGCGGTTGTTGGACACCGAAAAGGACGCGCGGGCACAGGCGATGGAAGTCGATGCGTCCCCGTCCGTCACCTACGGGGACATCGGCGGCATCGACGACCAGATTCGGGAGGTCCGCGAAGCGGTCGAGGAACCCCTCATCAACCCCAAGCAGTTCGAGGAGGCCGGTATCGAACCGCCGAGCGGCGTCCTCCTCTACGGCCCGCCCGGAACCGGGAAGACGATGCTGGCGAAAGCCGTCGCCAACGAAACGGACGCCACGTTCATCAAGATGGCCGGGTCCGAACTCGTCCAGAAGTTCATCGGCGAGGGTGCGAAACTCGTCCGCGACCTGTTCTCCCTCGCGGCCGAGCGTGAACCCGCCGTCATCTTCATCGACGAAATCGACGCCGTGGCGTCGAAACGCACCGACTCGAAGACGTCGGGCGACGCCGAAGTGCAGCGGACGATGATGCAACTGCTCTCGGAGATGGACGGCTTCGAGGACCGTGGCAACATCCGCATCATCGCGGCGACCAACCGCTTCGACATGCTGGACAGCGCCATCCTCCGCCCGGGTCGCTTCGACCGCCTCATCGAAGTCCCGAATCCGACGGCGGAGGGTCGCCGTCGCATCCTCGAAATTCACACGGGCGGCATGAATCTCGACGACGACGTGGATTTCGAACGGCTCTCCGAGGCGACGGAGGGCTTCAGCGGTGCGGAAATCGAGAGCCTGACGACGGAATCCGGCATGTTCGCCATCCGTGACGGACGGACCGAAGTGACCATGAACGACTTCGAGGGCGCGCTCGAAACGATGGAAGCGGGTGACCAGTCGACGGTACCGAACCTGCGGTACGCGTACTAAAGCCCAGCTTTTACGACGGTCGAAGGGAAGGGCCAGCGCGATTCGCGCTGGCCCTTCCTGTCTCCCTGTAAAAGCTGGACCAAAAGCTCTCCTCTTTCATTTTGACGAACGACTCGCCGAGCGAGTCGTTCGTCTCCATTCAATCGTCGGCCCGGAAAATCGGAGATTTTCCGGAGAGAATGCTGGCTTCCGCGGTTGTGTCATCGGCGGTTTCTGATGGTTGAGTCGGTTGCCGATTTCCGTTGTTCGTGTCGATTGCTATTTTCTAGCGGTTGTGTCCATTCGAGAAACGACGACGTTTGTCGACGATTCCCTCTCGGCGGGAAATCGACCTGCCATCCGAGAACTATCTTCCCACGTCGAAGGAGGTGTCTTTTTTACGTCCGCCGATGCGGGGTTTCGTATGCGAGTTGACCTCGGCAACGCTCTCGACACAGTTGCCTCGCCCGGCGTTTCACGTGACGCACTCTCCCGGTTGGACGAACGCGTCGCCGACGCCCACGAGCGAATCGAAACCGGACGCGCGAACGACGAACACGGCTACGCGTCGCTGAACCTCCCGCAAACGACCGACGCGGACGAAATTCGAACCGCAGTCGAACCGTTCGCCGACGCGGAAACGGTGCTCACCGTCGGCATCGGCGGCAGCGCGCTCGGCGCGGCGACGCTGGCGAACGGACTCGACTCCGACGTGGACGCCTACTTCCTCGACAACGTGGACCCCGAACACGTCGCGTCGCTCCTCGACAACCTTTCGCTCTCCGACACGGCGGTCAACGTCGTCTCACGCTCGGGAACGACGGCCGAGACGCTGGCGAACTTCCTCGTCGTCCGCGACGCGATGGAGGACGCGAACGTGGATTGGACGGAACGCACCTTCGTCACGACGGGCGAGGAGGGGAATCTCAGAAACCTCGCCGACCGTCACGACTTGCCCGCACTCGACGTCCCCGACGGCGTTCCGGGGCGATTCTCGGTGCTCTCGACCGTCGGACTCGCCTGTGCCGCGATTCAGGGCCACGACATCGACGCCGTTCTCGACGGTGCGCAGGCCGAGGCCGACCGGCTTTCGGGGTCGCTGTTCGAGTCGCCGGCCTACGCCTATGGTGCGGCGGCCTACGCACTGGACGAACGCGGCGCGGGAATCAACGCGATGATGCCCTACGCGGAATCGCTCGAAACCTTCGCGGAGTGGTTCGCGCAGTTGTGGGCCGAAAGCCTCGGCAAGGACGGATTGGGTCAGACGCCGGTGCGGGCGCTCGGCGCGACGGACCAGCACTCACAACTCCAACTGTACCGCGCCGGTCCCAGCGACAAGATGGTGACGTTCGTTCGACCGACCGAGCGAGAGGACCGCTCGATTCCCGAAACCGACCTCCCCGGCCTCGAATACCTCGGCGGTGGCAGTCTCGGGGAACTCCTCTCGGCCGAGTTCGAGGCGACAGAAGCGAGTCTCGCGGCGTCGGGCCAACCCAACGTCCGCCTCGAAATCGACCGTGTCGACGAGTACGGACTCGGCGAACTCTGTTATTGTCTGGAAGCGGCGTGCGTTCTCGCGGGCCAACTCTACAGCGTCGAGACGTTCGACCAACCGGCGGTCGAGTGGGGGAAGCGCGCCGCTCGCGGCCTTCTCGGCGGCGGCGACTTCGAGGAAGCCGACGAAGTTGCAGAAAAGTCCACGCTTACGGTAGAATAACCGCCGTTCACAAAGCATATACCGACCGACGAACTTCGCTCGTATGTCCATTGCGCCGGACCCCGAACGGCGCATTTTCAGTATGAACAGGCGACATTTGATTCGTATGGTTGTTGTGGCAGCCGTTCTCCTCTCAGCCGTTGCTGGCGTGACGTCCGCGCGGATATCTCACAGGACCGATGCGATACGTTCTACTCCGTTCAACCACGAGGAGACCACCGCGAACAACAGTTCGGTGTCGATTTCTCACGAGGAGACCCCCCTCGTTCTCGAAGCCGCGGGCGACCAGTCGATTACGGGGAACACTACGCTCGACCCGGGAACGAACCTCGAAGTGCAGATTCACGCCACGAATCAGTTCTTCATGTCCCAATCGGTGGCGGTTTCCTCCGACGGCACGTTCGCCGCGGTGTTCAACTTCTCCGATTTCGAACCCGGTACGAAGTTCGGCGCCGTCGTTGGACTACCGCGAAACAATTCGACGGACCTCGACACCTTGGCCACTATCGATGGCGTCCTCCAAAACCGGTCGAAAACGTCGGTGAACGATACCGTGACGACGACCGAAACGATAACGTCCACGACCACGACCGAAACTACGTCGATGACGTCGGAGACGTCGGAGACGAACGCTTCGGAAGCGGTCGGAACCACCACTCGAACCCTCAGCACGGACCTCGAAAAGGCGGCGGACGAACGAACCGAGAGTGAGGGGCAACCGGGATTCGGCGTCCTCCTCGCGCTCGTCGGGCTTTCGGGTTTCGGCTTGCTGCGTCGAACCGACTGATCGGTCGGAGAACATTTACCGTCGTGGACGCATCGTTCCGACATGGAAGACGGTACCGCGACAGGCGTCGGCGAGTCTTCGAACCCGACATCGCTCGGGGAGATGGTGCGTGCAGTACTTCAAAGCGGTGCGCTCGGATTTTCGGGGCTGCTCGCCATCTCCGTCTGGGCGTCGATTCTTCTCGTTCTCGCCGGTGGTCGGGTCGGGACCATGGTTCAATCCGGTCTCAGTATCGTTTCGTTGGGCCTCGGAACGGGGACCGTCGCCGTCCTCTTCCTCGCCGGGCGGGGATTGGGTCGCTCCTATCTCGATTTCAAAATCCCGACTCGGCGTGACCTCGGCTACACTGCCGCGGGAATCGTCGCAATCTTCCTCGTGATGTTCCTGTTGTCGTTCCTGCTGACTCAACTCGGCGTCCAGACGGCGAGTCACAGCGTCGAGCAACAGGCGAAAAACGGCAACCCGGCCATCCTCTTGCTTTTCGTCCCCCTCTCGTGGCTCGTCATCGGCCCGTGCGAGGAGTTGCTGTATCGAAACATCATCCAGAAGTCGCTGTACGACTCCTTCTCGGATTACGGTGCCGTCGTCGTCGCGAGCATCGTGTTCGCGCTCGCCCACGTCCTCGCTTACGCGACAGGTTCGACGCCCCTCGAACTGGCGGGGACGCTCCTCGTCATTTTCTTCCTCTCGCTCGTCCTCGGAACGGTGTATCTGAAAACGGGGAACCTCACGGCGTCGGCGCTCGTCCACGGGACGTTCGACGCCATCCTGTTCGCAGTGATGTATCTCCAGTTCGCTGGCTGAGTTCGGTCGAACGTGGACTGCGTCGTCTCGTCCAGTCAGTTGGGATTCTTCCGCGAGAGCGGACTGCCACAGATGGGACACCGGTCCTTGTTCTCGTCGAACTCCCGACCGCAACCCGAACACTGGAACGACCAGTCGCGTTGTTCCTCGATACCGTCCTGTGCGATGACCTCGACGGTCACGTCCAATCGGTCGGCGACGTTCTGCATCGCGTAATCGTCGGTGACGAGGGTTCCATCGAGTTCGAACGCGGACGCGACGAGTCGGATGTCGGTATCCGAGAGCACGTCCAAATCGCCCGTGTGGTCCGCCGCCCGCTGCACCTTCTCGACGGCGTCGTCGCGGGGGATGTGAATGTGCATTCCCGAACCCTCCATGGCGTCGAATCGGAAGGCGTGTTCGCCTTCGAGTTCCTCCTGAACCATCGGAATCGACGCTGTCTGTTGGGTGGTGTGATACTCGTTGATGAAGGCTGAGGAGTCTAAAACGTACATTTACCGCTGAACGACGATGTAGTCTTTAACCGCTTGCACTCGGTTTACGGGTAGTTCGAAATGACCGTCTTCGTTGATGTCGAGGTCGACGGTGTCTGTATCGAGCTGTTCGTCGGGTTCGACGACGAGGCTCGACAGCCCCCCCGTCTTCAGGTTCATCGTGATGTTGTAGAGCATTCCCAGTTCCGTACCGTCAGAACCCATGACGGCCTTTCCCGAGAGATTTTCCGCGAGTATGCTCGGCATACGAGGTGATTACCGACCGCTACTACATAAACTCCACGGGGAGTAGCCGTCCGCTTCGACGGAATGTCCGGCGAATCGGCGGACGGCCGGACGAGCGTGGCGATGGAGTTAAATGCCGTGCGGGGCTGTTCTGTGATAAGAACTTCTCCCGGGTGGTAGGTATGTCGGACACAGATACACACGAAACGGAAACTCGATCCCTCAGGACTCCCATCGTCGCAGTCCTCGGTCACGTCGACCACGGCAAGACCAGCCTGCTCGACAAGATTCGCGGCTCGACGGTCATCGAGGGCGAGGCGGGAGCGATTACACAACACATCGGCGCGACGGCCGTGCCGCTCGACGTGGTGTCGAAAGTCGCCGGGAAACTGGTCAACCCGGACGACTTCGACCTGCCGGGGCTGCTGTTCATCGACACCCCCGGTCACCATTCGTTTACGACCCTTCGCTCGCGAGGCGGGGCACTCGCGGACATCGCCATCCTCGTGGTGGACGTAAACGACGGCTTCCAGCCACAGACGGTGGAAGCCATCAACATCCTCAAACAGTCACAGACGCCGTTCATCGTCGCCGCGAACAAGATAGACACGACGCCGGGATGGAACCCCGAGATGGACGCTCCGGTCAAGCAGACGTACGACGCCCAAAGCGACCGGGCGCGTTCGACGCTCGACAGTAGCCTATACGAACTCATCGGCGAACTCAGCGACGCGGGCTTCTCGGCGGACCTCTACTGGCGTGTGCAGAACTTCCAGAACAACATCGGCGTCGTCCCCGTCAGCGCGGAGACGGGTGAGGGCGTCCCCGACGTACTCACGGTGTTGATGGGATTGGCCCAGCGCTACATGCGCGAGGACATGGAGATAGACGTGACTGGTCCGGGTGCCGGAACCGTCCTCGAAGTCAAAGAGGAGAAGGGATTCGGGACGACTCTCGACGTGGTGCTGTACGACGGCACCATCCGAACCGACGAGACCATCGTCGTCGGTGGGATGAACGAACCCATCGTGACGGACGTCCGCGCCCTCTTGAAACCACGACCGCTGGCCGAAATCCGAACCGAAGACCGGTTCGAGAAGGTCGATTCCATCGCGGCGGCGGCCGGGGTGAAGATAGCGGCACCGAATTTAGATGACGCGATGGCGGGTGCGCCCGTCCGCGTCGTCCGTGACCGCGAAATCGAGGACGTCATCGAGGAGGTCCAAGCGGAACTCGCGGAAGTCGAGGTCAGCACGCAGGAGGAGGGTATCGTCGTGAAGGCGGACACCCTCGGCAGCCTCGAAGCCATCGTGAGTACGCTCGAAGAGGAAGAAATCCCGGTCATGCGCGCGGAGGTAGGCGACGTGGCCCCGCGGGACATCCGCTTTGCGACGACGGCGGACGAACGGAAACACGAGACGATTCTGGCGTTCAACGTGGACGTACTCGCCGACGCCGCGGAGGAGGCGGAACAGCGTGACGTCCGACTGTTCGACAGCGACGTCATCTACCAACTCATCGAGGAGTACGAGGAGTACGTGGACGAGATGGAGCGCGCCCAGCAACAGACCGTCCTCGACAACATCACCCGCCCGGCCCGTTTCCGTATCCTCGAAGACCACGTGTTCCGACAGAACGACCCGGCGGTCGTCGGCGTCGAAGTCATGTCGGGTACGGTGCGAAACAACTCCTTCGCCGCCAAGTTCGAGGCGAACGAACCGAAGCGCGTCGGCAGCATCAAGGGGATTCAGGAGCAGGGCGAGGACGTGGACGAGGCCCGCGCGGGAAGCCGTGTCAGTGTCGCCATCGACGGTCCGACGGTCGGTCGGCAGATAGACGAGGGCGACGAGTTGTGGGTGGAACTCCCAGAGAAACACGCCAAGATTCTGGAACAGGAGCTATCGGACGACATTCCCGGCGACGAACTGGAAGCGCTTCGGATGTATCTCGACAAGCAGCGCAAACGCGACCCGTTCTGGGGCAAGTAAACCCGACGTGGACGGCACGGTACGGGAGTTACGCTTTAGTTTTTCGCGGTAATAGTTTCTTCCGGAGGGATGAATCGTGCGTGTGAGAAACCGATTCGACAGACGTATCGCCCGCTGGCCGGTTTCGTACTACGACCTCGTTTTGCTCGCCGTGCCGTCCGTGTTGCTCGTCGGGTTGGTTGCGGCGGCGACGCTCTCGATTTCATTTCACCTCGGAATAACCGTCGCAAGCATCGTATCGGCAGGCTTCATCGCCGACGCGATGTTCAATCGACCGCCGTCCAACCGACCGCCTAGCGGGCGGTCGGCGTGATTTTGTCCTCGATTGCCTGCTTGACTTGCAGGGCGGCGCTGGCCGCGAGACCCCGGGCGACTTCGTCGCGCTCTTTCGCGTCGATGAGTTCGTCGTCGTCGAGTTCGTGTTGTTCCGGTTCGAACCCGGCGCTGACGATGTGGCCGACGGGTGGTTGCACCGACACGGACGCCTGCGGACCGGTGAGGCTGTTCGTCACCTGCGAACCGATGACGTACTCCTCGGGGAGGTACTTGCGAGTCAGCGTTGCGATATCCGCAACGCTATTCCGTAGGTGGCGCCGCTGCTCGGGAGTAAGTTCATCGATATCGACGGCCGCTTGCTGTCCGGCAGGCGTCACGTCGGGGGTGCCAGCGTAGGGAGTATTTCCATTCATGCGGTCTACTGCCCTTTGATAAGGGGGAGTGCCGTATAAACCCGTCGTCCCCGGAAACTAACAAATCGGCTCGCTTTCGCCGTACACCGCGAGGACGAGGGCGGTGACGTACGTGCCGGATTCGGCGTCGGTGCTGACGATTTTCGTCTCCTCGCCCGAAAAATTCCAGTCGCGCAGGTCGCGGCCCGCGTCCAATCCCGCCCGGACGCGTTCGTCGATTTCCGTCGCGTCGGTGTCGCCGGAGGCTTCGTAGAACAGTCCCGCACCGTCGCTTTCCGTCCATCCCAATCCGGCCGAGACGTGTCCCGGTCCGGCGCGCGTCGCGCGTGCCTCTACCACTGTCAGGCGATTTCCGGCGGGTCCGAGGTCGGGTGCGGTCCCGACCGTTTCGACCGGCGTGTCGGCGGGGATGACCGACGAGACGGAGACGAGGTTGTAGTTGTGAACGTTCGCCTCCGCCAGTGCGGCGTCGTACGACGACATCCTCGTCGGTCCGCTCGCGGTTCCCCAGACGACCCGAATCGTGCTCATGTTCGGTGGTCGGTCCGTCGTGGGAAAGGGTCTGTCGATTAGCGCTCGACTTCGACCGAACTCCCGAGGTACTTCGAGACCACTTCCGACACCGAATCCGCCTTGAACGCCGCCAAATCCTCGGCGATTTCGGCCTTCAGCGCGTCGTAATACTCCTCGTTCGTCTCGAAGGCGCGATACTCGACGCTCGTCACGGGGACGCCGAGCGCCTCGCTCGTCAACTTCCGAAAGTAGCGTTCGTCGCCGATGTTCCCGCGCCAGAGGTTGTCCCGGAAGAACTTCCATCCGTCCTCTCCCGGCGGGTCGGCGCGGCGGTACAACCGCGTCTCGAACTCCTGCGGGTCGAGACTGACCCCCGAGACGTCCGGTTCGAGGCGGAACCGAACAGCGAAGACGTAGCGGGCGTCCATCAGCGCAGGTCGTCGAACCGCTCCGCCATCTCCACGTCGTCGTCCGTGATGCCGCCCTCCTCGTGACTCGTCAACCGAACCTCGACTTCCTTGTACCCGATGACCATCTCGGGATGATGGAACTCCTCTTCCGCGACTTCGCCGACCTCCGTGGCGAACGAGACGCCGTCCAGATACTCGTCGAACTCGTACGTGCGAACGATTTCGTCACCCTCGCGCTCCCAGTCGTCCGGTTTCTGCTGTTCTATCTCATCGTCCGAGAGCAAATTCGCCATATGACCCGTGACGGGAGGAATGTAAATAAAGGCACTCGCCCAGCTTTTACGACGGTCGAGCGTTCGGCGCGGGTCGAATCGACCCGCGCCGAACCGTCTCCCTGTAAAAGCTGGACCAAAAGCACGGCGTCATCCCGCTCGGGCGCGTCTTCGACGCGCCTCCGGAAGACCAGAGGTCTTCCGTGCCTTGCTCCACTTCGTTCAGCAAGACTTCGGGGATTCCTTGGCCCGGAAAATCTTCGATTTTCCGGTGTCTCACAATCGCGGCGCGATTGTGATGGCTCGAAAGACAGTCAGTCTTTCGGTGAAACGCTAGCGACTGGCGGTCGTGTTACTGGCTGATTTTTGTTGGTTGTGTCGGTTGCTGTCTCGGTGGTTGTGTCGGTTGCTGTCTCGGTGGTTGTGTCGGTTGCTGTCCCGGTGGCTGTGTCGTCTTCCGATTCGAAGAGAACCTCTGTTGGCTTTCAGCGGTCGTGAAAATCTGCTCCAGTCCTCAGTCGTCCGCCGTCGATTCGAGGTGTTCGGCGACGAACGCGGGCGGTTCGTCGCGGAACTCGGGGTCGAAGAGTTGGAGCGCGGTGTTGATGGTCGTCCAGTCGTCGTTCGCGGCGGCGTCGCGGAGGCTCTTGGTCGGCGGCGCGAGGAGTTGGGACACCAGCGCGTCGGCCAGCGATTCCACGATGGCGCGCTGTTCCTCGTCGAAGTCCTCCGATTCGAGGCGCGACAGCGCCGTTTGCAGTTCGCGCTCTTTGACCTGTTCCGCCCCGGCGTACATCCCGGCGATGACTTCGTCGGCCCGCTTTCGCTTGTACTGTTCGAGCAGGTTCTCGAACTCGCGGTCCACCATCGCCTCGACTGATTCGGCGGCGGCGCGCCGCCGCGCGCGGGTCTCGTCCGTCACCGATTCGAGCGCACCCATGTCGTGAACGACGATTCCATCGAGCGCGGAGACGGCGGGCGAGACGTCTCGCGGTTGGGCGATGTCCACTACCAACAGTTCACCGCAGTCGTCGAGGAGGGTCGCGTCGAGGACGTGCCCGTCGCTTCCGGTAGCGGTGATGACGACGTCCGCACGTGGCAGACAGGCCGGGAGCGCGTCCAAACCGACGGCGCGACTGTCGAGCAAGCTCACAGCGTCCGCGACGGTTTCCGCGCGTTCGATGGAGCGGTTGGCGACGATGAGCGTCTCGACGCCCGCGTTGGAGAACGCGTGGGCCGCGATGGTGCCCATCTCCCCGGCACCGATGACGAGCGCCGTCGCGCCGTCCAACTCCCAGTGGTCGTCCGCGAGCGTCACGGCGGCGCTGCCGACGGAGACGACGCCCTCGTTGATGGCCGTCTCGGTGCGCGCGCGCTCGCCGACGTGAATCGCCTTCGTGAGCGCCTCTTCAAGCATCGGCCCGACCGCACCGACGGTTTGAGCCGACGTGTAGGCGTCGCGTACTTGGCCGATTATCTGGTCCTCGCCGAGGACGAGCGACTCCAACCCCGCGGCGACGCGGAGGAGGTGTCGAAGGCTCTCCTCGTGGCTCATCTCGACGACCGCCGAGTCGTTCGCGTCGGGGACGAAGTCGGCGAGAACCGTCCGTCCCGTCGCCGGTGCATCCGTGACGACGTAGGCCTCGAAGCGGTTACACGTCTGTAACACGAACGCTTCCGAGACTTCCCGCTCCCCGGCGAGTCGTGCGACCGTCTCTCGCTCGTCGGTGTGGCAGGCGGCCGCCACGTCGTCGAGACTGGCTCGCTCGTGGGAGATTCGAATCCCCGAGATGACACCGGTACTCGGCGTCACAGGTCCTGCCTCCGGTGAATAGAAGATACACAGTTCATACGAAACACTCCGGACGTTCTTATGCCGTGATTGGGAAGGCGCGTACGTAAAGCCTTCTAACTTCCCTCGTGCGTGTCACCCTTCGACGCCCGTCACGTCGAAGCCGAGGTCGCGGATGTCGTCCACTATCGCGTCCTGATCGGCGTTTGCTTCGTAGTAGAACACGATGTCGAACGTCCCGTCCCGAAGCAGTTGTTGGCATTCCCAAACGAACTCCTCGTCGGTGAGCGTCAGTCCTTGGTGTTGGTTCGACGCGAAGTCCGTATCGTCGCTTCCGGAATAGACGTAGGTATCGCGCGGGTCGTGGCCCGCGTGTTCCGCGATGACGTCGCCGATATCCACCGATGCTTGGTGCATCTCGATGTCCTCGTCGCTCCCGAGGTCGGTGCGGACGATGGCTCCGTTGAGTTCGATGTCTCCCGGTTCGAGCAGTCGCTTCGTGCGCTCGTAGAGGTCGTCGTCGATGACGCTGTCCATACGTACCGATAGGCGTGGCTGCCGTTATACGACCTACGGTTATCGTCGCGGCTCGAAAATTGATGGTTTCGCGCGGCAGCGTGAACTCCCGCGAGAATCAGTTACTACTGATGCTGTTTACAGGCGCTGGACGTTTGTCGCGCGTGGTCCTTTGTCTGCCTGTTCGATGTCGAATTCGACTTCCTGCCCTTCCTCGAGGTCCGGGCCACCGACGTCTTCCATGTGGAAGAACACGTCTTCGTCTGCATCGTCAGTCTCTATAAATCCGTAGCCGCCGGTGTCGTTGAAGAAGTCAACCGTACCTTTCGCCATTGCATTCTACAAGAGTAATTCCATACTTAAAAAGGTATGCAACTCCAAATGACGGTTGTTATCAATTGACACGATTGTCGGAGGACAAGGCTGATACTCGTCGGGTGAGTTGGAAGGAACAAGACGATGTTGAGGTGGGTTCGGCGGCAACTGGAGACGGCCTACGAACGGCAGTTACGGCGAAGCGTTTCGGGTGCGCCCGCACACGTCGCGGTAATTCAGGACGGAAACCGGCGCTACGCCAGCAAACAGGGCGAGAAGGCCTCCGACGGCCACCGCGAAGGCGCGAAAACGACCGAACGCGTTCTCGACTGGTGCGACGAAATCGGTGTCGAGGAACTGACGCTGTACACTTTCTCCACCGAGAACTTCGAACGCCCCGAACACGAACGCGAATCGTTGTTCGACCTGCTCGAAAACAAACTGTACGAGTTCGCCGACGCGGAACGCGTCCACGAAAGCGGCGTTTGCATCCGCGCCATCGGGGACGTGGCACAGCTCCCGCTGCGCGTCAGGGAGGCCATCGAGTACGCGGAGAGTCGAACGAACGACCACGACAACTTCGTCCTCAACATCGCACTTGCCTACGGTGGCCGGAACGAACTCCTACGTGCGGCCCGCGACGTCGCCCGCGAAGTCGAATCGGACGAGTTGGACCCGGAGGACGTCTCCGTCGAAACCATCGAGTCGCGGCTGTACGCCCGCCCGCTCCGCGACGTGGACCTCATCATCCGAACCGGCGGCGACGAACGAACGAGCAACTTCCTCCCGTGGCACGCGAACGGCAACGAGGCCGCCGTGTTCTTCTGTACGCCGTACTGGCCCGAATTCTCAAAAATCGACTTCCTGCGCGCAGTCCGCACCTACGAATCCCGCGAACAGTCGTTTCGACAGGCAAAAGTGCAGCGCGCGCTCGCGCTCGTCCGTGCCGTCGGCGGCGTGGAGTTGGACGAAGCGCGCTCCATCCTGCAGAAGTTCGCGGAGTACGTTCCTGACGGCGCGACGGTAGAGGAGGTAGAGGGCGGCGACGAACGACAGTCGACGAAGTGATTTTTCTAAATCGAATCCAACAGCGAGTCGCTCAGTCGTGACAGCGAACCGATTCCACCCGTCTCGACGTTCCTCGTCACCGGCGTCGGACCGGACGTGACTATCGGGGTGCCACTCACTCGGAGGTGAGCGTCGTGTATCTCCGCCCCGCGGCCGTTCTCGATGGTGATTCCGTCGCGGTTGCCGAAGTAATGTTGGACGCTGATATTCGAAAACCGACATCCGTCCCGCCCGGTGAGCAGGACGGCGGTTCCGTCCGAGGCGGCACCGTAAATCGAGACGTTCTCGCAGGTGACGTCGTGGTTCGACGGGAGGTGGTCCATGCTCGGCATCGTGGACGGGTCGTATTCGGTGGTCGGAACGCGAATGCTGATGGCCGGGACGCTGCAGTTGGTCTGGACCGTCGTGTTCGCGATTCGCGCGGTCCCGAACTGCTTTTCGACGACGATGCCCCCGGAGCTGTACGTCCCGGTCAAATCCGTTATCTCGACGGTGCAGTTATCGACCACGGCGTTGGTTCCCTCCTCCAACCAGATTCCCCGCATGTTCGGCTTCGCCGCGGCGTTTCGTGGGTTATCGACCCGTGCGGTCGCGTTTTCCACCCGCGCGCCGCTCGTCCCCCCGCCGATTCGTATCTGGTCGATGCCGTTGTTCGCATACGTGCCGCCGCGGACCAACAGCGGCCCTGAATGCGGGGACGCATACAGCCCCTCGGCCCAGTGTTCGACCCGACAATCGACGAATTGCAGCGAGCCCTCGCCGCTGTGGGTGAAAATCCCGTTCCCTTTCGTGGACCCCCCTCGCATGCGAACGCGCTCTACGAGGAGCGACGCGGACCGCCTGGGAACTTCGAGTTCGAGACCGCTCCGCGGGGTCGTCCCGTGGTGCCCTTCGAACTCGATGTCCCGGAGAACGTTTTCCTTCCCCGTGACGGAGAACGCGACGACGGGAGTCGCCGTGGGGTCCGTGTAATCGAACGTGAACCCGTCGAACAGGATGTTCCGGACCGGTTCCCCGTAAATCCAGTTCCCCTGTTCTTCCGGTGGAACGAGCAGCGTGGCGTCGTTGCCGACGAACCCGCAGTTCGAACGCCCCGAAAGGTCGAGTTTCGAGAGTCGGTACGTCCCCGGCGGGAAGTAGAGCAGCGCCCCGTCGCGTATCGACTTGTTCACCGCCGAATCGACCGTTTCGGTTCCCGTGTCGTCCACGTCCAACTCACCGACGTCGATGACCTCCTCGAACCGGTCGCGATACGGACCGACGACCGACTCCTTGCTCGGGGCGGACTTCCCGCCACAGCCCGCGACCATCGTCGCCAGCGCGACACCGGTCGCTCCGAGATACGCCCGTCTCGTGGTCCCGTCGCTCGGCGTTCCCATCCCACTCGCTGTGACCGTCGTCTTCTATTTGAGAATGGGGGATGTAACGGATGCAACAGTGAGTGCCGAAAATATAAGGGAACCTTTCCACGCCGAAACCGAACGCGCTTCGGTGGATGGCTGGCCCTACCGCCCGAACCGGCGCTGTCGATTCTTGTAATCGAGAATCCCACGAAGGTAGTCCCGCTTGCGGAAATCGCGCCAGTTCACGTCGGTGAAGTACAGTTCGGAGTACACCGACTGCCAAATCATGAAGTCCGAGAGGCGTTCCGCGCCGGTCTTGATGACGAGGTCCGGGTCCGTCGGGAAGACGAGTCGCGATTCGATTTCCGCCTCGTCGATGTCGTCCGCGGCGACCGACCCCGCCTCGACGTCCTCCGCGACAGCGCGCACCGCCTCGGCGAACTCGTGTTTGCCGCCGAGGCCGATGCTCACCTGAATCGGCGCGTCGACGGGCGTGAGGTCGTCGGGACCGCGAACGGCGATGGTTCGAGGCGCACGAACGTTCTCCAGTTCGCGCTGGAGGGTCGGAACCGCGCCGGAATCCAGCACGCTCACGTAGACGGTGATGCGCTCCGCGCCGTAGTCGAACGCCCACTGGAAGAACGATTCGAGCGTCTCGTATGCTCCCTGCTCCAACAGGTCGCGTTCCGTGATGACGACGGCGATGTGACTCGGCGGGTCGGCGTCGTGTCGCCGGACGCGGGCCGTGAGGTACTGGTCGTAAAGTCCCACTGCGATGGGGTTGCCGCTATCGACGCTTAAACATCACGCCCTGCGACCTTCGAGAAGATTAAGTGCCCGTCCGCGAAAACGAAACTCGTGACTACGAGCATTCGGCGGGCGGCGGCGTTCGCGGCAGTCGCGACGCTGTCCCTCGCCGCCTCGGTGCTGGTGGCGGGCGTGGCGGCGCTGTTCGCCGCGGTGGGTGCGGTCGCGCTCGTCATCGACGACGGCCCGCTGTTTGACCTCTTCGCACGGCCGAGCGACCGGAGCGAAGGACGACTCCGCGGCCTCGCCGCGTTCTCCTTTGGGACTGCCGGCCTCGCCATGCTCGTCATGCTCGTCGATTTACCGACGAGCGTTTTCGTCGCCGCCGTCTGCCTCCTCGCCTACGGGAACCTGACCGAACAGGTCGTCCGAATCCGAAGCGACGCGACCATCACCGCGACGGCCGGATTCACAGTCGGTGGGTTCTTCGCCGCCACCCTCGCCCAAATCATCGTTCGAAGCGTCCAAGGGAGTCCCGTGGAACCGGTGGTTCCCGAAATAGTCTTCCTCGCCGCGAGCGGCGCGCTGTTGGCGGGACTCCTTCGCTCCGTCCTCTTCGAGCGCGACGACCCGCTCGTCATGTTTTCGGTCGCCCTCCTGTTGTGGCTCTTCACCGACCTCACGATGACCGTGACGGAACTCGACATCGTCCTCGCTATCGCCATCACGGTCGGGTTCGGCTACGTCTCGTGGGCGCTCGATACGGCGTCCGTGACCGGGATGCTCACCGGCATCCTCCTCGCGCTCCTCACCATCGTTCTCGGCGGCTATCCGTGGTTCGCTGTCCTCATCTCCTTTTTCGCGCTGGGCGGGCTTTCCACGAAGTTCAGATACGAACAGAAGCGAAAGAACGGCGTCGCGGAGGCGAACGAGGGCGCACGCGGCGGCGGGAACGTCCTCGGAAACGCCGCAGTGGCGTTAGTCGCGGTCCTCGCGTTCGCCGCCAGCGACCGACTCCCCGTCGCCGAGAGCGTCTTCCTCTACGCCTTCGCGGGGAGCATCGCCGCCGCCATGAGCGATACACTGTCGAGCGAAATCGGCGGCGTCTTCGACAATCCGCGACTCATCACGACGTGGCAACCGGTCGACCCCGGCACCGACGGCGGCGTGACGTGGCAGGGCGAGGTGGCCGGTGCGCTCGGTTCGACCATCGTCGCGCTCATCGCGCTCACGCTGTTCGGTTCCATCGGGACGGTCGGCGGTGCCGTCATCGCGTTGGCGGGTATCGGCGGCATGACGGTCGATAGCCTCCTCGGCGCGACGGTGGAGGGGGAAGGACTGGGCAACCAGAGCGTCAACTTCCTCGCCACTCTTTCGGGGGCCTTCCTCGGTGCCGGACTCGCGTTGGTAGTGGGTCTGGCAGCGTGATTCGACCCGCGACGGCGGACGACCTCGCCCGCCTGCAACGGATTCGAAATTGGCTCCCCGAACCCACGCCGGGGCTCCTCGAAACGGCCATCTCCGAGGAGGGGTCGGTTCTCGTTTCGACGGCTGACGGCGTTCCCGTCGGCTACGTTCTCACGATGGTCGCGACCGACGCCTACATCGCCGAACTCGTGGTGCAACCGACTCACAGAGAGGAGGGTCGGGCGACGCGACTTGTCGGCGCGACGCTGGATATGGCCCGCGACAACGGGTGTTCCAGCGCTTCATTGACGGTTCACGAAGAGAACGAGGCCGCACAGTCGCTGTACGAGTCGCTGGGATTCGAACGCCGTGGTCGAGAACCGGAGTACTACGCTGACGGCGGGGACGGACTGCTGTTCGAAAAGCGGTTGTGACTCCTAGTGCAGCAGTTGGTCTGCGGTGATGATACGAACCGTCGTCGGCTTTTTCACGAACTCGCCCTCCTCGCGGGCGATTATCTGTTCGACGCCGCGCTGGGCGGACACGTCGAGGATTCGCTGACTCAGGACGCCGTCGATGACGACCGCGTGCGGCACGGGGTCCGCCTCCGCAATGGTCGCAAACGTTTCGGCGGCCGGTGCGTCGGCCAGAATCCCGAAGTCGTCGTCTAGCAGTCGCACGGTATCGGAGTGCCCGTCGACGACCGCCTTCGTGTGGCCTCGGAGCGTCATCGGTTCGCGTTCAGCCTCGGATTTCGCTTCGCGTTCCGAGGCCGATTTCGGGTCGCGGTCGTCGGGTTCGTCGTCGTCCGACACGCCGGGTTCGTCTCCGTCACCCTCGCTGTCGGTTTCGGCTTCGGTTTCGATTTCGCGTTCGGCTTGCGTTTCGCTCCCGCGTTCGACCGCGGCGTCGCTTTCGGCGTCTTCGTCGTCCTCCGTCTCGATGGAGGGTTCCATCGGTTGCACCACGGTCTCGTCGGTTTCGGGTGCGGGGAACGTGCTGCCGTCGGTCGCGGCCATCACCGTATCGTCCGTTTCGAACCGGTCGAACCGCCGTTTCCCCCGCAGTGAGGCCATCACTTCGTCGCGGGAGAGGTCCTCGACGGACTTCCCGCGCGGCGCGATTGCGACGTAGTCGATGTCGCCCACCTGGTCGAGTTCCTTCAGAATCAGGTCGCCACCGCGGTCGGCGTCGAGAAAGGCAGTAGTGGTTCGCGCCTGCGTGAGGTCCGCGACGGTGTCGGGGACGTTCGTCCCCTCCACCGCGATGGCGTTCTTGACGCCGTATCGGAGGAGCGTCAACACGTCGGAGCGCCCCTCCACGACGATGATGGCGTCGCTGTCGGTGACGTTCGGTCCAGCCGGGAAGCCTTCGTATTCGGTGATGTCCTCGATGCGGACGCTCTGGCGAACTTCGTCCAGAATCTCCTGGCTGGTCATCACGCTGTCGTCGAACGAGGAGGTGAGCAGGTCCTTCGCTCGGTCCACGACTTCGCGGCGTTTCGCGGCGCGAACGTCTTCGATGTTGGCGATGCTGACGCTGGCGCGACAGGGGCCGACGCGTTCGATGGTCTCGAGCGAGGCCGCTAAAATCGCCGTCTCGACCTTGTCGAGACTGCTCGCGATGGTAATGGTGCCGAACGACTGGCCGTGTTGGCTTTCGACGTGAACGTCGATTCGACCGACTTTGGATGACTGTTGGAGGTCGCGTAAATCGAGGTCGTCGCCGAGGAGACCTTCGGTTTGGCCGAAGATTGCCCCGACGACGTCACTGCGTTCTACCACCCCGTCGGCGGTAATGTCTGCGTGAATGAGGTATTTCGCTGTATCGTCCATGAGTGATGAACTGCCCTCGTGGAGGGCGTGATTGTGATGCGTCCATGAGCGTCGCCATGGATACGTCTCAATTTGGCGCTCCAACGCCCAAATACCTGTCGTCACGGGGGTTCAGTCCGGTGATTTCACGACAATTTTTGCGATAAATCCATCCTCGTCGACACACGGTGAATTGTCCGTTCCTACCGATTCAATTCTCGGAGGTGTTCTCCGCCGTGTGCGAGCGACGCCAACGGGTCCTCGGGGTTGTCGTGTTCGTAAATCAACCAATCCGCTCCGATTTCCTTCGCCGCGTTCGCACAGGCCGTCAAGTCGACGTCGCCGTCGCCGAGTTCGACCGGTTCCCCGTGGCGCGTGTCTTTCATGTGGACGAGCGGAACGCGGTCCCCGAGCGACCGCAGGAGGGCGGTCGGGTCCTGACCCGCGGCGACGGCCCACCCGACGTCGAGTTCGATTTCAACTTCGGATTCCGAGCAGAAGACATCGAAGCCGGTTTCCCCGTTTACGGACGCGAACTCGTGGTCGTGGTTGTGATAGCCGAGCGAGGTGCTGTGGCCCTCCACCCGTACCGCGAGTTCGTCCAATCGGCGGGCCGTCCGGGTCGCCGCTTCCGTGCTCTCGAAGTGTGCGGCGTCGAGGTAGGGGACGACGATCCACTCGCATCCGAGCCGGTGGTACTCGCGTGCGACCAGTCCGGGGTCGTCCTCCAACTCGCCGATGGGAACGTGGGCGGCGGCGACCTCCAATCCCGCATCGTCGAGCGCGTCGGTGACATCCTCCGGGTCGGCATCGCCCAGTCCCGCGAACTCAACGCCGTCGAATCCGGCCTCGCCGACGCGTGCGAGCAGGTCGGGGAGCGGTTCGTTCAGTTCGCGGAGCGTGTACAGTTGAATCGCGGTTCGCGTCATGGTTTCTACGTGGAACGTCGACGGATTTAGTGATTGTTCTCCCGGCTCCCCTGACGTGTTTGCCATCCGGTTCCGTCTCTATTCGTTCCTTTCCCCGGCTTTCCGACCCTCCCTCGACCATTGCTCAACCATCGCTCTACCATCGCTCACTCATCGACTGGAGCGGTGCGATACCCCCTTTCGAAGAGTATTTCTCTTCGAAAGAGGTGTACGAAAAACTTTGGCAACCCTTATCACCGTTCGTTCATACGTTCGGATAATGATTAGCGATATCGGACGAATCGGTTGGACCGTCGTTTTCGCGGTACTCATCGTCTTCACCGTCCCGTGGTTCCTCTGGGGTGACGGGCAAGTCGTCTACGGCCTGCCGGTCTGGCTCTGGTGGCACATCGGTTGGATGGTCGTCGTGTCACTCGTGTTCAGGGCGTTTGCAAACCGTGCGTGGGGCATCGGCATCGAGGAGGGAGCATGAGCGATACGGCGCTCCAGTTGGGCGTCATCGGCGGCTATCTCGTCCTCTCGCTGCTCGTCGGCCTCCTCGCGTATCGGCTGACGGACCGGAGCGCGGAGGACTACTACCTCGCCAGTCGAACCTTCGGAACCGTCGTCCTGCTGTTCACAACGTTTGCGACCCTGTTGTCCGCGTTCACGTTCTTCGGCGGCCCGAACGTCGCCTACGGGTCCGGTCCGGAGTGGATTCTCGTCATGGGGCTGATGGACGGTGTGCTGTTCGCGGTGCTCTGGTACGTCGTCGGCTACAAGCAGTGGCTCCTCGGGCGCGAACACGGCTACGTAACGCTCGGCGAGATGCTCGGCGACAGATTCGGGTCGCCCGCGCTGCGCGGCCTCGTCGCCGGAATCAGCCTCTTCTGGCTGTTCCCCTACGTGATGCTCCAGCAAGTCGGGGCCGGAACCGCGCTCGAAGCGCTGACCGGCGGCGACATCTCCTACGCCGTGGGTGCGGGTCTCGTCACCGTGTTCATCATCGCCTACGTCGTCCTCTCGGGGATGCGCGGCATCGCGTGGACCGACACGCTACAGGGCGCGTTCATGCTCGTCATGGTCTGGGCCGCCACGCTCTGGGCGCTGGCCGAGTTCGGCGGCATGAGTGCCGCAACCGCGGGGATGGCCGAATCGAACCCCGGATTCCTCTCGCTCGGCGGTGTCCCGTACTCCCCGCAGTGGATGCTCTCACAGGCCATCGGCATCGCCTTCGGCGTGGCGATGTTCCCGCAGGTCAACCAGCGTTTCTTCGTCGCTCGCTCGAAGAAAGTCCTGAAGCGCACGTTCTCGCTCTGGCCCGTCCTCGTCGTCCTGCTGTTCGTCCCGGCGTTCATGCTCGGCGCATGGGCGCGCGGCCTCCCCATCGACGTGCCCGAGAACGGCAACGTCCTTCCCATCGTGCTCTCCGAGTACGCACCCGCGTGGTTCGCCGCGCTGGTCATCGCCGGCGCGATGGCCGCCATGATGTCTTCGAGCGATTCCATGCTCCTCTCCGGGTCGTCGTACTTCACCCGCGACCTCTACCGCCCGTTCGTCAATCCGGACGCGAGCGACGGTTGGGAGGACACCCTCGGACGCATCGGCGTCGCCGTCTTCGCAATCGCCGCGTTCGTCGCAAGCCTGTACACCCCCGGCACCATCACGACCATCGGTTCGACCGCATTCGGCGGGTTCGCCCAACTCGCGCTCCCCGTCATCGTCGCTCTCTACTGGAAGCGCGTGACGCGAACGGGCATGTTCGTCGGCATCGTCGGCAGTCAGGTCTTCTACCTCGCCAGCGTGTTCCTGCCGTTCGTGCCGGACACCTACGGCGGGTGGTTGGCCTCCGTCGTCGGGATGGTCATCGGACTCGTGCTGACCGTTTCGGGGTCGGTGCTGACCTCGCCCGCGCCGACCGAAGAGCGAGACCTCTACTTCGACCTCCACGCCGACTAGCATCTGGTGGTTTTGGTCGATGTAAACCGGCTAGTCTCGTTACACCCGTCTCTGAACGTTTCACTCGTTTTGATCTCCACACGGACAACGATCGCGGGGTTTTGAACTTCCAGAAAGCCCCCGACCGCTCGCGGTTGCTGGTGCGAGATATTCTGGCCGCTCCACAACGCACGGCCAGAATAGTGGCCCGCACAGCAACCACGCAAGCGCGACCGGACGGCCCCTTTCAGTCCCACCATGACAGCACAGCACTGCACGGCCACACCCTCCCCAACCGATTCGCTTCGCTCATCCACCGTCAGAGCTTTGCTCTGACGAACCATTCGTTCGTTTCTTCGTCACTCACGAAGACCTCGCACGCTTCAACGAGAACGGCTCTGACGTACTGTCCTCGCCGTCTCGCCAGCGCGCGCCACAGCGACAAGGCGGGGACACGAAACTGGTATTTCCATTCTGGCGCGTGCGTCAGCAGGCCTCTGGCCTGCTGATTATCATGCGAGGGATGAGCACCGCAACGAAGTGAGGAGCGCAATCGGCTGGGGAGGTGGTGGATCTCGCGGTAGCTGTGTCTGGGTGGATTGAAAGGGGCCGCCTGCTTGCGCTTGCGTGGTTGCTTCAGCGCCCCCTCTCGATGAGGTGTGCGGTTTGCACTGAATCGAGATGCCGCTGAATAACCGTGAGCATGGCGGGGCTTTCTGGGACGTTAATTCAGTCATTGCAGCCACACCAAACCATCGTCCGTTCGTAGCGAGCGGGTATCGATTTCGAAATATCTCCCACGGAGTCGCCAAATCCGTTGACGACGGCTTTAAACCCGTTTCGTGAGAATTTCCGTCCATGCAAACGCACATCGTCCCGGTCGGCTTCGACTACGACCGGCTCATCGCGCCCCTCGTGCGCGACCAACTCGACGTGGACCGCGTCATCCTCTTGGAGGGTGCGGTGGGGAGCGAGGCCAACGTCGAGTACTCCCGCAACCTCTCCCGAAAGCTGGGCAAGGACTTCGAGAACCTCCTCGGCGCGGAAACCGAGCGCGTCGTCATCGAGGACGTGTACGACTACGACACCGCGTTCGAGCAGGCCTACGACCGCATCAACGCCGAACTCGACGCCGGAGGCGAGGTGTGGGTCAACATCAGCGCCATGCCCCGGACGGTCAGTTTCGCGTTCGCCACCGCGGCCCACTCCATCATGGTGGAACGGCAGGAGGACCGCGAGAAGATTCACACCTACTACACCGCCCCCGAGAAGTATCTGGAGACGGAACTCGCCGAGGAGTTGCGCGAGGAGACCGACCTCCTCGAATCCGTGTTGAACGGCGAGGTGGACGAGGAGCGAATCGAGACGCACCTCGAACGCGCCCGGGACCTGCTCTCGGAGTTCGACGAGCGGGGAACGACCATCGGCGCGAAGCGCGTCGGGACGGGGCACATCGTGGAACTCCCCGTCGCCTCGTTTTCGAACGTCAAGCCGTTCGAGGAACTCATCCTGTTCACGCTCGGCGACCACGGCCAGTTCGAGAGCGTGAGCGAACTCGCTCACACCTTGGCCCGCGACCTGAACGAGGAGTACACCGACAGCTTCCGGTCGAAGGTCATCTACAACGTCGACCGACTCGGCCCCGGCGGGAAGGGCTACATCGAACAGGAAGAGGAGGGCAAATCCTACCGCACCCGACTCTCACGAATCGGAGAACTGTGGGTGCGGTCGCACACGAACGGGGACGCGTAGGCACTGGTCCGGAGTTTCGTGTCTACCTACCGACTCGTCTCCAACTTTGCCACCCGCGTCGTGAGCGCTAAAAACGTCGCCAGTAGGGTGATGGTTACCGCACCGGCGGCCGCGATTCCGTGGGCGGGCGAGGGATGGGTGTATCCGGCGGCGACGATTTCTTGGGCGGGAAGGCCAGTGTGGTGGGGCGTTCCGACGATGGGAACGAAGTAGTCCACGATGTCGTTGAAGCCGTACCAGACGACGGCGACGAAGATGGCACCCACGGGGAAGTCGCTGTAGCGGTGGATGAGGAACGCCTCCACGACCATGGCGAGGTGGCTACAGAACAGGAAGGCGTACATCGGCCAGCCGACGCCGATGAAGCCCGAGAAGAACGCGGCCAGCACGAACGGCGTCCACAGGCCGAGTTGGATACAGCCGAAGAAGGCGAACATGTTCACCCACTCGTTGTTCCGCCCGAGTTTCCACAGGGCGAGCGAGAGCGCGATGAACAGCGTCGCCATCGGACTGTCGGGGACGAAAACCCACATCGAAGCCGGTTCGATGGCGAACTGCCACGTGATTATCGGGTCCGAAAACGGGTGAAAGCCGTAGTACCAGAACCCGAACGCGGTCCCGACGAGGTTGATTATCACGATGGGCCACGCCATTCGCAACCCGAAATCCTCCAGCCATTGCGGGAGTGGTGCGACGTACCACGGTAGGTCTTCGAGCGGCGGGAGGGTCGTCATATCCACGGCGAGGAATTGTCGGGGCAAAGAGGCTTCGGTTGGCGTGGCGACGGGTTTGCCGTTCCGCAATCGGTACGTCTTAACCCTCCCCTTCGCTAAGGCCATACATGGCAGAGCCAACCGACATCGAGGAACTGAAGCGCGGCACGGAACTGGTCAAGCGCGGCTTCGCCCGCATGCAGAAAGGCGGCGTCATCATGGACGTCGTGAACCCCGAACAGGCCCGCATCGCGGAGGACGCGGGTGCGGTCGCCGTCATGGCGCTCGAAGCCGTCCCGGCGGACATCCGAAAGCGCGGCGGCGTGGCGCGAATGGCCGACCCCGCCGACGTCGAGGAGATAATCGACGAAGTGTCGATTCCGGTGATGGGAAAGGCGCGAATCGGTCACACGACGGAGGCCCAAATCCTCGAATCTATCGGCGTGGACATGATAGACGAGTCCGAGGTGCTCACACCGGCGGACGAGAAGTACCACATCGACAAGCGCGAGTTCACCTCGCCGTTCGTCTGCGGCGCGCGCAACCTCGGCGAGGCGCTCCGCCGCATCAACGAGGGCGCGGCGATGATTCGAACCAAGGGCGAGGCCGGAACGGGCGACGTGAACCAAGCCGTCCACCACCAGCGGACCATCAAGGGCGCGATTCGTGAGCTTCAGGGCAAGACCTACGAGGAGCGCGAGATGCTCGCCCGCGAACTCGAAGCACCCGCGGAACTCGTCCACGAGACGGCCGAGGCGGGACGACTGCCCGTCGTCAACTTCGCAGCGGGCGGCATCGCGACGCCCGCCGACGCGGCGCTGATGATGCACCACGGCTGTGACGGCATCTTCGTCGGCTCGGGTATCTTCGGTGCGGAAAGCCCGCCCGTCATGGCGAACGCCATCGTCGAGGCGACGAACAACTGGGACGACCCGGAGCGCCTCGCCGACATCAGCAAGGACATCGGCGCGGGCATGAAGGGCGAGGCCAACGTGGACCTTCCCGAAGAAGAGAAGATGCAAGGCCGCGGAAACTGAGCGACGCACTGACGCACGTTCTCGCCGCGTTCTCCCCGATTTCAATTCGGAACGAGTGACGACCGCGTCAGGCGGTTCGTGTCCGTCAGTCGGTTTGCGCGTAGGTCATCCGAACTAACGTTTCGACGCCGCCCTCCGGAATCTCCATCTCCGGGTCGAATAGCTCGAAGCCGACCGACTCGTAGTACGGCACCAGTCCGCGACGGCAGAGCAGGGAGAGGCCGACGACGCTCTGGAGGTCGGGATGGTCGACGACCGCTTCCATGAGGACTTTGCCGAATCCTTCGCCGCGGCGGTCGGCGGCGACGATGACATCGAAGACGTTCGCGTAGTACGTGAAGTCGGTCAACACCCGCGCGGCGGCCACGAGGTCACCGTCACGGGATTCGGTCGTCTCGCACTCGACGCCGACGGCGACTTCCGTTTCCGAGAGCGCGCTTCGAACACCCTCCACGCTCCGGTCCTCCCACCACTCGTACTCCTCGTACAGTTCGGTCAGTTCGCGGGCATCGTCGGGCGTGAGGTTTCGAACGCGACTCATTCGTCACACCGGTTTCCCGTGCCGAAATAATTCTCTTTTGATACGTTGGGGGCTGTTAGCACGACTGCCCGACGGCTTCCCCGTCGGCACCGTTGACGGCGAGAAGACGCACCGAAAAATCGACGGTTGGGGAACCGGACGCTTACTCGAAGTCGCGGCGCATGGCGATTTCGAACCACGGGCAGAGGCGCAGTTGACGGTACCAGCGCGGGTTCTCGTGCAGGCGCTCGTAGGGAACCCACATCACGCCGCCGACTTCCTCCTCGACGGGGTCGAGCGATTTGTCCTTCAGGGTGAGTTTGAGGACGGAACAGACCTCGTGTTCGACGCCCTCCTGCGGGTAGTAGCGCTTGTACTCGAACTTGTCCGTCACGCGCAGGTCGTCGTACTGGTCGGGCGAGACGCCGAGTTCCTCTTCGAGACGCTGCCGTGTGGCCTCCTCTTGGGACTGGCCGGGTTCGGGGTGGGACGCGACGGTGCCGTCCCAGTAGGTGTCCCAGAGGCGCTTCGTCGGGGACCGCTGTGCGAGGAGGATGTTGTCGTCCTCGTCGAAGATGAGCGCGGTGAACGCTCGGTGGCGAACGCCGTCGCCCATGTGGGCGTCGAGTCGGTTCACGATGTCCACTTCGTTGTCGTCGCCGTCCACGGCCACGACGTTCTGGCGGGAGTTCTTGTGGCGTTCTTCCGTCTCGGCGTTCTCCGCGGTTCCACCCGCCGGGTTGGCGGCGTTGTCAGTGCTCATACCGCTATAGAGAACCATCCGTTTCAAACGTTCTTCGGAAATCGTTCGAGACGAACTCGTGCTCCGACCGAATTCGTGGCGTTCTACCGACCGGAAGTCGCGCCATTTACCTTCGCGCGAGTTCGAGTATCGCCCAATGACCGACGCCGCTACCGCCGGAGAGGAGGACTACTCCGGGTTGCTTGGCGCGTTCCGTTACAGTTTCCGCGTCTCCGACTCGCTCGTTTTCCGGTTGTACGTCCTCCTGAGCTTCGTTCTCGGGGTGATTCTCGCGTTCACCTTCGTCCTCGCATTAGTGCGGTGGTTCTACCTCACGCTCGGTCACTCCGCGTTGGAGACGACGTCGAACGCTTTCCTCGGCGTCATCGCGCTCTTCGTCCTCGGCCCGCTGTTCGCGCCCGTCCTGTTCGTGGCTCGCCGGCACCGACGCGACGAAGGGGAAGATGCGAAATACGATACCCTCCTCGCGCTCTCCGGCGTCCTCTTTTTGATTTCGCTGTACGTCGGCGTCGTTATCTCCGTTCCGTCGCAGTACCAGTCGGCGAACGCCGATACGCTCGGAAGTTTCCTCTACTCGCTTCCGCAGTTGTCGGGGCTCCTCCCGCCCATCGTTGCGGCGTTATTCATCTTCGCCCTCCATCGGTTTTTGCGGTAGCGGACCCGGACCGGAGCGCAACCCGGAAAAGGCACCGCGACATACTCCCGGCCATGACCGAAAAGACGAGCACGTTCCTCGTCACCCACGCCGAAGACGACTCGGCGGTGTTGAAGGACGTTCACGACGGACAGGTACACACCCTGTCGAGCAACCCCGGCGTCGAGGCGAACGACGCCGTCGAGGCGACGGTCGAACCCGAACCCCCGATGGAAGTGACGTGGTCCGTCGTCGAAATCGACGAACGGCGACCCCTCACGGTTCACGAGAGCGACGAACCGCCGACGAGCCACGAGCGGGACGTCGCCACCGAACAGGACGTCGGCGACGTGGAACGCACCGAACGCGCCGGAATCGGCGAGATTCACGTCCTGTCGGTTCCGTCGGAGGAAACCGAAGATGCCGTCGCCGACGTCCTCGAAGACGAGGGAACCCTTTCGCGCGCGGCTCGGCTCGGCGTGAACCGGGTGGAAATCCGATCCGAGGACGGAACCGTGAGCGTTCGGTACCTGCCGTAGAACCTCTTCGGCTATCCGTTGTCGCTCACGCCCAGAATCGCGTCACAGTGCGGGCACTCCCAGACGGTCGCCGCGCTGAACGTGTGACGGGCGGTCACGTTTCCTTTCAGCAGGTTCTCCACTTCGTCGCCGCAGTCGGGGCAGTGGGACATCGAATCTCCCTTTTCATTCACGAATAATAACAGTATGTGTCGAGGACAGCGGGATGAAATCACCCGGATTTCGAAAACCGTTCCAACTCACCGTTGCCTTCCTTTCTCATCACGTCGCGGATGAAGAGGCGCGTTTCATCGAGTAGTCCCGATTCGTCCTCATACGTTCGAACGGTGGCGTCCCAGCGGTCGCCGATAGCACCGACCATCGCACTGCTCATCCCTTTTTCGTGCAGGAATAACTCCCGTTCGCGCTGTTTTTCACTCATGTCTTCGAGTACCGCTCCGACTTCGATACCGACGCCGAGATTCTCCCCACGATTCGGAACGATAAACAGCACGACGTCGCTAACGCGTGCAAATTCGAGACTTTGAGCTCCGGCGTCCATTGGTAGCGAACCGGAAACGAAAGGAGCGCGGTGCTGACGGCCTGTATTCGTACTACGTGGCGACGTCGCTCGGGAAAGCAGTGATGAAACACGGCATCGGTGAACTCATTCGCGAAGAAACCGACATCCTGACTCGCTACAGCTAATCTTTTCTACCTCACCCCAAAACCCCTCGCCCATGGCAATGCAACCGCACCTGCTCGTTGACGAGGGCGACCTGAACGACATCGCGCTGATTCCCGGCGACCCGGGGCGCGTGGACCGAATCGCGGCGCAGTGTGACTCCTCGGAGGTCGTCTCCGAGAACCGCGAATACAAGGTCGTCAACGCGGAGTACGAGGGCACCCCGCTGACCATCTGTTCGACCGGAATCGGTTGTCCGTCCGCGACCATCGCCATCGAGGAGATGCACGCCGTCGGCGTCGACACCGTCATCCGCGTCGGGACGACCGGTGCGCTCCAGGAGGACATCGAAATCGGCGACATGGTCGTCGCCACGGGCGCGGCGAAGGACGAGGGGACGACCCGACGCTACGAGAAGGACACGTATCCGGCGGTGCCGGACTATCACGTCCTCTCGGCGCTGGTCGATTCGGCCCAGAACAACGACGAGGACGTCCACGTCGGCCCCATCGCGTCCGACGACGCCTTCTACGCGGAAACCGACGAGTACGTCCGGTCGTGGGAGGAAGCGAACATCCTCTCCGTCGAGATGGAAGCGGCGGCCGTCTTCTCCGTCGCGCGACGCAAGGGCATGCGCTCGGGAGCCATCTGTACCGTGGACGGCAACCTCGTGAAGGGCACGCAGAAGGGAACCGACACCGAGGACGACGAACTGCCCGAGAAGGCGAAGGACAACGTCGAGCGCGCGATTCGCATCACGCTCGACGCCGTCGTCTCGTTAGCGTAAGCGCGAACCGACGTGGAGGGTCCGCGAAACCGACCACAAGAGTGTAGCGACTCCCCGTCGTGATGCAATTCATGGGTGGAGGGGAAGGGGGCGACGAGGCGGTCAGCGACGAGTCCGTAGTGGGGGACGTTCGCTCGCCCATCTCCCCGCCGTCCCTCCGGTCGCTCCCGGCGGACAGCGACCTTCGAATGGTGGTGCTGGCGGTAGCTATCGGCATCATCGCCGGACTCGGCGCGGTGTTCTTCCGGTTCGCCATCTGGGTCGTCCAAGAGATATTCTACGGCGCGGCGCTCAACCCCGGCAGCGTCGAGTTCGCGCTCGTCCCGATTCCGAACGCCTTCTCGGCGCTCTCGATGCTCGGTCCCGTTCGATTCCTCTTCTTTCCCGCAATCGGTGGCCTCATCGTCGGGGTCATCATCAAACTGACGACGCCCGAAGTGAAGGGCCACGGCGTCCCGAAGGTCCTCGAATCGATTTTAGTCCGGGGCGGGGAAATCGACCCGAAGATTTCGGTGTACAAGACGGTCGCCTCCTCTATCGCCATCGGCAGCGGCGGGTCGCTGGGTCGTGAAGGGCCCATCGTCCAAATCGGGAGCGCGGCGGGGTCCTTCTTCGGTCGGTACGTGGACCAGAAGTACACCCGGACGTTAGTGGCGGCGGGGGCGGCGGCGGGCATCGCGGGGACGTTCAACGCGCCGTTGGCGGGGGTCATGTTCTCGTTGGAAATCCTGCTCGCCGAGTACTATCTCCAAAACGTCATCGCAGTCGTTTTGAGCGCCGTGACGGCTACCGCAGTCGCGCGGTCGTTGCTCGACTTCACGCCGAATCCCGGCGTCCGTGAGTTTCTCGTACCCATCCAGTACCACCTCGTCTCGCCGTTGGTCGAATATCCGTTGTACGTCGTGCTCGGTCTGCTCGTCGCCGTCGTGGGTGCGGGCATCGTGAAACTGCTCTACCGCACCGAACACGTCTTCGAGCGCCTCGACCTGCCTTCGACGACGAAACCGGCACTCGGCGGGGCGCTCCTCGGCTTGTCGGCCCTCGTCACGGCGGCCGTGTTCGGCGTTCCCCCGCTTCGCGGCGCGACGTGGCTGTTCGGCGTGGGGTACGGAACGATTCGCCACAGCATCCTCGGTAATTTCGGGTTCGCACTGCTATTGGTCCTCGCGGTGATGAAAGCGGTCGGTTTCTCGCTCTCCGTCGGGAGCGGCAGTTCCGGCGGGGTCTTCTCGCCGTCGCTCTACATCGGTGCGATGCTCGGCGGCGCGTACGGAACCGTCGTCCACGCTTTCGTGCCCGCCACCGCGGGGCCGGGCGCGTACGCCCTCGTCGGCATGGGTGGCATCTTCGCGACGTCCGCCCGCGCGCCGCTGACGGCGACGCTCATCATCTTCGAGTTGACCGGCCAGTACACCATCATCCTTCCGCTGCTCCTCGTCTGCGTCCTCGGCAACGAACTCTCGAATCGCCTCCTCCACGGGAGTACCATCTACATAGAAAAACTTCGAGAACGGGGCATAACGGTACAGGAGCGACGTATCGGCAGTTTGGAGGACCTGACGGCGAAGGACGTGATGACGACGAACGTGGATACGCTCCCCGCCGATTTGTCCGTCGAGGACGCGATTCCGACGATTCGAACCAGCAACCACGGCGGCTTTCCCGTCGTGGATTCCGAGGGACGCCTCGCTGGCATCGTCACGCTCACCGACCTCGAACCGTTCATGGCGGGTCAGGTCGAAGGGGAAACCGACCGCCCGGAGGCAGAACAGACCGTGGCCGACGTGTGTACGAGGGACGTGTGTACGGTGACACCGAGCGAGAACCTGCTTTCCGTCGTTGACAAGATGGAATCGTTCGATATCGGACGGTTACCGGCGGTCGAAGACGGGAGCGTTGTCGGTATCGTTACTCGGAGTGACGTGTTGGATGCGTACGACCGAATGCCGTCTTTCGTTTAAGAACGTCCACTTTTTCGGTCGTCTGCATATCGAAAGGGAAATCCCCCCTCGCTCGCTATAGACACACAAATGGGGTTATTGAGTTCATTACCTTTCCTCTCACGGTCGAAATCAAGCACGGGTGATAGCTCCCGTGGGTTATCGCTCCGTGATGAAGAAATCCAGATGAATCTTATCGCGATCATTATCGGAATCATCGCCGGACTCGGCGCGGTCGTTTTTCGATTTACGATTTGGGCGGCACAGGAGGTCTTTTTCGGAAAAACACTCAACCCGGGAAACGTCGAATTCGAACTGATAGACGTTCCCAACGTGTTCGGTTTGCTGTCGTTTCTCGGTCCCGGACGGTTTCTCTTGCTCCCCGCAATCGGCGGGCTTCTCGTCGGGGTCATCGTCATCCTGACGACGCCCGAGGTAAAGGGTCACGGCGTCCCGAAGGTCATGGAATCCATGCTCGTTCGCGGGGGAAAAATCGACCCGAAGATTTCGGTGTACAAAACGGTCGCTTCCTCGCTCGCCATCGGCAGCGGCGGGTCGCTGGGTCGTGAAGGGCCAATCATCCAAATCGGGAGCGCGGCGGGGTCCTTCTTCGGACGCTTCATGGACCAGAAGTACACCCGGACGTTAGTGGCGGCGGGGGCGGCGGCGGGCATTGCTGGGACGTTCAACGCGCCGTTGGCGGGGGTCATGTTCTCGTTGGAAATCCTGCTCGCCGAGTACTATCTCCAAAACGTCATCGTCGTCGTCCTCGCGTCCGTGATGTCCACGGCCGTCGCTCGGACCATCCTACAGTTCACGCCGAATCCCGGCGTCCGGGCGTTCCTCGTTCCCGTCGATTACCACATGGTCACGCCAGTCGTGGAGTTTCCCCTCTACATCGGATTGGGCTTCCTCATCGGCCTGTCCGGTGCCGCAGTCGTCAAGATGCTGTACGGCACCGAACACTTCTTCGAGCGCCTCGACCTGCCCGAGTACGTAAAACCCGCCATCGGCGGTCTGCTCCTCGGTGCCACCGTTCTCATCAGCACCGTCATGCTCCACGAGTCGGCGCTGACGACCGCGGATTGGCTGTTCGGCGTCGGATACGCGACCATCCACTCGGCCATCGCGGGCGACCTGACGCTCAAAATCATTCTCGCGCTGGCGATTCTGAAACTGCTCGCCTTTTCGTTCTCCGTCGGGAGCGGTAGTTCCGGCGGCGTCTTCTCGCCCGGCCTCTACATCGGCGCGATGATCGGCGGCGGCTTCGGTATCATCGCAAGCATGCTCTTCCCCGGAACCGCGGGACCGGGTGCCTACGCCCTCGTCGGTATGGGCGGCGTGTTCGCGGCAACCGCCCGCGCGCCGCTGACGGCGACGCTCATCATCTTCGAGTTGACCGGCCAGTACACCATCATCCTCCCGCTCCTCGTCGTCACCGTCATCGGGAGCGTCGTCACCCAACGGCTGCTCAACCGCGGAACGATTTACACCGAGAAACTCCGCGACAAGGGTATCACCGTGCAAGAGCGTCGTATCGGCAGTTTGGAGGACCTGACGGCGAAGGACGTGATGACGACCAACGTGGACACGCTGAACACCGGTGACAGTTGCGAGGACGCCCTCCTCATGTTCCAGCGCACGAAACACCACGGCCTTCCCATCGTCGACGAGAACGGCGGTTTAGCCGGCATCATGACGCTGACCGACCTCGAATCCGAACTCACCAATTCCATCATCCACACCATCGAGGGTAACGAAGAAATCGACCTCCCCGACGAGGAGCGCGCCCCGGTCGAGAAGATAGGGACGACCGACGTGTTGACGGTTCCACCGTCTGCGAACCTGCTGTCCGTGGTCGACATCATGGAGAAGTTGGACGTCGGCCGCATCCCCATCGTCGGCGAGGACGACCATCTCGTCGGTATCGTCACCCGGAGCGACATCCTCGACGCCTACGACAACATCCCCGAGTTGGCTCGCGGGACCGAGGTCGACATTCCCGTCGTCGCCGAATCGAAACTCCCCAACGTCAGCGCCGGCAAGCAGGACTGAGAATCGGTGCGAGACGGCAGGAACGAATATAGTTCACGCTGGTAAACCATTCGTTGATGCGCAACTGGTTGTGGTCGGTATTCGAGCGGTCGTTGTCGCGCGTTCGTCGCGTCAGACGCCGCGAGACCAAGGAGTTTCGCCGTTGGTTGGAGACGAGCACGAATCTCCGCCATCTAACAGCCATGGTCGCCCTTCCCGTCCTGATAGCGGGAATTACGGCGCTTTCCGACCGCGTCGAGGAGCTATCGTTTCTCCTCTATCCGCCCCTCGCCTCGGGAACCTACACCCTGTTCAGCGACCCCGACGGCCGCTACGCTTCGCCCCGGAACTTCGTCGGCGGCCTCGGGACGGGCGCGGTCTGTGGCTGGTTTTCGGTCTACTTCTCCGAGACGTTCCTTCACGTGCCGGAAATCCAGCCGCTGGAGGCACATCCCATCACCGCTGGATTGGCCGTCTTTCTGACCATCGCGGCGACGTGGTCGCTTTCGCTCGAACTCCCGGCGGCGTTCTCGACGTCGCTCCTCGCCGTCGTCGTCGGCGTTCACGAACCGACGTACGTGGCGAGCGTCATCGTTTCGAGCCTCATCGTCGTCTCCGTCTTCAGCGTCTGGCACACCGAGTTCTACCAGAAACGCTCCCGCTATCTCTATCAATCCACGAAGGGCGACGACCACGTTCTGGTTCCGATGCGAGGGGAGTACGCCGAGGATGCGGCCATGTTCGGCGCGAAACTGGCGTCCGCACACGACGCCGGGAAGGTCGTGTTGGTGGATATCGTGGACGAGAACGCCATCGAGGAGGTTCGGGAAACCGCCGAAGCGCCGGACGCAAAGGACCCGACGCTGGTCAGGGGACAGGCCACGGAACTCGAAACCGAAGAGGTGGCCGAAACGCACGCGGCGGACGACGTGGCCACCGACCTCGAACGACAGGCCCAGCGGATTCGAACTCGGATTGGGGTGCCCTGTGAAGTCGTCGTCGCCGCGGACGGAACGAACGAGTCTCGGACGATACTGCGGACCGCCCGCGAGACGAACTGTGACCTCGTGGTCGCCCCCTACGAGGAGAAACACGGCGGCCTGTCGCCGTTCGTTCGCAAACTGTTTCGCGGGCGCATCGACGCCATCGTCTATCGTCCCGCACCGGACACGGACCCTGTGGACGTTCGGGAGTGCCAATGGAAGCGGGTTCTCGTCCCCATTCGACGAGCGGGTGATACGGCCCACGCGATGATAGATTTCGCCCGACGGCTCGCCGGAGCGACCGGAACGGTGAGCGTCTGTACCTGTATCGACCGCGAGTCGAAGCGACGACGCGCCGAATCCACTTTGGCGGACCTCGTGGAAGCGTTCTCGGGGTCGTTCGAGACGCGGATTTCGCGGCGGAACATCGACGACTTTCTCACCGCGAACGACGACCACTACGACCTCGTCATCATCGGGGCGAGTACCGACCGAAGCGCCGCATCGCGGTTCATCTCCCCGCCGACGTTTGAGAGACTTCACGACGTCGAGTGCGACGTTGCCGTCGTCCATCGGGGTTGATTCGTCTCCGTCATCCACCGAGGCTGACCGCCATCCGAGATTCTCCCCGTTAGAAGTCGTCTAACGTCTGATTCGATGGTTCGCCCGATAACTGGTCGGCCAACTCCTCGACGTGGTCCCCGTCGAGCGCCGCCTGAACGAGCATGCGACCGATGAGCGCCGGACTGACGACGATGTCAGCGCCCGCCCGACGCAGCTTTTTGACGTTCTCGCGGTCGGTAGCGGCGGCCACGATTCGAACGTCCGCGTTCAACTGTCGAGCGGTCAGGACGGCGAGCGAGTCGGCGGCGTCGTCCTCGGTGGCGACGAGTACCGATTTCGCCCGGTCGATGCCGACGCGTTCGAGGACGTTCTCGTCGCTCGGGTCGCCGTGGACGACCGTTTTCTTCCGTTCGCGAAGTTCGTCGACGAGGTCCGTGTCCTCCGCGACGACGACGTATTCGGTCGAACCGTCGAGTTCGTCGAGTATCGATTCCGTGAGCAGGTGTCCGTAGCCGAGGACGAGCAAGTGGTCTTCCATGAGGTCGATGTTCGAGTTGGGTGATTTGCCGAGCGCGCTGGCGAAGCTGTTCTGCACGATGGGCGCGAAGAGGATGCCCAGCGCCGCCGCGAAACTGCCGGTTCCGAAGACGATGACGGTCATGCTGAACGCACGGGCGACGGTCGTTTCCGGTTGAACGCTTCCGTAGCCGACCGTGCTGGCGGTGAGCAGGGTGAAGTAGAACGCGTCGAACCACGTTTTGAGGTTCCTGAAATCGCCCTGCAGCGCGTACGCGCCGATGGTGCCGTACAGTTGCGCGCCGACGACGGCGGCCGCCGTGGCTATCTGGGCGGTCGAGAGTTCCATCGGTCGCTGGAACCGCCCCCGAACGACGAACAGTACGGGTACCGTCACGAGCGCGAAGGCGACGAGCGGGAGCGAGTACGGAGTTGATTGGAGGAGCCCGTGGACGACCGTAACCGGAACCAACAGTGCACACGCGTACCACGCGGCCCGGAATCCTCGACCCAATCCCATCGCCGCGATGAGCAACAGGAAACCGACGATGGTGCCGGTGTACGTGGTGGTTTGTCGGATGGCTAGGGGAACCAGTCCGCCGAACAGTCCGTCGGCGGTCTGTCCCGCTGCAGTCGTGACGAGGCCGGTCGCTATCGATAGCAGCGCGACCCCGATGACTAACCACACCGCTACGCGTGCCGACGTGAACCGCCGCCGGAGACCCCCCTCCATACGACAGTTCGTGCGACGGCCGCCGCGATAAATGGGGTGGCCGAACGGTCACTCTTCCGGGGGTACGTATCGACGGTACGCGGCGATGGTGCGGTCGAAACCTGCTCCTTCGATGACGAAACCCGTCGGTACGTCTTTGGTATTCGACCGTTTGTGCCACGGTATGAGCTACTCACTGCCGGTGCAGGTCCTCTTCGGGCTATATCTCGGGGCGCTGACCGGCGTCGTTCCGGCCCTCGTCGCGTGGACGCTCGGGTTCGTCTTCCGGTACGTGACGGGCGTCTCCGTTCCCGGATTCGGTGTCGTCGTCCTTTGCGTCGCTATCGCCGGCGTGCAGGGCGGTCTGCTCGGCCTCCTCGACCCGGCCATCTACCAATCACCGATCATCGTCGTCGCGCTCGTCGTCGTGATGCTGTCGAGCCAGTACGCCCACGCCAAGGGGGATTCGATGGGGGCGACGTTTCCCCGTCGAATCGGATTTCGGCAGTTACGCGAAAACCGCCTGTCGAGCGACGTCATCGAGCGCGTCGGGCGGTTCGGACAGGTCCGCGTGCGAGCGACGGGCGACGTCGGCGACATCGAGGGGTATCCGCCGCTTCCCGACGACCTCAGAACGGCCATCGCCGAGGACGAGTGGACGTTCCCCGGTGACCTTCCCATCCCGGAACTGGAATCCCGATTGGCGGACCGCCTTCGGACCGACTACGACCTCGCGGACGTGACCGTCGAAATCGACGCGCGAGCGGCGGCGACGGTGAACGCGGCACCGCCGGAAGGGTCACTTTCCCGTCGCGTCCCGCCCGGCAAACGCGCGGTTTCCGTGGATACTCTCGTACCGACGGGGCTGTCGCGCAACGATACCGCCGTCTTCACGCTCGAAAACGAGGAGATAGGCGGCACCGTACTGAGCGCCAAAACGAACGGCAGCGACCATGGCGCGAACGAAGAGACGGACGCGCAATCCCCTCTCGCGCCGACTACCACCGGTGGGGACGGGCGCGTTACGGTCGCCGTCTCGAACGGGGAGGCACGTCGACTTCTCGACGACACGCCGACCAAACTCCGCGTCGAGTCGCGGGGCACGCGATACGAGTTCGAACTCATTCGCCTCCTCCGACGCGCGGGCAAGCGCTGGGAACGGGTTTCGATTCGCGCGGGAAGCGAGTTCGACGGCCTGACGCTCGGTGCCGCCTCGGTTCGGGCGACGTACGGCGTGGCGGTACTCGCACTCGAACGCGGAGGTGACTGGACGGTCGCACCGACCGGAACGACCGCCCTCGAGGCCGCTGACGACCTGTACGTTGTCGGCGACGACGAGTCGATTCGACGGTTCTCGGAGGCGGTCGCATGATGCCCCTGTTGGCGACGAGCCTCGTGGTCGCGTTCGTCCGTATCGTCGGCCTCGGACTCCTCTCGGGTGCGGCCGCCGGTGCGGTCGCGTTCCTCCATCGCTGGTACACCCGCGAACGGGTGCCGAGCGGCCTCGCGGTACTCGTGGGCGTCGGAGCCGTGGGTATCTGGCTCGGAACGTGGCGGACGCTCCAGCCGTTCATCCTCGCCGGGAGTCAGGACATGCTTACGTTCACGAACGCGCTGATTACGGTCGTCTCGTTTCTCGTCGCGGGGCTGACCGCCCTCGGAAGCGCCCGCGTCGGCGACTGGGCGGCGACGGACGTCGTCGCCCTCCCGGACGGAACCGACGACGTGAGCCGTCTGGTGCGAACGGTCGGTCGCGTCGTCACGGTCACGCTCCCCGAACACATCGACGACATGGACGGTCACGATACCGTTTCGGCCGAAACGAAAGCCGAAGTCGCGGGGTCGTCGTTCGCGTTCCCCCGCGGTCTCACTGTCACCGAGCTCCGGGACCGGCTCGTCTCCCGATTGAAAGACGACCACGGCGTCGGCTACGTGGATGTCGACCTCAGCGACGACGGGCGTGTCGACTACCTCGCGCTCGGCGGACGGGTCGTGGGACTCGGCCCACTGCTCGCACCGGGGACCGTCGCCGTTGCGGTTCGTGCCGACCCCGCGTTCAGCGCCGGAATCGGCGACTCGGTCGCCGTGTGGCGTGACGACGATGGTGATGAGAAGTCCGGCCCGACCCGGGTGACGACCGGCGAAATCCGGGGCGTCGTCGGCGACGTGGTGACGCTCGCGGTGGATGAAGCCGAGGCGACGAAACTCGATTCGACGGACCGGTACCGGTTGGTGACGCTTCCCGTCGAATCGCGCCCCGAACAGGAGTTCGCCACGCGACTCCGGGCGGCGGACGAGACGATGGCCGTCGTCGCCGTCTCCCCCGGAAGCGACCTAGTCGGCGTTCCCGTCGGCAGCCTCGATATGGCCGTCGTCGCGGTCCGTCCCGACCGCGCCCCCGTCGAGGTGCTGCCCTCACGGAGTCGAATCCTCGAATCCGGGGACTCGCTGTACGTCGTGGTCCGGCCGACCCAGTTGCGTAAAATCGAACGTGCGGCGGACGCTACGGCCGAGGAACTCTCCCCCGAACTTACGTAGGATGCCGGGACCACTCCGGTCCGATGGTGAGCGTGACGATGGTTTCGATGATGGCGGCGAAAGTAGTGACGCCGGTTATCCCGATGTTCGCCACCTTCTCGTGGCCGTTTCGCTCTCCAGCGCACCGACCGTCGAGACACCCCGTGGAAAGAAAGTCACTTCCCGTCGCCGACCGTTTCGTTGTCTATGCAGTGGAAACTCTTCGCGGACTTGGCCGAACTCGCCGAGGGGAAGGAGGTACCCGTGGACGCCGAACCGGGGGACAGCGTCGGCGATGCCTTGGACGACCTTCTCGCTCCTCGGCCGGACCTCGAAGCCCGCGTACTGGACGACGATGGCCGCCTCCGCGACCACATCAACGTCCTCCGAAACGGGACCGACGTCTTCGCTGAAGACGGGTTGGATACCGCCCTCGAACCGGGCGACGAGTTGGCGCTCTTTCCCCCCGTGAGTGGTGGATAGCGCGTGAGCCTTCGCGTTCTCCTGACGAACGACGACGGCGTCGATGCACCCGGTATCGACGCCCTGTACGACGAACTCACGTCCGTGGCCGACGTGACCGTCGTCGCTCCCGCGGAGGACCAGAGCGGCGTCGGCCGGTCGAACTCCCACACCGTCGAAGTGGACGAGTACCAGCGTGGCCTCATCGTCCACGGAACGCCCTGTGACTGCGTCGCGGTGGGCCTCGGAACGCTCGACGTGGAACCCCACATCGTCGTCGCGGGATGCAACGACGGGCCGAACTTCGGCGCACACAAACTCGACCGCTCGGGGACCGTCGGTGCCGCAAAGGAAGCCGTCTTCCTCGGCGTTCCGGGAATCGCGGTTTCGGCCTACGACCCCGATGACGGCGTTCTCCCTCGCTTCGAACGCGAGGATTTCGCTCAGGCGGCGCGGGTCACTCGCTCCCTCGTCGAGCGCGCTGACGCCATCGATTCGGGGACGTATCTGAACGTCAACGCTCCCGTCACCGACGGAACGCCGCGGGTTCGCCTCACTCGACCGGCGCGCGACTTCGACGTTCGAATCGAGGAGACGGGGGAGGACGGGGAGGCTCTCGCCCTCGTCGACCGGTTTTACGACCCGCTTCGGACGGACCGACCGGAGTCCATGGACGACCCCGTCGGAACCGACCGCAGGGCGCTGGCGGAAGGAGAGATCAGCGTCTCGCCGCTCGGCGTCGACCACGAAATTCGGGACGAAAACACGGTTTCGGGCGTCCTCGGTGCGCTCCGCGGGCGGTAGTCGTTAACGACGTGCAAAATGACCGCTGATTCGTCAGCGGTAGTCCTTGGTCAGGTCCATCCCCATCACGAAATCCGGGTCGTCGGCGATCTTCACTCGGCAGTAAGCCGCGTCGGAGACGCCACGCGGGGTTTCGGGGATGAGAACACGCGTTTCGTCCGCGCCGCGGCTCGCGGCGTCGCGGGAAATCGCGGCGAACAGCGAGCGGGCCGCATCCGCGTCCGTCCAAGCGCCGATGGCGTATTCGACGAACACCTTTTGCGCTCCGTTCTCGTCGGGCAATTCTTGCTCGCGTGCGACGCAGGCGAACCCGCGAGTTCCGTCCTCCTGCACGACGAGTAGTTCGCCGTCTTCCGCACTGCGCTGGAGGTCCTCGCGGGTCAGTTCCGACAGCGCCCACGTCTCCTCGAAGTCGAGCGCGAGGCCGCGGAGGTACGAACCTGCGTCGCTCCGACTCCAGTAGCTCCACGCGGCGTTCACGTCGTCGGTGACTTCCATGGCGGGGTCAGCGTCGGCATCCGGTTCGGGATGTGCCCATCGAAACTCCGTGATGGGGTCGTACCCGGTCGCCCGCGATTGGCCGAGTCCCGCGACGTTCCACGAGAAGACCATGTTGCGGAGCGTCGTCGCTCCGCGTTCGCGTGCCCAGTCGAACAGTTCGTGTGTCATGCGGTTCGCGACGCCGTGCCCGCGGAAGTCGGGATTGACGCGCATTCCCTGACCCCACGCTTCCCAGTCCGAGAGCGACACGCACTGGACGATGCCCGCGATGTCGTCCTCGGCGTCGGCGACGACGGTGTAGCGGTCCTCGCCGTCTATCCAGTCGTGGTAGACGCGCGGGATGTAGTCGCCTCCGTCGCGGTCGGCCCACGTGTCTTCCGTGAACGCGACGACGGCCTCGTAATCGTCGTGGGTTGCTTCCCTGAGTTCGATTTCGGTTACTCCCATGGCACCGAGCGTTCGGTAATCTCGTCCGCGAGTGGCTTCTGCATCGTCGTTTCGGGGTCGTCGCTGTTCGCCAGCGCCCACATCAACTTCACCTTCGCCGTACCGGGAAGCATGTCTTCGCCCTCGACGATACCCGCGTCGAGCAGGTCGCGCCCCGTGTCGTACACGCGGTCACAGACGCGTCCGTCGAGACATTGGCTGGTCATGACGACCGTGGTCCCGTCGTCCACTAATTCGCCGATGCGGTCCACCCACCCGGAGTGGACGTGGCCCAGTCCAGTCCCTTCGAGAACGAGTCCAGCCTTTCCGTCGGCGTAGTCGAGCGCTTCGACGCTCATTCCGGGAGTGAACTTCAGGAGTTCCACCTCGCTTTCGAGGTCGTCGTAGAGCGCGAGTTCCTGTGCGCCTCGTTCCTCGTAGTCGCGTCGGAACGTGACCTCCTCGGCGTCGTAATCCACTTCGCCGAGCGGTTCCGCGCCGACGGTCTCGAAGGCGTCGCGGCGGGAGGTGTGGTTCTTCCGAACGCGCGTTCCACGGTGGAGCGCGCAGACGTCGTCGCTCTCGGTCGCGTGCATGCAGACGAGGACTTCCGCGCAGTCGGCCTTCGCGGCTTCGACCGAACAGACCGCGTTCATCACGTTGTCCGAGGACGGTCGGTCGGCGGAGCGCTGGCTTCCCGTGAACACGACCGGAACGGGCGTATCGAGCATGAACGAGAGCGCGGAGGCGCTGAACTGCATCGTGTCCGTCCCGTGCATGACGACGACGCCGTCGGCACCGTTCTCTACTTCGTCGTACACCGCTCGTGCCAACTCCTGCCAGACGTCGGGCGTCATGTTTTCCGACAGGATGTTCGCGACGACGCGGCCGCGGTAGTTCGCCCGTCCTGCGAGGTCCGGCACCGCGCGAAGCACGTCCTTCGCGTCGAACTGCGCCGTCACCGCGCCGGTCCGGTAATCGACGGTCGAGGCGATGGTTCCGCCGGTGCTGATGAGCGAAATCGTCGGTAACTCGGGGTCGAATTCGACGACCGAGGAGTCGTCCGACGTCTCCTCTTCGATATCGTACACTTCCGATTCGAGTAAGTCTACGTTCGCCGCTTCGCGGTCGATACCGACGTTGTACCCGCCGTCGAGTTTGACGACGAGGTCGTCCGGCGTCGTGGAGGGAAGCAGTACGCCCTCGTAGGTTTCGTCCGCTCGCTCGACGCGAACGCGGTCCCCTGGATTCATACCACGAGGTAGCGTGGCGTTCGACTTGAATCCACTCGTTTCGGGGAAAGGCACATTACCCACGGGAGTCAATTCGGAAACATGACCCAGCGCACTCGGACGCGCGAAGCCGACGACGACATCTCCGACCTCCTCAGCGACATCGACGGCGATAGCGAGCAGCGGACGGGGGGCGAGAGCCGTCGCAGTCGTGCAAAAAAGCGCGTCGGGAACCTGTTCTCGGTTCGCTACTTCGGGCTCGCGGCGGTCGTGCTGACGGTCGCGATGTTCGTCGGCGGCGTCGTCCCGCTTATCGGCAGTTTCACCGGCCTCGTCGCCATGTTCGCCGCGTCGTTCCTGCTCGGTGCGCTGACGAGCGACTCGAAAATCGCCGAAACCGCGCTCGCCGGTGCAGTCGCTGGCGGTCTGACGTTCGCCCTCAAACATCTCGTCGCCCTCACCGTCGGCGGGTTCACCGTCGCTGCAATCGGTATCGTCTCCGGCCTCCTCGTCGCCGCGTTGGGCGCGTACTTCGGCGGCGACCTGCGCGACGGCCTGACCCGCGACATATAATTCACGACGTTTTAGGCGTCGGGTGCTTCCCCTCTCTCCGTTATCGTCCGCCACTCGTCCTCCAACACGCTCATCTGCACCAGCGTCCAGTACTCGTCCTCGTGTTTGCGTGCGTCCCGAAGAACCCCCTCTCTGCTGAACCCTGCTTTCTCGTAACACTCTATCGCCCCGTCGTTGAAATCGAACACTCGTAGGTCGATTCTGTGGAGGCCGAACGTTCGAAACCCTATTTCGAGGAGTTTTCGAATCATCGCCGTTCCGTACCCTCTTCCCCGCTTGTCTGGACTGACGATAACTCGAGAAACGGATGCGGAAGCGTTTCGTCGGTCGATGTCGTTTAACTCGACATAGCCGACCATCTCCTCGTCGTCGGTGACGGCTTTGTACGGCCTCCGTATCGGCTCTTCTTTTTTCGCTTCCGCGATGTGCTCGGAGAGTTGGGCGGTATCGAGAGGGTAGGAAAACACTGGCCCTGCCCATCGGAGTAGGAACGACGGGGACTCGACCCACTGTATCAACCGGTCAAAATCGTCCGCGGTAACGGACCGTAACTCGATTCGTGACCCCATGCGGCGAAGTGGATACTCGTTCGAGATGCTTCTTTAGATGCGGGCAAATATCCACGGCGTATCGAGCAGACCTAATTCTTCGTCCGGAGAAGTACACTATCGCGATTTTGTTTGCGACCTCTAACCGGCCAGCGTCCACGTGTCGTTTTCCCGGTCTAATTCCACGATTCCCCGTTCCGCCATGCTTCCGAGGTGGTTTTCGACGATTCGCGCCGGGGCCTTCGCCTCCTGACTTATCTCCGCCGTCGTCTCCGCACCGGCCGCGAGCGCGGCCAAAATCTCGGCTCGAATCCTGTTCTCGCCGTTTCCGTCCACCGCTTCGCTGAGCGAGTCGAGGACGTTCGTCATCCGCCCGTGAACCCACCGCTGTGCGAGCGACAACTCGCCCTTTAAATCCTCTAAACAGTTGAGTTCGGCCGCGAGGTCGGCGACCTCACTCGCCTCCGTGTCGCTTATCTGCTCTACGTCCTCCTCCACGTCGGCGTCATCGGATTCGACGCGTTCGTTCAGATACTTGACGTTCAGTGTGAGGTACTGACACGAACTCACGTCGAGGTTCGGACTCGCGGGATAGGCGCTCTTCATTCCGAACTCGTACGGGGAGACGTCGACTTCGAGTCGGAGGTTCCGGGAGATATTGAAATACTTGCGGCGCTGGTCGTCGGTCCGACTCTCGACTAATCCTGCTTCCTCTAACTTCCGAAGGTGGTCGATGACCGCCTTCGGACTGACACCGAGATAGTCACTTATCTCGGTGACGTAACAGGGTTTGTGTGAGAGGAGTCGCAGGATACGTCTTCGGTTTTCGTTTCCGAGTATATCGAGCAACGCGGCAGAGTCCATTCGCGCTCACATCTTGGCAACCCGAACGGAAAAGGGTGTCTCTCGGCGTCAAAGGGTCAAATCGGCCTAACTGTTGCGTCTGTCGGCCGTTTATCTCGCTTCCGGTCGGTTTCAGTTCCCGACGCTGACGGTTCCGTTGCCCGCACCGTCGCCAACCGTCCCGTTTCCGATACCAACGGAACCGTTGCCGACGCCCGCATCAACCGACCCATCTCCGTTTCCCGCACCACCACTCGTGGTACCATCGCCACTGCCGTTTCCGACGCCCACGGTCCCGATACCACCGATGCCCGTTCCCGGGCTTTCACCGCTCTCGTTACCCGTCTCGTTTCCTCCCGGTCCCATCGTGGAGTTGTTCTCCTCGCCGATGAGGTGAACGCTGTGCATCGACCGGGCGACTTCTACCATCTCGGGACCGCCGGCGGTGTCGGCTTGCTCACTGAGGTTATCGACATCGTTGATCCGCGTTCCCACGGTGACGGCACGGGGTCTGGTCGCGTTGATGGCGTGTTGAATCGAGCGAATCTCACCGATCAACTGGCTCATCTCCGACTGGTATTTGAGTTGGCTGATCTGCCCGTTGTTTCGGGCCTGAATGAGCTTTTGCTTCCTGTCTTGGAGGTCCGACAGTTGGTTTTTCATGTCGCCGACGTTGTTGCTGACGAGGGATTGTTGTGCGGATTTGTTCTTCGTCTGGTTGAATCGGGCGACCCACATCCCGGTGTCGACGGTTCCCTTCGCCTGCGAGGTGCTGACCTGCATGAACGAGGAAATTTCGGCACCGAGCGTGCTGTTGTCGGTGTTGTTCGCCTGCTGATTGGCTTGGAACGACGTCGTAGCGACGTCCGTCTGGGCATCCGGCGTCGGTGCCGCAGCAGTCGGGACGGCGAGAGCGAACCCGGAGAGCGTTAGCACGACTAGGAGGACAGCGCGGGCGGAGTTCATCACTACATTATTACTAATCCTCTCCTTAAAAAGGGGGTAATTCGTTCGTTCTGTTCACGAATCGAAACGAGGAAGCGAGAGAAGAGAAGAACGTTCAAAAGCAACGCTCAGTCGGCCAATCGACGCATAGCATGGGACGCCGCGAAGACCGAAATGAAGGAGAGTGCAACAGTTATTAAGGGGAGGACAAGGCCGACTTCGTACCGAAGCGGTGGGTGGTAGCCGAACCCGTAGTCGAGAACGTCACTGGCGAGCGACACGACGAGCGCGGCGGCCAGCGCGCCTCTCGTCGTCGTGCCGTAGCTCGGGATGAGGTACGCCTCTGCAACGAACCCGAGGTGGGTGATGATGATTCCCCAGTAGTCCCAGAGCGCTCGTTGGTCCCACGGCGGACCGAAGTAGAGCGAAAACCCGAGATTGAGCGCGATGAACGTCCAGATACCGAATTTGAACAACCAGACGAACGCGAACGTGTTGAGGTACACGAGCGGGAGGTTCTGTGGCGAATCGGAGAGCCGGTTGCCGAGATTCGGCAGCAACGTGAAGAGCGAGGCGGCCATGAGCGCGAGCGCAGTCGGAGAGTCTGCATACAACGGCCAGAGGAACGTCGGAAAGTTCGGCATCGTCCGAATATAGAAATCGAGACCGACGAGAATGGCCGCGGCGTTGACGACTATCAGCCAGACCAGACTCGGCGTGTTTTCGAGATAATAGCGGGCGTACCGCTCGGGGATTGCCATGTTGTATCCGTGTCGGGAACTACTAAAAGAACTGCTATCACCGTCCCGAACCCGGAACGCGTGGAACGATTGTCAGGTGCTTTTGTTCTTCAACATAACTGTTCTGGATAACTACTATATAACTATTAGTCCTTGTGTGGTATTGACTAACATGTTCGAATCGTTCTCGAGCGGCTACTACCTCGGTCGGTTGTACGTCGAACCACACGACGGCGACCACGCAGTCATGGCCTCCGACGACCACGAGTCCGTGAATCAAGCCCTCTACTCCGCCGGAGAGGGGATAGAGCGCTTGGACTGGCCGCTCGTCATGAAGATAGATCAACAGCACTTCCCCGTCCACGCCGAGGACGGCGTCCCCGACAACACGCTCGCGCTTCCCGATTCCGTCCTCGAAAACACCCGAATTCGAAACCCGCCCGAGTTGAAGGAAGTGCTGTTGGCGAAAGCGGACCGCGCGGCGCAACTCATCCGGTATCAGCGTGACCATCCTTGATTCGGAACCGGCGGTGCAGTCTGAACGATACCGACCGACACGTCCTCGTCCGTCATCCGGTACGCAAAAGAGTACGGACCCCCTACTTCCGGGTATGGTTTCGGCCGCCACGATGCTCGGACTTTTCGTCATCATCCTCGTCAACACCGTCATCACGGCGGTTGTGATTCGCTTTTTCCGCCTCCGTCTCTCGACGCGATGGGGGGCCGTAGTCTACACGCTCTTGCTCGTCCCGCTCGTCTACGTCGTCACGACGATCGTCTTGAGCGGCGTAATCGGGTTCGGCGGTAGCGGCATCCGCGACATCGGAACCGCCCTCATCCTCATCTGGGTGTTACCGTTCTCGCTCGGCGTCTCCATCGACCTGTTCTGGATGCCGCCGCCCGAGGAGGTCGAACTGCCGGACAACGCGCGCGAACAGCAACAGGGTCGCTGACGGCACCACGGCCAACCACCCCACGCCGACGGCGGCCGCGAGCGGTTCCCAGAGGTAGAGCAAGCTTACCGGCCCGACCAGTAGTGCAGTGAGGCCGACGCCGACGAGCGCGCGGACCCACGGCGCAGGCGACCCGAACCAGACCGCGAGAATCGCGTCCAACAGGTCGAACAGCAACAGCGCAGCGACGATGTGTCTCGTCCGTACACGAACTCGGGAGGAGCGCTCCGGTCGCTCCGGGAGTTCGAACAGCGGAAAAACGAGTCGAATCCGTTCGGGAAGCGTCAGCGGCGGCAGGCGCATCGGCGGCAGCGTGAACCCGAGTCCCGAATCGTCGTCCCCCTCGCTCATAAGGGACGTACGCCCTCCACCGTCAAAACTACTCGTCCGCGTCCTCGGTGACGCGCTCGATGGTGGAAACGACGCTCTCGATGACCGCTTCCGGCGATTGGGTCGCATCGACCCGGACGAACCGACCGGGGTTCGCGTCTATCAGTCGTTCGTAGTTCGACTGCACCTGCGCGAGGAAGCCAGCCTGTTCGAACTTGTTCGTCGCGCCGCTTCGTGCCGCACCCGTTTCGGGGTCGACGTCGAGGTAGATGGTGCAGTCCGGCGGGCGCGTCCACGGTTTGTGGACGCCGATGATGTACTCCATCGGGCGGGGGACGACCCCATCCAGCGCGACGGCCTGATAGGCGTACCGCGAGTCCGAATACCGGTCGGAGATGACGAGTTTGTCGTCTTCGAGCGCGGGGCGAACCGTGTTCGCGAGGTGGGCCGCGTGGTCGGCCGTGTAGAGGAACAACTCGGCGACCGAATCCGCGTCGTCGTCCTCGATGGAACGATTTACGGCCTCGCCGTACCACGAATCGGTCGGTTCGCGGGTGAACACCGCGTCGGGGAACTCCTCGCGGAGTACCTCCCAGACGGTCGACTTTCCGCTCCCGTCCAACCCTTCCAGCGTTAGCAGCATGCCCGGACGTTCGAGTCGCTAGGTAAAACGTTCGGGGTTTCGGCCGGGAACCGTCGGACGGACCCACCTCGTTGGCAGGTAGCTTTAGGTCCTTTCGCCTACAGTTCCGCGCTATGAAGGTTCTCGTGACCGGCGGCACCGGATTTATCGGCCAGCGTCTCGTCCGCGAACTTCTCGACCGAGGACACGAGGTGACGGCGCTCGCGCGAAATCCCGACGAAGCGGATTTTCCGACCGACGTCGAGAAAGCGATGGGCGACGTGACGGCCTACGCGTCCATCGAGGGGGCGTTTTCCGGACAAGACGCCGTGGTCAATCTCGTCGCGCTCTCGCCGCTGTTCAAACCGCCACGCGGGCGTAGCCACATGAGCGTCCACCTCGGCGGAACACGGAACATCGTGCGGGCGGCGGAAGAACACGACGTCGAGAAGGTCGTTCAGATGAGCGCCCTCGGTGCCGACCCGACGGGGCCGACCGAGTACATTCGGGCCAAAGGACGTGCCGAGAAACTCGTGAGGGAGTCCGACTGTCGGTGGACGATATTCCGACCCTCCGTCGTGTTCGGGGAGGGCAGCGAGTTCCTCTCGTTCACGAAGAAACTCACGCCGCCGTATCTCGCTCCCCTCCCCGGCGGTGGCAGGACTCGATTCCAGCCGATTTGGGTGGGGAACCTCGCGCCGATGTTGGCGGCCGGAATCGAGGAGTCCCGTGACGGCGATACCTACGAACTCGGTGGCCCGGAAGTCCTGACGCTCGCGGAGGTCGCCAAACTCGTCCGGCGGGCCGAGGGGCAGTCCGTCACCGTCCTCCCGATTCCGATGGAACTCGCCGGAGTCGGATTGAAAATCGGCGGCGCGATTCCGGGGTTCCCGATGGGCGGCGACCAGTACCGCTCGCTGGAATTTGACAACACTGTTATGAATAATGACGTCGCCTCGTTCGGCGTTCAACCCGAAGAATTGACAACCCTTGGAGAATACCTACATATTGATTCCAGTCCGCGGACATAACAGAACGGGCACCAGTCTGGATATATCCAGACTTAAAGAGAGGGTATATGATAGTTTTACCGTCGGATGAAATACTACACGATAACCCATCTTCGTCTTGCGTTTTCTAACCTTGTATGTCGATATCTTGAAACGGAACATACCACAAAGTTTATTTTCTCTTTCCGTCTGTTCTTCTCTCAACGGAGAACGGTACCGAAAAATGAAACTCGCGATGATCGGATTTGGTCAGGCAGGCGGGAAGATAGTCGACAAGTTCCTGGAATACGACCAGCGAACACGGAGCGGCATCGTCCGTGCGGCAGTCGCAGTCAACACCGCCCGCGCTGACCTCATGGGTCTACAGAACGTCCCGGAGGAAAATCGGGTACTCATCGGACAGTCCCGCGTCAAAGGGCACGGCGTGGGTGCGGACAACGAACTCGGCGCGGAAATCGCCGAGGAGGACATCGACGAAGTACAGGGCGCTATCGACAACATCCCCGTTCACGAGGTGGACGCATTCCTCATCATCGCCGGAATGGGCGGCGGTTCGGGGAGTGGCGGCGCGCCCGTCATAGCGAAACACCTGAAACGAATCTATACCGAACCTGTCTACGGATTGGGTATCCTTCCCGGCGGCGACGAGGGTGGCATCTACACCTTGAATGCGGCACGCTCGTTCCAGACGTTCGTCCGCGAAGTGGACAACCTGATGGTGTTCGACAACGACGCATGGCGTCAGTCCGGCGAAAGCATGGAGAGCGGCTATGCCGAAATCAACGAGGAAATCGTTACACGGTTCGGAATCCTCTTCGGTGCCGGGGAAATCGGTGGCGGCGACGACGTCGCCGAAAGCGTCGTGGACTCCAGCGAAATCATCAACACGCTCGCCGGCGGCGGCGTGTCCACCATCGGCTACGCCGCGGAGGAAGTCGAGATGCAGAGTTCCGGCGGTCTCCTCTCGCGCTTCACCGGCGGAGGCGGCGGACGGACCGAGGACACCGCGCACACGACCAATCGTATCACGAGCCTCGTCCGCAAGGCGGCGCTTGGCCGGTTGACCCTCCCCTGTGAAATTCAGGGGACGGAACGTGCGCTCCTCGTCATGAGCGGTCCATCCCCCCACCTGAACCGGGAAGGTATCGAGCGCGGCCGGAAATGGCTCGAAGAGCAGACCGGCAGCATGGAAGTTCGCGGCGGCGACTACCCCGTCAACGAACCCAGCGTCGCGAGCGTCGTCCTGCTTTCGGGCGTGACGAACGTCCCACGTATCAAGGAACTCCAGCAGGTCGCCATCGAGGCACAGGACAACATCGACGACATCCAACAGGAGAGCCAAACGAACCTCGAAAATCTCGTCGAGGATGATGAGGATGAACTCGACCCGTTGTTCTAAGCTGTTTGCCCTGTTGCTCGTCGTCACGCTCGCCCTCTCGGCAGTCGCGCCTGCCACGGCGATTTCGACGGCGGACGACGGCATCCCGAACGACGCCACTGTCGGCGACTCGGTGACGGCGACGATGACGTTGACCGACCTCTACACCGATTACGAACAGTGGACGTTGGAGGGGCGAACCGAACTGACCGACGTGACGTGGACGGTCACGACTTACGACCAAGCGGGCAATCAGAAGGCAAAGGAGTCCTACGATGGCCAGTCGTTCGACCACTCGCTTGCCCTCGACACCGACGCGAGCAAGGCTGTCGTGAAGGTGTCCGGCACCGTGCCCGAAGTCGCCAACTTCACGTTCGACCCACAGCAGTCGTTCACGTTCGCCACGCTGAGCCAGTCCCGAGAGGGTGGCAACAGCGAGGAGATCGAGACGTGGACGGCCAACTACCACACCGAGGACAGCAAAAGCGCTCGTGACGCCATCGTCGGCGCACAGGGGGCCATCGAGAACGCGCCGTCGGGTGCGAACACGGCGGACGCCGAGAGCGTCCTCGACAACGCCATCTCGGCCTACGAGGCGGGGAACTTCGACAACGCCATCGACCTCGCGGGCAAAGCCAAAAAGAGTGCCAACTCGGCGGCCGACAAGGCACAACAGTCCGAACAGCAGAGCAAACTGCTCATGTACGGCGGCGCTGCGGTCGTCCTCCTCCTCGTCATCGGCGGCGCTGGGTTCTGGTACCGTTCCCAGCAACAGGACAACTATCGCCTGCGCTGACCCGATTTCACACGTTTTCGTAACCCTTCGTTAGCTGTTTTCGCAACCACTTAACCCACCACCCGAGTACCAACGGCTATGCAGGTGGTGGTGCCGTTCGCCGCGAACGAACCGAAGACGAGGCTCGCCGGGACGCTCACGCTCGAGGAGCGGCGGGCGTTCGCGCTGGCGATGCTCGACGACGTTCTCGCGGCGATTCGTTCGACCGGCGGGGTGCCACGCGTACTGTCGACCGGTCACGTCGATATCGACGCGCCGCTCGAAGTCGATTCCCGTCCGTTGACGCCCGCCGTGAACGACGTACTCACCGCTGACGGCCCCATCGCAATCGTGATGGCGGACCTCGCGCTGGCGACGCCGACGGCACTGGAACGGCTCTTTTCGGCCGAGGGGGACGTCGTCATTGCGCCGGGCCGCGGCGGCGGCACGAACGCGCTCGTTTCCCGTCACCCCGAGTTTCGGGTGGACTACCACGGCACGTCGTACCTCGACCACCTCGAAATCGCGGACGAAATCGGCGCGTCCGTCACCGAACTTGACTCACACCGCCTCGCGACGGACGTGGACGAGGTGTCCGACCTCGCGGAGGTGCTGATGCACGGAACCGGTGCTGCCCGCGATTGGCTACTGGACGCGGACTTTTCGCTCTCCGTGACGGGTGGTCGGGTGTCCGTCACGCGGTAATTCTCGAACGGAAAACACCCTCAGATAGCCAGCCGAATCCACCCGAGCCACGGAATCCCGAGTTTCGCCTTGCCGACGACCCACGACGACTTGACGGGGGCGCTTATCGGCCCGCCGAGGTCATAGGATTGGTCGTACACGCCGTTGTCGTCGCCTTTAGTGATGAATCCGGCGTGCGGTGCGGGACAGTTCCGAAGTTCCTCGCAGTTGTCCGCGGTACCGACGTACGCCTCGTTCGCCCGGTCGTACCAGTTCTCGTCCTCCCGCACCCAGAACCGCGCCCGATGGATTATCGGTGTTCTTCCAGTGTCCCCGTCCGGGCGGTAGACGATGACGTCGCCGTAACTGTGGAACTCCCGATAGCCGGACCCTCTCCCGGCACGGTACGGCACGACGCCCGTGTCTCCGTACGACCCGTCGCCCGCGAGTCGCCCTTCGTCCATCACGACGACGAGGTCGCCTTTCTTCATGTGCGGTTGCATGCTTCCGCTTTCGACGGCCACCATCGGCGGCCACACGCCGGTTATCGCGAAGAGGAGGACGCCGATTCCGACGACCCACATCGCCGTTTTCACCACGTCACGAACGATGGCGACAGGTTCCTCCTCGGTCGTTCTGAACCACTGGAACAGCTCCTTTGGCCCGGCATCGGTTGGAGGGGACATTCACGTTCCACTCGTCTGTATCGTTGCTTGAAACTTCGGATAGGGTGAAACGGCTTCGGCGTTCCGTTTCGAAGCTCCAAACCCTTTTACCCCCAACCCCGTAGCCCACACCATGATTTCGGGGGCCGACGAGTACGACATCGACATCACCTTCGACGAAGCGGACGTGGACAGACTCCTCGCCGTCACCCCGGCGGACGCCTCGCCCGCCGACGCGTTGACCTACGCGAAGAACGTCTTCGTCCCGCTGACGACGGCGTGTCGGTACACCTGCACCTACTGCACGTACTTCGACGCGCCGGGGGAGGCGTCCCTGCTGTCGCGCGAGGAGGTTCGAGAGATACTTCGGACGGGTGCGGACGCAGGGTGTACCGAGGCGCTGTTCACGTTCGGCGACGACCCGGACGAGCGGTACACGCGGGTTCACGAGCAGTTGGCCGACTGGGGCCACGATTCGATTCACTCGTACCTCCGCGAGGTGTGTGAAATCGCGCTGGAGGAGGGCCTGCTTCCCCACTCGAATCCGGGCGACCAGACGCGCGAGCAGATGGAACTCGTCGCGGACGTGAACGCGAGCATGGGCGTGATGTTGGAGACGACGGCGGACGTGGACGCCCACGCGGGGCCGCGCCGGAAGAATCCGGGGCAGCGCCTCACAACGATTCTGAACGCCGGCGAACTCGACGTGCCATTCACCACCGGTCTGTTGGTCGGTATCGGCGAGGACTGGCGCGACAGGGCCGAGAGCCTCCTCGCCATCCGCGAACTGCACGAACGCCACGACCACGTTCAGGAGGTCATCGTCCAGAACGTGGTCCCGAACGAGCGCTCCCGCTTCGAACGACCGTCGGTCGAGACGATGCGCCGGGTCGTGGCGATGGCGCGGGTGGCGCTCCCGGACGAAATTTCGGTGCAAGTGCCGCCGAACCTGTCGCCGACGCGGGAATTGTTGGACTGCGGCGTGGACGATTTGGGCGGCGTCTCCCCCGTGACGGACGACTACATCAACCCGGACTACGCGTGGCCGGCCTTGCGCGAACTGGAGGACATCGCGGAGTCCGCCGGCGTTCCCCTTCACGAACGCCTGCCCGTCTACGACCGATTCGTCGATAATGGTCGAATCCCCGACCGGATTCGAGCGGCGCTCGACGCGGACGATTCGGCAGGTGAGCGGTATCGCTCGCTCGTAGAAAACACATAACGCACCGCTCACGATTTCGGGACGGCGTCGCTCGTCAGTCGAGCAACGGCGTCCCGTCGGCACACGGACCGAGCGTCGGGCCGAACGGCGGGTCCTCGGGGTCTATCTCCCGAATCTGTCGATAGTCGGTCGAACGCTCCGCCGGGACGCGCCCGATGGCGGTTATCATCTCGACGTACTCCTCGAACGAGCGGAACTCGCCGAACTGGCCGCCTGCCCGCTTCGTGATTTCCTCGGAGAGGATGGTGCCCATGAAGTCGTTCGCGCCACACGAGAGCATCTTCAATCCCTGTTCGTCGCCGTACTTCACCCACGACGATTGGATGTTTTCGACGTTGTCCAGAAACAGCCGGGAAACGGCGATGAGGAGTTCGTCCTCGTGGGTACTCGCGCCGTTTTCCACCATGCCGCGTTCGTACAGCGGCGTGTTCCGGTGGACGAACGAGAGCGGAACGAACTCCGTTATCGCGCCGGTTCGGTCCTGTAGCTCACGAATCCGCTCTAAATGGAGGACGCGGTGCATCTCGTTTTCCACGTGGCCGTACATGATGGTCGCCGTAGTGTCGAGACCGACGTTCGCGGCGGCTTCCATCGCTTCCATCCACTCCTCCGTCCCGATTTTGCCGGGACAGATGACGCCGCGCACCTCGTCCACTAAAATCTCCGCGGCGGTGCCCGGCACGCTGTCGAGTCCGGCGGCCTTCAGTTCGCGGAAGACCGCCTCGTAGTCCCAGTCCGTACCGCGACGGGCGTGGTAGGCCTCCTCGGGCGTCATCGAGTGAACGTGAACGCCGGGAAGGCTCATCGCTCGAATCTGTTCCGTGTACGTCGCGGGGTCGATTTCGTACTCCTCGGGCGACTTGAAGTTCAAATCGCCGCGCTCGCTCGCTTCGAGGAGTTCCAAGTGGTCGTCGTTCAGCGCCATTCCGGGGTGTAGACCGCTGACCGACGTCACCTCGTAGATTCCTCGCTCGCGCGCATCGGCGACGATTTCGCGGGACTCTTCGGGCGTCTTCGTGAATCCACCGTGTTCCTCGTTCGAACCGACTTCGAAATTCTGGGCGGTGTCCTTGAAGTTGCAGAACAGACACCCCGTGTTGCACGCTGTGGTGACGTTGTTGTTCAGGTTGGCGACGAACGTGACCGTGTCGCCGACGACCGCCTCGCGCCGCCGGTCCGCGGCCTCCAGCACGCGCTCCTTTCGGGTGAGGTCGATGCCGGGGTGGTCGGTGCCGGTCGTCAGCAGTTCGACGCCGTCGGCGACGGTCAGTCGTTCGCCGTTCCGCGCCCGCGCCAGCGCGTTCTCGAACGATTGGTCGGTTTCGGGAACGTGTTCAAAGCCGAACTGTTCCCGAGGAATGTTGCTCTTCGCACGCACGTTAGCCATTGCTCTGTAATCCCGGCGGACCCCCAAAAATCGCCGGGTCACGGCAGTCGATATCGCATACATATGTACATCTTTCGGCCACATGTCGGCGAAGTTCAGCACGAAGATGGAAACTACTTAGTCGGGGCACGGCAGAACCAACACCATGACGAGTGTGAAGGAGTTCCGGGTCGAACGCGAACCGACGCCGGACTCGCTCGGGCGCGGGTCGTTCGTGTTCACGGACGACTACTCGGTGTTCGATTGGGGCAAGATGCCCGATACGATTCCCGACAAGGGTGCAAGCCTCTGTGCGATGGGCGCGTCCAACTTCGAGGGATTGGAAGCGGAGGGCGTTCCGACTCATTACCGTGGCGTCGTGTCCGACGGCGACGTCGTCCCCCTTTCGGAGGTCACGGAACCACCCACCGAGATGGCCATCGACCTCACGCAGGTTCCGAACTTGCCACGCGAGGGACGGGACTACGATTACGACCTCTTTCACAGCGGTGCGGACGAGAACTACCTCATCCCCTTGGAAGTCGTCTTCCGCAACAGCGTTCCGGTCGGGTCCAGCCTTCGCCGCCGCACCGACCCTAGCGACCACGGACTCGACTTCCCGGAGTGGCCCGACGGAGCGGTCCAACTCGAAGAACCCGCCGTCGAGTTCTCGACCAAGTTCGAGGAGAGCGACCGATACCTCTCGCGGGACGAGGCGGACGAAATCGCCGGAAAGGCGGACGTGGACGAACTCGAGCGAGTCGCCCGCGAGGTGAACGATTTCGTCACGCGGCAGGCCGCGAACGCCGACCTGACTCACGAGGACGGGAAGATAGAGTGCCTCTACTACGACGGTGAGATTCGCGTCGCCGACGTGGTGGGAACGTTCGACGAAAACCGGTTCACCTTCCACGGCCAGCAGGTCAGCAAGGAGTTCATCCGTCAGTACCACAAACGCGAACAGACCGCGTGGGCCGATGCGGTTCGAGACGCCAAGGTCGAGGCGAAAGAGCGTGACATGGCCGACTGGAAATCGCTGTGTTCGGTCGAACCGCAACCGCTCCCGGACGAGGTCATTACCGCCGCCCGCAACCTGTACACCGCCGGAGCGAACGCGTACATCGACAGGGACCTGTTCGACGCGCCGTCGCTGGAGGACGCGGTGATGTCCATCAAGGACCTGTAACGCTCGACATTCGAACGACGAAACGACCGCCGTCGCCGAACCTTTTTATGCGAAAGCGAACCATGGAACGACAGTACGCGTCACCTTCCGACCATGCCCCACGAGAGAAACGACGTTCGTCGCGCCTACGACCGAATCGCGGATGACTACCTCGCCGAGCGAAGCGGCGGTGAGGAGGAGAGCGAGGATATCGCCCTGCTGTCGGAGTTCCACGGCCACCTCCCGGACGACGCGCGCATACTCGACGCCGGGTGTGGCGCGGGTCGACCAATCGCGGAACTGTTGGCCGCCGATACGGACCTCGTCGGCATCGACTTCTCCCGCGAGCAGATATCCCGCGCCCGCGAGAACGTCCCCGCGGGACGGTTCTTTCAGGCGGATATGACCGCGCTCGGCCTCGCGACCGGCACGTTCGACGGCATCTGTGCGTATCATTCGGTGATTCACGTTCCCTCGAACGAACATCCCGACGTGGCACGGGAGTTCTATCGCCTGCTGTCTTCGGGCGGTTATCTCCTCATGACGGTCGGGTCCACCGCGTGGGAGGGAAGCGACGACGATTGGCTCGATACCGGCGTCGAGATGCACTGGAGCGTCCCGTCACCGGACGAGAGCATTACGACGCTCGAAAACGCGGGGTTCGACGTTCTCTGGCGGCAGACAGTAAACGACGTTTTAGGGAGCGACACCTGCTTCGTGCTCGCTCGAAAACCGACGTCGAAATCCGAAGAATAGCGTCAGTCGTTCGATTCGCTCACGGCGACCGTCCCGTCGATGGGGCCGTCGGGCGTCACGTCGTCGAGTTCTGCCGGCAGTCCGAGGCGATATCGTTCGCTGTCGTTCCCGTCTCGGAGTTCGGTCCGACCGCGACGAATCTCCACGTCGTCGTTCAGATGGAGGCGCACGGCTTCGTGGAGGGCGTCGGCTTCGAGGGGTTGTCCTCGTTCGCGCAACTCGTCGACGTTCGCGCTGTCCGGGACGTTGAACGCCCGCTGGGTGATGATGGGTCCTTGGTCCAAGTCGGTCGTCACGTAGTGGGCGGTGACGCCAGCGATACGAGCGCCCGCCTCCTTCGCCTGTCGATACGCCTTCGCGCCGGGGAACGCGGGAAGCAGACTCGGGTGGATGTTGATGATGCGTCCCTCGTAGCGGAAGACGACGTTGGGGCTCAAGATGCGCATGAAACGCGCGAGGACGACGAGGTCGATATCGTAGTCGTCCAACAGCGAGAGTAGATGTTCCTCGTCGTGGACGCCGCGTTCGTCCCCGACGTCGTGGAACGGGATGCCGTGTTCCTTCGCGACGGGTTCGAGGTCGTCGTGATTCCCGATGACGACACCGATTTCGGCGTCGAACTCACTTCGTTCGTCGAGGAGGCGGCGGAGACAGTGCGATTCCTTCGTCACGAGGAGGGCGACCTGCCGGGAGTCGCGTTCCGATGGAAACCGGGCGCGGACGTCTACCCCGAGGTCGTCGCCGAGTTCGGAGAGGTCTCGGCGGAGTCGGTGTTTGCTCACGGACATCTCGCTCGTCTCGACGTGAATCGTCATGCGGAAGACGCCCTCGCGGACGGCTTGGTCGACGTCCTCGATGTTGATTCCGCGCTCGAAGAGGAGGGTCGTGACGCGGGCGACGAGTCCGGTATCATCGTCCCCGACGACGGTGATTTCGGTCAGCTCTCGGTAGTTCATCGCTTCACCTGCCGGTTACGGGGTACTGCCATGGAAGAAACGTATCGGGTCTCGGCGGCAAAAACGTTTGTGACGGTGCAAAATTTCCCGTCCACGTTGACACGTAGCAGGGAGAGCCTACTCGAAAACGGGCCGACGACAACTGTCGCGTGAACGGGATTACGCGTGGCACGAACGAGGACGGACGCGAACGGGGGCAAACGACTCATTGGCTGTGGGACGGCTCACCGACGGGAACAACACGAATGTGTACAACGAATTCGTTCCAAAAGAGCTTTTGAACACGAACGCGCACGGTCAACCGATGACTGCTTACACCGCGACGGTGACGGTTCGGTTGAAACGGGGCGTCCTCGACCCCGAGGCCGAAACGACCCGAGGTGCACTCTCCCGACTGGGCTTCGAACTGGACTCGCTTCGCTCCGCGGACGTGTTCGAAATCGACCTCGACGCCGATACCTCCTCGGACGCGGAGGAGCGTGCCGGAGAGATGGCCGAACGTCTCCTCGCCAATCCCACGATTCACGACTACACGGTCGCGGTCGAGGAGCGATGACGGTCGCCATCGTCCAATTCGGTGGGAGTAACTGCGACCGCGACGCGGTGCGTGCGCTTTCCCACCTCGAAATCGACGCGGAACTCGTATGGCACGAGGAGGACCTACCCGAGGGCGCGACCGGCGTGATGCTTCCCGGCGGGTTCTCCTACGGCGATTACCTCCGCGCGGGGGCCATCGCCGCCAACTCGCCCATCATGGCACAGGTGCGCGACGCCGCCGAGTCGGGCGTTCCCGTCCTCGGCGTCTGTAACGGCGCACAGATCGGCTGTGAGTCGGGTCTGACGCCCGGCGCGTTCACGACCAACCGGAGCGCACGCTTTCAGTGTGAACACGTCTACCTCCGCGTCGAGAACGCCGATACCCCGTGGACCGCCGCCTACGAGGAGGGACAGGTCATCGAAGTCCCCATCGCCCACGGCGAGGGGAGGTTCGAAATCACGGACGAGAAGTACGACGAACTCGACGCCGACGACCGTATCCTCTTCCGCTACTGCGACGAGAACGGCGTCGTGACCGACGAGACGAACCCGAACGGGTCGAAGGGGAACGTGGCCGGAATCGTCGGCGACTCGGATTCGGTCGCGGTCATGATGCCCCACCCCGAGCGCGCGACGCTTCCCGACATCGGCGGCACCGACGGAGAGGGCGTCCTCTACGGCTTCGACTGAGGTTCGAGATTCCTTTTTTGACGGCTACCGCCCGGACGTGAAGACGCCGGTTATCCGCGGTAGTTCGCGGGAAATCGCTTGCCGCTTCAGTAGACAGAATCCCGTGAAGACGATACAGAATCCGGCGACGGTCAGCGGCGTCACCGGTTCCTGCAGGAAGAACCACCCCGTAATCGCGGCGAACACCGGCGCGACGTAGGAGACGAGGTTGATTTCGACGGGACCGAGGCGGTCGAGCAAGTCGAAGTAGATGAGGAATCCGACGGCACTGGCGAAAATGGAGAGATAGACGACAGCGGCGATGGCCTCCGGCGTCCACTCGATTGCCGAGACGGACTCGCTCGGGCGGGCGATGCTGATGACGTGCATCATGACCGCCCCGAGGAGCATCGACCACGCTTCCATCGTCTCGATGGGAAGGTCGGCTTCGATTCGCTGTGTCAGAACGCTACCGAGCGCGAACGAGAACGCGGCGAGGAACACGAGGAGTTGCGGGACGATGGTCGTCGCCAGCGATTCGCTCGACCCGTTGTTGGCGAAGCTCAGGACGGCGACGCCGACGAACCCGAGGAGCAGACCGGCGATTCCGGCGGGCGTGAGTCGCTCGCTGGGGAGGAACACCCGCGCGAAACCGGTCGTGAGAATGGGACTGAGGCTGACGATGACCGCCGCGGCGGCGCTCGGGGTCTCCTGCTCGCCGACGAACAGGAACGCGTGATAGGCCGCAATCATGAGCGCGCCGCCGACGAAGACGAGTTTCCACTCGCCGCCCGTTTGTGGACGCCAGCGGTCGGTCGCGTACACCGCGTAGGCGAGCATCAGGACGCCCGCCACGTCGTAGCGGATCGCCGCGAACAGAACCGGGGGGATGAACTCCAATCCGGCCCGAATGGCCATGAACGCGGACCCCCAGAACGCGGCGAGGACGATGAACAACAGAAGGTTTCGATACCGGCTCACTCTACGAGGTCTCGTGCGAGACGGGGAGTAGGTTTCGAAAACCCCCTTCGAATGCCGGGTTCAGTGACGGCGTTTCGACAGGGCTCACCGCGCTCGTCGCTCGTCGCGGAGCGCCCGCAGCACGTCCTGCCGGGCGATGATGCCGACGAGTTGCCCGTCCTCTATCACCGGTAGGCGGTTGATGTCGCTCTCGGCGTCGGCCAGCAGGTCGAGAATGTCGTCGATGTCGTCCTCGGGCGTCACCGTCACCACGTTCTCGGTCATAACCGTTCGAACCGGTTTCCCGGCATTTCTCACGAGGTCGATACCCGCGTCCAACTCGTCCCACGAGAGGTCGAACCCGTATTCGAGGCTTTCGAGGAACGGCGGGAACCCGATGGGAATCCACAGCGTTCGGTCGCTCGGTTGGAACAGGTGGACGAGGTCGTGTTGCGTGACGATACCCACGACGCGGCCGTCGTCGGTGACGGGAAAGCCGTTGAACTGGACCCGCGCGAGGCGCGTCAGCACGTCGCCGATTTCGTCGTCCGGCGAGACGGTTTCCACGTCGGTCGTCATCAACTCACGGGCGGTGATTGCCATACGTGAACGGTGGGACGCACGCGGCGTAAACGTTGTCACGGGGAGTTGGTCGTCCGTCTGATTCCGCTGGCTTTGCAAATGCGACTGCTGGTGAAGCAGTTCCCTACTGGAATACAACAGTTTCGTGAGTAGTCACAGACGTCAAATAACCGCGACAGCAACCACACCGCCACGACCACGCCCTCCCCAACCGATTCCTTCAGTCGTTTTACTCCTTCAGTCATCCCTCGCACGGCTTCAACGAGACGGCGCGGCCACTCTCGGCCCCGCCGTCCCGCCAGCGCGCGCCAGCGTGGCAAATTACGATACGCGAAGCCGACTTACGATACGCGAAACCGACCGATTTCCCGCCTCACTCCTCGGGGTATCGCTCGTACTCCGCGCCGACGGCGAGTTCCATGGTGTGGGGTCGAACGCCGAGCGTCAACCCGTCCCATTCGCCCATCTCGCCGTCCAAACTGAACTCGACAGGCGAGTCCTGTTCGACCTCTATTTCCAGCGTGGGCGTCTTGAGGTAGGTCACGTTCTCCGTTTCGCTGCCGAACAGGCGTTGCATCGTCGCCTCCTGAAGCAGGTTCGCGGTGGGCATGTTTTCGATGACGGTCACGTCCAACAGTCCGTCCTCCATGTTCGCCTGCGTCCGGCCCTTCGCCGGGAACCGTCGCCCGTTGCCGACGAGGACGAACACCGCGTCGCCGGACCACGTCACGTCGCCGTCGTCGGACGCGGCTATCCTGAGCGGAAGCCCCTCGTAGTCGGTCATCAAGCGGAGGGTGTTCACGACGTAGGCCAGCACGCCGAGGCGCGCCTTCTGCTCCGGGTCGGTTTGGTGGCTCGCGTCCGCGGTCAGTCCCCCGACACAGGAGTTGACGAAGGGTCGCCCGTTCGCGGTTCCGAGGTCGATTCGCCGCCGTTCGCCCGCATCAAGGACCTCGAAGGCGTGTTCGATGTCGGTGACGCCGATGTTTCCGGCGAAGTTGTTCCCCGTTCCGGCCGGAATCACGGCGAAGGTCACGGCATCCAGCGCGTCGGCGTCGTCCAATCCGCGGACGACTTCGTGTATCGTCCCGTCGCCGCCCGCGGCCGCGACCACGGCGGCACCGTTCTCCGCGGCGTCGCGTGCAAACCCGCGAGCGTCCCCCTCGCCCTGGGTTTCGAGGACGGTACAGTCGTACTCCGTCGCGAGGCGCTGGACCTGCTCGCAGTGGTTCGCGTCGCCACTGATGGGGTTCAACACGACGACGCGTTCGTACTCGATGGCCTCCTCGCTCGCCACGAGGTCGTCCACCGCACCCTCCTCGTCGGCTTTCATGCACTGACTGACCGGCGGAAAAACCAAAGACCTATCGGCAGTATAGATACGGACGTGTTCGCCCTCGACCTACACGCTCACACGCGATTCTTTCACGGCCACGAACGTGCTGCCGCGCTGTTCGACCCACTGGGTGTCAGACTCCTCGAACTCGGCGCGCGCTACCGCGGTCTGGACGGCGTAGCATTGACGAATCACGATTACTATCAGCCGTTCGCCGGACGCGTCGTGAAGACGATTCCGGGTATCGAAATCTCCACGACGAAAGGGCACGTCCTCGTCGTCGGTCCCGACCCACCCACGCGCACCGAACCGGGGACTCTCACGCCGAAGGAAACCGTCGCCCTCGCCCACGAACGGGGTTGTGCAGCCATCGTCGCCCATCCGTACCGAAACAGCACCGTCCGCGAGGTGGACGCCGAGTTCGACGCCATCGAAATCAACGGCAAGCACCCGCGAACCGAGGAGTGGGCGCGCGAACTGGCGGACCGCTACGACCTGCCGCTGGTCGGCGGCAGCGACGCCCACTACCCGGTCGAAGTCGGGCGCGCGTACACGATGGTCGATGCGGACGTCTTGACGCCCGAGAGCGTCGTCAGCGCGATTCGGGACGGCCGCGTCGAACCGCGGGTCAAGCGGGGGACGTTCGACCAACTCGTCCGCCGCGGCTATCGGAAGGTGCACGAGGGAAAGGACAACCTCCACCGCCCCGAGGAGGAGTCCCCGGGCGTCGGCGAACCGCCGCAACCGGAAGACTAGCCGAGTCGCTCGTCCAAAATCGCTCTTCGATTCATTTCGTGAAGCGACTCGATTCCTTATCACTCACCCCAGTCGCTCGTCCAAAATCAATCGAGTCTTCGTACTCACGACTTCCTCCATCTCTCGCGCGCGGGTGATGAGTTGGTTCACGCCTTGGGTGTCGGAGGCGTCCACGACGAGGACGATGTCGTCCTCGCCGCTGACCTGCCAGACGAAATCGACCTGTTCCCACTCCGCGAGCGTGTCGGACATCCTCGTCGTGTCGACGGCCACGTCCACGCCGATTTCTATCATCGCTTTTACGTTTCCGGTGTGGGTCGTGACGGTGAATCGTTCGATAACGCCGTCCTCAGTCATCCGTTCGACTCGATTTCGAACGGTGCCTTCCGACGTACCGACCGCTTCTGCTATCTCTGTGTACGGAGTTCGGGCGTCTCGCCGGAGGAGATTCAGTATCTGTCGGTCGAGTGCGTCCATGGAGATATGCAGGTAGTGTTGCCCGCTACTTGACGATTACGAATTTCGTAACGATGTTACGAAAGCAAGGTTTATAGGCCCGGATTGCATATGAATCTCGTAATGCCGGGTGCCTACGTCGCGCTGGAGGGTGGCCATGTGGTGGAAGCCCGTGGTCGTTCTCCGGGAACGGCTTGCGGTGAACTGGTTTTTACAACAGCATACACGGGTTACGAGGAGAGCCTCACCGACCCGTCCTACGAAGAACAGATACTCACGTTCTCGTATCCCCTCATCGGGAATTACGGCGTCCGAGAGGAACGCTTCGAGAGCGACCGAGTACACCCACGCGCCGTCGTCGCGCGTGAACTCACCGAGGACGTCGCGGAGTGGCTCGAAGCCGAGGGCGTTCCCGCGGTGGACCACCTCGACACCCGCGACCTGGTCGGCGGGATTCGAGAGCAGGGCGCGATGAAGTGCGGAATCGCGGTCGGCGAGAACGCCACGCCCGAGGACGCGCTCGCGGAACTCGAACGCTGTCCGGGCATGAGCGACCACCACGACATCGGTGAGCAGGTCAGCGTCCCCGAAACCGAGGTTCACCTCGGTGATGGCGACGAGGACGGCAGTACCGTCGCGCTCGTGGACTGTGGCGCGAAGGGAAGCATCATCGACTCGCTCGTCGAGCGCGGCGCGGACGTCCACGTCCTCCCGCACGATGTGACCGCGGACGAGGTGGAAGCCATCGAGGCCGACATCCTGTTCATCTCCAACGGTCCGGGCGACCCTGCGAACTTCGAAGCCGCCCAGGAACTCGTCGAAACCTTCGCCGGGGAACTCCCGCTCGCGGGCATCTGTCTCGGTCAACAGATAATCGCCCGCGCGCTCGGTGGCACGACCGAGAAGATGGACTTCGGCCACCGCGGCGTCAACCAACCCGTTCGCGACCTCGAATCGGGACAGGTCGTCATGACCACGCAGAATCACGGCTACACCGTCGCCGACCCCGGCGACCTCGAAGTCACGCAGATCAACGTCAACGACGACACGCCGGAAGGGTTGGAAAACGACGAACTGGACGTTCTCACGCGCCAGTACCACCCCGAAGCCAACCCCGGACCGAACGACACCCTCGGATTCTTCGACGACGTGCTTTCGATGGCACCCCGAAAACGACTCGTCGCTGCCGACTAACGGGTGCGAACACTACCGTCCGTCCACCGGGCGGTAACGCGGCGTATCGATTTTACTCCTCGATTTCGATTCCGATCTCTTCCTCGCCGGGAACCTGCCAGTCGAGTTCGACCAGCCCTCGCGACGTTCCGCGCTGGCCGTCACGACTGACCACTTCGAAGGTTCGGTTCTCGGCCTCGGGCGTGAACAGCGCGCCGATCATCAGTCGGGCGACGTCCGCACGCGGAATGCTTCCCGAGACGGTTTCGCCGCCTTCCCCGACCAACACGTCGCCTGTCGCGGGCGCGTTCGTCAGCCCACCGGGGCGAACGATGGTGTACGGGACGCCCGACGTTCGGAGCACGGCCTCCGCGTGATTCTTCTGGTTGAGAACGTGCCAGAGGAGGAGTCGAAGCGGCACGGGCGCTTTCTCTCGGGAGTCGCCGACACCGATGGAACTCTCGAAGACGAACCGCTCGACGTCCGCGGCGACGGCGGCGTGGACGAGGTTCTCGACGCCCGCGCCGTCGACGAGGTCTCCACCCAGTAGCACGTCGAGTCCCGGCGACGACCCGACGGCACAGAGGACCGCATCGCAATCAGCGACGGCGCGGGAAGCGTCAGCGGGGTCCAACAGGTCGCCGACGATAACCTCGTCCGCGCCGTCTTCGGACAGTTCCCGTTCCTTCCGGCGCGAACGCGTCATCGCCCTGACCGTGACGTCCGTTCCACGGAGCCCTCGGAGGAGTTCACGGCCCGTCTCACCGCTCGCACCTGCGACGAGTACGCGCTCGATTTCGTTCGACATAGTGTCGGCGTCTTCGTGTAGAGCGGGGAAATGTTTCGCGGCCAACCCTGTTAGGGTCGGGAGAAAAGGGCGAAACCACCGCATCCCTTCCGAGCGGTGTATCGGTACTCTGCGAAAAATCGGAACCGTTTCGCGACCTCTCCTTCTCGCCCGGTTAGCGGCCCCACTCGCGTTCCACTTTCGGCCTGTCACCGACCGACTGTACGCACAGCGGTTCGTCGCGCGCCGCGAGCGCTTCGAGCGCCGCCGTCGCGCTGGCGACGGTCGTGAAGTACGGGAGGTCTTCCTCGACGGCCATCTCCAGCGCCGCACGGTCGTCGCTCACGAGGAAGTCGATTTTCCCTTCCCGGACCGCTTTCGCGGTGTCCTCGAACTCGGCGAGTTCGTAGTAGTCGCCGAAGCCGTCCACGTCCAGTTCGATGGCCGCGACGCCCTCCGTCGGGAGTGCGTTCGAGGCGGCGGATTGTGCCTTCTCGTAGGCCTTGCCGAACGAGTCGGCGGTTCCCATCACCTCGCCGGTCGATTTCATCTCCGGGCCGAGGCGCGGGTCGGAACCGGACAGGCGGTCGAACGGCAAGACGACTTCCTTCACGCTCGTCTGTTCCGGTATCTGTTCGACCACGTCGAGTTCGGGAAGCGTTTCGCCGGCCATCGCCTTCGCGGCGAGTTTCGCTATCGGCACGCCCGTCGCCTTGGAGACGAACGGGACCGTCCGCGAGGAGCGCGGGTTGGCTTCGAGGACGTACACCGTTCCATCTTGGACGGCGAGCTGCACGTTCAGCAGCCCGACCGTGTCGAGTGCGCGGGCGATGTCTTCGGTCACGTCGCGGACGCGGGAGAGCGTCTCCTCGTCCAGCGAGCGCGGCGGAATCATGCAGGCCGAGTCACCCGAGTGAACGCCTGCGGTTTCGACGTGCTCCATGACGCCGCCGATGACGATGTTCTCGCCGTCGGAAACGGCGTCCACGTCCAATTCCACGGCGTCGGCGAGGAACTCGTCCACGAGGATGGGTTTGTCGGGCGAGACGCGAACCGCCTCCTCGATGTACTCCTTCAGTTCCTCGTCGTCGTACACGACGTCCATCGCGCGGCCACCGAGGACGTAGGACGGACGCACCAGAACGGGGTAGCCGATGTCGTGTGCGAGTTCGAGGGCCTCCTCCTCGCTGGTCGCGCTGCCGCCGGTCGGCTGTTCGATTCCCAAGTCGTCCATGAGGCGGTTGAAGCGGTCGCGGTCCTCCGCGAGGTCCATCGCGTCGACCGTGGTCCCGAGAACGTTGCAGTCGAGGTTCCGACGTTCGAGTTCCTCCTCTAACGGTTGGCCGATGTCGACCGAGGTCTGGCCGCCGAACTGGACCATTACGCCGTCGGCGTTCGTCGCCTCGATGACGTCGGCGACTTCCTCGGCCGTTATCGGTTCGAAGAACAGGCCGTCGGAGGTGTCGTAGTCCGTCGAAACCGTCTCCGGGTTGTTGTTCACGACGTGGGCCTCGATACCCATCTCGCGGAGTGCGCGGACCGCGTGGACCGAACAGTAGTCGAACTCGACGCCCTGCCCGATGCGAATCGGGCCGCCGCCGACGACCACGACGCTCTCCACGTCGGGGTTCACTTGCAGTTCGTCGTTGCCGAACACGTTCGTCTCGCGGGCGGACCGCGCGGAGTAGTAGTACGGCGTCGAGGCGGCGAACTCGCCCGCACAGGTGTCGACCTGCTTGAACGAGCGCTCGGGTGCGGCCGTCTCGACCGACCCGACGTCGGCACCGGCCATCGCCGCGACCTCCTGATTCGTGAATCCCTTCTCGGCCGCCGGGGCGAAATCGCCGTCCTGTGCGGCCACGACCGACTCGGCGATGCGACCGTAGCGCTCGACGTACCACGATTCGATGCCGGTCAGGTCCGCGACCTGTTCCGCGGTGTAGCCCCGTTCGAACGCTTCGAACATGGCGTACGGGCGGTCGGGCGTCGGCTTTTCGAGGTATTCGTCTTCGAGTTCGTCGTCATCGATTTCGTCCCACTCCGCGTCGGGTTCGTACTCCGAACTGCGGAGGGCTTTGAGCAGGCTCTCCTCGAACGTTCTCCCGATGGCCATCGCCTCGCCCGTGGATTTCATCGCAGTGCCGAGTTCGAAGTCCACGTCGTCGAACTTGTCCTTGGGCCAGCGCGGCACCTTCGTCACCACGTAGTCGATTGCGGGTTCGAACGCCGCCGTGGTTTCGCCCGTAATCTCGTTCTCGATTTCGTGCAGGCGTTTGCCGAGCGCGACTTTCGCCGTGACGCGGGCGATGGGGTAGCCGGTCGCCTTCGAGGCGAGAGCGGAGGACCGCGAGACGCGGGGGTTCACTTCCACGACGCGGTACTCGCCGCCGGGCGTGCCGTCGTCGTGCCACGCGAACTGGATGTTACACCCGCCCTGAATCCCCAGGTCCCGGATGACCTCGAGGGCCGCGTCGCGCATCTCCTGATGCCCCTCGTCGGGAATGACCTGCGAGGGAGTGACGACGGTGGACTCGCCCGTGTGAATCCCCATCGGGTCCAAATTCTCCATGTTGCAGATGATGATACACGAGTCGTCGGCGTCGCGCATCACCTCGTACTCCAGTTCGACCCATCCGGCGATGGATTCGGTGATAAGCACCTCGCTGTTGCGCGAGAGGCGGAGTCCCTTCCGCACGCGCTCTTTGAGTTCGTCCATCTCGTGAACGACGCCGGATCCTGACCCGCCGAGGGTGTAGGTCGTGCGCGAGATGACGGGCAGGCCGCCGACGGTTTCGACGGCGTCCTCGACGCGCTGGCCCAGCGCCTCCTCGTCCATCTCGGTGGCGGTCTCTCCTTCGTCGAGCGAGATGGTCGTCGAGTATGGCATCGGTTGGTCGAGTTCCTGCATCCGCTGGCGGAACAGGTCGCGGTCCTCGGTGGCGTAGATGGTATCGAGGGGCGTCCCCATGATATCCACGTCGTACTCTTCGAGGATGCCCTCCTCGCTGAGTTCCGCGGTGACGTTCAGTCCTGTCTGTCCGCCGAGGCCAGCAATGACGCCGTCCGGGCGCTCCTTCCGGATGATTTCGGCGATGGCGTCCGTCGTGATGGGTTCGATGTACACCTCGTCGGCCATCTCGGGGTCGGTCATGATGGTCGCCGGGTTGGAGTTTACGAGAACGACTCGCGCCCCCTCTTCCTGTAGTGCACGGCAAGCCTGCGCGCCGGAGTAGTCGAACTCCGCTGCCTGCCCTATTTGGATTGGTCCGCTTCCGATGAGCAAAATCGTCCTGTCCTCGGTGTCCTTACTCATGGCTGTTATCGGTGTGAAGTTCGTACATCGTAATAAGCCCCACGAATCATTACGAGGTACGAAACTGCATTTCGAATTTCGGAAACGAACTCGTGAGTTTTCGTCTTCCGGGGAGATTTCGACGATTCCGGGACGGAAACGACGGGACGAGGGGAAGAACTGAACGAAGATACAGCGATAACCCTCGTTTTCGACGGAAAGTGGGTTCGGACATCGGCCGGTTCGACGGGACACTCGTACACTTCGGACGCAAATCTTTCCTCCACTTCCGCGACCGATAGCGTCGCGCGCGGGCGACCGACCTCGCACCACGCGCACGCGTCGATGGTCCGGTTCGTAGCTCGGGGGACGCGGACGGACGAACGAAACCGAGTGTCGTCGTTCGTCTTTCACTTCCGCTCGTCGGAGTCACATCAGCAGGTAAAGGGTTTTACAGCCTGAACCACTACGTCGAATCATGTGGAAACGGATGCTGGCGCTGTTGCTGTTGATTCCGTTACTGGACGGGTTGTTCCTCATCTTCGTCGCCTCGCAGATCGGCTGGATGGTCACCGTCCTGCTCGTCGTGCTGACCGCCCTCATCGGAATGCTGCTGGTACGTGCCGAAGGCAGACACACCATCGAAAAGATTCAGTCCGACCTCGCACGCGGGAACGCCCCGACGAACCGCATCATCGACGGCGGCTTCCTGCTCGTCGCGGGTGCCTTCCTCCTCACGCCCGGCCTCATCACGGACACGCTCGGGTTCCTCTTCGCGCTCCCGCCCACGCGTGCGGTGTTCCGTACGGTGGCCAAGAAGTGGATCATCATGCCGTACATCGACAAGCAGACCGGCGGGTTCGCCTCGGGGAACGTCTACACCTTCGGCTTCCCCGACGGCGGCAACGTCACCGGTGCCGGAGACTCGGGTACCACCACCTCCTCGAACGGTTCGGACGGTGACACCTATCGGGTGGATTCGGACGCCTACGACATAGAGTTCGACGACGACGCCGAGGAGAAAGGAAACCCTTAAAAATCACAACCGGCAATGAGTAAATGCGCCAACCGGGGCCAATAGCTCAGTTAGGTTGAGCGCTCGGCTGATAACCGGGAGGTCCGCGGTTCAAATCCGCGTTGGCCCACCTTCAACGGGGGCCGAGGACAAACTCCCCAGCCACCTAATCTTGCGGTTCACAACTCCTCCGAGAGTCCTCTCTCGGTTCGATTTTCCACACCGCCACAGCCGTCAGCGACCGGTCTCGTCGCTCTGCACTTTCCGCACCACCCAGACGAACGAGACGACCGCCAACCCCGTCAACAGGTGCTTCGCCAGTCCTCGCCAGTTCGGATAATCGTTTTCCGTACTCTCGTTCTCCATGGGGTCCCGTCGGGAGCGTCGCTGAAATCGGTTGTGGCGCTCGAATCGTCCGTCGAAAATCGGAGATATCTCGGTCAGTTGAATTCGCGTTCCCGCTCCTGCCGCGTTTTCACGTCCCCTATCGTCTCGTTCTCCAACAGCAGGTCCACTCGCCGTTCGAACTCCTCCTCGTCGATTTCTCCGCGGGCGTATCTGTTCCGGAGGGTGTCGAGGGCGTCCTGCTGCGTGTCACCGTATCCCTTCGACCGGTCGTTCCGGCTATCGCGCTTCCAGTCGTCACGCTCCCACTGTCGTTCCCCTCGTCGCTCCCGGCGGTGCCGTCGCCGTTTCGAAAACGACTGCGTGAGAATCGTCACGAGCGGAAGCACGACGGCGAACCCGAAGGCGAACACCATCCAGAACCAACTGTAGCCGAGAAACAGCGCTAACAGTCCCACACCGAGGATTGTCAGCGCGAGTACCGCCGGAATCTGGTCGGTGAGCGTGACGGGCGTCTCATCCATACCCGTCGGTTCACCGTGTATCATAAAAATGCTGTCACTCGTTAGACCGCAGGTTCTTACGCCGTGCAACCCAATCCCAAACATGGCAAACCGCGTGCCATCGGGACCGAAGGGGATACCGATTTTGGGGTCCAGTCTGCAGTACGCGGACGACCCGTTGGGGTTCATGGAGCACGTCGCACACGAGTACGGCGACGTGGCCCGTATCGACGTGTACGGAACGGAGGTCTACCAAGTGACCGACCCGGCGGCCATCCGGCGCGTCCTCGTGACGAACGCCGCGAACTACCGGAAGCCGAATTTGGGCGGTGACGAGGGTCTGGGCGGCCTCCTCGGCGACGGTTTACTGACCAGCGACGGCCATCACTGGCAACGCCAGCGCAAGACGATGCAGCCGTCGTTCTACGGTGCGGAACTGGACGAGTACGGGGATATCATCGTCCGCGATACGGTCGAACTGGCCGACTCCCTCGTGGACGGCGAACACACCGACATCCACGTCGAGATGTCGGAACTCACGCTCAGAATCGTCGTCGAGAGCCTCCTCGGCGCTCGAATCGACGGCATGGAACGCGCCATCCGCGAGGCGCTCTTCGAAGTCGGCGAGCGCTTCCAACCCGGTCCGCAGGGATTCGTTCCCGAAGAGGTGCCGACGCCGCGAAACGTGCGCTACCGTCGCGCCGTCGAGAAACTCGACCGCATCCTCCGTGAAATCCGCAGGCAGCACGACTACTCCGGCGGCGAGAGCGACCTGCTCGGCGTGTTGCTCGACCGGGAGGAGGCGGGGGACCTCGACGCCGAGAGCGTTCGCAACGAGATGATGACGATGTTGCTCGCAGGCCACGACACGACGGCCCTGACGCTCACGTACGCGTGGTACCTCCTCTCGAAGCATCCCGAGGTCGCAGCGCGGTTCCACGACGAACTCGATTCGGTGGTGGACGGGACGCCGACCGTCACCGACCTCGCTGACCTCGACTATCTCGACAAAATCGTGGCCGAGGCGATGCGACTGTATCCACCCGCCTACGTCATCTACCGACAGACGGCGACGGCGGACGAACTCGCGGGGTTCCACGTCCCGGCGGATACCATCGTCTCCGCGCCACAGTGGGTCGTCCACCACGACGAGCGTTTCTTCCCCAACCCGTGGGAGTTCCGACCCGAACGCTGGACGGACGAGTTCCGCCGCGAACTCCCGCCGTTCGCCTACTTCCCGTTCGGCGGCGGCCCGCGCAAGTGTATCGGCGATGGGTTCGCCATGCGCGAGGCGAAACTCGTGTTGGCGACCCTCGGAACACGCTTCGCTTTCGACCTCGTGTCGTCAGCGCCGTTGTCTCTCGTCCCGCTCGTCACCCTGCACCCGGAGAATCCGGTTGAAGTAACGGTGCGAGCGCGGTAAGGCGGACGACGCTTCTCCGTTCAGTCCATCTCCCGGATGACGAACGAGATGCCGATTCCCGCCGCGAGGAGGACGACGAGGTCGAACATCGCGTTGAACAGCGACCGGACCAACTAAATGATCTATGTTCTGTCACTTGTCTCGTTGCCAGTCCCAAACCGTGCGATTCAGGCGGGTGGAGGACGAACGCGCTGGCATGAGCACACAGAACGCCGCGAGGAAGGTTCGCTTCGGCCTGGCGATGGCGCTCGGCGTCATCGTGCCGGGCATGCTGAAGTACGTCCTGACACAGAACGGCTACGGACTACTCGGGACCCTCATCTTCTACTCCGGCTATCTCACGGCAGCCATCCTCATCTGGTACGTCTGGGTCAGACCGCTAGAGTTGACGGGGTCGGGCGGGGCATAGCGGAAGTTTAAAGGAGAACTCACCCCGACTGTCGGGCAGGAATGTTCGAGTTCGTCCCACTGCCACTCGTCGACGACTTCCTTCTCAAGATCAACGTCGGAGACGCAGTTTTCGCCCTGTTCGCGCTTTCGCTGCTGGCTTCGATTCCGCTGAAATCACGGAAGGTGCTGTCGCTGAACTCAATCCTGTTCGGCGTTCTGTTCCTTCTCATCGTCTCGATGGGTGCGCCCCCGACGTACGCCTACCTCGGCGTCGTGTTGTTGGTCGTCGCACCGTTGTTGTACACGACGGCCGGTCATTAGATAGAACGTCTTTTTTCCTTGGAGGCCGACCGTTCCGATATGGCAGACGACCTGACAGCCACGCTTCACACGAATCACGGCGACATCGAGGTTCGACTGTTCGACGAGCGAGCGCCCCGCACCGTCGGGAACTTCGTCGGTCTGGCGACCGGCGAGCGGGAATGGACCGACCCGCAGTCGGGCGACCGAATGACCGACCAACCGCTCTACGACGACGTACTGTTCCACCGTGTCATCGACGGCTTCATGGTTCAGGGTGGCGACCCGACGGGAACCGGCCGCGGCGGTCCGGGCTACCAGTTCGACGACGAGTTCCACCCCGAACTCTCCCACGACGGCCCGGGCATCCTCTCCATGGCCAACTCCGGTCCGAACACCAACGGCTCGCAGTTCTTCATCACGCTCGACGCCCAACCGCACCTCGACAACCGCCACGCCGTGTTCGGCGAGGTCATCGACGGCATGGACATCGTCGAGGAAATCGGCAACGTCGACACGAACCCGCAGGACAAACCGCTCGACGACGTCGTCCTCGAATCCGTCGAGATTCACGACTGAACGCCGACGCGAACGCTTCCTTTTTGCGGTCCGATTTCCATCAGGCTGGGTGATTTCTGCCCGTCCGCTCATCACCATCGATTACACAGTGATACACATGACGACGAATTCGAACTTCGAACTCGCGGAGCACAGTTGGCCGGACGTCGAAACCGCACTCGACGACGGAACGCGAACCGCCATCGTGGCCGTCGGGGCGGTCGAACAGCACGGCCCGCATCTCCCGTTGATAATGGACACGCTTGCGGGCGACGAACTGGCGGCCCGAATCGCCGAAAAACTCGGCGACGCGCTGGCCGCGCCGACGATTCGACCCGGCTGTTCGGGGCATCATATGGAGTTTCCGGGGACGATAACGATTCCGGCGACGGTTCTCATGGACCTGATTTCCGCCTACTGTGAATCGCTGGACGAACACGGCTTCGAACACGTCGTCCTCGTCCCGACCCACGGCGGTAACTTCGCGCCCGTCAACACCGTCGCACCCGAAATCGCCCGCGATATCGACGCGAACGTCATCGCGCTCGCGGACCTCGGGGACCTCATGGAACTCCAGAACGAGGGGCTCCGGAAGGGTGGCGTGGAGTACCAAGAGGACGTGATTCACGCGGGGGCCGCGGAAACCGCGATGGTGCTGGCGATAGACGAGGGACTCGTCAAGGCGGACGAACTCGAAGTCGGCCACGAGGAGGAGGTTTCGGTCTCTCGCTTGCTGAGCGAGGGGTTCAGGTCCATCACCGAAACCGGCGTTCTCGGCGACCCGCGCGAGGGAACCGCGGAAGCCGGTGAGGTGATTCTCGACACGATAGCGACGGCGTACGCGGAGCGAATCGAAGCGGAGCGCGAGGCCGTCTGAGTTTCCCCGGACGACGGACGCGTCCATTCGGCTGGATTGAAAAACGACTGACACCGAACGGCCCTCGCAACACGCCGATTCCGAAACCACTTCCCTCGTTCGCACCGATGGTCCGCCATGGACCAGTCTGCGGAACGGACGAAGATCAAGTGGCGCGAGTGGGGTGACGCGGCGTTCGAGGAGGCACAGGACGCCGACAAACCGATCCTACTCTCGCTCTCCGCTCGGTGGTGTTCGTGGTGTCACGAGATGGACGAGAAAACGTACGCCGTGCCGACGCTGGCGGCGAACGTCAACGACTCGTTCGTCCCGATTCGGGCGGACATCGACCGTCACCCGCGCGTCAGGGAGCGCTACAACATGGGTGGCTTCCCGACGACGGTGTTCCTCACGCCGGAGGGCGAACACCTGACCGGTGCGACGTTCCTCGACGCGAACACCATGCGCCAAGTCGTCGGGCAGGTGCGGGACCTCTGGAAGCACAAGGGTCGGGACGCGTCGCAGGTCCCGCGAAACGTCCGCGACCAGAACCCGCCGTCGGGCGAGGTGACGGACGAAATCGAGCGCCTGCTGGTCGGCCAACTGGAAGACCGGTTCGACCCGACGAACGGCGGGTGGGGCGACGACGCCAAGTTCCCGCTTCCCCGAACCGTCGAATTCGCGCTCAAACGCGACCGGGAGCGGGCGCTCGCCACGCTCTCGTCCATCACGGCGAACCTCTACGACGACTACGAAGGCGGCTTCTTCCGCTACGCCGGAACCCGCGATTGGAACGACGTTCACCGCGAGAAGATGCTCGACGTGAACGCCGCGCTCCTGCGCACCTACGCGAACGCTTACTTGTATACGGGCGAGGAGCGCTACCGCGACCCCGCCGCAAAGACCGTCGAGTACCTCACCACGACGCTCTGGGAGGGCGACGCCTTCGGGGGAAGCCAGCGACCCGGCGACGACTACTACGAGGGCGACGCGAGCGACCGGGAGAGCGAGGAGGCCCCGGCGGTCGATTTCACCGCCTTCGCCGACCGGAACGCGCTCGCCGCCGACGCGCTGCTCACTTACACCGCCTACACGGACGACGAACACGCCCGCCGCTACGCCGAACGGACCCTCGATTTCCTCTCGTCGTACGTCGATGACGGTACTGTCGTCCACTACCGCGACGGCGACGAGGAGGGAGAACGCGGCCTCCTCGCCGACCAAGCCTCCGTGCTTCGAGCGTTCGTCACCGCCGCGCAGGTCCTCGGAGACGAAGCGACCTACCTCGATACCGCTCGCGCCGTCGCCGACCACGCCATCGACACGCTTCAGACGGACGACGGCGCGTTCATCGACGGCCCGGAAGAGGGTCCCGGCCTCCTCGACCGGTCGCTTCGCCCCGTGGACGACAACGCGACGCTTGCGGACGCGCTGGTCGATTTGGCGATTCTGACCGGCGAAGAGTCCTACGAAATCGCGGCACACGACGCCATCGGTGCCTTCGCCGGTGCGGCCGACAGGATCGGCGTGCAGGTCGCCGGCTACGCGACCGCCGCGTCCCGGTTGTGTCGTCCGCCCTTGCGAGTCGTCGTCGCCACCGAACCCGGTTCGAATCTGCACCGCGCCGCGCTCCGCCTCGCCGACCACGAGAAGGTCGTCGTCCTCGACCCCGACGGCGAGTACGAACGAGGCACCGCCCACCTCGTCGACGGGGAAACGGTCTCCGAACCGGCCGCGTCTCCCGCCGAACTGAGTGAACTGGCATCGAGTTTTTTCTGACGGTATCGCCCGAAGATGATCGCCCGTTCGGTCGAATGGTCGGGAACGCACGTAGCGTTTTTATACTGTCGGCCTAATGTCAACGATTATGGCAAGTCTCCGCGATTTGGGTCTCTCGGAATACGAAGCCCGAGCCTATCGGGCGCTGTTGAACACGGGTCCGACGACGGCGAAAGACCTCTCCCGCGTGAGCGAGGTCCCGATGGGACGGATTTACGACGTTCTCAACAGCCTCGAAACGCACAACCTCGTCCGCAGTCAGAGCGCGAGCCGTCCGAAAAAGTACGTCGCGGTCGAACCGAGTACCGCGCTCGACCGACTGCTCGACGACAAATTGGACGAACTGAACGCGAAAGCGGACCAGTACGAGGACATCGTCGACGAGTTGAGTACGGAACTCGACACCGTCGAACCACCCATCGAGGAGGGTTTCTGGACGGCGGCGCTCGGTCCGGAGGAGTCGCTCGAACTGCTCATCGAACGGTTGGACGCGGCGGAGCGTCGAATCGTCATGGTCGCCGGGCGCGTCTCGCCGACGTTCGACATCGGCGACATCGGCGATACCGTCACCGAGCACATCGAACGGGCGCTGTCCCGCGACGTGGAAGTGTCGGTCCTCATGTCGCCGAAACTCGTCGACACGCTTCCCGAGAGCGTCGGACAGCGCTACGCGTCGACCCTCTCGGACCATCCGCAGTTTTCGGTCCGAACGACGCCCGAACTGGACGGCACGTTCAACCTCATCGACGACATCGAAGTGTGCATCGAGGTGGCGAACCCGCTGTCCCCCGGCGAGGCGTTCGCCATGATAGACCTGAAGGACCCCGAGTTCGCCGCGAACGTCAACAGCCAGTTCTCCTCGCGGTGGGAGGTCGCGGAACCGCTTCACTTCTGACTACTCGCGCCGAGCGAGACCGACGAGGTGGCCCGCCTCTTCGAGGACGATTTCGGACACGCCGAGTCGGACCGCGTTCTCGCTGCCGGGCAGACAACTGACCACGGTGCCGTCCGCCACGCCCGCCGTCGCCCGCGTCCCGACGATTTTTGTCCCGATGTCGTCGTAGGAGCGTCGGCGGAACAGTTCGCCGAATCCGGGCAGTTCCTTGTCGAGGAGCGGGCACACGGCCTCTATCGTCACGTCGTCCGGGGTGACGCCCGTCCCGCCCGTCGTGACGATGACGTTCACGTCGTCGCGGCCGACGATGTTGTTCACCGTCTTCTGCACCCGGTCGTGGTCGTCGGCGACGAGTTCCCTCGTAACGATTTCGTGGCCCGCTTCCTCGACGAGTTCGGTGATGGCGTCGCCCGCCGGGTCGTCGTCCACCGACCGCGAGGAGGAGACAGTGACGACCGCGAACCCGAGTTCGCTCACGTCGTGGGCGTGGTGGTCGGGATGGTCGTGTTCGTCGTGGTCGTGGTCCCCCTCTTCATTGTGGCCGTGGTCATGCTCGTGACCGCCATGACCGTGCTCGTGATTGCCGTGCTGGTCATCGTTCCGTCCATCATCGTCGCCGCTGCTGTCGTGGTTCGTCATGCTCGACCGTTGGACGGGGCTCCCCAAAAGTTCACACGAACCCCGATTTGCACACAGTTTTAGTCTTCGCGGCTAACGGTGTACGTATGAAAGCCGTCCAGTTCACGGAGCACGGCGGAACCGAGGTCATCGAATACGGCGATTTCCCCGACCCGGAACCCGAACGCGATGAAGTCCTCATCGACGTGAAGGCGGGCGCGCTGAACCACTTGGACGTGTGGACCCGCCGCGGTCTGCCCGGAATCGACCTCGACATGCCCCACATCCCCGGCAGCGACGGGGCGGGCGAAGTCGTGGAGGTCGGCGAGGACGTGACTCGATTCGAACCCGGCGACCGCGTCGCCCTCTCCGCGGGCGTCAGTTGCGGCAAGTGCGAGTTCTGCCGCCACGGCGAACATTCGATGTGTGTCAACTACCACATCATCGGCGAACACGTCCGCGGCGTCCACAGCGAACTCGCTGCGGTTCCCGAGGACAACCTGATTCCCGTCCCCGAGGACGTCGCGTGGGAGACGGCGGCGGCGGCCCCACTCGTCTTCCAGACCGCGTGGCGGATGCTCATCACGCGCGCCGAAGTCACGTCGGGCGACAACGTTCTCGTCCTCGGCGCGTCCGGCGGCGTCGGCCACGCGGCGGTCCAAATCGCCGACTACGCGGGGGCGACGGTGTACGCCACGGGGAGCAGCGAGGAGAAACTCGAACACGCCCGCGAACTCGGTGCCGACCACGTCATCGACTACGAGGCCGAGGATTTCGCCTCGCAAATCCGCGAGTTGACCGGCGGTCGCGGCGTGGACGTCGTCGTGGACCACATCGGAAAGGCCACGTGGCAGGATTCGCTCAAGAGCCTCGCCAAGGGCGGCAAAATCGTCACCTGCGGCGCGACGACGGGCGGCCAACCGGAGACCGACATCAACCGAATCTTCTGGAACCAACTCTCGGTCATCGGGTCCACGATGGCGAGCCTCGGCGAGGTGGACGACGTGATGGAACTGGTGTGGGACGGCACCTTCGAACCCGCGATTCGGGAGGTCCTCCCGATGAGCGAGACGGTCCGCGCCCACGAAATGCTCGAAAACCGGGAAGGCTTTGGTAAAGTGGTGGTAAAACCCGATAGCGAGCTATGATGACCGAGGACAGCGAACAGCGGGAGTTCGGACGGAGCGGGTGGATTCTGGTCGGCGTGATCGTACTGGCGTTTATCGTTTCGCCGCTCCTCATCTACCTCGACCCGCCGTATCTCCCGTTCAAGTTCGCGTACCTCATCCTGCCGCTCATTCCCGCCCTGCTGCTCGGAGGGACGGCGGTCTGGTCGGCCCAAAAGCGAGTGTAGTTCGGCTCCGGACGACACCGGGACGTTGTGGCGTCCCTAATTTTTCCGATATTATATCGTTTCGACTATTTCTTGTAGAACTGTAATATCCGAAATACACAAATTTTTCATGGTGTGGGGGAATGACACACACTGAATGAGCGTCATCCACGTCTCGGAGAATCAGGACGGAACGACACATCGACAAGTGGAACTCAAACTCTGGCATCCGGGGTGTTGGACGCTAGAAGTCACCGACGAGTACGACGGCACGCACATCCTCGAAAAGTCGCTTTACCCGACCGACGAGACGGTGAAAGGCGATTTTATCATCGTCACGAACGGCGACCACGACATCGAGACGTTCGTGGAGGCCATCGACTCCCATCGCGTCGTCGAGAGCACGGCTATCCTGAAACACAGCGGCGACCGCGCCCGTATCGTCGTCACCTACGCGCGTTCGTCCAGCATCGTCCCCGAAATCGTCAACTCCGAGTTCATGCCCATCGAACCCGTCCACATCACCGGCGGGCGCGAGTACTGGACCGTTCTCGTCCGCTCGGACCAACTCGAATCCGTGTTCACTAAACTCGAAGACGAATACGACGTGCAGTTGGAGTCGATTCACGAGGTGGACCCGAACGACAACGTGGAGTTCGCCAACACCAGCGACCGGATTTACGACTCGCTTTCGGCCCGCCAAACGGAGTGTCTCTTCTCGGCACACGAGGCGGGATACTACAACTGGCCGCGGGACGTGACCGCGAACGACATCGCCGCCGACTTCGGCATCAGCGGGCCGACGTTCCTCGAACACCTCCGGAAGGGCGAACAGAAGGTCCTCAACGCCTTCCTCACGAAACTCGCCAAGCGAAACTACTGAGCGTCGTCGCGATAGCCGCATCAGGTACCGCTTTGAGGGTTGGCCCGAATGGAATCTCGTGTCACCATCCCTCACACTCTCCGACGTACTGGACGTGAAGTACCCCGGTCCCCCGGCGTGGTCCGCGGACGGCGACTTTCTCGCGGCGACGACCTACGAAGACGACGGAAACGTCCTGTTCGTGACCGACCCGGACGGCGACCGCTCGTGGCGATTCGTCCCCGAGGAGGGCTACGTCACCGAGTTCACGTGGTCGCCGCCGACCTCCGAACTCCTCGTCGCGACCGACGCGGGCGAGTTGTTCCTCGCCGACCCGGACCGACGAACGACCGACCGGATTCTCTCCGGTACGGAGGCCACGGGGTCGTACACGTGGTCGAACGACGGAACGCGCTTTTCCTTCTACCGCGACGGCCGCCCCGTCGTCCGGGACGCGACGACCGGCGCGGAGCGGAGTTTCGACGTCCCCGAGCGGGGGCCGTTTCTCGGCGAGGAGTTCGACGCCGACCACTATCCCGGCGAGAACCACGTCTTCTCGAAGCGGGCGACGTGGAGACGAACCTTCAGGAAGGTCGAACGAGTGTTGGAGGACGAACGATGAACGTCTTCATCTCCGCCGACATGGAGGGAATCACGGGAATCGCCGACCCGAGCGACGTGGTGAAGGGCGAGGCCGACTACCCCGCTGGACAGGACGCGATGGTCGCCGACGTGAACGCCGCCGTCGATGGCGCGCTCGCCGGCGGTGCCGAGGAAGTGGTAGTCAACGATTCGCACTCCTCGATGACGAACCTGCCCCGCGAGTCGCTGCACGAATCGGCCCGCCTGATTCGCGGCGGCACGAAACCGTGGTCGATGATGCAGGGACTGAGCGAGGACCACGACATCGCCTTCTTCGTGGGCTACCATGCCAAGGCCGGAACGCCGGAGGCCGTGCTGAACCACACCTACTACGGGCAGGTCCTCCTCTCGCTCCGCGTGAACGGGACGGAGGTCGGGGAACTCGGCTGGAACGCCGGACTCGCGGCCTCGCTCGGCGTTCCAGTCGGCCTCGTTACGGGCGACGACGCGACCGAATCCGAGGCTCGTGACCATCTGGAAGACGTCGAAACCGCCGTCGTCAAGGAGGGAATCGACCGGTTCACTGCGAACTGTCTTCCCCCCGAACGGGCACGGAATCGGATTCAGGAGGGCGCGGAGCGGGCGGTCCGTCGAGCGTCCGACCTCGCGCAACCGACGCCGGACGAACCGGTGACTATCGAGGCCGACTGGGCGGCGACGAATCAGGCCGCCAGCGCGGCGGGGATTCCGTCGGTCGAACGCGTCGCTGGTCGGACGACCCGCGTCGAAGCGGACTCGTACGTCGCGGCGTTCGAGGCGTCCGTGGCGATGTTGCACGGCGGCGGCGCAGGGAGAAACGAGTTCTACGGATAGGCGGTGGCGGTCCCACACCGATGATTTTTCCAACCCGGACGCGGAAATCCGCGCTCGTACGCGAGCCGTCGGGTCTGTCCTTTTCACCGTGATACGTCAACGGGTGAAGTGGTACGAAAAGCGAAATCGAGGAGAGGAGCAACACCCGAACTAGCCGCTCGAAGGACACTTTTCCGATGGATTCGGGGAACCGGTCCATGGAGCGAACTGCCCCCGTTTTCGTTGAAAAAGCTTCGTGCTCAGTCGACCAGTTCCGAAACGAATGCGTCGATTCGCTCCCGCGCCCGCTCCTCGTCGTCGCCGACCAGTCCGCCGAGGAGGGCGGAGAACACCACATCCGTCCCGTTCTCCCTGCGGACGATTCCCGAGAGCGTTCTGCTCCCGGTGAGCGTCCCGGTCTTCGCCCGAACGCCGGAAACGTCGGCGAACCGTTCCGCCAGCGTTCCCTCACCGGATGCGGGAAGCGAGTCGAAGAACGTTCCCGACCACGGTTGCTCCGCGGCCCATTCGAGCGACCGCACCAGCCCTCGCGCCGAAATCAGGTTGTAGCGCGAGAGGCCGGACCCGTCCCGGATTCGAACGCGCCCCGCGTCGCGCGCGTCGAGGAAGTCGCCGACGACGCGTTCCCACGCGTCCCACGACCCGTCGCCGTGGACTTCGCGGGCGACGGTCCGGGCTAACTGCTCCGCGAGGAAGTTGTCCGAGGGGACGTTCATCTCGCGGACGAGGTCGGCGACGGGCAGCGATTTCACCCTCGCAACCGTCTCGCTCGACTCGACCTCGTCCGCGACGCGGAAGCCGCCGTCGTGGTCGACACCCGTCGCTTCGAGCGCGTCACGGAACGCGAGGAGACAGTGGCGAACCGGGTCGCCGACCGGCGCGGTTTCGGTCCGCTCCTCTTCGGGTGGTTTCCCTCCTACTCGAATCGCGTTCCTCGGACAGTCACGGAACATCCGCAACTCTTCCGCGGTTTCGTCGAACTCCGTGTGGAGTTCGACAACGTCGGTATCCGGCGTGACCTCGACGTCGGTGTCGGACACCGTTATCGAAACCGTATTGCCCGAGAGCGCCAGCGCGGTGCTCTCCGCACCGTAGCCGTGCCGGCCGTCCTCCCACATCCAACCGGGTCCGCGCGTCTGGCCGTCGAACCACCCCGTCTCCGCGACGACGTCTCCCACGCCGTCGATTCCGGCGTCCCGGACCGATTCGCCGAGCTTTGACAGGTCCGTCGGCGACAGTGACGGATTCCCCCGTCCCGACAGCACGAGCGAATCACCCGCCCGCGAGACGCGCGTCTCGAAGCGATAGTCCGGACCGAGATGATGGAGCGCGAGAGCGGCGGTGAGGAGTTTCGTGTTCGACGCGGGCGGGAGCGGCACGTCCGGGTTCCGCGATGCGAGGACGACCCCGCCGCGTTCGCGGGCCAGTACGCTGGTGGCGAACGAATTCGAATCGAGGATGACAGCGTCGGAGTCCACTCCGCTCACCACGTGAACGGTTCCCGTCCGTCGGCGTCGAGGTGGCAGGCCGAGCGTTGTCCGTCGGCGACCGATTCGAGTTCCGGCACGTCGGTTTCACACGGCGACCGGTACGTTTCGAGCGCCTCCCGTGCGCCGTCCCAATCTCCGCTCGATGCGGCCGAAACGGCCTGTTCGACCGTCTCGTCGACCGCAATCGGGAGCCTATCCGTGAAGTAGCCCGACCGAACGGCGGCGGGTTCGACGTCCGTTTTGATCGATTCCGCTCGAACGTCCGCTTTCAGGTCCATGTACTCGCGGTACGTCTCTCGTGTGAAGGGTTCGGGGACGATGACGTCCGGACACCGCGTGTGAAACTTGCACCCCGACGGTGGATCACTCGGACTGGGCACGTCGCCGACGAGTTTCGGTTCCACGCCGCGCGTGTCGGGGTCGGGGTTCGGGACGGCATCGAGCAGCGCGCGAGTGTAGGGATGGTGCGGTTCGGTGAAGATGCGGTCGACCGGACCCGTCTCAACGAAGTCGCCGAGGTACATGACCGCCACGCGGTCGGCGACGTTCCTGACGACGCTCAAGTCGTGCGTGATGAACAGGTATGTCAGGTCGTACTCGTCCTGTATGTCCTGCATGAGCGAGAGAATCTGGGCCTGCACGCTCATGTCCAACCCGCTCACGGGTTCGTCGGCGACGACGAGGTCCGGGTTGATGGAGAGCGCCCGTGCGAGGTTGATGCGCTGGCGCTGCCCGCCCGAAAACTCGTGCGGATAGCGACCGTAGTGTTCCTCCTTCAACCCGACCTGTCCGAGCAGTTCGACGACGCGCTCCTGTCGTCGCTCTTCGTCCCATCCGGCCGCTTCGAGCGGGTCCGCGATGATGTTTCCCACCTTTCGGCGCGGATTGAGGCTCGATTGCGGGTCCTGAAACACCATCTGGGCGTTCCGTCGGAACTTCCGTTTCGCGTCCGAATCGAACGTCGTCGTCCGAATCCCGTGGAACTCCACCGCGCCGCCGGTCGGTTCCGTCAACCCGAGGAGGGTTCGGGCGAGCGTCGATTTGCCACACCCGGATTCGCCGACGACGCCGAGCGTCTCGCCGGGTTGCAGGTCGAAGCTCACGCCGTCGACCGCTCTGACTCGTTTGTCGTCCAACGTCAGCGGAAAACCGCCGTCGGAGTTCCACCGAAGCGAACTGATGAACCCGGTGTTCACCGGGAAGTGTTTCGTCAGGTTCTCCACCCTGAGGAGCGGTTCGGTCTGCTCTTTCGGAGACTGTGTCGCCTGTTGGCTCATGGTTTCCCTCGTGTCGCTCGCTCGTGCAGTCGCGGTACCTCACCGCCGTACTCCCCCTCGTAGAGGATGCACGCTGCATCGTGGTTCGGTCCCACGTCGAGTCGCGGCGGTTCGATTCGCGAACAGTCCTCGACCGCCACGGGACAGCGCGTGCGGAATCGACACCCCGACGGCGGGTCGATGGCGCTCGGCATCGTCCCCTCGATTGGGTCGAGGTTCTCCACGCGCTCGTCGGGTCGGACGACCGACCGCAGCAGCGACTGGGTGTACGGATGTTTCGGATTGCGATACAGTTCCTCGTACGGTGCTTGTTCGACCACTTTCCCGAGGTACATCACGGCCACCCGGTCGCACGTCTCGCGGACGACCCCCAGGTCGTGGGTGACGTAGACGACCGCGGTGTCGTACTCCTCCTGAATCTCGTCGAAGAGGTCGAGGATTTGGGCCTGAATCGTCACGTCGAGCGCCGTCGTCGGTTCGTCCGCGATGATGAGTTTCGGGTTACACGACAGCGCCATGGCGATGAGGACGCGTTGGCGCATCCCACCCGAGAACTCGTGCGGGTACTGGTCCACTCGCTGTTCCGGGTCCGGGATTCCCACGTCGTCCAGCAGTTCGATGGCTCGCTGGTAGGCCTCCTTCTCGGTGGCGTCGGTGTGATACTCGACGATTTCGGCTATCTGGTTCCCGACGGTGAAGACGGGGTTCAGCGCCGTCATCGGGTCCTGAAAGACGAACGAGATTTCGCTCCCGCGGACCTCCCGCCGGAGTTCGCGCTCGGAACACTCGGTCAAATCGCGCCCGTCGAACCGAACCGAGCCGTCGACCACTTTTCCGGGCGAGTTGACGAGGCCGAGCAGGCTCTTCACCGTGACGCTCTTTCCGGCCCCGCTCTCGCCGACCAGTCCGAGCGTCTCGCCCCTGTCGACCTCGAAACTCACGCCGTCGACCGCCTGCACGATGCCGCTCTCGGTGTAGAAGTACGTCCGTAGGTTCTCGACTTCGAGTAGGCTCATCGGTTTCCTCCGTCTTCGTCGGGTCGTTCACCGACGGTCGTTCCGCCGTCCGTGGCTGTGCCATCCGTCACCGGGTCGAGTTCGTCCCTCGTCCGGTCGTCGCTGGGCAGGTAGTCGTCGCCGAGTTCGTCCCAGTCGGGCTCCCAGAGCGTGGTCCGCGGGTCCATCGCGTCGCGGAGGCCGTCGCCGAGCATGTTGAAACCCATCACGGTGAGGAATATCATCAGGCCGGGGAACACGGCGGCCCACGGCGCGATGATCATGGCCTGCTGTGCGTCGTTCAGCATCCGTCCCCACGAGGCCGTAGGCGGCTGGACGCCGAGCCCGAGGAACGACAGCGCCGCCGCGCCGATGATGACGCCGCCCATCGAGAGCGTCGCCTGAACGATCACCGCGGTCAGTCCGTTCGGAACGATTTCGCGGAACAGGATGGTTCGGGTCGGCAGCCCCGCGGCGCGTGCCGCTTCGACGTACTCCGCCTCCCGAAGGGAGAGCACTTCCGAACGCATCACGCGGGCGTACGCCGGAATGCCGATGACCCCGTAGGCGAGGAAGAGGTTGTACACGCTCCGGCCCATGATGATCATCAGCGTCATGGCGAGGATGAGGCCGGGAATCGAGTACAGCACCTCCAGCGCTCGCATGATGACGTCGTCGACTCTGCCCCCGAAGTAGGCCGCCGTCGCGCCGCAGGCGACGCCGCCGAGGAAGCTGATTCCGACGGAGATGACGCCGATGGCGAGCGCGACCCGACTGCCGTAGATGACCCGCGACAGCACGTCACGCCCGAAATTGTCGGTCCCCATCGGATGGGAAAGGGACGGTGGCGAGTAGCGGTCCATCGTGTTTATCTGGTGTGGGTCCGCGTGGATGGCTGTGATGAGCTGTTTGTTGAACACCACGAGGTCGATGGTCGAGAAGACGGCCAGCACGACGAGGACGCCGACCATTATCGCACCGGCGATAGCCGTCGGGCTGTGTCGTAGCTCTCGAATCGTCCCTCGTAGGCGACTCTCCGTGTCGATTTCGGCTTCCGTAATTGGTTGATTCGTACTCATATCAGTCGTATCTGATTCGCGGGTCGATGTATGCGTAGGCCAAGTCCGTCAGCAAAACTCCCATGAGGAACAGGAACGCGAATATCAGGGTGAGACCCATGATGACGCCGTAATCGTTGTGCGTGATGCCGTTGAAGAACAACCGGCCGATGCCCGGAATGGCGAAGATTTTCTCGGCGATGACGCTCCCGTCCAGCAGGAACGACAACTGCAGTCCGATGATGGTGACGAGCGGCAACAGCGCGTTCCTGAAGGCGTGCTTGAGCAGGATGCGCCGCTCGGGAAGCCCGTAGGCGCGCGCCGTCTGGACGTAATCCTGCGATAACTCCTCGACCATGCTCGAACGCGTCATCCGCATCAGCGTCGCCGTCTGTGCCGTCGAAAGCGTGATGACCGGCATGATGAGTCGCTTCACGGACTCAACCGGGTCTTGGGCGAACGGGACGTACCCGGACGCCGGGAGCCACTGAAACTCCAAGGCGAGGAGGAAGATGAGCATCAGTCCCAGCCAGAAGTTCGGCGTCGAGAGTCCGACCAGTCCCAAGAAGCGCGACACGTGGTCGCCGAGCTGGTTGTGCCGCGAGGCGGCATAGACGCCGAGCAGGAGCGAAATCGGCAGCGCGATGACGTAGGACAGACCCATCAGCGTCAGCGTGGGGGCGATGCGCTCCATCATCAGGTCGGTGACGGGTCGTTTCCGCATGAACGACATGCCGAGGTTGCCGTGCAGGATTCGCCCTAAGTAATCGAGGTACTGTTGCCACAGCGGTCGGTCGAAGCCATACTGGTGAATGAGTTGGTCCGCGAGCTCCTTGCTCGGGTTCAGGCCGAGGTAGATTCGAACCGGATTGCTCGGAAGGTTGTGCATCATGACGAACGTCAGCGTGAAAACCCCCAGCAGGACCGGTATCATTTGAAGGAGCCGCCGGGCGGTGTATCGATACATGCTCATGATTTCGTGTACGGAAAGGGGTGGGGAGTTACTTGTTCAGCGAGGCGTTCGACCACTCGTTACACAGCGGCTGTGAGACGAACGCGGTCGGCTCGTAGTCGTTCACCTTCTTGCTCCACGCGGTGGCGGACTGCTCCGAGTACACGGAGATGTGGGGATACTCCGACATGAACGTCTCCGCGGCGTCGATGTACAGCTGTCGGCGCTCGTCGCGGCTCTGGAGTTGCCGCGCTTTGCGAATCTTCTCGTCGGCCTTTTGAAGCTTCTTGCTGTCGGGATACGCTTCGTACAGCATTCCGGCGGACGCGTTGCCGACGTAGTTGTCCGGGACCGGACTGTCGTCGTTGCGGGGGTTGCGGAACAGGTAGTAGTAGAACCCGTCGGGGTCCTGCCCGCCCGACCAGCCGTAGAAGGTGACGTCGTACTCGCCCGTGTCGAGTTGGTCGAGCCACTCCCCGATGGACACCTCCTGCACTTCGGCGCTGATGCCCACCTTGTCCATCTCGTTCTGGAGCATGATGGCCATGTTCTTGAACTTCCCAGAGGTGTGCGTGGACATCTTCACGTCGAAACCGCCGCCGTAGCCCGCCTCCTTCAGTAGCTGTTTCGCCTTGTCGTGGTCCTTCGCCGGGAAGTACTTCTTCTTCCATTCCTTCCATGGGAAGTCCCACGCCTCGTTGACCTCCTTGGGCATGTAGCCGTAGGAGCGCTTTCCGAGTTCTCCCTTGGTCACTTTCAGCATCTCGTCGTAATCGACGAGGTACTGCATGGCCTCGCGCACCTTCCGGTTCCCGAACGGCTCGTGTTTCGCGTTGAAGATGAGGCCGTTGTAGTCGAACTGCGAGATGCGCTTCATCTCGATGTTGTTCTGGCTCTGTGCCTTGCCGAGCAGGTCCTTCGGGACGCCCGCTTGGTGGACGTTGCCCGTCGCCAACTCGACGAACTGCACGGACGCCTGGGGGATGATGCGGTATTTGAGCTGCTTCAGGTTCGGCGCTTCGAGGAAGTAGTCGTCGTGTCGTTCGAGGGTGAGGTCGGACCCCGACTGCCAGTCCTTGAGTTTGAACGGCCCGCTCCCGACGGGCTTCTGGGCGAACTTCTTCTGGCCCATCTGCTCGGCGGCCTTCTTCGGAACGATGGCGGCGTTCATGCCCGCCAACGTCAACTCGAACAGCGCGTAGGGGTGTTTGAGGTTGAACGTCACCTCGTAGTCCCCGGACTTCTCGACGCTCTCGATGAACGCGAGGTTCTCCTGATTCGTGGACTTGTTGTCCGGATTGAGTACCCAGCTAAACGAGTACTCCACGTCGTCCGCCGTGAGTTCGTCTCCGTTGTGGAACTTCACGCCCTGTCGAATCGGGACGGTGTAGGTCGTCTCGTCCTGCTTTTTCGGCTTCTCCTTTGCGAGATGCGGGACGACTTCGCTCCCGTCGGGTTTGACGGCCAAGAGCGCGTCGAAGACGTAGTTCAGCATCCCGTTCGCCCACGCGAGTTCGTTCATTCGCGGGTCGAGGGTCGTCGCGTCCTCCGGGGCGGTGTTGACGAACGTTCCGCCCTTCACGCTGGCGCTGTTGCCGCCGTCGTTTCCACCGGTGTCCGTGTTGCCGGAGTCGGTCGTTCCCGCTCCGCCGGGGTTGTCACCGGTCGTACTTTTACCACCACAGCCAGCCAGTGCCGTCGCACCGCCGAGCGCGCTGACCGTCAAAAATCGGCGTCGGTTCAACGAGGGTTCGTATTTGTCTGTCATAGTATCGGTCGTCGGGACGAAAGCCCCGGTTCGTGATACCTAATAGCAAAGATGGACGTGGCATATAACGCCGCCCTTTCATACTAGGGTCAACGGGAAACGACCGTTACCTCTACGCTATCGCGTACATTTTGATACTCATGATCAGTCGCAAGAAACGCCGTGAGCGTGTGTGTTCCGGGTTTCGGTTTCCAGACATCGCCGTCGGTTCCGGAGCGGCGGACCTGTCCGTCCCATGTCCCTTCGAACAGTCTGACACCACGGCGTCGAAACGAGACCGTCCGCGGCGTCTCCGGCGGTTCGAACCCCCGTTCGTCGGCCTCCGGAATTCCGTCCACCGACCAGCCCCAGAGTTTCGCTCTCGGTAACCGAACGCTCAACGGCACTGGAAAGCGGTTTTCTATCCTGATCAGAAACCTGCTCGGTTCGCCGACGACGATTTCGCGTGGTGCACGGAGTTCGACGGAGAGACACCGGAGTGCGACCCGATTCGGGACCAACCCGGCGAAGAACCCTCCCGACTCCTCGATGCCGCCCACCGGGTCGGGCGACAGCGTCTCTGACGGTTTCATGGCTTCGTCACGGTACCCATCACGCAAAGGTCTTTCTCACGGGCGCGTCGGTTCGTCCAACGATTCGGGAACGATGTCCTTGCCGAGTACGTCGTCGCACGACTCGCGCGCCCTGATGAGGTCGTACGTGCCGTCGCTCCGAACTAACACGACCGGTGGTTTCGGTTCGGCGTTCGTGTGACTCGCACTTCCGAGCGAGTACGCGCCGATGCGGTCCACCGCTACCACGTCTCCGGGGCCGAGTTCGGGAAGCGGAACGTCCTCGCTCACCACGTCGCCGGTGTAACAGAGCGGTCCCGCGACGTGGTACGTTCGCGTCGCCTCGCGGTCTTTCACCGCGTAGACGGGGTACGGCCAGTAGGACGACACCGCGTTCGTGCCCCCATCGAGGACGGCGAAATCGGCGTAGGGCGTCTCCTTGACGACGCCGACCGTCCCCAGAAAGGTCCCGGCGTTGCCGACGAGACGCCGTCCCGGTTCGACGAACAGGCGCGGTTCGGCGAGGTCGTATTCCGCACACGTTTCCCGAATCGTCCGGGCCATGTGCGCCACGATGGTTTCCGTGTCCGGGACCGCCTCGTCGTAGGGAACGGGGAACCCGCCGCCGAGGTCGATGACCTCGATTTCGACGCCGAGTTCGTCCCGTACGTCCGCCGCGAAGCCGAGCATCTCGCGCGCCGCGACGCCGTAGGGTTCGACGCCGCGAATCTGGCTGCCGACGTGTAACTGGACGCCCGCGAGCGAGACAGCGTCGGATTCGGCGGCCTGCCGTGCGACCGCCATCGCCCGTCCGCTCTCGATGTCGAGGCCGAACTTGCTCTCGCGGGTCGCCGTCGCCACTTCGGGGTGGGTCGGTACCTCCATCGCGGGGTTGCCGCGAATCAGCACGTCGGGAACCGTTCCGGTCGCCTCCGCGGCCACGATTATCTTCTCCAACTCCGTCGCGTTGTCCACGAGGAGGTGGGAAACGCCCCAGTCGAGCGCCCGCTCGATGTCCTCGGGCGCTCGGTTCATCCCGGTGAGGAGTACGTCCTCGGCGTCGAACCCGGCGCGTTGCGTGGCGGTCAGTTCACACCGCGCGTAGGCTTCCGCCTTGCACCCCGCATCCCGAAGCACCGAGAGGATACCGAGGTTGTAGTTTGCCTTCACCGCGAAGTGGACCTCGGAGTCGGGGTAGTGTTCGTCTAACACGCTCCGAAGCGTCCCGTAGTTCGCTCGCAAGTCCTCCTCGAAAAAGGCGTACAGCGGCGACCCGAACGACGACACGAGGTCGTCGGCGTGTCTGCGCAACCGCTCTTTCCGTTCGCTGAGTTCCATGTTCGAACTTCCCACAAGGGGCCGATAACGGTTGACCCTCCCATGCTAGGTCGGAATCGCCCCCCGATTCCCCGTCTGCCGCCATCGAAACCTCCCCGACGCGAAACTATTTGTAGGTGTGAGAGACCAGTGTGTCGGCATGGCCACGAAACCGGAGTCGGTGACCGATGCGTCCTGAAACACCGAACATCGACACGCGCGACGAACTGTCGGCCGTCATCGCCGAGTACGGCGAAACCGTCGACGGCCACCTCGGCGTCTTTCTCGGATTTCCGTCCGGCCCGAACGAGTTCGACGTCGTCTGTTCCGGCGACGAAACGCGCGTCTTCCAGAGCGCGAGTACCATCAAACTCCCCGTCCTCTACGCCCTCTACGAGCGGTACGATGCCGACGACCGACTCGCGGAACTCGACCGCCCCTGTCCGCTCTCGCCCGAAAATCGCGTCGGCGGAAGCGGATTGTTGCACCTCCTCGACGCCACGCCGACGGTCGAAGACCTCGCGCGTGCGATGATTTCGGTGAGCGACAACGCCGCGACGAACCAACTCATCGACCGGTTGGGGATGCCGGCGGTGAACGACGCCGCGGCCCGCCTCGGCATGGAACGAACCCGCCTCGCGCGAAAGATGATGACGACGCTCGAAGACACTGAGTTCGAAGAGTTCGACGTACACGTTCCCGCGGGCGAACCGACGAACGCGACCACGCCGCTCGATTGTGCGCGGTTCTTCGCGGACCTCGTGTGCGAGACGACGCTCTCTTCGACCGCCTACGAACGGATGACCGTCCCGCTCGACGAACAGAAGGACGCGTCGATGGTTCCGCGCTATCTCCCCTACGAAACCGACGTCGCACACAAAACCGGACGGCTTCCGACCGCCGCCCTCGACGCCGGATTTCTGTCGGTTTCGAATCGGGACCGACCGCTCGTCTTCTCAGTCTTCGTCGACGGCGTCGGCGGGACGGAATCGGAAACTGAGGGGGCGACTCCCGACACGGGTGCCGACGCAGCGGACGCCATCGCCGAAATCGGCGACGCAGTGTTTTCGTGGCTCAGATGAGGCGTCGAGCGAGTTCGAACGTCTCGTCCAAGTCGGCGATGTACGAGTCGCTTTCCGGGTCGAGACTGTTGATAACGACCGCTTCTGCACTGCCGTAGGCGTGAACGTACTCGTCGCCGCCGAGGCTGACGGCGACGTGGCCGGGGAAAAAGAGCAAGTCGCCCGGACGGAGTTCGTCGCGTTCGACCGATTGGCCCATGACTCGCTGTTGGTCCGCGTCGCGCGGAAGGATGAGGCCGTTGACCCGATAGGAAATCCACGCCAATCCCGAACAGTCGATACCCTCGCTCGTCATGCCGCCCCAGTCGTACTCCGTCCCGAGGAACGCCCGTGCGACTTCGACGACATCCTCTCCGGTGGGGTTCCCGGGTGTCCGCTGAACCGCCTCGTTCGGTGAGACCTCTTCCCCGGTTCGGAAGACAGCAGTCGATTCGCTTTCGCCATCGATTCGGCAGGGGGTTCCAGCGTACACCGTCTCTCCGCCGGTCGTCGTCGTATCGTGGGCAACGACGGCGTTCGTGTCTTCGACTTGCACTTCGCCGAGGACGCTCTCATCGACCCAACCGAGATAGCCGTCGGGTGTCAGCACTCGCGCCCAGTCGCCGTCGTGGTCGAAGACGGCGACTCGCGCGCCGTACAGAACCTGTGTTACCTGCTCCGCGTCGTCGTCCGCGTCCCCCAGAACCGGAACGACGGGCCGCGTGACGGTCCCGTCCGTTCGGAGCGGTTCGAGAACGGTGAGTTCGCCGCTCGTCGCTCGTCCCGTCGCGCGGGCGACCTCCTCGCGTGCTTTCAGTTCGAGACGGGGAGTGGAAACCGTCCCGCGGAGTTCGATTCCGTCGCCGTCCGACTCGGGAGTTACGTCGAAGACGACCACCCGCGAATCGGGTGCGTGTCTCGTCTCACAGCGCTGTAGCGCCAGTTTCGCGCGATGGGTCGGGTCCGATGGTCCGGTCCCGTCGATGGGTTCCGTCTCGTCCATGTCCCCTCTGTTCGAAGCGACGTAAAAAATCCATACCCTAGTTGGCTACCGTCCGAGTCGGAACCCGTTGTTTACTCCAGACACACCACTTCCGGTTCGAACCGCCCCCCGGTCCAGCGCCACGACCCGACGAACGGGTGTGACCCGTTCAGCGAGACGATGACGTACGAGTATCCGTCCCACGTCGCGTCCGCGGCGTCGGTTTCGCTGGGTTCGTCCGGACCGAGCGGATGGGAGTGGTAGAAGCCGACGACCTCCCGGCCGTCTTCCTCGATTCGGTCCATGACCGCGAGTTGCTCCTCCGGGTCGATTTCGTAGTTCGTTCGCGTGTCCGCCGCGACGTTTTCGGCGTGGAACACCTCCTCGACGGCCGTGTGGTCGCCGCGAGTTCCGGCGAGAATGCCGCAGATTTCGTCGGGGCGGCCTCGGCGCGAGCGACTGATGAGCGTATCGTACGCTTCGCGCGAGAGGGCGAGCATGGAAGTGGATTCGATTCGAAGCCGTATAAACGGGGAGGCCACCCCCAACCGAAACCCACTTGCGCGGGTAGCGGTAATCGACTGACGCGCGAGGGTTGCCAAGCTAGGCCAACGGCGGCGGGCTTAAGACCCGCTCGTGTAGACGTCCATGGGTTCGAATCCCATCCCTCGCATTCCCCGGAACCGTCCGAATTATAACTTGTTGTAAAATACGAAGATGTTCGATACGAAGATGTGAGACGCTATCACGCCTGCCGAATACGTGTGCAACCTTCCATCTATGATTATTGAACGTTTCAAAGTACGTTCTTGAATCCTACACAAACAATACCAATCAGCCAAAATTATTGAACGATATTTACCTTTGTGCCGAATAATCGTAACAATAATCAACCGGTGCTGAAAATCGATGAGCATCGACCCATGGTTTCGGTTCAGACGCGAACGTCGGTGCCCCGTGTACTCATTCTTTTACTCATCGCGGGGCTCCTCGTCGTCGGGCATTCCACCCCGTTAATCGGAGGCGGTGGCGGTTCGGCGCTCGCACTCGCGCCGACGACGAACTCGACGGCGACCACCACTAACACGACGATCAATACGACCACTACCAACACGACCACTACCAACACGACGACGCCCTCGTCCACGACGACCGGAACGACTACGACGGAAACGACGACTAGCACAACCACGACTACCGATACTTCGACGACTACGACGACCGGTACGACCACAGCGACAACCACGTCCACCACGACTACAACGACGCCTCAGCCGACGACGACCACGACTACTACGGCCACTACGACAACGACTACGACCACAACGACCACAACGACGACCACGACAGCACCGCCGCCGACAACGACGACCACGACAGCACCGCCGCCGACAACGACGACCACGACAGCACCGCCGCCGACAACGACCGTTCCGTCGACTTCCACGACGTCTACCACGCCCCCACCGTCTACCAGCACAACGCAACCATCTACCACCACGTCGTCCACGACAGCAACGCCGACCACCCGAGTATCGACGACTACTACGACGCCAGCGACCCTCACGACGGAAACGACCCGAGCATCGACCGAGGCGGATTCTTCCACGTCATCGGAGACTTCGACCGAAACGACCGATACCGCACGCGAAACGACGCCGATGGTGACGACGACCGAGAAGGAGACGACGAACGCCATCTCCGCCCCGAACGGTTCGACGGCGAACGGAAACACGTCGGAGAGCGCCGGAAACTTCGCCCCACCCAGTGACGGCGGTGGCGGTTCCGTGGGTTGGTCCGTCGGAGAGATTTTGGCTCTCTTCGTGGTTTGTCTCGGGTGTATGCTTATCGGCGTTCCGTGGATGTTCTCCCGTGCGTATGAATGGGTAGAATGAATCTCGATGGCGATTTCGTGATTCGCTTATCAAGCGCGGGAACCGACTAAATACCGCACGTTCGAACCCAATGTCAGATAAATGACGATGGGTTTTTCACTCTCGCTCACAGAACCTTAAAAAGTATATGAATGAGGATGGTTCCCCTGACACGCGCGACGTTCACCGCGTGCAACACGACCTCTCCAGCCCGCAGTCACTCAGTACGACGGTGACGGTGGCTGTCGCGGACGTGGCGGGCGTCGAACCGGCGGACATCCCCGAGCAGCTCTACGACGTCATCGACCCCGAGGCCCTCGATAAACTCTTCAAGTCGCGCGACGACGGCACTTCTCGACGCGGGGGCCGACTCTCGTTTTCGCTCTACGGCCACCACGTGACCGTCCGCGGTGATGGAATGATCACCGTCCAACCGGGCCTCGCGCGCATCAAGCAACTCGGCGGCAACCTCCTCGTCGTCGGGTCCGTTCCGGATTCCGTCGTGGACGCCGCCAGCGTTCCGCTCCTCGGCGATTCGACCCGCAAACGGACTCGGCTCTTTGCGCTTCACGACCGCAGTATCTCCACCGCTCGCGACCGTCTCTCCTCGGCGGGTTCGGCCGGGTCGGACGCCCACATCGTCGACTATCACTCCGGCGCTCGTTCCGCGGCCGCTGGCAGCGTGATGCGGACCGACCCGACCGTCGAACACGTGGGGGGAGACATCGAGGCGTTCCGTGACGAAATCGTCGCCACCATCGAACGACTCGATTCGGAACGCAGCGGGTTCGCACCCGCGGAGCTTCGCTTCTGCTTCGACACGCTTCGCCCGTTGGTGGAAAACAACGACGAAGCCGAGGTCGACGCGTTCCTTGAAACCCTCTGCCATCACATCAAGGACGTTTACGGCATGGGTCATTACGTCCTTCCCATCGACCGGGACTCGTCATACGTTCGCGCCATCGCACACCGGTTCGACGCGATAATCGAACTTCGGGCCGGCGACAGAGGCCCGGAACAACGCTGGCATCTCCGGGAGACGAGCTATACGACCGAGTGGTTCGACCTCTGAAACCCGCAAACCATGAGTGACGTACCCGTTCCCGACACCGTCGGCCGAAGCGTAGAGCCGATATTTCGACCCCGAGAGGACCGACCGGGACTGACCGTCATCGACCCGCTCGACCGGTGTCTGTACGTCATTGGAACATCCCGACACGTGGACCCTCACCCGGTTTCAGTCGAGGGGTTCGACGCGCCCGTCGGTGCGGTGGCGCGCGTTCGAACCGACAGAATCGAGTTTCCGTCCATGGTATCTGCCTTCGTCCGCGACACGTCGGGCGAACTCCTCGTCACTATCGACCACGAGACGGCAGCCACGCTTCCGTCCGACGAGTACTACATCGAACTGACGACGACGGTCAAGACGTATCTTCGAGTGAATTCTTCGCTCGATTTCGACATCGGAGAGGACGAACTCACCCTCTCGTTCGGCGACGAAACGGCCGTCGAAATCGGCGCTCGCTCCGCTCACACCCGCCCGGCGGGGACGGTAACGACGACGACCGACCCGGTTGACGTGATGGCGGCGGTTTCCTCGTTCGGGTCGGCGTTGAAGACGACCAGCCCCGAACGGTCGTTTCCCACCCTTCGCGGCCATCCCCCGACGGTCGAGTTCGGCGACGAACTGCACGTACCGGACGACATGCAACCCCCCGAAACGGGCGTGACCATCGAAGTCCCGCCCGCATTCGAATCCATCTTTCCGGTCGCCTCGCTCGCGTACTACCTCGGTGCGACGGTCGTCCCCGGGAACACACCCCGAATCGTCACGGAACAGGGGACGTATCCACTCACCCATCCGAAACGCGGCTTCGAGGGCGAAGTGGGACGCGTCCTCAAACAGACGCTGTTTTTCGACTGCCTCACCCGAACCGAGGGCCTCTACCGGATGGAGTTACACGAACGACGCGCGGTCGAATCGCTCGTCGACCTCGACTTCGAAACGCTCTACGACGCGTCGATTTCCGACCGTCTGGACGCGTATCTCGACGTTCCCTTTTCGATTTTCGAGGACACGCTCCCGACGTGGCGACTCTCGGTGCAAACGACCGCTGAGCCGGGAAACGTGGCCGAACTCCCGTACGTTATCCGGGACCTCCCGACAATCGGCGTGGCGACGACGGACCACGAGTCCAGCACGACGGTAACGTCGGCAACGGATGTCGCGGCGTTCACCCGGTCGACGGAGGTGGACCGTCGGTATCCGTCGGAGCCCATTCCCAACGAGGAGTACGTCGTTCCGCCGGAGACGGAAACGCTCGAACATGCGTGGCTCGGAACGGGTGCGCCGGTCGGCGGCAACAAACTCGCCAAGTCCGGGTTCGAACATCGCGTCGGCCGCGACGGGTCGGCGGACGACCCGCGAATCACCATCGTCTGCAACGACCCGAAGATGCGAGCGGAGTATCGGGACACGCTGTACAGCCACGACGACCTGCCGTTCGACGTAACGGTTGACCGGAACTGCTCGACGGCGGAACTCCGGGACCACCTGTGCAGGCCGACGGACTTCTTCCACTACATCGGCCACGTCGAGAACGAGGCGTTCGTCTGCCACGACGGCCTCCTCCGCCCCGACGACGTGACGGACGTCAACGTCGATATGTTTCTGCTGAACGCGTGCCGGTCCTACGTCCCCGGAAAGCGCCTCGTCGAGGCGGGGAGCATCGGCGGCATCGTCACCTACAGCGAAATCGGAAACGCGGGTGCGACGGTCATCGGCCGAACCATCGCTAAACTGCTCAACGCCGGGTTTCCGCTCCGCTCTGCCCTCTCGATTGCGAAACGACGGCGCCTCGTCGGAAACCAGTACGTGGCCGTCGGCGACGGTAGCGTCCAAGTCGTCCAATCGGAGAGTGCGCCGTTGGTATTCACGGTCGAACCGCTCGGGGACGACGAGTACGAACTCGGAGTCCGAACGTACTCGACGAACCGCCACTCCGTCGGTTCGTTGGTCGTTCCCTACATCGATGACGAACGGATGGCCTACCTCCTCGGCGGCGCCCTGCCGACGTTCACCGTCTCCGGCGAGGAACTACAACGGTATTTAGGCTTCGAGGAGACGGCAGTCGTCTACGACGACGACCTGTACTGGACACCGGAGGTCGACGTCGAACGCGACTTCTCGTAACGCCCTTCCGTTCGCCGGTCCTACCGACAGTCAATGACGAAAACGAACGCAGTCGAACGTCCGTTTCGCCTGCACGACGGTTTCGAGCGGGATGACGACACCTTCGTCGTGACCACGACGCCGTTCGACGGTCGCGTGTCCCTCTCCGACCCCGTCGAAGTAACCGTCCGAATGCCGACGCTTTCGGCCGTCGTCTCCGACGATTCGGTCGCCGACGTGGTGGAAACGGGCTGGTTCGAAACGCTCGAACTCCGGTTGGAAGACGCCCACACGGTCGTTTCGGCGGACGAGGTGACGCCACCGACGATAGAACGCTCGGACGACGTCGTCGTCCTCGAAGTCGCGTTTTCGGGCTACCCCGACAAGGCGGCGGAGGACGCGAAGGCCATCGTCGATTTCGCCGAAGGAACGTGGATGCAGGGTCTCATACCGGGATACGACTACGACGAACCCGCCGCCGGGATGTTGGACCGGGCACACCAGTCGTACGACTAGCTATCGGTAAGTGATAAATCGCGTGCGCCGACATCGACTGACGGAAGAGGCTACCGAACGCGAAAAGCTACCGGACGCGAAGTGCGTCGTCTGCGATTCTCTCCTGTCCGAGGTCAGTCCATCGAGATGTACGTTTGAGTGTCCTCGACACCCTGAACGCCCTGAATTCCGTCGGCGGCGACGGTCTTCACTTCCGCGGGGTTCTCGACGTTCACCTTCACGATGAGGTCCACGTCTCCGGCGACGATGTGGGCATCCTCGACGCCGTCGATGTCGAGTATCGTGTTTTTCAATCGGTCCGCCTCGCCCGTATTCGCCTTGACCATGATGTATGCGGCGACCATCTCAGACACCTCCCGCTCCCGCTGCCGCCCGACTGCCGTTGCCGACGAGGATTCTCCGAACGTCGTCTAACACCCCGAAATCGGCGAGGACGGCCACTCTGTCCCCGACTTCGAGTGAGTCGTCGGGCAGCGGGATGCCGATTCTATCGCCGTGTTTCCCGAACGCGAGAATCCGCGCGTCGGCCGGCAGTTCGAGTTCGCTGATGGAGTACCCGCGCATGGGGGACTCCTCGGTGATAGTGAGTTCGACCACCTGCAGGTTCTGTGCGATATCGGCGATGGCGCGGATGTTCCCACCGAGGAGAGCGTTTTTCGCACCGATAGCGCCTAATCGTTCCGGGTAGACCACCTCGTCCACGTCGCTCGCGAACTTGCGGTAGATGTCCTCTCGGTAGTCGTTGTCGATGCGAAGGATGGTCCGACAGCCGTGATGTTTGCCGACCATGCAGGCCGCGAAGTTGACGTTCAAATCTCCCGTCAGTCCGCCGAGGGCATCCGCCCTGTCGAGGTCCGTCTGTTCGAGAACCGACTCGTGCGACCCGTCCCCTTCGATTACCTCGAAGCCGTCGGTGCGCGCACGTTTCGCTTTGTTCGCGTCGTTTTCTACCAGCACCACCTCGTGACCCTCCTCCCGAAGGACGCGGGCGGTTCGTAGGCCGACCCTCCCAGCACCTATGATAACGAATCGCATGTCACTCCGTACGATAGAGGGGTTGAATAAGCTTTCTCCGGAGAGGACCCCGTACTCAATGCATCTCGAGAGCGGATGGTTCGCGGTACGGAACGGAGATGTCCGGAGAATTCGCGTCGTCAGTTCGACCCGGGCAAAGGTTTTTCTCGCATGATAGAGTATCACACGGCATAATGGTACACGCGTTTATCATGGTGAACACGGCCGCCGGAAAGTCCCAAGGGTTGCTCGAATCGGTGCGTGGCCTGGAGAACGTGGGAGAAGCGCATATCGTCGCCGGGGACTACGACATCGTCGTCGAGGTGGACACGGACGAAGTGTACGAGGTCCTCCAGACCTCCTCGTCCGCCATTCAAGGCCTCGACGGCGTCGTGGACACGAAAACGTATATCGCCATCGACTGATTCTAGACGACGTTCGAACCCCATTGGTCACGGTGTCGTTTTTAGGGACCCGTCCACGACCACGCTCGTTTCGTCGCACCCGCCGCCACGCCGAATATCACCATCGCGTTCACCGGATGAATCGCGGCGACGTAGGTACCGAACTGATGGGCCGTCGCATACTGAACCCCGACGAGCAGATAGAGGACGACCGGTGTCCATTTGAGTGGCCGTGGTAGTCCCCCCAGATACGCGACGACGAGCAACGGAACGGGGACGAACTCGAAGACGTGGACGAATCCCGTGTGAAGTGTCCAGTTCGTCGGGTCGATGAAGACCGCCATTCCCGCGACGTATAGCTGGACGAGGACGCAGACGGTAAAGAGTGCCATCAGGCCGGCGTACCCGTAGCGGGACCACCGCGTTCGTCGGGAAACTCGGTCGCTATCGGACATGGGTCTCTGCCTTTCCCTCGTTTTCCACCGCTTCCCTTTCAACCGTCAGGAGTTCGTACCCGAGGGCGATGCTTGCCAGATAGAGCGGCGATTCGACCCACACGCCCGGATAGCCGATGGCGGCGAGCGGACCGAGGAGGAAAATCGCGGGCACGATACTGACGAACAACGCCGCCGTCAGTCCGTTCACGGCCGTCCGTCGCCACAGCACGACCCCGAAGAGGCTTCCGAACAGGCGTATCGCGATGTACGCGATTCCAATGAGGGCCCCGACCGGAACGAGCGGCGACCCGAAGACGATGCGACTCGTGAGCAATAGGATTGTCGAGGCCGCATAGCTCAACAGCGAGACCAAAAATACGGTGGCGACAGTGCGACCACGGCGACCGTAGTCGAACCCGTATCGGGCGTTCGCCGCCAGCAACGGGACCGCCAGCAGCACGTAGCCGACGGGGTAGAGGGCTCCCACCGCCCCGGGTTCGAACCCACCTCCGGTTCGACCGAACGAAAGCGCGAGCAGGCCGACGCCCCCGACGATGCCGCCGACTCCGGCCGACTTCGTTCGTTGAGCCGTCCACCACTCCGGGGACGAGATGCTCCGTTCGTTCGGTGCCGTATCGGTTGTCATCGTCACGCCCCCGTTGGATTCGGCCGTTCGTCAGCGTCCGTTCCTCCGTTCCCGTTCGCGACCACGATGGCACCCTTCATCCCCATCGATTCGTGGGGTTTGCAGTAGTAAAGCACCGTTCCGGTCGATTCGAACGAGTGTCGGAAGGTCGCCTTCCGCTCCGGATGTCCACTTTCGAACTCGCCGTCCGACGCGACGACGTTGTGATAGCCGCTCCCTTTCCACTTCCACGTGACCGTCGTTCCCGATGAAATTCGAATCGCCGCCGGTTCGAACGCGTACTCGTTCCCCGACGGGCCGACTTCGACGGTGACGGCCTCCTCGCCGGTCATATCCGTCACGGACCCGTAGTTGTCCGTCCCCGAGAGCCACTCCTCCACGCTCGGTCCTCCATCGTCGGAACCATTCGGTCCGCCGTCGTTTCCGTCGCCGGTACACCCGGCGAGGAGGCCGACGGCGGCGAGGCCTCCGGCCGCCCGGAGGAGCCCCCGTCGATTGGTCGCTGTCGGTTCGAATCTCTCTTCGTGCGCTCGGTCACGTTCAGTCGGCGACCCGGTGGCGTCGCGTCGCCGTCGCTGGTCGGTTCGTTTTGCAGCCATCGTCTGTCTCCGGTAACACCGTCACTGGGGACGGGGATAATCCGGATAGCACGGTCGCAGCCTCGGCGAGCCTCCACAACAGCTATATACCAAAAGTAACTCTGCCGGGTTGAAATCGTGCCGAGTGGCGGCGTTTTCGTCTCCCCGTTGGTTCTCTCACTCCGTCGCTTCGCCGCCTCGGCACGCAGAACCGGTTTCGGCGACGGATAGACATTTGAGGGTTGCTCACCGAAGATAGACCGATGTCGGTTCACCCTTCGTCCCGTGCGAACGACACCGGCCGCTTCGGGCGGCTACTCCGCGCCCCGATGCGGCTTCAGACGTACCGTAACCTCTGTTACGTCTTGCTGATGTTTCCGCTGGGTCTCGCCTACTTCACCCTGTTATCGGTCGGATTTCCGTTCGCCGTCGGACTCGTCGTCGTTCTCGTCGGGATTCCGCTCGTCGTCCTGTTGCTCGCATTAGCCGTCGGGTTGGCGGACGTCGAACGACGGCTCGTCGGGTCGTTGCTCGACGTCGAAATCCCGTCGTCTCCCGCCGAACCGCGGCCTGGCCACTGGAACCGTACGAAACACCTCGTCACCGACACTCGCACGTGGAAGGCCGTCGCCTATCTGCTCAGCGAGTTCGTCTACGGGACGTTCGCCTTCAGCCTCATGTGGTGGCTGGTGGCGACGGCGGGGAGTTTCCTGCTCGCGCCGTTCTACTACTCCCGCTCGTCGGTCGTCGCGTTCTCCCCGATTCCGACCCGCCGTTTCACCCTCGACGTCCTGTTCGGGTGGGACAACCTGCTCGTCGGTCTCACGACGACGTTCGAACTCGGGTCGTGGCACGTGGAGACGCTTCCGGGTGCCCTCCTCGTCGCGTGTCTCGGCGCGTTCCTGCTGTTGTGCTCGTTCTCGCTGCTGAACGGCCTCGCTCGTCTCTGGGCTCGATACGCGCGAATCATGTTGCGGACGTCGCCGCCTGAACCGGACGCGGACCGAACGTAACTGAACCGCTCACGCCCGCCTGAGGGCGTACAGAATCGACACCACGCCGCAGAGGTGGGAGACGGTGAGGGACAGCAGGATTTCCGCGTCGGTCGCTCCCGCCGAGGCGGTCAACAGGACGTTCACCGCGGCGGGAACCGCCGTGAGGAGGACGATTCCGAGGGCCAAATACAGCATCGGTCTGCTCTCGTTGCGCCGGTAGCCGCGATAGGCCACCGACGCGACGAACAACCCCACGATGCCGGTGATTCCGGAGAAGCCGAGGGCGAGCGTCTCCGCGTTCGCGGCCGCGAAGGGAAAGAGGGAGAGCCCTGCCTTCTCTCCCCCTTCCTGTGGCGGCCGGGGTCGTGTGACGCCGTAAATCGCGTACAGCACGGCACCGAGTCCGAGCAGTTTGCTCGCGTTGGCGGCCGCCGACCGGTCGACGGCCGAGACACCGGTGAGATTCGTCAGGACGAGTTGTAACGCGATCGGACCCGTCGTGAGCAGTATCAGCCCGAGTGCCAGCCACAGTCGCGCCCCGTCCCGGTTCCGGCGATAGCCGCGAACCACCAGTCCCGCGACGGCGAGCGACAGCACGGAGGTGAGGAGCAAGCAGACGAACACGAGAGCGATAACGAGGGGCGACCCGCCCGTCGCTGTCGTCTGGAGCGTCGAAATCATCGCAACCCCTCGAACAGGTCGGTGAACCGGTCGGCGGCGTTCTCCTCACGATACGTGACCTCGATTTCGAATCTGCCGTCGACCAGTTCGATTTCGATTCTGTCGAGGCGCGCGCTGTACGTCTTGTAGTGATGGCCATCCCTGTCGAGTTCCAGTTCCTCCGCGAGCAGGTCGCGTTCCTGCAGTCGTTCGATACGGCGATACACAGTGGAAACCGATGCGTCGCACGCGTCGCTCAGTTCGTTCGCGGACATGGGTTGCTCGCTCGTATGGCGGAGGATGGCATGGGCGTACTCGTCTTCGAGGAGCGCGGCGATGGCCCGTACCTCGCTCTCCTCGGTCATTCCACTCGGCGGGTATGGGTTCGTCCGTGGAGATGACGACGGTCGGTTCCGGCGGTCGGTACGGGCATGAACTCGGTGGGTGTTCGAACCCGTTCGACTTAAACGGACAGCCACGGTCGCCGGTTCTGCGACTCGGGAAAAACGCGGTTTCTCTCAGTGTTCCAGTTCGTACACGTCGTGGTCTTCGAGGAACGAGTCGAGCCACTCTCGCTGCTCGCGGAGGCGCGGCGGAACGTCCGCGTACACCCGGTCGAACACGTCGTGCGGGTCGGGGTCCTCGACGGCTTCGGCTTCCTCGACGGCTTCGGCTTCCTCGACGGCCTCCGCGAGGATTTCGTCCGCCTCGTCGTAGGCAGCCTCGACGAACTCGTCGTCGACGAGGTCCCGCTCGCGGAGCCACGTCTCGTAGCGTTCGAGGGGGTCGGCCTTTCGCCACTCCGGCAGGTCCCGTTCCACGTCCTCGTACTTGCTGGGGTCGTCGCTCGTGGTGTGGGCACCCTGTCGGTACGTGAGACTCTCGACGAGGACTGGTTCGCCCTTCCGGGCGGAGTCGAGCGCGTCGGCGACCGTCTCGCGGACCGCCAACGGGTCGTTGCCGTCCACCTGCACGCCATCGAAGCCGTAGGCTTCTGCCTTGACGGCGATGCTCTCGCTCGCGGTCTGTTTGTGTCGCGGAAGGCTGATGGCCCAGTTGTTGTTCTCACAGAAGAAGACGACCGGCGCGTCGAACACGCCCGCGAAGTTCAGTCCCTCGTGGAAGTCGCCCTCGCTCGTCGCGCCGTCGCCGAAGTAACACAACACGGCGTCCTCGTCACCGCGGTAGTTCATCGCCATGCCCGCGCCCGCCGCGTGTGGGATTTGCGTGGCGATGGGAACCGCTTGCGGGAAGGTGGGGACGTCGTGGTCGGAGTTGAACTCCGGGCGTCCACGGCGGAACAGCAGGATGTCGCTGATGGGGACGCCGCGTGCGACCTGCATCCCGTTCGAGCGGTAGGTCGGAAAGAGCCAATCGTCGTCGGCCATCGCCAGCGCGGCACCGACCTGCGAGGCTTCCTGTCCGCGGTACGGCGGCCAACTGCTCATCCAGCCACGTCGTTGGAGGGCGATTGCGCGCTCGTCGAATCGCCGGGCGAGAACCATCCGTTCGAACGTCTCCCGGGCGGCTTCCGCTGAGAACGGCGTTTCATCCAACTCGCGTTCCCCGATGATTCGGTTCATGCATGCGGGGATGTATCGCGGTTTCAAAGTCGTTCCGAAAGCGGCCACCTCGGCTAACGGGTGCGTGGATTCTTGGACGGAACTGCAACGACGAGACCGTTCCTGACTTACGCAACGAATCGCCGATAGCCGTCCCGAACGAGCCTTCCGGCACCGCCCAGCGTCAGAATCACTGCGCCGAACACGACCGCATCGTGGACGACCGGAACCGTCGGGAACGGGGTGTACTTTCCGAGAATCAGCAGGACGGTGGCGAGAAGCCACAGGGCGTACAATCCAAGTGCGAACCGTCGGAGGGAATGGTTCATCGCTAGTTATTGTTGGTGAGACTGAATAAGTATCTTCCGCACCAAAACCGACGAAAACATACCCCTATCTCACGGAAGCGGACAGAGACTCGCCGTCAGCATCGCCACGTCGTCCGAATCGTTTCGCGCGCCGTGGACTACGCCGCGTTCGTGGAGGACGACGCCGGGAGCGGAAACCGTCTCCTCCTCGTCGTCCTGAATCACCGTCACCTCTCCCGAGAGGACGTGAAAGACGTTCGTGCTGTCGCCGTGTTCGTGCGGGCTGAGTTCCGCTCCGGAACCAAGCGCGAAGGCCTTCACCAGAACGTCGTCGGTGACGACCAGTTCCTCCGTCAGCACCTCGCCGTCGTCCGGGTCGAGGTCGGGGGTGCGGTCCAACACGCTACTCCTCCGCGTACTCCGCGTTCTCGTCGATGAATCCAGACTTGAAGCTTATCCACGCTAACACGCTGATGAATATCATCGGCGGGAGGATGGCGAACCCCCAGAGCGGGTTGAGTCCCCACCCGAGGATGAGTACCAAGTCTATCAGTCCGAGCGCCATAAACGGAAAGACGGCTTTCGTCGCGCGCCACCGGTCGATGTCGCGCGTCTCGGTCGGCAGTGGCGTTCCCATACCGTGTACTGCGTCGCCGATAACCAAAAATCACCTGTTTACGCTCAAGTGGCTGGCCGTCGTACTCCCCGTATGGTGACGCAACTCGCGGACGACGTGTGGTGGCTCGACCTCGGGAGCGTGAACTGCTATCTCGCCGACGACGGTAGCGACCTGACCCTCGTGGACGCCGGGACGCCCTTCGACAGCGGCGACATCATGCGCGGCGTCCGGGAGGCGGGGTACTCCATCAACGACGTGGACCGGGTGCTGATAACCCACTACGACCTCGACCACGTCGGCTCGCTCGCGCGCCTACCGTTCGACGCGCCGATACACGTCGGCGAAGCGGACGCGCCGCTCCTCTCCGGGGCCGACGCACCCGACTGGCACAACCACAAGGGAGCGTTCCAACTCGCCACGCGCCCGCTCCTCTCCAGTCCCGACGAGGAGGTCATCACCGTCGAGGACGGCGACGAAATCGGGAGTTTCACTGCCTACGCCACGCCGGGCCACTCGCCCGGCCACATGGCCTACGTCAGCGAGTCGCTGGACGTGGCCTTCCTCGGCGACCTCGTTTTCGAAGACCACGGGAAACTGACCGCTTCCGCGTGGGCGATGAGCTACGACACCGAGGCGGTCCGCGACAGCATCGTGTCGCTCGAATCCCGAACCCCCGATTTCGAGGTGGCCGCGATGGGCCACGGCGTCCCCTTCCTCCGCGACGGGAGCGAGCGCCTCCGCGAACTCGCCGACTCGTTGTGAATCGTCGAACGCGCGAACGAGGGGGAAACGCCCTGACCGCCAATCGAGCAAACAACGTGGCGCGCGCTGGCGGGGCGACGCGGCCACTCTCAGCCGCGTCGCCTCAGTGAAGTCGTGCGAGGGATGACGAAGGGAGCCAGCGACCGAAGGAATCGGCTGGGGAGGGAGTGGCTGTCGCGGTGCGGTTTCATCGACGTCTGTACTTGGGCTCACAGCAATACCGACCACGAGTCAGAGAGCAACTAAAGTCAGAAAACGAACGGGGACTTTCGAGCAAGCCATCCCCAAAAGTGACCGACAGCGGCGGCACGTAGAACCTCACGTAGCAAACTCGGAACCGAACGAAAACGATGCGAAAACACAGTCCATATTCGTCACATCCGCTACTTCGTGTTCGTCACATCCGCCGGTACATCCCGCGCGAAGCGGGTGCGGTGTACTCGAAGCCGAACTGCTCGTAAAAGCCCTCCACGTCGGCCATGAGGTTGACGTAGGCTCCTTCGGGTGCGGTCTCCTCCAAGTACTCCATCAACCGCTCCATCATACGGGACCCAAGCCCCTGCCGCTGGTGGTCGGGGTGGACCGCCATGTCCCCGATTTGGTAGACGGACCCGCCGTCGCCGATGATGCGGGCCATGCCGACGACATCGTCGGTTTCGTCGTCCACGACGGTCACGCCGAACACCGAGTTCGGCAATCCTCGTTCGACGGCTTCCACGCTTCGCGGTGCCATGTCGGCGGCGTCGCGGAGGGCGACGAACTCTTCGGGGGTCGGCAGTTCGTCACGGACTTCGTAGCTCATGAAAAAATCTCGTCGGGACAGGGATTAACCCTGTCCCTTCCGACCGATACCGTCGATTCCATTCTCCGCTTCCGTCTCCTGCTTTTCGTCCGTGGCTGTCGTCGCTCAGGCCGCCAACTCCTCGGCGACCGCACTCGCATCGAGGAGGTTCGGGTCCACGATGAGGTCGGCCTGACTGCGGGCGAATTCGGGGATGGAATCCTCGTCGTAGACGACGACGCGAACGTCCGGGTTCACGTCCTTCGCGACCGCGATCGCCGTTGCCTGTCCGACGTCCGTGAGGACGAACAGGTCGGCGTCGTGGATGGCCGCGTCTTCGAGCGCGGGGCGGGAGGCGACACCGTCGACAGTCGTCAATTCGACGCCCTCCGATTCGAGGGCGCGACCGAGTTCTCCGTCGTCCGGACCTGCGATGACTGCGCGCATCACTCGTACTCGATGGTCGCCGGAGGTTTATGTGTCACGTCGTAGACGACGCGGGCGACGTTCTCGTTCTGGCCGGTGATGCGCGATTGAATGCGCTGGAGCGTGTCCCAGTCGAGTTCCTGTGCGCGGGCGGTCATGCCGTCGCGCGACTCGACCGACCGCACCGCGACGATCCAGCCGTGAACGCGGTTGTCACCTTTGACGCCGGTTCCCTTGCCGACGACGGCGGCGAACGCCTGCCACGGGTCGTACTCCTCCAGTTCCTCCTCCACGACGTGGCACGCCTCGCGCGCGACCTGCGCCTTCTCGGGCGTGACTTCGCCGACGACGCGGACGGCCAGTCCCGGACCGGGGAACGGCATGCGTTCGGCGATTATCTCCTCCATGCCGAGCGCGCGAGCGACCTCGCGCACCTCGTCCTTGTAGAGGTCGCGGACGGGTTCCACGATGCCGTCGAAGTCCACCACGTCCGGCAGGCCGCCGACGTTGTGGTGGGACTTGATGCCGCCCTCGCTCTCGATTCGGTCGGGGTAAATCGTCCCCTGCACGAGGTAGTCGGCGTCCGTGACGCGCGCCTCGCGCTCGAACTCGCGGATGAACTGCTCGCCGATGACCTTCCGCTTCTCCTCGGGGTCGATGACGCCCGACAGCGCGTCGAAGAACCGGTCTTCGGCTTCCACGACCTCCAACGAACTCATGTAGGAGAACGTCTTGCGAATCTGGTCGGTCTCGCCCTTGCGCATCAGCCCGGTATCGACGTAAACCGGCGTGAGTTGGTCGCCGATGGCCTTGTACGCGAGTCCGGCGGCGACGGACGAATCGACGCCGCCCGACAGCGCGATGATTGCGTGCGAGTCACCGACCGCTTCTCGAATCTCTGCGACTGCCTCTTCAATGAATTTACCAGTGTCTACCATCAGGCTTCTACCTCCTCTCGCGTCTCCGCTTCGTCGAGGACCGCATCGAGGAGGCCGACGAACGGCGGACTCGCGCGGTCGGGTCGGGAGCGGAACTCCGGATGGAACTGCGTCCCGAAGAAGTACGGGTGGTCGTCCAATTCGAGGATTTCCATCCGGTTCCCGGCGCGACCGGAGAAGACGAGGTCCTCGCCTTCGAAGTCCTCGAAGTATTCGGGGTTCACCTCGTAGCGGTGGCGGTGGCGCTCCGTGCAACTCGTCGCGCCGTACACCCGCTCCGCGAGGGTTCCTGATTCGATGTCGGTCTCGTGTGCACCGAGGCGCATCGTTCCGCCCATGTCCTCGACCTCGTACTGTTCGGGGAGGATGTCGATGACGGGGTGTGCCGTGTTCGCGTCGAGTTCGGCGGAGTTCGCACCGTCCAATCCGAGGACGTTCCGGGCGTACTCCACGACGGCCATCTGGAAGCCGAGACAGAGGCCGAGGAACGGAACGTCGTTCTCGCGGGCGTAGCGGATGGCCTCGACTTTGCCCTCGGTTCCGCGACTGCCGAACCCGCCGGGGACGACGATTCCGTCGGCCTCCTTGAGACGCTCCTCGTGGTCGTCGTCCATCTCGTCCGCGTCCACCCAGAGGACGTTGACGTCGACGTTCTTCTCCAATCCGGCGTGTTTGAGCGCCTCGTGGATGGACATGTAGGCGTCCTCGAGCGCGTACTTGCCGACGAGCGCGATATCGACTTCGCCCTCGGTTTCCCGCGTGACGAGTTCGCGCCACGCGGTGCTTCGCTCGTCGCTCGGAACCGCCTGCTCCGTCAGGGAGAGTTGCTCCATGACGTACTCGTCCAGGCCCTCTTCCTCGACGACGAGCGGGACGTGGTAGATGTCCTCCACGTCAGGGTTCGAGAACACGGCGTCGGTCGGCACGTCGCAGAACAGCGCGATTTTCTCCTTCGTCTTCGGTTCGAGTCCGTCGCTACAGCGCCCGACGAGCACGTCGGGTTGCAGGCCGATGCTCCGGAGTTCCTTCACGCTGTGCTGGGTCGGCTTCGTCTTCTGTTCGCCGTTTTTCGAGTGCGGGACGAGCGTGACGTGGGTCAAGAGGAAATCGTCGTCGTCCTGTTCCGTGGCGAACTGGCGCAGCGCTTCGAGGAACGGCATGCTCTCGATGTCGCCCACGGTGCCGCCCACTTCGACGATACACACGTCGTGGCCCTCGGCGGCCTCGCGGATGCGGCGCTTGATTTCGTCCGTGATGTGCGGGATGATCTGGACCGTCTTGCCCAGATAATCCCCGGCGCGTTCCTTCTCGATGACGTACTGGTAGGCCTTGCCGGTCGTGATGTTGTGGTCGAAGGTCATGTCGATGTCGAGGAACCGTTCGTAGTTCCCCAAGTCGAGGTCGACCTCGCCACCGTCTTTCAGTACGTACACTTCACCATGCTGATAGGGATTCATCGTCCCCGCGTCCACGTTCAGATACGGGTCGATTTTCACGGCGGTCACGTCGAACCCGGCATTTGCGAGCAGTCGCCCAGTGCTCGCGGCGGTAATGCCTTTGCCAAGTCCGGACATGACGCCCCCTGTGACGAAAATGAACTTCTTCCCCATCTCGGGGTCGTAGTTTGTCTCGGGGTCAGTCGGCATACTGACTTTCCGCAACCGTTCTTCAAAACCATTTCGGAGGCGTCGTCGTTCGACAGGATGTGGCATATGTTGGATACTTCGAAGTTCGACCTTGAGATGAATCCGAGTTCGAAAAAACGGAAGTGGAGATGACGGTAAAAGCCCCGCCAGCGTGCGCCACTACGGACCGTTCGAATGCGCGAAGTCGAATCGACACCTTCGGCGCGTACGCCGGTAGGCCCGAGGCCATCGCGGCCGAGGGGCGATTGGTTATCACGCGAGGGATGAGTGAAGTGAGGAACGAACGAAGCGAATCGGTTGGGGAGGGTGTGGCTGATGCGGTGGCGGTGCGGTCGTGTGACGTCTGTGCTCGTCGTCTTGGGGAAAGCAGGACCAGTGTGTCGAGAGCACGAGGCCTTTCAAAGCGATTCGACCAGAAACTCACCGAGTCGTCCCGCCACCTTCTGTTCCTGTCCGATGAAGAAGTGGTCCGCGCTGAACTCCTCGGTTTCGAAGCCCAGTTCTCGCGCGCGCTCGACCAGCGGTTTCCACTCCGCGGTGTCGTCGCGCGTGCCGTAGAGGACCTTCAGCGGAACGTCCACATCGTCGAGCGCGGCGGCGGCGTCCAAGTCGTCCGCGAGTCGGGACGCGGGCGCGAGGAGGCCGATGGCGGCCGCGTTCTCGTCCACGCCCGCGAGGGTCGCTATCGCGCCGCCGAAACTGAAGCCGAAGATGCCGACCGAATCGTATCGCTCGCGCGCCCAGCGGAGCGCGTTGCGCGCGTCCTCTCGTTCGCCGTAGCCCTCGTCCCAATCGCCGTAATCGAAGCGCAGGCAGGCCACGCCGCGTTCCGTGAGGTAGTCGGAGAGCGCGACTAGCCTGTTGTCGTTTCGGTTGCCGTTGAACTGCGGATGGGGTGGACAGGCGATAACGATGGTCTCTGTCCCGTCTTCGGGTTCGTCCAGCGACGCACGGACGTCGCGCGCGCCGGGGACGACGACTTCGTTCAACACCATGCGGGCGTGTTAGCTTGGTGAGGATTTTAAGGGTCGGGTTCTGAATATAGAAGTATGGGAGTACTTTCACGCATGTCGTACGTCGTCCGCTCGAAGATAAACGCCGTCCTCAATCGGGCAGAGGACCCGACCGAGACGCTCGATTACTCCTACGAGCAGATGCGCGACGAGTTGCAGGACGTAAAGCAGGGTATCGCGGACCTCACGACGCAGAAGAAACGCCTCGAAATCCAGAAGCGACGCCTCGAGGAGAACGTGGAAAAGCACAACCAGCAAGCGCGGCAGGCGGTCAAGCAGGACCGCGAGGATTTGGCCCGGCAGGCGCTGGAGAAGAAAAAGCAGAAAATGAACCAAATCGAGGATTTGGAGGGCCAAATCGCGCAACTCCAGAACACGCAGGATAACCTCGTCCAGAAGAAGGACGAACTCCAGAACCGTATCGAGGAGTTCCGCACGAAGAAGGAGAGCATGAAGGCCCGTTACGAGGCCGCCGAGGCCAACAGCCGTGTCTCGGAAGCGATGACCGGCGTCGGCGACGAGATGCAAGACGTCGGGATGGCCATCGAGCGCGCCGAGGAGAGGACACAGGACATGGAAGCCCGTGCGGAAGCGATGGACGAACTGCAGGACACCGGCGCGTTCGAGGATGCGCTTTCGGATAAAAGCAGCCTCGACCGCGAACTCGAAGAGATGCAGTCGTCGGGCGAGGTGGATTCGGAACTGGAGACGCTGAAGGCCGACATGGGCATGGAGGACGAACCCGAGGAGGAAACGACGTCCAGCGACGACGATATCGACCTCTCGGACCTCGAAGCCGACGTGGCGGCCGAGGAGACGGAAACTGAGACGGAAACCGAGACGGAAACCGAGCAGACCACCGAGGAGAACAACTCGTAGCTACCTCCACCGAAACCGATTTGTAACGGTCTCCGAGGAAACCGACCGTCCTTCCCTCCGGCAAGAACGACCGGATTCGGCAAGTGTCTATTTCACACTACTTGCTCTCCATTTCCGTATGAGTGATTCCGACGGGAGCGCGCAACCCGGGGATACGATGCGCGAACGAGCCAACGAAAGTCGGCTCAAGTTGTGGATTTTAATGGAAGCGAACCGGTGGTTCGTCGCGGGAGCTATCCTGCTCGCCGTTTTCGTGTCGTTGCTCGTTCTCGGCGTTCTCGACCCGTCGCCGCTCCAACAGTATATCGGACCGAGCGACGACGCGGTGGACACTGTGTTTCAGGGCTTCGTCGGCGCGATTATCACGGGCGTCACCCTCGTCGTGACGCTCAACCAACTCGTCCTTTCGCAGGAACTCGGCCCGGTCGGCGACCAGCGAAGCCGGATGGAGGGTGCGATGGAGTTCCGGCGGGAAATCGAAGACGCGCTCGACGTTCCGACCGCACCGCCGGAACCGGCGTCGTTCATGCAGGCACTCCTCGACGAGACCAAATCGCGGGCGAACACGCTCGCCGACGCGGTGGAGTCGAGTCGGGACGAGGAGCTAAAGGACGAGATTCGAAGCTACGTCGATGGACTGACCGGCAACGCGAACGAGGTGAGCGACTCGCTCGAAGACACGCAGTTCGGGACGTTCGACGTGCTCTCTGCCATCCTCAACTTCAACTACTCGTGGAAAATCTTCCTCGCGCGGAAGATCCGCAACGAACACGCGGACGACCTCACCGACGAAGCGGACGAGGCGTTCGACGACATCATCGAATCGCTGACCTACTTCGGCCCCTCGCGCGAACATCTCAAAACGCTCTACTTCCAGTGGGAGTTCGTCAACCTCTCGCGGGCCATGCTGTACACGGCGGTTCCCGCGCTCGTCGTCACCATCTCGATGATAATCTACTTCGACGCGAAGGCGATTCCGGGTTCCACCTTCGGCATCAGCAACGACGTGCTGACCGTGAGTCTGGCCTCCACGATTGCAATCGTCCCGTTCATCATCCTGTTAGCCTACATCCTCAGGATTTCGACGGTGGCGAAGCGGACGCTTTCGATCGGGCCGTTCATCCTGCGGGAGACGAAGCGCAGCGACGAGTTGGACTGAGTTCGGTAGATTTGCCATCTTCTCAAAAGGAATCGTTAATCATCCACAACGCGATATAGTCGGTACAATGGCCCGTCATTCACGATTTTCGAAGGGTACCAAAGCGGGTGTTCTCGGGGCGATACTGGGTATCGCCCTTTCGCTCGATCTCATGTTCGTCCCATTCGGAACGAGCGAAGTATGCACTTCGAGCGGGGGTTGTAGCGTCGTTCGGGGACCGTCCGGAATCGACTACGTCCTCGGCGTGAATGGGGCCGACCCAGCCCTCTTTTTCATTTCACTGTTCATCCTCGTCTTCGCCCTCATCGGCGGCTATGGCGCATGGAACGAGAACCGAGTACTCGTCTGGCTCACCGCCATCGCCCTCCTCGTGCTGACGGTCCTCGGTATCCTTACAATCGGCCTGTTCGTCGCGCCAGTGGCACTGCTCTTCGTGCTCGCCGGGATTTGGCTACGGGACGCTCACGACTCCGAATCATTCGGACGCTCGGTGCCACGTTCGTAATCCGTATCGTTCCACCGAAACCACTGCCGAGTCGGTGCCCGATTCGCGTCCGCTACCCAGCAATTCCGATGAAATCTGTGTCCAATCGAGTATTCCGGCAGAATCGGCGAACGGTAACCGAGTCGCCTCAGTCCAAGAACGCGAGTTCGGTACTCTTCTCCTCGCGCTCAGCTTCCAAGTGCTTGCGAAACTCCGAAAGCGACACGTCCTTCTCCTCGCGCTCCTTGCGGTCGCGGACCGAAATCGTTCCCGCCTCCTCCTCGTCGCCGCCGACGACGATCATGTACGGCACGCGGTCGTCGTGGGCCTGCTGAATCTTGCGTCCGACGGTCCACGAGCGGTCTTCGACCTCGACGCGGAAGTCGTCGAGTTCGTTCGCCACGCGGTGGGCGTAGCCGAGGTTGTCGTCGCTGACGGGCAGGACGCGGACCTGCTCGGGCGAGAGCCAGAGCGGGAACTTGCCGTCGAAGTGCTCGATGAGCACCATGAAGAAGCGCTCGTAGCTACCGTACAGCGCGCGGTGAATCATGACCGGGCGCTCCTCTTCGTTGTCCTCGGTGACGTAGCTCAGGTCGAAGCGCTCGGGCATGTTGAAGTCGAGTTGGACCGTCGGGCCGTCCCAGACGCGCCCGAGGGCGTCCTCGAAGCCGAAGTCGATTTTGGGGCCGTAGAACGCGCCATCCCCCGCCTCGATGTCGTAGTCCATGCCGGAGGATTCGAGGACGGAACGGAGTTGCTCTTCGGCGTGCTCCCAGAGTTCGTCGCTGCCGACGGACTTCTCGGGGCGGGTGGCGAGCGCGACTTCCACGTCCAAGTCGAACGTCTCGATGACCTCGAAGATGAGGTCCATGACCTTCCGAATCTCGCGCTCTATCTGGTCGGGCCGGACGAACAGGTGGCCGTCGTCGATGGTGAACGACCAGACACGCGAGAGGCCGGAGAGTTCGCCGCGCTGTTCCTTGCGATACACCTTGCCGTTCTCGAAGTAGCGAATCGGCAGGTCGCGGTAACTCCAACTGTGCTGGTCGAAGATGGTCGCGTGGCCGGGGCAGTTCATCGGCTTCAGGCCGTACTCCTCGTCGTTCACGTCGAGGAGGAACATGTCGTCCACGTAGTTGTCGTAGTGGCCGGACTTCTTCCAGAGTTCCGTGCGGAACAAGTGCGGCGTCTCCACCTCGTCGTAGCCCGCACCGCGGTTGAGTTCACCGGCGTAGTCGGAGAGTTCGCGCAGGATGGTCTTTCCGTTGGGATGGTAGAGCGGCAGGCCCGGCCCCGTCGTCTCGTCGATGGAGAACAGGTCCAGTTCCTTGCCGAGTTTGCGGTGGTCGCGCTCTTCGGCCTCTTCGACCCGTTCGAGGTACTGTTCGAGGCCCTTCTCGGTCGGGAACGCCGTCCCGTACACGCGCGTCAGCGTGTCGTTCTCCTCGTCGCCGCGCCAGTAGGCCGCCGAGGTTTCGAGCAGCGTGAAGCCGCCGACTTCGCCGGTCGAGGAGACGTGCGGTCCCTTACACAGGTCGGCGAACTCGCCCTGTTCGTAGAAGGAAATCGGGTCCTCGTCCGCCGCTTCGGTGTCGAGGATGTCCTGTTTGTACTCGTTGTCCTCGTAGAAGTCGAAGGCCTCCTCGCGCGACTTCTCGGTGCGCTCGATGTCGAGGTCCTCCTCGATGATGTCGTGTGCCTCGGCCTCGATTTCGGCGAGGTCGTCGCTGTCCAGTTCGACGCCCGCGATGTCGTAGTAAAACCCCTCGTCGGTCCACGGGCCGATGGTGAGTTTCGCTTCGGGGTGGAGTCGCTTCAGCGCCTGCGCGAAGACGTGGGCCGCGGAGTGACGGAGGACGCTCAGGTACTCGTCGCTCTGGTCGGTGACGATGACGAGTCGGCAGTCCTCGGACAGCGGCGTCGCCTTGTCCACGAGTTCGCCGTCCACGACTCCTGCCACCGTGTCCTTGCCTAGTCCCGGGCCGATTTCGTACGCCACGTCCTCCACGGTCGCGCCTTCCTCCATGTCGAGTTCGGCGCCGTCCGGGAGCGTGACAACGATATCGCTCATGCGGTTGGGTACGCGCCACGCGCCAGATAAGTGTGTTGAGACGGCGCGAGGAACGGCGATGGACGGCGGTTCGATATCCGGTTCACCGGCGGGTTTACTACCTCGAAAAACGCTATCGATAGTCGGAAATGGAAATCGCAATCGTCCTCTTCGAGGGATTCGACGAGTTGGACGCCATCGGCCCGTACGAAGTGTTCGAGAACGCGGGCGACGCCGGTGCGGACCTCACGGTTTCGCTCTGTACGCTCGCGGAAACGAAACGAATCACCGCGAGCCACGGCCTCCGCGTCGAACCGGACGCGACGCTGGACGAGCGCTCGCCCGACCTCGTCGTCGTCCCCGGCGGCGGATGGAACGACCGGAGCGAAGCGGGAGCGCGGGCGGAAGCGGAGCGTGGCGACCTACCCGACGCATTAGCGACGCTCTACGAACAGGGAGCGATGGTCGCGGCGGTCTGTACCGGCGGAATGGTGCTTTCACGCGCCGGACTGCTCGACGGCCGCCCAGCGGTCACGCACGCCGGAGCCGTGCCTGACCTCCGCGATTCGGCGGCGCGGGTCGTGGACGCTCGCGTCGTGGACGACGGCGATATTCTGACCGCTGGCGGTGTCTCGTCCGGTATCGACCTCGCGTTTTACGTCGTCGAGCGCGAGTTTGGCGCGGAAATCGCCCGTACGGTCGGCGAGGAGATGGAGTACGACCCCAGCGACGACGTTCACGCGACCGACGGTCGATGAACGAGCGTCGGACGTTCGGCGGATAACCTGATAGTGGTGACAGTCGAATGAACCCTATGCGCAAATCACCGAAACCGAAGGACGTGGACAAACCGGTGTTCAACGTGGACGACCAGAAGGTCGGCATCGTGACCGACGTCCGGGACGGGGTCGCCTACGTGGACCCGCACCCCAGCCTCCTCGACGAGTACAAGATGCTCCTCGGGTGGAAGGACGACGCGAAGGACATCTACCCGCTTCCGCACAGCGCCATCCACGGCATAACGGACAAGGAGGTCCGGCTACGGACCCACGATACCGAACACGAGAAAAAGGAAGAACCATAAATATAGAATATCTGATAGTCACGTCGAAAATCCACAGTCTCAAGTCGTGTGGGTGTGTGCCATGACTATCGATGCGCGTTCAGACCCTCGGCGATGGAACGCCTGACCTCGCCGTCGTCGCCTGCCTGCACGGAAACGAGCGCTGTGGCAAAACGGCCATCGAGCGCGTGCTGGCGGAAGATCCCACCTTTTCCCGTCCGGTTCGGTTTGCCATCGCTAACGAGGAAGCCATCGCGGAGAACGTTCGGTTCATCGACGAGGATTTGAACCGTGCGTTTCCGGGCGACTCCGAGGGAGAAACGCACGAATCCCGGCTCGCGGCGGAACTCCTCCCCGAGATTCGTGACTGCGGCGTTCTCGACTTGCACTCGACGAAGTCACATCCGGAGGCGTTCGCGCTCCTCGCGCGGATGAACGACCGGACGAAACGGATAGCACGGGCGACGGGCGTGGGCAGGGTCGTAGACATCAGCTACGTCGTCGGTGGTCTCATCGACTACGTGGACGGCGTGGCGGTCGAATGCGGCCTTCGTGGAACGGAGCGCGCCGAACGAAACGCCGAGCGAGTCCTGCGGAACTTCCTCGGCGAAACCGGGGCAATCGACACGCTCTCGGACAGCGGGGACCCCGAACTGTATCGCGTCTTCGACGCCGTGAAAGGGGGCGACTACGAGTTCGTCGGCGAGAACTTCGTCCGCGTCGAGGAGGGCGAGGTGTTCGCCAGAGAGGGGGGCACGGGCGGAGACGAACTCCGCGCCGACAGAGCGTTCTATCCCGTCCTGATGTCCACCGACGGCTACGAGGATATGATCGGATTTCGGGCGGAGCGGGTCGGAACGCTGGAGCGTTGACGACCTACCGTTTTCGAACGCCGGTCCCGGTGCGTCCGGTTTCGAGGTCGATGACGCCGTTCGGCATCGGGACGCCCTCGTACTCGTCCTCGGCAAGCAGGAGCGAGCCGTCCAAATCGGCGTAGTCGAGCAGGGGAACGAGGTGGCACGCCGCCGCGATGCTGGCGTTGCTCTCGACCATACACCCGAGCATGAGTTCCAAGCCGTGGGCGTTCGCGGCGTGAATCATACGCATCGCTTCGCGGAGGCCGCCGCACTTCATCAGTTTCAGGTTGGCGATGTCGGCCTTGCCCGCGATTTTCGGGATGTCCTCCAGCGTGACGCAGGACTCGTCGGCCGCGATGGGGAGCGCGGCGCGTTCGCGGACGAAGGCCATTCCTTCCGGGTTCTCGGCGGGAACCGGTTGTTCGACGAACTCCACGCCGAAGTCGGCGAGCGCGTCGATTTTTCGCACCGCCTCGCGCGGACTCCATGCCTGATTCGCGTCCACGCGAATCGTCGCGTCGGGCGCTTCCTCCCGAATCGCGCCGACGATTTCCTCGTCGCGGTCGGTTCCGACCTTCACCTTCAGCGTGCCGTATCCGGCTTCGACGGCCTCCCGCGTCTTCTCGGCCATCACGTCGGTCGGGTCGATGCCGATGGTGAACGACGTTTCGAGCGTCTCGCTCCCGTCGAGTCCCCAGTAACGATACAGCGGCAGTCCGGTGCGCTTCGCCACGAGGTCGTGGAGCGCGATGCTCACCGCACAGCGCGCCGCCGGGTTGCGGTTCACCGTTTCGCGCATCCCCCGCTCGATTCGGTCGAGCGCGTGGGGGTCGTCCACCCGCTCGACCACGGCGAGGAGGCCCGGCATGACGGCTTCGACCGTAGCCGCCGTTTCGCCGTAGTGCTCCGAGGGGGCGGCCCCGCCGATACCGACGTTCCCGTCGTCGTCTTCGATTTTCACGACGACGTTTTCCGCGGCGGTTTGCGTTCCCCGCGAAATGGTAAACGCGTGTTCGAGCGGGAGCGAAATTCGCTCGAACTCGGTCGTGAGACTCACAGAATCGCCTCCAACACGGCGTCGGCGTCGAATCGAACGAGGTCGGCCGCGGGCGCTCCGAGCGCGGATTCGTACTCGGCGATCGCCGCGCGGGCGTCCTCGTCGTCATCGATGCCGGACGTGTTGATGGCTCCGGCGACGATTTCTGTCCCGTGCACCGGTCGGGCGAGGCCCTCGTAGAGCGAGACGTACTCCGAAATCGGCGGCAGGGAAACGGACTCGTAGCCGTGGATGACCTCCTTTCCGGCCTCGTGGCAGAGGACGAGTTCGTCCGGCATGGAACCGTGGAGAATCCCGCACGTCACGGCTGAGTAGGCCGGATGGACGATGCTTCCTTGGCCCTCGACGAACAGGTAGTCGTACTCGTCGCCGCGTTCCAAAATCATCTCCTCGACGGCCCCCGCGGTGAAGTCGCTCACCACGCGGTCGATGGGGTTGCCCCACCCGTCTATCATGATTCCCGTCTGTCCGGTCGGGATGAAGCCGACGCTCTCGCCGCGGTCACGGGCCGCCTGCACGAGTTCGAGCGTCGCGGTCATCTTGCCGACCGAACAGTCCGTCCCGACGGTGAGGACGATTTCCGCGTCCACCTCGTCCGCTACCCCTTGGCTGACGGTGAGGTCGTCGTGGGGCTTTCGCACGTCCCAAATCTCACAGCCGTTTTCCTCGGCGAGAGAGACGAACTCCTCGTCGTTTTCGAGGAAGTAGTGGAGGCCCGAAATCACGTCACAGCCCCGTTCGAGCGCGTTTCGGACGTCCGGTCGCCACGACTCGTCGAACCCGCCGCCGATGGGTGCGATGCCGATGACGAGCGCGTCCACGTCGGAAACGTCGTCCATTCCCGCGACTATCGGCGCATCCTGTACGTCCGGAACGTGGTCGGAAACGCGCTCTCCGTCGCGTTCGCGGTCGAGAACTGCGGCGACTTCGTAGTCGGCGTAGCGTAGAATCCCGACCGCCGTCTTCGCACGACCGGGGAACTTCTCGTGTGCCAATATCGAAACCTGCATGCGTGTGCGGTGGTGGCACGGTGGCTTAAAGCCGTCTCTCCCGGTAACGTAGAAGTCGTATCTGGCTGTCGGTTTTCGGGGACGCTGATTCCGCCCCGAGGCGAAGGTTTTTGTCCGTGCTTTCGATAGGCTTTGCATGGTCACAGTGCGGGCACCGGCTACGAGTGCCAATCTGGGGTGTGGGTTCGACGTGTTCGGATTGGCATTGGAACGACCCGCCGACATCGTTCGGGTCGAACGAGCAGCGGAGACGACGATAGAGGTCACGGGCGTTGGCGAACGATACATACCGACCGAACCGGCGAAGAACACCGCGGGCGTCGTCGCTCAGGAACTCGACACGCCCGCACACATTCGAATCAACAAAGGGGTCCGACCCTCGTCGGGACTCGGATCGTCGGCCGCCAGCGCGGCCGCCGCGGCCGTCGCCCTGAACGAACTCTACGACCGCGGACTCACGCGGCGCGAACTCGTTCGCGTCGCGGCGGAGGGCGAGGCCGCCGTCTCGGGCGAAGCCCACGCGGACAACGTCGCGCCCTCGATTCTGGGCGGCTTCACCGTCGTCACGGACGACACCATCACGCAGGTCGATGCGTCGGTTCCGGTCGTCGCCTGCCTGCCGGAAATCGTCGTCTCGACCCGGGACGCGAGACGGGTCGTTCCCCAATCCGTAGAGATCGACGAGTTAGTCGGCACCGTGGGCCACGCCGCGACGCTCACGGCGGGGATGTTCCGCGACGACCCGGAACTCGTCGGGGCGGGCCTCGAAGACGGGTCGGTCACGGGGTCGCGGGCGTCGCTCATCGACGGGTTCGACGCGGTTCGGACCGCCGCGCTCGACGCCGGTGCGACGGGCGTCGCGGTCAGCGGGGCCGGGCCGAGCGTCCTCGCCGTCTGCTACGAGAACGGACAGAGCGCAGTCGCGAGCGCGATGTTGGACGCCTTCTCCGACGTCGACGTGGACGCACGCGCCTATCCGACCGCAATCGGGGGCGGCGCGACGATAGAAGAGCGGTGAGTCTTCCCGACGAAGCGTAACGACCACGGTTTTCCGCGGAGACGGTTCCGATATGACGAGTAGTGACCGCTGTCCCGACTGCGGCGTTTCGCTCGAACCGGTCAAGTTCGGCATGAACGACGCGTGGAAACCGTACGTGAAGACGAGTGAACGACGGGAGGGATTTCTCGGGTCGCTCGGAATGAACGAGAAAAAAGAGGTCGAGACGGGCATGTGCCCCGAATGTGGTCGTCTGCTGTTTCACGCCGACTTGGACTGAGACGGTTCACACCCGAAACAGCCGCGTCGCCCAGAACTCGTAGAAGGCGTCGTCTAACGCGTCCCTCGGTTTTCCGGTCGCGTCCACGGCTTCGGTCACGTCGGCCGCGTCTCGGAACTCGGAGAGGAGCGTCCGCTGGCCGACGACGTAGAGGCGTTCCGCATCGCGGGCGGCTATCTCCTCGTGGCACTTCTCCAGGTGGTCGGCTATCTGCTCGTCCCGAATTCGTTCGAACCGCGCCTGTGAGAACCCCCCTTTCGAGTGGTCCCCCTTCACGTCGCTTTCGAACCCCGTCACGGACAGGCGTTCCCGGCCATCGTACTCGCCGATGGCGAACACGTCGGAACGGACGAGCGCGAACGCGAACCGACCCTCCGGGCGGAACCACGACGATTCGAACTCGAAGCCATCGCTCCACGAAGCGAACGGTTCGGGCAAATGTGGCGGGACGAGCGCGGCGCTGACGAGCCCCGCATCGTCAGTCACGGCCAAACAGGGTGCGGCGCGTGCCACGAGCGACCCGTGGTCCCCGAACGCCTCGCCGACTGCCTCCGGCACGTCCTCGTCCACCATCGCAGTCAACGCGCCTTCCGGTCCCGTTTCGAAGCTTCCGAGACGGGCCAACACCTCGTCCACCCGCTCCCCGTGAAGCGTTTCGGTGCCCCGGAACGCCACCGACTCCTCGTCGTCCCGCAGTCGCTCCACTCGGTCTTCGAGTTCCACGATACGGTTTTCGAAGCTGTTGACCTGTTCCTCGGCGGTTTGACGTTCGGTGACGGCTTCGGCGCGGCGTTCCTCTTCGGCTTCCACCCGCCGTTCGAGGTGGTGATTTTCTTCTTCGAGGGAGTCGATTCGCTCTTTCAACTCGGCGCGCCCGAGCAACTCGTCCAGCATCGACTCGAAGGGCGTGTCCCGGGGTCTTGTAGTTTCGCGTCCGGTCAGAGTTCGTACCGATACGGCGAGGACCGAATCACGGTCACGTCGCCGGTCTGTGCCCGCCGTCCGAGGACGGTCGCGATTTCGTGCGTGCTCTCGAACTCCTCGTGAGCGTCGTCGCTCTCGTCGAGGAGGTGGAGAATCTCCCGTGCCGTCAACGGCTCTCCGGCCCCCCGTTCGGCCACGACCTCCCGAATCCGTTCGAACGCACTCCCCCGAAGTGACATGGTAGTCGTATCGGCCGTCAGGTACTTAAAATTCAGTCAGACAACGACCCCCTAACCGGACGCGACCCGCTTACGCCGGTCGGTCGTGCGGCCCGGAGAAGTCGCGTTCCTTCCGATACTGGTCCACGAATGTCGGAACGTCGAAGTTCAGCATGTCCGCCTCGAACTGGCTCATCGCGTCGTCGTCGTCCGCGTGACTGACGGCGTGTTCCATGAGTTCGACGAGGAGTTCGACGACGACTTCGTGCAGTCGCCGCGAGTCGAAGTCCGTCACCCACACCATCGCGTACCCGAGGTCCGGGTTTTCGGCTACGTCCTCGCTGACGACTTCCTCCGGAAACTCCTCCATGACGACGCCCATGATGTGCAGGGTGCCGAATTCGACGTTCTCGTCCGTCGTGTCGATGGTCTCTTGGAGGATGTCCACGAGAAATTCGGGGACGAAGCGTGACGGCGGGTGGACGTCCATGACGACCGCATGCGATTCGCCACAGTCACAGTCGTACTCGCGCATTCCCATGTCGAGCGTTTCGGTCGGCACCGACTCGCCACAGGGAAGGTCGAGCGTCGCACCGTCTCCTCCCGGTACGCGCGGTTCTGCCATACGCTCCGTTCGTCCCTGACGAGTTTAAACGACGTGATTGCGCTCGGTCGCCCGAAACCGCCACGAATCGGATACGTATCCTTCCCGTAGAGGTAGCGCTCAATAGCAATCCCCCGTTCCTGCCCCCGATACATACCCCTCTTAGCGAGCTATTTGACGGCGGAAAAAATACGGACCTCTATGGCTCAGGCCAGCGGGGTTCCCGACCGACTGCGCCCGATAGACGAACGAATCCTCCGACTGCTCGACGCGGAAGGGATACAGGTCCGAATCGACATCGAGCGCCGACTGTCGCTTTCGAACTGCGTCACCGCGACTCGCTGTCGTTCGCTCGCCGACCGCGACCTCGTTCGAAACTCGAACTGGTGTTGCTATCAGATTACCGAGGAGGGAAAACGGAGTTTGCGGGCGGACCCCTAACGGGTCTGGATTCGACGGCTACGGCCAGTCGTCGCGCACGTCCTCTTCGTTCGCTGCACCTTCGCCGTCGTCGTCGGACGCGAGGTCCCACTCGGCCGCCTCGGCGGCGTCCTCGACGTGGAGGAACTCCCAGTCGTGGTCCTCGGCGAGTTCGCGGTCCTCGTCGGTGATGCCGACGAAGACGTGGCGGTCGGTGTCGAACTGCGATTTTACGCTGTCGAGGCTCTCGGCACGGCCTTTCGGGCCGGAGAAGAAGTCCTGTCGGATGCGGTTCTTCCGGGTAAAGTTCGTCACCACGTAGGTCGGTTGGTCGGAGATGACGCCGACGTAGCGGGTCCAGCGTCGGGCGTCTTCGAACACCGCTCCGGGACTCGCCAACGCTTTGAGCGCAGACAACTCGAAGGCGAGCGTCATCTCGCCGCTTCCGCTCATGCTCATATCCTTACATCCCGTCGTGCGGGAGAAAACGGCTTCGGTTGTTCGTTCGCGTGGGTGCCGCTTAGGCCACGTCGATTCGGTAGTAGTCGTTGAACACCACGAGCGCGTCCCTGTCGAACTCGTCCGCCAACGCACCGGTCATCTGGACGACTTTCTCATCGCCGTCGAACTCCGCCAACACCTGTTGTGTCTCCTCCGTGAGTTCGTCGAAATGGTACACCTGAACGCCCGCTGGAACGGTTTCGGTGCGGCTGATGATGAGTGCCGCCGTCTCTCCGACCGGTGCAGTCTTCAGACTACTCGTGCTGTTCGAAGCCATTGATATATGTTACCAATTGACTTGGAGCCTATTAAGCGTTGCGGGAACTGTATGAAAAAACATGTTACAATGAGCTACGCGAGAAGCACCCAAAAGTAGCGGTGTATTTGACGAATTCGTCGTCGTCGTAAAGATTCACGTCGTGACAATCGTTATCCGGTGGAATCGACCGCGACAAAAATACCGAACCCCCATCGTTCCGCGCTACGAATCTACTGTTCCTGTGGATGTGCGAGCTTCTCCGGGTCGAAGTCCTTCTCGAGGAGGATTTCCTTCTGGTCGGCACATTCGACTTCGTTGCGGATGAGATCCTTGTACTTGCCCTGCGGGGCGATGTCGCCGATGAGGACGCCGCCGATGAGTTTGCCGTCCTTGAACGAGAGGCGACGCCATTCCGTGTCGCTGTACTTCTCTTCGCACTCGTCGTCGCCTATCGTCGGGAAGCCGAAGGAGAGGAACGGGAAGTCGAAGTGGGTGATGGAGTAGGAGGAGACCCAGCGGAACTCCTCTTCCTCGTCGTCCGCGACCATGTTCTTCGCGGCGATGACGCCCTGCTGTTTCGCGCTGCCCCACGACCCGTTCTGGGCGTACTCGTCCAGAATCACGTCGTAGTACCGCGTGATGTCGCCGGCGGCGTAGATGTCGTCCACGTTCGTCTGCATGTACTGGTCCACGACGACGCCGTTGTCCGTCTTGACGCCGCTCCCCTGCAGGTACTCCGTGTTGAAGTTGAGACCGATGGCGATGCCGACGAAGTCGCTCTCGTACTCGTTGTCGTCGGCGTCGATGGTGGCGACGACGTTGCCGTCGTCGTCCGTTTTGAAGGCGTTGACGCCGCTTTCGAGGACGGTTTCGACGCCCTTCTCTTCGAGGGCCTTGTGAATGATTTCCGCGCCGTCGAGGCTCAGACCGTAGCGCCACCAGCGATTGCCGCGCATGATGTACTTCGCGTCGACGTCCTGTTCGGCACAGATGGCCGCGAGGTCGATACCGAGGAGACCGGCACCGATGACGGTCCCGGTGTCCGCCGCTTCCGCGTGTTCGGCGATGCGACGTGCGTCCTGGAACGTCCAGAAGTGGTGGACGCCGTCGGCGTCGCTGTTGTCGACGGGGAGTTGGGTCGGCGTCCCGCCCGTGGCGACGAGGAGTTTGTCGTAATTGTACGTCCCGCTCGCGTGGGTGTGGACCTCGTGTGCGTCCGCGTCGATGTCGGTGACGAACGTGTTCAGTTCGAGGTCGATATCGCGCTCGTCGTACCATTCGGGTTCGTGAATGGAGATGGGCGCTTCGGGGAGTTTGCCCTTGGCGAACTCCTTGATGAGGATGCGATTATACAGTGCTTCGCCCTCGTCGGTGATGACGGCGATATCGGCGTCGGGTTTTTCCTCGCGGATGGTTTCGGCTGCGGAACTACCCGCGATGCCATCCCCGATGATCACGTACGATTCGCTCATGACTGAGACGTTCTGCGTCGGGGTTAAAGTGGATTGCTATCTCGATATTGCTGTCAAACGCCAACACACCCTAGTCGGGACGTTGAAGGCCGTCGCGTCCCAAACAACGAGCATGAAAATCCGTCAGAACGCGCGCCATTTCGCGTCGAGAAAAGCCCTCGAACTGCCCGTCGTCCGGGACGTAGCGAAGACGGGGTTGGTGAACATGCACACCAAAATCTTCCTGAAGAAGGCCGACGAGGAACACCGGGAGGAACGCCGCGAACACCTCGACGCCTTCTTCGACGCGACGATGGATTCGTACCTCGCCGCGCTTCAGGAGGGTGCGCCGGAAGCGGAGGCCCGCGAAATCACGCACATCCAGTCCAACTTCGACTTCTACAACCACGGCTGGACCGAGATGATGGAGTTCCCGAGCGACGAACTGGAAGAACACTACGAACGCTACGAGACGTTCTTCTCGAAGCACGGCATCACCATCGCCGACCCGTTAGGCGAGTTCGCGCCCACCGAGATGCCGGAAGCGCCATCCACCCCCGAAAAACTGGACGACCCGGTTCACCCGCACGCGGAAGGCGGTTTTGCCGACGACGTGTACGTCCAAGGAGACGACGGCGAAATCCGGGTCGGCGGCCAGGACGAACCCGAGGACGTGGACATCTCGGACGCGGTCGGCGTCGACGAAGGCGAAGCCTGATTCCCGACTTTTCGGCTCAGTCTTCGTCCTCGCCCAATCGAACCATCAGCACCGGCACGTCCGCCCGTCGGGCGACTTTTTCCGTGACGCTCCGTCGAAGCGGGTAGAGGATGCCACGCCGTCCGTGGGTACCCATCACGATGAGGTCGATGTCCTGTTCGTCGGCGTACCGTCGAATCGCACGGTGCGGTTTGCCCTCCGCGATGGACCCCGCCGTCGTGCGGATGTCCTCCCGCTCCGCTCGCTCGATAAGGTCCTCCACCATCGCCTTCGACTCCTTTTCGAACTCCTCGTACATCGCCTCGCGCTTTTCCCCGTCGTCATCCGTCTCGCCCGTATCGACGACTGACACCGTGTAGAGGGCGGCGTCGTACGTCTTCGCGGCGTCGAGGGCGTACGGAATCGCGTTCGCCGCCGCGTTGCTTCCGTCGATGGGGATGAGGATTCGGTCGTACATGACACCGATAACACGCGCCGAACGTGGATAGGGATAGTGGCGATTCCTTTCGTGTCCAAAACGCCGTCACTCCACCGGGTCGATTCCCTCGGCGGCCTCGGCGGATTCGGTCTCCTTTTCGGTCTCGCCACGCCAGCGGTCTATCTCCTCGTCGTACTGCTTCAGTCGGTCGCTCACGCGGTCTTTGAGGTCGTCGTCGTTGACGTTCACCTCGAAGATGTACCGGTTCCCACCCCGAGTGCGCTCCACGTTCGCACTCACCAGTTCGTTGTCGAAGTACGCGGGCGATACCTGCGTCATGACGTGTTTGTACACCGTCTCCTCGACGGTTCGAAGCGCCTTCCGGCCCACCGTGTCGGCCGCACGGGTCGCGTATTCGACGGTGTCTCGTCCCTCCTCGACGGCGTCGTCGATGTCACCTTCCGCGAGTTCGGACACCGTGTCCTCCAACTCCTCGCGCGCCGACCCGGCGTCTTCCGTTGGGGATTTTCCCTTCCTTTCACCCTCCCCGCGTGACGCACTCGCCTTCTCCGCTGTCTTCTCGTTTACGTCCTCTCTCAGTCGCTCGTGCGCTTTCGGACGCCATTCGTTCCAATCGTCGAAATTCTCCCCCTCGATTCCCTCCTCCTCCAGCGCCGTGGTGATTCGCTCGCCGTGTTCCACGATGGCCACCCAATCCCCCGTCTCCTTGAAGCCAGCAATACTCTCCTCCATGTCTCACTCTACGCCGTCGACGGCTATCTACGTTTTCGCCGGGTTCTCTGCGTCGAGGGATTGAGGTAACGCTTCCCGACGAATCGTTAGCCTCGATACGTCGGACTACAGCATTCCGACGCCGACGAACGCGCCGTAGGCGAGCGCGAACGAGAGGAGCAGCGAGACGACCCATCCGAGGACCGTGTAGGACATCTTCTTTCGGCTGACACGGCCGCTTCCGGCCGCGTAGCCGCTCCCGATGATGGCGCTCACGACGATTTCGTTGAACGAAACGGGGATGCCGAACAACACCGCTGTCTGTGCGATGGCGAACGCCGGAATGAGTGCGGCGGTCGCCCGACGCGGGCCGAGCGACGAGAAGTCCCGTGCGAGGGCCTTTATCATTCGAGGCGAACCCATCCACGCGCCGAACATCACCCCGAGGCCGCCAAACAGCAACACTACAGCGAGCGAGATGCCGATGGGAATCGTCATCGGTGCAAGCGGTCCGACGGCGAGTCCGACCTGACTGCCCCCCGCCGAGAAGGAGACGAGCGCGCCGATACCGAACAGGAGGTGTCGTTGCCCCATCTTCACGTCGGCGCGAACGTCCAACAGGAACAACCCGCCGATGAGGAGCGCGACGAACGCCGTCGTCACTGTGACGCCGATGAGCGACGGGAGCGGCAGACTCTCCGCGGCCACCGCCGCGACTGACGCCCCACCCGACTCCGGCGCGAGGAAGGTAAAGGGCGAGTTCGCGAGAACGAGTCCCGCAATGGCCCCGAACAGGGGAATCGAATACTCGTCCGGCACGTCGTCGCGCCGAATCAGTCGAGCGAGGAAGTACGCGATGCCGCCGCAGAACAACGGCGTCAGTATCCACAGCAACAGGATTTGCTGGTACTTCGCGTAGGCGGGCGTCCCGCCGAGCGCCAGACCGACGCCGATGACCGCGCCCGTCGCCGTGAACGCCGTCGCCAGCGGATACCCGGCGAAAATTCCGATGGCGACGAGTCCGGCGGCGACGATCAACGCGATGACGGCGGCGATAGGTGTGAGCGTCACGCCGTTTATCAGTCCAGCCGCGATGGCTTCCGTCACGTTCGCGCCCTGTAACACCGCCCCCAGTATCCCGAACAGGCCGGTGAAAAAGGCCGCTCGCATGACCGTCGTGGTCCGAGCGCCGACCCCCGGCGCGTAGGGCGTCCACCCCGCACCGACCGTCCACGCCATGAAGAAACTCGCTATCGCACCGATACCCACGACCCCTAACTGCGCGGCCCCCACCATGTTTACTACTGGCGACGAGCGGGCAAGACCCTACCCGTGGCGTATTCCGGGTGGTTATTACCGTTACTCCCCGTCGTTCGGACGGACGACCACTTTCCTGCCGGAAATCCGGTCGGCACACTCGTAGCCCGCGAGGATGCCGCCGTTCAAACTCCGCTCGGGGTACTGGGCCTTGCTCGCCATTCCGGCGTAGTAGATGCCGTCCGCGATGTCGTCGCCGAGGTCGTAGGGGACGACCATGTCGAGGTACCCACGCTCGTACACCGGCGCTGCGCGCGGATTACGGGCGAGGCGGAAGTTCGTCACCGACGAGCGGTCCCAGTCGGGGAACATCTCCTCGATGTGGCTCAGCCACAGGTCCTCGACCTCGTCGTCGTCCATCCCCCACAACTCCTCTTCGTAGTCCTGAATGTAGCTGGCGACGTAGACGAGGTGGTCGCCGCCGTACTGCTCCGGCGGGATGTAGTTGGTGTGTTCGATGAGCGCGCCGAACGGCGCGTCGTGGCCGATGTTGAGCCAGTAGGTGTCCGTCAGCGGTTCGTTCATCGTCACGAGCGCACAGACCGCGCCTTGGAAGTCGATATCGCACTCGTAGCCGGTCAGGTCTTCGAGGACGTTCGGCATCGCGGCGACCACGACGCTTTCCACGTCGTGCGTTTCGGCCGCGGTACCGCCGTCGGCGGCCGCGACTTCGGCGTTTTCGGTCGCTTCCGTCGTCAGCGACGCGACTTCGCCGCCCTCCGTTTCGATGTCCGTGACGTACACGCCGGTCGTGATGTTCTCCCGGCCGACTTCGTCCACGAGCGCGTCGATGAGGCGTCCGAAACCGCCGCGGAGGTAGCCGAGCGGTTCGCCGCGAAGGAGGTCACGTTCCCCGCGGAACTTGATGCGGCCGAGCAGCCACGCGGCGCTGACCTTCTCCTTTTTGCTCCCGAACTTCGCGTCCAGCAGCGGGCCGAAGAAGTTCTCGTAGACGCCCCGCGAGGTGTGTTCCAAGAGGAAGTCCTTGATTGGAACGTCCTCGTAGTCCTCCAACCGCTCGTAGCTGTCGAACTTCGGAATCCCGCCGCGAACGTCGATTTCCTGCGTGAGCATGCCGAGGCGGAACTTGTCGTAGAAGCTCATGTGCGGGTAGGCCATGATTTCCCACGGTTTGTCGAGCGGGTGGACGACGCCGTCCACGTAGTAGGCATTCTTGCCGATGGGCCAGTCCAAATCGTCGTCCAAGCCGAGTTCCCCGATGAGGTCGATGATGGTCTCTTCCGAGGCGGAGAGATGGTGATAGAACTTCTCGATGCGGTCGCCGTTCGTCTCGTAGGTCGCGGCGAGTCCCCCGAGGTCCTCGCTCGCTTCGAATACCTGCACGTCGTAACCGTGCTGCTGGAGGCGGTAGGCGGCGGCCAATCCGGCGATTCCCCCGCCGACGATACCTATCATAACCGATGGATTCGTCGCCGCGTGGAATACGTCTTACGACCCCGCAATCCGATAGGTGTGATGGACGGACGATTTTCCTTTCACTGACGTTTCACACCGAGTCTCGACGTGCAGAACTGTTGTTGCCCGGATTTCACCTCGAAAAACGACGACTCCAGCGGCGACTACACCGCAACCGCGACGCCCCAACGATTGCTTTGTGGAGGTTTTCGGGGCCGGGTCTGCTGGGCGAATATAACCGCACCGCAGACAGGAGGATGATCGGAACCGCACGACCACCTCCTTCTGTGACCCCATTCCTCCCCGCATGGGAGGACGCTTCGCGGCGAGCGCTCACCGTCCTCCCGGCGCGTCCATTCGGTTGAATGGCGGGTCCGAAGCGCGTTTTCACGGTCGCTTTCGGGACGCGCGCCGAGGACGCCCGAGCCATGCGGCGAGGGCATCCGAGCACCGGGGAGGTCAGGGGCCGCGCGGGCGGACGGCCGTGCGGTTCCGGCCGTCCGTCCGCGGTGGCGGTGGGGTCATGGTCCCTAGCAGTTGCGCTCACGATGGACGAGTTCGCTCGGAATACCGAACAGCCACGAACTCCACAAAACGTCTCCCGTCGAAGTAGAAAGTCGAAAAGAAGCGCCCCACGGCAAACGAAAGGACCGAAAAACCGTCGTACTACTCGCTCGATTCGGCGACTTCCTCGCGGAGCGTCTCCACCTCGGCCACGCGCTCGGCGTGGGCGTTGTGCTGGTGGATGGACTCGTCGTTGCTCTGTTTCATCGTCACGACCGCGTCGTCGGGCAGGTCGGGGAACGTCTCCACGACGCCGTGGGCCATGTCGCGCACGCAGTCTTCCACGAACTTCGCGTCGGCGTGCGCCTGAAACGTCATGTGGTCCTCGTCCGGGCGCTTCGCGAGGTTGTAAATCCGGGCGCTCATCGAGTCGCGGGCGACTTCGATGAGTTCGTGGAGGTCCACTTCGGGCACGCCGGAACTCTCGACGGTGAGGGTTGCGTGGCCGCGCTGGGAGTGGCCCGCCTGCGGAATCTCCTGTAGGAACTCCTTGACCTCCCGTTCGCCGACGCCGAGGTCGAGGAGTTTTTCCTTCGCTCGCCCGCTCATCATCCCTTGCGAGCAGGGACAGACCGTCATGCCGGTGACGCGCGCGCCGATTTCCTCGGTCGTCTCCTCCTCGATCGCCGTCGCGCTGGCGATGATGTCCACCATGGCCTGCGTCGGGCGCTCGCTCTCCGGCGTCGTGTCGCGCACCATGAACTCCGCTTCCATGCTGACCTCGGCCTTCGAAGTGTACTCGTGCTTTTCGAGCAGTCGTTCCGCGGCGTCGCCGCACACGTCTTCGAGGCGGTAGGTGGGTTCGCTGACGGCGTCTTCGAGGACCTCGTCCACGACCTCCATGTTCCGGCTCATGTCCGCGCCCTTGCGCCAGCTCGGCAGGTCTACCAGCACGTCGAACTCCGCGGTAAGGACGTAGGGTCGCTTGTCCGGTCGGGCGACCTCGACCAGTTTCTCGACCCCCGTCACGCCGACCCGATTCAACCCGACCGTTACGTCCGGTTCCGTCGCCTGTACGTCGGGAAGTTGCCCTTTCATTGTCGTTTCCTTGTGAACAGCGGAATTAGAGGCTTCCGTTTCCGGCAGCTACTCGAGCTTTCCGAGGGCTTCGAAGAAGTTGGGGGACGGCCCGGCGATTCGCGCCGGTTCGGACGCGAGCGCGACCGTGATGGTCTCCGGTGGTTCGATACGGACCTGCGTTCCGTCACTGCCGACGACGGCGGCGTCCGCGTTTCGTACCCGAATCACGACTTCGTGGTCCGGTTCGAACACTAACGGCGGCATCGGATGTGACGCACACATCTCGATGAGGATCAGGCCGTCAACGCCGGGGTGAACCAGCGGCCCGCCTTCGCTGAGGTTGTACGCCGTGCTTCCCGTGGGCGTCGAAACCAGCAGGCCGTCCGCGTGTCCGGTGTTGTACTCCACCTCGTCGACGTGAATGTCGTAGTCGATTCCCTGTCCGTGCCCGCGCTGTGCCCCCTGTATCACGATTTCGTTCAGCGCGGGGTGAACCGACCAGTCGCCTTCGCCGGTCGCTCGGAGCCGTGGCACTTCCCACGACGGAATCTCGCCCGATTCCAGATACTCCTCGACGACCGCACCCACTTCGGCCACGGCGTCTTCCGGCGCGACGGCGTTCAGAAACCCGACTTCGCCGAGGTTGACGCCGAGTATCGGTGTTCCACCCGCGCCGCTCGCCGAGAAGAGGAAGGTTCCGTCGCCGCCGATGCTGACGACGAGGTCGTTTTCCGCCATCCGGCTCACGTCCACGCCGTCGACCTCCAACCGCTCGGCAGTGGCGGCGTCGAGGTGAACCGTCACGGAATCGGCTCGGAGCGTCTCTCGCAATCGACCCGCCAGTGTCGCGGCCCGCTCGTTTCCCCGCTGTGCGACGATGCCGACGTTCATCACGGCCCCGTTCTCTCCCGGTGTTCAAAAAGCCGCCGACACGAACATTAATTTACGACGGGTGCCAGTGACAGGACGATGAGAACTTTCGCTCGGAAGCGGACGAGGACGAGCGGGTCGTCGGTTCGCGGCGCACGTCGAATCCGAACCGAGGAGGGAGTGACGACGTGAGCGACGACGATTGGTTCGAGGCCGCGCTCCGAGACGACGGGGAATCGGAGGGCGAACCGGACGACGGCGCGACCGAGGAATCGGAAGACGGCACGGAGGAGATGGAGGGATACGTCGAATTTCCGGACGCACCTTCGGAGGAGGCGAACACCGCCAAACCCAAACCGAACGCCGATGTGCCGACCGACCCCACAACGGACGACACGACGGCCGACAAATCGAATGCCGACGACGCGCCGTTGTTCGACGACGATTTCGCCAGCGCGTTCGCGTCCGCGCCCGGTGCCAGCGGTGAAAGCGAATCTGACTTCGGCGGTGGCGGCGGGTTCGGTGGCAGTGACGCCGGTGGCTTCGGCGGCGGTGACGACGCTTCTTTCGACGACGAGACGTTCGACTCCGCGATTCCCCGAATCGACATCGGTATCGCCGGCTTGGACAGCATGATTCAGGGCGGCGTCCCCGAGCGGACGCTGATGGTCGCCATCGGTAGCGCGGGGACGGGGAAGACCACGTTCGGGCTTCAGTTCCTGAATCACGCGCTTTCGAACGGAGAGAGCACCGTCTACGTCACGTTAGAGGAGAGCCACGAACGAATCGTGGCCAGCGCGACGGAGAAAGGGTGGCCCTACGACGAGTACATCGAGGAAGGAAAACTCGCCGTCGTGGACTTGGACCCCATCGAGATGGCCAACTCGCTGTCGAGCATCCGGAGCGAACTCCCCGAACTCGTGCGCGAGTTCGGCGCGTCGCGACTCGTCCTCGACTCCGTCTCGCTCCTCGAAATGATGTATCAGGGCCAAGCCACCCGCCGCAACGAGATTTACGACTTCACACGAAGCCTCAAGGAGGCGGGCGTGACCACCATGCTCACGAGCGAAGCCAGCGACGAGAACCCCTACTCCTCCCGTCACGGCATCATCGAGTACCTCACCGACGCCGTGTTCGTCCTCCGCTACGTGCGGAGTACCGACGACTTCATCGAGACGCGACTCGCCGTCGAAATCCAGAAGATTCGGGACGCGAACCACTCCCGCGAAATCAAACCCTACGACATCACGGACGAGGGTATCAGCGTGTATCAACAGGCGAATCTGTTCTAGCACCTTTTTATCGAGGGTCGCTCTGCGACCCTCGATAAAAATCTGCACCAAAAGCGCTCCTCCTCACTTCGCTCCGGAAGACGCTTTTCGTCTTCCGTGCCCTCGTTCGTTTCACTCACGAGGACTCCGCTCCGTTCAGTCGTCGGCCCGGAAAATCGAAGATTTTCCGGTAGGTTAGCTAGCGACTGGCGGTTGTATCACCGGCCGTTTCTGGCGGTTGTGAAACCCCGACTCTTTGAGACCCCGAGAGCGTGACAGAAACGACGCAGTACATACAGAGCGCGTATCGTTCAAAGCACAACGAACGGATTATGCGGGGCATCCGATGATACAATCTGCCCAGAGGACGTATCCGACGACCGCGGCGATACTCAGGAATAATACGAGGAGAAAGAGGGCCAACAGTCGGTTGTAAGTGGGTGGTCGGTCATCCGGCGTATCCATATTCTTCCCCTTATTCTCTGTCCTATGACGAGATAATTATTCGGCCTCGATGACCCATCCTCTGTATTCAGCACATCGACCCAAACGCCATATTCTGACCGGTCCAACAACTAAAATAACGCCCTTAGAAACTGTAAAGTTTATAGCTGAACTATCGAACGACCGTCACGGGAACGGACGACCGCCTGACCACCGTTTCCGCGACGCTGCCGAGGAGGATTCGGGAGACGCCCGAGCGCCCGTGACTGCCCATGATGATTTGGTCGAACTCCTCCGCGTAGTCCACGATTGTCTGGGCCGGTTGCCCGACTTCGGTCTTCGTGGTGAGCGTGACGCCGTGCTCGTCCGCTAGCTCCTGTGCCTCCTCGAACACCGCTTCCGCGTTCTCCTTCGACTCCTCGTACCACTCCTCCGAATAGCCGGGCATGCCGACGGTGGAAGTGTAACCGACGTCGATGGGGTCGATGACGTTGATGACGCCGATTTCGGCACCGGGGAACTCCGCCAGCGCGTAGGAGAGCGCCTCGGTCGCCTGTTCGGACCCGTCGACCGGAACGAGAATTCTCTTTGCCATACCGAATAGTACGGGTGCTGTTTACATATCTTTTTGTCCGGCGTCCGACCGATTCAATCCCGTCCGTGACGGGTGACGCATTTGGGCAACCCGGTAATTTCGACGGGCTCGGAGTTGTCCGGCGAGTAGACGACCATCTGACCCTTCTCCATGTACGGCACCTTCTTCTCCAAGGTGGACGGGATGTTCACGCTCTTGATGGCGTCCTCGTCGCCCAAATTGAGGACGACGGTCGTGTTTATCTGCTTGAACACCGCGTCGTCGATGTCCTGTGGGTCCTGCGTGATGAGGAACAACCCGAGTCGCTCCTTGCGGCCCTGCTTCGCCGCGTCGGTGAACTTGCCGATGACCTTCCGGGCCTGCACGCTGTCCGCATCGGAGAGGAAGTTGTGCGCCTCGTCCATCCCGACGAGGAGCGGCGTCTCCTTGATGGTCGGGTACTCCGGCGCGTTCGAGAGCTTTTCGTCGATGAGGAGGCTCGACACCGCGAGGACGACCATCTCCTTGGCTCGACTCGACGGCAGGTGGTACGTCGGCACGACCGAGAGCCTACCGGACCGGACGAACTGCGGGACGAGTTCGGTGATGGATTTGGCCGACTGGTCGAACACGCCGCTCGGAACGGAGCGAACGCGGCGTTTCACCGCGTCGAACGTCGCCTCGTGGACGCGTCCGCTCTCGTCCAGTTCCTCGCGGAGCGCGGGGTCGTCGAGGTAGGAACAAAAGTCCTGATACGTCCCCGACTCGCCGCGACTGCCGAAGAACCGATTCAGGAGGTGTGTCAGCGCGCCGTACTGGTTGTCGTTGAGGCTCGCCCCCGCGACGAGCCACTGGTTGTCGCTGACCATCGAGAACGGAATCGTGAACTCGACCTGTTCGGCCTCGTGGTGGCTCGCGGCGTACGCCGAACCGCCGACCTTCGGGACGAACGCGACGGTTTCGTCGTGACCACCGTGGGCGATGCCTTCGCGCTCCCATGCGCGCTCGTCGTCCGCGTTCACCGTTGGGTTGTCGTCGTGCATCTGGGCGTACTCGTCCTGCGGGTCGAACTGCACGACGGCCATCCGGGCGTTTCGGCCGTCGTCCATGGGATACGTGCGCTCCGCGGAGAGGTACTGTCGGAGGATGTTCTTCGCGCCGTGGGTCTTCCCCGACCCGGTGCCGCCCGCCACGAGCGAGTGGCGAAACACGAGCGGGTCGCCCGAGTCGTAGTCGTCCTTTACGCGATAGTCGATGGTCGGCGGTTCCGCCGCCGTCCGCACCTTTTCGCCCCCAACGGAGAGGTGGCCGAGGAACACGCCGTCCTCGGGTATCTTCAGCCCCGTCTTGATTTCTCCCTTGTCGCTGGCCTGCCGAACCACCGTCTCGGGTTTCGGCACGCGGTCGGTCATCCGTCGTTTCAGTTCGCCGTCGTCGGAAAAGAGCACGGCGATGGGTTCGAGCGTCGCCATGAACTTGTAGTCCCGCTCGTCTATCTGCCCGTTGCGCATGGCCCGCCGGGCGTGAATCTCGGTCGCGTCGTCGCTGTGGAACTCCTGTGCGTATTCGAGCGTCGTGATGCGACAGAACAGTTTCTCGCCGTCCGGATAGGGCACGAGGAGGTACTTCCCGATTCGAACCTCGCCCCGGTTGGGCGCGGTGATGTACGCTCGGAGGCAGGTTTCGTCGCTCTCCTCGCCGATGGAGAGGCCTTCCGAAACGGCGAGGCTCCCGAGGCCTCGGTCGTCGCCGACCGGGTCGAGGTCCATCCGGTCGAAATCGTCGGCTTCCTCCCTCGTACTCGCCGCCTCCGTTCGCTCGTCGTCCGTTCTCGACGACGGTTCCGACGCCGACGAGTCGTCGGTGTCGTTCCCATAGTTCGAGAAGTCGCCCAAATCGCTCATGGACCTGTCATCTCGGGCGCGAGTGAAACGTGTTTCGCACGGACCCCGTGTTGTGTGTTCCTGTAATGGACGGAAACGAACCGTTTCCGCGCTGCTTCTCACGGTTTGACACCACTTTCCCACTTGGCTTTTATTCTCGGGACTCCTACGTACGGGTATGTTGCTCGTTCGTGGTGAGGCAGGCGGAACGACCCTCACGGGGACGTTGTACGAACGGGGTGAACGCTCACCCTCGTTCAAGGGCGCACCGGACGAAGACGCGCCGTACGTCTGGGTCTGTGACGAGTTCTATCAGGTCGAGAGCGGTGGTACCGCCCAGATGGTCTCGGGCAAGGAGGTACACGTCGCGTTCGAGACGCCGATGCCCCGCGGGTTCGACACCCGCGACCAAGCCCTCGCCGCCGCGGAAGAACACGTCCGGACGCAGTTCGCCCGTATCGGCGTGGACGCTGACGACGTGGAGTTCTCGATGGAGAAAGGGGAACTTCAGTAGTCGAGTCCCCAGCGGATGTCGTCGTAGTTCCGGTCGAGTTCGGTGTCGAACGACTTCTCGAAGCTCTGTATCAGCGACTTCGTGCTGTTCCGGCCGATTTGTGCCAGCGAATCCGCCTTCGTGATGACCGTCGGGGGTCCCTTCGAGATGGCTATCTCCTTCAACAGTTGGCGTTCGATACGCCGCCGACACGTCTCGTCGGCCGTGAAAATCCGCGGTGCCTCTATCTTGAACAGCAACCGCCGTCGCGGGTCGTAGACGACACAGAACGTCACTTCGTACTGTTCCGGCGCATACTCCCGGTCGATGTACCGTTCGGCCTTCTCGCTTCCGAAGAAGGCGTCGGACCCGGCACGCGAGACGAACCAGTTCGTCAGGGTCAAATCGTCGGTGAACCGCTCGTACTCCCCGTTTTCGTACTCGCCGCGTTCGAGAATCTGCGAGAAGAAGGCGGCGTCGTGTGCCCACGGGGCGTGTATCCCGTTTTCTCCCTCTTTCTCCCGTAGCACCCGCGTTATCGACCGCGCGGAGATGTTCTTCACGAACCCCGCGAGCGGCACCTCCCGTTCGGCGAACGTCTCCACCAGTTCGACGTAGTTTTGGAGAATCGTCCGCACTTCGTCCGACTCCTCGAACAGGTCGGGGAGTATTCTCCCCCTGTTACGCCAGCGGAGCAACCCTTTCGGATACATCGGCCCGTCCAGCAGGAGGAGGTCCGAGACGTTCGCCGCGTGGTCGAGTGCGTGTCTGCTCTCCGCGCGATACAGCGCCAGCGCGTGAACGATGTCCTGCTCGTAGTCGTCCCGACGCGGTGCGTGGATGATTCGGCGTTTGCTCCCCTCGCTGTAGGTGTCCCAGTCCGTGTCGAAGTTCCGCTGCACGTCGTTCGTGTGGACCGCCTTCACGACCGTCCGCGAATCGTGCAGGTCGAGGTCCGACGGCGACGAACTCATCGCCGCGTGCGCCACGTCCACGACCAATCCGTTCTTGAAGGGTTGCGGGTTGATGGTCCCCGAATCGAGTCCGTGCATCGTCCCGAACTGGTCCGCTTCGAGCGCCAACTCCTCGATGTTCGCGCGTCGCCGCCGGAGTTCGGAGAGCGGTGCTAGTATCTCGGTCCCCTCGTGAAACAGCGGGTCGAGGTAGTTCTCCCAGACGTTCCGTGCGAGTTCCCGATGGTTGCGCTCTTCCCCTTCGTACTCTATCCTGTCCGCCAGTTCGGCGATGCCGTCGAAGTGAACGGGGTCGAGTGTCATGCCCGCTTCAACCCGGTCCACCCCGAAAAAAGGTACCGTTCTCCGATTCCCGGAGATGCGTCAATTCCGACCGCGCCCGAACGAACGGGTTACTCCCGGCGAGAACGCTCGGCGTGTTCGACGAACTCGGTGGTACAAAATGCTAAATTTCGGACGAACGACAGCCCGATAGCTGTCACCCGCCCGCCTTCCGTCTCGCGAGTATCACCCCCACGACGATGAGTATCCAACCGACGTCGTTTCGATTGGCGATTATCGTCGCACCGGCGGTGATGAGCGCCACGGAAACCCCGTTCGATGGTGCCCTGTTGGGCATAGTATCACCCGTCCCTGTCAACGAGCGAGTACAACCAGCACCGCTACCGTAGTTAAAGGGATTCTTACGCGGAGTGAAAGTGAACGAAAACGGCCGGAGAGCGTCGCCTACGTTTCAGCCGTTCAGGCGAAGAATAGTTACCCCGCGATGCCGTCGGTTCGCCCATGAAAGCGGGACTCATCGTACTCGACGGATGGGGATTAGGCAGCGAAGACGGCGGCCGGAACGCCATCGAGGCCGCGGACACGCCGAATTTCGACCGCCTCGCACGCGACGGGGCGTACGGAACCCTCGACGTGACGGGTCGGCGGGTCGGCCTCCCGGACGGCCAGATGGGCAACAGCGAGGTCGGCCACCTCAACATCGGCGCGGGACGCGTCATCAGACAGGAGTACACCCGCATCAGCGACGCCATCGCGAACGGTGAACTGGGCGAGAACGAGGCCATCAACGGCGCGTTCGACTACGCGGCGGAACACGACGGGCGCGTTCACTTCATGGGATTGGTCAGCGAGGGCGGCGTCCACTCCGACCAGCAACACCTTTACTCGCTCATCGAACTCGCGGCGGAGCGGGGAGTCGAGGCGACGACGCACGCCTTCACGGACGGGCGGGACACGCCGCCGAAGAGCGGGGCGGGCTTCCTTTCCGGCCTCGAAGACGTGGTCGAGGAGCAGGGGACCGGCGACATCGCCACCGTCTCGGGGCGCTACTACGCGATGGACCGCGACCAGAACTGGGAGCGAACGAACCGCGCCTACGACGCCATCGTGAATCGGGAGGCCGAGTACGAGAAAGGAAGCGCCGTGGAGGCCGTGGAAGCGTCCTACGAGCGCGGCGACACGGACGAGTTCATCAAGCCGTCGCTCGTGAGGGGCGGGCACGCGCTCGAAGAAGGTGACGCAGTGATGTTCTTCAACTACCGCTCCGACCGCGCTCGGCAACTCACGCGAATGATTGCGGACATCGACCCGGCGTGGTCGTTCGATACGAACCCCCCTGACGTCGAGTTCGTGACGATGACTCAGTACGACCCCGAGTTCGACCTGCCGGTGGCGTTTCCGCCTCACCAACCCGAGCAGACGCTCGGCGAGGTTCTTTCGGAGAACGGCCTGACACAGCTTCGGCTTGCAGAATCGGAGAAGTACGCCCACGTCACCTACTTCCTGAACGGCGGGCGGGAAGTCGAGTTCGACGGCGAGATTCGGCGCATCATCGAGAGCCCCGACGTGCCGACCTACGACCTGCAACCCGAGATGAGCGCCGAGGGCGTCACGGACACGGCTATCTCGGTCATCGACGCGGAGGACCCCGACGTGCTGGTCCTGAACTACGCGAACCCGGACATGGTGGGCCACACGGGTGACTTCGACGCCGCCGTCGAAGCCGTCGAAGCGGTGGACGAACAACTCGGGCGACTCGTGGACACGCTCGAATCCCACGGTGCGCACGTCCTCATCACCGCGGACCACGGCAACGCGGACGACATGGGGACGCCGGAGAACCCTCATACGGCACACACGTACAATCCCGTCCCGCTCGTCTACGTCTCCCCCGAGGGCGACGACGATGGAAAGACGGTCCGCGAGGACGGGTCGCTGTGCGACCTCGCGCCGACGCTCCTCTCGCTCATCGGCGTCGAGCAACCGCCGGAGATGACCGGCGAGTCGCTGTTGGAAAACTAATCGTATCGGAGCACGCGCGTGTCGATGGCGTCACAGCGCGGGCAGATGTGTTGATAGTGGATTTCACGGCCGCGTTTCGTGACGCGCCAGTGACCCTCCGTATCGACGTAGCCACATTCGATGCACTTCCGTTCCTTGTCCTCGTAATGCTGCCGTAGTCGCTCGAATGGCGAACGACTCGATTTGGCTGCCATGTGGTATCGTATGGTATGGCACAATATAACAATAACGATTGTTTATATTCGTTGGACGCTCTACCACAAAACCCTCGTATCGACCGACGTCGCCGAACTCAAAACAGCCGTTCCAGCGTCTCGAACGTCTCGTCGCTCGCCGCCGCGAGAAACAGGTCATCGTCGTTCTTCAGTCTCGCACCGCTTTCCTCCGCCAACAACCATCCCGCGTGCTGTTCCACTTCGTCCGGGTGGAAGCAGACGACGGCCTCGATTTTCCCCCTCGCGAGCAGTCCCCAATCCAACGCGGGTGCCCAACTCGTCCACACCCGCTTGCAGCGTCCGGCGATTTCCGCGCTCAACGCGTCGGCTTTCGTCCGTAGCGCCTCGTCCCGAACGGCGTCCAGACCGAGGACGAACGCGACCGTCGCGTGGTCGCTCGCCACGTCGCCTTCTGCGCGAATCGGATCGCCGTTCATGCTGGCCCCGCCGTCCCGTTTGGCGACGTATGTGCGGTCGTGGAGCGGGTCGCGAATCACCGCTATTATGGGCACGCCATCGCGGAGGAGAGCTAATGCGGTCCCGAAGTACGGTATCCCCGAACAGAAGTTGTTCGTGCCGTCGAGCGGGTCCACGACCCAGCGGTAGTCGCTCGCGCCGGACCGTCGTCCCGACTCCTCGGCGTAGATGGCGTGGTCCGGGTACGCGTCGGTCAGTACGTCCAGCACGCGGCGCTCCGCCGCACGGTCTGCTACGGCTTTCACGTCGTCCGGGCCGTGGTCCGCCGCGAGCGACTCCGTTTCGAACGCCGAAACCAGATACTCCCCCGCGGCGTCGCACGCCCGCACCGCCACTTCCTCGAACGAATCGAGGCGATTTTCGTCCATACGAATACGTTTCACCGTGGGGTGAAATCCCTCCCGGTGGTTCGTTTTCGACTCCGTTCCGTTTCACACCGTCTCGGCAGGCCGTCCACTGCCGACTTCTCATCCGGTACGGAACGAGAAATCGAGCGACGGCGCGCTGTGGGTCAACGCACCGAGGGAAATCACGTCGACGCCGGTCCCAGCGTACGCCGGCACGTCCTCGATTCCGATGCCGCCGCTCGCCTCCGCGAGGACGCCATCGGGAAGCAGTTCGACGCCGCGCTCGACGTCCTCCGGCGGGAGGTTGTCGAACATCACGATGTCGGCACCCGCGTCCGCCGCCCGGCGGCAGTCCGCCGGACGCTCCACTTCCACCTCGATTTTCGCGGCGAACGACGCCAACTCGCGGAAGTGCGCAATCGCGCCGTCCATCCCCATCTCCTCGATGTGGTTGTCCTTGACCATGACCATCCCCGAGAGCGTGAGTCGGTGGGTGTCGCCGCCACCGGCCGCGACGGCCCGTTTTTCGATGCCGCGGAGGCCGGGCGTCGTCTTTCGCGTTCCCGCAATCGCCACGTCGTCAGTGACGGTTCGCGCGGCGGCCACCGCCTCCGCCGTCTTCGTTGCAACGCCCGACGCGTGACCGACGAGATTTACCGCGACTCGCTCGCCCCGGAGGACGGCCGTCGCCGGACCCTGAACCTCGAACACCACGTCGCCCGCCTCGATGCTGCTGCCGTCTGATACCGCGGAGTGAACCCCGCAGTCGAGGTAGTCGAACACGGCTCGCGCGGCGTCCGTTCCGGCGACGACACCGGACTCCCGAGCGACGAGTCGTCCGACCGTCTCGCCGGGGACGTGGTTCGTCGCGTCGTGATGTCCCACGTCCTCGCGGAGCCAGCGTTCCACGTCGCTGTCAGTCAGCATGGACCTCCTCGACGTGGTGACAGCCGACGGATTCGGCGTCCAACGCGTCCCGAGCGACGAGCAGGGCGACGACGCTCGCGTTCCTGAGTTCGTACAGGTCGCGCGCGGTGCGGGTTCTAGCGTAGGCGTCCACCTCGCCCTTCAACCGCCGCAGCACCGCCGTCGCCCGCCGCAGGTCGTCGGGGGTCCGCGAGAGGCCGACGCACTCGTCCATCACCGTCCGTAGCCGGGCGAACTTGTCCCGAGCGAAGCCCGCCGGAAGCGCCGGGTCGCTGTTCAGCAAGTCGGGAGCTTCGACCGGTTCGGGACCGGCTTCGACGTTCGCCGCCGTCTCCCCGGCGCGGAGTCCCCACACCAACCCTTCGAGCAGGCTGGTCGAGGCAAGTCGGTTCGCACCGTGGACGCCGGTTCGAGAACATTCGCCGACCGCGAACAGGCGGTCGAGGTTCGTTCGACCCCTGTCGTCCACGTCGATGCCGCCACAGAGGAAGTGCTCGCTCGGCGCGACCGGAATCGAATCGTGGGGGACGGCCCGCTCGTCGCATTTCGCCGCGAGGTCCGGGAACGTCCCCGCGAAGTCGAGCGGCGTGGTATCGAGCGTGACTTCTCCGGTTCGTTCGCGTTCGCGCTGGACCGCGCGGGCTACCACGTCGCGCGGTGCCAACTCGGCGGCGGGATGCACGTCGCACATGAACCGTTCGCCGTCGGCGTTTCGGAGGACCGCACCCTCGCCGCGAACCGCTTCGCTGACGAGGAAGGGATTCTCTCCGGAATACGCCGTCGGATGAAACTGCACGTAGGCCATGTCGGCCGTCTCCGCCCCGGCGAGCGCGGCCATGGCGATGCCGTCGCCCGTCGCCGACGCCGGGTTGGTCGAGTGGCCGTACAGCGCCCCGACGCCGCCGGTCGCGAGTATCGTCGCCCCCGCGAAAACCGGGCGGTGTTCGCCTTCGTGTTCCAGCACCGCGCCGTGGATTCGTCCTTCGTGCGTCACGAGCGACAGCGCGGCCGTGTCCTCGGGAAGCGTCACACGCGGGTGGTCGTCCAAATGGGACAGAAACGGCCCGAGGACGTGTCGGCCCGTGCTGGCGTCGACGTGCAGGATTCGTTCCTCGGAGTGTGCGGCCTCGCGCCCGTAGTCGAATCCCTCGCCGTCCGTATCGAACGCGACGCCGAGCGTATCGAGAAGCACGTCTTCGACGGCGTCGTTCGCGTTTTCGACCAACACGTCCACTGCATCCGGGTCGGCCGTGTTCGCGCTCGCCGTCAGTACATCGGCGTGGAGCGATTTCGGGTCGTCGCGGGTCACGGCGATGCCGCCTTGCGCCCAGTGCGTCGAGGCGTTTTCGGGCCGCGTCGCCTTCGTGGCGAGGAGTACTTCTGCACCTTCCCGCGCCGCGGAAAGCGCGGCGCTACACCCCGCGATGCCGCTGCCGACGACGAGGACGTCGGTCGTTTCGGCACCGTTCACTTCCCCGCTCATAGGTCCAACATCCTGTCGAGCGCCAACTTGGCGAGGTCCTTTTCGTCCGGCGCGACTTCGATGACGTTCCGCTCGCGCCCCTCGACCAACTCCTCCAATACCCACGTCAGGTAGTTCGGGTCGATTTGGCGCATCGCGTTGCAGTCCATGCACGCGTCGCCACAGAGGGGAAACACGTCCACCTCCGGATGCCAACGTTCGAGGTGTTCGACGAGGTGAATCTCCGTTCCGATGGCCCACGTCTCATCGGGGTCCGCCTCCGCGATGGACTCGCAAATCGTCGCCGTGCTGCCGACGACGTCGGCCGCCTCCACGACCTCGCGGCGGCATTCCGGATGGACGACCACCTTCGCCTCGGGGTGATTCTCCCGCACTCGCTCGACGTGTTCCACGCCGAAACGCTCGTGGACTTGGCAGTAGCCGTCCCACAGGACGATTTTCGCGTCCGCCACGGCGTCCGGGTTCTGCTCCTCGGGGTCCCACGGGTTCCACATCGCCGTCTCGTCCTCCAGTCCGAGACGATGGGCCGTATTCTCGCCGAGGTGTTTGTCGGGCAGGAAGAGGACCTTGTCACCCCGCTCCAGCGCCCACTCGAAGACGCGGTGGGCGTTCGAGGAGGTACAGACTGCACCGCCCTGCTCGGCACAGAAGGCCTTCAGGTCGGCGTAGGAGTTCATGTACGTTATCGGGACGATGTCGGTGTCGGGCGCGGCCGCCTCGATGTCCGCCCACGCGGAATCGACCTGCAACGCTTCCGCCATCCCGGCCATCGGACACGACGCCTCCATCGACGGGAGGATGACCGTCTGGTCGTCGTCCGTGATGATGTCCGCCGACTCGGCCATGAACGTGACGCCGCCGAAGACGACGTACTTCGCGTCCGCCTCCGCGGCACGCACGCTCAACTGGTAGGAGTCGCCGATGTAGTCCGCGTGTTCGACGATCTCCCGCCGCTGGTAGTTGTGCCCGAGGACGACCACGTCGTCCCCTAATTCGGCGAGCGCCCGCTCGATGCGCTCCGTTCGCTCTTTTTCAATCAGTCCGCGGTATTCCGAGGGAAGTTGCTCCAAATTGTCGTACTTGAACAGACTGAGTTTTGTTTCGATGTTTGCTGTCTCCATTCTTGGCACGTTGAGGCACCTGCAGTGGCCTAGCCAACAACAGAAGGTATTGAAAAAATTTTCTCTTCAAACGGTGTCATCTGATTCTCCCATCAATTCATTTACGATACCGTAGACTATTCGTTCGAACGTACCTTTCAAAAAGCGGCCCTCAACCCTCGTTCGTTACCGTCGGCCGTCCCGCGTGTCGCGCCGTGCGGCCCGTTCCGCGCTCTCCCAGTCGCGGTGTTCTTCCTCCTCGTGGTTCCTTTCCGTCTCGATGAACCACCAGAGGAGGAGCGGGGCACCGAGCGCGAGGAGCAAGAACACGGGGAGGACGGCACCGATTCCGGCGTCGAGGACGGGGAAGGACATGAGGAAAATCGGGGGTCCCCCCGGCTTAATCGTTCCGCCCGTCGAAGACAACGGTTCCGTCCACGACCGTCATCGCCACGTCGATGTTCTCTATGTCGTCGGCGTGTTCCCACGGCGAGCGGTCGAGGACGACGAAGTCGGCCTGCTTCCCTTTCTCGACCGTGCCGAGGTCGTCCTTGTCGAACCCGGCGTAGGCCGCCCCGAGCGTGTACGCCCGGAGCGCCTCCGTCACGGACAGGCGCTGTTCCTCGACGGGTGCGTTGACGGTCTGGTGAATCCCGAGCAGGGGGTCGAGGGGCATGCAGTCGCTCCCGAACGCGAGGTGGGCACCGGCGTCGAGTAGCGTTCGGTAGCGGTTGGTCTGCGTCCGTCGCTCCTCGCCGAGTCGGGCGTCGTACAGGCCGTCCGGTTGCGCCCACTTCAGGAAGTTCGGCTGAACGGACGCGATGACGCCCGATTCGGCGAACCGCTCTATCTGTTCGTCCGTCACGAGTTCGACGTGTTCGACGCGGTGGCGCTTCTCGCCCGCGCCCCCCGTTTTCTCGAAGGCGTCTAACACGGCCTCGATGGCCTCGTCGCCGATGGCGTGGGCCGTCACCTGAAAGCCAGCGCCGTCCGCCCGCTCTACGATTTCGTCTAACTCCTCGGGAGCGACGACCCATTGGCCAGTTGCGTCGTCCGTGTCGGCGGCGTCGTCGGCGTCGGCGTACGGTTCCGAGAGCTTCGCCGTTCGGCCGCCGAAACTGCCGTCGGTGAAGGACTTTATCGCACCCGTCGTCACCAGCGAACTGCCGTGATTCGTCACGAGTCCGATTTCGTCCGCGGCCTCGATGTGGTCGCTCCAGTAGTTGATGCGAACCCGCAGGGTCAGGTCGCCGTCGAGTTCGAGGTCGCGGTACACCTTCGGCGCGCGCGACTGGCGAACCATGTCGTGAACGCCCGTGACGCCCTTCTCGTGAGCGTCTCGCTGTGCCGCGAGGAGGAGTTCCCGCGTCGTCTCGGCGTCGGGTTCGATGGTTTCGTACACGACGTTGACTGCGTCCTCCACGATGACGCCGGTCGGTTCGCCGTCCTCCGTTTCGACGTCCTCGTCCGGCATCTCCTCGCCGAGTCGGTCGAGGACGACGCCGTTGACGGAGGCGACGTGCAGGTCCTCGCGGAACGCGACGACGGGGCGGGTTTCGCTCACCGCATCGAGGTCCTCGCGGGTAAGGTAGCGTGATTCGTCCCACATGCTCTCGTCGAACCCGTAGCCGAGTATCCACTCGCGGTCGCCCCCCAACTCGGCTAACAGGTCCACGCAATCGCCGGGCGAGTCGGCGGCCGAGAGGTCGGCGTTGACGAGATAGCTCCCGACCGTCTGCATGTGCGTGTGGGCGTCGATGAACCCCGGCAGGAGGACCCGTCCGTCGAGGTCGACGACCTTGGTTTCGGTGCCGTCAAGGAACGCGACTTCGTAGGCCGAATCGACGCGGACGATTTTCCCGTCCCGGACGGCGACCGCTTCGGCCGTTTCGTCGCCGTCCGTCAGGGTGTGTACCTCCGCGTTCGTGAGAATCACATCCGCTGGCGCTGTCATGCTTTCGTGGTCTGTTCGGACGGCGATAACTGTTCGGGGTACGGCAGAACGCGAGGAGAACGTTCCGTGCCCCGCCCGCAGACTGATGTGCGTCGCCGTCGTCACGACGACCATGAGCGTAACCGGGCTGTGTCAAATCTGCGAGACGGCGGAAGCGACACACGACTGTGACCGTTGCGGAGCCCTCGTCTGCGACGACGACTGGAACCGACAGAGCGGCTTCTGCGTCGAGTGCGCCGCGGAACTCGGCGTCGGCGAGGACGAAAACAGAACGCCGACCGGACCGGGGGCGGAGGACATCACCCCGCCGGATACCGAGGACGAAACGCACCAGTTCTGACCGCCGTTCGCGGCTATCGGTACTGGTTCAGTTGCTTCTTCAGTCGCTTCGCGGCCTGTCCCGACGCTTCGGCGAACCGCTCCCCGGCGTCCTCGCCCGCGAAGATGATTCCCCGCGAGGAGTTCACCAATCCTGCTCCGTCCGCGAGGGCGTAGGTCGCCGCCGCTTCCACATCGCCGCCCTGTGCGCCGACGCCGGGGACGAGGAACGGGAGGTCCGGGACGCGCTCGCGGAGTTCTTCGAGTTCGTCGGGCGTCGTCGCGCCCACGACGAGGCCGACGTTCCCGTTGCCGTTCCACAGGTCGGCGAGCGAGGCGACCCACTCGTAGAGCGTCTCGCCGGACGCGAGTTCGAGGTTCTGCATGTCCGACCCGCCGGGGTTCGAGGTCCGACAGAGGATGAAGACGCCCTTCTCCTCCTGTGAGAGAAACGGGTCGAGCGAGTCACGGCCCATGTACGGGTTGACCGTGATGGCGTCGGCCGAATCGAGGAGTTTCGCGTACTGGCGCGCCGTGTTGCCGATGTCGGCGCGCTTCGCATCGAGGAGGACGGGTACGTCCTTTCCGTGTGCGTACGCGACGGTTTCCGCGAGCGCCGCCCACCCGTCCGCGTCCTCGTAGAACGCGACGTTGGGTTTGTACACCGCCGCGTGTTCGTGCGTGGCGTCGATGATGCGGCGGTTGAACGCCCAGCGCGGCAGGTCGTACTCGTGGAGATGGTTGGGAATTCGATCGATGTCGGCGTCGAGTCCGACGGAGACGATGCTGTCCGTCGCCGCGATGCGGTCCGCGAGGCGGTCGAAGAAGTTCATGGTCGGAAAATTTTCGTCGGGGGTCATGGAGTTATCGAACTGGTAAAGGTACTTCGGTCCCATGTATGTCCCATGTGCGTGACCGCTGTAGGGTTAGACCTCGATGAGACCCTCGCCGTAACCGACAGACCGCGGGAAAAACTGCTCGCGGACGCGACGCAAGCGGTGAACGCCCCATCGCTCTCCCGTCAGGAGTATCTCGACGCCCACAGTCGACACCTGACGAGCGAATCGAGAAAGCCCATCTTCGCGGACCTGCTCGCGGATAGCCCCGAGACGGGCGCGGACGAACTCACCGACGCGTATCAGCGCGCGATTCTGGATGCGCTGGCACCGCTCGGCGACATCCCGTCACTGCTCGCCGAACTCCGTCGGGAGTATCGCGTCGGCCTCCTCACCAACGGTCCGGTCGCCGCCCAGCGCGGCAAACTCGCCGAATTAGGGTGGGAAGACCACTTCGACGCGACGGTCGTCACCGGGGAACTCGACGCGGGAAAGCCCGAACCCCACGCGTTCGAGGCCCTTTGTGAGGCCCTCGACGTCTCCCCCGACGAGATGGTGTACGTCGGCGACAACCCGGTGATGGACGTTCGCGGCGCGAACGAGGCCGGAATTCGAACGGTGCAGGTGTTGTACCCGGACGGGCCGGACCCGGAACCCGTCGCCGACGCGTACGTCGACCGCGACGAAATCGTCACCGCGCTCCCCGAAATAATCGCGTCGCTCGACGCGTGTAGCCCCGACCCCAATTAAAGCGACTCGATTACGGCGTCCACGGCGCGTTTGACTTCCGCACCGCTTTCCACGAAGACGAGGACGCGGGGCGGGCGAACCGCCTTCGGTCGGACGCGAATGCCCGATTCCGCAGCTTTCCGCTCGACGGCCTCTATTTTGTCGGTCAGTTCGATGCGAACCCTGTCCGGGTGGACGAACACTTTCGCCACCGGGTCGCCGTTCCGTTCGAGTTCGTAGGCGAGCGTTCCTTCCTCGCTCGGTTCGACGTCCGGGTCCGCGTTCACGACGGCGACCGAATCGAGCGGCGGGTCCTCCCGTCCGTCGAACTCGGAGGAGAGCAGTTGTGCGATTCGCACCCCGTCGGTTATCCTATCCTCGACCATACCCGGCGTTGGCGGGGCGGCCGTTTACGCTTTGAGGTCCGCGAGCGCCGCATCCGCCTCGGCGCTCACGTCGATATCCTTCCGTCGCGCGTAGACGATTGCCGCCGCTTCGACCGTGAGGGCGACTTCCCGCTGGAGCTCGTTGATTTCGGCGACGGCGGTCTGTTTGCTCGTCCCGTGGGAGACGATCTTGTCGAGGACCTTCTCGAACGTCGATTGTTCCTGTAGCAGGCTCTCGTCGGGGACGAAGTTGTCGGGAATCTCGACGCTCGACGGGTCGAACTCGGTGACCAGTTCGTCATCGTCGTGGGACAGCAGTCCCTGTCCGCTGGCGACGTCCACGAGCCGCTTGGCTTGGTCGGGGGAGAACCAATCCCGGTCGAGCGACAGTGATACCACGAACTCGCTTTCACGCATTCGTTCGCGGCCGTTCTGCTGAAACGGCGCGGCGACGGCGATCCGCAAACTCATCGTCCGGCGAAACTGGACACGGCGGCCTAAATCTGCCGATGTGGGATTGCGAACCGAGTCATTGAAGTATTTCGTAGGCTACTTTCCCGATATGAAAGACCAAGGACGCTCCACGCGAAAGCGGACCGGTGGACGACTGAAGCCCCTCCGAAAGAAGAAAAAGCACGAACTCGGCCGAGAGCCCACCGAGACGCAGGTCGGCGAACCGCGCTACCGCACGACCGACGCCCGCGGCCGTAACTCGAAGATTCGCGCGCTCACGACCGACGTCGCCAACGTCACCACCGGCGACGAGACGGTCAACGCGACGATTCAGGACGTCCTCGAAAACGGCGCGAACCCGAACTACGCCCGCCGAAACATCATCACGAAGGGCGCCGTCATCGTCACGACCGAAGGCAAGGCCCGCGTGACCTCGCGTCCCGGCCAGACCGGTCAGGTCAACGCCGTTCTCGTCGACGACGAATAATCGAACTCTGTCTTTTTCGATTCGCGAACCGCAGAGCGACGGTTCTTCTCCACGTTTGGGAACGGAGCCGACACGCGAGCGTCGATACGAAGTGAAAATCCGGTTACCGGCTCTCAGGGGCGCGGTGCGGCCTTTTGGAGCGCCGTCTCGGCGATGTTGCCGCCGTAGTCGGCACACCGGGACAACGAGTCGACGACCAGACCGAGGAGTTGGGCCTGCTGCGGGTCTTGCTCCCGGAGGAGTTTGTCGATTGCGCGCGCGTGTTCGTCGAGGTGGAGAATCGCTTCGCGCGCCTCGTTGGCCATTTCGGTCGCCTTCTCGCTGTCGTCCATCAGGAGCGCGTCCATCGCCATATCGATGACTGCGGTGGAATCCTCGTGGAGTTCCTCGTAACTCCGGATGACGTCCGCGTCAACCTCCGGCAGCTGGAGGGTGAGCCGCCCGATTTTCGCGGCGTGGTCGGCGATGCGTTCGAGCTGGCGAGCGCTCGAATGGTAGTCGAAGCACACCTCGCGGCTCATCCCGAGTTCCTCCGTCGCCTTCGCCGTGCGGAGCGTCGCCCGGAAGATGCGCGAGACGACGAACCAGAGGCGGTCCACGTCCTCGTCGCGCTCGATGACGTCGCGCGCGATGTCGTCGTCGTTCTCGGCGATGGCGGTGATGGCGTCGTCCAACATGGAGAGCGCGATGAGTCGCATGCGCGTGACCGCGTTGTGAATCGAGAGTTCCGAGGAGTCCAAAAGGTCCTGAATCACGACCTTGTTCCCGGTCTCTTCGAGCACCTCCAGACCGACGAGGCTCTGGGTCGCGGCGCTGATGGTCCGGCGCTGTTCGGTCGTGATACGGGTCGCCTCCAGCGTGATGATGTCGAACCCGCTCACGTACATCGTGAACACCGCACGGCGAAGCTCTTCGTCCTGAAGCTTCGTGATGTCTATAGAGCCTTCCAACTGTCCCCTCTCGTTTTTCGGCGTGAGTAACAACGAGTCGGACTCGGGATAGAACTCGACGACGCTCCCGGCCTCGACGCCGTTGTCCGTCGCCCACGTCTTCGGAAGCGAAACGGTGTACGTCGAACCGCCCGTCACCTGAACTTTGCGCGTCTCCATACCGACTGCTTGGTTTGGCAGGGACTATAAATCCAACTATCTCTATATACTCGTTCGGAACATAGATTATTTCCGTAGATAATATAGTGTCCCATCGGTTCATCTCCGATGAGATATCTTTTCAACAGCTCAGAGAAGCAAAATTATAGAATACATATGGGGTACGAAGGGATAATATCCGATAAAAACCGCCAAAATCCCCGAATATAGCAGCTCAGTGGTCGGTGTGTCACTAATTGACGTTTGTATAAGAGTGTCGTATATAGCAGTATATAGAAATAATAGCAACGTATTATTACGTTCTGTTCTTGGGACTCAGTGTATGTCAGGTAAGTCGTCAAGCGGCGTTTCGCGGCGGAAATTCCTCGTGGCAGCCGGAACGTCGAGTACACTCGCACTCGCCGGGTGTACCGACAACGGATCGAGCGGTGAAACCACCGACGGAAGTGGCAGCGGAGACGGCTCCGGCGACTCCAGCGGAGACAGCTCCGGAAGCGGGGACAACTCCGACGGCTCGGGTCCCCTCACCGCTGGCGGCTCTTCGACGGTGTACCCAATCACGAACAAAGCCTCCTCCGTCTGGAACTACAACCCTCCGGCCGACGACAAGGAATACTGGCCGCAGGACAAGTACGGCATCAGCACGGACAAGAACTTCGCCGACTACTGGGCGGGCCTCTACGGCTTCGAAGCCGGTGGGGACGGACAACCTCCGTTCAAGGTCAGCATCGGCCTGAGCCACTCCGGTGTGGGCCTGACCAAGCTCCAGAAGGGTCAGGTCGACATAGGTGACGCCAGCGCTCCCGTCGACGCCGAACTCGACGCGAGCAAATCCGAGCTCAAGAAGTTCAAGAATCACGTCGTCGGCGTGGACGCCCAGCCCATCGTCGTGAGCAAATACCTCTACGATAACGGTATCAAGCAGCTGAAAGCCGAAACCGTTCGCAAAATCTACAAGGGCGAGATCAAGAATTGGAAGGAGGTCGACAGCTACTCCGGCAAGGACATGGAAATCCAGGCCATCGGCCGCTCGGTCGGTTCGGGGACCGACACGTCGTTCCGCGCGAACATGCTCGGTAGCGGGGACGCCAAGATGCCCGGCGTCGACATTCGGAAGGGTGAGAATCAGGAGGTCGCAAACGCCGTCAAGAACGCCAACAACGCCATCGCGTACATGGCGCTCGCGTTCGTCTCGAAGGACGTTCCGGCGATTGCGCTCGACTTCGACGGCACCGTCTACAAACCCGGCAAGAACCTCTCGGACAAGGGATACCCGCTCGCGCGTGACCTCCACTGTTACACCTACAACGGAACCTCGAAGAAGGAGGCCGCATTCCTCCGCATGATTATGGAGGAGTTCGGACAGGGACAGTTCGTCAAACCGTCGGGGTATGCCACCCTTTCGAAGAGCCGACGAAAAGAGGAACTTTCAAAGCTTCCTGAACCCACCTCCAAGTAACTCCATCAGAATCCATGGCTAACGCACCCAGATTATCGGCGGTTCGGCGCTCGGTCGATGAACTCGATACACCGGCTCAAATCGCGGCCGTCGTGGGTGCGCTATCGCTCGCTGCCGCGTTTATCGCGTTCATCGTGGCACCGACGTACGTGGCTTTCCCACTCATCGCGTTCGTCGCCACAGTGCTCTACGGATGGGTCACGTATCAGGCGGAAACGGCCCGAGCGCTGACGCTGTTGACGACGATTTCGACGGTTATCATCCTTGGTCTCATCACCGCGTATCTGTTCATCCAATCCGTGCCGGTCGTGCAAAAGATGGGGCTGACCTTGATCACCGGCACCGTCTGGCGGACGTCCGCGAACCGATACGGTCTCCTGACGATGATGTGGGGGACGTTCGTCACGACCATCATCGCAACGCTCGTTTCCGCCCCTCTCGGCATCGCGGGTGCCATCTTCATCAGCGAACTCGCGTCCGATTTGGTCCGCGAGGTGACGAAACCGGCAATCGAACTGCTCGCCGGAATCCCGTCTATCGTCTACGGATTCATCGGTTTCATGGTTCTCAACCCGTACATGGCCAACGAACTCCTGCTGCCGACGGGTGGAAGCCTGTTTTTGGTCGGTATCATGATCGGATTCATGGCCCTCCCCACGGTTGTATCCGTCGCTGAGGACTCGCTGACTGCCGTTCCTAACTCGATGAAACAGGGGTCAATTGGACTCGGCGCAACGGACTGGCAGACGACGAAGAGCGTCACGTTCCCGGCCGCCATCTCGGGAATATCGGCGGCCGTCATCCTTGGCGTCGGCCGTGCCGTCGGTGAGACGATGGCCGCAACCGTCATTCTCGGTAATGTGACGAAACTTCCCGCTCCACTGTACGACGTGTTCGGGAACACCATCACGCTCACGTCAGCTATCGCAAGCCAGTCCGGCGTAGCTATCGGGCGACCGACCCAACTCAGCGCGCTGTTCGCTGCCGGTGTCGTGTTGTTCGTCGTCGTCCTGACGCTCAGCCTCGTCTCACAGGCTATCGAGCGTCGCATGACCCAGAAACTTGGGGGTGAACAATGAGCGAAGCATACTCACGAGAGAGTAGAATCGTCACCGAGACGGGCGTTCTCGGGCAAGTTGCGACCGTGCCGTTCGTCGTTGCTCTCGGCATGCTGCTGCTAGGTGGTGCGCTGCTCTTCCAGTGGGTGTCGATAACCACGTCGATAGGTGGTGTCAGCGTGGCCACTATCTTCGGTGGGCTTCACATCATCATCGCGCTGTCGTTGTTCCTCATCGGCGTCCTCTCGTGGCGGGGGACAGTCGAAACGACGCCCAGTCCCAGCGTCAGTAGCGTCGTCGCCTTCGCCGATGGCTCAATCGCGGCCGCCATCGTCGGCCTCGTCGTTTCCCAGACGCTCGGACTGGGTTGGTTCGCGTGGATTCCCGCCGCGGCCATCGCCGGTATCGCCGTCTTCGTCGGGACTCTCCTCCTCCGCGAGGACCTCGGCGTCACGATTCCCGCCGGCATCTTCGAACTCGTCTTCGGTCTCGTCGTTCTGACGGGCGTCATCGGTTCGGGATGGTCGTGGACGCCGAACGGTTTCTCGGCGACCCTTCCGGGATTCATCGCCATCGCGATACTCGGACTGTTCGGCGGACTCATGACCGCGTGGTCCTCGGCGGCCGCATACCGTGGATTCGGTGCCCGTGGCCGCGAGTTCGGCGCATACGTGCTCATCAGCATCAACACGGCGATGCTGTTGTTCATCCTCGGGCGAATCATCCTGTTCATCGTCCAGAAAGGACTCGACCCGATGCTGAAAGGTGCCACCCTGTGGCCGCCGGCGATTCCGTTCATCACGAACGGGAACGGGCTACAGTACGACGTCAACGGCATCTTCCCCGCCGTCGTCGGGACCATCTGGCTCGTCATCGGAGCCGTCTGCTTCGCCGTTCCGCTCGGCGTCGGTGCGGCGGTATACCTCACCGAGTACGCGGAGCAGGGCCGATTCACGTCGATAGTCGAAATCGCGACGAACGGCCTGTGGAGTACGCCGAGCATCATCTTCGGCCTGTTCGGCTATGCGTTCCTCGTCCCGCGACTCGGAAACACGCCATCGCTGCTGGCTGGACAGGTCGTATTGGGTGCGATGCTTCTCCCGTTGGTGCTAATCACCAGTCGGGAGTCGCTGCAGAACGTTCCCGACGAGTACCGTGATGCGAGCGCCGCGCTCGGCGTGAACCAGTGGGAAACCATCAAGAGCGTCGTCCTTCCGGCGGCGGTGCCGGGCGTTCTCACGGGCGTCATTCTCGGCGTCGGTCGTATCGCCGGAGAGACGGCTCCCATCCTGCTTATCCTCGTGCAGAATCCGTTCCCGTCAGAAGCACCGTCGGTCCTGTCGTCGTTCACGTTGCAGGCGACGCCGCCGTTCATCGTCAACGACGCGTTGTTGCAACCCGCGAGCGCGCTTCCGTATCAACTGTTTGCGGTCATCACGGCGGGTGTCTCCGCACCTGAATCGGTCGGGTGGGCGACGGCACTCGTCCTGCTCATCGTCGTTATGTCGTTCTATGCGGTCGGGATTGCCATGCGCATCTACTTCAGGAGGAAACTTCAACAATGAGCGAGACAATCAAGAAGATGGATTCAGAGGAGAACAGTTCCGGGTCGCAGACGACCAAGGGCGAAACCGAAGAGCGGATTCAGTCCGATTGGATCGAATACGACTTCGACGGACAGCCAGCGTTGTCGGTGGCGGACTTGGACGTCTACTACGGCGACGACCAGGCGATTCGGTCCGTTTCGATGGACATCCCGGAAAAGAGCGTGACCGCCCTCATCGGGCCGTCCGGATGCGGTAAATCCACGTTCCTCCGGTGTCTCAACCGGATGAACGACCGAATCAAGGTCGCCCGAGTGGACGGCGAAATCGAGTTCCACGGGCAGAACATCTACGACGGCGACGTGAACCTCGTCGAACTCCGCAAGCGAATCGGGATGGTGTTCCAGCAACCGAATCCCTTCCCGAAGTCCATCCGGGACAACATCGCCTACGGCCCGCGAAAACACGGCGAACTCGACACCGGACTGCTCGCCAAACTCCTCGGACGTGACGACAGCGAGGAGGAAGAGGAACTCGTGGAGCGCTGTCTGAAGCAGGCCGCCATCTGGGACGAGGTGAACGGCCGCCTCGACGACAACGCGCTCGGCCTCTCCGGCGGTCAACAACAGCGCCTCTGTATCGCCCGTTGTCTGTCGGTCGAACCCGAAGTCATCCTGATGGACGAACCGGCGAGCGCGCTCGACCCCATCGCCACCTCGAAAATCGAGGACCTGATTCAGGACCTCGCCGAGGAGTACACCGTCGTCATCGTCACCCACAGCATGCAGCAGGCGGCCCGCATCTCCGACCAGACCGCCGTGTTCCTCACGGGCGGTGAACTCGTCGAGTACGACGACACCGACAAGATCTTCGAGAACCCGGAGAGTCAACGCGTCGAAGATTACATTACCGGGAAGTTCGGATAACAACTATGCCACGAGAAGACTATCAGACGCAACTCGAAAGCCTTCGAGAGAACGTCCTGTACATGAGCGAGGTCGTGATGGAACGGCTCCGTCTCGGCCTCAACGCGCTCGAACAGAAGGACCGCGAACTCGCCCACGAGGTCATCGAGGGCGATGACGAGGTGAACGAACTCTACCTCGAACTGGAAAAGGACTGTATCGACCTGTTCGCGCTTCAGCAACCGGTCGCAACCGACCTCCGCATGATAGCGGCGTCGTTCAAAATTATCACCGACCTCGAACGTATCGCCGACCTCGCCGTCAACCTCGGCGAGTACACGCTCGAAGCGGACCACGACGTGTTCCCCGAAGTCGACATTCAGGAACTCGGAAACGTCACGCTCGACATGCTCGAAGTGACGATGGACGCCTACGACGAGCAGAACACCGAGGACTGCTACGCCGTCGCCGAGCGCGACGAGGCCTTGGACGACCTCTGTGAGCGCGCCAGCGCCCTCGTCGTCCGCGACCTCATCGAAACCGAACTCGAGGAAAACACGGAACAGGAAATCGAGCGGCTCCTGCAGGACGTGTCGCGTCTCCTCCTCACCATCCGCGATTTGGAACGCATCGGCGACCACGCCGTCAACATCGCCGCTCGAACCTTCTACATGGTCGAGAACGACGACGAACTCATCTACTGAACCTTTTACGACGGTCGAAAGCCAGCGGGCGGGCGAATTGCCCGCCCGCTGGCAGTCTCCCTGTAAAAGGTTCATCAAAAGCACGGCGCTCCTCCCGTTGGTCGTCGCTTGGCCCGCTCACTCGGCTCACGGCTCCGCCGTTCGCCTCGTTCGCGGAAGGAAATCTAGCGACCGGCGGCTGTGTCCTGCCACGTCTCAAATTTTGGACTCAGTATTCGTTCACTCACCACAGGAATCCGTTTCGGTCGATGGCATATCCAACCCTCCGCCTTGACGGACGCGGATGGTCACGGAAAAACAGTTCCCCTGCCGATTTTTCGCCGGGAACCGATGTTCGTACCAGTCGGTCCGGTCATCGACTCGTGCCCCGACCGTGTCTGTGCCCGCTGTAGACATCCACTCCCCCTGTATCACCGGTGCCGGATTTTCGCGGGTTCCGAACTTCGAACCCTCTTCAAGGGAGTAGTTCGCGGTGTGGACTCGTTCGCCGTCCCGAGAAATTCGAACGTGAACGGTGTGTGAGGGTTCATCGAGGTTGAGCAGTATCAGTTCCGCGAGACGCGCCCTTTCGCGTCGAGCGAGCGCCGAGCACCCGCTCAAGCCACCGACCACACCGCCCGCGGAGAGGGCACCAAATCGTCGGAGGAGGGACCGTCGGGAGGGAGATTTCATGTCCTGTGTCTGTATCGGTCGAGTAAATATTTTCTCTATAGTGGTTCCGAGAACAGAAGAACAAACGAAATTCCCACGAGAATTAGCGGCCCGGTCAACCGTTGGGCCACCAGTTCGTCACCGGAAAATCTCCGATTTTCCGGGCCGACGACTGAATGGAGTTCAGACACCTCGCGGAGCGAGGTGTCCGAAACGAAGTGAAGGAGGAGTGCTTTTGGTGCAGATTTTGCCAGGGAGGTAGGCCGAAAGCGGGCGCGTTTCACGCCCGCTTTCCGGCTCCCGACCGCAGCAAAAGGTGCTATTGGAAACCGATGCGGCCGCCGGTCTGGCGCTGTGGTCCGGACGACCCGCCCTTGAACTCCTGTTCCATGTCGGAGTAGTAATCGAGGAGGTCCTCCGTGACGGTGGCGCGGACGCTCTCCATCGCGGCGCGGAAGTGTCGCATTTCGACTTCCTCCGCGTCGTCGTCCTCGCGCAGGGCCTCGATTGCGGCCTCGCGGGCGATGGATTCCAGGTCGCTGCCGACGTAGCCGTCGGTCATCTCCGCGAGTTCGCGGAGGCTCACGTCGGGCGCGAGCGGACTGTCCTCGGTGTGGATTTTGAGGATCTGCTCGCGGCCCTCCTCGTCGGGTTGGCCGATCATGACGAGGCGGTCGAAGCGACCGGAGCGGATGAGCGCCGGGTCGATCATGTCCGGGCGGTTGGTCGCGCCGATGACCATCACGTCGCCCTTGTCCTCCAAGCCGTCGAGTTCGGTGAGGAGTTGGTTGACGACGCGCTCCGAGACGTTGCTCCCGACCTCCTGTCCCCGTCCGGGGGCGAGGCTGTCGAGTTCGTCGAAGAAGATGACCGTCGGGCTGACTTGCCGCGCCTTGCGGAACGTCTGCCGGATGGCCTTCTCCGACTCGCCGACCCACTTCGACAGCAGTTGCGGGCCGCGCACGCTGATGAAGTTGGCGTTCGTCTCGTTGGCGACGGCTTTCGCCATGAGCGTCTTCCCGGTTCCGGGCGGCCCGTAGAGCAGGACACCGGACGGCGGTTCGATTCCCATGCGTTCGAACTTCTCGGGCGAGGAGAGCGGCCATTCGACGCTCTCTTTGACCTGACTTTTCGCGTCGTCGAGACCACCCACGTCGTCCCACGACACCTTCGGGAGTTCGACCAGCACTTCGCGCATCGCGGAGGGTTCGACCTCGTTCAACGCGCCGCGGAAGTCCTCGCGCTTGACGATCATCCGGTCGATGAGCGACGGCGGGATGGACTCCTCGTCCAAGTCGATTTCCGGCAGATAGCGCCGGAGCGCCTTCATCGCGGCCTCCTTCGTCAGGCTCTCGATGTCGGCACCGACGAACCCGTGCGTGTCGTTCGACAGGCCGGGAAGGTTCACGTCGTCGGACAGGGGCATCCCGCGGGTGTGAATCTGCAGGATTTCCGTCCGGCCTTCCTCGTCCGGCACGCCGATTTCGATTTCGCGGTCGAAGCGGCCGGGGCGACGGAGCGCCGGGTCAACGGAATCGACGCGGTTCGTCGCGGCGATGACGATGACCTGTCCGCGCGCTTCCAACCCGTCCATCATCGTGAGCAGTTGTGCGACGACGCGGCGTTCGACTTCGCCGGTCACGTCCTCGCGTTTCGGTGCGATGGAGTCGAGTTCGTCGATGAAGATGATGGAGGGAGATTCCTCGGCGGCGTCCTCGAAGATTTCACGGAGCTGTTGTTCGGACTCACCGTAGTATTTCGAGATGATTTCCGGTCCCGCGATGGAGAAGAAGCTCGCGCTGGTCTCGTTGGCGACGGCTTTCGCCAACAGCGTCTTCCCGGTCCCCGGTGGACCGTGGAGGAGGACACCCTGTGGCGGCTCGATGCCGAGTTTTTGGAAGATCTGCGGGTGCTTCATCGGGAGTTCGACCATCTCCCGAACGCGTTGAATCTCGTTCTGGAGACCGCCGATGTCCTCGTAGGTGATGCCGCCACCGGTCTTCTCGAAGCCCGAAATCGGCTCCTCACGGAGTTCGACTTCCGTATCTTCGGTGATGAGACAGACGCCCTGTGGGTCGGTTTCGACCGCAATGAGCGGAATCGCCTGTCCCGGCGAGCGCATGAACGGATGGTTCGTGCTCGACATGACGGGCACGATGTCGCGTTCGACGACGGGGCGTTTCAGAATCTGTCGTTTGACCATTCCGGCGGCGTCGCTACCGAATTGGACGCTCGCCTCCTCGGGCGGTGCGAGAACGAGTTTATCGGCCTTGTCGGCCTCCGCTTTGCGGATTTCGACGCGTTCGCCGATACCGACATCGGCGTTTTGGCGGGTGAACCCGTCGATACGTACCGTATCGGTGTTCCAGTCCTGCCGGTCGGCACGCCAGACTTTGGCCGCAGTCGTATCTCCTCCTTCTATCTCGATGATATCTCCGGGGCTCAGCTTCAGATGCAAGAGCGTGTCCGGGTCGAGACGGGCGATGCCGCGTCCCGAATCGTTCGGATACGCCTTCGCCACCTCCAGTTGCACTTCGTTCATGATTGTTCAGTCACGGGGGATAGTTTTGGGTGATAGTTCGCGAGGCATAAGTCCTGTGCTACCGGGAGGATTGGCCACCCCACCGGCCGCGATGAACAGTACCCGCGTGCGATGGCTGACACTACGTGGGGGCAGTACAAAGGGATAGTGGTGCCGACATGACCGCAGAGGTTTTCGCGCTTCGGAACAGGGACGTGGTATGAGAACGCTTGCGTTCGACGGACGAATGGGAGCCAGCGGGGATATGATTCTCGGGGCGCTGCTCGATGCGGGGGCGACGCGGGACGCGCTCGAACCGGTCGAGGACGCCCTCGACGTGGAGTACGACGTCGAATCGGTCGTCAAAAACGGGATTTCGGCGACGGGCGTCTCCGTCCTTCTGACCGACGACGAGGAGGTATCGGAAGACGGTGACGAATCGGAAGACGGGCACGCTCACGCACACGATGACCATGGTCACGAGCACGACGACCATCATCACGGAGACGAACACCACCACGAACACGACCACACTCACCACGAACACCACCACGAACACGACCACACTCACCACGAACATTCCCACCAACACGCGGAAGGTTCCGGTCCGGCCCGAACCTACCGCGAGGTCATCGACGTGCTCGAATCCATGGCGCTCGACTCCCGTATCGAACGCGACGCGAAGGCCGTTTTCCGGATTCTCGGCGAGGCGGAGGCGAGCGTCCACGACACCGACCTCGATTCGACGTACTTCCACGAAGTCGGGACCGACGACGCCATCGCGGACATCGTCGGCGCATCACTGCTGTTCGCCGATCTCGACGCCGACCGAATCGTCACGACGCCCCTCGCGACCGGCGGCGGCGAAGTCGGGATGAGCCACGGGACGTTCCCGATACCCGCACCCGCGGTCGTAGAAATCGCGGCGGATGCGGACTGGTCGCTTTCCGGTGGTCCCGTGGAAGCGGAACTGCTCACCCCGACCGGTGCCGCGATTTTGGCTCACTTCGCGGACGGCGTCGAGACCTTGCCCACGCTGAACGTCGATGGTTCGGGATACGGCGCGGGCGGTTACGACTTCCCCGAACATCCGAACGTGTTGCGCGTCCTCGCCGGGGAGTCGAGCGGAGGACTCGTGCGCGACGATGTCACCGTCCTCGAAACCAATTTAGACGACGCGTCGCCGGAGGTATTGGGCGGGCTTCAAGAATCTCTCTCGGACGCGGGCGCACGCGACGTCTCGATTCTCCCCGCCACGATGAAGAAAGCGCGCCCGGGCCACCTCGTGAAGGTCATCGTCAAACCCGAAGACGCGGAACGGGTCGCCCGGAAACTCGCCGGGGAAACCGGAACCCTCGGCGTCCGCGAGGCGGGTGCTAACCACCGATGGATTGCCCATCGGGAGTTCGAGACGGCGACGCTGGAAATAGAGGGAACGAAGTACGAGGTGACGGTCAAACTGGCGAGTGACGAGTCCGGGTCAGTCTACGACGTGAGCGCGGAGTTCGAGGACGCCTCGGCCGTGGCGAACGAGACCGGAATTGGGGTTCGAGAGGTCATGCGGCGGGCGGAAGGGGAGATTCACGAAAACCTATAACCGACGATGGGGCGTATCTGACAGTATGGCCCGCGTTCGCGTCCAGTGTCCGTACGAGGGATGTGACGGGATGGGCGAGTTCGAAACCGACCCCGACAGCGAAATCATCGCCCGCGAGAAGGGACACGTCGAGGTCGACAGGTTCCAGAAAATCGGCAAGCAACTGCTCTCCGGTACCATCGTGAAGGAAGAACACCTCCGGTGTCCGGCGGACGAAACGCATCAGTACACTGTCCTCGTAGAGCTCTGAGTCGGCTTTTCCCGTTCTCCCTCCCGGTTTCCTTGCTTTCTTCCTCCCTCACTCCTCCCGGTGTTCCGCTAACGCCTCCTCGATGGTCAACTCCCCGGCGGCGACCCGTCTGGCCAACTCTTCGTCGATTTCGCGGTTGTCGGCGGAGTGTTCGCGGGACCGGCGTTTGATGACGCCGAGTTCGCCCTGCGTGGGTTCGATGTCGCGGTCCTCGACGATTTCGCCGTCCAATCTTGCGATGTTGACCGCGGCGAGGACGTCGCCCATGCCGCGTGCGCCGGTGCCGAGATACGGCGTGGTTCCGGTTTCGTCCACGAGTTCGACCCGGACGTCTTCGAGTTCGCGGATGAGCTGTGCGCCTTGGAGGCGCGCGCCGTCGCCGATTCGGACCACGGGGTCGATGGCGTCCTTCGCCTCCTCTCGAACCACATCCGCGGCGTCCGCGATGGGAACGTGAAACGACGCGACCACCACGTCCCCCGAAAGCACGGCGATGCCGGGTCGGGTTCCGGGGTCGATGCCGATGACGGTGCGTCCCTTCTCGCCGCGGAGCATGGCCAACGCCTCTTCGACCGCCTTTCGGGGATGGTTCGGGTCCGCCACGACCGTCGGCAGTGCGGTGGTCACCTCGTCGTCCGCACCGCGAATGACGATGCGAGCGGCGTCGGGGAGTTCGCCGCTCGGTTCGACCGTCGTGAACCGGACGCCCCTGTCGCGTAGCTCGCCCACCACGTCGTGGTACACTTCGAAATCCTCCGTCGCAACGACGACTGTCACTACGCTCACTTCGTCCGGGTGGAATAAAGTCACCTCGGTCTCCCCCGAAAACCGGAACCTTTTGCGTGAGAAGCGCCAATCCCGGCATGTGACCGACGCCGAGAAACTGACGACAGGGTGCCCACCGGTGGACGACTTGCTCGGGGGCGGCTTGGAGCGCGGAACCGTGACACAGGTGTACGGCCCGCCCGCCGCCGGGAAGACGAACGTCGCACTGGGGACCGCGGTCGAGACCGCACGGGACGGCGGTACCGTGGTGTACATCGACACCGAAGGGCTGTCCGTGGACCGCTTCGAACAGATTGCCGCCGCGCGCGCCGACGACGTGGACGAAGTCGCGTCCCGAATCGTCATCAAGGAGGCCCTCGATTTCGGGGAACAGCAGGAGGCAGTCAAGGACGTCTCCGAGTTCGCGGAACGGGCGGACCTCGTGGTCCTCGACAGCGCGACCGGGTTCTACCGCCTCGAACGCGGCGAAGACCGGGAAGGCGGCGAGGCCCTTCGCGGGGTCGCCCGCCAAGTGACACACCTCCTCTCGCTCGCACGCAAACACGACATCGCGGTTCTGTTGACGAATCAGGTGTACACCGACCCCGACTCTGACGGCACTCGACCGCTCGGGGGACACACGCTCGAACACTGGACTGGCGTCGTCCTTCGAGTGGACCGCTTCCGCGGCGGCAACCGCCGTGCGACCCTCGAAAAACATCGCTCGAAACCCGCCGGTGGTCGCACCCAGTTCCGAATCACGGACACGGGACTCGAAGGGGCACAGGAGAGCGTCTAAGCGGCGGGTGGACGACCGAGAGGTTGCTTTCGGGTAAAAAGAAAAAACGGTGAACGGGAGCGTCGACGAGAGGACGGGGCGACTCCCCGGTTACGAGTCGCCTCGTCGTTTTCGGCTACAGTTCGTTGAGTTTTCGGAGCAGTTGACCCTCGTACTCGCGGTCGCTCTGGACGCCCTTCAGTTCGAGGACGTTGCGTTCCAACACGTCGCGGGCGACGTTGAACGCCTGTTCGGCACCGTAGCCCTCGCCGGACCCGGCGACCTGACCGCGGTTGGTGCGGAGGCGGATTTTACACTGGATGAGCGGCGTTCCACGGAGTTTCTCCTTGTGTTCGTGGAAGCGCACGTGCGCGTGGCGCACCTGCATGTCCTGATACTTGTCCGTGATCTCCTCGACGCTCTCTCGGATCGCCTGTCGGGAGATGGTGTCGAGGAGGTCGATGTTCGTAATCTGTACGTCCATGTGGTCCTCCTCGGTGTAGGTGAGCGCACGAAGCACGTCGGTCTTCGTGAGGACGCCGCCGACCACGCGGTCATCGTCCTCGGACGTCACGGCCAGTCCGGCGTAGTCCTTTTCGAACATGCGTTCAACCGCGTCCTGCACGCTGTCGCCGAGCGAGATGGTCTCGACGGGACTGTTCATCACGTCGTAGACCGGCAGGTCGAGCATTCGGTCGCTGTCGCCCATCCGCTCGCCCCGCGTCGGCTTGTCCATGCTCCGGGTGACGAAATCCACGATGTCGTGGGTCGTGACCATCCCGGTCAGGAAGCCGTTTTCGTTCACGACGGGGAGTCGGGAGATGCTGTGTTCGCGCATGAGATTGATGACGCGGCCGAGCGTCTCATCCTCCGAAATCGTGACGGGATTTTCGGTGTAAATCTGCTGGACGGTGAGCGCGTCGAGGTTTTCGAGGACGCTTTCGAGAATCGTGTCCTCGTCGATGATGCCCCAGAGTTGGCCGTCCTCGAAGACGGGTGCGACCTTGGACCCGCCCTCGACGAGTGCACGGGCAACGTCGCGCACGTCGTCGGTGCGGTTCACCTTCGGCGCGGGTTTCGTCAGCGTCGCCACCTTCGTTTTGTCCTCGATATGCGATTGGAGGAGTTGTTTCTGGGTGATGACACCGCTGTACGTGCCCGCTTCGGTGACCACGATCCCTTTCGGGTTCTCCTCTTCGAACATCGAGCGGGCCTTACCCAGTCGCTCTTCCGCTTCGATTTCGAAGTAATCGGTGGTCGCAATGTCAGAGATATCCATCGGCGTTTTGAATGACGCGTCCATTCGTCTTGAACTTTGTCGCGGGATGGGCATTTCGGCTGGGTTTTTTGTGGCGCACGTCGTACCATCGAACGTGCTCCCTGACATCGGCGCGGCCTTCGGTCCATACACGTATATTGTCAGCGAACTGGTGTTCGGAGCGTTCGCCCTTTGGCTGCTCGTTCGAGCGGATGCCCTCCCGCGCGCCGGGAAAACCATCCTCGTTCTGTATCCGTTGGCCTACGTCTGGGACTGGTACACCCTTACGATCGGCGTGTTCGCCATTCCACTTCGAACGGGCATCGAACTGGTCGGTATCCCTCTCGAAGAACACATCTTCATAGTCGTCGTTCCGGCCCTCGTGTTGGGGATTCACGAGAACCTGCATCGCCGCTGAGATAACCCGAAAAATAGGCCGGTAACTGCCCATTACCACCAGACGGCAGCGAGGTTTGAGTTTTTTTCCACCGTTTGTAACCACCCGTTTACGGCTGGTAAATGGTGAATAACAAAGAACAAACCCGGTAATGTTTGAATCCATGTTGGGTTACGAACACGGGGTGGCGTAGTAATGAGCACAATCGGTGACTCCTCCGGCGCAGGTGACAACGATATTGATAACGAAACAGACGACTCGGATTCGACGGTTGCCAAGCAGGTCTCGGATATCCTCGACTCCAATCGCTCGCACGACGAACGTGCGACGCCGCTCTCGCGCGATATGGTCTTCGACGTACTAAAAAATCAGCGGCGACGGTACGCCCTTCACTACCTGAAACAGGCGGAGGGAACCGTCCAGTTGAGCGACCTTGCGGAGCAGGTTGCCGCGTGGGAGAACGACACCACCGTCGGCGCGATTTCGGCGGCCGAACGGAAACGGGTCTATACCGCTCTTTACCAGTCCCACCTCCCGAAACTCGACGACGCAGGAATCGTGGATTATAACCAAAACAGGGGTATCGTGGAACTCGCCACGGCGGCAGAACAACTCGACCCATATCTCGAAACGGACACGCGGGACGACATCTCGTGGTGTAAACGGTACCTCGCAATCGCGGGCGTCGGATTTGCGCTCCTTACTGCGGCATGGCTCGAAGTACCTCCGCTCGCCGGAATCGGTGACATCGGACTCGCTCTCCTCGTCGTCGTCGCGTTCACCCTCGTCGCCGTAGCGCACACCTACGACGCACGACGTACGCCGTCGACCGGCGAACAGGCACCGGAAATCGTGACCGAATAAGACGATCGGTTTTCACTTCCGCTCCGCCCACCAGCGGTCGCTTTTCCGGTTTCGATAGGCGACTGTTGACGTCTCGAATCGACGCGTCGAATCACAATATCGAGTCACAACGATTCTCTGAAACCCTCGTTACGAGTGGTAGCCTCGCCGTAGGACCGGCGGAGCCGATGTTTCAGGGACAGTATCCTTTCCACAAAGCAGATACGGATACCCGTGAAAAAATTCACCCCATGCCGTCCCTGATCAAAGACGACGCGGTGCGCTATCCCGCCCGCCTGAAGGGAGCGCTCGGAGTCCCGACGTTCCTCGTCGGTGCCGTCTACCCCATCGTGTTCGGTGCCATCGGTGGCGGCCTGATGCACGAGGTTCACGAACGAAGCGTTCGACAGGGAGCCACGGTCCCGAGCTAACATGGTTTCGCACGAAAACAAAGTCATCCTGTTCGCCATCCTCGTCGCCCTCCCGGTGACGTTGGGGGCGCTCCGGGTGGTCAACGACTACTGGTTCAGCGTTCCACTCTGGGTCGCCGGCGTCGCCATGGTTCTCGTGGCCGTCATCGTCCCGCAGTTGTATCTCGGCTACACCGAGGGGTAGGCGGAACACGAAAGAGAACCGCACAGCGAACGCTCATCGACGACTGTTCGTACTGTGACGACCCGATTACGACGATAGCGGTCACAGACCCCGGTACATGCACCTGTGGCCGTGCGGTCTTCGGATGCTGAGATAGGGTGTTTCGGTGGTTCGACCACCGTCTCGGTCGGGAACTACGGAGGACGGTTCTCACCCAACGAACGGGGTATTTACCTCGAATCCTCCCGTCTCGACACGTCTCTAACCAGAATAGGGAACTCGTCGCTTTGGAGTTACAATCACTCTTTGGACGACCGCTATTCGTGGTCTTCGACCGTTTCAAGGACGGCTAGAATTTCTTCGAAACGCAGGCCACGTGTGACAGTGCTGTCCTCTCGATTCCAGTCGACGAATCCGGCGTCGTCTAGTTTGGGGAGGTGAACGTGGGTATTCCTGACGAGGGACCGTTCCAGTTCCTCGTTCTTTCCCTCGAATTCACGTTCGTCACGCGGACTGTCCGTCGCGAGTTTCGAAAGTATTCGACGCCGGTTTTGGTGAGAGAGTGCATCGAATATCTGATCGAGAGTCGCGTTTTGCCGCGTCTTCTGGGTAGTCGTCTGTTTCATTGTTTGGTTTCTCTTGATTTCAGAACACATGAGTTTTTCAACAAATACCACGCATCGGCCACGCGAAGCAAAACGAGGAACGTCGGTTTAACCGGCGTATCGGTTTGAGCGTCCCCTACGTCATCGGGGAACGGACGTACTGTGACATGTGCTATTCTATGGCTGTAGAAAAACGGGTGAATCAGGGTAAAGTTTCGGCTTGCACATCACACTACCATATCGAAGTAAAGCGTGCCCGCTCTCGATTTTCTTCTGTTTCGAGCGGATTCGGATAGATTTGAGCCACGCCGAGACGTTCCTGCTCGCTCCACTTCGTTTCCGTTTCGCGGGCTTCCGTCTCGTCTATTTCAAACTGCCACTGAAGACTTTCCGCGCAACCGCGACTCGCTTCGCTCGTCAGGTGGCAACGCGGAAAAGTATGGGTTTGGGCAGATTTGAACTGCCGGCCTCCTCCATGTCAAGGAGGTGTCATAACCAACTAGACCACAAACCCAGTCGGCTTCGTCTGAACGCATTCATCAGTTACCCGCAAGGGTAATTGAATGTTTCGAAACGCGGTTCTGTCTGTCGATTTCACACACACCCGTTCCGACGACACCTTTATGGTGATGTACGTATGTGTTCATTACAACCCAAACACGTTCATTGGTGTTCCACTATGCAGGATTACATCGAACTCGTCACCGACGGGCAGGACCTCACGATATCGCAAGCACGGGAGGCGGCGTCCGCCGTCTTCGACGGGGCCACGGAGGCCCAAATCGGCGCGCTCCTCACCGGCCTGCGCGCCAAGGGTGAGACGGAGGCCGAAATCGCCGGCTTCGCGCAGGGAATGCGCGCGGCGGCACGGACGATTTCGCCCGACCGAACGCCGCTCGTGGACACCTGCGGAACCGGCGGCGACGACTACAACACCATCAACGTCTCCACTACCTCGGCCATCGTCGCCAGCGGCGCGGACGTCCCGGTGGCGAAACACGGCAACTACTCGGTCTCTTCCTCCTCGGGAAGCGCCGACGTGCTTGACGAAGTCGGCGTCGTCGTGGACTCCGAACCGCCAGCAGTCGAGCGCGCCATCGAGGAGCAGGGAATCGGCTTCATGCTCGCGCCCGTGTTCCACCCCGCCATGAAGGCCGTCATCGGCCCGCGGAAGGAACTCGGCATGCGGACCGTCTTCAACGTCCTCGGCCCGCTGACGAACCCCGCGGGGGCGGACGCGCAGGTCGTCGGCGTCTACGACCCCGACCTCGTGCCTGTTTTGGCCCGCGCGCTCTCGCACATGGACGTCTCCCACGCGCTCGTCGTCCACGGGTCCGGCATGGACGAAATCGCGGTCCACGACGAAACGACGGTCGCGGAAGTCGAAAACGGAACCATCGAGGAGTACACGCTCTCGCCCGCGGACCTCGGCGTCGGGGAACACGACGTGTCCGCCGTCGCGGGCGGTTCGCCGTCCGAAAACGCGGCGGACCTCCGCGGAATCGTCGAAGGAACCGTCGATGGCGCGAAGCGGGACATCGTACTGGCGAACGCCGGGGCGGCGATTTACGTCTCCGGACAAGCCGATTCGCTCGTCGACGGCGTCGAACAGGCTCGGAACGCCATCGACTCGGGAAGCGCCGGCGAGCAACTGGCCGCCATGACGGGGGCGCTCTCGGCATGACGCGGGTGAAAATCTGCGGCCTGACGAACGAGGAGGACCTCGAAGCCGCCATCGACGCAGGTGCGGACGCCATCGGCCTGCTGGTGGACGTGCCGGTCGATTCGCCGCGCGAAATCAGTGCAACCCGCGCCGCAGAACTGGCCCGCGAAATCCCGCCGTTCGTTTCGACGGTCCTCGTGACGATGCCCGAGACGACGGAGCGAACCGTCGAAATCGTTCGACTCGTCGAACCGGACGCCGTCCAAGTTCACGGGACGAGCGTCGGCGACCTCGCGTACCTCACGGCGAACGCCGATGCAGACGTGGTCTGTGCCATCGACGCGGCGACCGACCGCCCCGAGCGATACGACAGCGTGGCCGACGCGCTGTTGCTCGATGCCGCGGAAACGGGCGGCACCGGCGAGACGCACGATTGGGACCGCGCACGGGAACTCACCGAATCGCTCTCCTCGCCCATCGTCCTCGCGGGCGGCTTGACGCCGGAGAACGTCGCGGACGCGGTTCGAACGGTCGAACCGTTCGCCGTGGACGTCGCGAGCGGCGTCGAATCTAACGGCGGACGAAAGGACCACGCCGCCGTCGAATCCTTCGTCACGAACGCGAAACGACGTCAAGAGGAACCCATTCACCAATGAACCGGAAGGAGTTCGATGCACTTGCGAACGGGAGCAACGGCGACAGCGACGGAGTCGGTGGCAGCGGCGGCGGCGACGGCGACGAGGGTGCTATCCTCCACGTCGCCGCCGAACTCGACGTGGCCGTCGACCCGCTGACCGCGTACTCGGCGCTCGGCGGCGGCGAGTACGATTACCTCCTCGAAAGCGCGGACAAAGTCGCCTCCAGCGACCCCTACGGCGCGTTCGACGCCGGACGAGGCGGCTCCGGAACCGACCACGACAGGCGAGCGCGGTACTCCTTCGTCGGCTACGACCCCGTCGCCGTCGTTTCCATCGACCCGGACGAAACCCACCTGACGACGTTGGACGACGACTGGGGGACCGAGCGGATGAACGACGAGTCTGACGGCGACGTCCTCGATGCGCTCCGCGAGACGCTCCCTGACGTGCCACGTCGCGGGTTCCCCAACGGCGAAGGGTTCTGTGGAGGACTGGTGGGATTTCTCGCCTACAACGCCGTCTACGACCTCTGGTTGGACGAACAGGGCGTCGAACGCCCCCAAACCGACCTGCCCGACGCGCAGTTCGTCCTGAGCACCAAGACGCTCGTCTTCGACCACGCGGAGGAGACGCTATCGCTCGTGTTCACGCCGTTCGTCTCGCCGGACGACGACATCGACGAACGCTACGACGAGTTGGTCGCGGAACGTGAGCGGGTTGCGGACGTGCTCGAATCGGCGGACCCACCGTCGTTCGGCGAATACGACCCGACGGACGGAACGGCGGGGCCGCAAGCCGAGTACGAGGCGGCTGTGGAGCGAGCGAACGAACACGTCGCGGCAGGCGACATCTACCAAGGCGTCATCTCGCGCAAGCGAACCGTCGAGGCGGGAATCGACCCGCGGGCGCTGTACGCGGCACTTAGGGACGTGAACCCCTCGCCGTACATGTACCTCCTCGGCCACGGCGATTTGAGCATCGTCGGCGCGAGCCCCGAGACGTTAGTGTCGGTGCAGGACGGAGAAATAGTCTCGAATCCCATCGCCGGGACGTGCTCCCGCGGCGGCAGTCCGATGGAGGACCGCCGCCTCGCGGGCGAACTCCTCGCCGACGAAAAGGAGCGGGCGGAACACGCTATGCTCGTGGATTTGGCCCGAAACGACGTGCGCCGGGTCGCCCAGTCGGGGAGCGTGAGCGTCGAGGAGTTCATGAACGTCATCAAATACAGCCACGTTCAGCACATCGAGAGTACCGTGACGGGGACGTTGGCGACGGACTGCGACGCGTTCGACGCGGTTCGAGCGTCGTTCCCGGCGGGGACGTTGACCGGCGCGCCCAAAATCCGAGCGATGGAGATAATCGACGACCTCGAACGGACGCCTCGGGGCGTATACGGCGGCGGCATCGGCTACGTCTCGTGGACGGGCGACGCCGACTTCGCCATCGCCATCAGGACGGCGACCATCTCGCACGGAGCGACGGACGAAATAACGGTGCAGGCGGGGGCGGGAATCGTCGCCGACAGCGACCCCACCGCCGAGTTCGAGGAGACGGAACAGAAGATGGGCGGCGTCCTCGCCGCGCTTGAGGCCCTCGAACGACCGCCGGAGACGGAACTCGCGGAGGTGCCCAAATGATTCGCGTGCTGTTCGTGGACAACTACGACTCGTTCACTTACAACCTCGTGGAGTACACCGAGGACGCGCTCCGGGCGAGCGGCGAGGAGTTCGAAACGACCGTCGTGAAGAACACGGCGTCGCTGGACGATATCCGAGACTTCGACCCCGACGCCATCGTCATCAGTCCGGGTCCGGGACACCCGGCGAACGAGCGCGACGTCGGCATCACGGTCGCCGTGCTCCGCGAACTCTCGCCCGAAATACCGACGCTCGGCGTCTGTCTCGGGTTGGAAGCCGCGATTCACGAGTACGGCGGCGAAATCGGGCGTGCGCTGGAACCGGTCCACGGGAAGGCGTTCCCGGTCGACCACGACGGAAAAGGGGTTTTCGAGGGAATCGAGCAGGACTTTCAGGCCGGACGGTATCACTCGCTCGTCACGACGAGCGTTCCCGACCCGTTCGAGGTGAGCGCGACGACGACCCACGACGGGACGGACCTCGTGATGGGTATCCGCCATCGAGACTACCCCATCGAGTGCGTGCAGTTCCACCCCGAGAGCGTTCTCACGGCGTGCGGGCGGGAGTTGATTGCGAACTTCCTCGCGCCCTATATCGTCAGCACGCCCGCGCCGTAGAGCGCGGCGACGACGAGGACGCCGACGATGGCGATGCGAAAGAGAATGCTGATGGCGAAACGGATGGCCACGACGAGCAGGACGACGGCGACGACGGCCGCCACGATTCCGACGGGTTCGATGGCGAGGGGTAGCATGCGAGAAATGAGCCCCTACTGATTGGTAAACGTATCGATAGTGTCGGTTTTCGTGCGGACGAAAAACGCGCGAAGGAATGGGAGTAATCTCCCATTACCGTAAGAAATATCGGATTTCCGGTCACTTTCGCTCCGGTCTGAACACTCTTATAGTCCTCCGTACCTTACTCAGAGATAGGCGCAAGGAAAGTCACAGAGGCATCACTATTAAACTACACTTGGAATAAAGAAAGTAAACTTAATTGGGGATGGGTCGAATGCATTCTTCGTCACAAATGAAACGGGTCTACGTGCGAAATCAAGAGCAAATCGACGTGCAGAGTAGCGAACGAACGGTGGTGGCGCGCACATGAGCGGCGCGCACGAGGCGGACGCCGACGACGTAACCCTCCCGGTGAAGCGAACCGAGGGCGACACCCTCGAAGACCGGATGACGGGCAACGCCTACAACAACATCCTTCCGGCCCGGTATCTCCGGAAGGATGCGGACGGCAACCTCGTCGAGTCACAGGACGACCTGTTCCCGCGCGTTGCGAAGAACATCGCGCTCGCGGAGGCAGTCTACGAGGCCGAAAAGCAAGGCGTCTCGCTCACCGTCACGCCGGAACAGTTGAAACCCGGCCACCCACGGCGCGACGAACTCGCGGCGGAAGTGTTCGGGAAGGGAACCACCGCCGAGGACGACGTGGAGACGACGCTTTCCGTCTACAACGTCAACAAGTTCGCCTACGAGACGGTCGTTCCCGAACTTCCCGACGACATCCGCGAACACGTGGAGTCCGTCCGGGACGAGTTCGACGACCTGATGGGACAGCTCTCGTTCGTCCCCAACTCGCCGACGCTGATGAACGCGGGCGACGAACTGCAACAGCTTTCGGCGTGTTTCGTCGACTCACCCGACGACGACATCACGAACATCCACCAGACGGCCAAGGAAGCCGCCGAAGTGTTCCAGTCCGGCGGCGGCATGGGCTATGCCTTCTGGCGACTCCGACCGTACGGTGACGCGGTGGGTTCGACGGGCGGCATCGCGTCCGGTCCCATAACGTTCATGCGCACCTACGACCAGATGTGCGAGACCATCGCGCAGGGCGGTGCCCGGCGCGGCGCACAGATGGGCGTCATGCGCGTCTCGCACCCGGACGTCATCCAGTTCATCCACTCGAAGAACAAGGACGTGAGCCTCGCGAACACGCTCCGCCTGAACGACCCCGACGACTACACGCACACGTCGTTCAAGGAGGCGTTAGAAGAAGCCCGCGAACTCATCGACGACAACGGCCGCGTCCCGAAACACCTCCGGAACGCCGCCGAGGGCCACCTCTCGAACTTCAACATCTCGGTCGGTGTCACGGACGACTTCATGGACGCGCTGTACAACGACGAGGAGTTCGTCTTCACCAACCCCCGCACCGAAGAACCACACGTCGCCACCGAACACACCGAGGAGATGTACGACATGTTCGGCCTCGGCGACTACGTCACGCCGGGCGAGGTGCTCTCCATCCCCGCAACCGTCCTCTGGGACCGCATCGTCGACGGTGCCTGGGAGAACGGCGAACCCGGAATCATCTATCTCGAACGGGTGAACAAGGAACACTCCTTCGACGTCGAGAAACACCCCGACCACCGGATTCTGGCGACGAACCCGTGCGGCGAACAACCCCTCGAGGAGTACGAGGCCTGTAACCTCGGCCACATCAACCTCTCGACGCTCGCCGACCTCGACGCGCCCGACTGGCGCGTCTGGTACGAGAACAACGGCGACGACTACGGGTCGCTCTCGGAAGCCGTCGACGCCTTCCTCCGCGAGGGAATCGACTGGGACGAGTTCGACCACCGCATCGAGTACGGCACCCGCTTCTTGGAGAACGTCGTCACGATGTCCGACTTCCCGGTCGAGAAGATAGAACAGAAGGTCCGGGACATGCGGAAGATAGGACTCGGCGTCATGGGTCTGGCCCAGTTGTACATTCAACTCGGCGTCCGGTACGGCAGCGAAGAGGGCAACGAGATTGCCAAGCAGTTGATGACCCACATCAACCACGAGTCCAAGTGGGCGTCCCACGAACTCGCGGAAGCGCGCGGCTCGTTCAACGATTGGGAGGACTCGAAGTACGCGAACCCGACCGAGTACGCCGACTGGTTCGAAGGCCAAACCGGCCTCGACGCCGAGAAGTGGAAAGACGGCTTCGCGGTCCGCAACCACAACACAACCACCATCGCGCCGACGGGCACCACCTCGATGGTCGGCAACACCACGGGCGGCTGTGAGCCGATTTACAACGTCGCCTACTACAAGAACGTCTCCGACGACGTGCAGGGCGACGAGATGCTCGTCGAGTTCGACGACTACTTCCTCCGCACGCTGGAGGCGAACGACATCGACGTGGACGCGGTGAAAGAGGAGGCGCAGACGCAGATGGCCAACAATCAGTTCTCCGGCGTCGAAGGGCTGGAAACCGTCCCGGACGCCATCGGCGAACTGTTCGTCGTGACGGGCGACCTGACCGGCAAGCAACACGCCGCGGTGCAGTGTGCCTGTCAGCAGGGCGTGGACTCGGCCATCTCGAAGACTTGTAACTTCCCGAACTCCGCCAGCAAGGAGGACATGGACGAGGTGTACCGCTACATCTACGACCACGGCGGCAAGGGCGTCACGGTCTACCGCGATGGCACGCGCTCGAAGCAGGTGCTCACCACGCGCGCCGACAACGCCGAGTTCGCCGACGAGAAGGAAGCGGCCGAAACCATCGTGACACAGATAGAGGAGGTCTTCGGCGGCGTCGAAGGCTTCATCGAGAACGAGGACGTTCGGGCCGCGCTCGGCACCGAACTCGACGACCTGCTAAACGAGGGTGTTACGGGCGGCGCGTACGCCCAAGAGCGTCCGCGGCCGGACGTCCTCCACGGCGTGACCCAGCGTGTGGACACCGGCTACGGTAAGATGTACATCAACATCAACGAGGACGAGAACGGCGAACCGTTCGAGTTGTTCGCCACTATCGGCAACTCCGGCGGCTTCACCAACTCCTTCACGGAAGCGTTGGCGAAGGTCATCAGCTACGCGCTCCGCAGCGGCGTGGACCCGAACGAAATCGCCTCCGACCTGCAGGGCATCCGCAGTCCGAAAGTCGCGTGGGACAAGGGCGAACAGATAAACTCCATCCCGGACGCCATCGGCGTCGCGATGCGGCGCTACCTCGACGGCGAAATCGAGAAGGCCTCCTACCCGCAACAGAAGACGCTCGAAGAGACGGCGGACGAAACCGAACCCGACGGCGGTGCGGTGGAGACCGAGACCCAAAAGGACGCCTCGCAGTCGCTCATCGACGCGGGTGAAAGCCCGGAATGTCCCGAGTGCGGGTCCCTCTCGCTGTACTTCTCGGAAGGCTGCAAGACATGTGAGTCCTGTGGCTGGAGCGAGTGCTCGTAAATAGCTTCCGTAGAAGATAATCCGTCTTTCCGCTTTTTCGCCCCTCTGTCTTCCGTTTTCCGCTTTTCCGCTCGTCTTCCCTTCCGTTTCCCGTTATTCCCGTTTCCCGCTACTTCACCGTCACCCACGTCAGGAACACGAGCGCGACGAGTTGGAGCGCGCGGAGAACCAACACCGCCTGTTGGACCGCCGGGTCGCCGGAATAGAACATCTTCATCCCGAAGAAGTAGTAGATGGCGACGGCGTTTTCGGCGAGCATCACGAGGGCGAAGGCCAGCAGGCCGAGCACGAGCGAGGTTCGGAACTTCAGATAACTTCGTACCCACACGGCGACCAACACTGCCAGTAGGAGGATGTTTACGACCGCCAGTCCGCTTGCGATTTGTATCGAATTCATTCTATCTGTTCCATTATCTCCTCGAACGCGTCCCGATGGTGTTCGAACCGGTCGGTGAGAAAGTAGAGCTTTCCGTACGCGTTGTCTCCGGGTTCGACGACGCCGTGGTCCACGAGCATGTCGAGGTGGTGCCGAACCGTCTTGTACTCCACACCGAGCGATTCCGCCAGCTGATTCGCGTTCCGTGGGCGCTCCGAGAGGGCGCGAATGATGCGTGCGCGGTTCTCACCGCCGCGTGTCGCCGTGAGTAGGTACCAGAGCGCCTTGTCCATCGAACGGTCACTTGGTTGGGAGTCATGCAGCCAGATATATCTACGGCTCGATACTCTTCGAGACCCATCCCGTCGCCCCGTTCGGATAGGCGTTCGCTTCGTCCTTCGACTGTAGATTTCCCCGCCCGTCCGTCGCACGGACGACGACGTCGTGCGCTCCCGACGCTTCGTAGGTGTGTTCCCACTGCCGCCACACGTCCGTTCCCGGAAGCGGCTCGGAGAGCTGTGCGCCGGTCCACGACCCTCCGCCGTCAGTGGACACTTCGACGCGTTCGATGCCGCGTGTGCCAGCATAGGCGTGTCCGCCGACTTGCACCCGACCGCCGTCCAGATGATTGACGGCGTGCAGTTTGGCGACGGTGTTGACCGGCCCGGTGCCGTGCCAGCCGCGTTTCTCCCAGTAACCTTCGGCTTCCTGCTCCAGCACTTCGATTTCCGAGAGCCATTTGACGTTGATTTCGCCCCAGTGGCCGGGAATCAGCGCCCGGACGGGATGGCCGTGGGACCGCGGGAGCGGGTTCCCGTTCATCTCGTAGGCTAAAAAGCCGTCTTCGAGCGCCGCGAGGGGGAACTCCTCGTAGTAGTCGTCCGCGGCGCGGAACATGACACAGCACTCGTCGGGCATCCTCGCTCCTTCGAACAGCGCCGAAATCGGGACGCCCGTCCAAAGCGCGTTGTCCATCTTCTTTCCGTTCAGCGACTCGCCGACACAGCGGAGGGTGATGAACCGGTGTTCTTCGGGCATCGATTCGAGATCGTCGAGGGTGAAGTGCAACTCCTCCTCGACGGCACCCGTCACCGTGAGTTCCCAGTCGTCCGCCGACACCACCGGGTCCACGCTGTTGATGTCCACCTGATAGAACTCCGTGCTCACTAACCCTTCGAGTCCGTCGATGGCGAGCGATTTCGCGTCGGCCTCGTCGAGGAGCGACTGGACGTCTCCGCTCACCGGTCCGGTTCGCTTCGGCGTGTCGTCGCCACGTCCGGCCCCGAGCGCGCCGCCGACGCCGCCGACCGCGACCGCTCCGGCGAGCGCCCGGAGGAGGCTCCGTCGCGTTTCGGACACCGGTTCCTCTGCGGTCGAACGGAACCGGGCCGCCGCGACGACGATTCCGGCACCCGCTCCGGCGGCCAGCGCGGAGACGGGAGCGCCGGTCAACGCTAACGCGGGTGCGACACAGAGGAGGCCGGCGACCGGCGCGGCGGGAACGTCCGCGGCGTCCGCTATTCGCACGCCGACCGCCGTAGTCGCCGCGAACAGGAGCGTCGTCAGGACGAGCGCCAGCAGGAACCCGAGTTGGTCGCCGAGGTCACCGAGCGTCTGTATCGACCACGTGATGACCGCGTTAGGCGTGGTTTCGACCACGAACGCGCTGACCGGCGCGGCGACGAAGAAGGGGGTAAAGCCGACCACGGCGTACGACCCGGCGACGGCGGCGACGCCGGCGAGGAGGCTGATCGCTCCTTCGGTCGCCACGTCCACGAGCGGGTTCGCGGAGGGTTGGTCGGCTGTCATGGTTTACCGGCTCCGTGCGACGTACAGTGCGCCGGCGGCGAGTGCGACCAGCGCAACTCCGACGCCGAATCCGGGGAGGGAGGTATCCGAATTTCCGCTCCCGCCGTCGTTCGTGTTGTCGTCGGTCATCCCGTCATCAGTCATCGTCTCGTCGGTCATCTGATCGTCGGTCGTTCCGTCGTCCGTCATCGTCTCATCAGTCATCCCGTCGTCGGTCGTCCCGTCGTCCATGGTATCGGTGGTCGTCATTTCGTCATCGGACGTTCCATCGTCCATCGTGTCCGTCGTGGTCATCTCGTCGTCGCCCATCGAATCCGTCGTCGTCATGGAATCGTCCATACTGTCGTTCATCGTTCCGTTACCCATGGTGTCCGTCGTCGTTGTCGTTTCCTGCTGTGCGAGTGGCGCGTTCGAAACGTCGTTCGCCGCCGCGCTTACCGTCACGGGAACGGCACAAATCGTCAGTACGACCGCCAGTACGAGCATGCGTTTGGAGTGCATGTTCGCATCGAGCCCTCCGTATTAAATAGCCGTTTTTCGAACTCTCACCCGGTCTCTCCCGATTTCCACCCACTCTCTTCCAAATCTCTTCCAAAATCGAGATGTGTTCCACAATTAGGAATGGCGTCGAATTCGGCACCGTTCGCGCGGACGGAAAACGTGATACGGGTGGGAAATCCTTACACGTCTATGGAGGAGACGCCGAAGGGACGGCCCTGTCCACTGTGCGGTGCGTCGATGTTCCACCGTCACTGCAAGTACATCTGCCCGCAACACGGCGTCGTCTACGACTGCGCGGACACGTTCTACTAATCGTCGGTGACGAACCGGTATGCGGGGCCGGCCAGCAAGAGAAGTCCCCCGGCGCCGACGACGGCCACGACGAGCCAGTTTTCCCCGATTTCGTGTACCGAGAGCGTATCGAGTGAGCTTCCGGCGAGTACGGCGACGACCATCCACGGGACTTCACCGATTGCGGTGCCGAGGAGAAAGGAGCGGACTGGGACGTTCGACAGTCCGGCGGCGGCGGACACCGCGTCGGAGGGTGCGGGCATGAGACGCGAGGCGACCATGCCGCGAAGGTCGCCGGTCGCGTCGAAAAATCGCTCACCGGAGTCGCCTAAACGACCGAACAATCCGGAGTCGATGCGGAAGTACCGCGCCGCCGCGAAGGGCAGATACGCGCTCAGCACGGTTCCGCCGAGCGCGACTGGAAATCCGACGACCGGCCCGTACACGTAGCCGACGGCGACGGCGACGACCGTCGTCGGCCACGCGAACAGCGGTCGGACGAGGTAGACGGCGAGAAACAGTCCCGCGGCGAGGAGCGGATTGTGAGTCACGTGCCGAACCTGCTTCAGGACGAACTCCGGCGAGAGGAGGACCCCGGCGATGACGACCATCGCGACCAGCCCGATACCCGCTACCTGTCGTCGATTCCCGGCGAACTCCATTCGACCGACGGTAGTCAGGGGAAGTGCTAAGTTCTTTCCACCCGAGCGCGGAACGTTTAATCCGATTCGCTCGAATTCGTAGACGATGGAATCGGACGACGACCCCGTGGCGATGGGGGTCGAACTGTTGAGCAAGGTCGAACACGCCGAGTTGTCGGTCGCGGAGGCGGTGGACCGCATCGAAACCATCACGACCGACCCGACGACGACGCGGACGATTCTCGACGAGGCGGAAAAACGCGGCATCATCGAACGCGAAAACGGAATCGTTCGACCGACGGGCGGCGGGTTCGTCCGCTTCAAAAGCCAAGTCGTGACCAAGGAGGGCGACTTCACCTGCCGACGCTGTGGAACCGGCATCTCGACGGGCCACTTCATCAAACTCGACGCGGGCGAACTCGGCCCGTTCGGGTCGTCCTGTATCCGGAAAGTAACCGGCAGGGAGTGAAAATCGTTCGGGACTATCGTTCGCGGCTGAGTTCCTCGATGAGTCGTTCTATCGTCTGCTGCTGGCGTTCGAGGAGGTCGTTCTGCCGTTCGACCGTTTCGGTCAGCGCGACGAGTTGTGCTTCCACCGGGTCGTCCAAGTTCTCGCTCGCGGATTCGAAGCCCGAATCCGCGAATCCGGTCGGCCCGTCGGCGTTCGACCCGTCGGCTTGTATCTCCCTTTCCGTAGCGCTCGCCGCGGTTTCGGTGTCGGCCATCACCGATTCGGCCGACGTTGGCTCGGCGGGCACAGTCTCGGCGATGCTTCCTGCCACCTTTCCGTTCACGCTTTCACCTTCGCTTCCGCCGCCACCGAGCGGGTCCGCCGAGGGCGTCTCGACTATCCGTCCGTCGTCGTCCAGTTCCGGCGGGTTCGCGTTGAGAGGTTCGACGCCGCCGCCGAACACGTCGTCGTCCTCGGTGAACGAGACGCTCCCGTCGGATTCCGGGTCCGAGTCGTCGGGAACGACCGTCTGCTCGAACTCGGCGTAGCTTCCGACGTCGTGATAGGAGAGGAGTCCCTGTTCGATTCGTTCACGGACCTCCCGCGCTCGCTCGCTCGGCGTTTTTATCCGCTGTGGTCGTCCCTCCGCCTCGATGATGATTTGCGAGGAGACGGTGCCCTCCTCGACGCCGAGTCCAGTGACGTCGGCGAAGTGGAACTGCTCGAAATCCGTGTCCCAAATCGCCTCGCCGACGTGTTTTACCACGCGTGCGCTCGTGAGGACGAGCGTCAGTTCGCTGAACTGGTAGGTCTGGAGGACCTGTTCGTTCGAGTCGGTGACGCCCGCGCCGTTCAGGACGCCCGCGATGACGGGGTGAAGCGCGTCGTGGAGGCGCTTCGTGGGAATCTTGAACGTCTCTTCGCCGTCGATGCCGTAATCGAGCGTGATGGTCGATTTGCGACGCCCCTCCGAGACGCTGATTCGCTCCGCATCGTGCGGATACTCCTCGACGGATTCGTCGCTCAGCAAGCCGTCGGCGCGATAGATAAGCGTCCGCGTCGGTGTCACGTAGAGTACATCTTCGCCCCCGAGGGACACTTTCGCGGCCACGTGTTCGTCTCCAAGGCTGGACTGGACGATTCCCGGAACGTTCATAATGGGGAATGGTCATGCGCATATCTTAAAACCGATGGGTACACACGACAAGAACAAAACGGGTGTCTTTTCTGATGGCTTTCATCGACACTTTCCTTCCCTCGAAATCGCGTGACGCGGTGGCAATCAACGCCCTTCGGTTCCCCCTCATCCCCGATGGAGATGGGAACTTTAAAGAGTACCAGTTGCCTATCCGTAATCGAGCCCGGGTGGCTTAGCTGGACATAGCGCCGCACTCATAGGGTTCTGAGATTTGGCGCTCAGGCCTTGGAAGCCTCCCATGCGCCCGTGAGGCCCCGCCAGGTCTCGAATCTGGGACATGCGGAGATCGAGGGTTCGGAGCCCTCCCCGGGCATGTTTTCGCTTCTCAATGCTGGTAATTGGAGAACGGAGAGTTTCGTCCCCCGACTGACAACTCCAGATAACCCGCGAAACTACCCCGTTTCGAAAGTATTGAAAAAAGAATCTTCGTTTCCCATCCTATCTGAAAGTATGGCAGATGGATTATTTGTGGGTCCACTGGATGTATCTAATATTGGATTTTCTCCCTAATGACCGGATACGATACCAGTCATCGCCGTGACGACTGTGACAACCGGTCACAAAGATGTGTACTCACGAAGAGAGGTCCCACCGTCACATCGCTGCGTAGAGCGGGTTCGAACTGCGATTGTCGATGACGTGGACGAGTTCTCTTTTCGAAAGTAAATTCAACTGCCAATTACGTATTTGTTAGGTGTTATTACGAACATGAACTCGTTCCGCCAACACATTTTAAGGCTACATTTTGTGTTGTACTGGATGTATCATGGAGCACACTCGGAGAAAAGTTCTCACCGGTATCGGAGCAGCAATCGCCATCGGCGCGGGCGCACCACAGGCGTTCGGACAGGAAAGCGACACCCCGGAGTTTCAAGTATTGGGGGTCTCTTCGGCGGGCGAATACGTCGTGTTCGTCAACATGACCACCGCGGAAGTCGACCTTTCCGGTTGGACAGTCGACTTCGAATACGGGAGTGACGGGTCGAGCGAGCAGGGAACGATCCCGAACGGAACGACCGTCGATGCCCGGGACACGATAAAGATCGCATCCGGAGCCGATCCGGCTCCGGACGATGCCGTCGTCATCGAAGACCCGTTCGACGAGAAGGTCATCGACACCGACGGTAGCGACGTCATCGCGCTCCTCGATTCCGACGGCAACGAAGTGGCCAACAGCGAAGATGACCAGTTCGGCAGTGGTGACAGTGGTAGCAGTGGTGACGACGGAGGCGACGACACGACGACTGACGAGGAGACGACCACCGAGGAAGAAACCACGACAACCGAGGAAGAGACCACTACCGAAGAGGAAACGACCTCCACGGAAGGCGAAGAGACGACCACCGAAAAGGAAACCACCTCGACGGAAGACGAGGAGACGACGACCACCAGCGACGAGACCACATCGGACGACGGTACTGACCAGTCCGACAGCGACGAGTCGGACGACACTACCGAGGACGGTTCCGGTGGGTCGGACGGCGAAAGCGGTCAGATGTCGAGCAGTTCCGAGTCGGACTCGAAAACGGACGAGTCGAGCGACGACAACTGTTGAGGACGACCACCGTTTTTCCGATACCACGTTCCATGTTCTCGGGTGGTCGGGTCGCCGCTATTTTCCAGCCCGTTCGGCTTTTGAATTCTCGAATTCGAACCGGATATTCACGTTCGTGCGACCGTAGGGATGACAAGGAGTCGCTTCCATCTCCCTTTCTTCCGCTTTCAAGGACCGCATAACAATACGCGATCCGGACATCGGTTCTCTTGCGAACGTCGTGCTGAAGCCAGTCCCGTCGCGTCGTTCGCCTACGGTCGGCAACCATCGCCGCCTCGGAAGTCCGTCACAGCCACGTGCGGACCGTTTCCCGATGGCGCGATGAATCGAGTCCCCGGGGGGGTTTCCGGGGCGAGAACGGGTTGCTCGCCGGTACGAGCACCATCGATGCGCCAGTCATGATTTCACGTCATCGATGGCGGCCACACCGTGGCCCCGGTGGTTCGAATCCACCCCCGTTCGTTTCTCTACACGTTACACTGCTCGTTTTCGACCCGGGAATGGTTCCGATCCGCGAAAAAATAGCCGCGCTCACTCGTCCCGTTCACCGTGAAAATCACCGACGACGGTGATCAGGCGACCTGGAGTTCGAGCGAGTCGTTCGATTTCTTCTTCCCGTCGGACGAACCCTCCGAATCGTCGCTCGTTCGTAGGGTCTTGCCCGACTTGACGGTGAGATGTACCGATTCGACCTGTCCCGGTTTCCACGTGACCTTCGAATCGGTCGTGGCGGTGGTGCCGTCCACGGAGAACGTCACGGGTGCCCCCGCGTCGTCCTTCGTTCCGGCGACGACGAGTTTCTCCGCCGTCCCGCCCGCGGCCCCGAGGGTACCGTCCTCGCCGACCGTGAACGTTCCGCGCTTCTCGCCGCCGACTTTCACCGTGACGGTCGTTCCGGCGTCGGCCGGTTCGCCGTCCACGGTGACGGTTCCGTAGAAGGTCGACGGAAGCGTCGGGAGCGGTTCCACGGACTTTCCGTTCGCATCGACCGACACGTCCGCCGGCGACACCGTCTTCATCGTCGTCATCGAGGCGTCACTCTCCGGCAGTCCGCGGTCGTCGGTCGCGATGTCCAGTCCGTCGTACAGTTCCGCCATCGTCGGGTTGCTCGTGAGGTACGTCGGGAGCGTGCCGGACGATTCCGAGTAGACGTAGTACCCCGAGAACGCGCTCACGTTCGGGCCGGGTTCGGAACTGCCGAGTTCGTACGTTCCGCTCAGTTCGCTCCGCGGCCCGGGTTGGTTCGTGGGTTGCGTCGCGTACTCCTGCACGAGCGTCGGATTCCCGGAGGAGACACCGAACGCGTCGTCGGCACCCGCGTACTGCGGTGCTGCCACGAAGTTCCAGCCTTCGACGAGGGACGCCTGTCCCGGCGGGGACGGCGGCCCCTGCGTGTGCGCGAAGGTCAGCATGGCGCGAGCGTCGCTCGTCGTCGCGACCAACAGTGCGTCGAGCGCATCGACCGACGAGTCGGCGGTCAACTGCTCCCACTGACCCGAATCCGCGTCGTAGCCGTAGACCGTTCCGTCGAACGAACCCAAAATGTCGCCGACCGTCTGGTCCGTCGGGCCGGGAATGCCCACGGTGTAGTACGTCGCCTGTCCACCGCCCGCGGTCGCGGGCATGTCGAGGTCGATACCGATTTGCGTCGGCGAATCGGTGTTCACGTCTTCCGGTTGGGCGGTCAGGAACGGTTCGTAGACGACGCCCCCGGTGAACGTCGTGTTCGCAGGACCGCGCTCGCCGTAGTAGTTCAGTCGCGCGTCGAACGTCTCGTCCGCCGTCGATTCGACCGCGACGCTCGTCCCTTCGAGGTCGTTGAACCGAAGCGACACGGACTCGGCGTCCGCGCCGTCGACCAGAACGCCCGTCTCGGCGGCGACGTCGTTCCCCCGCACGTCGGTCGCGCTAGCTGCGTCGTTTCCGGTACCGAATCGAAGCCCGGTCGTCGCGTCTTCCACCGTGTTGTCGGTGACGGACGCACCGGGTGCGTTCGCGTCGATACCGACCGACGCGCCTCGGACGGTGTTCCCGTCGAGGACCGCATCGTTTCCGGCGTCCACCGCGATTCCAGTCGCCGCGTTACGGACCGTAACGCCCCTGACGGTCGCGGTGTCCGCGCCGTCGACCGTGATCCCGCTCGTCCGTCCGTCCGCGTCGACCGTGAGGCCGTCGATGGTCACGTCGGGTGCGGAGACGTTGACGACGCTTCCGGTGGCGTTCTCGGGTGCCGCGACGACCGGCGAGGCACCGTCGGCGCTGCGGATGGTCAGGTTCGGCGTGTTCACGTCCACTTGCTCCGTAAACGTGCCGTCGCCGACGACGATGTCCGCGCCCGACGGCGCGAGGTCTATCGCTTCCTGAAGCGACTCCACGTCACCGGGGACGTCTATCGGCGCTTCGTAGACCGCGGTCGGGCCTGTTCGAATCGTGACCCGTTCCGCGTCGGGACCCGCCGTCGCCGTCGTTTCGAGCGAGAAGGAACCGACCGCGTCCTCGTCCGGAACGACGCTGATGGTGTAGTTGTCGGATGTCACCGGTGGTCGTTCGAGGATTGGGAGACCGAACGGTATCGGTCCCCAACCGTCGATGTAGAGCGAGAGTTCGTCCTCCGAGAGCGTGGAGTTCTCGCTCAAATCGACCTGCACGTCGCGGAGTTGGTTCACGGACAGGTTCACCCGAACCTCCTCGCCGGGGTTCACGTGTCGTGGCTGTCCGGATTTGACGACGACCGCCGGGGCGGTACTCACGTACTGGACGGCGTTCGCCAGAATCATGTCCGCCTCCTCGGTGTAGTCCTCGTTCTGGACGTAGGACGTTCGACCGAGGGACGACGCGAGTACCGTTCCGGACTGTCGGTCGACGCCGATTGCGGACCCTTTGGTACCGTCGTCGTCGCCGACCGTCGCGACGGTCTGTCCGCTGTAGTCGTCGTACCACGCGTGGTCGCCCCAACTACCGGTGTGGATGGTGACGTCGTCACCGACCGACCCGACACCTTCGAAGATGGGGCTGAAGTTCGTGATGGTGAAGTACGGGTTTCCGGCCCCGAACCCTTCGTCCGCAGTGTCCGCCGGGTCGCCGACGGCATCGGAGCGTGACGTGACGGTGTCGCTCGCGTCTCCCCACTGTTCGAGCCAGACGACTCCCGTACTCGGACCCTTCGTCGCGTGGATGAACGCCTGTACGTCGAGTTGTGCGGGGTCGAAGTCCTGCATGACGAACGAGTCGTACTCCCCGACGGCGTCCATGGCGTTCTCGTCCTGCACGACGGTTACTTGGTAGTTTCCGGGAAGCGACGCGTCGAGAGCAGAAGCGGTCTGGTCGCCGTAGCCCTCGTCGGAGTCGACCACGGCGATGGTGGTGTACTCCTCGAAGACCTGCGTCGGACCGGTCGTCGTCTCCACGGTGTCGCCCGGACCCTCGAAGGTGTGGGCGAGCGAGAACGACCCGTGCGTTCCCGACGCCGTTTCGACCGTCACGTTGAGTTCACCGGAGTAGCCACCCATGTCGATGGCTTCGCCGAACGCGTGTTGCTCGCCGTTGACGAACAGCGTCGCGTTCCCCGTATCGTAGTCGCCGGTGAGTTCGACGGTGTACGTGTCCAGATTCCGCACGTCGGCGGTCACGGAGACGGTGTCTCCTCCTTCGACCGCGTCGGGTTGGCCGTCGAGGATGCGTACGCCGAGCGCCGGCGACAGCGAGAAGTCCTGCTGCGTGAACGTCCCGTTTTCGACGTCCACCGTCGCGGTGTCGGCTTCGTAGCCGAACGCGTTCGCCGTGACGTCGTACGTCCCGGGCTCTTCCAGCAGCGTGTAGCTGCCGCTCGCGTTTGTTTCGGTCGCGTGTCCGTTCCCGAGCGAGACGGTGGCGTCGTCTATCGGCGACCCGCTCCCGTCGGTGACGGTGCCGGTGATTCCGTTTTCGAGCGCGACCGTATCGGTCGCCGCCTTCACGTCGACGATACCCGCACCGTACCGGGTGTCGTTCCCATCACGCGGCGAGCAGCTCGGGGAGCAGTTCCCCGGTTTTTCCGCCGTCTCGCGGAACGCGGCGCGAATCTGCGACGGTTGGAGGTCTCCGGACGCGGAGAGCAGCAGTGCAACCGCACCCGCGGTGTGCGGCGTGGCCATCGAGGTGCCGGAGTACTGTGAGTAGCCGCCACCCGGGACGGAGCTTTTCACGTCCACACCGGGTGCCGAAACGTCGGGAACGACGTAGGAGTCCGGCCACGAGGTGGGTGCGTCGCTTCCCCAATCGTTCTCGGTGTCTATCTCCTCGCCGCTGGAGAAGGAGGCGATGCCTCGGTCCTCGTTCGACGCGCCGATGGCGAACGACTCGTACACGTTGCCGGGCGAACCGCTCGTCCCTTCGCCGCTGTTTCCGGCGGCGGCGACCACGATGGTCCCCGCCGATTCGGCGTTCCGGACGGGTTCGACCATGTCGGCGTAGTAGCCGGTCGCACCGAGGCTCATGCTGATGACGTCGGCGTCCTGTTCGACCGCCCACTGCATCCCGCCGGCGACCTGTGCGAACGAACCGCCGCCGCTGGGCAGGACGAGGCCGTGCATCAGGCTGACGTCCGGTGCGACGCCGATGTACTCGCCGCTGGCGTTCCCGCCGGAAACCGTTCCGCTGGTGTGCGTTCCGTGCGTGTCCGTATCGTGCGGGGTGCTACCCGGAACTCGGTTCCCTTCGCTGTCGAACTCGGCCCACCCACCGGGGTAGGTCGGGTCGCTCTCGTTTTCGGTGTAGAGGTCGATATCCGGATGGTCGACGTCCACGCCGGTGTCCAGTACCGCGACTTTGACGCCGGACCCCTTCGTGTCGTAGGAGTCCCACACGTCCGTCGCGTTGATCTGGTCGAGACCGTAGGTCGTGTTGTAGTCGGTCGTCCCGACGGAGTCCGTTTTCTCCCCGTACATACCGACCGGCGTGTCGTTCCCGCTGGAATCGACCGGTTTCGGAAGGGAGAGTTCGAAGTTCTCGTGCAATCGTTTCACGCCGTCTATTTTGGCAATCTCCTTCAGGTCGACGTCACCCTTGTCGACGCGGAGAACGACGGCGTTCGTGATCCACAAGCGGTTGAGAACGATCACGCTCTTCGTATGCTTCTTCGCGTACGAGAGAACGGGACGCTGACTTCGCTCCGCGTGAGTCCGCAACGTCTCTATCGTCGCGGCGCGGTCGGCGGTCACCGAGGGATTCGCTTCGTCCAATCTCACGACGACCGTTACGGTCCCGTCCGTTTTCGTCAGTGCCGGGTCGATTGGTGCGGTGGCGTCGGGGGAAACCGACGTTCCCACGGAGCCGAGTTGGCCCTGCGTGTCGAGGGCCGTGCTGTTCTGGTTCTGTACGGTTGTAGCGGCACCGACGAACGGCGCACTACATGAAATCGTTACCACCCAAACGAGGGTGAGTGCCAGTATTTTTTGTTTTCTACGCAACACGTTATGGGTTATTCGCATAATTCATATATAGCTACGTACTGAATAAATACTTCAAGGGATGAATTTAACTCCGCAAGCGACACGACCTGCAGAGGATGACACGACATCTCAAGCTATGCAACGAGCCGCATGGAGTGAAGACCACCGTGCGGCCTGCCCCTCCGTCAAACGGACGAACGGGACCGCTATCGGAGACGGATGAAGTCACACGAATACGCCGGATTTCTCACCAGTTCGATGAACCGCATCCGCCTCCTGAAGGCCCTTCGAAGCGAGGCGGAGGAAACGGTGGGAACGCTCGGAGAGCGTCTCTCGATGTCGCGTTCGACCGTCCATCGAAGCCTCCGGACGTTCACCGACTACGGATGGGCGCGACGCGTCGACGGCGCGTATCGACTGACGGAGGCCGGTGAACTCGTCTTGGACGCGTACGAGGAGTTGATTCACACGATAGAGTGGGTCGAGGAGTACGAGGAGTTCCTCACGTACCTCGGGGCGTCGAACGAGACCTTTCCGATACACGCCACCAGACACGCGAGGATGGTTTCCACGACGAAAAACGACCCCTACCGAACGATAACGTATCTCATCGACGTTCTCACGACGACATCGATCGACCACCTCCGAGGAATGACTCCCATCCTCAGTCCGCTGTTCGCGGACGCCGGTCGGGAGCTCCTCGCGAACGGAACGCAGGTGGAACTCCTCGCGTCAGAAACCTGCCTCCAATCGGCGACGAGACAGTCAAACGAAGGGCGACCGTCGGGGTCGATAGACAACTTCGACCTCTTTCGTGTTCTCGACGACCTCCCGTTCGGGGTGCTGATTCTCGACGATGAACGCGTGTTGCTGTCCGTGTTCGACGAACTGGGAAACCTTCGGGCCTGTCTCGACGGTGAGAGTCTCGATTTAGTGGAGTGGGCGGCGACCACGTACGAGGCGTATCGGACGGAAAGCCGGCAGGTGGAGACGATACCGAATTTGAACCGATAAGGGTTCGGACCGTACTCCGCTCCTATCTGTAGAACGTACAAGGATGTCGAACGACTGACGCGACGTAAGTTTCAGAATAGGTTTATTTGGATGGAATCGTATTTTCTCGTCTACAAAATCACCGTCCCGAGAACGGCGGATGCATAACGTATGTGAAAGTAACATCTATTTTGTAGTAGCGTATGTAGAAGACTTTATGAAACATCTAATGGTTTCTGAGGCATTTATGAAACGTCTGTGAACCGACATTGATGGGATGAAACGTCGTGAATTACACTTTACTCTCGACTCGTTATATGGCCCCTCCAGTTATAGTGGGAGATACATCCCGAAGAAATCATGTCGAGTCCTCCAACGATACAGAAAGAAGGTGCATCGGACTTCGAATTCTCCGCCCAGAACGCCGTCGAAACGGCCGGTAAAAGGCTTCTCGCGCCCGTCCAGTTCATCGGATTCTGGGCGGCCGTTGCCCTCCCCTTAGGATACCTTCCCCTCCTCTACGGTGGTTCCATCACGGACTCCGCCGACGTGTTGGCCCTGTTGTTCGTCCTCAACCTCGTCGCGATGGTCGTCGGCCACGGCTACAAGCGCGACTGAGAACCGTCCCCATGCGCGTCGCTGCCCTGAACGACACGCTCGCTGCGCCGACGGAATCTCACATCGACGCAGTCCCGCACTACACCCGAATCTCGTCTTCGACTCGACAGTTCGGAACTGACCGTTGGACGCCGTGTTCGACTCGTTGTAGCCGGTTTCTCTTCGCATTCGTTCGTGTGCTATCGCTCGTATCCCGATGGCGAACGGAAATATCCGAAGTATATTTTTCATTCCGTGAAATACTGTTCCCAATCCCATCCAATCCGTTTTAGGCTCACCAAAAATAGTAACTATATTGATAACTATTATCCCTTTCGAGTCCCAACGGCGAGTATGAATCTTCTCGCTAATCTCGTGTTGGTGTTCATCGCGGGGTTGATTACGGCGCTTGCGACGGGTGTCGGTGCGCTCCCTTTCTTTCTCGTCAAGGACGTAAGCGACCGCTGGAACGTGGCGCTCTGGGGCCTCGCATCCGGAATCATGGTGTCCGCGTCCGTCTTCGGTCTGATTTCGGAAGGCCTTTCGAGCGCGAACGGCGGCAGTTTGTCGGGCGTCGTCATCGGGATTTTGGTGGGCGTCGCTCTCGTCGTCGTCAGCGATTACGTCATCTCCGGCGCGGACGTGAACCCGAAGAAGTACGAGCAGGCGGATTTCAAGAAACTCGTCCTCATCCTCGGCGTCCTCACGGTCCACAGTTTCCCGGAAGGCGTCGCTATCGGCGTCTCGTTCGCCGACCTCGGTTTCCAGGGTGGTTATCAGTTCGCCGGGTTCGTCGTTCCGCTCTTGGCGATATTCATGACGCTCGCCATCTCGATTCACAATATTCCGGAAGGCGTGGCGATATCTATCCCGCTTCACGCGATGGGCGTGAGCAAATGGCGAATGGTCTGGTGGTCGGTCTTCTCCAGTCTCCCGCAACCCATCGGTGCCGTCATCGCCTTCTACTTCGTGCGAAGCGCCCGCGGGTTCCTGCCGATGGGGTTCGGATTCGCCGCCGGAGCGATGATTTATCTCGTCCTCTCGGAGTTCATCCCCGAAGCGCTCGAAGTCGGTGAAAACCTCCCAGGCGATGGCTACCGAGAACTCCTCTCGGGTCTCACCCTCGGCGTACTGCTGATGTTGCCGCTAGCGTTCATCTGAACCTAGTCAGTGCACATCCTTTCGTCGCTCTCCGTGCCCCATCGGTTCACCGTCTCAGAAACGATTTTAAATCGAACGGGACGATTTGAGGTCGTTATCCCCGAATAGACAGGTCTGTTCATAGACCGTAAACGGTCTGAATTCACACCAACGCTCGTTCCATTATAAGATATCCCTCGGCAATGATTTAGCCGGGCACGGGTGTGCTACGATGCCGGGAACAACCATCTACGAGAACGACGGTGAATCGGTCGCCGTCGATCGCCGGAGACTGACCGCATTGCACGCGAGATTCAACGAGCACTCGCTGACGACGCCGTTCCAATTCGTTGGCTTCTGGTCGGCCGTCGTCTGCCCATTCTTCTATCCGTTTCTCTTCCTGAACGGTCTCTCTGACGCCGAGAGTACCCTCTTTCTCGCTTTGCTTGGCTGCAACATCATCGCGCTCTTCGTCGGACACGCCTACGGTCAGGAATAAGTCAGAGGAATCGCCCGCCTCCCCGCTCGACCGCCCTCCACCACACCTCCGTCACACCACACCGCACTACACTTCCGTCACACCTTCTTCGCTCGATTTAACCGTCCTCCACGAATACGTCCGGATATGGGACTCGAAACCGTATCGCTGGGTAACACCGGCACGAAAGTGAGCGAAGTCGCGTTCGGAACGTGGCGATTCGGACGCGAAAACGACGAGGGGGAGGTCGAAATCAGCGAGAACCGCGCACACGAACTCCTCGACGCCTACGCAGACGCGGGCGGTAACTTCATCGACACCGCAGACATGTACGGCGACGGCGAGAGCGAGACTTACATCGGCAATTGGCTCTCCGACCGCGACCGGGAGGACTTCGTCATCGCGTCCAAAATCTACTGGCCGACGCGGAAGGACGACCCTAACGGCCGCGGTCTCTCCCGAAAACACCTGCGCCGACAGATGGACCTCATCCTCGACCGTCTCGGGACGGACTACGTGGACCTCCTCTACATCCACCGGTGGGACGACGACACGCCCGCCGACGAGTTCATGCGCACGCTCGACGGCTTCGTCCGCGACGGCAAAGTGAACTACCTCGGCACCTCGACGCTCGAACCCAACGCGTGGAAGGTCGCCAAGGCGAACGAGATGGAGTACGAACCCTTCCGTCTCGCACAGCCACGGTACAACCTCGTCAACCGCGAAGTCGAACCGAACTACATCCCGATGTGCGAGGATTACGACATCGGCATCGTTCCGTGGTCGCCGCTGGGCGGTGGCTTCCTGACGGGCAAGTACTCGCGGAACGAGGAACCGGCGGCGGGAACCCGCGGTGCGACCGACCAGCAGTTCCGCGACAGCTACCTCACCGATGAGAACTTCGACGTACTGGAAGTCGTCGAGGCCGTCGCCGACGAAGTCGGAGCGACGCCCGCGGAGGTCAGCCTCGCGTGGTTGCTGAAACACGACGCCGTGACCGCGCCCATCATCGGCGCACGAACCGTCGAACAGTTGGAGGAGAACCTCGCTTCGACCGACGTGTCCCTGTCCGACGATCAGTTCGAGCGACTGACGAACGCGAAATAGACATAAGTCGTCGGCCGAAACCCGAGCCAAGCGTTTTTGACGGAGAACGAACGATTCACCGATATGACCGGGAGTTCGCCGTCGGTCTCGTGTGCCACCACCAGTGAACATTGTGTTCCCGTCGAGACCCACGGAAACCGCACCGGCCGCACCGACCACAACGACAGCACCGACCGCAACGGCCGCCGTGAACGATGAGCGACGACGATACCGACGCGCCGCTTGCCCGCGTCCGCCGAGCGAAGAGTCGACGGGCCGACCGCTCCCGCATCGACGGCGGGGCAATCGCGGTCGGAATGATTGTGGTACTTGGCGCGCACCTCGTTCCCGCACTCCTCGTCTTCGTCGGCGTGTTCGATACCCTCCTGAACGGGTCGGCACTCCTGAGTACGCTTGCATTCCCGGTCGGGAGCTACGTCACGGGACGGTACGCCGGTGGAGATTCGACCCGCGGCGGACTCCACGGCCTCCTCACGACCGGACTTTCGCTCGCGCTCCTCGGCGGTGCCGCCGCCCTGTTCGTCGGCCTCGACCACGCGCTCGCGGAACTCGGCCGATTGCTCGTCGCCGACGGCACGACGCCGGTACTCGCGGGAACGGTCGTCTGTCTCCTATTGGCGGGCGTCGTCGCCGGTGCGTTCGGCGCGAAACACGTCTGATAGTGCTCGCTGAGAAACGATTCGAGCCATCCGAACGACTAACTGATTGCACGCCTGAAATTCACGTATGGAAACACACGAAATGAGGGGCATCGGCTCCGTCGTCATCGGGGCAACGATGGTCGCCTCATCCCTCCTCAGTGCCAGTACCATCACCCTGTACGCCGCGCTCGGTTCGATCGGCGGCGCGGCCCTCGTCGCTATCGGAATTATGCAGTTCCGCGACTCTCGTCACTTCTCCGCCGATGAACCGACATCCACGTCACGAACCGTCGCGGTTTTCGGCCTCGCCGCCGTTTCGTTCGCCGCGGGAATGGCTGCGTACTGGTTCCTGTAGTTCCTATTCGAGCGCGTCGAACGCCGATTCCAAGTCCTCGATGAGGTCCTTCGGGTGTTCGACGCCGACCGAGACGCGAAGTAACGAGTCCGAGATGCCGATTTCGGCGCGCTCCTCGGGCGTCAGCGGCGCGTGGGTCATGCTCGCCGGGTGTTCGATGAGCGACTCCACGCCGCCGAGGCTGACGGCTAGCGGGAACTCGTCCAGTTCGGCCACGAAGCGCTTCACTTCGTCCAAATCGCCGTCGAGTTCGAACGAGAGGACGCCGCCCGCGCCGTCCATCTGCCGCTGAGCGAGGTCGTACTGCGGGTGGGATTCGAGTCCGGGGTAGTAGACGGTCGAAACCGCGTCGTGTTCGTCCAGATACGCCGCGATTTCGGCGGCGTTGGACTCGTGCTGGCGCATGCGGAGCGGGAGCGTCTTCAGGCCGCGGAGGGTCAGGAAGGCGTCGAAGGGGGCGAGCATGTTGCCCATGCCGACCTGTTGGAGGAAGCCGATTTCGTCGGCGAGGTCGGCGTCGTCGGTGACGACGGCACCGCCGATGGAGTCGCTGTGGCCGTTCAGGTACTTCGTCGTGCTGTGAACAACGACGTCGGCACCGAGTTCGAGCGGGTGCTGGAAGTACGGCGAGAGGAAGGTGTTGTCCACGCCGAGGGTCGCATCGACCGATTCGGCGACGGAGGCGATGGCTTCGATGTCACAGAGACGGAGGAGCGGGTTCGTCGGCGTCTCCATCCAGATGAGCGCCGTTTCGTCGCACACGGCGTCGGAGACGGCGTCGGTGTCGCGGGCGTCCACGAAATCGACGGCCACGTCGAGGCGGTCGCGGAACAGGTCCTTGAGCATCGTCTTCGTCCCACCGTAGAGGTCGTCGAACGCGACGACGTGGTCGCCGGGGCTGACGGACGCCGTAATCGTGGCGACGATTGCGGACGTACCCGAGGCGAAAGCCATGCCGTGTTCGCCGCCTTCGAGCGCCGCGATGCGTTGTTCCAACGCGTGGCGGGTCGGGTTCGCGAGACGGGAGTAGAGATACTGGTTTTCGTCGGGGTCCAAATCCTCCAACCCGACGTCCGGGTCGATTCCGCCGGCCTCGTAGGTCGATGCGAGGTGGATGGGCATCGTCACGTCGCCCGCTCGGTCGTGGTGCGGTGGTTGTTCCGCGTGCGTCACCGCCATCGTTTCGAATTTCGGGGAGTCACCGGACTCGTCGGTCATACCACCGTCCCGTTCGAGAACCAGACTTAGAAGCTTTCGATGCGGCAGACGTTGCCATGCACCGCGAGAATTGCGATTCCCTGTGAATTATTGTGAAACATAGTGTTGGTATCTTACGGACCTGTTCGAGCTAAACTCAGCGAGGAATCCCGGCATTTCTTGGTGAATTTCGCTTGCGCGCGGGGACACTGGTACCCTCGAAAAACCCTTTCGACGAGCACGCAACTGGACAGTGCGCTCGCCCTCGTCCGTCCGAAACTTTGCCGGGAGAAATCATCGCGCTTTAGCCCGTTTCTCCCGAACCGTCGAACGAATGTCTTCCTTTCGTGCCGAAGCGACCGCGCGACGACGGTGGCTCGTCGTCGTCCTCGTGGCGGCCATCATCTGCTACTTTTCCGTGTTCGCGTCGCCCGACGTCGGCGTCGAGCGGTTGGGGCCGCTCGCCCTCTTCGGCCGGGACAAATGGTATCACGCGTTGGGGTACGCGGTTTTAGCCGTCTCCATCGCCATTGCGGCGTCTGGAGACGGCCGCCGCGCCCGATACGGTCGCACACTGCTCTTCGCGATAGTCGGTGCAGTCGTGTTCGGCATCGCCATGGAGTTCGCCCAGTTGACGGTGCCGCTCCGTCACACGTCGGCGATGGACGTCGGCGCGGACGCTATCGGTGCGGCGGTGGGTGCGTTCGGGTGGTGGCTCATCGCCCGGCGAGACGAAGCCGATTTACGCTCGTAACCGTTTTCTCCGACAATGAGTACGCCGACGCCCGAGAGCTACGAGCGGGGCAAGGGCATGGATGCCCACAACTCCGTGATGCGCGACATTCGCGCGAAAAAGGAGAAACACTACGACCCACACGAACCGACCCGGGTGTGGTTGGACGAGGACAACACGCCCGACGGCGTCTACCGGAGCCTCACCATCATCCTCAACACCGGCGGCTGTCGCTGGGCACGCGCCGGTGGCTGTACGATGTGCGGCTACGTCGCGGAATCCGTCGAAGGGGGGAGCGTCGGCCACGACGCCCTGATGGACCAAATCGAGGTTTGTCTCGAACACGAACGCGAGAACGCCGACGGGAAGAGCGGCCTCATCAAAATCTACACGTCCGGTTCGTTCCTGGACGAGCGCGAGGTCGGCGCGGAGACGCGACGGGCCATCGCGGAGACGTTCGCCGACCGCGACCGAATCGTCGTCGAGAGCCTGCCGGATTTCGTCACGGCGGAGAAACTGCAGGACTTCCGCGGCGTCGGCCTCGAAACCGACGTCGCCATCGGACTGGAGACGGCCAACGACCGCGTGCGCCACGACTGCGTGAACAAGTACTTCGACTTCGAGGAGTTCATCCAAGCCAGCGAGAACGCCGAGTCCGTCGGCGCGGGAATCAAGGCCTATCTGCTGATGAAACCGATATTCCTCTCGGAAGCGGAGGCCGTACAGGACATGAAGGAGTCCATCCGGAAGTGCGCCGAGTACGCCCACACCGTCTCGATGAACCCGACCAACGTCCAGCGCTACACGATGATCGACGAACTCCACTTCCGCAACGGCTACCGTCCGCCGTGGCTCTGGAGCGTCTGCGAGGTGTTAGAGGACACCGCCGACGTGCCGGCAATCGTCGTTTCCGACCCCGTCGGACACGGTAGCGACCGTGGCGCACACAACTGCGGCGAGTGCGACGACCTCGTACAGAAGGCCATCAAGGACTTCGACCTGCGCCAAGACCCCTCCGTCTTCTCCGAAGTCTCCTGTGAGTGTGAACACACGTGGGAGGCGGTCGTGGAGCGGGAAACGAGCTATAGCCTTCCGCTGGCACGGTAGTCAGGTCGAACCTACCGGGGCTACGGCGTGGATAACAAAGTACGCTCCACGCCAATCACCGGACGGGGGGACGGGCGAGAGCCCGAAGGAATGACGAAGGGTGGAGGAACCTACGAGACGGTGTTTTGTTCGAACGGCTGGGTGGAGATCCGGCATCCGGAGCGGACAGCGGAGTGGATAGCCACGGACTCGCCGACCGAGGTACGGCGCTGATGTACGCCGGACCGGTCATCATGTGGCCGCTCGTCCTGCTTTTCGTGGTCGGGGTGTTGGCTTCCGTCGGATGGCGACTCGTCTCTCGACGGAGATAGACAACGGACGGTTCGTTTTCTGGTGGACGTGAGTGTTCGTGACGAACGACGTGTAGACGCTTCTCGCCGTCGCGATTCAGAGCTTCCGTGCCATCATGACCTCGTCCACGAATTCGTCGCCGACGAGGTAGTGGTCCGCGCGGACGGCCTCGGTTTCCCAACCGTACTCTTCCAGCAGTTCGATGGCGGTTTCGTTGGTCGCGGGAAGGCTCTGGTAGACTTTGTTGTAGCCCGTTTCGTGTGCCCAGTTCATCGCGCGTTCCAGCAGTCGGCCGCCGATGCCGTGTTCTCGGAAGGGACCGCGCACGCCGACGGTCAGTTCGGCGGTGTGGCGCAGTTGGTCGAGTTCCGGCGCGTCCAAGTGAACCCACCCGGCGATTTCGCCCTCGTTCTCGCCGTCGTCCACCGTTGCGACGTAGAACAGTCGCGAACGTCGGTCGTTGTGTCGCAAGAGCGCACCCTCGTTCCCGATGTCGGCGGCGACGCGCTGTGCGGAAATCGACGCACCTTCGTCGGCGACTTCGTGAATCGCCGTCTCGATGCCCGTCCAGTCGAACTGGTGGGCCTGCCGGATGGAGTACGAGAGGTCGGACTTCTCGTACGTCTCGACTTCGTCGTCGAGTGCGAGGTGCAGTTCGCCCTCGTCCTGAACGAGGTGGCCGGAATCGACGAGCGCGGCGACGGATTCGTGGAACTCCTCCGGCGGAATCCGAACCTGTGGCTCCGTCGTCCCCGAACGGGCCGGTTTCGACCCGGACGGGGAATCGATTCGTACGTCGTCGCGGACCTCTTCGACCGTGGCCGAACCGTTCCGCTCGACGTGGTGGTAGATACGTTCCTGAATCGCGTCTTCGAATTCGAGGTCGGCGGGTACTCCCATAGGAATGGGTACCACTCCGAGGGGATTTATTATTTATCGCCTAAAAAAGCTCGCTTCGGATTATAAACTCGAAAGCGAATAAATTTATTTTTCTTCGACGTGCCTAACCTCGGTAGCGATGCCGCGGGTCGATTCGACCATTTCCGGGCCGCTCATCTCGGCGCGGCCGATGGCGAACGCCTTCGGCCCCTCGATGACGACTTCGTCGCCGGGACGGATGTCGTCGTCCGCGTCAACCACGCCGGGCGCGAGAACGCTCCCGTGCGGCGCGAACGCGTCGATTTCGACCCGTTTCATCGGTGCGTCGCTTTCGACCCAGTGACGGGCACCTGCGAGCGTGAACGAGAGGGTACCGTACTGGGGAACCATCGCCGCGAGTTGCTCGCCGTCGTCGTCGTGCACCCGCAGTTTCGGGTAGCGACTCTGGATGTTGAGTTCGGAGAAAAGGGCGTCTCCCGCACCGTCGCCGAACTGGTAGTCGGCCATCGCTCGGACCGTGTTGTGCTGGCGGTCACGCTTGCCGTACTTCGATTCGCCCGTCAGCGTGCTGGCGAGATTGGAAAGCGATTCCGTCGTCGTCGGGTGGTCCTCGACGGTGTACTCGAACGCCACGTCGAGAGCGTCTTCGACTCGCTCACATACGTCGCGGTAACCCTCCCCGGGTACATGGGCGATAATTCTCGGGTACTCGTTTCGCTCCAGATACCGCCGGAGGACTTCCGACACGAATTCCTTTTCGTCCTCGCTCCACCGCCCCGTAACCACGGAGTCGTAGTGCTGTGCGGGGTAGGTCAGTTCGAGTTCCTGTGGGACGACGCCGATGGGACTCGTCATCGACACCTTGTGCGCCTTGAACTGGATGGCGTCGTGATACTGGCCGTGGCTCTGTGACTCGCTGTAGGGCTTCTTCGCGGAACACGGCAGGAGTACGAGTGGGCGGTCGAACCGATTCCGATAGCGCGTCGTCACCCGGTCTGCGAAGCGTTGAATCTCGACCCGCCGGAGGCTGTCCTCCGTCGCGGCGGCGAGTTCTGCGTTCCGAATGACGGGCGTTCGCTCCTCGACGTAGCTCCACTGCTGGTCGAACTCCCGGAATGCGGCCGTGAGCCACTGCTCGTGGCGGGCCTGCCCTTCGATGTAGTCGCGGAGTCGTCCCGCACGGATTCGCTCGCGGACGATTCCGAGTTCGGCCCGCAGTGCGTTGACGTTGTGTTCGACGCAGTGTTCGCGCGTGAACTCGCCCACCGAGCGCTGGCAGGCGGGACAGGAACACGGCAGTTCGTGCAGGTCATCCAGATAGTGCTGGCCTTCCGTCGTCAGGTATTTCCCTTGGGTTCCTTTGACGACTGCCAAATCGGCGTCGACGAGGTCCACTCCGGCGTACGCCAGCGTGGCGACGTTCTCCGGCGTGGCGACGCCCGACAGCATGAGCGCGCTGTCCGCGGGAATCGCCTCGCGGATGTCGATGATGGCGTCCTTGAATCCGGCCCCGTGGCCGACGACGCCGCGCGCACCCGAGAGGATGTAGGCGTCCGCTCCGTAGTCTTCGGCCGTTTCGGGCGCGACGACGGCGGCGCTCGGGTACTCGACGTCCGGGTAGTCCACGGCGAACGACTCCATCACTTCCTCGTCGGTACCGCTCGGGAACGCTCGATGTGGGAGAACGGTCAGTTTCGACTCGTCGCCCTCCGGCAACTCGCGCGCTTTGAACCAGAGGCTTCCGCCGTCGGAAACCACCTCGTCCGCCAGCGCGGGCGTCGTCACCGACGTAGAGAGGCGAAGTTCCCCGATTCGGGCCGCACCATCGCGGCCGTGAATCTCGAAATAATCGGTCATACCCGTCACTCGGGGAAGCGGATTGAACTATCTTGCGTAACTCCGCGAGTCGGTGCTGTTGCGTAGAATAGATGGACACAGGTTCGAAAACGCGGGTGGTTGTCGTCCGTCGCGTCGGTGAAAATGACGCTTATCGGTCGTCCGGCGTCGGATTGTTGGCCGTCGTTTTGCCGGTAGAGGCTTCGCCGCTGGACGACGAGAACGCGGCGTACCCGGCGAGTATCGCGACGATAACGCCGACGACGATGTCGTTCCAGAACAACAACGTGGTCGTCCCCCAGATGAACGCGGAGACGATCATCCACAACCCGAGCAGCGTATTGAGACCGCTACTCCCTTTCTGCGCCGACCCGCCGTTCATCGCGTTGTACGTGCTGAACGCTCCGAGGATGGTGATGGCTGCCCCGACGATGATGTCGTTCCAGAAGGCCCACCCGCTGGCCGACCAAACGAACGTCGGGATGAAGAACAGCCACAAGCCGAGCAGTACGTTCGCTCCTGATGCCCATCGAGAGGGCGTCGATTGGGTAGTCGAACTCATTTGTTGTCACCTCATACCGGGTGTTTCCCGGTATCGATATCTAGGGGCTCGTGTTGAAGGGGAATTCTGGTTTCCATAGCAGGCCGCTTTTACGAGTCCGAACTAGGACGATAGAACGCTTAGAGTGCTGGTTTTGGCCAGTATCATCCGACGTCGAGAATGCCGGTATCGTCGTGTAGAACGTGATGATCTCTGTCGAAATCAGACATCAGTACCGACATTCGCTAGCGGGGACACGGACAGCTGTCATCCACGAGAACAATCGTGTGGCCGTCGAGCCGAGGTGAGTTGACGCCGCTATCGGCTCGGATGGGCCGACACGAATGCCACGGAATCCGGCACACGCCCTCCACAGCGAGTCCGTGGCACGTTAGATAGTCTCGTCCAGTGCCGGAACATACCGTCCCGGCGCTCGAAATAAGACGCGCAAGCGCCCCAGTGCTTTCGCTTTCGAATTAATGGGATTTATACCGGAAACGAACGACGACGGTCGTCGGACCTCAGACGCTCGTGAGGTCCACGGTTCGAACCGACTCGGGGACCACGGATAGCGCCGATTCCGGCCACCCCTCGTGTGCGAGCGTGAAATCGGTCTCCGGATTTTCGTCGACCAACCGTGCCACGCCGTGGGCGGCCGATTCGTATCCCGCGATGTCCATCCGGTCGGGGATTTCCGCCGTGAGCGGATACGTCTCCGAAAGCGCACGGGGGAACGGACCGAAGGGAGGGACGACGTTCCACGATTCGTCGTAGCGACTGCTCGGGTTGCCCTCGGTCAGGAGGACCCGCCCCTCGGGATTCAACCGCGAGAGTCGCTGGTGGTGGCGGACGACTTCCGGACGTGCGGCACTCTCGCCCGAGAGGTAGAAGAAGGCCCCTTTCGAAGCCGGGTCGGTTCGTTCGAGTTGTGCGGCGTGGTCGCCGAGCGCGCGATAGCCGTCGAGCATCGCGGGGTGGGCGCGGGCGCGGTTCTCGACCAGTTCGAACAGGTTGCCCGTCCGAATCGCCTGCTTGATGGTCCGTATCTCCTCGAACGTGACGTGGAGGTTGTGCTCCGCTAACAGTCGCTCGCGTTCCTTTTCGCCCTCGTTGCGAACCTCCTCAGGCGTGTGGTTTGCACAGACCGGACACGAACACGGGAAGTAATCGAGGTCGTCCAATTGTTCCGTACCGCGGACCGTCAGGTAGCGTCCGTCGCGGGCATAGAGCGCGTAGGCCGCCGAATCGAACAGGTCACATCCCATGGCGACCGCTAACGCGAACATCATCGGATGCCCAGCGCCGAACAGGTGGACCGGGGCATCCGCGCCCAGTCCTCGCTTTGCTCCCGCGACGACGTCCACCATGTCGCCGTAGCGGTACTCGTTCATCAGCGGGACGACCGCGCCGACTGGGAACACGTCGAGCGACGTTCCGTCCGCGTGGCGACCCGCTTCCTCACGGAGGTCGGGATACGTCGAACCCTGCACCGGCGCGTTGACGAGCATATCGCCGACGTCGACCGTCTCCGCGAGTTCGAGGCGTTCCTGCGTCGTCGCTAATTCCTCCTCGGCCTGTTCGCGGTCCACGTCCGGCGGCGTCGGAATGTCTACTGGCGTCCCGATGTCCGACCCGATATCGTGTTGGAACCCGAGGATTTCCTCGGTCGTTACGGTGATTTCGCCGTACTCGGCGAGTTGGAACGACCCGGAGTCGGTCATGATGGCCCCGTCGAAGTCGAGGAGTTCGTGCAGACCGACGTCGAGCGCTTCGTCGCGGAAATCCTCGCTCTTGTAGAGGATGTAGGAGTTGGTGATGAGGATGTCCGCGCCGAACTCGCTTTCGAGACGGGATGGTTCGACCGTCAGCATATGCGGGTTGACGACCGGCAGAAGTGCGGGCGTCTCGACCGTCACGCCCGCACGCGGGACGGTGAGTTCCCCGATTCGACCCGCCCCGTCTTGGGCGCGGATTTCGAAGTTGTCTCGTTCCATTACCGCCGCGTAGCCACGGTGGCGGTGTAAGAATTCCGCTCTCGATTTTCGGGCGAAGGGAGTCGCCACGTCGAACGTCACCGGCGGGCGAGGAGTGGGTTCGGGAAAGGGACATACGAACGCTGGCCTCGTTCTCGTATTTAAACCCTCTCCCGGAGGTTTAGGTGGGTCGAATGCGAGTAAGTCGCATGGACTCGATTGCCCTATCGGACCGTGAAGCGACCGAAGTGACCGACGGCGTGTATCTCGCGCAACTGGCCGCTGGCGAGCGGATGAGCATCCAGCACTTCCACATCGAACCCGGCGCGACCGTGCCGGAACACAGCCACGAACACGAACAGACGGGGTTCATCTACGACAGCGCACTGACGTTCGTCGTCGACGGCGAGGAGTTCGTCATCGAGGAAGGGGATTCGTACGCCATTCCGGGCGACGAACCGCACTCGGCGGAGAACAGGACCGACACGCCGGTTCGCGGCATCGACGTGTTCAGTCCCCCGCGACTCGACGTGCCGTGGAAGTGAGGTCGGTTCGTACCGCCCCGAAACTAAACTTATTATCGTGATGGTCGTAGATCCATGCGGTAGTGTGCCATGATAGGAGTTACCGAATTAGAGGAGATGCTCGAAAACATGGTGACGGCGCGTCACTACGAGGAGCGACTACAGGAGGAGTATCTCGAAGGGAAGCAACCGGCGTTCGACATTTCGGCCGGATCGATTCCGGGCGAACTACACCTCGCCGCGGGACACGAAGCGTCCGGTGCGGGCGTCTGCCAGCACCTCCGCGACGACGACACGGTGACGGGACCGCATCGGCCGCATCACGTCGCCATCGCGAAGGGCGTGGACTTGAAACGGATGACCGCCGAGATATTCGGCCGTGAGACGGGCCTCTGTCGGGGGAAGGGGGGACACATGCACCTGTTCGACCCCGACGTGAACTTCTCGGCCAGCGGCATCATCGCCGAGGGCTGTCCGCCCGCGGTCGGTGCCGGACTCGCATCGAAGATGCGAAACGAGGACAGCGTGGCCGTCGCGTTCCTCGGCGAGGGAGCGATCGACCAAGGCGGGTTCCTCGAATCGCTGAACCTCGCCAGCGTCCACGACCTGCCGGTTGTCTTCGTCGTCGAGGACAACGACTGGGCCATCAGCATGCCCAAAGGACGGGTGACGGACGTTGAAAACGGTGCCCAGCGAGCGGACGGGTTCGACATGCCGGGCCATCGCGTGGACCACGACGACGCGACGGCCGTCTACGAGGCGGCGGGCGAAGCGGTGGGTCGTGCCCGCGACGGGAACGGACCGACCCTGTTGGAAGTGCAGGTCCACCGTCGGATGGGTCACTTCATGGGTGACGCCGAGGCCTACCGCCCGGACGCGGACACCGAACGGGCACAGCACCTCGATTCCATCGACCGACTCGAAGCCGACCTTCGCTCGACCGGCGCGGACGAGGGGACCGTCGAGGAAATCCGTTCGCGGGCGAAAGAGCGCGTCGAAGACGCCATCGAGTGGGCGAAAGAGCAACCCGAACCGGACCCAGAGGAAGCCTACGAGAACGTGTTCACGAATCCACCGGACGGTTACGCGGAAACCCTTCGAGGTGGTGAGTGATGGCCGAAACCGAAGGCAAGGAACTGACGATGAGTCGCGCGATGGTGGACGCCATCGCACACGAAATGCGCGAGAGCGACGACGTGTTCGTCATGGGCGAGGACGTCGCCGACTACGGCGGCATCTTCGACAGCACGCAAGGACTTCTCGACGAGTTCGACCACGACCGAATCATGGACGTGCCCATCAGCGAAACCGCCTTCATCGGCGCGGCGGTCGGCGCGGCCCAGTCCGGAATGCGCCCGATTGCCGAACTGATGTTCGTCGACTTCTTCGGCGTCGCCATGGACCAGATATACAACCAGATGGCGAAGAACACCTACATGAGCGGCGGAAGCGTGAGCGTCCCGATGGTGTTGATGACTGCCGTCGGCGGCACGTACAACGACGCCGCCCAGCACTCCCAGACGCTGTACGGGACCTTCGCTCACCTTCCGGGCATGAAGGTCGTCGTGCCGTCCACGGCCTACGACGCCAAGGGACTGATGCACGCGGCCATCCGCGACGACGACCCTGTCGTCTTCATGTTCCACAAGCGCCTGATGGGTATCGGCTGGATGCCCGCTCCCGGAGGACCGAAAACTCCGGTTCCCGACGAGGACTACACCATCGAGTTCGGCGAGGCGGATGTGAAACGCGAAGGCGACGACGTGACCGTCGTTACGCTCGGCCTGCACGTTCATCGCGCCATCGAGGCCGCGAACGAACTCGCGGACGAGGTGGACGTGGAGGTCGTGGACCTCCGCTCGTTGGTGCCGTTAGACACCGAGACGATAGTCGAGTCGGTGTCGAAGACCGGTCGCCTCGTCGTCGTGGACGAGGACTACCGCTCGTTCGGCGTTTCCGGGGAAATCATCGCACGCGCGGCGGAGAACGGACTCTCCGACCTCACGGCCGTCGAACGCGTGACCATGCCGGACACGCCGATTCCGTACGCTCGTCCGCTGGAACAGGAGGTCAACCCCGGAACCGACGACATCATCGAGGCCGTCCGCTCCGTCAACGATGAGTGACGACGACCTCGTTCCTGTCGATTCGGCCGCGGTCTGGCCCGAGGACGCACAGGACGTCGAGGAGGCCATCGTGGCGAACTGGTTCGTCGGCGAAGGAAGCGGCGTCGAGGAGGGCGACACCATCGCCGAGATTCAAATCGAGAAGGTGAGCGTGGACGTTCCCGCCCCCGCGACGGGCGAACTGGTCGAACGACTGGTCGGCGAAACCGAGGAGTTCGAACGCGGCGACGCGCTGGCGCGGATTCGGGCCGTGTAACACGTCGCCGATCGTATCGCCTTCTCCAGAAAGGCTTTATCGTCGATTTTCTTTCGATGTGATATACCTCCACTGACGCGGCGGAGAGCCCTCCAACTCGGCGGCGCGACGTTCACCGCCGGACTCGCCGGTTGTTCCGCGTTCGGCGGGCGGTCGTCACCGCCGCTTCGCCTTGGACGACTCGTGGTGACGAATTACGACCGCCGTCCTCACACCGTTCACGTTCTCATTCTAGACGATGGAAACCCCGTCTACTGGGCCTCGAAAAGAGTACCTGCCGGCGATGAGACGAGTCCGGGGTCCGTTCGCTTCGAGGGTTATCCGACCGAACCCGGTGACTCCGTCCTCCACGTTCGTACCGACAGCCAGCCGAAATCCGGGCGGGAACGTCTCGATTTCGGCGAGCGGACCGCCTCGTGTATCGGCCTCGATATCGGAATCGGTGACGTAAACGGGACGTCTCCCGGCGACGTGACCATCTGGGAGACGAACAACGAACACGAGTGCGACGGGATACCGACGACGGAGCAGTAGCGGATTTTGTCGATTGTTGGTCGTACGACTCGTCAGTGAACGTGTCAGTATGCGAGATGTGAGAGTTCGGGAACTACGTAGTTCTCGCCGTGACGGTCACAAAAACTCTCGTAGAGAGTTTCTTTATGTTCTCAGAAATCTTTGATTTCTGAGCGCACGAAAAGGTGTCGTAGACAGCTTTTCTATGTTCTCGAAAATTTCCGATTTTCGAGGGTCAGAGAAATTGGCCTACGCCAATTTTTCGATATTCTCGACGATGGCGTCGGCGTACTCGCTGGTGGCGAGTTTGTTGCCGCCTTCGATCTGGCGTTCGAGGTCGTAGGTGACGTTGCCGGAGGAGATGGTCTCCTCGACGGCGTCGTAGACGAGTTCGCTGGCGTCCTTCCAGCCCATGTAATCGAGCATGAGACGGCCCGAGAGGATCATCGCGGTCGGGTTCACCTTGTCCTCACCGGCGTACTTCGGCGCGGAGCCGTGGACCGGTTCCGCGAGACAGCGGTGTTCGCCGAAGTTCGCGCCGGGTGCGATGCCGAGGCCACCGATCTGTGCGCCCGCGGCGTCGGACATGTAGTCGCCGTTCAGGTTCATCGTGGCGATGACGTCGTACTGGTCCGTACGGGTCAGAAGCTGCTGGAGCATGTTGTCCGCGATGCGGTCCTTGACGACGAGTTTGTCGTCGGGCTGTTCGCCGTCGTACTCGTCCCAAAGCTCGTCTTCCGTGATGGTGACGTCGCCGAACTCGTCCTTCGCGAGTTCGTAGCCCCAGTCGCGGAACGCGCCCTCGGTGAACTTCATGATGTTGCCCTTGTGGACGAGCGTGACGGAATCACGGTCGTTTTCGAGGGCGTACTCGATGGCCTCGCGGACGAGACGCTTCGAGCCGAACTCCGTGATGGGCTTGATGCCGATGCCGACCGGACCGTCGTGGATGACGCCGTCTTCGCCCATATCGTCCTCGACGAACGCTTTGACTTTCTCGACTTCGTCGGTACCGGCTTCCCACTCGATACCGGCGTAGACGTCCTCCGTGTTCTCACGGAAGAAGACCATGTCCATCGCCTCGGGGTGTTTGACGGGCGACGGAACGCCGTCGAGGTGGTAGGTCGGGCGGACGTTCGCGTACAGGTCGAGCGTCTTGCGGAGCGCGACGTTCAGGCTGCGGAATCCGGCTCCGACGGGCGTCGTGAGCGGGCCTTTGATGGCGATGTTGAACTGCTTGATAGCCTCGACGGTGTCGTCCGGGAGGTTCTCGTCGTACTTCTCGCGGGCGCTCGCACCGGCGTAGACGCGCATCCAGTTGATTTCGCGGCCAGTCGCTTTCGCGGCGGCGTCGAGCACTTTCTGTGCGGCCGGGCCGACGTCCGTTCCGATTCCGTCCCCGTGGATGATCGGAATGACGGGGTTGTCAGGCACGTCGAGTTCGCCTGTCTCCTCGTCGTACGTGATTTGGGCCCCTTCTTCGGGTACTTCTACCTTGTCGTACTCGTAGCTCATGAACGTGTGAACATCCGGAAGAGGAGGATAAAAGGCCTGCCGTTTCTCCCCCGTATGGGCCTTATACGCCCTTAAAGAAGGGTCGATTCGAGGGGCAGTTCGGTGTTAACAGCGGTCGTCCGACCCGTTAGAGACGTCCCGATCGTACATCGGCATGTTCGATCGACCGACCGTTTCGTCCAGTTTCATTTATATTCTATGCTGTCACTTCCGCAGGGTCCGACCGGACTGCCGTTTGACGTGAACTTAAGCCGCCCCACGCGAGAGGGTGCGCATGAACGTCATCGTCCACGGCGGTGCTGGCGGCGAACCGGACGAACCGACCCCCCGACAAGGCGTCCTCGACGAGGCGGCCGCCACCGGGAGTGAACAGGAAACGGTCGTCGACGCCGTCGAAGCGGCGGTTCACGTCCTCGAATCCTCGCCCCGATTCAACGCGGGCGTCGGCGGTGCGGTTCAGAGCGACGGGAAAATCCGAACCGACGCGGGAATCATGACGAGCGACCGGGACGCGGGCGCGGTCTGTTCGATGCCCGACGTCGAACACGCGGTCAGTGCGGCCCGCGTCGTCATGGAGGAGACGCCGCACGTCCTCGTCAGCGGCGAACACGCCGTCTCCCTCGCGGCCGATTTCGGCGTCGAAACCGGGGTCGACCTTTGGACGGAAAAGAGCCGAGAGCGGTGGGCGGAGGACGACACGCCCGACGGCTCGCCGAGCGAACACCTCGATTTGCTCCGCGAGAAGTTCGGGGGGAGCGCCGCGGAGGAGTCGAGCGGGGGCGACCCGCGAGACCACGACACGGTCGGCGCGGTGGCCTACGACGGCACGGACTTCGCGGCGGCGACGTCGACCGGCGGGAGATGGCTCGCGCTCGCGGGTAGGGTCGGCGACGTCCCCCAAATCGGAAGCGGCTTCTACGCGGCCCCGTCGGGTGCGGCGAGTTCGACCGGTGCCGGTGAGGACATCGCCAAATCGACCCTGACCCGGCGAGCGGTTCGACACCTCGAAACGGGGTACGAGGCACAGGAAGCCGCGGACCGCGCCATCGAGGAGTTGGCGGAACTCACAGGGTCGGAGGCGGGCGTAATCGTCCTCGACCGGAACGGCAACGCCGGGAGCGCGTTCAACACCGACGCGATGCAGACGGGCGTCAGCAGGTAGTTCGGTCCGTCGTTCGATTTCGCCGTAACGCAAACTCTTTCCGGCGTTCGGGCGAATGACGAGACATGAGCGAGCAGGACGTAGACCTCTCGGCAGAAAAGTACGAAAAGCATCGAGAGGCCGGTGAAATCCTCGCACAGGTGCGAGCGGAAGCCGCCGAGAAAGTCGATGTCGGCGTGACCCATCTCGAAGTCGCGGAGTTCGCGGAGGACCGAATCCGCGAACTCGGCGGCAAGCCGGCCTTCCCCGTGAACATCAGTATCGACGAGGAGGCCGCTCACGCGACGCCAGGAATCGACGACGAGACCACGTTCGGGGAGGACATGGTGAACCTCGACATCGGGGTACACGTGGACGGATGGCTCGCCGACACCGCCATCACCGTGGACCTCTCCGGTCACGACGACCTCGCCGAAGCGAGCGCCGAGGCGCTTGACGCCGCGCTCGAAGTCGCCGGACCCGGCGTCGAGACGGGCGAAATCGGCGCGGAAATCGAATCCGTCGTCGAGGGCTACGGCTACAATCCGGTCGTCAACCTCTCGGGGCACGGCCTCGCCCACTACGAACAGCACACGGAGCCGAACATCCCGAACCTCGGCGTCGAACGCGGCGTCGAACTGCAGGTCGGCGACGTGGTAGCCATCGAACCGTTCGCCACGGACGGGACTGGAAAGGTCGGCGAGGGTGCCGAAGAGGAGATCTTCGCCCTCGAACGCGAATCCTCGGTTCGCGACCGAAGCGCCCGCAAAGCGCTCTCACAGATAACCGACGAGTTCCGGACGCTTCCGTTCGCGACCCGGTGGCTGGACGTGACCCGACCACAGATGGCGCTCCGCCGCTTGAAGATGAACGACATCGTTCACGGCTACCCGGTACTCAAGGAGGAAGACGGGTGTCTGGTCAGCCAAAAGGAACACTCCATCATCGTCACCGAAGACGGCTGTGAAGTTTTCACCGGATAATCAGCTACCGCTGATTCTTCTTCTACTGATGCGTTCGTCGTCGACGAACCGGGAGAACGAGGATCGATTAGTAGGTAGCGTGTATGCGACGCGTCGTCACGCGTTGTTCATCCGTTGACTCTTCTCTTCACCGCACGACTCACATCGCGTTACGCGGTACGGCTCCCGCGAAAACTCGGCGTTCTCGCGCTTTTTGCTCTCCGTTCGTATCTCGACGGTGACCTCGTGTGACGTTTCGCGGCCGCAGTTGTCGCACAGTTCCACCATCGCCGAGAACCCTTGATTTTTTGTTGCCATAGTGACTTCCTGTTCAGTTCGTACAACCGTTGACACGAGCATAAAAACCCCTCTCTGTTGGGGGGAGTTCGAACCGTTTATTCGACCGCCCTCTTGCGATTTGACCGTTTGGGGCCTTCTGAGTGTCCCATTTCGTTTATAGACGCCTCTGAATCGTTAATGAGGGCGAAACACTCTACAACAGCCGAATTATTTATATACCTGTTCAGGGGTTTAGACCGAGCAGTGCCGACCGAATGAATACCAGTACGGGGATTATTTCGAGGCGGCCGACCCACATGTTCAAAATGAGCATTCCCTCACCGAACGTGGACATGGTCGGCTTGACGATGCCGGTCGAAAGGCCCACGTTTCCTTGCGCGCTCGCCACTTCGAACAGGGCGTCCGCGTAACTGAATCCCGGCGACACGTTGACGAGGAGGACACTCCCGGAGATAAGCAGGATTATCCACAGCATGCTCACGATGGCCGCCTCGCTGAACTCCTCGAACATCTGGTCGCGTTTGAGTACCCGGTCACCGATTCGCGTGTTGATGACGGCGGAGGAGGGGAGGAACACCCGCGTGAACTCCCACTGGATTCCCTTGCTTATCATGTACCCGCGAATGATTTTGATGCCGCCGACGGTACTCCCGGCGGCACCGCCGAGCACCATCGCGCCGCTGACGATGAGTTTCCCGCCGGGACCCCATTCGCCGACGTTGGACGACTGAAAGCCTGTACAAGTCAGCGCGCTCACGAACTGGAACGTGGAATCCCGTGCCGCGTCCGCCGCCGTCGGCGACAGTCCGATGTCTTCGAGTCCGGCCCACCCGATGGGGTGGAAGGCGGCGCTGGCGTAGGGAAGCGAGACGATGTTCTGAATCGAGAGGAGGACGATACCCACCCCGAAGACGATGAAGAGCCAACGCGTCTGCGTGTCAGAAACCAACGGTTTCGCGTCCCTGTCGTGGAGCATGACGTAGTGAATCGGGAACGCGATGGCTCCGAGCGTCATTATCGGCAGGAGAACCGCCTCGACCAGCGGCGAGTGATAGGACTGGATGGAGTTGTCCGTGACGCTGAATCCGCCCGTCGAAAGTCCCGTCATGGCGTGATTGAGCGCCTGCCAGAAGGCATCGAACAGGGGCAGATGGGGCTTGGCGACGACGATGGCGAGGAACAGCGCGGTCACGGAAATGGCGGTGTAAAGCAGAAAGATACGCCACACCGTCTGGACGGTGTGAATGATGCTCGGGTGAATTCGCTCTTCCCGCGCTTCGGCCCGGTAGAGCGCGTAACTCCCGCTCCCCGGACGGGCGAGAATCGCCGTCGTGAGGACGATGACGCCCACGCCACCGACCCACTGAATGAGCGAGCGCCACCACTGGACCGCCCGCGGAAGCGTCGGTTCGTGGACCGCCATCGTCAACCCGCTTCCGGTCCACCCGGACATGCTTTCGAAGACGGCGTGAAGCGGGTTCTGGAAGTACGCGAGACTGGACATCGTGGTCGCCCCGCCGACCCCGATGGGTGTGTACTCCGCCCCCGACGGAACGTAGGTGTTCATCACCGAAACCGGGGTCAGATGCGCCGTGAGGAACAGGGGTAAGGACCCGAAAATCGCGGTGGCGAACCAGCCACCCGCGGCGATGACCATGCCGTGTTTCATCACCGGGTCCGGTGCGTCCTCGAAGAGTTTCCGCGCCGCACCGCCGATACCGGCCGTGATTCCCCCGGCGAGGAGAAAGGCGAGCGCCGCGTACCACTCCTCGAACGCGAGCGCGAGCAGGACGGTGGCCGCCATCATCGCCGCCTGCATCAACACGAGCGCACCCACGTCCCGTAGGATGGTCGCGAGGTGTGCCGGGACCCCGGCGACCGTTTTCCGTCGAACCATCTCAGTCGTGGTCCTCGTAGTGACCGAAGATGTCGGTCACTTCCGGCGTTGCACCCTTCTCGGAGAAAACGGTGATGAGGTCGCCACCCTTGATTTCCGTGTTCCCGCGCGGGGTGATTACCTCGTTGTTCCGTTCGATAGCGACGACGAGCATTCCCTCGTCGAACAACCCGTCGTCCGCAGCGGTCGAGAGCGTGAGGCCCGAGATGGGTGCGTAGGAATCGACGGTGATTTCGAACACCTCGGCCTTGTCGCCGACTTTCATGTAATCCTTGATGGACGGGCGTTTGACGGCCCGATAGAGGTAATCGGCGATGAGTCGCTGCGGGTTCTCGATGACGTTCACGCCGATTTGACGGAAGATGCTCATGTGTTCGGGGTTGTGAACCACCGAGACGAGCGACGGGATTTCGAGTTCCTGCCCTAACAGGCTGACCATGATGTTCGTCGCGTCCTGGTCCGTCGTGCTGATGAGCGCGTCCGCGCGGTCGGCACCGGCCTCCTCCAGCGTGTCGAGAATCGTCGCGTCGTTGTTGAGAACGAGGCAATCGAATTCCACGGAGGCACGTTCGGCCCGTTCCGCGTCCTTTTCGATGACCACCACGTCGTTGCTGTTCTGAGTCGCAATGCTGATCAGTTGCGAGCCGATGTCGCCCGCACCGACGATGATGAGGTACATTCGTTATGGCCCTCTCCGAAGCCATCGCTTGAAAAGATACTGTTGTTGCGCCATACGAATGAAACATCGTCACAAGGAGCCACTCGGCGCTGAAAGACGCGGGTAAGATTCCCTTTCGACTCGGTTATGAACGCATTAAACCGCCGTAACGTCGGTTTATCGCCGAATCCGTGGTTCCGGGGACGAACGCCCCCGTCCGCTTCATCTCCGTCGACCGAGTCTGAAAACCTAAACCGCTCCCCCGTGATATCCCGGTATGCAACAGGTCTTCGCACCGTGGCGGATGGAGTGGGTCGAACGCGACGGCGACGAGAGTTTCGACGGATGTGTCTTCTGTGCGTTCCCGAAGCGGGACGACGACCGGAACCACCTCATCGTCGCGCGCAACGACCACGCGTTCGTCATGCTGAACAACTACCCGTACAATCCGGGGCACGTGATGGTCATCCCGAACGAACACGATAGCGACTACGCCGACCTCGGCGAGGGGACCCTCCTCGGGCACGCTCGACTGAAACAACGGACGTTCGACGCGATGGAGGCCGCGTTTTCGCCGGACGGGTTCAATGCCGGATTGAACATCGGCGAGGGGAGCGGCGGGTCCATCGACCACCTCCACACGCACGTCGTCCCGCGCTGGAGCGGCGATACGAACTTCATGCCCGTCATCTCCGACACGAAGGTCATCGTGGAGGGGTTGGAGGACACCTACGAGAAACTCCACGCCGCGTTCGCCGAACAGGAGGGTGCGACCGTTCCGGACGCCGATTCGGCGGTTTCCTTCGGCGACTGAACGGGTCGTCTTGGGTCCGCCGACATAGCCATACGGCAGGCGACCTAACTGTGAACGATGAATCGGACGGGGGCGATTCGTATCGCGGGTGCCATCATCCTCACGGCGAACCTCCTCTTAGCGGTCGCCAAGGGTGCCGTCTGGTTCCAGACCGGGAGCCTCGCGGTCGGGTCCGAGGCCATCAACAGCCTCGCGGACGCGATTTACAGCCTCGTCGTCCTCGCGGGACTGTATCTGACGACGCAACCGCCGGACTTCGAACACCCGCACGGCCACGAACGAATCGAACCGTTCGTCTCGCTGTTCGTCGCGCTCGGCGTCTTCGCGGCGGGCGGATTGGTCCTCTTCCGCGCCGGAACCTCGATTCTTTCCGGGAGCGTCGCGTCGACGACGAGCCTCCTCGCGGTGGGCGTTCTCGTCGGAACTGGCGTCGTGAAATACGGTCTCTTCCGCTACTGTCTGCGGGTCGGCGAGGACGTCAACTCGCCCGCCGTGGTCGCGGCGGGACTGGACAACCGAAACGACATCCTGACGGCCGGTGCGGCGCTCGTCGGCGTCCTCGGCGCTCGAATCGGTCTGCCAATCCTCGACCCGGTCGCGGCGGGCGTCGTCTCGTTCGGCATCCTCTACACGGGGTGGCAAATCGTCCGGGACAACGTGGACTATCTCGTCGGCCGGGCACCGCCGGAGGACCTCCGCGCGACCATCGTCCAACGGGCGCTCTCCCATCCCGACGTGGAGGGGGTTCACGACGTCGTCGCTCACTATGTCGGCCCCGAAATCGACGTGAGCATGCACATCGAGGTCGAGGGCGACCGGACGCTCATCGAGGCCCACAACATCGAAACCGAGGTCATGCACTCCATTCAGGACATCCCGCGGGTGGACGACGCGTTCATCCACGTCGACCCGAAGGAACTCGGCGAGTGGAAGTCCGACGCCGAGGCCGAGCGACTGGCGGAAACGTCGGCGCGAGAGGAGTCCGAGCGTTCGGGGGAGTTGCCCGAGTAGCCACTCGTCCGTCTCGTTTTCATCGTTCGGGAATCGAGTGCCGGGCTTTTCTATCGGGAACCGGTAGCGACGAGTACACAGTCATGACTTCCTCTCTCGACAGGCGGCGGATGCTGAAAGCGACCGGTGCAACGCTCGTCGGCGTATCGCTCGGCGGGTGTCTCGCCAACGGACAGGGCGGCTCGAACTCGGACGACTCCCCGGCAGACGTCACAGTGACCGTTGGTGCCGGTGGCGGCCTGAAATTCGACCCCGAGAACGTCGAAATCACCACCGGAACGACCGTCGCGTGGGAGTGGAAGGGGGACAACCACAACATCGTCGTGGAGAACCAACCCGCCGACGCGAACTGGAACGGGACGCCCGGCCCGGTCACGGAGATATACAATCAGGGGTATCGCTACACTTACACCTTCGACGTCCCCGGAACGTACGACTACTACTGCAACCCCCACCGAGCGGCGGGCATGGTCGGGTGTGTCACCGTCACGAAGGGGAAGGGCGACGGTGAGAGCGGGACCGACCCCGGCGAGGAAGGGGACCGAAAAGGGAATTGAGACGACAGCGAAACTCGTTCGCCTCCAGTTTCCTACCCGCCTATTTCTCCAAATCGACCTCGATTTCGCCGGTGACGCTTCCGCCGAGACGGGCCGACACCACGCCGTCGGTGTACTCCGTCGGGAACGACCCCGACCACTCCAGTTTCTCGCCCGCGGCGATAGTGCGTCTGAGTACCGTCGACTCGTCGTCGTCCGCGATGCCGGTCGTCGGCCAGTACATCGCCGCGAGGAACTCCCCGTCGTTCCCCGAGACGTTTTTTGCCACGAACGAGACGTCCACGCTGTACTCCTCCACGGTCGCGTCGAACGATTCGAGTTCGAATCTCGGCCCGGGTCGGGCGAGTTCCGTGACCACTTCCTCGGGCAGTGACCACTCGGCGGTTTCACCGCCGTACCGACAGCGAATCGCGGCCTCGCTAGCGTCGAGCGGTGACGGCGGTTCGAACGCCAGCCAGCCGACCGTCTCGGCAGTGGCATACGAGTCTCCGTACCGGACGTTTCCGCGCTCGGCGAGGGAACTCGTGTACGCACCCGTCGTCCGCTTCTCGATTTCGACCGTCGAATACGCCTCGCCGTCCACATCGAGTTCGAAGGCGTCGTACGCCGGGTCTTCTCTCGCATCGACGCTGTTTCTCTGCTGGCTCTGCACCTCGGCGACGACGAACTGACTTCCATCGGACCCCAACACGCCGCCCGAACCCATGATGGACTCGTAGGCGACCGCCTTCCCGACGGTCGGGTTTGCAACGGCAACGCGCACCTCGCCGAGGGACTTCACCGACGATTCGGGTAGGGAAAACGAGGCGTTTTCGGCGGTGGTCGTGTCCGGCGACTCGTCCGTGGTGGCGGTCGGTTCGTCGGTCGGCGTGGAGGGTTCGTCTCCGGTTCCGCCCGGATTTCCGCCGAGACAGCCAGCTAGTCCGGCGGCCAGTGCGCCGACCGTGGCGAGGAGTTGGCGTCGATTGGAGGGCATCGGTCACGGATTTTACGTAATCGGGTATATGTTTTCCGTCTGTGACGACACCGACGTGGGGCGAATTTCGATGATCCCAGTATCGTACACGAGGTTACGGAGTTGTTTCTGAAAACACTCGTCCACTCACTGCGAGATGATTTCGAAGGCTCTTGGAGCGGAACAGCAGTAGCGAAGACTTCGAAGATGTTCGAATCGCAAGAAACCCTCTCGAAATCCGTAGTTCGAGGAAACATCGTTTCGGAACGGCTCCCTGTCTCAGACCGGCGTTCCGAACGCGTAGACGGTCTGGTGACTCGTGACCTCCACGTCGAGGAAGTCGCCGGGTTCGATGCCGTGGTCGGAGGCGTGCTGGACAATGATTTGGCGGTAGGCCTCGTCGCGGCACTTGACGGAGTCGCCGGTACCTTCCTCCACGACCATGACGCGCTTTTCGGTGCCGACCATGTCGTCGTAGGCGGCCCCGACGATGTCCATCTTGAGTTCCGACATGGCCTTCGAGCGCTCCTTCTTTTTCGTGCCGCCGAGGCCCTTCATCTTCGCTGCATCCGTGTTCGGGCGCTTGGAGAATCGCGTGACGTTCAACTTCTCGGGACGCGTCTCGCGGAGGAGCGCCATGCTCTGTTCGTGGTCCGTATCGGTTTCGGTCGGGAAGCCGACGATGAAGTCCGTCGAGAGCGTCCAGTAATCGAGGTACTCGTCGAACGTCTCCACGATTTCGACGTACTCCTCGACCTGATGCTGGCGGCGCATGTCCCCGAGGACGTCGTTCGACCCGGACTGGACCGGCGCGTGGATGAAGTTGTATAGCTCGTCGTTCTCGGCGAACACCCGCGCGAGTTCCTCGCGGATGCCGTGGACGCCCTTTGGGTTCGCCATGCCGACGCGGACCCGGAAGTCGCCCTCGATTTCGTTGCAGATGCGGTCCAGCAGGACGTGCAGTTTCCGCTCGCCGCGGTCCCAGCCGTAGACGCCGGTGTCCTGTCCGGTAATTCGGAGTTCCTTCGCACCCGCGTGGACGAGCGCGCGGGCCTTCTCGACGTTCTCCTCGACGGACGGCGAATCGATTTTGCCCGTCGCGTGCTTCGTGATACAGTACGAGCAGTCGGACATGCAGCCGCGGGCGATGGGCAGGATGCCGACGACGCCGTCCAGCACGGGTTCGACGCCCGGACCGGGCGTTGGACACTCGCCGTTCGTGACCGCCGTCGGCACGTCGTCCCAGTGCATGACTTGGGCGTCCACGTCCTCGGTTCGGAACTCGTCGCCCTGCGCAAGCGCCATACAGCCGGTGATGATGAGGTCCGCCGTCTCCGACTGCAGTTCTTTCGCCCGGCGAACCATGTTTCGCTCCGTCTTCTCCACGACAGTACATGTGTTCATTATCGCAACGTCGGCCCGCTCGGGACCCTCGACGCGGTAGTGGCCAGCGTCGCGCAGCGCGGACTCTATCTGGCGACTCTCGCCGCGGTTCGAGGTACAGCCGTACGTTTCGATGTGATACCGGGCCATTCACTCCTCGATTTCGGCTACGCGAGCAAAAGGGCGACGATTGCGGGTCAAACCGTGGGATGAGTACACCGTTCGACGAGGAGAAAGATTATTATTTCCTATGATACCGTTTACGTCGGCGACGGAAGCGGAACCGTGTACGCCCTCAAAACTGGCGGTGGGTCCGGCTTCGGAGACACACGGTTCGGCGCGAAGCGGTGGAAGTACGAACTCGACGGGCCGGTTCGGGACGCCTTCGCCGTCGCGGACGGAACGCTGTTCGCCGCCACCGAGAGGGGGAAAACGCACCGATGTTGTACGCGCTCCGAGAGGACTGAGCCCCCGACGGGTCCTGTCATCGGTCCCACATCCGACGGTAATGGTCCGTATCCTCGTACGCTGAGGTAGCCCAATTCCCGGAGAGAACTGACTCTTCCGCGGATTTTCGCTTCCCTTTCAACAGTCAGTTACGTGTCATCCGCGTCTCGGGTCTCTTCTCTTTCCGACAGTATCGCCCGTGAAATTCGGACGAACTCATTCGACGTTACTCCGTCCTGCCCTCGATTTAGGCGGCCAACAACAAACTGGCTGTAGTCCAACCAATGGGTGAACCACGCGACTGCGTGGGGGAGAGAACGAAACATGACACAATACGATATCGTCTTACAAGTAGGTGGGCTTCCCGGATGGCTTCAGGACCCCGTAGCGGGGTTCATCGCGTTGATTCCGCGCCTCGTCGGTGCGATCGTCATCCTGCTCATCGGGTGGGTCATCGGACGTGGTGCGGCGGCCGTCGTCCGTAGAATCGCAGACAGGATAGAACTCGACAGAATGGTACTCGACACGCCGCTGGGTCGAATGCTCGGCGGAACGGAGAGCGCGGTGTCCGGCGCGTTCGGCAAGCTTGCCGCCTGGTTCGTCTACGCGTTGGCGATCCTCGCGGCGGCGAACGTACTCGCCATTCCGAGGCTCTCGTTGTGGGTGGCGGCGGCGGTGTCGTATCTGCCGGCGCTCGTCGCGGGACTGCTGGTCATCATCCTGGGCTTCGTCGTGGCCGACTTCATCGGCGACGCCATCATGCGAACCCGTGCGGCGACTCACACCGACTACACCAATTGGTTCGCCACGGGGACCCGACTGTTCCTGTACTTCACCGCCATCGTCATCGGTCTGGACACGATGGGAATCGACGTGGGAATCCTCTACCTGTTCGCTCGCGCCCTCGCGTGGGGCTTCGCGGCCGCCATCGCCATCGGCGCTGGCATCGCGTTCGGATGGGGCGGACGGGACTACGTCGCCGAACACATCGACGGGTGGATGAGCAGGGCTCGACAGGGTACTCCGAGTCCGCAACCGAGCGACGACGACTAACGAGGAACTCCGCGGGAACGTCAGCGGTATCTACCCGCGGAAGTCTTCGATGATTTCCACGCCGCTGCTCGCGCCGATGCGCTCCGCACCGGCGTCGAGCATGGCCTTCGCTTTTTCGTAGTCGCCGATACCGCCGCTCGCCTTGACCGGGAGGTACTCCGCCATCAGTTCCACGTCCTCTATTTCCGCGCCGCCGTCCGCGAATCCCGTCGAGGTCTTGACGAACGCCGCGTCCGCTTCCTTGGCCAACCGGCAGGCGTCGTGTTTCTCCTCATCCGTGAGGAGCGCCGTCTCGATGATGACCTTCACCGGAATCGGCACGGCGGCGACGAGTTCCTCGATATCCGACCGAACCGCGTCGTGGTCGCCTGCCTTCAGTCGCCCGACGTTGATGACCATGTCCAACTCGTCCGCGCCGTCGTCCCACGCGCCGACGCCCTCGTCGCGCTTGGCGTCCATCGCGTGCTGACCGTGCGGGAACCCGACGACGGTCGCGAGGGTCACGTCCGGGGCGTACTCGGCGGCCTCCGCGACGTAGCACGGCGGGATGCAGGCGTTCATCCCGTACTCCTCGGCGTCGTCCAGCACCGCCTCTACGTCCGCGAGCGTCGTCTCCGGTCCCAACACGGTGTGGTCGATTTTTGCAGCGAGTTCGGATTCGTTCATAGCGGGGTGGATGGACCGCCCCGGTAAAAATCCCGCTATCCCCGGGACACGACCCACAGGGTCGCTACGAGTCCGGAAAAGAGGCCAGTGGCGACGAGTTCGGCGACGCGCATCAGCGACTCCGAGGCGGCTATCGGCTTGTCGAAGTCCATGTCCCCCGTGCAACTGCCGTGAAGGTAGAATTTCCGCCGGACTATCTTTTTCACCCCGAGCGCCGTAGAATCACACATGAAAGACCCCGACATAACCCCCTCCGTCGCCACCGCCGCGGACGACATCGCCGAGATGGAAATCCGCGGCGCGGCGACCATCGCGGACGCCGCGGCGGCGGCTATCGGCGAACAGGCACAAGCCAGCGAGGCGAATTCCCCCGCGGGGTTTCGCGCCGAGATTCGCGCCGCTGCCCGGCGGCTTCACGAGACCCGTCCGACCGCGGTCAGCCTTCCGAACGCCCTGCGCTACGTCCTGCGGGGTATGGAGGGGGACACCGTCGAGGAACTGCGCGAAAGCATCGTTTCGACCGTCGTGGAGTTCCGCCGGGAACTCGACCAGGCGCAGGACAACCTCGGCCAAATCGGCGCGAACCGCCTCCGCGACGGCGACACCATCATGACCCACTGCCACTCGACGGACGCGCTCTCCTGTGTTCGCCGCGCGCTGGACGACGGCAAGGAGATCAGCGCCATCGTGAAGGAAACCCGGCCCCGAAAGCAGGGCCACATCACCGCCCGTCAACTGCGCGACTGGGACGTCCCCGTCACGCTCATCGTCGACAACGCGGCCCGCCGGTATCTGGACGACGCCGACCACGTACTCGTCGGCGCGGACTCCATCGCGGCGGACGGGAGCGTCATCAACAAGGTCGGTACCTCGGGATTAGCCGTGAACGCCCGTGAACGCGGCGTCCCCATCATGGTCGCCGCACAGACGCTGAAACTCCATCCGGGAACCATGACGGGTCACACCGTCGAAATCGAGATGCGAGACCCACGGGAAATCCTGCCCGACGACGAACGGTCGGAGGTCGGTAACGTCCGGGTCGAGAACCCGGCGTTCGACGTGACCCCACCGCGGTACGTGGACGCCATCGTCACCGAACGCGGACAGTTTCCGCCGGAAAGCATCGTGACGCTCATGCGAGAGATGTTCGGAGAACAACAAAACGGTGAACCGTGGGACGAGCCGTAAAACCGGCAGACGGACCCATGACATCCTCCTCGTTCCGTTCCTTGCCAAGGGAGCACACAGACCGCAAACCTTTCCACACCTCCGTTCGCGTGTCGGAGTATGGTACTGCCGGACGGGTTTGCGCTTCCCCCACTATCGTATCTTCTGCCGCTTTTGCTGGTCGTCGGCGCGGTCATCTGGTCGCTTCGACGTGCGGACCCGGCCATCTCGGAGCGAACCATCGTGTCGCTCGCACCGTGGATGGTCGTCGGCGCGGGATTGAACGCGCTGTATCAGGTCCCGGATACACCGATTCCGGACGTCCTGCTCCCGTTGTTCGGAACGCCCGCCGTCTACCTCACGACGTTCGCTTTGGCCGGGACCGTCTGGTTGCTCTCGCTCTATCGGCTCCGAACTCCCGTCCCGCGCGTACTCGCCGGCGTCGGGTTGGCGGGCGTCGTTATCGTCCTCCTCGTCGCGTTCTGGTACGGCTTCCAGCACGACAGCCTCCGGCTATTCTGGCCGTTCGTCGCGCTCGTCGTTGCAGTGGTCCTGACGGGACTTCTCTGGGCGGCGACGCAGTTCTTCTATCCCGACGTCGCCATCATCACCGGTGCAGTCGGTGCCCTCACGCTGTTCGCCCACGCCTTGGACGGCGTCTCGACGGCCGTCGGCATCGACGTTCTCGACTTCGGCGAGAAAACGCCGCTCTCACAAGCCATCCTCGAAATCGCCCAGTCGCTTCCCACGGCGGACTCGGTCGGCGTCGGGTGGCTGTTCGTCGTCGTGAAACTCGCCATCGCGGAGTTCGTCGTCCTCCTGTTCGCGGATTACGTCGCAGAGGAACCGGCGGAGGGCTATCTCCTCTTGGGAGTCGTCGCCGCCGTCGGATTGGGACCGGGTGCGCACAACCTCATCCTGTTCGCCATCACGGGCTAAGTCGGCAGGATTTTTTACCGCTGATGGGTATCACGAACGGTATGCCGTCCACGAACCGCTTTGGAGGGGTGTCATGGTTCGAGTCGTAACCGCGGGCCACATCAATTGGGACGTGACGCTGAGCGTGGACGCCCTGCCCGAACCCGACGGCGAGGCGCGCATCTCCTCGCAGCAACGGTCCGGCGGTGGAAGCGCGGCGAACGTCGCCGCGGCGCTCGCAGGTATGGACGTTTCGACCGGTTTGATCGGCAGCATCGGGTCCGACGAACACGGGTTGTTGGTTCGGCGCGAACTCACGAATGCCGGCGTGGACTGCACGCACGTCATCGAAGTCGCGGGTATCGAAACCACGACGAAGTACCTCATCGTGGACCGGGACGGCGAGGTGATGGTTCTCGGAAACGAGGGGGCGAACGAGACCATCGCGCCCGAGGACATCCGCCCCGAGTACGTCACGGAGGCGGACCACCTCCATCTCACCAGCCAACGCCCGGAGACGGCGGCCGAACTCGCACGAATCGCGACGGAGGCCGACCTGTCCGTGAGCTTCGACCCCGGCCGTCGCCTCGCCGAACGGGACTTCTCGCGGGCGCTCGCCTACTCCGACATCGTATTTCTCAACGACCGCGAAGCGGCGACGATTCTCGACGGCGATTTGGAACACCCATCCTCGGAACTCCACGGTCGCGTCGTCGTCATCAAGCACGGACGCAGGGGTGCGCGGGTCGATACGACGAAGGGCGTCTACACGCATCCCGGGTTCGGGGTCGAGTCCGTCGATTCGACCGGTTCGGGCGACGCCTTCGCGGCCGGGTTCATCGCGACGTTGCTCGATTCGAACGACTACGAGCAGGCACTGGAGTTCGCCAACGCCTGTGGCGCGCTGACCGCGATGGCGGCGGGTGCGCGTACGGCCCCGACCCGCGAGCGCGTCGAGGCGTTCCTCGACGAGCAGTATTAGACCTCGTTCGGCCCGTCCGCGCTCTGTACCTGCCAGCCTCCGCGGATTCCACAGGCCTCCCGAACGTCGTAGTCGATGGTGGTGTCCGGTCCCATCCGGTCGCCCCCCTCGACCCGTTCGACGCGGAGCGGTACGTCGAGCGTGTCGCCACAACAGCCGACGTCGAGGAACTCCTCCCAGACGTCCTCCTCGTGAACGGTACCCTTGGTCTTCCTGAGGTATGCCTTGAAGTGTCTCGTCCCGACCTGAAAGCGTCCCCAATCGCTCAAGTCCTCCGGATACGAGACGACGATTCGGGTCGCCAGTTCGCTCTCCGATTCGGTCGCTGTTTTCGTGTTCGTTCCCGACATAGGTGGTGTAAGGACCCGAAGACAATTATGCCTTCGTGCGGTTTTCACGTTTCGTGTTGGTGGTTTTACCTGATGGGTTGTCCCGTAGTAATTAAGAAGGCTTATTCAGGGTCGTCACGCACCCATCGGATATGGTAGAGTTTCAAGTACCGGAGGTCGATTACACCCGGTACTCGAACCGGCAACTTGCGGGGATTCCCCTCGCCATTCTCGTGCTGGCGTTGCTTGTTATCGCCGGTTGGTATGTGGCCACCGGCGCACCAGTGACACCGGGTATCGATTTTACGGGCGGAACCGAAATGAGAGTTCAGACGACTGCGTCGCAGTCCCAGATTCGCACTGCTTTTGATTCGGACGTCGCGTCGGTGACGCCGTCGGCGACATCGAACAACGAATACATCGTCACGTTCCAGGATACCGACACGAATTCGCTCACGTCGCAAGCGAACAGCGCCGGATACGAGGTGCTCTCCGTACAGAGTACCTCCGCGAGCTTCGGGTCTAACTCCCAACAGCTCGCGGTGTACGGCGTCGTGGCGGCGTTCGTGGGCATGAGCCTCATCGTCTTTCTCATGTTCCGGTCGTTCGTTCCTTCCATCGCCGTCGTCCTCTCCGCGTTCAGCGACATCGTGATTCCGGTCGCGCTGATGAACATTTTCGGTATCCCGCTCTCGCTGGGAACGGTGGCCGCGCTCCTGATGCTCATCGGGTATAGCGTGGACTCCGACATCCTGCTCAACAACCACGTCCTTCGGCGGTCCGGCGACTTCTACGAGAGCACGTACCGCGCGATGCGGACCGGCGTGACGATGACGGTCACGTCGCTCGCCGCGATGGCGGTGATGACCATCGTGGCGTTCGTCTTCCAAATCGGTCTGCTCACGTCCATCGGCGTCGTCCTCGTGATGGGACTCGCAACCGACCTGATGAACACGTACATGCTCAACCTGAGCCTCCTTCGCTGGTACAAGTTCGAGGGGGTGGCGCGATGAGCTTCCGCGACCAATGGCGCGTCGGCCTGCTCATCGTCCTCCTCCTCGGAAGCGCGTTCGCGCTCTTCGTCCCGCAGGGCGGGAACGGCAACGCTAACCTCGCCACGAACAGCACCGGCCCGACCAATCTGAAGTACGGACTCGAACTGGCCGGGGGGACGCGAATCCGCGCCCCCGTGAACGGCGTCACCGCCGAACAGGTGACCCCGCCGAACGGCACGAGCCGAACGGACATTCAGAAGGCCATCGCCGGGGACATCCCCGGCGTCACTCAGTCGGACGTGGGGATTCGATTCACGAACTCCCAGCGTGCCATCGAGGTGTTCTCGGACAACGTCACGACTGGACAGCTGAAGTCGGCGCTCGATAAGGAGAACATCGGATACGAAACCGTCCGCGAGGGTGTGACCGCACAGACTCGCGAGGAAATCGTCCGCACGTTGAGCGACAAGATATCGAAGGCCGGACTCTCCGGTGGGCGCGTTCAGCAGGTAACAGCGACGAACGGCGAGCATTTCATCCAGATCGAGATGCCCAACGCCAACCAGTCCGAGATGGAGGAGTTGGTCACCAAGCGCGGGCAGGTCTCCATCGTCGCACACTACCCGACCGACAACGGAACGCAAGCGAACACGACCGCGATCACCCAGAATGGAATCACCAACGTCGGGCCCGCACAGCAGACCGATAACGCGTGGAGCGTCAGCGTCTCGCTCACCGACGACGCTGCAAAGCGTTTCGCCACCGTGATGAAGAAACGGGGATTCACCAGTTCAGAAGGAACCAGAGCGTGTCGGTATCCACAGCAACCCGCAGACGAGGCGGGGTACTGTCTCTACACGGTCGTGGACGGGAAAGTGGTGTCCGGCGTGAGTATGGGTGACCTCGCGCAATCCATCAACAACGGCGATTTCGTCAAGAACCCGACGTTCACCATTCAGACGGGGAGCAACGCTTCCGAAGCCCGCAAACTCCAGATCAACCTGCAAGCGGGTGCACTTCCGGCGGCCCTCGACACGCAGGCCGGGTCCACGACCTACCTCCAGCCGAGTCTCGCGAGTCAGTTCAAATTCGACTCGCTCCTCGCCGGTATCGCGGCCGTACTCGCCGTCAGCGGCGTCGTCTTCCTCCGATACGGGAAACCCGAGGTCGCGCTGCCGATGATTCTGACCGCGCTCTCCGAGGTGTTCATCCTCCTCGGCTTCGCCGCCGCGGTCAGTCTTCCGCTCGACCTCTCACACATCGCCGGGTTCATCGCGGTCATCGGGACCGGGGTGGACGACCTCATCATCATCGCCGACGAGGTGATGAGCGAAGGGGCCGTCAACTCCTCGCGCGTCTTCCAGTCGCGCTTCCGCAAGGCGTTCTGGGTCATCGGGGCCGCCGCCGCGACGACCATCATCGCCATGAGTCCGCTGGCGGTGCTCGGACTCGGCGACCTGCAAGGGTTCGCCATCATCACCATCCTCGGCGTCCTCATCGGCGTGCTGGTCACGCGACCCGCCTACGGTGACATCCTCCGGTACCTGCTGACGGACAAGTAACGCCGTCGCGCGACCTTTTTCCCGCTCGTTCGAAGCGGTATCCAACCTCTACGACTACCGTAGGCTCCGTCTACTCTCGAAACGATGGTCGAGTTATAACAGCGCCTGCGTCGAACGCGGAACGATGTTAGAACACCTCCAGCACGGCAGACGACGCCTCGCCGTGGAGATGGAGCGGTTGCGATTGCGTCCCGACGCTCGCTCCCGAGATGTCACCAGCGCAGTGCGCGCACTCCCTCCCGAACCGGCAGTTCTCTTCCTCTGCCTCGGAAACATATGTCGGAGTCCGATGGCCGAACGCTACCTCCGAGAACGCGTGCAGGAAACGGAGTATGACTGCTCTTCGGTTCGCTCCGCCGGGTTCATCGAAAAGGAAGGGCGGTCGAGTCCCGACGCCGCCGTGACCGTCGCGTCGGAGTTCGGCGTGGACCTGACCGACCATCGCTCACAGTGCGTGGACGAGACGCTCCTCGGGGAGAGCGACCTCGTGTTGCTGATGGACGCGTGGAACTACTGGTATCTGAAGCGGGACTATCCCGACTCGCTCGGGAAGGCCCATTTCGTCCGGTCGTTCGAGGTCTCGCCGGAGTTCGAAATCGAGGACCCGTACGACGCCGACGAGGACACGTTCCGCCGCGTGTACGGTGAAGTTACGGACGCAGTGGACGCGTTTTTGACGACGGTGGAGGGGGAATGAGCGTCGTCGTTCCGGCCATCGCGGCGGGCAGTAGCCTCGCGTGCATCAGGTCGCTCGGCCGGAAGGGAATCCCGATTATCGCGGCCGGTGAATCACCCGATTCGCCCGCGTTCACGTCGAAGTACGTGGACGAACGAGTCTCCCTCCCCGCGCCGACGGAGGACCTCGACGGCTATCGGGACGGCCTCCTCTCGCTCGCCGAGCGTCCCGACGTGGAGACCATCGTCCCGCTTCGGGAGCCCGAGAGTTACGTCCTCTCGAAGCACCGGGACGAGTTCGCGGAACACGTCGGGACGCCGTGGCCCGACTTCGAAACGATGGAGTCCGCCCGCGACCGAAATCGGCTGTTTCGGCGCGCGGAGGAAGCCGACGTTCCCATCCCCGAAACCGCCCTGCTCACGGAGTGGGACGACTGGAGCGAGGAGACGGTCGTCAAATCCCGGTACACGGTGTGCGTGGAGGACGGCAAGACGGCGTATCCCGACGTGCGATTCGTCTCCGAGGAACCCGACAGTGACAGTCTCGCCGACGAGATGGGCCACGTCCCCATCGTGCAGGAGTGCATCCCGGACGGAACCGAGTACGGCTTTTTCGCCCTATTTGACCACGGCGAACCGGTCGTCACCTTCCAGCATCGACGGGTTCGGAGCTACACCTACTCCGGCGGGGCGAGCGTCTTCCGCGAGTCCGTGTCGAACCCGACCCTCCACGAACACGGCGTCAGTCTCCTGTCTGCGCTCGACTGGCACGGTCCCGCGATGGTCGAGTTCCGACGAGACCCGCGCGACCAACGGTTCAAACTGCTCGAAGTGAACCCGCGCTTCTGGGGGTCGCTTCAACTCGCAGTTCATTCGGGGGTCGACTTCCCCCATCGGTACTACCAACTGGCCAACGGCGTTCGTAGGCCGGACTACGGCTACACTGTCGGGACGGGCAGTCACATCCTCCGGGGGGAACTCGTCTACCTCGTGAGCCTCCTCCGCGACGACTACGAACACGTCGAACGCCCGTCGGTTCCGCTGGAAGTCGCTCGGGTTCTGCGCTCGCTGCTCACCGACCCCAACTTCGACTACCTGTCGATGGACGACCCGGAACCGTTCCGGCGCGACGTTTCGAACCTCGTCTCGGAGTTCGCGCCGTCGGCGTCGAAGCCGTTTCGGCGGGCGGTGTCGGCGGCCCTCGGAAAATAGGTCAGAACTGGCCGAGTCCCGATTGCTGGTGTGCGGCCAGCGTGTCTTTGCTCGTCTGCCACGAAACACGCGCGCAGTCCGGGAGTTCGCCGTTCGCCTCGACGTATTCGCGGAGGAACTCGCGGGTAGTGGGGTCGCTCGGGTAGCCGCTTCCGACCGCACCGTGTTTTTCGCCGAGTCGGGCGACGTGGGCGTCGCGCTCCACTTTGGCGACGATGCTCGCCGCCCCGACGATGGCGTGGGTCTCGTCCGCGCCGTGTTCCGCCTCGATTCCTATCTCGGGGCCGACTTTCGCCGCGACCCGCCGAGCGAATCGGGATTCGCTGGTGTCACAGGCGTCCACGATACCGCGCTCGCCATCGGAGACGGTTCGAGATATCGCTTCCCCGTGGGCCGCGACGGTCAGGGTGTTCATGTCCGTCTCTGGGTCGTCGATTCTCTCCGTGGTGATTTCCGCGACGCCGACCCTGACGGTGTCGTCCGCTCGAATCGACGCCGCTAACTCCTCCCGTCGCTCCGGCGAGAGGTTCTTCGAGTCGTCGATTCCGTCCGGTAAGTCCTCCGGGTCGTCGATGGCGACCGCCGCGGCGAACATCGACCCCAATACCGGCCCGCGTCCCGCTTCGTCTACCCCGAACACGCTCGGACGATGGTCGTCATTCCACATGGTCGTTACTGATTGGGTCAACGGTGGGGAACGGCCGGAGATGCGGCGGAACGACTGACGAAAAAACGCGGTTTAGGTCTCGTTCAGGACTGGTGTGACCCCGACTGCCGGGGAACGAACGGCTTGCGCGGTTCGACGGAGATGCTGCTGACGGGCATCCCCTGCTCGTCCAGCACGGCGTGAATCGAGCCGAGAAGCTCCTTGTCCACGTCGTCGGCGTCGATACCGCGGAAGCGGAGGCCGACCTGTTTGATGGCGGTACGCTTTTCTTGAGAAGGTTCGTTGTCGGACATGCTTCGATAGGCTCGAAGCACACGAGGTCAGTGTTCTGACCACTGGCCTTTCGGCGAAACCCCGTCTGCTTCGTCCGACATATCATATTACGAGGAGTTAATTCTATCGGTTTGGTGGGTCATTGGGTGAAAAATTCGGCCGCCGGGACCGCAGACGTACGGCGTTATTCGAGCAGGAAATCGTCGTGGTCGAAGGGTTCCTCCTCGCCCTCCACCGCGACGACGTCCAGTGCGGTCACGTCCGCGACGACGTCGAGCAGACCGGCCAGACTCGGTTCAGTCCGTCCCTCGTCGCCGCTGACGAGTTCCTTGATGTACAGGCCGCCCTGTCCGTGAATCTCGACTTCGCCGTGTCGCTCGTCGTCGAGATGCCCTTCGATACTGTACACTTCGCGTACGCGGGTGAGATTGGCGCGTCGGTGATCCACCCGGTTCGGTGTGAACTGCTCGATGGTCGCGCCGTCCAACTCCTGGACGGCCTCGGTGAGCGCCGACTCCGTGACGGATTCGTCGAACTCGACCTGTGCGCGGTAGGTCTTGCTGGCGTCGTGTCCCTTCACACGTTCGACCATGTCGTGCGTGGCGAGGCGAAGCCCTTCGACTTCCGCCTTCCCGTCCGCGAACTCGTTGATTTCGCGTTCGAGTTCGTCCGTGTCCGGGTTCCGTCGCTGGGGCTTTTTCACCTCGATGGCGAACGGGCGGCCCGTGCCGAGCATCAGCGCGTCCACGTCCTCCCGGCCCGCGCCGTGGAAGATGGCCTCTTCACCGTCCATCGCGTCGAGGACCGGCGGGGTCGTGAGTTGTTCGACGCTCTCGTCGTAGAGGAACCCGCTGCCGCCGCAGTAGTCACACGGTTCCTCGCCGCCGCCCTCGGCGAGTTGCTTGCCCGACCCGCCGCACTCCCGGCAGGGCCATTTAGTCTGGGGGATGTCGCGTTCCAACTTTCGGTAGCGCCCGAAGACGAACGCGGGGTTCACCTGCACGTCGACGTCGCCGCGTTCGAGGTTGAGGAGTGCCAGTACGTCCGGGCGCTCGAAATCGACTTCCGTGTCGGTGAGTCGCCCGACCCGTTTGCCCACTTCGCGGTTGAACTCCGATTTGAACAGTTCGCCCGTGTCCTCGGGAAGGTCGGCCAACTCGCGGAGGAGGCGCTCGTTCTCCTCGACCAACGGCGGTGCCCGCGTCCCGACCTGATACGTCTCGAACCCGACGTCGGAGAGGGCTTCCGCCACCTGTTCCGCGTAGTCGTCGTACTCGTCAGTGAGGCCCTCACAGACCCAACACTCCTCGTCCGGTTCCTCGAAATCCTCGTCGTCCTCCAAGGCGACTGCGACACGGAGGGAGTGACCCCGCTCGTCGTTCGTCAACCCGAAACTCCGGTCGGCGAACTGCCGACCCATACAGGCATCGCACACGGGGTCCTCCGCGATGACCCGCCGCGCCGCCGAAAGTACGTCCATGTCTCATTCGTGGGAGTCACGCGATAAACCGGTTTCCGATTCGAACGCCGGACCGAGCATCCATCACGGTTCTCTCGTGTCACAGTATTGGCAACAACTCTAGAATGATATAATTCGATCAAAACTGACATTCTCTCGGATAAAACAGTGTTGCAAATTCATTTGTCAAGGCGTATACGCTGGCTGTGTGAGGAATCGAAGGGGCTATATGCGTGGTGACGCAGTGTGACGATATGCCTTCCGAGCCGCCGTTTGTCTCCGTTATCATTCCTGTCTACAACGACCCAAGGGGCATTCGGATGACTCTCGACGCCGTTCTCGACCAGACATATTCGGCGACGGACTACGAAGTGTTGGCCGTGGACAACGGCTCGACTGACGAGACGCGTGACGTTATCAGAAGCTACTGTGAGGAGTATCCCGACCGTGTGCGGCTCTTGGTCGAAGACGAGATTCAGGGTCCCGCGGCCGCTCGGAACACGGGGGTTGCCGAGGCGAACGGGGAACTGTTCGGATTCATCGACGCGGACATGACCGTCGAGGAGACGTGGCTCGAACACGCCGTCCAATCGATGGAATCGAACGACTGGGACTACATGGGATGTAACGTCGAAATCTACGTCGAAGAGGAAAGAGACACGCTCACCGCCAAATACAACCAGATTTTCGGCTTTCCCATCCAGAAGTATATCGAAGAACAGCATTTCTCGGGGACCGGATGCCTCTTCGTCCGCAGAACTGTGTTCGACGAGGTGGGGGACTTCGACGACCGACTGTTCTCCGGCGAGGACCAGGAGTTCGGCAATCGGGTGTACGACGCCGGGTTCGGTCAGCACTACCAACCCGCGATTACGATGTATCACCCCGCCCGCTCGTCGCTTCCCGCGCTCCTGAAAAAGCACTTCCGTCTGGGTCGTGGCCGAGCGCAGATGCAACGCTACCATCCGAGTCGGGTACAGAAACCGAGCCTTCTCAACCCGCGAAACTACCTCCCGCCGCATCCGATTCGATTCTACAAAAACGTCACCGAAGGAACCTCGCTGTCGAATACCGACGTGGTCTTGCTCTTTTTCATCGCGTACCTGAAACGCCTCAGCGCCACGGCGGGGTGGGTCTACGAACACTTCGGCGAAGGCGAGTAGTCAGTCCTCGTCGGACGCCCGTTTGAGACCCAACCCGGTGATGCCCGCGAGCCCGGCGAGAACGCCGAATCCGGGCTGACCGCTGGTGTTTTCGCTGCTTCCCCCCGAGTCGTTCGACCCGCCCGAACCGGGATTCTCCTGGTCGGTTCTGGTCACGGTCGGACCCACCGGCTGTCCGTTCGCGGCGTACGTCGGTATCGACTCTGCTTCGAGGCCGATGTAGTTGCCGGAGCAGGTCTTTGTGTTGTTGATGATGAACGGTTGGCCGATTTCGATCTGCTCTTTGTTCCCGTTCATGTAGAGGTCCGTTCGCACCGACTGCTGAGACGTACTCTCCTTGCCGAGGTTGTCGATGAAGACGCCGTTGTACACCCACGTCTCGTTCGCGTTCCAGTTCGGGAAGTCACACGTCGAGATGACGTCGGGGCTCGCCTCCTTTTTCTTCACGTTGGAGACGATGACGAACTGCCCGGCGTAGTTGTTCTCGAACAGTTTCGACTGACGGGTGACCATCTGTCGCATCGCTCTGTTCTGTGCCGTGTCGGTCGTGGTTCCGTCCTGTGCCGTTGCCGCCGTCGATGCGAGGGTCGCACCGACGACGCTGCTCGCTCCAGCGAGGAACGTCCGCCGTGTGTGTCGTGTATCGTCGGTCATTGTATCATCAGGTGAGTCCGGCGTCGATACGACGGCAATCTGTCACGTAAACGCTGGGGCCGACGAGGTAGGGAAGCGGTGTGAAACCAGATCGTCGCCGACGTTCAGAAACGACTTACGCCCGCCGGGACGAGTGGAGGTATGCGACAGTTCATCGTTCTCGGTCACGACGCTCCGACGACACCCGATTTCTCGCTCGACGATTTGGCGGGTGCGGCGGGGCGACTCGACGCCCTCTGTCGGTGCGTCAACAGCGCATTCTTCCTCTCGCACGATTTCCGGAGCGACGTACGCCTCTTTTTAGTCATGCAGGACGAACTGACGATTCGATTCGAGGGAAGCGAACTCCGCCGTCTCAATCCCGACGAGCGAAGCACGGCGGCACTCGTCCGCAAGGCGTTGGAGGCGAAATCCGAGGCTATCGGCCACATGGAAGCCGAAAGCACGCCCGGCGTCTTCGTCTCGAAGCGCGATTTCGAGACGGTTCTCTTGGAAGCGAGCAGGAAAGCCACCGTGGTCGAACTGCACGAAGACGGAACGCCCGTAGTCGACCTCGAACCGCCGGAAAATCCCTTGTTCGTCCTCTCTGACCACGGCGACTTCACCGACGAGGAGGCCGACTTGCTGGCGGATGCGTCCGACGCGCGGGTCCGACTCGGACCGTCGCTCCTTCACGGCAATCACGCCATGACGGTCGCTCACAACTACCTCGATACGGGCGGCTACACCGACTACTGACGCCCCCGTTTCGCAACCGTTAAAGGTGGGTGACTCCATCTTTCAATCGCGGGCCGGTGGGGTAGCCTGGTATCCTTCGGCCTTCGGGTGGCCGTAACCGCGATTCGAATTCGCGCCGGCCCATTTCTACCTCACGACGCTACTCAACTAGTGGACGCTCTCGATTTTGTACCACCGAGTCACCACGGTTAACCCCGCTCCATCCGTAGGCTCACCAACATGAGCGAGGGAATCGAATTCGACATCACGAAAACGGAGGAAATCGCCGGACAGCGGGACGAAGTCGTCGCCGCGGTCACGGACCACGCGGGGACGATTGCGCGCGAACTCGCGCTGTTGCAGGGCGGGGATTACGGTCAGGAAACGTTCAAAACGAGTGCGGGAGAGTGGACGCTCAAGTACGAGGCCGGGAACATCCAGTATCTCCGCTTCGAGGGGAAGGCGGGCGGCGAGACGTACGTCGTCTCCTCGAAACAACCGCCGGACCCCGACGACCTCGCGACGGCGATGCGGGATTACGACGCGTTCGTCGCGTCGTACAACGCCCACGTCGAGTCCAAGGAGGGCGTCTTGGACGACGTCTCGACGGACTTCCCGAGGGTCGAATCGACCGACACTGTCGTCTCCGAGCGAAACCGCGTCGTCGGGCGTATTCGGGAGGTTTCGGACGTGATGGCCGGTGAACTCCATCGCTACGACGGCGTCGATTACGGTACGTTCACGGCACGGGTCAACGGCAAACGGTGGGAGTTGAAACGCGAGGAGAGCAGGGCCTCGTACCTCCGCGTCGGCGGACAGGGTGGCACGTATCTCGTCTCGCAGTACGAACCGCCGTCGGCACCCGACGTTCGGGAACTCGCGGACGACTTCCGAGGGTTCGTGGAGGCGTTCAACGACTACGTGGACGAACTGGAAGCCGACCTCTCGAAGGTCTCGTTGTAACTCCCGCAGTGTCAAATTTCGAACCGCTTCCCGAACGCACAAACCCATTGCCGATGAGTTTCGGATATGACTTCGGAAAAAATAGCGGTCGTGACCGCCGCCGGTCGCGGTATCGGGGAAGCGTGCGCACGAGAACTCGCTGACGACGGCTACACGCCCGTTTTACTCTCGAAATCCGGTGCAGCGGTCGACGTCGCCGAGGACCTCGGCGGCGTCGGGTTCGAAGGCTCCGTGACGGACACCGACGACCTCGCCGCGCTAGTCGAGGCCGCGACGGAACGATACGGACGCGTCGACGCGCTCGTGAACAACACCGGACACCCTGCAACTGGCGACCTGCTCGACATCTCGGACGACGAGTGGCACGACGGACTCGACCTCGTCCTCCTGAACGCGGTTCGAACGGCGAGACTCGTCACGCCGGTCATGCGGGAACAGGGTCAGGGTGCAATCGTCAACATCTCCACTTTTTCGGCATTCGAGCCGAGCCACGAGTTCCCGGTGTCCTCGGTCCTCCGTGCCGGACTCGGGAGCTTCACGAAACTGTACGCCGACCGCTACGCCGCCGACGGAATCCGTATGAACGCCGTGCTTCCCGGCTTCGTGGACAGCTACGAGGTGGACGACGAGACGCGGGCGAAGATTCCGATGGACCGCCCCGCGGCCACGACGGAAATCGCGGATACCGTCGCGTATCTCGTTTCACCGTCGGCGAGTTACGTCACCGGACAGAACATCCGCGTCGATGGTGGTCTGACGGATTCGGTCTGAGTTCGGCTCGTTCCCCGAGGACGGGGAGGCTCACGCACTCTCATTTCCGCTCGCACTGCTGTCGCTCCCGCTCGTTCCACTGCCGCTCGTTTCGCCTCCACTTCCGCTCCCACTCGTCCCGCTTCCACTCGTTTCCCCGATGTCTACTCCACTTTCGCTCGTTCCGCCTCCGCTTCCTCCCGACGTTCCGCCCCCGGTATCCGTCGCCTCGGGGGTGCTGTTCGCCGTACTTTCTACGGACGTACTCGGCTCTCGTGACGTGCTGGACGCATCGGTCGTTTCCCGCGGTTTCGTCGTCCGTTCGCTCGTCTGCTGCCGAGTGGTCCCCGACTCCCGTGTCGTTTCCCGGGTTTCTTCCCCCGTTTCGGTTTCCGTCTCGGTCGTTTCCGTCGCCGGACGAAGCTTCCGATTGCACGCTTCCGTGTTCGGGTTTCGCTTCGATATCGTCGGCTCGGCGCTTCCCGACTCGTAGGCGGCTATGGTGACGATGACGAACCCGGACTCCCCGATGTCACCGACGTTCGACCTGTTGATTTGCGTTCGACCGCTCACCGGCCCGATTTCGTTGTACGAGGTGGCGAAGCCGTCCGACGCGTACCACGACGTGTTGACGGTCACCCGCTCGAAGTCGCCCGTCACGACCGCCCTTTTGCAACCCTGAAATTCGATACCTTTCGACTGTGTTCCGTTGTCGTCTTCCATTTCGTTATCTCCTCCTTCGCCTCCATCCGCTCCGCCGCCTTCACCGCCCATTTCGTCCGGGTTCACCCGTCGCCCGTTCAGGTAGACGGTCGCGTCGCCGTCGATTTCGAACGCGGTGAGGTCCCCGGAGAATCGGTAGGCATCTCCACCCCCGGCGACCGCTCCGCGGGCGCGGTTCCCGGACAGTACGTCCTCACTGTCGACGGTGACGTATCGATCGGCGATGGGCGCACCGTCGGCGTCCCCGCTCTTCGCTAAGCGACCGCTTACGGCGAACTCGTAGCGAACGACGTTGCCTGAACTGCCACCGAAGATGACGAGGTGATTCGGCAGTTTTCCGCTCGGCGCACCCCCCTCGCGACACCACGGACCCGCATACGGATTGTCCGCCGTGAACTTCGCCGGTTGCCCCGGTGTCTCCAGTTTCCGGGTGTCGAGGCTCACCGAGTCTATCGCGAACGGATAGGGGTCGTGTTCCGCCGTCGGATGCAGGACGGTGGTTCCGCTGACCGCTCCCGGGAACAACCAGTTCGTGCCGAGTCCCGCCTCGTCCCAGAAACTGGTGTGCATCCGAACCCCCCGGAACGTCCCGGTCACCCGCGCGGTGTTGCAGTCGAGGAACTCGACGGGCGCTCTGGCGGAGGGTGCGTCGCCGAGTTCGTCCGGTCGAACCTTGCGACCGTCGAGATAGACGCTGACCTCGTTCTGCCGGGCGGACGAGAGCGAGACCCGAAACCGGGTAATCCGCCCCGTGAAGCGATATGCGTCTCCTCCGCCCGCGACCGCTCCGCTGGCGTGCTGTCCTCGGTTCGAGATGCTGTCCTCCCCGTCGACGGTGACGTATCGGTCGTCGATGGGCGCACCGCCGCTGTGCCCGCTCTTCCGTAGCCGCCCGCTCACCGTCAGTCCGTACTCGATGACGGTGTCGGGACCGCCACCGAAGACGACGACGTGGCTGGTCGTTCCGTTCTCGTTCGCGTTCGTTCCCCCCGCTTCGGCCGTGGACGTCGTCCGAACCGTTCCCGCCGTCCCCACCACCCCGGCCGTTACCGCGAGTACCCCGCGTCTGCTTATCCGCTCGAAATTCATGAATCCCCGAAAGGATTCCACGCCGAGTCGAATAAAACACGACAACCGTTCTTCCGCCGATACGAGCGCAACGACGGCTTACTGGGGAGTTTTTGACAACCGTGGAGAATCACAGTTCAAACGACATTCGAAACCGAAGTGCCTTTGCGTTCGCTCGGAACAAATCCGGTATGGCTCCCCAGAACGACCCGCTCGCGTGGGAGACGCTCGAATCAGGCGTCGCCTACTCGTGTCCGGGGTTCGACGTTCGAAACGAGGAGGTCTGCCTGCCGGACGGCACCGAAACCGACTTCGACTACCTGACGGAACCCGAAAGCGTCGTCGTCCTCCCCTTCACCGAGGAGGACGACGTCGTCGTCATCGAGGAGTGGCGACAGGCGGTGTCACGCGTGTCTCGGGGGTTGCCGGTCGGTGGCGTGGAACCCGACGACGAGGATTTACCGGCCGCTGCCCGACGCGAACTCGTCGAGGAGACGGGATACGAGGCGGAGACAGTGTGCCACCTCACGACCGTCGAACCGGCGAACGGGTTCGCGGACAGCCTCCATCACTTCTTCGTCGCGTACGACTGCGTGCCGACCGGCGAGCAGGAACTGGATCACAACGAGAGTATCCGGTCGATGACGACGACGTTCGAAGCGCTCCGCGAGGAGATAGCCTCCGATGGCGTGTACGACGGCAGAACCGTCCTCGGCGTCCTTTACTACGAACTGCTCGGTGAGGGAGAGACGTCACCGCGAGCGGAGGGTTGAACAGGGAGGGCGCGGAACGAAACGGTATGTACAGCGTCGTGGGTTGTAACGGCTGTAGCAACCTGTGGATAGTCGATGGGCGGCCAGAAACGACGCGCTGTCCGCGGTGTGGGAAACGCCGAACCTTCAAGAAACTGAAGAAGTTCGTGGAAACGGACGACGAGGACCACGCTCGCGAGGTGCGTGCGTCCATGCTCGCCAACCGACAGGGACACGGCGAGGCGTTCGCCGAACTCGACTCGTTCGCCGAGATGGATTCGCAGGCCGACGAGGCCGGAATGGACGACGAGGAGTTCCTCGACCGTTCCGGCGTCGATTCCGAGGAAGTCACCGAGGCCGCGAACCGCGACGCCCGTCGAAGTACCAGCACGAGCAAAAAACAGGTGGTTCTCGACGCGCTCACGACCCTCGACAGACCGACCGAAGGGGAGGTGGTCGGATACGCGGGCGAACGCGGGGTTTCGAGCGAGTACGTCGAAACGGCACTCGCCAAACTCGCTCGGCGCGGCGAAATCAGCGAGAGTCGCGGGCGATATCGTCGGATTTGAACCCGCACTCGGTATCTACTTCCGCTGCTCGCCTATCGACCCAGTTCCTCGTGGGCGCTGGAGAGGTGTCGTGACGCGAGCGCGGCGAGGAGGGAGAGTTCACCCGCGAGCGCGCCGACCGTGATGATTTCGGCGAGCGCGTCGGCGTTGCTTCCGGCGGGGTCGCCGCCGCCGCGGAGGCCCAACACGTCGAGCGCTTCCGATTGCGTGGGTAGTTTCGTGCCGCCGCCGACGGTGCCGACTTCGAGGCTGGCGATGCTGACGCTGGCGTACAGTTCGTCCTCGCGGGCTTCGACGGTCGTGATGGCGTTGCTTCCCTCGACCACCTGCGCGGCGTCCTGCCCGGTCGCGAGGAAGGCCGCCGCGACGACGTTCGCTGCGTGGGCGTTGAACCCGAGGCTCCCGGCCTTCGCGCTTCCGACGAGGTTCTTTCGCGTGTTCGCCTCTTCGATTGCTTCCGGCGTCGTGTGAAGGCGCTCCTCGACGATTTCTCGCGGGACGTGGACGTCCGCCGTGACGCTCCTGCCGCGTCCCTCGACGGCATTGATGGCGGACGGTTTCTTGTCGGTACAGAGGTTCCCCGACAGCGCGACGAGACTCGCGGGCGTCTCCTCCTCGACGAGCGAGGCGGCTTCCCGCGTCGCGATGGTCGCCATGTTCATCCCCATCGCGTCCTTGGTGTCGTAGACGAACCGCAGGAACACGGAGTCGCCGACGACGTAGGTCGTCACGTCGAGGAGTTCCCCGTGGCTGGTCGTGGACTCCGCGGCTTCAGCGAGGTCATCGCGGTGCCCGCGAACCCAGCTTACGACCTCCTCGGCCTCGGCGACGCCCTCCACGCGGAAGACCGGCGCGCGGGTCATCCCGTTCTTCGTGACGCGGGCGTCCGCGCCTCCTGCGGTACGGATGACGGAACAGCCGCGGTTAACGCTCGCCAGAAGGGCACCCTCCGTCGTGGCGAGGGGGAGGTAGTGTTCGCCGTCCGCCGACCCGCCGCTGACGGGAATCGGCCCGGCCACGCCGAGCGGGACCTGAATCGCGCCGACCATGTTCTCGATGTTGTTCTCGGCCACCTCGGCGTCGAACGCGTACTTTCCGGCGGTGTCGAGGGACGCCCCGGTTTCCGATTCGAGGAGTTTCCGGCGCGCCGCCGCCGCCGTGTCGTGGTCCGCGTGGTCTTCGAGTTCGTGCAGGCGCAGGTCTCCCGCCAGTACCCGCTCCGCGAGGTCGTCTGCATCGGTCATGATTCGCCGGTTGTCGTCCCATCCCCTAACAGTTGCCCATTCCGTCGGGCGGCCCCCGACACTCGGCCGAATCCCCGAGTCTCCCAGAACCGGCCAGCAACCATTTTATTCGTCGTGGGTGTTCAGTCCGTATGGCAATCAGACCGGCGACGGTGGACGACGTGAGCGACATCCGCCGCATCGTTCGTTCGGCGTGGGACGACTCATACGGCTTCCTCTCCGAAAGGGAACAGGACGTCGCGTTCGAGGAGTGGTACGGTTCGGACCGACTCGAAGCACAACTCCATGACGACGATGCGATGTTCCTCGTTTCGGTCGCGGACGGCGAACTGGTCGGGTTCGCCTACGCCACCACCGACATCGACCCCGAACGCGTCGGAGAGAGCGAGATACGGAGCATCTACGTCGACCCCGACGAGTGGCGGACGGGCGTGGGAAGCGACCTCCTCGCCGCGATAGAGGACCGCGTGAGCGAGCGCGGATTCACGCAGTTGTCGGCTCCCATCTTCACCGAAAACGAACGCGGACGTGCGTTCTTCGAGGCCAACGGCTTCGAACGGATCGAAGAGCGCGTCGTCGACCTGTTCACCGGCGGAACGTGCGACGCCGTCGTCTACTATCACCAGTTCTCGAAGTGATGGAGACGGGTCGTTTCGAGCGCCCTCGCCGAACCTGCTGGCGGCGAGAGGCTTAACACCCATCCACTCGTAGCGAAACCGTGTACAGGTCGCGTCTCTTGCTCGGCATGGCCGCCGTCTTCGCCGGAATCACGGTTTCGATGGTTTCGCTGGGATTCGCGTACAATCCTGTTCTCATCGTTTTCGCGGTCCCGTTCGGTATCACGACGGCCATCCTGTGGTATCACGCCACGGGGCGACTCGCGAAGAAGGTCGAACGCGAGGCGTATCGAGAACCGCGTCGGGGGTTCGGCCCGTCGCCGGGTGCGGCACGCGAGCAGGCGCGACAGCAAGCACGCGAACGAGCGCGCTGGCAAGCGGCGGGACAGCAAGGAGCGACAGCAGGAGGTCGAGCACGGACCGGTGGGAGGGCGGCAGGCGGGCGTGCTACGGTCGACGGACGGCCCAGGCCGAGTCCGAAGGAGGCCTATCGAATCCTCGGCGTCGATGCCGACGCGGACGAGGACGCGGTTCGGCAGGCGTACCGTGAGAAGGTAAAACGCGTTCATCCCGACCGAGCGGACGGGAGCGAAGAGGCGTTCAAACGTGTCAATAGGGCGTACGAACGCGTTCGCACCGACCGCTGATTATCAGTCGCGGTACTGACGGACGAATTTATTACGGATGGTTCATAACACATCCCGTACTAAACCATGCCGACACTATCGCCCCCGGCTATCGTCCCTCGTATCCGCCGGAATCTGTCGTTTCGCCCCTCCCTCTCCAAAATTCACCGAGAGGTTGTCATCTGATGCGGGGCCGCAGAGTCGTTTCGCTGTTCGTCGTCGTCCTCTTCCTCTGCTCGCTCCTCGTGGGACCGATGTCGTCCGTCGGTGCGGCCGGGAAAAGTGCCAACTTCGAAACACGGTCACCCAGCGACGACCGCGGCGACGTGATTTCGATCACCGTCCACGCTTCGAAAGCGGCGACGGTCAACATCGGGTCGCCCGAACAGGGATTTTGGGTACAGGTGAACGTGACGAAGGGCACCACGACGCTCGACCTCAACACGTACTGGGCCGACGACCCGAACGAGGCAATTTCGTTGAAAGCGGGTAGCATCAAGGGCACGCCGAACGTTCGAATTCCGTCGGAATCCGGACCGCTCCAACCCGGCGTGTACGATATGAACGTCACGGTCGATGGGGTCACACAGGACATCGGTTCGTTCACGGTCGAACAACGTGAGACGGGCGACGCGTGGACGGGAGTGTTACCGAAACCGGAAACGGTGAATCCCGACGACTTCGAAACCGCGAATGAGCTACGGAAAGCGGCATCCGCGACGGAAAACGGGACGGTTGCGAAGGGCGACCAGTTCGTTCTCGCCGTCAACGTGTCCGGGATGTCGGGGTTCCTCGATAAGTCGATGCTCGACGGAAGCGGGGAGAACGTCAGCGTTCACTTCCACCAAACGAACGCCCATCGTAACACCGTTCCGAACGAATTCGACGGCGACGAAGCGACGCGAATGATGCTCGACGACGAAAACGACGTGATGTACCTGATACTCGACACGGACGGGCACGACATCGAATCCGGAGATACGTACGACGTCACGTTCGAAATCGGCGCGGAAAACGGATTAGTTTCGGAGCCGGAGCGAGCGACGGCGACCCTTTCCGTCGAGGAGCCTCGCGTCTCGTTGGACTACTCGGGCGACGTACTGGTCGTCGAAGACGAAACCAGAATCGGTGGGACGACGAACCGCGCGCCCGGAACGACGGTGAACGTGACCGCCTACGATACGGGCGAAGACTCGTTCTTCTGGCCGAAGACGGCGACGGTGACGGAGGGGAGGACGTTCGGCGCGACGTTCGATTTCGGCGGCGTCGAACCGGGAACCTCCTTCAGCATCGAACTCCGTGACCAAGACAGGACCGTCACCGGCGTCGTCGCCGCCAGACGGACCACGACCACGACGACAACCGCGACAATCACGACGACGGCAGCAACGACGACCGCTACGTCTACGACGACCACCACGAACACGATTACGACGACGAACACGACGACAGCGACCACCACGACCATGGCGCTTCCCCCCGTCGAAACCGAGCAACCAATCACCGCACAGTCGGTTTCGGAGGGTGGCTTACCGGGATTCGACGTTCCTGCCGCGTTCGTGGCGCTCGTGTTGGGGGCCGTTCTCGTCCTTCGTCGGGCACGATGAACGTGTCCGATAGTTTTTATACTATGGTTGATCATACCTGCATAAAACGGGAGGCCCGCTTCAGACCATGATACGACAGATTCCTGACGACGAATTTCCGGAGTTCGTCGCTGCCCTCTGGGAGAAACAGGGCTGGCAAACGACGGTGACGGAGAAGTCCGGCGAATCGTTCGTCGCCCTCCAACGCGACGGCGCGGAAGGACTCATCTGGGCCGATCCCGGAACAGGGGAGAGCGTCAGCGGACAGGCACTTCAGCAGTTCGTGATGATCTGCAAGAAGTACGGCGTCGACGAGGGAGCCATCGTCACGCCAGGAACGTTCAGCGAGGACGCGGGAAAAATCGGCTCGCAGGCGGGCGTCCAGTTGGTCGATGGCGAGAAACTCCGAACTATCGTCGAGGCCCGCGAACTACACGACCTCGTGGGCGGGTTCGTCGAGGACGGAGACGGCTCCAACGGAGACGACGAAGACGGAGACGGCTTTTCACTCCCCTTTTCGCTCCCGGATTCGGTCTCGCTTCCGGAGGGAATATCGCGGAAAGCGGTGGCCGGCGTCTTCGTCGCCGTTCTCGCTATCGTCGCTACTGTCGTCGTCGCACCCACGATTCTCGGCACCGGCGGCGACGTGCGGACCGGCGGGTGGAACGTCACCGCGAACTCCACCGCACCGAGCAACGCGACTGGCGCGCTCGACGTTCGGTGGAACACAAAGCGGGTCTCGAAGGTGAATCCGGAAGGCGGCAACGGAGTGTACAAACCGGATGACGGAACGGAGTTCCTTCTCGTCTCGATGAACGTCACGAATTCGGGGAACGACTCGCTCGGACTCCGACCGCAGGCGTTCGCGCTCCGTTCGAACGGAACGCTTCGAGGCTACCAGCCCCTCAACGACACCGAGGGCTTTCAGCCGAGCGTCCTCGACAGCGGTGAATCGGTGAGCGTTTGGTTCGTCTTCTCCATCGACGACGACGCTACAAACGCGACCATCGTCACGACGGGGCGACTCCGACGTGACCATGTCCGAACGAAGTTCACCCACGACGAGACGGTAGCCGTCGAGACCTAACTATAACTCCCGAGCGCATCGTACCGATGCCGTGCAAACCGGCCTGTAACGCGGGCAACCCTTTTGACCTGTGGTCCCTAATTCGCCTCCATGAGCGCCGACCGCGCCGCCTTACAACGCGCTCTCGACCGAGGAGAGCAGGAGGGCGGCAGCGTGGAGTTCAAGGAACGACTCACGAGGGAAATCCACCTCGCCCACGGGCGGATGGAAAGTCTGGCCGCGCAACTACGCCACCGTGTCCTTTCCGGTGACGGTGTGGCAACGTACGTCGTCGGCGTGACCGACGACGGCGGCTTGGCCGGTATCGACCCGGACGCGTTTTCGGAATCGATGGACGTGTTGTCACTGCTCGCCGAGGAGGCGGGGGCACACATCGAGGACGTGCAAACGTGGGGTATCGACGCGAACGAAACCAGCATCCGCGCCTCGACGCGGAACGGGAGCGGCGGACTGGTCGGCGTCGCCACGATTCGGGAAGGGGCCGTCCTCGACATCGACAGCGAACACATCGTCGTCGGCACGGCGGGCCACGTCGACCACGGGAAAAGCACGCTAGTCGGCAGTCTCGTCACGGGGCAGGCGGACGACGGGGAAGGCGGGACGCGGGGCTATCTCGACGTGCAACCGCACGAAGTCCAACGCGGTTTGAGCGCGGACCTCTCCTATGCGGTGTACGGGTTCGACGACGAGGACGGACCGGTCCGCATGGACAACCCGCATCGCAAATCTGACCGTGCACGGGTGGTCGAGGAGAGCGACCGTCTCGTCTCCTTCGTGGACACCGTGGGCCACGAACCGTGGCTTCGCACCACGATTCGGGGACTCGTCGGCCAGAAACTCGACTACGGCCTGCTGACCGTCGCGGCGGACGACGGTCCGACGAAGACGACGCGCGAACACCTCGGCATCCTGCTCGCGACCGAACTCCCGACCATCGTCGCCATCACGAAGACCGACACGGTGAGCGAGGAGCGCGCCACCGAGGTCGAACGCGAGGTCGAACACCTGCTCCGAGAGGTCGGTAAAGTGCCGCTCCGCGTCGAACGTCACGGCGTCGACGTCGCTATCGAGGAAGTGGACGAGAACGTCGTCCCGATTCTGTTGACCAGCGCGGTTACGATGGACGGACTCGACGCGCTCGATACGATGTTCGAGCGACTGCCGAAGACGACGGCCGACAGCGGCGAGTTCAAGATGTACATCGACCGAAGCTACAGCGTGACCGGCGTCGGCGCGGTCGCCAGCGGAACCATCAACTCCGGGTCGGTCGAGGCGGGCGACGAACTGCTTCTCGGCCCCATGTCGGACGGACAGTTCAGGACCGTCGAAGTCCGTTCCATCGAGATGCACTATCACCGCGTGGACGAGGCCAAGGCGGGCCGCATCGTCGGCATCGCGCTGAAGGGCGTCCGGGAATCGGAAATCGAACGCGGAATGGTCCTGCTTCCGGCGGATTCCGACCCCGACCCCGTCCGCGAGTTCGAGGCCGAAGTCATGGTCCTCAACCATCCGACCCGAATCGGAACGGGCTACGAACCCGTCGTCCACTTGGAAACGGTCAGCGAAACCGCCGTCTTCGAACCCGAGGGCGGCCACCTCCTTCCCGGCGACAAGGGCACGACGCGAGTCCGATTCAAGTTCCGTCCCTACCTCGTCGAGGAAGGTCAGCGGTTCGTCTTCCGCGAAGGACAGAGCAAGGGCGTCGGCACCGTGACCGACGTGAATCCGGCCGGGTAATCGAACTCGTCGCTGATCTTCTGGAGTTTGTAAGCCAGCGCGTGATGCGCTGGTAGCGCAGCCTTCATACGCCAGAACGGCCTTTAAGCCGAGGTTGAAAGGATGAAGACTCAGTACTACACATCGACGAGTATCGACGGATATCTCGCCGACGAGAACAGTTCACTCGACTGGCTCTTCCAGTTCGGGGAGATCGATGAAATCGAAGGTGCGAAGGACGACTACCCGCAGTTCATAGAACAGGTTGGCTCCTTGGCCATGGGCTCGATGACTTACGAGTGGATCGTTGAACACGAAAACCTACTGGAGGACCCGGAACAATGGCCGTATGAGGTTCCGACTTGGGTGTTTAGTAGTCGGGAATTGCCGAAGATTAATGGGGCGAACATTCACTTCGTGCAGGGGGATGTCGCACCCGTCCATGCGGATATGGTGAAGGCAGCAGCCGGAAAGAACGTCTGGCTCGTCGGCGGCGGTGACCTCGTCGGACAATTCCACGAGACGGGTCTCCTCGACGAAATCATTCTCACCGTTGCGCCCGTCACGCTCGGTTCGGGTGCACCACTACTGCCGCGCAGGATTACCGACCCGCCCTTGAGACTGACGAACGTAGAAAAATACGGTGATATTTTTGCGGTTTTAACCTACGAAGTGCAGTAACTCGATGAGTGTTACTCGGGAAGACAGCTAGTCTTCTCTCGGAATCTGACGACTGGAGGGATGATGACGTTCGGTCCGGGGAGTCGGTGTCCGTGAAAAGGGATCGGTCACGGAACGTTCGATAGATGGCGGATAAACCACTCGATACCACGTTACAAGGCGAGGGGCGCTGTTCGTCCACGCTCAGTCCCGCTTCGAGAAACTCGTCGTAACGGGCGTGGTACGTCGGAACGTCGAAAAACGGGTCGACTCCGACGCGGTCGAACGACGCCGCGAGTACGTCCCCCGAACGTTGTTCGTACTCCAACAGCGTGTCGTCCAAGTCGAAGAGCAGCGTGTCGATAGGCACGCTCCATACGTACGCAACGGGTCGGTAAAAATGTCCCACCGTGGGGTCTCGTGTCCGGACTCGGAATCCTTCGCAAAATCCCGGTTACGAACCCCGTTTTTCCTCCCGACGCGAGACGGACCGGGGCGTTCGAAGGCGAACCGCTGGGCGTCGGTTCGTTTTTGATATTTACGTCCGCCGGTAGCCGTCACCCGACCGCTCCGCGAGGCCCAACAGCACCGCCCACTCCAGCATGTTTCCGACTCGTTCGCGCCAGACTTCTTCCACCCGCGTCGGGTCCTTGTGGCGTTCCCACGTCGGAATCTCCTCGCCGAACCCCTCGAAGACGGCGTCGCTGTCGAGCGGTTCGTCTCCCGACAGCGCGTTCAGAACGGTCGAGACGCCGTACACGCGGGTTCGGAACGCATCGGCGAGTTCCGCCTCGTCCGGGTCGCGGCGACGGCGAACGAACCCGCTTTCGGTCTCCTCGGCCAGTTCGAGCGCCCGCAGGAACGTGAGCCACGTCCGCGCGGTGTCCCGGCTTTGGAAGCCGACTCGTCGCATCAACCGGGCACAGCAGTCGTCCTCCGTGCCGGGAACCATCGGCACCGCACGCTGGACGTCGCTCACGAAATCGAGGTTTTCGGGCGCTTCCGGGACGGGTTTGAACTTCACAGGTCGAAGCTCTCCGCCAACAGGTCGTCGTTCGTCTCCCCGAGGACGTGTGTCGGTCCGTTCACCACGTCCACCGTCACCTGCGCCGGGGCGAAGACGCTCTCGGGAATCTCATCGAAGTCCCATCCTTCCTCGTCGAAGAACGTCTCGAACGTCGTGCCGTACTCGTCACCCGCCGACGACGGCAGTTCGTCGAAGCGGTCGAACCCCTCGTCCACGGTGAGGTGGACCTTCCCGCCGTATGCGAGCGCGTCGTTCGTCCGTCCGATTGCCGTCTCCTCGTCGTAGCTGATGGGGGCGACAGGCGCGGATCCCATCGCCGAGCGGACGTCGAGCGGGTCGTATCCGAGTTCCGTCAGGCGGAAGACGGCGAGTTCGGCGGCACGGGACGCGACGGTGACGCTCCCCGCCATGCTCCCGGTGGCGAACGTGGGTAGATAGACCGAGTTCGGTTCCACCTCCGCGAGGTCGGCGACGTGTTCCGCCACTTCTTCCGTCGGCAGCGTGTCGGATTCGACGGCGAGGACGGCGAAGTCGAACGCGTCCGTGTAGCCGACGCGGCGGTACTCGTCCTCCTCCGCGACCAGCGCTCGTGCGGGACCGCTTCCGAGTCCCTCGAAGTCCTCGACGGTGAGTTCCCATCCCGCCTTCTGTGAACAGAGCAGGGCGACTGCCGGGTGGTCCGTCGAGAGTTCGACGTGCGGTATCGGCGCGCCCGTGACGTCTTTCATCCGCGTCTGTATCGTCGCCAATCCGGCCGTCTGGAGTTCGGCGAGGAGCAGTCCAGCCTCCATCCCGCCGGTCGCTTCGACGCCGAAGTCGAGGACGGTCGCCTCGTTGTCCAGTTCGTACGCGGCGACGTTCAGTTCGTCCGCGAAGTCGATGGTCTCGTCTACGAGTTCGAGCGCCATCCGATTGAGACTCTCCATGTCTCGGGATTGGTGGTCATCCGGTAAACCGTTCCGGGTTCGCGGCCGCGTCAGCGCTCCCGTTTCGCTTCTCGTCCCAATTCGGCTTCGACCGCATCGACTTTCTCGCGTGCTCGTTGGTCACGCGCTCGCTTGTCGTCGATTTTGAGTACCGTACTCACGCGGTCACCGTCGACGGCCTCGTGGGCGGCTTGTGCCGCCGCGAACAGTTCGTCCGCCGAATCGGCCTCGATGACGGTGCCCATGGGATTCGTCTCGTAGGACACGTCGAACTCGTCGAGCGCGTCGACCGCCTTCGCGACTTCGCTCGCCATGCTTCCCTCCGTGACCGGTGCGACCGACAGCAGTGCGATTACCGTCATACGCTCACCGTCGTTCCCGAGTCCCCTGAACGTGTGGGTTGCACCAGCGCTTCGGACGATGTGCGAAAAATACCCCGTGACCGAACCGCTATCGCGTCGATTGCGGTCCCTGTTCGTAGCGCCGCGGTTCCGGTTGCGGTGCTTCCGGCCGTTGCGGCGGTGTTTGCTCCGATTCCCTCCTTCCGTTCGCCGACTGTATCGGCTCCCGCTGGAGGTGCGCTTCGAGGAACCAGAGGTATTTGTCCACCTCGCGGGAGAGTTCGGTCAGCAGGTCGGCGGTATCCTGATCCCCGTGTGAAATCGCGGCGTCGATACCGCCCCGAAGGTTCGCGGCGTGAAGCGCGAGGTTGTTCGCCAACGCCTCGACGTACTCCAAGCCGGTCACGGCGTTCGTTCGTATCTCCGGAATCCGCGAAGTCGTCGCCGCCATCCGAACCGTTCCCCGCGCCTCTCCGCCGAGTGCGGTCGCTCGCTCCGCGATATCGTCCCCGTGTTCGAACAGTTCGTCCGCCAACTCGTCGAACAGTAGGTGGAGTTGGTAGAAGTTCTGCCCCTTCACGTTCCAGTGGGCGTACTTCGTCTGCGTCAGCAGGTCCGTCGTGTCCGCGAGCGTCTGATTCAGCAGTTCCACGAGCGCCCGTCGCTCGTCGTCCGCGATGTCGTTTTGTGTGAAGAACATCCGCGCTGGTCGTTCGTCTTGTGTGTCACTCATTCTCCCCACCTCGATACTCAGAAGGACGGATTCGGGCAAGAGTATTGTGGGCACTTTCGTGACGTTTGCACATCACTCGTCCGTGCTCACTTCCTTTCGCCCCGTCAAACTGTCCGGGTCGAGATGGAAGTGTCGAAACGCCACGTCCTCGGGCGGTTGTTCGAAGATGTCCACCAGCGGAATGTCCACGTCCCACATGCGCTGGGCGACGGCCGAATCGTACGGCAAGTCGTCCACTTCCTCCAGCCGCCCGCTCGCGACGACGCTCCGATATCCCTCCTTCCTCTTCTCGTACGTGACGAACGAAATCGGGTCGTGGAGCAACGCCTCCTTTTCGCTGCCCGGCGGAAACGCGAAACGGAAGTAGAGACTTCTCGTCTCCGCGTAGTAGCCGTACGATATCGGCAACGTGAACGGCGGGTCCGAATCAGGTGTCGAAAACGAGATGACACCCGTTCCGCCGATTCCGAGGAAGTCGTTCAGTTCTTCGTCCGTCATCTGCACCCACCGTAGCCCCTGCATGCGAATCCGTACGACTCGGCGGTAGAAAACGACTCGGCTGGGTTTTCATGGACGGGATGGATGATGTAGTCCGTATATTCGGCGAGGAAATTCCCTCGCATGAAACAGCGGTCGCTTACGGATTTGCGTCAGTGAAAAGTGCGCTGGCTGGGACTTGAACCCAGGTTGTGACCATGGCAAGGTCACGTGATACCACTACACTACCAGCGCGTTTCGTTCGCCGCGTGTTGCGACATTACCATCTTGCCACGCGTGGGTATAAATGCATTACGCAAGCGAGGTGACAGGGTGATTTCGAGGTGATTCGTAGCCGTCGGTAGCGGTATTCACCTTCGCCCGCGCGTGCACGAAGCAAAAATCACCATCGTACCGAGAAACAGCGGCCGCTCGTCGTCGTGAGTTCGAAAAATGCGCTGGCTGGGATTGTGAACTACGCCCAGACGGTCCTGCTCACTCGCGTTGCTCGTTCGCAGGCATGCGTCTGGTCTTATTCAAATCCACAGAACGACTTTCCTTCGCACGAAGTTGAGCGAGAGGAACACCTTTCGCTCAACGTATTGTGCTCGGTAAAAGTGCGCTGGCTGGGATTTGAACCCAGGTTGTGACCATGGCAAGGTCACGTGATACCACTACACTACCAGCGCAGGTTGCTTGCACTCTTTCGTATTCCCGACTACTGTATAAGACTTGCGAGTTGGTGTGCTGCACGTGTGAAACTCACTCCCAAATTCCTCTTGATTTCGATGATTTGGGCCGTGTGAATACGTCACGCGCCCAAATCCGAAGCGGCACTCTTTTAACCGTCAGTACGAAAACTTCGCTACAGTCTAGTGATGAGGCGTCGAAGCGTAACGGTATGACAGTCAGCATACTCGTACCATCGTCCCTCGTCCGGGAAGCCGAAGACAAACGCGAGGCAACTCGCAAAATCGGCTACGTCGCCCGCGCGGCGACCGTGTTCCGGGCGGACCGCTTGGTCGTCTTCCCCGACGGGGAAGGCGAACGGAAGTGGGGCGCTGGATTCGTCGAAACCATACTGAAGTACGCCGCCACACCGCCCTACCTTCGAAAGGAGGTATTCGGAAGGCGGGACGAATTGGAGTACGCGGGCATCCTACCGCCGCTCCGCGCCTCATCGCAGACCGGCTCCGAATCGGAGGGTTCGGGGTCGTTAAGACAGGGAATCGTGACCGAGGTCGGACCTGAAGGGCGCGTTCGGGTCAATTGCGGACTGCAACACCCGATCTCACTCGTCGTTCCGTCGCAAATGACGGTCGGCGAGGGGGAACGCGTTACCGTCAGGATCTCTTCGAGAAGACCGGTCCGTGCGAAGCTCGTGGACGACCCCATCCCGGGGCTCACAGTGATGCGCATGGACCTCTCGGCGGCCCTCGACCGCGACGATGCTGGCGTTACGATCGCCACGTCGCGTTACGGAGAACCGCTCTCCGTCGAACGACTCGGAGAAGTCGTCACACGAACCGAACGCGACGGAATGACCGTCGCATTCGGCTCGCCAGGTCGAGGACTGCCGGAGATATTCGGGGTGTCCCCCGAAGGTATCTCCGCGGTCGAATCCGGCGTACCAGCCCGGTTCGACCTCTGGCTGAATACGGTTCCGAATCAAGGCAGCGAGGTCATACGAACTGAAGAAGCGATGTTCGCCTCCCTCGCGAGCCTTACCCTCAACATCGAGTGATACGATGCCAGAAACAAGCAGACCACGCAAAGGTTCGCTGGGCTTCGGCCCCCGAAAGCGCGCGACGAGCGAAGTTCCGCGCTTCAACTCGTGGCCCGACAGTGACGGTCAGCCGTCGCTGCAGGGATTCGCGGGTTACAAGGCTGGAATGACCCACGTGGTGATGGTCAACGACGAGGCAAACTCCCCCCGCGAAGGGATGGAGGAGACCGTACCGGTCACCATCGTCGAAACGCCCCCGATGCGCGCCGTCGCTCTTCGAGCCTACGAAGACACGCCGTACGGGAAGAAACCACTGACGGAAGTGTGGGGCTCCGAGTTCCACGACGAACTCGGCCGCACGCTCAACGTTCCGGAGAACCACGACGCCGACGGCGCGGAGGAGGACCTCCGCGCGGCCATCGAGGCAGGCGACGTGGCTGACCTCCGGGTCATCACGCACACCGTCCCCAGCGACCTCACGAACGTACCGAAGAAACGACCGGACGTCATGGAAACGCGAGTCGGCGGCGGCTCCCTCGAGGACCGCGCGGACTTCGCCCTCGAGCTACTCGAAGACGGCGGGGAACACGACATCACTGACGTGTTCCGCGCGGGCGAGTACCTCGACACCAGCGGCGTCACGAAAGGAAAAGGAACGCAGGGTCCCGTCAAGCGATGGGGCGTCCAGAAGCGGAAGGGCAAACACGCCCGCCAAGGCTGGAGACGCCGCATCGGTAACCTCGGCCCGTGGAATCCGTCGCGCGTTCGCTCGACGGTTCCGCAGCTGGGTCAGATGGGTTACCACCAGCGTACCGAACTCAACAAGCGTCTCATCTCCCTCGGCGACGACGATGAAGCCTCCGTCGACGGTGGCTTCGTCAACTACGGCGAGGTCGATGGTCCGTACGCGCTCATCAAGGGTTCGGTGCCGGGCCCGAACAAGCGCCTCGTGCGCTTCCGCCCTGCTGTTCGACCGACCGACCAACCGCGCCTCGACCCCGAGGTGCGCTACGTAAGTACGGAGTCCAACCAGGGATAATCCATGCAGGCAACAGTACGTGACCTGAACGGCGAGGACGCTGATACGGTCGACCTGCCGGACGTGTTCGACACGACCGTCCGCACCGACCTCATCAAGCGTGCAGTACTCGCCGCACAGGCAAACCGGAAACAGGACTACGGTACCGACCCCCACGCCGGGATGCGTACCTCCGCCGAGTCGCCGGGCAGTGGCCGCGGTATGGCCCACGTCCCGCGAACCAACGGACGAGGTGCTCGCGTTCCATTCACCGTGGGTGGCCGTGTCGCACACCCGCCCAAAGCGGAGAAAGACCGCTCCCTCTCGATCAACAAGAAGGAGCGAAAACTCGCAGTCCGTAGCGCCATCGCGGCGACCACGGACGCGGAACGCGTCGCGGAGCGCGGACACGACTTCGACGAGGACACGGAACTCCCCCTCGTCGTGAGCGACGACTTCGAAGACCTCGTGAAGACCCAAGAGGTCGTTTCCTTCCTCGAAGCGGTCGGCATCGACGCCGACATCGCACGCGCGGAGGACAACAAGAAGGTCCGTGCCGGACGCGGCAAGACCCGTGGCCGCAAGTACAAGACGCCGAAGTCGATCCTGTTCGTCACCAGCGAGAAACCGTCGCGCGCAGCGCGAAACCTCGCCGGTGCCGACGTCGCGACGGCGCGTGAGGTCAACGCGGAAGACCTCGCGCCCGGGACGCAGGCAGGACGACTGACCGTCTGGACCGAAAGCGCACTCGAAGAGGTGGCAGACCGATGAGCGTCGTCGAATATCCGTGGGTTACGGAGAAGGCGATGAACGAGATGGACTTCGACAACAAGCTCCAGTTCATCGTCTCGCTCGACGCGACGAAGCCGGAGATCCGCGACGAGATCGAGGACCGCTACGATGTCACCATCGAGAAGATCAACACCCAAGTCACGATGAACGGTAAAAAGAAGGCGACCGTCTCGTTGTCGGACGACGACGACGCACAGGACGTCGCCTCCCGAATCGGGGTGTTCTGATAATGGGACGAAGGATTCAGGGACAGCGACGTGGACGCGGGGGACCGACCTTCCGTGCTCCGTCGCACCGATACAAAGCAGAACTGAGCCACAAAAACGCCGAAGACAGCGACTTGGTCACCGGGACGGTCGTGGGTATCGAACACGACCCCGCCCGCAGTGCCCCCGTCGCGGCCATCGAGTTCGAGGACGGCGACCAGCGACTCGTCCTCGCACCCGAAGGCGTCGGCGTCGGAGAGGAGATTCAGGTCGGCGTTTCCGCCGAAATCAAGCCGGGCAACACGCTCCCGCTCGCCGAAATCCCGGAAGGGGTTCCGGTGTGCAACGTCGAGCGCCAGCCCGGTGACGGCGGCAAGTTCGCTCGCGCATCCGGCGTCGGCGCGAACCTCATCACGCACGACCGAGAGGCCGCCATCGTGGAACTCCCGAGCGGCGAAGTCCGACGACTCTCGCCCCAGTGCCGTGCCACCATCGGCGTCGTCGCCGGTGGCGGACGGACGGAGAAACCGATGGTCAAGGCCGGTAACAAGTATCACAAAATGAAAGCGCGCGGCACGAAGTGGCCGAACGTGCGTGGTGTGGCGATGAACGCCGTGGACCACCCGTTCGGTGGCGGTGGCCGCCAGCACCCCGGACGCCCGAAGAGCGTCTCCCGAGACGCTCCGCCGGGACGAAAGGTCGGAGACATCGCGTCCAAGCGAACCGGACGTGGAGGTAACAAATGAGCGGAAGCGATTATCGAACAGGACGCGAAGGTGAGTTCACCTATCGCGGCTACGATCTCGACGAACTGCAGGACATGAGTCTTGAGGAAGTCGCGGAACTGCTGCCCGCACGAATGCGGCGAAGCATCCTTCGCGGGTTGACCGTCGAGCAGGAGAAACTGCTCGACAAGGCCCAGGAGAAGACCGAGCAAGAATCGGCGAACAGCCCGATTCGGACGCACCTGCGCGACATGCCCGTGCTCCCGTCGTTCGTCAACAAGACGTTCGCCGTCTACAACGGCAGCGACTTCGAGCGCGTGCGAATCGAGCCGGAGATGTTGGGACACTACCTCGGTGAGTTCCAGCTGACCCGCAACTCGGTCGAACACGGACAAGCGGGAATCGGTGCGACCCGCTCCTCGAAGTTCGTGCCACTCAAATAAACCATGGGAATCAGCTACAGCGTCGATGCCGACCCGGACACCACCGCCAAGGGGATGCTCCGAGAGCGGCACATGAGCCACAAGCACAGTAAGGCGATTGCTCGAGAGATAAAGGGCAAAACCGCCGGGGACGCGAAAGCGTACCTCCAGCAGGTCGTGAACGAAGAGCGGTCGGTGCCGTTTAAGCAGCACAACAGCGGCGTCGGCCACCGTTCGGATATCGACGGTTGGGACGCGGGTCGCTACCCCGAGAAGGCCAGCAAGGCGTTCATCGAACTGCTCGACAACGTCGTCGGCAACGCGGACGCCCAAGGGTTCGACGGCGAATCGATGGAAATCATGCACGTCGCCGCCCACAAGGTCGGCGAAGTGCAGGGACGAAAACCCCGAGCGTTCGGCCGCGCAAGCGCGTGGAACACGCCCGAGGTCGACGTCGAACTCATCCTTGAGGAGGTCGACAACTAATGGCAGACGAACATCAGTTCATCGAAGACGGGCTTCAGCGCTCGCAGATAGACGAGTTCTTCGCGGAAGAACTCGGTCGAGCGGGCTACGGCGGCATGGACGTCGCCAAGACGCCGATGGGGACCCAAATCGTCCTCATGGCCGAAAAGCCCGGTATGGTCATCGGAAAGGGCGGGAAGAACATCCGGAAGATCACCCGAGAACTCGGTGAGCGGTTCAACCTCGACGACCCGCAGATCGACGTTCAAGAGGTCGACGAACCGGACCTGAACGCTCGTATCGTCGCCGACCGACTTGCCAACGCGCTCGAACGCGGATGGTACTTCCGGAAGGCGGGTCACACGACCATCGACCGAATCATGGACTCCGGTGCACTCGGCGCCGAAATCGTCCTGTCCGGGAAGGTCACAGGTGCGCGCTCGCGCGTTGAGAAGTTCAACCGCGGCTACATCAAGCACAACGGCGAACCCGCCCAGACCATCGTCGACCACGGTCAGGGCGTCGCGGTGATGAAACTCGGCACCATCGGTGTCGACGTGAAGATCATCCCGCCGGGAGCGGACCTGCCGGACGACTTCCAGATCGAAGAGGGCGCGAACCCCGAAGAGCTCGTTCCCGATGCCGTCGAGGCCAACGAGGCCGCCGACCTCATCGAAGAACCGAGCGAGGACGAACTCGAAGACCTCCGCGCCGACGAGGACGAGGAATCGCCGGAACCCGGCGAGGCCGACGTCGACGAAGAGGTCGTCGAGGAAGTCATCGAGGACGAGTCCGAAGCTGACGCCGACGAATCCGAAACCGAGTCCGTCGAGGAAGTCATCGAGGACGAGTCCGAAGCTGACGCCGACGAATCCGAAACCGAGTCCGTCGAGGAAGAACTCGACGAACTCGAAGAGGACGTCGAGGCGGAAGCGGAGGAACTCCTCGAAGAGATGGAAGGCGAGGAGCAGGGCTCCTCGGAAAGTTCGAGCGGGCAAAGCCCGGGAGAAGGCGGCGACGAAACGGACGAAGACGAAGAGGCGGAACAGGCAGAAGAGGAGGCTGAGGAATAATGGCCATCCTCCACACCTCGGAAATCCGCGACATGACGCCCGCAGAGCGGGAGGCCGAACTCGAAGACCTCGAGACGGAACTGCTCAACGCGAAAGCCGTCAAAGCCGCGGGTGGTGCGCCGGAAAACCCCGGCCGCATCAAGGAACTCCGTCGAACCATCGCTCGAATCAAGACGATTCAGCAAGAAGAAGGCGACCTCGAATAAGATGCCACTGACACCCGAGACGCTCACGAAACACGAACTCGTCGGCCTGTACGTACGGGTCGTTTCGGCGACGAATCCGTCCCTCGAAGCCATCGAAGGGCGGGTCGTTTCCGAGACGATGCGCACGCTTACCGTCGAGTCCGCGTCTCGGTCGTGGCAGGTACCAAAGCAGGGCACGACGTTCGAATTCGAACTCACAAATGAAGCCGCCGTTTCCTGTGAAGGAACGGGGACTTCGTCCAAACTGGGGTCGGAAACTGCCGGAGGGAACTCCGGTCAGTCTGGCTCTGTCTCCGAGTCTCGCTCGGGGACTCGTCGGAACGCTTCCGACGATGGCGAGGGCGGAGCCTACGTTACGGTGGATGGCACGAATTTGCTCTCACGACCCGCATTGCGTACCGAAACTGGAGGTAACTCGAAATGGCGTTAGGATTGAATGTATCAGAACCGGAGGAGACCTGCTCCCACGAGGACTGCCCGTTCCACGGATCGCTTTCCGTGCGCGGTCAGATAATCGAGGGGGAAGTCGCCTCCACTGACATGGACAAAACCGTTGTCGTCGAGCGAGAGTACGACGTTACTGTGCCGAAATACGATCGGCAGATGAAACGTCGCTCCCGCGTTCCGGCCCACGCGCCGGAGTGCATGACGCTCGAAGTCGGCGACACGGTTCGTATCGCAGAAACCCGACCGCTCTCGAAGACGAAATCACACGTCGTCGTCGAGAACTTGGCAGATGCCGAGGAGGGTGACGACTGATGGAAGCACTGAAGGCCGACGTAACCCAGGGCGTGGAGAAAGGCTCCCTGCTCAACTGCGCCGACAACACCGGCGCACGTCAACTGAAGGTCATCAGCGTTTCCGGCTACCACGGCACGAAAAGCCGCCATCCCAAAGCGGGCATCGGTGACAAGATCACCGTGTCCGTCACGAAAGGGACGCCGGAGATGCGCCGTCAGGTGCTCGAAGCTGTCATCGTTCGACAGCGAAAATCCATCCGTCGCCCCGACGGCACGCGTGTCAAATTCGAAGACAACGCGGCCGTCGTCATCGACGACGTGGAAGAGCCGCGAGGGACCGAAATCAAGGGTCCCATCGCGCAGGAAGTCGCAGAGCGGTTCGGAAGTATCGCAAGCACAGCTACGATGATAGTATGACTCGACAACCACGCAAACAGCGAAACCAGACCGAACGCGCACCGCTCCACGAGCGGCACAAGCAGGTCAAAGCGACGTTGTCGGACGACCTCCGCGAGGAGTTCGACCAGCGTAGCGTCCGCGTCAACGCGGGCGACACGGTCGAAGTCATGCGCGGCGATTTCGCCGGCGAAGAAGGCGAAGTCACCAAGGTCGACCTGAAGAAGGCAGTCGTCTTCGTCGAGGACGTTTCCCTCGAAAAGGCCGACGGTGAGGACGTCCCGCGACCGCTCGAAGCGAGCAACGTTCGCGTGACCGACCTCGACCTGTCCGATGACCGCCGCGAGGCGCGTCTGGAAGGTGATTCCGAATGAGCAACCATCAGAAACGACTCTCCGTTCCGAAATCCTGGCCGGTCGAGCGAAAGACCGCCACGTTCACCGTGAAGGCCGGCGCCGGCCCGCACGGGCGCGACGGTGTTCCGCTCCTCATCCTGATGCGGGACGTACTGGGCTATGCGGCCTCGAAGAAGGAAGCCCGCTACGCGCTCAATCAGGATGCGGTTCTCGTGAACGGACAATCAGTGAGTGACGAACAGCGACCCATCGGTATGTTCGACATCATCGCGTTCACCGAACGCGAGGAGTTCTACCGCGTCTTCCCCGACGAGGGCGGTCGCCTCGCGCTGACCCCCATCGACGAGGATGCGGCGGACGGCCGACTGGCGAAAATCGAGGACAAGACGAACGTCCCCGGTGGCGAAACGCAACTCAATCTCCACGACGGAAGCAACCTCCGTGTCGAGTCCGATTCGGACTACAACACGAAGGACTCCATCGTCGTCGGAAACGAGGACAAGGACATCCTCGCCCACTTCCCGTACGAAGAGGGCAGTCTCGTCACCGCCGTTCGCGGGCAGCACGCCGGCGAAATCGGCGAAGTCACCGACATCACGGTGACGCCCGGAAGCGGTTCGAACACGGTCGCCGTCGAAAGCGACGACACCGCGTTCGAAACCGTCGAGGAGTACCTCGTCGTCATCGACGAGAACTTCACGGGAGGAGATGACGAATGAGCGAAGCCGAATTCCACGAGATGCGAGAGCCGAAAGTGGAGAAGGTCGTCGTCCACATGGGCGTCGGCGAAGGTGGTCGCGAACTCGCCAACGCCGAGGAAATCCTCGAAGACGTGACGGAACAACGGAGCGTCCGCACGTTGGCGAAGTCCACGCTCCCCGACTTCGGCATCCGTCAGGGCGACCCCATCGGTGCGAAGGTGACGCTCCGTGGCGAGGACGCACACGAGTTCCTCGAAACGGCGCTCTCGCTCGTCAGCCTCTCGTCGAACCAGTTCGACGACACGGGCAATTTCAGCTTCGGTATCGACGAGCACACCGAGTTCCCGAATCAGGAGTACGACCCGAACGTCGGAATCTACGGGCTTGACGTCACCGTCAACCTCGTTCGACCGGGCTACCGCGTCGCCAAGCGCGACAAGGTCACCCGCAAGATTCCGTCGAACCACCGTCTGACGGCCGAGGACGCGCTCGCGTTCCTGCAGGCCAACTTCGACGTTGAGGTGGATGAATGAGCGAAAGTGAGAACGACTCGACCGGCGAGCATTCGACCAAGCGCACTGGCCAACTCGAAACGTGCCAACGATGTGGTCGAAAGCAAGGACTGGTCGGAAAGTACGACATCAATCTGTGTCGCCAGTGCTTCCGCGAGATCGCACGCGACATGGGATTCAGGAAGTACCGATAACAATGGCAGGAAACGACCCCCTCAGTAACGCACTCTCCGGCGTGGACAACGCCGAAGGTGTCGGTCATCTGTCCCACACGGTACAGCCCGCCTCGAACGAGATCGGCAGCGTGCTCGAGGTCTTTTACGACCACGGGTACATCGACGGCTTCGACTTCGTCGACGACGGTAAAGCCGGTCGCTTCGAGATCGAACTGAAAGGCGCTATCAATGACTGTGGCGCGGTCAAGCCCCGCTATTCGGTGGGCAAAGACGACTTCGAGAAGTGGGAGAAGCGATTCCTCCCGGCCCGAGACTACGGGGCACTCGTCGTCACGACCAGCCACGGCGTCATGAGCCACTACGAGGCCCGCGAGAAGGGAATCGGTGGCCAGGTCATCGCATACGTCTACTAGAATCATGCCACGAGTAGAAATCGAAATTCCGGACGAGGTGTCCGCCGACGTGGACCACCTCGACGTGACCGTCGAAGGACCAGAGGGAACCGTCACGCGACGGCTTTGGTACCCGGACGTGCGTGTCACCGTCGAGGACGACGCAGTGGTCATCGAGAGCGACGCCACCGACGCCAAAACGAAGGCGACGATGGGGACGTTCGAGAGCCACGTGCGAAACATGGTTCACGGCGTCAGCGAGGAGTGGGAGTACAAGATGGAAGTCTTCTACTCTCACTTCCCGATGCAGGTACGTTCCGAAGGCGACGAAGTCGTCATCGAGAACTTCCTCGGCGAGAAAGCACCGCGACGAACGGACGTCCACGGGGACACCGTCGTCGAGGTAAGCGACGAGGAACTGTCCCTGCGCGGCCCGAGCATCGAGGATGTCGGCCAAACCGCAGCAGACATCGAACAACTCACCCGCGTGTCGGGTAAAGACACGCGCGTGTTCCAGGACGGCGTCTACATTACGGAGAAGCCGTCCACGGGAGGTGCCTGATAGATGGCAGACGAACCAGAATCGATCGAAGACATCAGCGGTGTTGGCGAGAGCAAGGCCGAGTCGCTCCAAGAGGCAGGCTACGAGTCCGTCGAGGACATCAAAGCGGCCAGTCAAGACGACCTCGCGGAAGTCGACGGTATCGGCAACGCGCTCGCCGCCCGTATCAAGGCGGACGTCGGAGACCTCGAAGTCGAGGAAGAGACCGAAGCCGAAATCGAAGAGGAAGAACCGGAGGCCGAGGAAGAACCGGCCGAAGACGTCGAAACCGAACTGCAGCCCCGCGGGCTGACCGAGAAGACGCCCGACCTCGAAGACGAGGAAGCGCGACTTCTCAAGCAGCGAGAACGCGCCGGCAAACCGCAGTTCAATCGACAGGACTACCACAAGAAAAAGCGCACGCCGGAATCGTGGCGCAAGCCCCGCGGAAACCTCAGCAAGCAGCGCCGAGGCATCAAGGGCAAAGGCGACATGGTTCAGGCTGGCTACCGCACGCCGAAGTCCGTTCGGGGCAAGCACCCGAGCGGGTTCGACGAGGTTCGTGTCCACAACGTCGATGACCTCGACGACGTGGACGGCGACACCGAAGCGGTTCGAATCGGCTCGAAAGTCGGCGCTCGCAAGCGCGAGCGTATCGAGGAAGTCGCAGAGGAGGACGGCATTCGCGTGCTCAACCCGACCTACGTCGAAGTGGAGGTTGACAATGAGTGACTTGAGTGCACAGAAGCGACTCGCCGCAGACGTTCTCGACGTCGGGAAGAACCGCGTTTGGTTCGACCCCGACGCACAGGGTGCCATCGCGGACGCGATTACCCGCGAGGACATCCGCGAACTCGTCGACGACGGGTCGATCAAATCGAAGGACGCAAAGAGCAACTCCCGCGGTCGTGCCCGTGAGCGCAACGCGAAGCGCGCCTACGGTCACCGAACCGGTCCCGGAACCCGCAAAGGGAAGAAGGGCGGCCGCAAGAACTCGAAAGAGGAGTGGACGAATCAAATCCGCGCACAGCGACGCAAACTACGCGAACTCCGTTCCGAGGGCGAAATCACGCAGACGCAGTACCGAACACTGTACAACAAGTCCAAGGGTGGGGAGTTCCGTAGCGTGCAATACCTGCTGAACTACATAGAGAACAACTACTAACAATGGCAACTGGACCACGATACAAGGTGCCGATGCGCCGCCGCCGTGAGGTCCGGACTGACTACCATCAAAGGTTGCGCCTGCTGAAATCGGGCAAGCCACGTCTGGTCGCTCGGAAGAGCAATCAGCATGTCAGGGCACAGCTGGTCACGATGGGTCCCGACGGCGACAACACAGTTGCGAGTGCATATTCCGGCGATCTGGCGGAGTACGGCTGGGAAGCCCCCACGGGCAACCTCCCCAGCGCGTACCTCACTGGATACCTGCTCGGTAAACGCGCACTCGACACTGATTACGAGGAGGCAGTCCTCGACATCGGTCTCAACACGGCGACGCCCGGCAGCAAGGCGTTCGCAGTACAGGAAGGTGCAATCGACGCTGGCCTCGACATCCCACACAACGAAAGCGTGATGGCGGATTGGTCGCGCAACCGCGGCGAGCACATCGCCGACTACGCTGAACAGCTGGACGAGCCGCTGTACAGCGGGGATTTCGACGCCACAGAACTACCCGAGCACTTCGACGAAGTGCTCTCGAACCTGCAGGAGGACGAATAATATGAGTAACAGAAACGGCTGGCAACCCCAGACCCGTCTCGGCCGCAAGGTCGTCGAGGGCGACATCGAGACGATGGAGGAGGCGCTCAACTCCGGGCTTCCGCTCAAGGAGCCGGAACTCGTCGACCAGCTCCTCCCCGGTCTCGAAGACGAAGTGCTGGACATCAACATGGTCCAGCGCATGACCGACTCCGGTCGGCGGGTGAAGTTCCGCTGCGTCTGTGCTATCGGCAACCGCGACGGCTTCGTCGGCTACGCGGAAGGTCGGGACGATCAGGTCGGTGGTGCCATCCAGAAGGCTATCGAGATCGCAAAGCTGAACATCATCGACGTTCCCCGCGGCGCAGGGTCGTGGGAGGACCGAAGCGACCGACCGCACTCGCTCACCCACCGGACGACCGGCAAGGCGGGCAGTGTGGAAGTCGAACTCATCCCGGCACCCGCCGGACTGGGTCTCGCGGCGACCGACACCGTCCGCAAGATCCTCGAACTCGCGGGTATCGAGAACGCCTGGACGAAGAGCCACGGCAACACGCGAACGACGCTCAACCTCGCCAAGGCGACGTACAACGCGCTGGAGAACGCCTCCCAAGCGCGCGGCCCGCGGGCCCGCCCCGACGAGGAGCCGGAGGTGGCTGACTGATGGAAGCAGTCGTCCAGATTCGCGGTGAGGTCAACATGGACCAGGACGTCCGTGACACCCTCTCGATGCTCAACATCCACAAGGTGAATCACTGTGCGCTGGTCCCGGAATCCGAGACCTACCGCGGAATGATCACCAAGGTCAACGACTTCGTCGCCCACGGGGAACCAGACCAGGACGTTCTGGAGACGGTTCTCTCGAAGCGAGCGCAGCCGCTCGAAGGCAGCGACGAGGTGGACGACGAGTGGATCGCAGAGAACACCGACTACGACGATATTGCCGACCTCACGGGTGCGCTCCTCGACGACGAGACGACGCTCCGTGAGCAGGGCCTGACGCCCGTCCTCCGACTCCACCCACCGCGCGGCGGACACGAGGGCATCAAACACCCCACGAAAGAGGGTGGCCAGCTCGGCAAACACACGACTGAGGAGATCACGACGCTCCTCAAGGCGATGCGATAACCATGACGAGCAAGAAACGACGCCAGCGTGGCTCGCGGACGCATGGGGGCGGAACCCACAAGAACCGCCGTGGTGCCGGACACCGTGGTGGTCGCGGACGCGCCGGTCGCGCCAAACACGAGTTCCACAACTACGAACCGCTCGGAAAGCACGGGTTCTCCCGACCCGAAGACTCACAGGAGACGGTCCTCACCGTGTCCGTGCAGAAACTCGACGAAGACGCCGCGCTCTACGCGGCCGAGGGAGTCGCCGAGGAGACCGACGACGGCTACCAGCTCGACGCACGCGACGTCGTCGACGACGGCTGGGACGTCGACGCCGTGAAGGTACTCGGCAGCGGTCAGGTTCGCAACAGCCTCGACGTCACCGCGGACGCCTTCTCGGCGAGCGCGGTCGAACTCATCGAGGAAGCCGGTGGCGACGCCGTGCTGAGCGAACGTGCCCAAGAAGAGGAGTTCGGCGGAAGCGACGACGAAGACGACGCGGAATAACCCCGTTCGTCGGCCGTATTTTTCGGTGCGTTCTGCCGACCAGTGACGACGATGTCTCGGGTTAAATTTTCTGATAGTTGCAATAGACACCGTGAAGAAAACCGGTATTCCCGTGCCGACGAAGGGCGAAAACGCGAAACCGTATTGTGTAGCCGTCTCCGTACTTTATCCTATCTATTTCCCTCGTGACGCGAGTCGAAGGAGATACATGTAGGGAGGTTCGAATTGGAGTTGAACATGGGTTGGAAAGAGACTGCTGAACCAGTCCTCACACGAATGCCCGCCGTTCAACGTCCGGAGGGACACATACCCTTCAAGCGAAAGCTGACGTGGACGGCAGGCGTGTTACTGCTGTATTTCTTCCTGACAAACGTCTTCCTGTACGGAGCGAACCAAAGTGCTGATATCTTCGGCCAGTTCCGCTCGCTCCTCGCCGGTGGACAGGGAACAGTCCTGCACCTCGGTATCGGACCGATCGTCACTGCGAGCATCGTCTTGCAGTTGCTCGGCGGTGCGGACCTGTTGGGACTGGATACCAGTGACCCACGCGACCAGGTCCTCTATCAGGGCCTGCAGAAGCTGTTGGTCGTCGTGATGATATGCCTGACCGGTCTCCCGATGGTGTTCATCGGAGGCTTCCTCCCCGCCGACCCAGCCGTCGCGAAGAGCCTCGGTATCGGCATATTTGGCGTCAAATGGCTCATCTTCGCCCAGATATTCGTCGGCGCGATCCTCGTCCTGTTCATGGACGAAATCGTCAGCAAGTGGGGTGTCGGGAGCGGTATCGGACTGTTCATCGTCGCCGGTGTCAGCCAGCGCCTCATCGGTGGTCTCATCTCGCCGCAGGGAGTCGGCTCCAGCGTCGGTCTCATTCCGCAGTGGATCGCCATCGCGACGGGAACCGCGGAGAACGTCTCCCTCTTGACCTCGAGCGGGATTCAGTACATCCTGTTCGGTGGGGGGCAACTCGTCGCGCTCGCGACGACGATACTCATCTTCGTCATCGTCGTGTACGCGGAGAGTGTCCGGGTCGAGATTCCGCTGAGTCACGCACGGGTGAAAGGTGCCCGTGGTCGCTTCCCCGTGAAACTCATCTACGCGAGCGTTTTGCCGATGATCCTCGTCCGCGCGCTGCAGGCGAACATCCAGTTCCTCGGGCGCATCCTGAACCAACAACTCGGAAGTCTGCCCGCGTGGCTCGGCACTTACGGGTCGAACGGCTATCCGACCGGAGGGTTGTTCTACTACTTCGCGCCCATCCACAGCCCGAACGATTGGATGTGGTGGGCGGGCGGTGCCGGTGGCCACGCGGCGTGGCAGGTCCTGCTCCGCGTCGCCATCGACCTCGGATTCATGGTTATCGGGGGGGCCATCTTCGCCATCTTCTGGGTGGAGACGGCCGACATGGGTCCCGAAGCGACCGCAAAGCAGATTCAGAACTCCGGGATGCAGATTCCGGGATTCCGTCAGAACACGGGCGTCATCGAGAAGGTGATGGAACGCTACATCCCGCAAGTCACCGTCCTCGGCGGCGCGCTGGTCGGCCTGCTGGCCGTCCTGGCGAACATGCTCGGCACCATCGGTGGCACCTCCGGTACCTCGCTGCTGCTCGCCGTCTCCATCACGTACAAACTGTACGAGGAGATAGCGGAGGAACAGTTGATGGAGATGCACCCGATGATGCGCGAGATGTTCGGCGGCTGACGAACACTCCGTGAAATCTTTTTAGCACGGGCCACAGTGGCCCGTGCAAGGACAATCGACGGGACGACATCGGTGCCCCAATCGTTTATTACGACCAAAACAAGTCCAACGAGGCGATGACGGTCGATATCCACCCTGACAGCGGAAATCGAGTAGAGTAGTCGCTGTCTCAGCAAGTACCAGTAACTACTAAACGCTGTCATAGAAAGTTTGTTCGTATGAAGACCGAACATAGGATCTATGTTGGGACTTCGAACGATCTCTCTGAAATCGATGACGACGAAGTAGAACTCATCGTCACTTCTCCACCGTACCCGATGATCGAGATGTGGGATGACCTCTTCTCGTCGCTCAACCCCGATATCGAGGGCACTCTCGATAGCGGCGACGGTCGAAAAGCCTTCGATTTGATGCACGAGGAATTGAACAAGACGTGGGACGAAGTCGACCGTGTCCTCGTGGACGGTGGCATCGCTTGCATCAACATAGGAGACGCTACACGGAAGGTCGACGATAGTTTTCGAGTCTATCAGAACCACGCCCGTATAACGGAATACTTCGACGGGATGGGGTTCGAGCCGCTGCCTGATATTCTCTGGCGGAAGCCGACGAATTCGGCTGCGAAGTTCATGGGAAGCGGGATGCTTCCGCCGAACGCCTACGCGACGCTCGAACACGAGTACTTGCTCATCTTCCGTAATGGCAAGGACAGTCGGGACTTCGCCGCGGGAACGGATGTGCGGTACGAATCCGCCTACTTCTGGGAAGAGCGGAACGAATGGTTCTCGGATATTTGGGACGGTATCAGGGGTACGTTCCAAACGCTAGACAATGCCGACAAGGAACTTCGGGACCGTTCAGCGGCGTATCCGTTGGAAGTCCCGTACCGTCTCATCAATATGTACAGCGCGTACGGTGACACCGTCTTAGACCCGTTCTGGGGGACAGGGACGACTTCGCTCGCGTCGATGATTGCCGGGCGGAATTCCGTTGGATACGAACTGCAGGAGAAATTCACGGATGTATTCGACGCCGAAGTTGACGAAGTGAAGGACCTCGCTTACAGTACGGTTTCCAAGAGAATTCGCCGCCACGAAGAGTTCGTCGAGCAACGCTTGGAGGACGGAAAGGACTTCAAATATGACGCGGAGAACTATGATTTCCCCGTGACGACGAAACATGAGAAGCCGCTTCAGTTCTATACTATCGACCGCGCTGAGCAGTCGGAGAACGGGTACGAGGTGGTGCATTCTCCATACAGCGAATCAGAGCCGTTCGACGCTGAAACGGACCGTCGACGAGAGCAATCTACGCCCGGAAGCCGATTCGAGTAATCCCCTTTTCTCCGTCCAGATTGGCACCGAACGGCGGATAATCGCCGACGAAACGCAATTGAAACAGTTACTCGAAAACTCGTTTCGAAACGCTGTGGAACACGACCCGTCGGGAACGACCATTCGCGTCGGCGAACTCTCGGATGGATTTGTCATCGAGAACCCGGTGGGTTCGTGCGATTTGTGATATACACTGTTGGGATACCTCCCTCACTGACGGGTACCCATCGTCCCCTTCGACTGGTGACACGGGAGACGTTCGGCGGATATCCTCGCTCCCTGTAGACCCGATTCCACGTGTCCTTTTGCCGTCACGGGTGGACGTCTCGATGGACACGACCGTCCGTCACAGTCGAAAGCCACGGAACCTTCTTACTTCGTGACGAGGATGAACGAAACATGGAATCGGAATCCGTGTTTCGCGCCCGCCTTCGGTCCGCGATAGCGGAGTGTATCTCCGCTCACGACACTCCGTTCGTGACTCCGCTCGAAGAATCGTCCGACGGGGAACTCCTCGTTCCCTCTCCTCGCCGCGACGGCATCGTCTTCGAAACCGTACGAGCGGATGTCGACCCCCACTCGCCCACGGTGATACGGGGCGTCCGGCAACGCGCTCGCAACCTCGGCGCGTCCGCGTTCGTCACGGCCAACGAAACCGACGCCTTCCTGTTCTGCGGTTCCGAACCGGACGCCGACACGGACGTTTCGGATTTCGACCGGCGGTGGTACGACTTGCGCACGCTGTCGGCCACGACGTTCAGCGAACGGGTACTCGCCGACGCGGTGGGACTGCAAGACGGCGACGAAGCGTCCGGGAACGACGAGGAGTTCGTCGTCGGCCGTTGCAGGAGTTTTCACGCCAGCCTCGTTCCTCGGTACGAGTCACGCATCAGAGAGGAGTTCGCGGACGACGACGAATTTCGCGGTTCGTTGCTGTCGTGGGCACGGGAAAACGACTATTCGGTCACCCGGCCGGAAATCGAGGAGACGTTCCGAACCGTCGCCCGACGATGCGCGTATTTATCGATGGCTCGCCTCGTCTTCGCGGAACGAGGGCGGAGGGACGGCGGAACGGACGATAGAGAAGTCGGGTCCGTTTTCGCGGAGATGTCGGCTACTCCGGGGCGTTCCGGTCCGTTCGATACGATTCCGACCGACGAGGAGACGAAAGAGCGCTTGCGTGCGTTCGCGGCGAGCATCGAAGGGGAATCGCTTTCGACGGTCGAACGCGACATCGTCGGACGGATTTACGAACGACTCATCCCAGACGACGAACGGACGGCGTTCGGACAGTTCTACACGCCGGACGAAATCGGACGACTGCTCGCCGGATGGGCTATTCGCTCGTCGAACGACCGCGTTCTCGACCCGGCGAGCGGCACCGGTTCGCTCACCGTCCACGCCTACGACCGATTGGACGAGTTGGGTTCCCGTTCGCAGTGCGAACTTCGTCCCCGACTGACAGCCGTGGATATCAACGAGGTGCCGTTGCAACTGACGGCACTAAACCTCGCGTCCCGGAACGGTTACGAACCGACCGACGAGGGCGTCGTGTACCACAGCGATTTTTTCGACCTCGACCCGGACGATATCGGAACGTTCGACGCGACGGTTGCGAACCCGCCGTACGTCAGGCAGGAGGTCCTCGCCGCCGACCGTGCACATTTTCGGGACCATCTCGAACGGTTCGGCCGCGACTCGGGGAGTGCCTACGCCGACGGCGAGAAGGAAATCGACGGTCGAAGCGACCTCTACTGCTATTTCCTGACCCACGTCACGAATTTTCTCCGCGAAGGCGCGCGATTGGCGTGGGTCGTTCCGACGAAGTGGATGAGCGCCGATTACGGTCCCTCGTTACAGGAGTTCCTCTACGACCACTACAAGGTCGAAGCAGTGGTCGGGTTTCGGAACCGACTGTTCGAGGACGCGCTCGTCGATACGGTGTTGTTGCTGTTGGAACGGACGGACGACGTGGAACCCCGACGAAACACGGAGACGAACTTCGTTCGCATCAACGAGCGGATGGACCCGGAGGATGCCCTCGCCGTTATCGACCGAACCGAGGGCATTCGGGACGGCGCGTACCTGAAGATTCGCGGGGAGTCGAGCCATCGGACCATCGCCGTCCGGCAGTCGCATTTAGAAACCACGCTCGGCGAGAAAATCCAGCGGTACATCACCGCGCCCACGCTCTATACGGCGGTCATCGAACACGACGCGACCGTTCCCCTGTCCGACGTCGCAACGATAACCCGCGGAAAGAAGACGGGTGCCAATCCGATTTTCATCCTCGACGCCGACGAGGTCAGGTCTCGAAACGTCGAACGACGGTTTCTCCGCCCCGCCGTGAAGAGCGTTCGAGAAGTCGATGGCTACGAACACACGACGGACGACGCGGAACGATGGATGCTCGACATGGCCGACTACGTGAAAGGCGTCGTGTCGGACTCCGGCACCACAGAAACGGGCGCGCGGACAAACGAACGCGACCATCGGGCTCTCGTCACCTCGTCGCTCGAACGGGACGGCTACGACGGCGTTTCGTCCTACCTTCGCTGGGCGTCGACCCAACCGTCCCGAACGAACGCGTCGCTTGCGAACAACGACCCGTGGTTCGACATGGGGTCGTTGGACGCGAAGACCGCGCCGATCGTCTGCCCGCAAGCGATGGATACGCGGCGGCGTTTCCTCCGTACCGACGCGAACGTCGTCGCAAGCAACCGATTTCTCCTCGTTCGCCCGAAAGACACCGATTCGACGCTCCTGCTCGGCCTGCTGAATTCCAGCCTCTCGAAAATCGTCGTGGAGAGCCACGGCAGAGTCACCGGCGGTGGCGCGGTGAACCTCTCCGGTTCCGACCTTCGGAGCCTCCACGTCGTGGACCCGACGGCGCTGACGGAGAAACAACGTACCGCAGTACGGAACGGCTTCGAGGCACTCACTGTGGGCGACGAGGGAGGGCGAACCGTCATCGACGGCGTGGTCATCGACGTACTGGGTCTCGACGTCGACGCTGAAAAGCTCGCGGAGATCGCCCGAACGGTGAAGGAAACCCGTCGGGCGAAAGGGACCGCTGTCGAACCGCTGATTCGGGAATTGGACGCACTCGACGGTGACGTCGAGATGGAGTTCGGCGAGTGACTGGTTTCCGATGTCGTCGGATTGATTTATACCATCTCCCGTCGTTTTTCCGGCATGAATCGGCAACGCGGATTTCTACTGTTCCTCATCGTCGTTTTCGGTCTCCTCTCAGTCCTGCTCGTCAAACCGTTTCTCCAGTACGTGCTGGCGGCGATTCTCCTCAGCTACATCCTCCGTCCGATTCAAATCCGGTTCGAATCTCGGGTCAGTTCCCGCATCTCCGCGCTCTCGCTCATCGGAATAACCACGCTCGTCGTCATCGTCCCCGTCGTCGCCATCGCGGCCATCGCGGCCCAACAGGCCGTTACGCTCGTCAGGGCCATCGTCCGAGGCGACCCGCAGTTCGCCGAACTTATCGCTCTCGTCGAACAGTACACCGGCGTCACCATCCACGGACGCACGTTACAGGAACTGCTTCCCGCGGGAAGTTCCTCGCGGTTGCTCGAAAACGCGCTCGGTATCTTCGGCGGCGTCTCGAACGCGCTCATCGGTCTCACCGTGATGGTGTTCGTGCTCTACTATCTCCTCACGGACGGCGACGAACTCGTCGCGTGGATCCGTCGCTGCACACCGCTCCCCGACGACGTGCAGGACGAACTGTACTCCGAGATGGACCGCGTTATGTGGGGCGTGTTGGTCGGCAACCTCCTCGTCGCGGTCGTACAGGGGATTCTGACCGGAATCGGCTTTGCAATCGCGGGGGTTCCGGGCGTGGTGTTCTGGACCGTCGTCACGACGGTGCTCTCCTTGCTCCCGCTCATTGGTGCGTCCGTCGTCTGGCTCCCCGCATCGCTCTTCTTATTCCTCGTCAACCGGCCGGTTGCGGCGGGGTTCCTCTTCGTCTACGGAACCCTCGTTATCAGCCTCTCGGACAACTACCTCCGGCCGCTAGTGAGCGGACACGAAGCGAAACTGAACCCCGGCATCCTCGTCGTCGGTATCTTCGGCGGCGTCTACGTGTTCGGCTTCATGGGATTGTTCTTCGGACCCATCGTTCTCGGCATCTTCCGGTCGCTCGTCACCGTCTTTGCCCGCGAATACGCGGAGTAGCACGCAGTTCGTCCGTTTCGTCGCCGCTCTGCCCACCCACCCTCACGCTTCCTCGACTGAATTGTTCGAGCGGACGTTCCCCGACGAGGACTTCGAAACGACGACTCCTCGTCGATTTCCGTCCCCTCGGTTTCCAGCGATTCGGTTCTCGTCGCTCGAAATGAGGAGGATTCCGGTGTCGCTACTGTCCACGACCCGATTGTGAACGATCGAGTTGCGATCGCTCGCCCGCAATCGGACGCCGACCGGATTTCCATCGGCGTCGTTCGCTTCGACGGTGTTGTTCTCCGCGCTGTCCGCGAGATACACGCCGTAAAACCGGTTCGTGACGCGGTTCTCACGGATTCGATTGTCGCTGGCCGCCGAGAGCCAAATCCCGGCGATGTGGTTTCCGGTCGCGACGCCCTCGCGGACGACGTTTCCGTTTGCACCCAACAGGGCGACACCGTACTCGTTGCCGCGGGCGACCGTTCCGGTGACGGTGGTTCCGGTCGCCTCCACGAGTTGCACGCCGACCAAGGCGTTCTCGTTCGCCGTCGTGTTCCGGAGCGTGACGTTCGAACTGCTCCCGACGAGGAAGACGCCCGCCACGGCGTTCGAACGGGCGACGTTGTTCACAGCCCTGCTATCGCGGAACGACACGAGCGACAGACCGACGCGGTTTCGCGCCGTCGTCGTGTTCGCCACGAGGGAGCGGCGGGTGCCGACGAACCGGACTCCGTCGTCCCAGTCGGTCGCTTCCACGTTCCGTACCGTCACGTTCGACCCGCCCTCAACGCGGACGCCGGTGGTACCGAAATCGCCGACGCCGTCGACGCGGTGGCCGCGCCCGTCGACGGTCACGTCGCTCGCGGTCACGCGGAGGCAGGTATCTGCCGTCGCGTTTCGAACGTCCGCAGTGAGTGCGTAGCGACCGGGGGACGAAATCGTCCGACAGGAGTCGATTTCGGTCTCACCCGTCCCCTGTTGTCCCGCCGCGATTCCGATGGCCGAATCGGGGGCCACTGCAGCGAGTGTTCCGCTGGCTGTCGAAACGACGAGGCCCCCGACCAGCACGGCGATGAGCGAAACGGCGACCCGGGGCGGCAGTTCGACGCGCATGGACGAACGTCGCTCCGCTCACGGTTCGTTATTTACCCGCCACTTCCCGATAATCACCCGTTGCGTTCCGGTTGTCGTCACAACCGACGTTGGAATACCGTCCGTCCCTTCGATCACGGTTGCAACCGCTGGAGGAGCGGTATCTCCCCGACCTTTTCGTCCGACAGCGCGTCCCAGTCGATACCCTCCGGTCGTTCGAACGCGGTGTCGGTCCGAGTCACTCGCTCCGGCGTCACCACGACGTCCATGGGAACGTCGTGTGCCTCGACCGCCGGTGCTTCCTCGACGACCTGTACTTCGTGTACCGTCGTGACAATCGTGGTCTCCTCGTCCACCGACCCCAACGCCCGAAGCACGGCGAATTCGAGGTCGCTGTACCCCTCCCCCTTCCCGACGCGGGCACCGTCTTCCGTCGCTGCGACGCTGCCGGAGACGACGAAATCGACGTGCGGCATCTCGTCCGGAGCGACCGGTTCGGCGTAGCCGTCCATCTTCGACACCGTCGCGGCAGCGTCCGTGTCCTCGATTTCCGCCGGGTCGAGCTTCATGAACGGCTTTTCGTCCCGAAGGCGGGGTTGGGCCATGTAGACGACCTTTCCCTCCCGCAAGGCTCGTCGCCGAACCGGCAACTGGGGTGCGTCCGGGTTCGCCTTTATCACCGACGCGTTCTGCCATTCGGGGAGTTCCGCGAGTCGGTCGGCCGCGTCCCGAGCGCCCGCGAAGTTCGGAATCCGGCCGTGCGGTGGGAACGGAAACCGAGCGATGCCCTCCTCCTCCAACCGCGTCCAGATTCGGTCGCGGAGGTCGTCTTTGTCCATGGCTGGAGTGGTTCCTCACGGGGCCTTCAACGCAACGCTTCGACCCCATGTCACGGAGGGTTCCGGAACGTATCTCGGAACCGTAAAGCGGGTAAAAACAGGGCGATTCGTTCGGTCTACCCGGCGATATCGAGTATCTCGTCGGTGATATTCTCCTTTTCCTCGTAGAACGTCCCATGACCGCATTCATCGAATCGAACGAGGTCCGTGTTCTCGATGCCTTCGTCGAGCACTCTGCCCGTGATTTCGAACGGACAGACTTCGTCCTCGACACCGTGACAGACCTTAGTCGGCACCGTGATGTCGGCCAGTTCGTCCCTGAGGTCCTCGTCTCGGAGCGATTCGCCCGACTTGGCCGTCGCGTAGCCCGACGCCTCCATTCCGAGGCCCCAGAGCCAGTTCAATATCCCGTCGCTCGGACGGGTATGAAACAACAACTCGCCGAATTCGGCGTTTATCGCCGCTCGGTCGTTCCGCGTCCCCTCGACAAACGGCTTCAGGTCGTCGTCGGACAGCCCCTCCGGGAAGTCGGGTTTCTCCGTGAGGCATGGACTCGCCGCGCTGAGCAGGGCAAGCTTATCGACGTGAGCCTCGTCGTGGCGGCTCATGTAGTGCGTCGCCACCCCGCCTCCCATCGAGAACCCGACGAGTGTCGCGTTCTCGATATCGAACGCTTCGAACACGCTCTTCAGGTCGTCGGCGAAGCGGTCATAGCTGTAATCGCCGTACGGCTTATCCGATTTGCCGAACCCGCGTAGGTCTACCCCGAGACACCGGTAGCCCGCATCGAGCAGCCCTTCGTACTGGTACTCGAACATCCGGTGGTCCACCGGCCACCCATGGACGAGGACGATGGGATCACCGGCCCCCACGTCTCGAATGAACAGTTCTGTTCCGTCGTCGGTCTCTACTCGTGTCATGGCAAACCGTGGTTGCTACTGGCACGCTATTAAGCGTGTTAGCCGCACCGATGGGTCGGTGCCAGTTCGAGTCGAACCCTCCCCGTCGATTGCACCCGACTACTCCCGTCACGGACCGACCAGTACGCACCCGAGCGTTCAAATCCGTCGCGTCCCAACGAAACGTGTGATTCGACTGCGGGACGGAATTCACATCGAGACTGACAGAACCATCGTCGCGGATTCCAAAAGCGCCGTGGGCGACGTGAACTTCGTGAGTCACGCCCACGCCGATCACACGTTTCGGAGGACTCCCGAGACGGTGCTCTGTTCGGCCGAAACCGCCGCGCTCGTTCGGGCCCGAACGAGCGCGAAATTCGAGTTCACCGAATCGGTGCCGGGCATCGAACTCCTCCCGGCGGGTCACGTCGTCGGGTCGCGAGCGGCGCTCATCGAGGCCGATCGTCGGTATCTGTACACCGGGGACTTCTCGACGCGGGATAGACTGTACCTCGACGGGTTCGACCCCGTCCCAGCCGACGTGTTGGTGATGGAGACGACCTACGGCGACCCGCGGTATCGTTTCCCGTCGCAGGGCGAACTGGAGGACGAGATATGCGATTGGCTGACCGACCACGACGAACCGCTGTTCCTGTTCGGTTATTCGCTCGGCCGCGCACAGAAACTCCAACGTCTCGCCCGTCAGGCGACGAATCGTCCAATCGTCGTCAGCGACGCGATTCGGAAAGTGAATGCAGCGATCGAGGCGACGACGGAGGTTACCTTCGACGCGGAGCCGTTCGAGACGAACGGGCTTTCGGGCGACGAAATCGTCGTTCTCCCGTCGAACCTCTCCCGAACCGACTGGGTACGAAACCTCGTCGAGCGTGTCGGCGGGTCGATGGTCGGGTTCTCCGGGTGGGCGGTCAGGAGTTCGTATCGCTACCGCGGGGGGTACGACGCGACGTTTCCGCTGTCGGACCACTGCGATTTCGACGAACTCGTCTCGACCGTGGAGGCGGTGGACCCCGACGTCGTCTACACGCAGCACGGCTTCGCCGACGAGTTTGCGGGGCACCTCCAGAAGCTCGGATACGACGCTCGTCCGTTGATGCGTCATCAGCGGTCGCTCCTCGATTTCGGAAGCGAGTGACTACGACGGGTAGTGTTCGATTTCCGGGAGACACACCCTGCTTCCAGGGTCGTATTTGGAACAATACTTATCGGCCGTATTGTGATACTTATCGGCCGTATTGTGATACTTATCGGCCGTATTGTCGCCACTTCCGTCCACGGATTCGGCGGAAAGGGTCACATTCCGTTTCACAGGTGGGAGATAACAAAGCTCGTAGTTCGCGTCCCACCGTGTCGTGTTCAGCCTCCGACGACTGCTCGCCAGCGTGGTCGCACTCCTTCTCGTCGTGAGCGTACTCTTCGTCGCGACGCTGGGCGTCTGGCCGCCCGCGTACACGGTCATCAGCGGAAGCATGTCCCCACACGTCAACACGTCCGACGTGGTCGTGGTGATGGATAAAAACCGCGTGACGCCGCCCGACAGCCGTGGCGGTGTCGTCTCCGCACGGAACGGGAAAAAGGACGGGTTCGAGACGCTCGGCGGTCCGGGTAACGTCCTCGTCTATCGACCCCACGGAAACGAGTCGGCGATTCCCGTCCTGCATCGGGCGCGGTTCTGGGTTTCCGCGGGGGAAAACTGGTACGACGAGGGCAATCCGGCGTATCTCGCGGGTGCCGACGACTGTGCCGAACTGCGGAACTGCCCGGCCCCGCACGCAGGGTTCATCACCAAAGGGGACGCGAACGGCTACTACGACCAAGCCGTCGGCATCTCCTCGCCGGTTCGCTCGGACTGGATTCTCGGCGTGGCGGTGGCTCGCGTTCCGAAATTAGGGGAGCTATCGCCGTCGCTCGCTCACTCTTCGCGGAGCAGTGCGACGCTCAGCAGCTTCCCGCCGCCGCAGACGGTCGATTCGCGGGTGAGCGCGTACAGGACGCCGTCACGGTCGGTTTCCACGTTCTGGCGCACCTCGTACGTCGCCGGGTCGTATAGGGTTCCGATGCGCTCTCCGGCCTCGACGGGGTCGCCGAGTTCGTGATCCGATTCGACCACGAACAGCCCGGAGTCGGCGGCATCGACGCGACCGAGGTGATTGCGTGCGAGTACCTTCTCCCCGTTTTCGATGGGTGACGCCGAAAGAATCCCCAACTGGCGACAGACGTTGACGACGCCGGTCAACCCGGTTTCGACGGCCTGTTCGACGATTTCCTTGTTGTGTGCGAGTTCCGGCGTGATGGATGGAATTCCTTCGCGCGTTGCCGCGACGCGGAACTTGCCGCCGAAGTTTCGCTCCGACCACTCCACGTTCGCGTCGTCACCGGCCTCTTCGGAGAGGAGGAGGTCGGTCCCGAACGCCTCGGCCAACTCGCGTGACTCCCGGTCGCCCTCCATGAAGACGACGTGGGTCATCATGTTCGGACTGCCCGTGTGGAGGTCCACGATGGCGTCCGCCTCGCTGGCGAACTCCCAGAGGGTCGCCGCCATGCGCTCGTGGAGCGTCCCCTCCTCGTCCCCTGGCCAGACCCGGTTCATGTTCGGGTTGATACTGTCTAGCTGTTCGGGCGTGGTGTACGACACCCGGTCGAACGTGAGCGGGTCGGCGACCGGCACCGCGACGATTCGACCGGCGAGGCGCTCCGTGTCGAGTTCCTCGTGAAACCGGCGAAGTACTTCGCTGCCGTTGACTTCGCGTCCGTGCTGTGCCGCCTGTATGTAGAGCGTCGGGCCGTCTTCGGCCCCTTCGTAGGTGTGAATCGTCGTTTCGAGTTCGACGCCCGACGGAAGTCGGGCCAGCGTGACACGTTCCGCAGTGTGTCCTAGCATTGGGTGCAGGGCTGTTTGGGAGACACTATCAATCTAGCGAAGTTCGTCGGCTCGGTTTCCGATGGTTTCGGACGGGTATCAGATACTTATATAAATATTTGCGCCATCGAGTGAAAGTGTCGGACGCCATCTTTTAGCCCTCTCACCGTGTCGATTCGAGCGATGTACTCGCGGGAACATCTCCTCATCGGCGCGGTCGTCTCCGCCCTGTTGCTCGTTCCGCTTTCGAATCTGTTCGGTCCGCCGCTTTTGGCCGCCCTGTTCGTCTACGGCGTCCTGCTGAGCGTCTTCATCGACTTGGACCACTTCGTTCTCACGCGATTCGAGACGGAGAGTTGGCGACACCTCCGTGCGTGTCTGTCGAATCCGGTCGACGCCTTCGGCGACCAAGATTGGGTGTTCGAGGACGTGGACAGCGCGGAGTTAGAACACATGCGCATCCTCTCGCACGTCGCAATCGGCGGCGTCCTCGTGGCTATCTTGGTCGTCCTCTGGCCGCCAGTCGCCGTCTTCACCGCCGTCCTCCTCTACTTCCACGTCCTCGCGGACCTTCTCCGGGACAACGGCGTCGCCTAATCGAAACAGCCGTATCCGCACCGGAGAGGCGCTGAAACGATGGAAGAGGCGATGTATCCACGATATTGGAAACAAATCTTTTGAACACACCCGATGTTGAATTCGGTGGAGAGATTTACGATGACATCCATCTACGAGCGGTTGGAAGACGGTTTGGAGGAGAAAGGGGAGATAATGATAAAACTCGCCGGCGGCGAGGAACTCGAACTCCACACTCACAACGTCGAGTTCGAGGAGGACCCGTTCATTCGCATCGACGCGGACGACGAAGTCCACTGGGTCGACGCTTCCAAAATCGCCCACTACTGGATTCACGAGGAACTGTAGCGCTTGGCTGTCATAACGATGAGTAGAAACCGTTTCGTGCGCTGAAACGGCTCTACCCGGTTCTTCCGATGAAAACAACCCTTGTAACAATCATTCATGACAATGTTCGCTAACGATTGCGGTAGAACTTTCCTTACTGGAATACGAAGTGAGACCGATGGACCATAGTTCGACCGAGGCGGAAGCGGAGGGCGGTTCGACGGGAGACGGTTCCGTCGAGACCGAACTCTCCCGCGACATGAGCCTGTTCGACATCACGTTTATCGGTGTCGGTGCGATGATAGGGGCGGGTGTGTTCGCCCTGACGGGGTTCGCGGCCGGTATCGCCGGCCCGGCCCTGACCGTCGCGTTCATCATCAACGGGTTCGTCGCGATGTTCACCGCCGTTTCGTATGCGGAACTCGGCGCAGCGTTCCCCGAGGCCGGTGGTGGCTATCTCTGGGTGAAAGAGGCACTCGTCGACCCGAACGGTTTCTACGCCGGGTGGATGAGTTGGTTCGCCCACGCGGTCGCCTGTGCGCTGTACGCCGTGACCTTCGGGACCTTCTTCGTGGAGTTCATGCGAATCGGATTCGGCCTCCCGGACGAGTTCGCCTTGTTGGGCTTCATTACGCCCGTCGTGGCAGAGAAGGGTCTGGCGGCGTTGGTCGTTATCGGGTTCGCGTACATCAACTTCCGTGGTGCCGAAGAGACGGGGAAGGCTGGCGTCATCGTGACCGGTATCAAGGTCGTCATCCTCGGCATCTTCGTCGCGTTCGGATTGACGACGACGTTCAACAACCCGAACTGGACGGCGAAGTTCCTCGACAGTCCGAGTTTTGCTCCCCACGGTTTCGTCGGCATCCTCGGCGCGATGGGGTTCACCTACATCGCCTTCGAGGGGTACGAAATCATCGTTCAATCCGGTGAAGAGGTCGTCAACCCCGGAGAGAACGTGCCGAAAGCCGTCTTCTATTCGATGGCTATCGTCGTTCCGATTTACGTGTTGGTCGCGTTTGCGGCCATCGGCGGAATCACCCCGACGGCCGAACTCGTCAGCCAGGCCACGGGTGTCAGCGGGTCGGCAGCGAGCGTCCCGACGTGGGCTTTGCTCGGCGGACTCGGCGAACTCGGAATCATCGAGGCGGCGGGACAGTTCGTTCCGTACGGCGCGTTCCTCCTGCTGTTCGCCGGACTCGCGGCTACCATGAGTGCGCTGAACGCGACGGTGTATTCGTCCAGTCGTGTCTCGTTCGCGATGGGGCGTGACCGCGCGCTTCCCGCGTTCTTCGACCGGATTCACCCCGACAAGCGGACGCCCCACTGGGCAATTTTGCTCTCGGGCGTCCTCATCATCCTGATGGCGATTTCCCTGCCGATAGAGAGCGTCGCGGCGTCGGCGGACATCATGTTCATCCTGCTATTCGTGCAGGTGAACTGGACAGTCATTCGGATGCGCCAGACGCACCCCGACCTGCCGCGTACGTACAAGGTCCCGTATATGCCGTGGCCGCCGCTCATCGGTATCGGCCTGCAGGTCCTGCTCACGCCGTTTCTCATCTACGAACTCGGACTGGAACCGGGACTCACCGGACAGAACTCACACGGGTTCGTGGCGCTCATCACGACCGCGGTCTGGATGATAATCGGGTTGGGCGTCTACTACGGCTACTCCAAGCAGAAGGAGGCGGAACAGATCGAGGAGGAGACGCCGACCGTCGTCACCGAGCGTGTCCCATCGGAGGCCGACAATCAGATCGTCGTCCCCATCGCCAACCCCGAGAGCGCGCCGCAGCTTATGCGCACCGCGACCAACATCGCACGCGACCGAAACGGCGAAATCCTCGTCATGAGCATCGTCACGGTGCCACAGCAGACGCCGCTGTCCGAGGGTCGGAACTTCATCGACGACCAGCGCGAGGTGCTGGACGAGGCGATGGCTATCGCCGAGGACCAGGACGTCCCCGTTAGCGGGACGATTCGCATCGGTCACGACGTGGGGAAGGCCATCCTCAACACCGTCGAACAGTACGACAGCGACGCGGTTCTCCTGGGATGGAAGGGACAGCACAAGAGCCAACGACGTGACATCGTCCTCGGTAGCAACGTGGACCAAGTCGTTCAGAACGCCGACTGTGACGTGTTGGTCGAGCGTATCGGACCGGACGAGGGTGCGGCCAAGTCCATCCTCGTCCCGACGGCGGGTGGCCCGCACGCCGAACTCGCGGCCGAGGTGGCGGACAACATCGCCCACTCCAACGACGCCACCGTGGAAATCGTCCACGTCGTCAGTCCCGACGCGAGCGAGAGCGAGCGCACGGACGCACAGAAGGTACTCGACGATGCGAAGGCGGAGTTCAGCGACGAGACGACGGTAATGACGGAGATGCTGACCGGCGACGACGTCATCGACACCATCGTCGAACGAACCGGCGAACACGACCTGACCATCATCGGCGCGACCCGCGAGGGACTGCTTCAACAGTTCGTCTTCGGTGCGCTCCCAGAACAGGTCGGATGGCGCTCCAAGAGCACCATCATCATGGCAAAGCGCAACCTCGGCATCACGTCCCGGCTTTCGCGCTGGCTACGTTAGAACACCGTCGTTCGTTTCGTTTTACGGGTTACAGGACGCCTCTTGGAAGAACCGCTCGGTCAGCACTTCGCTCACGAGTTCGACCAACGCGTCGTCCCGGTCTTCGAGCGCGCCGAACAGTCCGAGCGGAATCTCCCCGCCCGCCATCGCCTGATGCCCGCCGACGCTTCCCATGTCGTCGAACGCCGTTAACAGGAGATCACCGGCGTGAATCCGCGGGTTTCGGGTTCGTGCGCTCAGATGCACCGTCTCGTCGATGATGCCGAAGACGAGGGTCGTCGAGACGCCTTCGAGGTTGAGGAGGTAGTCGGCCGCTTGCGGGAGCGTGTCCCGTTCGGTGGTTCGCCCGGCGTGCGAAGCGAGGTGTGAACCCCTGACGATGCGGTTTTGAATCGTGTCTGCGATGGAATCGAGCGTCTCGTGGGTGAACAACGAATCGGAGAGACGACGGAGGAGGTTCACGTCCGCGTGCGGATGCAGATGTCGGGCGTTCGTGTATTCCGCTTCCGTCGCGTCCCGGGTGAATTCGAGCGTCTCCCGTCGAATTCCGAACAGCAGGGCCGTCGCCAATCGCGCGTCGATTTCGACGTCGAGTTCCAGTAAATACTCCGTCAGCATGGACGCCGTCGCGCCGACGTGTTCGCGGTGGTCCACGTGCGTCCCTTCGATGTCCTCGTTCGGATGGTGGTCGATGACGATGTCGGGGACGTGTTCGACGGGAACGCAGTTGTTCTGTCCCGGAACCGCGTGGTCCACGAATCCGACGAGGTCGGTCGAATCGAGGCACTCCTCGGTGAAGGGACGCAGGGTCACGTCCAACAGGTTGACCATGGCTCGGTTTTGCTGGTGTGTTATCTCGCCGCCGTAGTAGATGTCGATTCGGGAAACGTCCGCTGACTCCGCGATGGCGGCGAGTGCGAGCGCGCTGCTGATGCTGTCCGGGTCCGGGTTGTTGTGACAGACGACCGCGAGCGAGTCGGCACCGCCGAGGACGGAGAGCAACGAATCACACCGGTCGGTCGGCCGTAAGTGGGGCGTATCGAGGGACATCGTTCGTCGTGGGTTCACGACCGTACACCGCTGTCGAGAACGTGAAACGGAACATCGAGGACGAGGACCGTAGTTGTTATTGATTATATTTTTGACACCAGTGGCTTCAGCGTCGCCCTACCGCCGACGAACGGAACGGTATCTTCCCCCTTCGCACGAAGCAACGGCAAGAAATCACCCGATACGGGCGTTCTCGTCGCCGTTTCGGGGTTCGGTTCGCCCCGGAACTCGTCGTGCGAAGCGGAACGATACCTTCTCGGTGGAGAGGCACACGAGAAACGAACGAACGTATGCGAATCGTCATCGTCGGCGCGGGTGAGGTCGGGTCGTCCATCGCGGCTAGCCTCTCCGATACGCACGAAGTCGTGGTCGTGGACCGGGACGGCGAACGAGTGGAATCGCTCACGTACACGCTCGACGTCCTCCCGATACAGGGGGACGGCACCTCGCTCGACACGTTGCGGGACGCGGGTATCGAACGCGCGGACATGGTCATCGCCAGCACCGACGACGACGAGACGAACCTCGTCGTGTGCGGGACGGCGAAGACCGTGGACGACCCGTTCACCATCGCGCGGGTGAAGAAGGTCGATTACCTCCAGACGTGGGAGAACGCGAAAGCGGGGGCGTTCGGCGTCGACTTTTTGGTATGTACGAACCTCCTGACCGCGACGGACATCGTCCGCGTCATCGGCCTTCCGGCGGCGCGCGACGTGGACCCGTTCGCCGGCGGAAAAGTCCAGATGGCGGAGTTCGAGGTACGGGGCGACAGTCCGCTGGCGAATCAGACGATTCGACAGGCCGACCGGTTCGACTCCCTCACCTTCGCCGCCATCATTCGGGGCGGCGACGTGGACATCCCGCGCGGGGAGACGGTCATTCAGGCCGACGACAAGGTGGTCGTCATCGGGAGTCCCGAGAGCGTCCAGCGGTTCGCCATGGAAGTCGCACCCGAGGAGGTACCCAGTACGGACAAGGACGTGGTCGTCATCGGCGGGAGCGAAATCGGATTCCACACCGCTCGACTGCTCGAAAACCGCGACCTCAGCCCGCGACTCATCGAGCAGAACCCGACCCGCGCCCGGACACTCGCCGAGGAGTTACCGGGAACCGTCGTCATGGCGAGCGACGCCACGGATACGGATTTCCTGGTGCGAGAACACGTGGACGAAGCCGACGTGGTCGTCGCGGCGCTGGAAAACGACGAGAAGAACCTCCTCGTGTCCCTGTTGGTTCGCCAACTCGGTGCCGAGCGGTCAATCGCCATCGTCGAGAACACGGAGTACGTCTCCCTGTTCGAGACGGTGGGCATCGACGTGGTGATAAACCCGCGCGAGGTCACGGCGGAGGAGATAACCCGGTTCACCCGCGAGGAGCGCGCCGAGAACATCGCCCTCATCGAGAACGACCGCGCGGAAGTGCTCGAAATAGAAATCGACGGCGACAGCGTCCTCCTCGATAGACCCATCAGCGAGGGCGTCGCCGACCTCCCCGACGGGGTCGTCATCGGCGCGATAACCCGGAACGGGGAGTTCATCGTCCCGCGCGGCGACACGACGGTGAAACGCGGCGACCACATCGTGGTGTTCGTCCATCGAGACGTGGTCGCCGAGGTGAGCGCCGCGCTATGACCCTTCGCGTCGATTGGCGGGCCAGCGTCAGCCTCGTCGGAACGGTCGTGAAGTGGCTCTCCGTCCCGCTGGTGTTCCCGTTGCTCGTCGGCTTGTACTACGGGGAGGGTATCGGAACCTTCGTCACGACCATCGCCATCGCCGTCGCCGTCGGGTGGTCGCTCGAACGGGTCGACCCGGACCCCGACCTCGGCGCGCGGGAAGGGTTCTTAATGGTCGCACTGACGTGGTTCGCCGTGTCGATCGTCGGTGGTCTCCCCTACGTCATCGCCGGAAACGACGTTTCGTTGCTGAGCGGGTATCCGTACATCGCCGTCACGTCGGGACCATCCACGCTCGCACATCCCGTCAACGCGCTGTTCGAGAGCATGAGCGGGTTCACGACGACCGGTGCGACGGTGATGGGCGATATCTCGTTCGAAACGCACTCCCGCGCGCTGTTGATGTGGCGGCAGTTGACCCAGTGGCTCGGCGGGATGGGAATCGTCGTCCTCGCCGTGGCGATTCTGCCGGAACTGTCCGTCGGGGGCGCACAGTTGATGGACGCGGAAGCGCCCGGTCCCGGCATTCAGAAGCTCACCCCGCGAATCGCGGAGACGGCCCGGGCGCTCTGGAAGGCGTATCTCGGCATCACCGCCCTCGAAATCGTCCTGCTGTTCGGCCTCCACGTTCTCGGGAAGGTGCTCGGGATGCCAATTGCGCCGGGCATGACGTTCTACAACGCCGTAGCGCACGGATTCACGACGATGGCGACCGGGGGGTTCTCCCCCGAAGCACGGAGCATCGAGGCGTTCTCCGCCGTCGTTCAGTGGGTCATCGTCCCGTTCATGATCGCGGCAGGGACGAACTTCGCGCTCTTCTGGCACGTCCTGAACGGAAACCCGCGACGGCTGTTCGAGGACGTGGAGTTCCGGTTTTACATCGGCATCTTGGCAGTCCTCTCCGCGATTCTGTCCGTCCTGTTGTACACCCATCAAGGGCTGGTGTTCGTCCCCAACGGCCCGCCGGTCGCCGGGAACATCGAATCGTCGATTCGTCACGCCACCTTCCAACTCATCTCCATCGTCACGACGACGGGGTACGCGAGCATGGACTTCAACACGTGGAACAGTTCCGCCCAGTACCTCATGCTGACCGCGATGCTCATCGGCGGATGTGCGGGTTCGACCGGCGGTGCCATCAAAATCGTTCGCTGGCTCGTCATCCTGAAATCGTTCCGTCGGGAACTGTTCACGAACGTCCACCCGGAGGCGGTCCGTCCGGTTCGACTCGGCGGTCGGGCGCTCGACGAACGCGCGGTTCGCGGTATCTACGCATTCACGCTCCTCTACGTGGTCATCTTCCTCGTCGCCACGCTCTTCCTCTTCCTCGACATCGAACGGACCGGGCCGAACATCAACACGCTCGAAGCCATGAGCGCCATCGCTTCGACGCTCGGGAACGTGGGTCCGGGGTTCCAACTCGTCGGCCCGATGAACAACTACCTGCCCTTCTCGAACGGCGCAAAACTGCTCATGGTCGTTCTGATGTGGGTCGGACGGTTGGAAATCTTCCCGGTGTTCGTCCTGCTGACGGGCGCGTACTGGCGGTCGTAGTCGTTCCGATAAACGGTGACGGTCGGGTACGGCTACCCGAGGAGACGTTCCCGAACCGACCGCTTTCGTTCCTTCTCCGCGAGCAGGACGGAACAGTCCACGTCGTCCACGATGTCGAGCGCGAGCGACCCTCGGAAGAGGCGCGCGAGGAGTCCCTCCTCCGTCGCGCCGATGACGAGCAGCGAACAGTCGGCCGCCGCGCGTTCGATGGCCGCTTCCACGTCGTCCGCTTCCACGACGACGAAATTCGCGTCCGTGATGTCGTGGTCACTCGCCCAGTCGGCGAGGAACTCCTCGCCCGCTTCCCGGGACTCGTCCGTGACGTGGAGGAGCGAGAGTTCGGAGCCGTACTCCGCTTGCAGCATCTGTGCGATGGCCGCGCTGAGTGCGGAGTCCGGTCCACCCGCGGTGGGGACGAGTACGCGACTGGGGTCGAATCCGCGATTTCGGAGGACGACGACGTCGCAGGGAAGCCCGTTCGTCAGTTCGTCGAGGGCGCTCTCGGCTCGCCCGGGGGACCCGTGGCTGTCCTCTCCCCATCCCATGACCACGAGGTCAGCGCCGTGGCTTTGGGCCGCATCGAATATCTCCTCGAACGAACGATGTGAGAGGATGGTATGGGTTTCGACGGGGACGCCGAACGTCTCGGCGTCGTTCCGCGCCTGTTCGAGGAGGTCCGCCGATTCGGCGTCCAGTTCCTCGACGTGCGCCGCGCCGCTGGCGAGCGGCGTCTGGTCCGGCACTTGGACGATGTGCGTCGCGACGACCGTTCCTCCGCGTTGGCTCGCCACGGCGCTGGCGAGCGAGATGAGGTCCGTCTCGTGTTCGGGATTGGCCAGCGGCACCATCACTCGGTAGTCTCCGCCGTCCGGCTTTACCGACGACGCGGCGGAGACGGCCGGTTCGGGCATACCGTCCGGTCGGCTGAGGACGTAGTCGGTGAGGACGCCCTGTTTCTCCGTTTTCCCGCGAGCGTACAGGAAGTACCACCCGACCGCGCCGGCGACGAAGACGACGGCGAGCGGGATTTCGGACGTCATGAACCCGATGAGACCGAAAGACGTGATGGCCCCAAGAACCGGGGTGTACGGGTACAACGGCACGCGGTATTCCGGGTCGTAATTCTCCGTGTCGGCCTCCCGCATCACGATGAGCGCGACATTGAGCAGCCCGTAGATGACGAGGTGGAGGACGCTTCCGGCCTTGGCGAGTACCTCCACGTCGCCGATGACGACGAACAGGAGGATGAGACCGCCCGTGACGCCGATGGAACGGTACGGGGTGCTGAACCGGTCGTGGATGTCGTTGAGCCAGTTGCTCACTATTTTGTCCCGACCCATGGCGAAGTTGATGCGCGAGGACGCGAGAATCGAGGCGTTCGCGCTGGAAGCCGTCGCGAGCAGGCCGCCGAACGTGAGCGCCGCCGCCCCGGCGGACCCCATCAGCATGCTCGCCACTTCGACCACCGCGGTGTCGTTGTTCGCCACGACGTCGAGTTCGACCACGGAGAGGAGTACCAACAACACCAGCGCGTAGATAATCGTCACGATGACGACGCTCCCGATGACGGCGCGCGGGAGGTTCTTGCCGGGGTTCTGAATCTCCTCGCCGACGGACGTGATTTGGACGAAGCCGAGGTACGAGACGAAGATGAGCCCCGTCGTCGGCAACAGCGGCGTGATGCCGTTGGGCGCGAACGGTCGAAGCGTCGAGAGGTCGGCGTGGAACGCGCCCACGATGGAGAACACCGTCAGAATCCCGACGAGCGTCACGACGATGATGTTCTGCAGTTTTCCCGTCTCCTTCGCGCCGACGTAATTGACGAGGACGAACAGCAAGCCGGCCACTAACGCGCCGAGCTGTGCGGGCGAGAGGAAGCCGACTGACGGCACCGACAGGAATTCGGTGACGTACTGGCCGAAGCCCAACATGTAGAAGGCCGAGGCGAACGCCAACCCCATCCAATTACCCCATCCCGCGATGGATCCGAACAGCGGGCCGAGAGCGTGATTGATGTAGTAGTACGCGCCGCCCGCCTTCGGCATCGCGGTGCCGAGTTCGCTCGCGGAAAAGGCAGTCAGCACCGCGACGACGCCGCCGACGATGAACGAGAGGATGACGAGCGGTCCGGCCTCCGCGGCGGCGACGCCGGGAAGGACGAAGATTCCCGCGCCGATCATGGTTCCAACGCCGATGGTGAGCGCGGCGAGCGGGCCGAGGTCTTTCGCGAGTTCCTCGTCCGCCATCAGTTAGTCTCCGTGTCGGGAAGGACGATTATCGGTCGGTCCGTCTCCATGACGAGCGTGTGCGCCACGTCCCCCGTGAGCAGTTGTATCCATCGACTGCCGCTCCGCGGCGAGAACACGATCGCCGTCGCGTCCACGTCGTCCGCCACGTCGAAAATGGCCTCGGCGACGTTCGTGCCGTACGTGAGTTCCGTTTCGACGGGAATTCCGGCGGCGTCACAGCGGTCCGAGACGACGGAAAGTATGTCCGCCGCCCGTTCTTCGCGCTGTTCGACCGACGCCTTGTCGGGAACCCCGCCGCCCTTTTCGACGACGTGAACCGCGACGACGCGGCCGCGGGCATCGGCAACGTGGTCGAGCGCCACGTCACAGGTCGTTTTCGCGTCCTCTTCGCTCGCAACCGGGAGGAGGATTCGTTCGAACAGCCCCGTCATGTGACGTACCATCCGGTGTCGATGACCTGTCGGGTGTACCGTCGCGTCGCGTCCGTCCAGTGTTCGATATCGGTCGTATCCCGAATCGCGTGTCGATGTGTCATGCGTCCCCGTAATTACCGAGCAGGGTGATAACGACTACGGAACCAGCCACCTACTCACACTTCGACGGCCCACACCGTCACCGACTCGGAACAGCCGTACACCTCGTGGAACGCCCGGTCTACGAACTGTGCGATGCGGTTCGCGTCCGCTTTCGCGCTGATTCGCACGTTCGTCCCGTCCGCGTCCTCGGGGCTCTGTAACTGCTCGATTTTGAAGGCGGGGAACTCCCGAACCAGTGTCTTGAGTGCCTCTAACTCCTCGTCCGTACAGTCGAGATTGAGCGTCCGGTCGCCGAACTGAATCCACGGCGGGAGTTCCTCTTCCGTCCCGTCCTCGTCGCCCGCGTCGTCCGCCCCCGTCGGCGTCGATTTCGATTCGGAATCGAGGTCCGGTTCGGACCCGGTTTCGAGGTCGGCAGTCAGCGTGCAAAACGGGCTTCCGCGCTCGCGGTGTGCGGTGATGGCGTCCACGACGAGTTTCCGTCGTTCCGTCGGCGTCGAAGCGCTGAATCGAGTCATACCGGTCGTTCGTCCTCGGCCCTCAAAAACCGGATGCTCCACTCGGTTTCCGTAAGCCTTTATGCGAAGACGGTGCAGGTGAGTGCATGAACCCGAACATCCTGATTTTGGGTGCTCCCGGTGCTGGGAAAGGGACACAGAGCGCACGAATCGCCGAGGAATTCGACGTCGAACACGTCACGACCGGCGACGCGCTTCGCGCGAACAAGCACATGGAGACGGAGTACGGAACTCCCGCGAGTTACATGGACGAGGGCGAACTCGTCCCCGACGCCGTCGTCAACGAAATCGTCCAAGCCGCGCTCGCCGAGGCCGACGGCTACGTCCTCGACGGCTACCCGCGAAACCTCTCGCAGGCGGAGTATTTGGACGACATCACCGACCTCGACGTCGTTCTGTACCTCGACGTGGCCGAAGACGAACTCGTCGGCCGTCTCACCGGCCGCCGTCTCGACCCCGAAACGGGCGACATCTACCACGTCGAATACAACCCCGCCGAGGACGAGGCGGTAAAAGAACGACTCGTCCAGCGCGACGACGACACCGAGGAGACGGTGCGCGAACGCCTCCGCGTCTACCACGAGAACACGGAACCCGTCATCGAACACTACGACCAGACGGGCGAACTCGTCCGCATCGACGGCGAGCAGACGCCGGACGAGGTGTGGGACGAAATCAAGGGAACGGTCGAAGACGAGGCCTGAAAGCGGTCTACTCGAAGGACAGTTCTTTTTCCCGCGGTTCCGCCGACTCCGTTTCGAGGAGCGTGTCGAGTCGCCCTTCGAACTCCGCTTCGTCGATGTCGCCGTTCGCGTAGCGGGCCCTGAGGACTTCCACGGCGTCGAGTTCGGCTTCTTCCTCTTCCTGTACGACGGCCGTTTCACCGCCGTCCCGCAGATACCACACGAGAAATCCGAGAACGGCCACGATTCCGAGAAGGTAGGACGCTTCCGAGGCGACGACTTCGATGATACCCATGAAGAAGACGGCAAACCCACCCAACACGACCGCACGCCAGAAGTCGTGCTCCGGGAGTATTTCGCTCAGTTCGCTCATGCTATCGAGTCACGTGACAACTGTAAAAAATTTATCCTCCAACCGTTCGTCCTTCGACCGTTCCCTCCCGCGTCGGAGGGGGCACCGTTCGCCGCGCGCTCGTGCCGATGCCGAAGGTTGATTAACGCCGAATTCCAAACGTGCTACAATGGCACGGACAGCGCAGAAGGTAGAATCGCTCATCGCCGAGGACCCGGCGATGGCCGACGCCCTCTCGGTCATCTACGAGCGGACCGACGAAGGGTCGGACGAAGTCGAGTGGCGCGACGTCAGCGACGACCTCACGAGCGGCCAGTGGGGTCGATTGATAGAGAAGGGAATCCTCGTGGACGGCATTCACGGCTTCGAACTCGCGGACCCGGACGAAGTCGCGGATGCACTCGACGATTCCGGAACGGCAACGACGAGTACGGCGTCCTCGTCGGGCGACGTGGACGACATCGAAACCACGACGTGGTCGAAGTGGGACAAACTCGCGGCGGTGGCGAGCATCGGCCTGTTCTTGGGCTACTCCCAGAACGGCATCCGCTCCGCCGTGGGGAATGTCGTCAACGTGGTGCTCGGCCCCATCGACGCCGCACTCCCGTTCTACGTCGTCATCATGATCGTCGCCATGCTGACTGGCCTGTACACCACGCTCCTGCAGGACAACCTGATGGACATGGAGAAGATGAGCATGTATCAGGACCGGATGAAGGACATCCAGCAGCGTCAGAAGGAAGCGAAGGAGGAGGGCGACGAGCAGGCGATGGAGCGCATCCGACAGGAACAGATGGAAGCCATGGGCGACCAGACGGGCATGTTCAAAGAGCAGTTCCGCCCGATGGTCTGGACGATGTTCATCACCATTCCGGCCTTCCTCTGGATGTACTGGCGCATCGGCGACGGTACGCCGGCGGTCGTTCCGCACAAGGTCGTATTCCCTCTCGTCGGCGGGCCTATCGAATGGACGCATGGCGCGCTCGGTCCGATGCAGGCGTGGATCATCTGGTACTTCCTCTGCTCGATGGCGTTCACGCAACTCATCCGCAAGGCGCTGAACATCCAGACGACGCCGACGTAAGTTCAAAACCTCTTTCTTGGTGCCCGTTCGAGGGTACATATGTTATTGACCGTCTCAGGCCCACCGGGGAGTGGGAAGAGTACGACTGCGCAAGGACTCGCAGAGGCATTCGGATTGGACCACGTGAGCGGCGGCGACATCTTCCGCGAACTCGCCGCCGAGCGCGACTTGACACCGCTCGAATTCAACAAACTCGCCGAGGAGGACGAGGGGATAGACCGCGAACTGGACAAGCGACTCCGCGAAATCGCCACGCAGGACGACGACGTCGTCCTCGAATCCCGCCTCGCCGGGTGGCTCGCCGGGGAGTACGCCGACTTCCGAATCTGGCTCGACGCGCCGCTCGACGTGCGCGCGGCCCGCATCGCGGACCGCGAGGACAAATCGGAAAAGCAGGCGGCGACCGAAACCCGCGCCCGTGCGGGCAGTGAGGCCCAACGCTACGACGAGTACTACGATATCGACATTACCGACCTCACGATTTACGACCTGAGCATCAACACCGCGCGGTGGAATCCGGACGACGTTCTCGACATGCTCACGACCGCCGTCGAAAACTACGAACCGGGCTCCGACGAGGGCAAGTACCCGATTACCGGCGTCTCATACGATTTCTAATGACGCTTCGCGGCCCACCATCCGAGCGCTCGCCCGCGGAACTCCTCGAATTCGGGGTGGTCAACCTCGACAAACCGCCCGGCCCGTCGGCCCATCAGGTCGCGGCGTGGGTGCGGGACCTCTGTGAGGTCGAACAGGCGGCCCACGCGGGCACCCTCGACCCCAAAGTCACCGGCTGTCTACCGATGCTGACCGGTTCGGCGACCCGCCTCTCGCAGGTGTTCCTCGAAGGGTCGAAGGAGTACGTGTCAGTCCTCGAACTGCACGAGACGGCACCCGCCGACATCGAGTCCGTCGTCGCCGAGTTCGAGGCACCGCTGTATCAGAAACCCCCGCGAAAGAGCGCCGTCTCGCGAAAGCTTCGCGTGCGCGAAATTTACGACTTGGATGTACTGGAAGTGCAGGATAGAAAGGCCCTCCTCCGGATTCGCTGTGAGAGCGGCACGTACATCCGCAAGCTCTGTCACGACATCGGCCTCGCCCTCGGAACCGGGGCACACATGGGCCACCTCCGCCGAACGGCGACCGACCCGTTCGACGATACCGACCTCGTGACCCTCCACGACCTCTCGGACGCGCTCGCACGCTGGCGCGAGGCGGACGAGGACGACTGGCTTCGAGAAATCGTCCGCCCCGCGGAGGCAGCGTTAGCTCACCTCCCGAGCGTGACCATCGCGCCGAACGCCGCCGAACAGGTCGCACAGGGCGCGCAAGTGTACGCGCCGGGCGTCATCGAGGCTGAGGAAGCGGAACAGGACCAACTCGTCGCCTGTCACACGCCGAACGGTGCGGCGGTCTGTCTCGGCCGAATGGTCGGTGACGCGGATGCGGAGGAAGGGACGGTCGTCGAACTAGAGCGGGTGTTGGTTTAAGCCTCGAACTCCCGTTTTTCCCTGCCGGTTCACGCTGCTTTTTGTCGCCCGCAAATCACCTCCCAGTATGCAAGTCGGCACCGCGGAATCTTCCCCCGGCGAACTCGTCACGGGGTGGTTGGACGTCACCGACCTTCCCACAGGAACGCCCGAACGCCTCCCCGTCCTAATCGCGGACGGGGAGGAGGACGGCCCGACGCTCTGGATTACGGCGTCGATTCACGGCAACGAGGTAACGGCCCTCGCCACCGCACAGGACGTCATGCGGGAGGAGTTGGAGTCGAAGATTCGCGGGACGGTGGTCTGTCTTCCGAACCTGAATCCCGCCGGTTTGCGCCGAACGACGCGCACCTCCTACTACCACGGCGACGACCCGAACCGCTACTTCCCCGACCCGGACGTGGACGGGTCGCGTCCCGCGCGCGTGCAGGAACTCATCAACGAACGGGTGTTCGACGCGTTCGCCGACTCGGCGGACGCGCTCGTGGACCTCCACACCGCACAGGTCGGGTCGATTCCGTTCGTGATTCGTGACCGTGTGCTATTCGGAACTGAGCGCGGTGAGGACGAAGCCCACGACCTCGCCGACGAACTCGAACGCCTCGTTGATGCCTACGACTTCCCTGTCATCAACGAGTACGTCGCGGAGGAGTACGTGGAACAGAACCTCCAGCGCTCGACGGCGGGTGCGGCGCTGAACAACGCCGGAATCCCCGCGTTCACGGTCGAACTCGGCGGCTTCGAGGTGGTCGAGGAGGACACCCGCGAGAAGGGCGTCGTCGGCCTGCTGAACGTCATGTGTGAACTCGACATGTTGCCCGGCGACGTGGAACCGACGGGACTCGCCGCGCCCGTTGACTTCCCCGTCAAACGCGCCGTCCACCCGCACACCGAGACGGCCGGAATCGTCCGCCATCGCATCGAGGCCGGCGACACCTTCGAAGAGGGCGACGTCATCGCCGACATCGTCACGCCACACGGCGAACCGAAGGCGACGGTGGAGACGGACTACGACGGCTACGTCGTGGGACGCTATCACGGGGTCGCAGCGTACGAAAACGACCCGGTCACGAGCCTCGCAGTGCGGGACGACGGCGACTTGGTCGTCCCGCGCTCGCGGGAGTGAAACGAAGGGCTTAACATAGGCACTCTCCTCCTTGGAAATGTAGCGGGACCGTGGGGTAGTGGTATCCTCTGCGGATGGGGTCCGTAGGACCCGAGTTCGACTCTCGGCGGTCCCATACTTTTTGCGACGAACATCTTCGTGAGTCGCAAAACTGTGACGAGCGCCGAGCGTCGCATCGCACGTTGTGCGATGTCGGACGAGCGTAGCGAGTTCGAAGCTCGTCGTGAAGCGAAGCGGAACGACGGTGTTCGACTCTCGGCGGTCCCACTCTTCGATTGGACTACGAACGGCGAGCGAAGCGAGTCGTTCGGTGGTCCCATACTTCTGTTGGGAGTAGGAAAGACGAGCGGAGCAGGTCTTTCCGTGGTTCCTCTCTTTGATGGGAGCAGGAAAGACGAGCAAAGCGAGTCTTTCCGTGGTCCCATACCTTTTGCGACGAACATCTTCGTGAGTCGCAAAACCGTATCGAGCGATAAACGACCCGTAGCACTGCGACCGAACCCCTCCTTTTCGGCCGTCCCTATCCGGTTTTTTCTTCCGAAGCGGGAAATCCAAATATTCTTCCCACGGCAGGGAAGACAGTTGGCCATGAGCCGGACCGTTGCTGTCGCACATTATCCGGAAGGCGCGGGACACGCGACCCGGATGCTCGCGGTGGCACAGGCATTGGAAGGCCCGGAGACGGATGTCGTCCTCGCGGGCGGCGGTCCGGGGTCCCAGTTCATCGAACACAACGGATACGAGGTCTATCGTCCGGCGACGGTCGATTACATCGGCGACTATCAGGGCGGGTCGATTTTCGACGTGTTGACGCGAAGCGTTCCGAACAGCGGACGGCGCGTGTTCGACTTCGTGCGGTGGCTTCGCCGCGAGGACCCCGCCGCCCTCGTGACGGACGACATGTTCGCGGCGATGGCGGCCCACTGCACGGACACGCCGCTGTACGTCCTCACCCACAACGCCGCGTCCTACTACGACGCCGCCATCGAGGAAGTGTTCACGTGGATTCTCAACCGCTATCAGGTTTCGGTGTCCCACGCGTTCTTTTATCCCGCTATCTGGCCGCCGGACCGCGGCGACCCGCCGGGCGTCGTCCACATCCCGCCCATCGCCCTCGAACCCAACGGCGCGGAGGCTCCCGACGACATCGACGTGCTTCTCGTCCCGAGTACGTACACGACCAATTTCGTGGAACTCGCCCGCGAACTGGAAGCGGACGGCAACGACGTGACCCTCGTCGGCCACGACGGGTGGGATTCGGTGCCGTCGCTCCTCCCGTGGATTCAGGCCGCGAACGTCGTCGTCTGTTCGGGCTATTCGACCGTGATGGAGGCCGCCGTGGCCGGGACGCCGTGTGTCATCTATCCGTTCACGGACGAACAACACGGGGTTTCGCGAGTCATCGAACGCCGGGGTCTCCGAGGGTTCCAAATCGAACACTCGATTCCGCACGTCACCCGCGCGGTGCGCCATCCGCCCGAGGCCCCCGAGTACGAAAACGGCGCGGACCGAGCGGCCGAGTACGTCCTCGACCACATGGAATAGCTCGTTTTGGCCGTTCGTGAAATGGCACGGTAATTTGCCACTGCCGAAATCGCCATTCCCCTCTCGACTGACCGTTAGGTATGGCACAGGTGACGGTCGGCGGCCGACTCCATTTCGGCTTTCAGAACCTCTCGCTCGCCCACGAGCGACTGTACGGTGGTTTGGGAGTCGCGCTTTCCTTGCCGACCGTCTCCGTCGAGGCGACACCCGCGGACGAGGTGCACTGTGACGATTCGTGTGCACACGGGTACGCGAGCAGAGCAACGGACCTGCTGTCCGTCCCCGGCGCTGACGTGCGAATCCACGAGACGCTCCCGAGACACGTCGGCCTCGGGAGCGGAACGCAACTCGCGCTGGCCGTGTTCGCCGCCATCGCCCACGCGTACGGCACCCGCCCCGACGTTCGCGAGTATGCACCTGCCCTCGACAGGGCGGGGAGGAGCGGTATCGGCGTTTCGACGTTCGAACGCGGCGGCTTCGTCGTCGATGCCGGACACCCCACGGAGCGCTTCACCACCGACCGACCCGCACGAGGGGACTGGTCGGTCCCCCCCGTCGTCGCACGACACGACGTCCCCGAGGACTGGCGGTTCGTCCTCGTCCTCCCGGACGCCGAACCGGGACGAAACGGCACCGACGAGGACGCGAGCATGCGCTCCGTGGTCGAACGGGCGGACCCGACCATCGCAGAGGACATCTCCTCGATACTCCTTCGACGGGTCCTTCCGGCGATCGCGGAGTCGGACCCGGAACGGTTCGGGTCCGCCGTCGCGGAAATCGGCCGCCGAAACGGCGCGTGGTACGCCGACGAGCAGGGTGGCGTCTATCGACCGCCCGTCGGCAAACTAGTCACCGCGATGGAGTCCTCCCCGGCGGTGTTCGGCGCGGGGCAGTCGTCGTGGGGACCCGCGGTGTACGGCGTGACGACGCGGGGGATGGCCGACCGAGCGGTCGAAGTCGCCCACGACGCGCTCGATTCTGCGAGGGTCGGCGGCGACGTGGTGCTCACGTCCGCACGCAACACCGGGGCGAGCGTAAACGGTAAACATCAGGAATGAGAGAGGAAGACATGGACCGAATCCCGTTCGGCGTCTCGCAGTTCGACTCCCTCATCGGCGGGGGGTCCCCACCCGGGAGCGTCGTCCTGTTGGCTGGCGACGCCGGGGCGGGCGCACGCGAGTTCGCGTACACCAGCGCGACCATCAACGCCCTCGTCGACGCCGACCCGGACCTGTTCGAACTCCACTACGGCTCGGTCGACTCGCGTTCGTCGTTTCCCGACGAGATTCATTACGTCTCGTTTACCGCCAACGAAGCCGAAATCGTCGGCGAACTCACACACACCATCGACGAGTCGCTCGTCTCACTGGCGTCGGAGGTCATCTCGGTCAAGGACCTCTCGGCCGAATACTTCCAACTGAGCCCGATTCCCAACGACTGGTACGTCCAAAAACGCCGCACCATCACGGACCTCGGTAGTAGTCACGAGCGCCGCGGGGTCCTCGAAGCGCTCGGCGAATATCTCTCGGAGAAGGCACCCGGGAACCTCGTCGTCATCGATTCGCTGACCGACCTCTCCGCACTCCCCGACGAGCAGGTGGACTGGAACCAGACGCTCATGCTCCTCAAAGGCATGAAGAAGGCGGCCAAGGCGTGGGGCGGCCTGATACTCGTCCTCGTCGCACAGGAGAGCCTGACCGGACGACAGATGGGGTCCCTGATGAGCGCGACGGACGGCACTATCAGTTTCGAGTGGGAAAGCGGCGGCAACGAACGCGCCCGGACCATGTTCGTCCGCGAGTATCGCGGCGTCCTCTCTCGCATCGAGGAGGAAAATATCGTCCGCTTCGAAACGGAAATACGGAGCGACGGGTTGGACATCAGCAACGTCCGTAAGATTCGGTAGTTCGGACGGACCCGAGAGGCAACCTTGGTAGGAGACATCGGTTCTCAAAACAACGTCACTTCTTTCGGAATCCTGCCCCCAACGAGGCGAAACGTTAAGTCAGCGCTGTGAGAAGTAGGAATCCAACCGAATGGAGAGCGAAGACGCGAGCCACGTTCCAGCGGTAGAGTTGCCGACATCGGTTTCCCAGTGGGTGACCGAAACGGCCGACGAACTCGGCGTCTCCCGCCAGCGCTTCCTCTCCGAACTGCTCGCAGCACACGGGTCCCTCCACGAGGACGATGTGGACGGCGGGTTCGACGAACTGGACGAACTCCGCGGGGAGTTCATGGAAAAACTGACGGACGTCCGGGAGCGCGTCGTGCAGATAAAACGCGAAACGGACGGGAAGGCATCGGCGGACCACGACCACCCTGACCTGCGGGACGAACTGGACGAACTCCGGCAGACGGTGGACGACGGGAACGACGGGAACACCGAGGACGATGAAAACGTCGGCGAGAGCGTCGCGGAGGAAGTGGACCGCCTCCGGGAACGCGTGGTGGAAAACCGGGAACGGCTCGATTCCGGTTTCGAGAACTACGAGGAGGTCCTCGACTATCTCACCGAGACGACGGACGAACTGGATGCACGTCTCGACGTCCTCGCCCGTGCGCTCGTCTCAGTCCGCGACCAAGCCCGCGCGCTCGCCACGGCGAACGCGACGCGGGTCGTCACCGCCGAACTCGCTCGGACGGCAAATCGACACGGCATCGAGAGCGCCAAGTGTGGCGACTGCGAGATGAGCGTCACCATCGCGCTGCTCACCGAACCGTCCTGCCCACACTGCGGCGCGACGTTCGAGGATATCGAACCCAAGCAGGGCTTCTTCGGGTCGAACTGGCTCGTCGTCGGTCGTCCGCCCGCGCTGGAGGGTGACACCATCGACCCGGACGCCGACATCGACCCCGAGGCTGCCGACCTGTTGTCCGAGGTGACGGAGGGGTGAGCGACCGTTCCCAGGACCCCGAACGACGGGACGAACCGCTCTCCGACCTCGTCTCGGACATCGAGGAACGCCGAAGCCGGAAATCGGAGCGGGTCGATGACGTCTTCGAGGAGGTGAACGTCGGCGGCGTCGACACGGACGACCTCTGGGCCGACCTGCTGAGCGAGGACAGCGGCGAACTGGTCGTGAGCGCCCCCCGAGAGGCGGGACGGGACGACCGCGACGTTCGTACGATTCCGAAGACGAACTGCCAGGGGTGTCCGCACGTGGGCGACCCGCCGAACCTCCGGTGTACCCACGAGGGAACGGACATCCTCTCGATGCCCGACGTCGACCACTTCCGGGTGGCGGACTGTCCGATGGTCGCGGACGAGGACGACCTCCACGTGGACGAGAAGTAAGCGGTGGTCCCTCGGTACGTGGCGTTTTTCACGCTCCGCGCACAAGGCGGGGTATGCAATTTTGCGACGACTGTGGCTCCATGATGCGGACGATGGGGTCGAAGATGGTCTGCACGAACGACGACTGTCAGGCGACGGTGGCGAAGGACGAAGAGCGCGCCGCCGAGTTCGTCTCCACCGAGGCACAGGACGATTCGGACGTCATCGAGACCGAGGAGGGCGCGGATTTCGAGGGCAAACCGACCGCGAAGGACGTGCACTGCGACAAATGCGGCCACGACGTCGCGTGGTACACCATCAAACAAACCGCGTCCGCCGACGAGGCACCGACACGGTTTTTCAAATGTAAGGAGTGCGGCTATCGCTGGCGCGAATACAACTAATTATCATCTCAAATACTTCGCATATTTTACCCGCAGACCGACGTTTTAGGTAGTGCGGCGCAGACACACTGGTATGCGATTGCATACCCGGGACGTCCGACAGGATGTCCGCGAACTGGCTGGCTTGCTCGGCGACGTCCTCTCGCGACTCGCATCGCGGGAGGCGTTCGAGGCCGTCGAGACGGTACGAACCGGAGCCATCGACTACCGACACGGGGACGCGGCGTCCCGCGACGTACTCCGCGACGAAATCGACCGACTCCCGCCCGAGTTGGCCGGCCACGTCGCACGGGCGTTCGCGACGTACTTCGAACTCATCAACCTCGCCGAGGAGCGCCAACGCGTGCGCGCCATCCGCGAGGGAACGCAGGACGGAACGCTCGAAGACAGCCTTCGGGCCACCGCCGAAACGCTCGCCGGGGACGGTGCGGACTCCCAAACCGTCGAGCGAGTGCTGGAGGACGTGAACGTCGTTCCGACCTTCACCGCCCACCCCACCGAGGCGCGCCGGAAGACGGTCAAGGCGAAACTCCGCTCCGTCGAAGTCCTCCTCTCGGAACTCGACGAGCGCAGGTTGACCGACCGCGAGCAGAATCAGTTGGAACGCCGCTTGGAGAGCGAAGTGACCGGCCTCTGGGAGACGCGACAGGTCAGAAAGCGCCGCCCGGAGGTGGCTGACGAGGCGCGAAACGTCCTCTGGTACCTCGAAAACGTCCTCTTCGACATCGTCGGCGACGTGTACGACGAACTCGACCATACCGTCGGCGAGGAGTTCGACGTGGACGTTCCGGAACTGTTCGCGTTCCGTTCGTGGGCCGGGAGCGACCGGGACGGCAACCCGCACGTCACGCCCGAGGTGACGGCGGAAACCCTCGACCGTCAGCGCGAAGTCGTGTTGGAGCGCTACCGCGACGAACTGAAGCGCCTCTCCGGCGTGCTGAGTCAGGACGGCGACCGAATCGAGACGAGCAGTCTGTTCGATTCGAGCCTCGACACCGACCGCGAGCAACTCCCCACCATCGCGGAGCGCGTGACGGAGCGCTACCCGGAGGAACCGTACCGCCAGAAACTCGCCCTGATGCGCGAGCGAATCGACCGCGTCGGCGACGTTCGCCCCGGCGGGTACCACGACGCCGAGGAACTCCTCGCGGACGTGGACGCCATCGCCGACAGCCTCCGGAAGGACGGCGCGGAGAGCGTCGTCGATACGGAGGTGGACCCGCTTCGCCGCCGCGTCGAAACCTTCGGGTTCTCGCTCGCCGCGCTCGATTTGCGAGACCATCAGAAGAACCACACCACGGCAATCGCGGAGGCGCTGGCCCGCGAGGGTTTCGACTACGATTCGATGGACGAGGACGAACGGGTCGAACTGCTGACCGACGCCATCCTGCAGGACGAACCCATCATCGACATCGACACCGAGGGGCTTTCGGAGACCGCGAGCCGGGTTCTGACTCTCTTCTCGGAGACGGCCGAATGGCAGCGCGAGTACGGCGCGGAGACCATCGACACGTACTGCATCAGCATGACCGAGGAGGCGAGCCACGTCCTCGAGGTGCTGTTCCTCGCGGACCAAGCCGGAATCGTGGACCTGCCCGGCTACTCGGGACTCGACGTGGTCCCCCTGCTCGAAACCGAGTACGCGCTCTCGGGCGCACGGCGCATCGTCGGCACCCTGTTCGAAAACGAGGCTTACGCCGCGGCGCTCGAAGCGCGCGGCGGGACGCAGGAGATCATGCTCGGGTACTCCGATTCGAACAAGGAAAACGGCTTTTTGGCCGCCAACTGGAGCCTCTATCGGAACCAGAAACGACTCGCCGAAATCACCGAGGAGTACGACGTCACCCTCCGCCTGTTCCACGGGCGCGGCGGGTCGATTTCGCGCGGCGGCGGCCCGATGAACGAGGCCCTGCTGGCACTCCCCCGCGAAACCGTCTCCGGCCAGGTCAAGTTCACCGAACAGGGCGAGGCCATCGCTGAGAAGTACGCGAACCCCGTCATCGCGGAGCGAAACGTCGAACAGATGCTCGACGCCCAGATTAGGGCACGATACGCCGCACTGGAAGACGACGAGGAGACGATTCCCGACGAGTGGACCGAAGCGATGGACGTCGCCGCCGACGCCGCCCGCGACGCCTACCGCGACCTGCTCGAATCCGACGGCTTCGTCTCGTACTTCGAGGAGACGACGCCGATAACCGTCATCGAGGACCTGAACCTCGGGTCGCGCCCCGCCTCCCGCTCCGGCGAACGGACCGTGGAGGACCTCCGCGCGATTCCGTGGGTGTTCTCGTGGACTCAAAGCCGCTGCATCCTGCCGGGATGGTACTCGCTCGCCAAGGGATTGGACGCCTATGGCGACGTCGAAACCCTCCGGGAGATGTACGAGGAGTGGCCGTTCTTCCGGACCACCATCGACAACGCCGCGATGGCGCTCGCCCGGACCGACCTCGAAATCACGGCGGAGTACGCGGACCTCGCGCCGAAGAACCTGCGCGAGGAGTTCTTCCCCGAACTCGAATCGGAGTACGAACGCTCCGTCGAACTCGTGTTGGACATCACGGGGCGCGATGACCTCCTCGCGCGCGAATGGCTTCGGGAGAGCCTCGACCGTCGGAATCCCTACGTGGACCCGCTCAACCTCCTCCAAGTTCGCCTGCTTCGCCAGTCACACCTCACGGAGACGGAGCGCCGGACGCTCCGTCTGACCGTCACGGGCGTCGCGGCGGGGATGAAAAACACGGGGTGAGTCCGTCGCTCCGTCGAAATCGGATGACCTTTCCCGCTCTACGGCTCACACGCGAACGTGAGCGCTGACACTCCGGTTCGCGTCGAAGTGCATCCGGGTCGCGAGGCGGTGGTGGAGTTCGACCCCGACCTCACGTTCGAGTGCGTCGATAGCTGTACGTGGTGTTGTCACCACGGCGTCATGCTGTACGACCGCGAGTTCTTCGAGTTGGGAACACACGCCGACTTGAACGAGGCGACCACCGAGTTCCGCGGGGAGGATTTCGTACGCCGAGAGGAGAAAGACCACGACGAGACCGCAGAGGACGGGTGTGCCTGTCATTTCCTCCGCGGGGACGGCCTCTGTGAGTTACAGGCCGAAAACGGCTGGAAGCCCGCCCGCTGTTTCGTCTATCCGGTCTCCATCCGCAAGGAGGACGGCGAGATGCACGTTGACATCCGCGAGTCGGCGTGGGACCACTGCGAGGGGATGAACGAAAGCGAGCGCAAAATCATCGACCACTTGGACGCCTTTCTACCTGAATACCTGTGGGACGTGGAGAACCCGGATTCCGTTCGGGAACTGTGAGGATTCGCGGGGTTCACTGTCGCTGTGCTCGGTGGGATTCACACGGCACAGCGGCCGGTATCAGTATCTCCCCGACGTTCCTTCGGCGTCGTCGGGAACGTTCGTTTCGTATTCGGAACGACGTTCCGCCATCATCCCGCCGAGTGCACCGAAGACGATGGGATAGACCAGACCGAGGAAAATCGCCGGAATACCGTCCGGTGAGGCGGTTACCGCGGCGTTGGCGGCACTGGCAGCGAAGACGAACGTGCCGACGACGAACAACGGAAGATAGCCGACCGCGATACTGGCTCCGGCGTTTCGCGGTCCGTTGGCACCCGGCGCCTTTCCGGTCCGAACCGCTACGTATCCCGCACCGAACAGGAGGAGTGGCGGGACGAGATAGAGGAGAAAAAACGGTCCACCGATCATCGAAAGAAGGGACCGGTTCGTGAGCGACCGAAAGCCGTTGACCGTATCCGCCGTCGGAAGACTCGTCGGGACGAAGTGGGCGTTGTAAAACATCCATCCGGAAAGAACCCACCGTGACGGCGGTGTCCCGAAAATATGTGAGAGCGACGTCGCGTCAAGATAGCTCCCGGGGAGTTCGATGGCCATTATTTCGCCGATACGACCCGCCGTAGCCACGAACGTCAGGAGGTATCCGGATAGAAACGCTCCGATACCGAGGGGAACGGTCCGCCGGAGTGGGAGATGCGTTCGAACCATTACTATTCTCACATCTATCCGACAACATTATATCTTTTTTCCACGGAAACGGCGAGAACGAACCGTACCGTCGCTAGCCGGACCCGCTGATGACCACCCAGAGGGCAAACACGGCGATACCGCCGAGAGAGGTGCTCGCCACGGCGTGCATACGGAGTTTGTCGAGGAGGTGGTGTGCGTTGTCGCTCAACTGGGCCACCTCGTACACCTCGCCGCCGAGTTCACAGCGCGGGAGGAAGTCCATGGCGACGTGGAGGAAGACGCCCGCGGCGAACCCGAAGACGAGGCCGTTTATCGCGGCGCTGGACGGGAGTTGGAGGAGCGCGGAACCGATGGCCGTGATTCCGATTCCGGCGGCGGGAAGGAGCAGTACGGAGACAGGGTTTCCGCCGTCCCGGAGTCGGTGGGCGGCGACGTACCCCGCGGGTCCCTTGTGCGAGACGATGGCGAGGCCGAGGAGCAGCCCGAGGTCCGGCATGTTGCCGTAGACGAGGCCGATGATGGCACCCGCGGCGAGCGAGTGGGCGGTCAGTTCGACGGACGTGTGGTCGAGCGCGGTGTCGAGGTGGGTCGCTCGATGGCCTATCGTGTGGGCGCTGAACCCGACCAAAATGCCGAAGGCGATGCCGAACCCGCCGAACTCCGGGTGGTGTGATATCGCGCTCGGGACGAGGAAGACGGCGGCGCTGGTTATCATCGCGCCGCTCGCCAACCCGAAGGCCCAGACGAGCTTTTTCGCGTGCATGGAGTCGCTCGTCCGCCCGGAGAGGAGGGCACCCGCGGCCATGGCCGCGAACGCCACCCATCCGATGACGAGGACTTTGGACAGGCCCGCCGTCACCCCCACTCCGGTGAGGACGACGAGGGCGACGAACCCGGCGACGCCGAGCCGTGACAGTCGTGACATGGTTATTAACCTTCTCGGTGGAGTTATTAAGCCCGTCGGTCGGCCACCACAAAGCTATTGCCGAGCGGCGGCACGTAAAAAACAATGGAGACGAAGACGGTTCGCGGTGTGCGGTTTTCGGTTCGCGTGGCACAGACGCTCGTTGCGTACCTCCTCTTCCGACTCACCGTTCCGTTCGCGGGTGAACTGGTGTACGGCACGCTTTCGCATTTCGGTCTCGACGCATTCGTCACCGGGTCGCTTGGCGTGCTGCCGCTCGCTCCCGTCCTCGCCATCTCCTTCGGCGTCCCGTTCTGCTGTTTCACCTGCTGGTACTACTGGCGGTCGTGACCATGCGTGCCCTTCGTTTCACGTGGCGCGATTGTCTGTTCGTCCACTGGCCCGTCGATACCGCGCCGCTCGAAAACGCGATTCCGGACTCGTTGGCGCTCGACACGTACGACGGGCGGGCGTGGGTCAGCGTCCTCGCTTCGACCATCGAGAACGCGAGACCTCCCGGCACGCCGAGGGCGTTCGGCATGACGTTCCCGCAGGTCAATTTCCGAACCTACGTCCGTCTCGGCGACGCCACCGGCGTCTACTTTTTGAGCCTCGATACGGCGAGTCGGCTTGCGACACGCGTGGCACGACGGTTGTATCACCTTCCGTACTTCTATGCCGATATCGCCGTCGAGACCGACGGAACGAGTGCACCGAGTGAATCGGTCGAAGCGACGGAACTGGAAGCATCACACCGGGTTCGGAGCCGTCGACTCCATCCCGAAACGCTCCCGGTCGAATTCGAGGCGACGTATCGTCCGGAGCCCACCGTAACCGCCCCCGAATCCGGGTCGCTCGCCGACTTCCTCGCGGAGCGCTATCGGCTGTTCGTCCCGCAGGCCGGGATGACCGCCCGAGTCGAACACGACCCGTGGTCGCTGTGCCCCGCCGAGGCCGACGTTCGCGCCGGTTCGCTCTTCGATGCCGTCGGTCTGCCGACCCCCGACGCCGAACCGCGGGTTCGGTACTGCCCGGAGATGGAGTTTCACGTCCACGCGCCCAAGCGACTCGACTGACTCACTCCCGCGTCGCCTGCCGCCACTGCTTCAGGCCGACGATGTCCCCGTTTACCTCCTCCGCGTCCGTGGCAGCCCAGACGAACAGTTCGGCCACGTCATCCGGGTCGCGTCCCTTCCCATCCATCATGTCGGTTCCGACCACGCCGGGGTCGACGCCGACGACAGTTCCGTCGAGTTCGGCCGAAAAGCCGCGGACGAGCGCCTCCGCGGCGGCCTTCGAGACGGCGTAGGAACCGTACCCGGAATGGGTTTCGTGGCCGATACTGCCCGTCGGGACGAGAACGCGGGCGTCGTCGGTGAGATGGGGAAGCGACTCCCGAACCGTCGTGAACACACCCCGGCAGTTCGTCCGAAACGTGTCGTCGAAGGCCGCGTAGGATTCCGTCGGCAACGGCGTTTCGCCGGGTGTGCCGTGGTAGGCTCCGGCGTTCGCCACCAACACGTCGATGCCGTCGTCTCCCTCTCTGGCGGCGGTTTCCGCCAATCGCTCCATATCAAATTCGTCACGAACGTCGGCGCGGAGGCCGATTGCGGTGTTGCCCCGTTCCTCGATGGCTTCGACGCTCTCTTCGACTTCCTCCGCGTTCCGTCCACAGAGGGTGACGGTCGCGCCTTCGTCCGCGAACGCCGCCGCAACCGCTCGGCCGATTCCTCGCGTCCCGCCGGTAACGACCGCCGTCAATCCGTCCATGGGGGGAACGAGGGAGGGAAGCGTCAAATCGGTTGCCGTCGGCGTCCCTTCGAACCCCCCGTTGCAGTTAACCCCGTGCAGTGCAAGTGAAAACCATGTATCAGCCGGGCCACTGCGGCGTGGCACTCGCGCTCTATGCGCCCATCGGTTGTGCCCTCGTTGCGACCGGGTCCCCGACGTACGCCCTCCTCGGCGGCGTCGTCACCGTCACCCTCACGATGATACCGGACCTCGATACGCGAATGCCCCGACTCGACCACCGAGGACCGACGCACTCCGTCGCGTTCGCGGGAACCGTCGGCGTGCTGACCGCCCTCGCGGGCGGCCTTCTCGGTGGCGTACAGGCGGCGGAGTTCGGCCTACTGGTCGGCACGCTCGCCATCGTTTCCCACCTCCTCGCCGACGTCATCACGCCGATGGGCGTTCGTCCGTTCTGGCCGCTCTCGGAGCGAAACTTCACCCTCGACATCGTGCCCGCGAGCGACACCCGTGCGAACGTCCTCCTGTTCGTCCTCGGCCTCGTGTCGGCGGGCGGCGCGTGGACGCTCGGCCACCTCCTCGGATGACCGTTCGTCACTATCGCAGTTGCTCGTCGAGGAAGGCCGCTTCGTAGCCGACCACCGTATCGAGCGCGTCGTCGTACACGTCGAAGTGGCCGACCGGGAGTTCGATGTACGTCGCGTCGGCCGCCTCCGCCGCCGACCGAACCGACGACACGGGGACGATGTCGTCGTCTCGCCCCCCGACGAAGAGCAACGGACACGGAACGTCCTCCACGACCGAAATCGGTCGGTAGAACGGAATTTCGAGGAAGACGCGGGCCGGGACTTCGTTGTCCCACACCGGCGGGTCGGGCACGATGGTTTCCATTCCCTCCATCGCTCCCGGTGCGTTGAGCACCGCGAACTCTCCGGGATATCCGGCGATGGGAACCGTGTGCGGTCCCCGGAACGTGTACTTCCTGACGAGGTCACGGACGCCCGCGACCGTTCCCTTCAGGAGCTTTTTCACGCCGGATGCGCGGGCGACGGCCCGTCCGTCCACGAACGGAACTTGTGCGATGACGGCGGCGATTCGGTGGTCGTCGGCCGCTGCCTGAATGACGTGCCCGCCACTGTAGGACGTCCCCCAGAGCGCGATTTTACGTCGGTCGACGGCGTTCAGTCCCCGGACGTGGTCGATGGCCGCCTCCCAGTCCTCGACGTGCCGACTCGCGCTTACGAGGTTGCGGGGTTCGCCGTCGCTGTCGCCGAAGTTTCGGTAGTCGAAGAGAAAGACGGCGAACTCGTGGGCGACGAACTCCTTCGCGATTTCCGGCAACCCGAAGGTTCGCTCCGCCCCGAACCCGTGTGCCATCACGACCACGGGCGGATTCGAGACGCCCTCCGGCGTGTAGAGCCACCCGGCACAGCGCGTCCCCTCGCTCTCGAAATCGGCGTCGTTCCTCGCGTACCGCAACCGTGATAGCTCGCGTCCCCGTGTCTTCGTCATTATCTCCTACGAGGACGACGAGGAACATAAAAGTCGTCTCACGGGTCAACGAACGATAGCTCCTCCTTCTTTCCGGTGACGGCCCGCATCATACACCCTCGGCACACCCACAACTCGCCGGTTCGTCCGACGAGGTGCGTTCCGTTCGACTTCCGTCGTTCGCAGATGTCACATACCCCCATACCGAAGCCGTCAACGGCCGTGAATGTCAAACCCGCCCCTCCGCGGAACCGCAATCGGTTTTTCGAATCGGGCTCTGTTACCACGTATCGAGAAAGGTTTATCACTTACTGAATGAATGTTCAGTCAGTGAGTGCGAAGGTGCCGAAACTGCCGATAGCCTCGGTGCACCCGTGACCGACCGCGAGAGGACCCGCCGAGCGACCGAACACACTATCACGACTTCATGCCAGACAAACCTACGAACGCGACACGGAAACCGACGGCCGCCGTGACGTTGACCGACGTCCGCAAGACCTACCACCGCGGCGAACCCGTTCACGCCCTCGACGGCGTCGACCTGACCATCGAAACCGGGTCCTACACCGCCGTCATGGGGCCGAGCGGGTCGGGAAAGAGCACCCTGATGAACGCCGTCGGCTGTCTCGACATGCCGACCGATGGGTCGATTACGGTGAACGGAACCGAGGTGACGACGCTTTCGGATTCCAAGCGGACGTCCCTCCGGGGTGACGAAATCGGGTTCGTCTTCCAGACGTTCAACCTGATGCCGAAGCTCACCGCCAAGGAGAACGTCGCCCTGCCGATGGTGTTCCAGGGAGTGAAGACAAAGCCCCGAAACGAACGGGCGAGTGACCTCCTCGAACGGGTCGGGTTGGGTGACCGACTCGACCACCGTCCGAACGAACTCTCGGGCGGCCAACGCCAGCGGGTTGCGATTGCGCGTGCGTTGGCGAACGACCCCGCCATCATCCTCGCCGACGAACCGACGGGCAACCTCGACACGGAGACGGAGGGCCAAATTCTCTCCTTGTTCGAGGAGCTTCACGACGAAGGGAACACCATCTTCCTCGTCACCCACGAACGGGTCGTCGCCGAACACGCGGACCGAATCGTGCACCTGTTGGACGGCGAAGTAGAGCGCATCGAAACCGTCGATGCGCCGCGGCGGATGGAGGCGAACGCATGAACGTGCGCCAGAGTTTCGCGATGAGTTGGCGGTCCATCCGCGACCACAAACTCCGGTCTGTACTGACGACGCTCGGCATCATCATCGGCGTCGGGTCGGTCATCACGTTCGTCACACTCGGTGCGAGCCTTCAGGCCGCCGTCGTCGGCCAAGTCACCGCGGAGGACAACCCGTCCATCGTCGCGAGCGTGGGCCCCCCGAGTTCCAACGACGGACCCGGCGGCCCACAGGGGCAGGGAAGCTCACTGCCGGTGTTCACCGAACACGACATCGAGCAGTTGCGGGGACTCTCCGACGTCGATTCCGTCGTGCCACAGGGGAACGTACAGGTTTCCTCTATCGCTCACGAGGGCCAAACCATCGGCTGGGAGAGCGTGACCGCGACGACGCCGAATTCGTTCGCCGCCGATTCGTTCGAGTCGGGACGCACGTTCACGCCCGGGGAGGACGAAGTCGTCCTCAACGAACCGGCGGCGACCCTGTTCTCGACGAACGTCACTACCGGCGATACGCTCACGCTTCAGTTCGATAGTGGCCCGCGGACCGTGACCGTCGTCGGCATCCTCAACGCCTCGGCCACCGCGAACGCGTTCGGTGCGGCACAACCCCACATCTACGTCCCGACGGACCCGTTCTACGGCACGACTGTGAAGAGTCCGGCGACGGGCGAACGGCAACAGGCCTACCCGCAGGTCACGGTACGGGCCGTCAATTACGACCACGTGGATAGCGTTCAACCCGCCGTCAAATCGTACCTGTCGAACGAATCCGACGCGAGCCAACTCAAACCCGCGTCCTACGAGGTGTCCCTCCAGACGAACCGGCAACTGGTGGACCAGATTCAGGAGGTCATCGGGACGTTCACGAGCTTCATCACCGGCATCGCCGTCATTTCGCTCATCGTCGGGGCCATCGGCATCGCCAACATCATGCTGGTGAGCGTGACCGAGCGCACCCGCGAAATCGGCATCATGAAAGCCGTCGGCGGGCAGAAACGGGACATCATCCAACTGTTCCTCGTCGAGGCGGTCATCCTCGGCGTCATCGGGTCCGTCGTCGGAACCGTCGTCGGCATCGCGGGCGGGTACGCCGCCGCGCAGGCCATCGGCTTCGACCTCGCGTTCGCGCCGAAGTGGTTCGTTATCGCCATCGTCGTCGGTATCGGCGTCGGCCTCGTCTCGGGTCTCTACCCGGCGTGGAACGCCGCGAGAATCGACCCCATCGACGCGCTCCGACACGAATAACGGCGCTTTTTATTTCGCCATCAGCACCGATTCGACGTACTCCCGTGCCGCCTCACGCGCCTCTTCGAGCGCGTTCTCCTCGTCGAGGGAGGCATAGCGCGTTCGCGCGCCGTCGACGATGAGCATGAGCGCTTCCGCCGCGTGTTCCGGGTCCTCCACCGAGAACACGCCGGAATCCGTCCCGTCGGCGATAACCGTCTTGAGGAGATAGCAGGTGTACTCGTCGTTGCGCTGGAACTGCTCCCGTACCGCGTCGTTGTACGGAGCCTGCGCTCGCATCTCCAACATGGCGACCATGAAATCACGATTTCCCTCGCGGTCGGTCAACAAGCGGTCCAACAGCAGGTCGAGTCGTTCCTTCGGGGCCGTCGTTTCGACTTCGTGAACCCGGTCGATAAACTTGTCCAACAGGAAGCTAAGGAACGCCGCGAGGAGGTCGTCTTTCGTATCGTAGTAGTAGTGGATGGCCGCCGTCGATTTGCCGTACTCCGCGGCTATCGTCTGCATCGTCATGTTCGCATAGCCGTACTCACAGAGCGCTCGATAGGTGGCCCGCATTATTTCGAGTTCGGATTCGGAACGCTCGTCGCCGCCGGATGGCTCTGCCATTGACTAAACAACTAGTTATCGCGGCAAAACGCTTGTGGTCGTGCTTCGAACGGGTGTTTCGGCATTTCCGGTGCTTCTCGTGGAACTCCACCGTCCCGTCGGGTGATTGTGACGGTTGAACGACAAAATCCTTAACAGGGCTGACTAACTATTCAGTAAGTAGATGGAACGACCTCGTTCGACCGGGCCACCACCCGAGACACACGAAGGAATCATGGACGCTACACACCGCGCGCTCTGTGAGTACGGCTATGCGAACCTCACGATGCGACGCATCAGCGACGAACTGGGAAAGAGCAAGTCGCTCCTCCACTACCATTACGACGGCAAAGAGGAGTTGCTCGTCTCGTTTCTCGAACACCTGCTCGACGAATTCGACCGAACGGTTTCGACGGAGGGACACGGGAGCGGGGAAGAGACGCTCCGGTTTACCGTCGAAGCGCTCCTTTCCGACGCGGACTGTCACACCGACTTCGACACCGCCATGTTGGAGATGGGGATGCAAGCGCCGTACAACGACGACTTCCGGGACCAGTTTCGGACGAACGACGCCCGCTTGAAAGACCTGTTCTCGCACATCGTCGCGGACGGCGTCGAGCGCGGCGAGTTCGAGGAAATCGACCCGGAGCGGGCCGCCGAGCACCTGCTGATACTCCTCGACGGCGCTCGCGGTCGAAGCGTCGTCCTCGGCACCGACGCCCCCAACGACGTCGGTCGAGCGGCGATTCGCGATTTTATCGGTCGAATTACCGTCGGAGGTGACGGGGAATGAGCGCCGGAAACCGCGACGTGAACCTCACCGACGGTGACCTGTTCAAACCGCTGTTGTTGCTGTCGGCACCCATCGTCCTCAGCCAGTTGATGCAGGTCGTTTACAACCTCGCGGACACCTTCTGGGTCGGTCAGATCGGTTCCGGGGCGGTGAGCGCGGTTTCGTACGCGTTCCCGCTCGTCTTCCTGCTCATCAGCCTCGGAACCGGGTTTTCCATCGCCGGAACGGCGCTCGTCTCCCAGAACAAGGGCGCGGGCAACCACGAGCGCGTGGACCACGTCGCCGGGCAGACCATCACGTTCACCATGCTCGCGTCGTTGGTCTTCGCGGTCATCGGCTACTTCGCCGCGCCGACCCTCGTCTCGCTCATCGGCGCGACGCCGGGGTCGCAGGTGTACCGGTGGACCGTGGAGTTCACGCAGACCACGTTCATCGGCGTGTTCTTCATGTTCGGTTTCTTCATGTTTCAGGCGCTTCTACGCGGATGGGGCGACACGAAGACGCCGATGTACCTGATGGCGTTCGGCGTGACGCTCAACATTGTCCTCGACCCGTTTTTCATCTACGGGTTCACGAACAACCTGCTGTTGGAGACCCTCGGATTCGGCGGTCTTCAGACGACCCTCCTCAACCTCACCGGGTTCACCGGATTCGGGGTTCAGGGCGCGGCCATCGCCACCGTGCTCTCCCGGGGCGTCGGCGCGGTCATCGGACTCGCTATCCTGTTCAGTGGGCGGGTCGGTATCCATCTCACGCCCGAGAACATCGTTCCCGACCCGGAGACCATCAGGAAAATCGTTCGCATCGGGGCTCCCGCCAGCGTGGACATGTCGATGCGGGCGCTCGGTATCACGTTCCTGACCGCCATCGTCTCGATGGCCGGGAATCCAGCGGTCGCCGCCTTCGGAATCGGCAACCGACTCAACTCGCTCGTCTTCCTCCCGAGCATCGGACTCGCACAGGGGACGACGACGGCGGTCGGACAGAACCTCGGTGCGGACAAACCGGAGCGGTCGGAGCGGGCAGTCTACTACGCTTCGATGACGCTGGCGGTCGTGCTCGCCGTGGTGAGCGTCCTCGCGTGGGTGTTCGCGGAACCGGTCGTCGGAATATTCGTCGGGGACAGCGCAAACCGTGCACGGGTCATCGAACTCGGCGCACAGTACCTCCACATCATCGGCCCGACGTTCCTGTTCCTCGGCGTCTTCCGAGTCGTCACGTCGGCGTTCCGCGGGGCGGGTGATACCACCACCGCGATGGTGTTCACCATCCTTTCGCTGTGGGTGTTCCGCATTCCCGTGGCGTACTACCTCCTCGAAGTGAGCGGCATGGGTGCGACGGGTGTCTGGTATGCCATCGCGTTCTCGAACACCGTGACCGCGATTCTCGCCTTCCTCTGGTTCCGACGCGGGACGTGGAAGACGAGCGAGGTCGGCGAAGCCAACGCGCCGTCCCCCGCGGACTGACGCGACCTTCGGTCGTTTTACCGTCGTCACCGAAACACCTGTACCGACCGCTATCCATACGGGAAACATGCCCAAACGGATTCTCATCCCCGTGGACAACGCACCGCAGTCGGATAGCGCGCTCGAACACGCACTCGACATCTACCCGGACGCGACCATCGTCCTCCTCCACGTCCTCGACCCCAGTAGCTGGATTTCCTCGGACGAATACGGGGACATCTTCTACGACGATTCAGTCGAGGATACGAAGAAATCGACGGCAGACAGGCTCCTCTCCGAGATGCAAGAGACGGCCGAGGAGTCGGGTGTGACGGTGGAAACGGAACGGCTGATGGGTCGCCCGGCACACAGCATCGTGGAGTATGCGACGGAAAACGGCATCGACGGCATCGTCATGGGAAGCCACGGTCGAACCGGACTCGACAGAATCGTCCTCGGGAGCGTGGCGGAGGCGGTGACGCGGCGGGCCACGATTCCCGTCACCATCGTTCACTGACTCCTCGTTCCACCTTCACTCCTCGTTCCACCCCTCACTCTTCGTCGACGAGCAATCGACGGCGGATGTAGGCGTCGAGTTCGTCACGAACCGCCGGGATGGTTTCCTCCGTCGTGGTCACGCGCTGGGTCATCGCCCCTGTGATGGTCATCAGCAGGGATGCCGCCACTTGTTCGGCGTCGACGTCGCGGAACACGCCGTCGTCGATACCCGACTGAATGACGCCCGTGAGCAGTTCGCGGAAGAACTCGTCGCTCCGCGTGAAGTGGTCGCGGTAGTTATCGTCGTGGGCGGCCTGTGCGCGCAGTTCGACCATCGCGCGCGAGAAATCCCGATAGTCGTCCGAAACCGAGGTGCTGAACACGCGGTCGAGGATGGCGTTCAGATGTTCGTCGGCGCTCCCCGTCCGTTCGGCGGGAATCCGTTCCCGTTGGTGTTCGAGCATGAACTCCAAGAAGTCGAGCAAGAGGTCGTCTTTGCCGTCGTAATGGTGATAGAGCAACGACTTGCTCTTCGGGAACTCGTCCGCGATACGCTGAATCGTGAGGTCGGCGTAGCCGTGCTTACAGAGGGCGAGATACGTCGCTCGCATGATGGCGTCCCGCGTGTCGGTCGGGTCTTCGAGGAAGGATGGCGTCTCCGTCATCGGCCGAAAGACCCGCTGTGGACGGTCGTTCGAGTCGCCGGCTGGAACGATACGGCGAGGGAATCCCGTTCCGCGAACCGCCCTCCGCGCGTGACGGTCGTCGCATCGAATTCGTGCATACACGCTCTACGAACGCGAGATATAAAAATTGAATGAACATTCAGTAGCCCGTGATGTGCTCCCGAACGAAGGACAAAACGGGTCATAGTGACGGAATACGATCGAAGGGTGTTCAAACTGCGGTTTTCGTGGGAGGTTCTGTCTCGGAAGCTTTATAATTGACTAACCGTTCAGTAAGTCATAGATGACTGAATGTTCATTCACCTCGAAACCCGGACAGCTTCGTTCGAACGGAGGGTTCGGACGTGAGTACTGAAACGAGCGACGGCATCGGTCGTGAACGCCTCGTCATCCTCGGCGGCCTCATGTTAGGGATGCTTCTCGGCTCCATCGACCAGTCCATCGTCTCGACGGCGCTCCCGACCATCGTCGGCGAATTGGGTGGTGCGAACAAACTGTCGTGGGTCGTCACGGCGTACCTCGTGACAGTGACGGTGACGACGCCGTTATACGGGAAGCTGAGCGACCTGTACGGACGCTCCATCATCTTCGAGTCGTCCATCACCATCTTCCTGATCGGCTCCATCCTCTCCGGCCTCGCCGGCGAGTTCGCCGCCATCAACGACGTCGTCGCCCCGATGACGCAACTCGCGCTCTTCCGCGCGCTGCAAGGCATCGGCGCGGGCGGTCTCATCGCCATGGCGACGACCATCCTCGGCGACATCTTCTCGCCCCGCGAACGTGGGAAGTACATGAGCTACATGATGCTCATCTTCGGTGTCGCGACCATCGGTGGACCGCTCCTCGGCGGCTACCTCACCGACCACTACAGCTGGCGCTGGATCTTCTACATCAACGTCCCCATCGGACTCGCGGCCATCGCCATCACGCACTTCAAACTCGACCTGCCGACGCCGGACACCGAACACGACATCGACTACCTCGGGGCCGCGCTCCTCGTCTTCGCGGTCGGGGCGCTCATGCTCCTCACGACGTGGGGCGGCGGCAAGTACGCGTGGGACTCCGTGGAAATTCTCGCGCTCGCCGCGGGTACCGTCGTCTTCGGCGTCCTGTTCGTCCTGCAGGAACTGCGCGTGAGCGAACCCGTCTTCCCCATCCACCTGCTCGACAGGCACACCGTCGTCGGCGTCATGACGCTGAGTTTCTGTCTCGGTATCGGGATGTTCGGGGCGACCATTTACCTCCCCGTCTTCCTCCAGACCGTCCTCGGCGCGAGCGCGACTAACTCCGGCCTGCTCCTGTTCCCGCTCGTCGGCGGCATGCTCGTCACGAGCGCGGTGACGGGGCAACTCATGACCCGACTCGGTCGCTACAAGATATTCGCCGTCCTCGGCACCGTGGTCGGCACCGCGGGATACTGGCTGCTTCACACCATGGGTCCCGCGACGACCTCGACGGAATCGACCGCGTTCATGTTCCTCACCGGAATGGGACTCGGGTTCGTCATGCCCGTCCTCACCGTCGCGGTGCAGAACGCCGTGGACCGCGAGGACCTCGGCGTCGCGACGACTTCCGTCACGTTCAGTCGAAGCCTCGGTAGCTCCATCGGCGTCGCCGTCTTCGGCGCGTTGCTGACGAACCAACTCACCCACCGCCTCGCCGACGCGTTCGGTTCGAAGGGCGGGTCCGAGAGCGTGGCGGCGTCCGGCGGGAGCATCGACCCCGCGACCATCAACGCGCTTCCCAAGGGAATTCACGACGTCGTCGTGACGGCGCTCGCAAACAGCATCGACACCGTGTTCCTCGCCGGAACCGGCGTCCTCGCGCTGGCGTTCGTCGTCGCGCTCACGCTCCCGAACACGGAACTCAGTGAAGAGGCGCACGTCTCGATGGGCGAGGGCGCAGCCGAACCGATGGACGACGCGACGGCGACCGACGACTGACACCAACGACCGTCGGCCGACTATCGACAGACTATCGACGGTTGACTGACGGACAAACCGTCGTTCCGAACCGTTTTCGCCCCGATATTCGTCGTTTTTCGGACTATCGCCTGTACGCATCCTCGGTCGTAACCGTTTTACTAACTGGTCAGTAAGTATCCGTATGGACTGGTATTCACACCCGGCGAGCAACGCGACGGGACGTGAGACGCGTGCTTGACGAACTCGGGGAACACAAGGGGGCTTTCGTCGGGTTGTTCATCGCAACCGGCGTCTCCATGCTCGGGTTCAGCATCCTCGAACCCATCCTGCCGATGTACGCCGACAAACTCGGTGCGTCGGGCGTCGTCGTCGGCCTCATCTTCTCCGGATTCGCCATCTCTCGGGGGGTTCTCGCTCCCTTCACCGGGCGCGTCTCCGACTCCTACGGACGCAAGCGACTGCTCCTCGCTGGACTCGGCATGTTCGCTGTTCTCTCCGTCGCCTACGCGCTCGTCTCGACCCCGCTCATGCTCGGTGTCGTTCGGTTCTTCCAAGGGTTCTCCTCGGTCCTCGTGACGCCCATCGCCCAGTCGTACGTCGGCGACATCACGCCGAAAGGGCGGGAGGGGTCCATCACGAACCTGTTCTACGTCTCGCTGTTCGGCGGCGTCGCCATTGGCCCGACCGTCGGCGGCTACTTCGCCCAGCACGCCATCCGAACGCCGTGGTTCACCCTCTCCGGCATGACGACGCCGTTCTACGTGATGGGTCTACTCACCGTCGTCGCGTTCGTCCTCGTCGTGATTTTAGTTCCCGAACTGCCCGACGACGTGCGCGACACCGAGGCGACACCCAACCCCCGCGAGGCCGCTCGCGCGGTCTGGGCCGACTTCGAGCTCCGGGGAATCATGTCGTACATCGCCGCCCGTGGCTTCTACCGCTGGGGGTTCAACTCGTTTTTTCCCGTCTTCGCCACGTCCGTTCTCGCGCTCTCCTCGACCACGGTCGGTCTCGTCCTCTCCGTCTACATGGCCGTCGGCGGAATCCTCCAGATTCCGCTCGGCCGGATGGCCGACGATTACGACGACTACCGAATCCACTTCATCGTGGCTGGCGGGTTGTTGAGCGCACTCTCCATGCTCGTCGTTCCGCTCGCGACCACGCTTCCCCTCCTGCTCGGGCTTACCATCTGTATGGGCGCGTTCAGCGCCGTTTCACGGACCTCCGCCGTGGCCATCCGAACCGAACGCGGTCGCGTTCACGGGATGGGACTCGTGACGGGTGCGTTCACGGCCTCGCTCTCGGCGGGACAGGTGTTCGGGCCGGTCGGGTTCGGTGCCATCACCGACTCGTTTTCGGTGCAGGACGCCTTCTACGTCGGCGGCGTCGTGGGAATCCTCGGAACCCTCGACGCGTTCTACTATCTCCGCAAAGGCCTCAGACAGGACGACCAAGCCGTCGAAGGAATCTCCGAGGACGCCCAACCGCTCGACTGACAGTTAGATAACACTATTATCGTTCGGGACACACCTCCGGTCGTTATGTCCGACTCGGCGAACGACGCCTCACGACCTGAATTTCCCCTCGAAGCGCTCGCTTCACTCCCGGAGTTCTACCATCCGATGGTAGCACCCGACGGTGAACGGGTCGCGTGCTACTACGACGGAAGCGGTCGAAACGAACTGTGCGTCCTCGACGTCGAATCCGGCGAGTTAGACCAGTTGAGCGACGGTGACGTCCCGAAGAGCGCCCGCTGGCACATCCGCTGGGACGCGGACGGCGAGCGGATCTACTTCCACCGCGACGACGACGGTGACGAACAAAACGACATCCACGCGCTGACGACCGACGGCGACCGCGAAACGCTCGTCGAAACCGACGGCCAAGGCGTGATTATCGACGTTTCCCCGGACGGTCGCTACCTGCTGTACGGGAGCGACGAAGGCGACCAGATGAACCTGTATCGCTACGGAACCGACTCCGGCGAGACCGAGCAACTGACCGCCTACGACCAACCGACGTGGAACGCGATGTACGGTCCCGACGGGGAACGAATCGCCTACGTGACCAACGAAACCGACGACCTCGACAATCGAGACGTCTACGTCGCCGATGCGGACGGGAGCGACCCGCGTCGCCTCGACGTCGGCGAACCCGGTTCGGAAACGGACGTCGCCGACTGGGGACCGGACGGGACGTCCCTGTTGGTCGAGGATAACGCGGACGACAAACCCCGCGCCGGCGTCTACGACCTCGAACGGGACACCGTCCGGTGGTTGAGCGACGGCGAGTACGTCGAGTATCCGTCGACGTTCACCCCGGACGGTCGTCACGTACTCGTCACCCGAACCCGTCGGGCGGCGACGGTGCCGGTCGTCTACGACCTCGAAACCGGAGACGGGCGGGAATTAGACCTCCCGGAGGGCGTGACCACCATCGCCGACGGAATCGAGCGTCCGTTCCTCGCGGACGGCCGCGTCGTCCTCACGCAGACGACGCCCGACGAGCGAAAGCGACTCCTCGCATACGACCTCGAAACGGACCAACACGACGTTCTCCTCGACGCGGAATACGGGGACATCGACCCGACGGCGTTCGTCGGTGCCGAGTACGTCACCTACGAATCCGGCGACTGGACCATCGGCGGACTGCTGTACGACGCCCGAAAGCGATCCGGTGTCGACCCCGGGGCGACCGCACGACCCGCGGTCGTGATGGTACACGGCGGACCGCACGGACAGTCCACCCAGTCGTTCAACGAACTCGCCCAGTTTCTGGTCTCCCGCGGCTACACCGTTTTCCAGCCGAACTATCGCGGTTCGACGGGGCGCGGACGCGGGTTCAAATACGCCATCCGCGGCGACTGGGGCGGCGGCGAACAGCGCGACATCGCCAACGGTGGCCGCTGGCTGATGGACCGCGAGTGGATAGACGAAAATCGCGTCGCGGTCTTCGGCGGCTCCTACGGCGGCTACAGCGCCTACAGCCAGCACGTTGGGTATCCCGACCTCTGGTCGGCCTCGCTGGCGTTGGTCGGGATAACCGACCTCCAACGGTTGTACGAGGACTCCATGCCGCACTTCCAGCACGTCCTCGAACAGCAACTCGGGGACCCCGACGAGAACGAGGACCTGTACCGCGAGCGGTCGCCGCTCACTCACGTCGAGTCGGCGGCGTCGCCGATTCTCATGGTTCACGGGGTCAACGACCCGCGCTGTCCCGTCTCGCAGGCCCGCCTCTACCGCGACGCCCTGCAGGAGCGTGGCTGGGGGGACGGCGAGGAGTTCGACTACGAGGAACTCGGCGAGGAAGGCCACGGTTCGACCGACACCGACCAGAAGATTCGCTCGTATCGCATCGTCACCGACTATCTCGACGAGACGCTGTAGACGGAAGAGAAGGGAAGAGAAAAGACTGCCCTTCGATTTACTCCGACGGCGACGGACAGTCGTACGTGTCCCGAAGCGTCTCCGCGAACTGCCCGCCCTTTCGGAGCGCGATGATGACGATGACGTATCGCCCCTCTGCGGGCCGAAGGACGAACACCTCGCGTGGGTCGGTCCCTTCCTCCTCGTTCACCCTGTCCACGAGCGGTTCGACCGGCCGGGTGCCGTCGCGGAACGCCTCGAAGATTCCGCCCCTGTCGTTTTCGGCGAACACGTAGAGGACGCCGTTGACCTCGTTGTCCGTGTTGCGAGTGACGCGGCTGTTCATCGAATCGCCCGCCATCTGTGCCTCCGTCCACGCCCCCTGTGCCGCCTCGAAGACGGGTTCGATTCCGTCGGCGAAGGCGTACAGCGTCCGACTCACCACCGAAAACGACCGAATCGTCGGTTCGCTCGTCGTCCAATCGAGGTCGGCGTCGATGCAATAGCCGGGGTGGAGGCCGTTCACGTCGACGTCGTGGCCCTCGGCGGCGGTGACGACCGGTTCGTACGTCTCCCGGTTCAACAGGCGAAGCGAACCCTCCTCGTCGGCGAGGACGCGAAAGCGCGTGGTTTCCATACCGGGAGGTCCGCCCGGACGCGGGAAAAGACGCTCGCATCCGAGTTCGTGATGTCTCCCCTGCTGTCGAAGGGTTCGACCTATACCCTTCCACATCATACCTCTCCGCATGGAACACGTGGAGTTCGTCTACACGTTCGGCATGGACGAGGCGGAACTCGAAGGAAAGCTACGGGACGCGGACACGGGTGTCCTCTCGCTCGCTCGTGATTCCGATTCCTACGCCATCCCCGTCTCGTTTTACTACGACGGTGAACGACTCCTCCTCAGGTTCGGCGTCGAAGAGGGAGGCGAAAAGATGTCGTTCGTGGAAGGGACGGGCACGGCCAGCCTCGTGGTCTACGAGGCGGCGGGCGACGAATCGTGGAGCATCCTCGTGCGGGGGCACCTCGAACCGACATCGGAATCGCTCAACGACGCCGGGATAAACGAGCGTTTCGTCCCGCTCCGAGTGTTCGGCGAGTCGATTTCGGACGTGGAACCGGAACTGTACGAACTCCGAATGGAGTCGGTGACGGGCCGGAAAACGTGACGAGCGACGGTGGCTGAGGTGTGGTCGGTGTCCTTTTGCACACGGAATTTGATACGGAATCTATGGCTCGAACGTACGACAAGTTGGTTCGTGACGCCATCCCCCGAATCATCGAGGAAAACGACGAAACGGCGGTGACACACACCGCCGACTCGGACGAGTACGAACGACGTCTCGCCGAGAAGTTGGACGAGGAAGTCGCCGAAGTCCACGAATCGGGTGACGTGATGGAATTAGCAGACGTACTCGAAGTCGTGTACGCGCTGGCCGAGCGGAAAGGCGTCTCCCGCGACGAATTGGAACGCCTTCGGGCCGAAAAAGCGACAGAGCGCGGCGGTTTCGAGGACGGTATCGTCCTCGAACGAGTGGAATAAAACACCCTGCGTGTGCAACCCCGGCGGGGATAGTCGAAGCGGGCAAACGTTCGCCCATGTCACGAACGACCTACACGCTCCTCGTTCGGGAAAACGAGAGCAACGAGGGTATCATCGCGGAGGTTCGCGCCGACGGCACCATCGAGGAATCGACCCGTCTCTCCTACGGCGATTTCGGGCTGACGGCCATCCGCGATGACTGGTCCCCGGACGAACGACGGACCGAATTCGAGGCCGACGTGCGGACGGTTCGACTCCAGACGGAACGAAACGGCGAAGGATTCTCCGTCCGCGTGTTGAGTGACGGAGAGACCATCGCCGAACAGCGAATCACGGACGACGAATGGCGGGTCGCCGCGGTGCGGTAGGTCCCTCAGAAGAACAGCGCCGGAACCGTCTTCGAGAAGATTTTCAGCGAGATGACGAGGAGGATGGCGACGACCAACCAGTTGAACTTGCGCTCGTCGATTTCGACGCGCCGGAGGTAAGTTCCGGCGAACAGTCCGACGAGGGTGACGACGGCGAGCGTCGAACCCAACCAGAGGTGATAGGTGGTCATGACGCCGGTCGCCAACATCTGGACGATTTTCGCCGTGAACACCAGACCGAGCACCATCGAGAGGCCGCCGACGTACCGCTCTTTGTCCCGCTCGAACGTGTGGAGGTAGGTCGGGAGAAGCGGGCCGAGGTTGGCCGCGCCGAGGAGGAAGCCCTCCAAGAGACCGACGATACCGAGGGCGACGGGGTTGTGCGTCCCTTCGACGGAGACGAACCCCTTGCCGAGTTGGAACAGCACGTAGCCGAACAGGACGACGCCGATGAGGAACGTCACCAGCGCGCTGGTTTTGAACGCGGAGAAGAAGAACACCCCCGCGACGCTCCCGACCAGCGCGAGGCCGATGAGCGACCACTCGCGGCGAACGTACTCTAATCCCGTGTTGGTCTCGCCTACCTGAAAGACGTTTATCATCCACGGCGGGACGGCGAGGACGACGACGGCGATTTCGACGTTCATCACGGATGCCGCGAGCGGCGTGGCGATGAGCGCGAATCCGAACCCGACCATTCCCTTCACCATCGCGGCCAACACGATGAGTGCGACGAAGAGCGCGAGGTCCGTCGTCGTCGCGTTCGTCTTCAGCCCGTTGGTTACGTTCTCCATGCCGGGAAAGAGGCCGACGGCGGCGACGACGACGGCGACGGTCGCGAGCGCCATCATCAGTTCCCGGTACCGGAATCGCCGGAGGTTTCTGACGAACTCCTCGGGACGGACGGCCGACTCGCCGGACATCAGCGCCCTCCCCGAAACGTTCGTGATTTCGTTCGCATTATCGGCAGTTGTCGCCCCGCGTAGATAGGTGGAAGAAATCGGGAAACCGTCTCCGCGAGCGGTGACGTGCCGTTTCGAGGAAGACAGTCGCGGAGGCTACGGAACCGCCGAAAACGAGGAAATGGCCGTTCGGTGTGCGTCGGAGGTACCGGCAGTCCTTGCGAAACCGGTGGCCGGTCCGACCGGCCTCACACCGACAACCGTACCGCGTGGTCGGTGATGGTCGCGATGAACTGCCGTCGCAACTCGTGCACCGACTGGTTGACGACGCCGCCCCATCCGAGTTCGTCGATGGTGTCCGGGTTCGGGTCCGCGCCCACCTCGACGTACAGCGTCCCGTTTCGTACTTCCTTCACGTCGCCGAGCGGCGTTCCGTCGGCGGCGACGACGCGTTTTCCCACCTGTTCGTCCGAGAAGTCGGAGTCCGGGTCCATCGACCCGATTACGCGCTCGATGCCCAAACTCACTTCGGCCGCTCGAAATGGGAACACATACGCTCGCTCGCTGACGAGACTCACCAAATGTACGACGCGGTGTTGTTCGACAACGACGGCGTCCTCGTGAAGCCTCCGAAACGGGCGTTGCTCCGCGAAGCGGCGATTTCCGCCTTCGAGGAGTTCGACGTGGACCCGGCGGACGCGCATTTGAACGAGGTAACGCACAGTGCCACCCCCGACGGATTTCGGCGGGTGTGTGAGGCGTACGGGTTCGACCCCGACGCGTTCTGGAAGGCCCGCGATAGCGCCGCCTCGGAGAAACAACTCCGGGAGATTCGAGCGGGACGGACGACGACGTACGAGGACGTCGGGACCCTTTCGGATTTCGACCGGCCCCTCGGACTCGTCAGTTCCAATCAACAGGCGACGGTGGAATTCATGCTCGATTACTTCGAACTCGACCGTCACTTCGAGACGTACTATGGCAGGCCGCCGACCGTCGATGGAATCCGCCGAAAGAAACCGAATCCGCACTTTCTCGAACTCGCACTGGCCGACCTCGGGGTCGAAGACGCCCTGTTCGTCGGCGACAGCGAGAGCGACGTGGTCGCCGCGCACAACGCGGGCGTGGACTCCGCGTTCATCCGCCGACCGCACCGCACCGACTACGACCTGTCCGTTTCCCCGACGTACGAAGTCGAGGGCTTGCCCCAGATTCTCGACATCGCGGATTGAGTTGGAAGGAAGTCAGTACCCCAACCGCGTCAGCGTTCGGTCGAGTTCGGACAGGTACCGCTCCCCGAAGTGATAGACGTGCGAGAGCAGCGGATAGCACACGTAGACGTCGCGGCGCGATTCGAACCCGGAATCGATGCCCCGTCGTTCGTCGTACCGGTCGAAAAAGGTGTCGCCGACGGTGCCCGTCCAATCCACGTACGCGAGTTCGATTTCCGCGTGGGCGTAGTAGGCCGCCGGGTCGAGGAACGCACGGAGTTCCCCGTCGGACGCGAGGAGGTTCGTCGTCCACACGTCGCCGTGAATCAGCGAGGGGGCCTCGGGTTCGACCAGCAACGAATCGAGGTCGGCGGCGAGCGCCTCGACCCGTTCGACCGTCGAAGCGGGAAGTTTTCCGGTCTCGTTGGCGACTCCCGCCGCGTACGTCAACCGCTGGTCGCGGTAGAAGTCCACCCACGAATCCGTCCACGGGTTCGGCTGGTGAAGCGACCCGGTGAGCGTGTCGCACTCGAACCCGTAGGTTGGCGCAGTCACGTCGTGGAGGGCGGCGAGGTGGTCCGCGACGTCGCGTTCGACTTCGGGTGTGATGGTCGAATCGCCGTCCACGTGTTCGAGTACGAGGAGGTCGTCCGTCGCGTGAACGACCTCAGGAACCGGAAGGCCGGCGTCGGCGAGGTGGGTGAGCATGGTCGCTTCGACCGAGAGGGACGTCTCGCTCGTCTTGACGACGAGCGGCGCTCGGGTATCGAACTCGACGCGATGGACGGTGCCGATTTCGCCGCCGTCGAGTTCGCAAACCGCTGTCGGCTGTTCGTCAACGACCGTCGAGAGGCAAGCCGCGATATCGTCCATCGGTTTGGATACGGCCTACCACGAGGTAAAATGCCACTACTCGGTGCCGTCGCGGCCGACAGACTGGCGATACCTCGGTTAGCCCGGGTCGGAACTCGCTTTCGGTGTTTTTGCCGAATCGGTCGTCGCGTGGGTGGTCGCGGCGGTCGTGATTTCCGTCGTGCCCGTGGTTTTCGCGGTGGCCGTCGGGTCGCCCGTCACGTTCGCGCTCGGTGTCGTCGTGACGGTTGCGCCGACGAACTCCCCCGAATGAACGGTCTCGCTGTCGCCCAGTCGGCCGTTCGTGACGTGCGTGTTTGCCGCGCTCACTAAACAGAGTGCGGCGAGCGCGAGGACGGCGAATCTGTAGTCGAATCCTCGCATCATCCGGTTTTCTCCGCGGGTTCCGCGCTGTCGGGCGTCGATGCGCTCGGTTCGGTAGGTTCGCCCCTCTCTTCATTGGACCCGTCCGAATCGCCACCCAACGCCGCGCTCACGAGCGAGTACGCTTCCGTGACGACGAGGAGCAGACACGGAACGATGACCAGCGAGAGGAGACCCATCCGTGACCGGGCGAACATCATGAGGTGGCCGATGTACGGTACGTGGAACCAGACGCGGCCGATAACGTCGTCGGCCGGAACGGGATTCGCGTCGGGATTCTCGTTTGCGTCTCCCTTCGTCTCGAAGAACACCCCGTCGTCGCGGTGAACCACGTTCACGACGCGGTGGGTCGTCCGGTCGGCAGAGACGGACCCATCTTGGAAGACGATGACGTCACCCGCCCCTATTTCCGCCGTCTCGACGTTTCGGGAGACGACGACATCTCCGGCGTGTATCGTCGGACTCATGCTCCCCGACAGCACGACGTAGCTCCCGCTCGCGCCGACTATCTGTGGGAACACGACGACGGCCGTGAGAACGAGGGCGAAGACGAGGAATACGCCCCCGACGATACGAGCGATTCGTCCCGGCTTCCGGACGGTGGCGAACGCACTCATATCGGTGGCTTCCCCTCCCGTCCGAGGTGGTGTCGCTCGTCGTGTCGTTTGTGTGCGACCGCGGAGGTAGAGAACAGCGCCACGACGACGAAGCCCCACGCGATGCCGGGAAGGAGGTTGAACGGGAACAGTCCGAGCAGCGCCGCCGTGAGAAGGCCGGCAGAGACGCCGCAGAGTCCGAGATAGTAACTGCTCCACGGGAGTCCGTCGTGGGGGACGATATCCAGATACACCTCCAACTTCGTCGCGTCGTCGGTGAGTTGTATCGTCCCCCCGTTCGCGTCGAACCGGACGATGGCAGCATCGTCCATCTTCGGCAGATGGGCCTGTCGAAGCGCGGTGTAGACGCGCATCCGCTGTTCGTACGTGACCGTGTCCGGTGAAATCTCGTTTTCCCACGCCGCGAGCTGTTTCGAGAGTTCGTGCAGCGAGGTCGGTTCACCCCGTTGGAGAAGGTAGTGGACGACGTGTCGTCGTCGCCGACAGCTGAGTATCTTGAATGCGGTTTCCTGCGTGAGCGTATCCGATTCCCTGCCTCGTTCGCGTTCGGTCGTCTCGCCGGTTTGGGCCGGTACGGAGGCCGCCGTACTCATGCACACACCCAACCGTTTGGTTCTGTTCCATCACCGGCCCCCCTACTCGTCGTTGTCATCACTGTGTCCGATTGATAACTTGAACTGTTGTAATATAATTATGAAGTTGCTATGGCATTTTTCATAACAGTCCAGTGAACGCCCGCGTCGTTCCAAGGCGAGTGAGACGGTTTCATCCCCCGTCGTATTTGATGAAATTCACGAGTAGCAACGGATTGTGGCCCGCATATACGCCGTATATGGGTGCCCGAACCTTCGACTCGAAATCCCCGTATCACCACTATACACTGTATATGGGGTCGCTATACGGCGTCTATGAAACCACTATCGAGTATATATATATATACGAGGTGACAGGTGGTCGGTTCGGTTGCGTCTTCGACACGGCGACACGCCACAAACGGGGCAATTTCGGTGTCGAAGAACGGAGATTTACAATGTCAGACAAAACGTTCGACTTGACGCGACGCAAAGCACTTCTCGGCCTCGGCGGTATCGGCGCTGGCGCTGTACTCGGCGGCGCGGGGACGATGGCGCTTCTGAACGACGACGAAGGAACCAGCGCGACGTTCACGGCTGGTGAACTCGACCTGAAGATCGGCTGGGAAGTCGACCACTACGGGAACGACGTCGAACCCAGGGTCGTCGAAGCCCAGGACACCGACAACACCGAACTCGGCATGGAACTCAGGGACGTCAAACCCGGCGACCAGGGGTGGATTCGGTTCGAGATTCTGAACGTGAACAACCCCGCGTGGGTCTGGTTCCGCGGACGCCTCAGCCATTCCATGGAGAACGGCCAGAACGACCCCGAACTGGACGCGGAAGGGCAGGACACCAACGGGTTCGGCGAGATGGACGAGAACTTGGAGTTCCGTTCGTTCTACGACCAGAACCAGAACGCGACGGTCGGCGACGGCCCGCAGACGGGTAACCTCTGGAACGACCGCTACATCCAGAAACCGCTCGACCTCAAAGGGACGCAGACGACGACGCCGCAGTACGGGTCCGTTCCCGTCCTCCTCGACGGGGTCCGCGACGGGGACTCCCCGGACGTGGTCGGCGGTGCGTACCCCGACGGCGAACCCATCGACCCGTTCGGGAACGGCACACCGCAGTACGTGACGGTTCGTTGGTCGCTCCCGAAGGACGTCGGCAACGAAATACAGAGCGACAGCATTCGGGTCTGTTTCGACTTCTACGCGGAACAGTCGCGCCACAACCCCGAAGAGCGCTTCCGCGACCCCAACGACACGCCCGACGACAGATACCCGGAGAACCCGTGGGCGGACGAGTACGCATCGGGTGCCTTCGACACGCTCGCCGATCAGGACGTGGTTTTGGGTCGGACGCCCGACAACGGACAACCCGACAGTAGCGCGTAATCGCTCCAATGCGGCGGACGCGCGGTAGAACGACCGTTTTCCACTTTTCAGACGATACTAAAAGAGCGTTCCACCCACCCCTAGTTATTCAGGCAAGTAGGTGCTACTCAGTAGCATGGCTTACACGTGGCAGTACTACGACCTCGTGCTGGTCGGAATCCTCGCCAGTATGGTCCTCGGCGTCGGCGTCGGCTATCTGACGACGGTTTCGCTGACGCTATCCGTCATCGGTGCCGGGTTCGTCGCCGTCGCGATAATCGGCCACGGACTGTTCGTGAACGGCCCCGTCGACGAACCGGGCGACTTGACGGGGGAAGTCGAGGCGCTGAACTGAATCGAAAAGCGGTTTTGTGTCAGTAGACGGCGTCCAGAATGTCCTCGTCTAGCTCCTCGAACGTGTCGAGGTGCACCCGACGCTCGGTTCGCAGTCGTTCCAACTCGGATTCGTGGTCGGAGACGTTGTCGGCGACGGAGAACTCCTCGATGTCGATGCCGGGGACCGAACTCGGAACCGTGAGGCCCGTCGCCTCGTCGTCCGTCCATTCGATCGTCCCGCGGGCGATTTCGCGGAGCAGCGTCACAGACTCCGTGACGCCGATGTCCTTGCCGCCGAGGTGGCCGGTGTTGAGGATGTAACACTCGACGCCCAAGTCGTCGATGAGGTCGCGGAAGCGGTTGCCCTCCTCGCCCTTCGACCCGACGATGAAGGGGTTGGTCCCGACGACGCGGATGGACTCCCCGGCCTTCGACGGGTCGCCCGCGCTGGTTTCGATGGATTCACCGAGCATGAACGCCACCGCGGCCTCCTCCGGTGAGAGCTTCGAAACCGGCGGCATCGTCGGGTTGCGCGTGATGAAGAACAGTTGGTCAACCCTGTCGAGGTCGATATCGTCGCTCGACGAGGCCAGTCGGTCGCGGCGGATGATGGCGCGGCCGTTGGAGGTGTGACGGCCGCTGTCGAAATCGACCGCCCCATCCTCGTCCACGTCCACGTTTTCGAGGACCGCGGACTCGTGGGTCACAGCGTCGTACATCGCCGGTTGCTCCTCGGCGTCCAGTCCGATGGTTTTGACGTAGAGGCCGTTGCCCTCGCTGCCCGCGACGCTCCCGTCGGGGAGCAGCGCGCACACGTCGTCCTGCAGCATCGTCGCCGATTCGGGGTCGTCCAACCAGAGTCCGTGAGCGGTCAGCGTGGATTTACCCGTCGCGGAGAGGCCGAGGAACACCTGTCCAACGTCCCGCAACTCGTCGTCTTCGTTCCGAAGCGTGACCCGCTTGCTTCCGGCGTGCAGTCCGAGTCCGCCCTCTCGCTTGGCGTGGAACATGAACAAGCGGAGGAACGACTTCTTCGCTTCGCCCGTGTAGTCGCTGCCGAGGACGGCGGTCAGTCCCTCCTCGGGGAGGATTCGGATGGCGATGTCGTCCCAGTCGGGAACCTGTATCGTGACGAAGTCCGGTTCGCCGGGTCCCTCGACGGGTTCGAAGAGGTTCGCCCACGCGAGCGCGATGCGACCGTACTTCTTCGGGACGTACAGTCGGCATCGGTAGGAGTGGTCGTCGTGTCGGCCCATCATGCGGTCGACACAGAGCATTTCGTGGTCGCGGGCGTACGCCACCGCGTCCTCGATGTGGGCGAAATCGCCCGCATCGAACTGCTCGTCCACGGCGTTCTTCGTTTTGTCCGAGTTGCGAGAGCGCTCGCGGCTGACGTACGACGCGGACCCGAACTCGGCCGTCGTCTCCAACTCCCGCGAGAACTCGCGGAGTTGGTCCGGGGACGGGTTATAGAGAACGTTTTCCGCCACTGTCGGGTTGGAGAGCATAGATTGCAGGGATTGGACTGACTGCCCAGTGTCTGACATCGTGCTTGAACGAGCCATCCCGAGACGTATAATTATGCACGGTTTACAGCCGTCTTAGTGGCCTCATAACGGCGAAATCGACGGAATTGTGTTTTCGGACGCGAGTAAATACTCTTCGTTTCGTCGAGAACGATTTCCAGGGGTTACCCGTCCGGCAGGTCGGAAACGAGGGCCATTCTCGTCGCGACGAGAGGCATGACAAACGGTATCGAAAGACACCTACCACTTAACCGTGTCCGTCACATATTTCGCCTGTGAGTGAAGAATCAGGGCGTCGGAACCTCCGAATGCCAAACAAGGACGAGATGTTCGCGGTCGTCACCCAGCACAACGGTGGCAACCACGTACAGCTCCGATGCAACGACGGAAAGGAACGGATGGGACGTATTCCCGGCCGCATGAAATACCGAACGTGGATCGAAGAGGGCGACATCGTCCTCATCGAGCCGTGGGACTGGCAGGACGAAAAGGCCAACATCGAGTGGCGCTACACGAGTCAGGACGCGGACCAACTCCGTCGCGAAGGCCACATTCAATGACGCCTTCGGCGAACTGAAACGGACCTTCTCACCGTCGATTCCGGGACATAGGGTTACGTAGCGGTCGATTTTTCGCCGCAGAGACGACGCTAGAACTTTAGTCGTACAGTGCAATCGCGGGAATTGTGAGCAAGATTCGCCCCGGAGAGTTGGACGAGCGTCTCGACGACCCCGACGCGCCGTACGTCCTCGATATCCGGCCACGGGAGGCGTATCAGTCGAACCATATCGACGGTAGTCACAACCTCCCGGTGTACGAAGACCTTCGGAAGGGGAACGACGGCGAACTCCGTCGCCGTCTCGACGAGATACCGCGCGACCGCCCCGTCGTGACAGTCTGTAAAATGGGTGTCGTCGCCACGCGCGCAACCGGCCTTCTCGCCGACGAGGGGTACGACGTCACGACGCTCGCGGGCGGCATGAGCTGATGGGGCGGCTATCGAGCAGGGTCGTTCGGCCATCGACTTCGGTCGGCACTCTGGCGACTGTTCTGAACGCCGTAGTGGAAACAAAATTCGTTTTCGCCGGAGTTCTCCACGGAGCTATCGCTCTCCGAGAAGGTGTCGAAAGAAACGAAAATACGCCCTGTCGCCGTGTGGCGACGGTGCGAAACGCTCTATTTACTGTCGAACGACGTTCTTCGCGCGCGGGCCTTTGGGGGCCTGCTCGATGTCGAACTCGATCTCGGTACCTTCCGTGAGGTCCTCGCCGCCAACGTCTTCCATGTGGAAGAAAACGTCCTCGTCCGCGTCGTCAGTCTCTATGAAACCGTAGCCGCCTGTGTCGTTGAAGAAATCAACTTTACCGTTTGCCATTACAACTATACACAATCCCACGACACGGTTAAGGGTTCCGCATTCGTTTTCAAAAAATCAATTTTTTTAGACGGATACTCTATTACGAAACCGTATTTTGGTCACATGGCCACGTATGATGGGTTATTCGTGTCTTTGGTGGCCGATTCGGCATAACGAACCCTGACTTCCGTGATATCCACAGATTCGTTGTATTCGTGTGGTATGTCTTCTCAGTACACCGTTCTCGCGGTATCTCGAATCGGTGCGCGAGTGCAGTGAAAACGGTTCGGAAGCCGTTATCGCACACGCCACGCGAGGACGGCCACCGAACCGAGGAGTGTGATACCTCCTACGAACAGCCACCAATCGGGACCGTCGCTCTTCTCCCGTGGTCTGCCGACAGGCGTCGTCTCGCTCGTCTCCGTCGCTTGGACCGTCGGTGTCATTGTCAATGTGGCCGTGGTCGTCGCCGTCGGCGTCCGGGTGGTCGTTCGAGTCGTCGTCGGGGTTCTATCGGTTTCCGAGAAGGCCACGGTTCCAGCGGAGGTGTCATCGACGGCGATGCCGTAGGTTCCGGGTCCGCTGCGCGTCACATCGAACGTGACCGTCACCGTCTCTCCCGCCGGAACGGTGACGATTCGCTCCGTCAGCACCGTCCCGTTGGCGGTCACGGCGAGCGATTCGTTCGCCAGCCAGTTCCCGCGGTTCGTCACCGTCGCGGAAACCGTAACGGGCGTCCCGACAGCAGCGGACGGCTCCGAAAGGCTCGCGCCCGTTACCGAGAGGAGGTCCGCGTCTCGGAGGCCGACGGCGAACACCGAGAGACCGGGGGAGTCCGCTCGAACGACGTAGGAATCGTCGGTTTGGCCGATGACGCTCGTTGGGAGGGCGTTCCAGTGTCCGCCGTGATAGCGGTACACCACGGCGTCGGTGGCGTCCATGCCGACGTCCTCGAAGCGACGTGAATCGATATCGAACGTGAGGCCAGCGCCGTCGATGTCGGAATCGCCCACCGAGTGGTCGATTTCGACGAACCCGACCGCGTGGCCCGCGAAATCACTCGCCTCCCCGAGGCGGTCTGTGGAGGCGTTGACGGTCAGGTCGTAGTTCATGGACCGTTCGACGGTGAGGTTCAATCGACTGAGGTTCACGCCGCTCGACCCGGTGCCGTTGTCGAATCCGACGCCGACCTGTTGGTTCGCATCGGCATTTTCCACGGTGACAGCGGTCGTTTCGTTCGCCCCCGGCGTGACGGTGACGGAGAGTTCCGGTTCGGGCGAAGTGTCTGTGTCCGGGGAGTCGTCGGAGGTTCCGCCGGAGCCGTCGCTTCCACTGTCGCCATCCCCGCCACTACTGCCACCGCTTCCACCGCTCCCGCTGTTTCCATCACCGCTCCCACCGCTCGATTGCGACGTGTCGACGGTGACGCTCGCCACCTCTCCCGACGCCCCGTCGCTGCTCTCGTTGTCGAGGGCCTGGTCCAGCGTCGCGATGTACGTCCCGTCCGTGCTTCTGTTGTGGGTCGCGGTGTAGGTCGTGCCGTTCACGGTGAAGTCGGCGAGCGTGAGCGTCGCGTTCTCCGCGCCGAAAATCGAGACGTGAACGGCCGAGAGCGGTTCCGAACTGTCGAAACTGACCACCATCCGCCTGTCGGACGGATTCGTGGCGACGAAGTTCGAGACGGTCGGCGGACCGACGTGCAGCGTCACGTTGTCCGTCTGCCCCGCCGTCCCCTCGTTGTTCGCGGCGTCCGCGAACTCGACGACCGTCACGTCGTACTCCCCGTCCGTGCTCCCGTTGTAGGTCGCGGTGTAGGTCGTGCCGTTCGCAGTGAAGTCGGTGAGCGTGAGCGTCGCGTTCTCCGCACCAGAGACGCCGGTTTCGAGGGTCGAGAGCGATTCGGAACTCTCGATGCGAACCCGAATTTCGCCGCCGCCCGGATTCGTGGCGACGAAGTTCGAGACGGTCGGCGGAGTCGCGTCCACGGTGACGGACCCGGACTCGCCGCCCGCGCCATCGTTGCCCACGGCGTCGAGGACCTCCTCCAACGTCGCGGTGTACGTCCCATCGACGCTGCCTGTATACGTGACGACGTACGACCCGTCACTTTTCGACGGGTTGTTTTTGGTCAGCGTGGCCGTTTCGGCACCGGAGATGGAGACGCGAACGGACGAGAGCGATTCCGAACTGTCGAACTCCACGCGAACCTCCTGACGCGTCGGGTTCGACACGGAGACGTTGGAAATCGTCGGCGGCGTCGTGTCGATACCGAGGGAGTCCGTCTGCCCCGTCGTGGCATCGTTACCCGCCTCGTCCGACGCGTCGACGAGCGTCGCGGTGTAGTTCCCGTCGGACCCCACATCATACGTCGCGGTGTACGTCGTCCCGTTCCGTGAGAAGTCCGCCGACGTGGAGTTGAAACTCTCCGCTCCCGAGACGGCGACCGTGAACGAGCCGAGGCGTTCGTCGCTGTCGAACGCGACCGTCAGGTTTCTGCCGTCCGGATTGCGCAGGTCGAAGTTCGAAATCGTCGGTGTGGCCGTGTCGATGGAGACGCTCCCGAACTGCCCGGTCGACCCGTCGTTACCGGCGTCGTCCACCGCTGTGTTCAGCGTCGCGGTGTAGTTCCCGTCGCTGCTTCCCGCGTACGTTACCGCGTAGGTGTACGTGCCGTTTCCGTGGTCGGTCTCGGCGAAATCCGAAATCGTCAGCGTCCCCGACTCGCTCCCCGAGATGGCGACGGCGATGGTCTGTAACCGTTCGTCGGTGTCGAAGGAGACGGCGACGTCCTGTCCGTCGGGGTTGGACACGCTGTAATCGTCCACCGTCGGTGCCGTCGAGTCGATGACAAACGTCGCGTTGCTCGCGTCGGTTGCGACGTTACCGCTCGTGTCCGTCGCCCTGACGCGAACTAACACGGACGCCGAATCGACGGCGGGAACCGTCCAGTCCTCGCTCCCGTCGTTCGGCGTGTCGGAGTCGACGGCCGTCCAACTGCCACCGCCGTCGGTGCTGTACGCGATGGAAACCGTATCCACGCTCACGGAATCCGTTGCGGTCCACTCGATGGACGTCGTCTCCCCGCCGCGGACGGTCGTTCCGCCGTCGGGGGCCGAGATGCTCACCGCGGGTGCCGTCTCGTCGACCAATACGGTCTCCGCGTCACCGGTCGCACCGTCGGTCCGCCCGTCGTCGGCCGTGACCAACTCGAACGTGTAGTTTCCGTCGGTCCCTCCGGTGTACGTCGCCGTGTAGGTGTATCCGCCATCCCCGTCCGGAGTCGCGGCGAAATCGCCCGTCGTCAGCGTCGCGTTGTCCGCGCCGCTCACCGTAACCGCCACCGTGTCGAGTTCGTCGGTCGAATCGAACGATACGTCCACGTCCATGCCGCTGCCCTTCGTCGCCTCGAACTCGCTGACGAACGGCGGCACGTCCACGTCGAATTCGAAGTCGGTCGCTCCGCCGTTCCCGACCGTATCGCTCGCCGAGACGTTCACCGTGACGGTACCGTTCGGGAGAGTCGGCACTCCGGTCCCCGCCGGGTCGATGGTAAGCGTCCCGCCGCTCAAGGAGACGCCGTCGGTGCCGGTTCCCCCGCTGAACAGTTGCCCGCTCGTGTTTCGGAGCGTCACCAGAACGCTCCCCGCGTCCACGTCCGTCGTCGCGTCGGCGATGTCCACGTGAATCGCCGTCAGGTTGTCCGTCACCGTTCCGGTCGGACCGGCGTTTTCGAACGTCGGGGGCGCCGTATCGACGACGAACGAGAAGTCGGTCGCGTTCGCGTTGCCCGCCGTGTCGTTCGCCGAGACGGTGACGTTCACGTCACCATCGGCCAGCGTGATTCCCGCCGCGGATGGGTCGACGGTGAGCGTCCCACCGCCGTAGCTCACGCCGCCGTGGCCCGTCCCGACGGCGTCGATTCGGGTCCCGTTCGCGTCCACCACAGTGACCCGAATCGACGCCCCATCGACGCTCCCGGTCGTATCCGCGATATCGACCGAGAGAACCGTCCCGTCGTCGGTGACGGTCGTCGCGTCCGGCGTCGGATTTCCGAACGACGGCGGGGTCGTGTCCACGGTTACGGTATCGGACTGCCCCGTCGCCCCATCGTTGCCCGCCGCGTCGTTCGCGGCGTCTAACGTGGCCGTGTAGGAACCGTCGTCCCCTCCCGAATACGTCGCGGTGTACTCGTACGGGCCGCTTTCGCTCTCGGTGAACGAACTCAGCGTCGTCGTCCCCGAGGGCGTACCGAGGGAGACGGACGCAGAATCGAGGGATTCGCTGGCGTTGAACGACACCGAGACCGTTCCACCGCCCGTGTGAGCCACGTCGAGTCCGGTTATCGACGGCGTCTCGGTATCGACCGAAACGGACCTGTTCGCCGTCACCAATGCGTTTCCGAGGGCGTCCGCCGCACCCGTCACAGTGACGTTCCCCGTCGTCGTCTCGTCGTCGTCCGCTATCGTGACCGTTCCCGTCCACGCCGTGTCGCTGTCGAAACTTCCGTTGACGGCGTACGTCCGGTTGAGGTCTACGAGTTTCACCGTCGGACTTACGCTCCGATTCATGTCCTCGTCGAAGGTGACCGTCACGGGTTGTCCGGTTCCGGCGTCGACATCGTTGATTTCGCCGTCACCGACGGTTATCGACGACACGTTCGGTCGTTTCGTATCCTTCGTCGCCGTGGTCGGTGCAGTGTACCCCTCCGTGTTCGGGTATCCGCTGTCGAGTGCGAGCGCGGACACGGTAATCGACCCGTCGTCCAACGAGGAGACGTCGAGGCCGGTGACGTTCACGGTCTCCGTTCCGGGAGTGATACTCCGGTTTTCGACCACCGTCGTCGTTCTGTCCGTCACTTTGACGCTCACCTCGTCGGCCTCCGAATTGGCGACGAGGTTCACGGTAACGTCGTAATCGTTCCGATTGCTCAGCGTGACGTTCGCGGCGTCGGTCGAATCAGGTTTCGCCGGACCCGTGGTGTCGACCTGAAACGCGTTCGAACCGTCCGCAGTCATCACGTTCCCTACCGTGTCCGCCGCATCCGAAACCGCGATAGTCGCCGTCCTCTGTTCGTTGTCGTCGACGATAGTCACCGTCCCCGTCCACGTCGTCGTGTCGTCGAAACTCCCGCTGACGGCGTACGTCCGGTTGAGGTTCGTCACCTCCACCGTGGGAGCGACGCTCCCGTCGACGCTCTCGTTGAACTCGACGGTCACGGTCTGTGCGGTCCCGGCGTCGTAAGTCCCTATCGGCGCGTTCGTGATGCTGGCGTCGGTGACCGTCGGACGGCCGGTGTCCTTGGGCACGCTCGCCAGTCTCGAAGCGCCGTTCGAGTTGCCGCCGTAGTCGGTGAACGTCGCGTCGATAGAGACGCTCCCTTCGGAGAGGGCGGTGGCGTCGATGCCGCCGAACGTGACCACGTCACCGCTCGAATCGGGGTCGGTTCCGTTCGCGACCTCCGTACTGGTCGTTATCGCTCCTCCGTCGAGCGACAGTCGAAGCGTCCCGGCCTCGTGGTCGTCGGGTAACGTTACGGAAACGTCGTAGCTCCCCTGATTGCTCGCGTTGATGGCGGACGGGGACGCGTCGGTCGGGGCGTCCGGTTCCACCGTATCTCGAAGTGACTTCGCAGTCGTCCCCGCAGCGTTTCCGTACCCGTCGTACACGCTCCCCGTCTTCGCGGCGATGGTGTCGTTTCCGAGGTCGGTCGCCGAAACGGCGGCGTCGAACGTCACCGTCGCCGTGTTCGTCCCCGCCGTGTGATTCACCGAACTGATGCCCGTCGCACCGCCCCCGTTGCCGTCGCCGAACTGGAAATCCCCGGCAAAAAGAGCGGTGCCGGAGTCATCGACGACGCTTTCGTTGAACGTGAGAACCGCCGTATCACTCCCGACCGCCGTCTCGACGCCCTGCAGTCCGGGCGGAACGGTATCGACCGTCACCGTGTCGCTCAGTTCCGCCGCGGACTGGTTGTCCCCCGCATCGTTGCCGACGGTGTCGTTCGCCAGCGTGATTTCCGCAGTGTAGTCCCCGTCGTTGCTTACTCCGTAAGAGGTGGTGTACGTGTGCGTCCCGTTGTCACTCGTTTCGGTGAAGTCGCTCTTGACGAACGTCGCGGACTCCTCACCGGTGAGCGAGACGGAGGTCCAGTTCAACTGCTCGTTCGTCGTAAAGGAGAATTCGAGCGTTTGTCCCGACGGGTTCGTGAGGTTCACGTCGCTCACCCACGGAGGACTGGCATCGATGGATATCTGCGCCGATGTCCCGTTCGTCAAGTCATCGCCGGCATCGAGCGTTCCGTCTGCAAACGTCGTGCCGTCGATGGCGTACACTTGGTACGTCCCGTCCAGACCGGCGGTCTTCCCCCCTGGAAACGTTCTGTCGAACGACGGTGTTCCCACCGAGATGTTCATGTACTGTTCGCCCGCGGTGTACGCTCCGTTGCCGTCTTCGTCGATGACTACGTACAAGTAGTCGCTACTGGTTTCGTGAAAGCCGAAGTAGTCGAACGAGTTCCCGGGAGCGATTTCCGTATCCTCCGAAGCTATCGCAAAGCTGGTTACGGCCGCTTTGCCCGTCTCCGAGAGCGGAACGACGCCCAGAACGACCGACAGCAGTACCACCGTTGCCAGAAGGACCGCACGAGTACGGCCGTGATTTCGTGTCATGGTTGTGAATGGGGGAGTGTGGCGCAATTATCAGATTCGATACTAAAGACCGGTTCATACGCAGCAATCAGCGCAGATACAAATCTGTTGGGGAATCCCGTCGGTCGAATAGTTACAATTCACATCGAAACTTTGTCACTGTCTTCGAGCGCTCCCGAACCGTTCCGCTGTGTCCCCCATCGTGGTACGAATTTGTGCCCGAATTCCCGGTCGTTTCCGCGTGATTTCGGCAAATTCCCATATGCGCATCCGACGACGTCGAGATATGGATGACGACGACGAACCGGTCCGGTCCGATGAACGACTCTGCGCCCCCGAACGGGTCGGAGACGAATGGGACGACTACGGACGGATGGTCGGGACGTCGGGACGTGAACTGGATTGACTCGGCGACGGCTAGTGGGGTCGAGACCTCCGGCACTGTGAGCCTACAACTCGATGTGGCGGTCAACCAACTACTCTTCGTACTCGATTACGTACGATAGCGGCAGTAGCGGACTTCAACAGAATTCTCGGCGATAGTTCGGCCTCGGCACTCATAGGGTTCGTCACGACCGGCCGCCACGCCGGTTCGGAACGCCGTTCTCGTCATCGGCCGTTCGACCCTACTTCGCTCCGGCACAAAAACCCACCACTCCCGTTCCCACAACACACATTTCCCACCCCGCCGTCGTTCAACTATGGCAGACGTTCTTCCCGACGAAGCCGAAATTCTCCTCGCCGAGGAGTCGGTGATGGCGCACCTCGCGACCTGTTCCGACGGACGACCACACGTCGCGCCGGTGTGGTACCACTACGACGACGGGACGGTGTCGATTCTCACGGGCGGGAGAAAATTAGCGAACATCCGCGAGAACCCGCGAGTCGCCGTTTCCATCCAGAAGGACATCGCCGGAGAGGCGGAGTGGAAGGTCACGATGTTGGGGACGGCCAGCGTCGTCGAGGACGCGGAAGAGACGCTGAAGGCCGTCGAACAGATCAACCCGCGCTACGGTGCGGAGGCGGACGCCTACCCGGAGAACACGTTAGTCAGAATCGACGTGGGGTCGGGGACGTTCATGCGGTACTGAGTTTTCGCTTACTCGATTCGCTCCCGTGCGGCGGCGACGACCAGTGGAAGCGTAATCGTCGCGTCGGCGTAGACGGAGACGTTTCGCGCGGCCTTTTCGAGTTTGCCCCACGACCGCGCCTCGTCCAGTGTGGCACCGGAAAGCCCGCCGGTCTGCGGCGGGTCCATCGTCAACTGGACGGCGTACTCGTAGGCCTTCGGCGAGACGAGCATCGTCTGGAGAACGTAGTTCTTCGGGACGCCGCCGCCGACGACCATCGCGCCTGCGCTGTCGGCCTCGAACGCGAGGTCCGTGAGGTGGGTCATGTCTGCCAGTGCGTCCAACCGGAAGTCGGAGGTCTGGGAGTACATCCACGCCTGCAATCCGAGGACGGAGTCCTGCACGGCGGGGCAGTAGATGGGGACGTCGTTCTCGTAGGCCGCCGCCGCGATTCCGGCGTCCTCCTCGATGCCCTCGCGTTCGTTTACCTCGCTGTTCGCGCGGCCGAGTTCCTCCGTCATGCGCTGGATGGTGACGGTCTCTTCGATGTTCGGGAACACCTCGGAGCGGAGGTGGGACTCGAACAGCGCGAAGTGTTCCTGTGGCAGGTAGACGTTGTAGATTCGGTCCACCTCCTCGTCGCGCAGTTGCTCGTCGTGCTCGCGCATTGATTTGCCGTCCCGTTCGTCGCGGCCGTGTTCACGCGAGTTTTGCGAGTGTGAGCAAGAAGGGCGTGCCCTTCCGTGATGATGTTTGCCGCCGATGCCCTCGATGGCGTCGTGGGTGAGGTTCGCGCCCGTCGTCACAAGCGCGTCGATATGACCGTCTCGGATGAGGTCCGCGACGATTTTTCGCATTCCGGTCGGGACCATCGCGCCCGCGAGTCCGAAGAAGGTGGTCACGTCGTCGTCCAGCATCTCGGCGTAGATGTCCACGGCTTTATGGATGTTCGCCGCTCCAACCCCCGCGTTCCCGTACTCGTCGGCCAGTTCGCCGACGGTCATCCCTGCACGCACTTCGGCGTGGGCTATCGGGTCGTGACGGAACTCCTCGCGGTGAACGTGATGTTCGTGTTCCGTGTGTTCTCCATGCTCGTCGTGATTCGCCTCGTCCTGGTGCCCGTCGTGGTCGCCGCGCTCATCGTGGTCAGCCATACGCCACAGTGTCGGCTACAGACGATTGAATCCTCGGTTAGAAACTGTGTTGCCGACTGCCACGAGGGCGCGCGTGACGCGAGGTCAAGGGCCAGAGACGCTTCGATTAGCCGTAACCGAAGTTCGGCTATCGGGGCCGGTCGGCGGCGGCCCGTGTCCGGCGAGACCGGAACGTGACCTCGATGGTTCCGGCAGTCCTCTCGGGCCGTTGAAACCCGCAGGACACGTCCGTTTCCTCGTCGTCTCCCCTTTTAATACCTCCTGTTTGGACGAAATCGTATGACGAATCACGAAAATTCAGCACGTCGACGTAAGTAGTTACAGACCGCCGCGAAAGTAGTTGTAGCGGACGACGAGGGTAGTTGTAGCCGAAGAATGCGTAGTTACAGACCGGTTGGCGCGTCGATGAAGGTTGTCACCATCCCCCACTCTTGGCTTAGGGATTCGAGCGACTGCACGCCGAACGTCTCCGTCGCGTAGTGGCCTCCGAGGACGACGTTCAATCCGGTCTCCCGCGCTTCGTGGTACACCTTCCCCTTCCCTTCGCCCGTAATCAGCACGTCCGCGTCGACTTCGACGGCCTCGTCCAACCAGTCCGCACCGCTACCGGTGACGATGGCGACGTGTTCGACCGTCTCGGGTCCGAAGTCGAACTCCCGAATCCCCTGCCCGCCGGTGTCGAGTTCGTCCGCCAGCAGGTCGCTCAGCTCCTCCATCGTCAGTTCACCGTGGCCCTGTTGGCCGATGTGCTCCGGTCCCATCCGACCGAACGGCTCGCGCGATTCGAGACCGAGGAGGTCGGCGATGCCCGCCGCGTTGCCGAGTTCGGGATGGGAGTCGAGCGGGAGGTGCGAGACGTACAGCGCCACGTCGTTCTCGACGAGTGGGGCGAGTCGCCGGTAGTCGCGGCCCGTCACGCGTTCGATGCCGCCCCACGAGAGTCCGTGGTGGACGACCAACGCGTCCGCACCCCATTCGACGGCCTCTTCGATGGTCTGTTCGGCGGCGTCCACGGCGAACGCGACGCGTTCGACGGAGACGGATTCCGGGTCGTCCGGGCCGACCTGTAGCCCGTTCGCGCTGGCGTCGATGTCGGAGAAATCTCCGGTTCGAAGTCGGTCGTCGTACCGTCGGACGAGTTCGGCGAGATTCATACCTGTCCCTCGTCGTTCCGGCGGCTTGTATGCCCCGGCTTTCGAACCGTCTGCCAGCACGGTTAAGGCGGAGTGCGGACGATATTTACTTCCCCATCTCGGGGAAAAGCGACAATAGAGGTGTTCGATCATGAGCAAGTTCCGTAAGGCCATGTCTACGTGGCGACGTCTTCCACGACGGTTCAGGCGACGTATCATGCGCAAAGTACGGCGCACGCTCTAACAGCGCCTTTTCCGCTTTTCGGGACAGATTCGATGACGGAGAGAAATCTCTGGGATCTATACTCGTTCACCGTTCTTCGAAAAACGACTGCAAACACTCGTTTCGAATCCGATTCTCAGGCCGTCTTTCCGGCGTGTGAGAACACGAACTCGCGTAACAGCTTTCCGCCGAGGGAGGCCGCTTGGCCGTCGTCGCGGTCGTTCACCTCGACAACATCGAAACCGACGATATCCGCCGTTTCGGTCACGTCGCGCACCACATCGCGCATCTCCCGCGAGGTGAGGCCGAACGGTTCCATCGTGCCGGTACCGGGAGCGAACGCGGGGTCGGCGCCGTCGATATCCACGCTGAGGTACGCGCTCCCGTCGAACTCGGGTGTCCAGTCGCCCACGTCTCCGGGCGGTACGACGGTCACGTCCGATTTCGCGGCGCGCTCCCACTCGTCCTCGCTGCCGGTTCGAGCGCCGAGGATTACGGCTTCGTCGGCGACATCGAGGACGTGTCGGGTAACGGTCGCGTGGCTCAACGAGTTGCCGTCGTACTCTTCGCGCAAGTCGAGGTGGGCGTCGAGACAGACGAACACGTCGGGGTCGGTCGCGCGAACGGCGGCCCCCGTAACGGTGTGTTCCCCACCGAGGAGCAGGGGAACGGCGTCGTCCCAAATCACGTCGGTGACGACGCCTTCGAGGTACTCCAGATACTCCTCGGCGTCGTCCCACGCGTACACGTCGCCGTGGTCGTGGACTGAACAGTCGGAAAAACACTGCCCGGTTCGGCGGTCGTAGTCGTCGAAGGTCCGTGCGAATTTACGGATTTCGTCGGGACCGAACCGCGTGCCGGGCTGAAACGTGGTGGATACGTCGAGCGGCGCACCCACCACCACGAAGTCCGCATTTCCGCGGTCGGTAGACGCGCCGGGAAACATTTAGCGTTCGATCTTGCGCTGCTCTTCCATCTCGAGGTATTCGATGGTGTCGTCGGGCGAGATGTCCATTCCCTCGGGCGTCTTGATGGTGATGGTTTCGTAGGTGTCGAGGTCCATGACCTGTGCGACGGTTTCGCTCTCGACGCTGACGACCTGTCCCTGTTTGCGGTTGATGATCGGGACCCAGATCTTCGCGTCGACGGGCTGGCTCAGGCTTCGCTTTTTGTCGTCGAAAACGCCTTTGCCCTCGATTCGAGCTTTCGCACTGCCGTGTTTGCCGGGCTTTGCCGTGCTGTAGGATTTGATGACACACGCGGCGTCGTCCATCATCAGGTAGTTCCCTTCTTTGAGTTCGCGGACTTCCTTTTGCTCTTTCGCCATATCGCGGAATTGCCCTCCCGGCGGTATAAACCGTTTGGAAACGCGCCGCGTTCGCTCGTGGGTTGTGGAAACGAAGAACGCACAGAAACCGCGAATAGAACCCGGATGGGAAACGTTTTCCACGACGCCTACGACCGTGGCTGGCTTCCGCCAGTTTCACGAACGCCGTTTTCACGCCGTCCGTTACTTGGTCTTCACGATCGTCTTTGCGGACGATTACTGCGTCGCTTCGGTTTTCCGTCGGAGCGTTGACCTCGTTGCCGTTTGACCGACGACTTGGTGTTTGCCCCACGTTTCAGTCTGATCGACGGAAACCATCCGGTTTGTTCTCGTGGTTCCTGCGACATCTGTATCTTGGTCATCGATGATGATAAACGTTTTTCAGGAGTTCTGCCATGAGTCGTGTGAACAAATAACATGAAAGGGCTTTTATCCCCCAGCACGAATCGCCATACATGCCGGAACACCCGCTGAAACAGCGGTTCGTCCTCGATACGTCCGTCTTCCTTTCCGAGGAGATTCGGTTCGAAGGGGAGGAGTTGGAGGACGCGATCGAGCGGCTCCTCGATTCCATCGCCACCGCAAAACTCGCGCTCAACATCTCCTGTTACATTCCGCCGTCCATCCACGACGAACTCACGGTCATCCTCGAAGACCGTGGCGTCTCCGACCCGGTCCTCTCGAAACTCGAAACGTGGGTCATCAAGAAGAACCCCGGTCGCTTCGAGGTTATGATTCCGGCCGAACTCGTCTATCGGTTCATCGACGAGATGAGCGGGCGCGTGGACAAGGGTCTCCGCGTGTCAGAAGACGCCGTCCGGGAGGCCTCGGAGGACGGCCAAGCCGACGTCGGAGCGGTCATCTCCGACCTGCGAAGCCAGTACCGTTCGACCCTCCGTCGGGGCGTCTTGGACTCCCGCGAGGATTTCGACCTGCTCATCCTCGCCCGTGAATTAGACGCCGGCGTCGTCACCGAGGATACCGGCATCATCAACTGGGCCGAGGATTTCGGACTGCGCTATCTTCGTGGTCGTGATTTCCCGCCGCTCCTCGACTCGTATCTCGAAGCCAGCGAAGAGATGTGATTCCGAAGACAGCGTCCACGGACTTCCCTGCCGTGATATGCTAAATGCGGGAAAATGGTGGCCGTTCTGCTGTACGTCGATTCGACGATAGTGTTAAGATAGGCTACAGGAGTTGTTTCCCTATGTTCTCGCTTCGGAGTCTCGTTACCGACGCGACCAGCGAGCAGTTTCGTCTCGCAGTCTTCCTCGGCCTCGCGTCGATTCCCGTGACGGTGTGGTTGAACTGGATACTCACACCGAACGCTCTCCCTCGCAGTAGTGAGATATCCGCGCTACTGATTGCGTCCGTGATTGCAGGATACGCCTATCAGCCACGGCCAGCGACGAGTTCCCGTGCGGGTACGATAACGGGTCTCGTCGGTGGATTGCCGGTGGTGTTCTGGCAAAGTGCGACCGGATTCAGCGACGTGTGGAACTCCCCACTCGTAATCGATGCGGTCGGAGAATCCGCGTTGATACCCGTGGTTGCGGGCGGGTTCGCATTCATCTCCGTCATCATTCTCTTCGTCATCGTTTTGCTGGTCAGCAGGGTGGGTGGCAGTATCGGTGGATGGCTCAACGAGCGCCTCCACTCATCGCGATTGCTCAGTTCGACCGGCTAATCGAACCCCCTTCCAACGTATTCACGTGAACGGACCGGACACCACCGAAACGGCCTTCATTACGCGTGGCTGTCGAGGAACGACTCGACGCGTTCCAATCCGTCCTCCAACTCCTCGGCGGGGAGTCCGAACCCGATGCGGAAGTACCGGTCGAAGCCGAACAGGTTCCCCGGCGCGAGGACGACGCTCTCTTCCTCCACGACGCCGCGACAGAACGCTTCGCCGTCCTCGAAGCCGTCGGGAATCCGAACGAACCCGTTGACGCCCACGGGGTCGTACCACTCCAACCCGTATTCCTCCACGAACTCGCGGACTCGGTCGCGGTTGCTCGCCGCCAACTCGCGGTTTTCCGCCAATATCTCCTCTTCGTGTCCGCCGAGCGCCTGCCGGGCGACGTGCTGGTCGATGATGCCCGGCGAGATGGTGGTGTAGTCCTTCCACTCCCACGCGCCGTTCACTACCTCCTCTGCCCCCACGAGCCACCCGAATCGGAGTCCGGCGAGTCCGTAGGCCTTCGTGAGACTCGTCGTGCTGATGCCGTACTCGCCCATGCTGGCGACCGGGTCCACGGGGTCCGAGGAGAGCAGTCGGTACACCTCGTCACAGAGCAGGTACGCCCCGGCGTCCTCCGCGAGGTCGTAGAGCGCTTCGACCTTCTCCTGCGGGTGGTACCGCCCTGTCGGGTTGTTCGGGTTGTTGAGGACGATGACGCTCGTCTCGTCCCGAACCGCGTCGGCGACGGCGTCAACGTCGAGTTCCCACTCCGGCGGTTCGAGCGACACCCTGCTCACCTCGCCCATCGACTCGGGGACGGCGTGGAGTGCTTGGTACGTCGGGGTTACGATTACCGCGTGCCCGTCGTCGTCCAGAAGACTCAGAAACGCCAGAAAGTTCGCTTCCTGCGTCCCGCAGGTGAACAGCACCTCGTCGGCGCTCCGGCCGTAGCGCTCGCCGACCTCGGCGCGGAACTCGGGGTCGCCGTTCGTCGGGATGACGTAGCCCAGTTCGCCGGGGTTCAAATCGAAGCGGTCGGCGTCGAGGCTTCGGATGCCGCTCTCGGCCAGCATGATGTCGGCCTCGTGTTCGTACTCGGCGAACCAGCGCTCCAAGCCGAAGGGTTCGATGTTCATACCCGGACGTGGGCGCGGTCGGTGGAAAAGCTACGGAATGTGGCAGTTCGTGCGTTTCGATGGGGTTACTCCTCCGGGTCGAGAACTCATCCCTCGAAAAAACCGCTCGTGTGCAGCAGGAGCACTCCGAGTCCGACCACGGTAACCCAAACGAACGCATCGAGACCGAAGAAATCCGGGAGCGGCGACCCACTGAGTTGTACCGCCATCGTGGTGAGCAATATGGAAACGATACCGATGACGTTGCTTCGGACGTGACGAGACTCTGTGTTCATTATCCCAACAATTTCGCCCAATGGGTATTAAATCACAGCACCTCTCTGGAATGAACTGTGTACGGGGCGGAACCACCCGAGCGAAAACTAATCGAAAATCAGGGGACGCCGACGTACTTGTGACGACGGTAGAGGTACAGCAGACTGAACGGGATGCCGATACCGAACCACATGGCGATGCCGAGGAGGACGTACTCGGACCGGGGTTCCCACTCGGACACCGAGGCGATGAATCGTCGGTCGAAGTGAATCCCGACGGCGACGACGGCGGGGGCGGTGAAATACGCGAGAGCGAGAACGAGTCCGACCAGCGGCGGAAGGTACGAGAGGGTACTCGACGGTTCGAGGCGGAAGGCAATCGCGGAAACCGACAGGCCGAGCGTGGCGGAAATCGACAGTAGCAGACTCGGGAGGAGGAGTATCCACCAGTGGCTCTCCGTGCTGTCGACGGTGGAGGGATGGGCGGTCATCGTCATTGTTCAAATGGATGAACAGTGGTCCCAAAAGGATTGTGGAGCGGGTAGTTCTACCTACTCCCCGCGCCGCTCTCGCAGGTTCTGCCGCGTGAACTGCGGCGTCGCCCGAATCCCGCGCCGTTTGCGGAACGAGCGGTAGAGCAGGAGGATGATGAACAGCGAGATGACACCGGCCACCGCGGCGGCGGGGAACGCCTCCGCGGCGTACAGCACCGCCGTCGTCAACCCGCCGAAGGCGAGGAGGATGCCGTAGATGAGGCGCTTCGCCAGCAGGTCGAAGACGTCGTTGTCGTCCTCGATGCTGACGCGGGCGTAGAGGTTATCACGGTCGATTTTGTCGAGCGTGCGCTCCAGTTTCGGCGGCGTTCGGACGAGCGACTGGGCCGACGCTTGCAGTTGGTCGCCCGTCTCGGAGACGTACTTCTTGATGGATTCCTCGCGGTACCCCTCGTCGGTGAGGTACTCCGTCGCTACCGCGATGAAGTCGAATTCAGGGTCGAGGGTGACGCAAACACCCTCCACGACCGTCGCCACGCGAAGCACGAGCGCGAGGTTCGACGGCAGCCGCAGCGGGAACTCGTAAATCGTGTCCTCGACCTGCGAAACTATCTGTTGGACGCGGTAGGTTTCGATGTCCTCGCCCCGTGCGTCCTCGATGGCGAGTTCCATCACGCTCCCCATCGTCGCCCGGTCGGCCTCCGGGCTGAGGGTGCCCATCTCGATGAGGGCGTCGAGGATGCCCTCGATGTCCTGATTCGCCACCGCGATGTAGAAATCCACGATTTTGCGCTGGATGAACTCGTCCACCCGCCCGCTCATGCCGAAGTCGTAGAAGATGATGCGCCCGTCGTCGGTGACGGCGAGGTTGCCGGGGTGCGGGTCGGCGTGGAACACGCCGTCCTGAATTATCATCTGGAGGTACGCCCGCTGTAGCGTTTCGGCGAGTTCGTGGCGGTCGAGTCCCTCCTCGTCCAGTTCGTCGACGCGGTTTATCTTCGTCCCGCCGAGGAACTCCATCGTGAGAACGCGCGACCCCGAGTGACTCTCGATGACGCGCGGAATGGCGATGTCGGGGTCGTCCTCGAAGTTCTCCCGTATCTCGCCAAGCATCTCCGCCTCGCGGTCGTAGTCCATCTCTTCACGAATCGTGCGGCCGAACTCGTCGGCGAGGTTTTCGAGCGAGAAGGCGCGAGCCTGCCCGATGAATCGCATGATGAGCGGGAGCGACCAGCGGATGACCCGAAGGTCGGCTTCGACCAAGTCTTCGATTCCGGGGCGTCTGACCTTCACCGCGACCCGTTCGCCGTCGATTTGCGCGTCGTACACCTGTCCGAGGCTCGCGCCGCTGATGGCCTCGGTGTCGAACTCGTCGAAGTTGTCCGCCACGGGGCCAAGCTGGGATTCGATGACCTGCTCAGCCTCCGCCCACGGCGCTGGCGGCACCTCGTCCTGCAGTTTCGAGAGTTCGTCCACGTACTCGGGCGGAAGGACGTCGGGACGCGTCGAGAGGAGTTGTCCGAGTTTGATGAACGTCGGACCGAGCGTGAGGAGCGACTCGAGGAGCGTGTTCGCCCGTTCGATTCGCATCTCGCTCGTCACTCGGCGTGATGACCCGAAGAACAGGAATTGATTTCGGTCACGGGCGTAGCTCAGCAGCAGCGGCAGGAAGTGCCATGCGACGACGACGAACCGACGGTATGCGCGGAGGAATGCCAGTGTGACCACCCGCTGTTAGCGGCTCGTGACTGGGACCGACTCGTCCGAAGCCGACGCCTGTTTCAGGAGGGTGATTTCGAGGACGCCACGTGCGACCGTGGCCTCCGCACCTGCGCCGGTGGCGTCCGGCGGCAGGGGGAGTTCGGCATCGAGAAACAGCGGACGCTCCTCGCTCACGTAGTCGAACTCGATTGGAACGTCCTTCTCGCGCCGCGCTTCTATCCGGAGGCGGCCATTCGTCACGTCGATGTCGATAGTTTCCTCGGTGACGCCGGGCATATCGAGAACGAGGAGGTAGGCCTCATCGTTCTCCAACAGGTCCGCGAACACGGCGTCCGGGAGTTCTCGCAACGCATCGCGCAGCGCTGACATAGTCCCGTGTTAGGAGGCAGGACCGAAAAAGGGTGCGGTCTTGCTGGTCGTCTTACAACCCGAGGACCAACGCACCGATGGCGAAAAACAGGACGCCGGCGACCACGTAGGGAAGGCCCTTCGCCGCGACCCGCCACGCGGCACCCCGTTCGTCCGTATCGGAGATGAGGAAGTGCGTGTCGTCGCCGTAGCCGATAACGACGTTCACCTCGCCCGCATCGTGTCCGGCGCTCGCGTCGTAGCGCGCTTCGCCGAGGATGTGGACCGACTCGTCGGGGTCGAGTCGCCGTTCGATGTACTTTCTGTCCTTTCCCGTGTTCAACTCGAACAGTTTGAGGTCGAGGCTTTTCTCCTCGGAACCGACGTCCTCGTTCCGCCGGATGAACTCCTGTACCCGCTCGGGCGGCCGTTTCCCGCCGCGAACGTCGATGGACCGTTCGGCGCTGAATCGAAAGTCGGCCGCACGCGGGTCCACGAGCGCGCTCGCCGTGCCGTCTTCGACGCGAAACGGAGTGTGGTTTCGCCCGGAATCGACCGTTTTCCAGTGACGGCCGTTCTTCGAGTTTCGCTCCTCTTTGATTTCGTACTCGTAGGCGAGACAGGGCGTCTCCGTGAACGGCGAGGTGAGCGTCCCGTGTTGTGGCTTGGCCGTTCCCTCAACTTCGACCGGGCCGCCGTCACCCAGCGACATAACGTCTCTCGGGTCGTTGGTCACGATTCGATACGCGAGGACGAGTTCGCGCCCGCCGTACCATAGCATCACACAGCCGAGAAGGTCGGCAACGCCGACGAGCGCGAGGGCGAACGGATGGTCGAGGAGGGCCATGCGGAACGGTGTTGTTGAGAGAACGATAAGTGTTCCCCGCTTCCTTTTTGTCCGCCGTCCCGAACGGGGTCATATGAGCGACCACCAACCGGATAGAAAGCAGTCCGGGTTCAAGGAAACGACGCGCGTGTCGGTGGCCCGCGACCGATTGCGCGATGTCGTCACGGGTCACGACCGAACCGATTCCGTCCCGCTCCTCGAAGCCGACGGGCGGATTCTCGCGGAGTCGGTCAGCGCGCCGCGAAACGTCCCCCACTACTCGCAGGCGGCGATGGACGGCTACGCGGTTCGAGCGCAGGACACCTTCGGGGCCAGCGCCCAGTCGCCCGAAATCCTTCGGGAAGCGAACGAGATTGCACCCGGCGCGGCGGTTCGGGTCCATACCGGCAGCGAAGTCCCGGAAGGGGCCGACGCCGTGGTGATGATGGAGGAAACCGACGAATTCGATGGGGAACTCGAGGTGTTCGACGCCGTGGCCGAAGGGGAAAACGTCGCGCCGGTCGGTGACGACGTGGAAGTCGACCAATCGCTGTACGAGGTCGGGCACCGCCTCCGACCGTCCGACCTCGGCATGGTGAAGTCCGTCGACGTGAACGAGGTCACGGTGTACGACCGGCCGCGTGTCGCCGTGATTCCGACCGGCGAGGAGTTGGTGCAGTCGGACCCAGAACCGGGAGAGGTCGTCGAGACGAACGGCCTCACCGTCTCCCGGTTGGTCGAGCGATGGGGCGGAAGCGCGACCTACCACGACGTCGTGACCGACGACGAAGAGTGTCTCCGCGAGGCTATCGAGTCGAACCTCGACCACGACATCGTCGTCACGACCGGCGGGTCCTCCGTGGGAGAACGCGACCTGCTCCCCGAAGTCGTCTCCTCGATGGGTGAGGTCGTCGTCCACGGCGTCGCGCTGAAACCGGGGCATCCGGTCGCGCTCGGTGCTGTGGAGGGGACGCCAGTTCTGCTGCTCCCCGGCTACCCCGTCGCCTGCATCATCAACGCGATGCAGTTCCTCCGTCCCGCGCTAAAGTGGGCCGGCCACCTCCCGGTGGAGGACCTCCCGACCAAAAGCGCCCGACTCGAACGCAAAATCAGAAGCGAACCCGGAATCCGGTCGTTCGTCCGTGTGACGCTGAACCTGACGGGGGACGAACTCGTCGCAACCCCGACGCGGGCGAGCGGGGCCGGCGTCCTTTCCAGCGTCGCGTTGGCGGACGGATGGGTCGAAGTCCCCGAAGAACGCGAGGGGATTCCCGAAGGCGAGACGGTCTCGGTCGCGAACTGGGAGTGGTCGGCATGACTTCGATCGGACGTCCCACGTCCGATAGCGTCACGCTCACCGCGGGGGGATTCGCATGACCGAACGCAAGGAGTTCCGAGACCTCGCCGAACCGGAGGACGCACACGAGGCGATTTCCTCCCTCGACCTTACACCGGAACCGGAGTCGGTTCCGCTCACGGAGGCACGCGGACGCGTGCTGGCCGAGCGATTCGACGCGGACCGTGACGTGCCGGGGTTCGACCGGGCGAGCATGGACGGCTTCGCGGTCAAAGCGCGGGACACCTTCGGGGCGGACGAAGCCGACCCCGCCGTCCTCGACCTCGTCGGAGAGGTTCACGCCGGGACGGAACCCGACGTGGAAGTCTGCGAGGGCGAAGCCGTCGAGGTTTCCACCGGGGCCGTGATGCCACCCGGCGCGGACGCGGTGGTGATGGTCGAACGGACCGACTACGTGGACCGTGACGATGGAACGAGCGTCGAAATCCGAACCGCCGTCACGCCCGGCAAACACATCATGTTAGCCGGAGCAGACATCGCGGCGGGCCAGCGCGCCCTCGGTCCCGGAACGCGGCTCACCGCCCGCGAAATCGGTCTGTTGTCGGCGCTCGGCGCGGACGAGGTACCCGTCCGTGGCACCCCCCGCGTCGGCATCATCTCGACGGGCGACGAGTTGGTTCGCCCCGGAAACCCGCTCTCGGACGAGGCGGGGCAAATCTACGACGTGAACAGCTACACGGTCGCCGCCGGCGTCGAGGAAGCGGGCGGCGACCCCGTCCTGTATCCCCACGCCGGTGACGACTACGAGGAGATGGAGCGCCTGTTGTTGGAGGCCTCCGAGGAGTGTGACCTCGTCCTCTCCTCCGGTTCGACCAGTGCGAGCGCGGTGGACGTCATCTACCGCGTCATCGAATCGCGCGGCGAACTCCTGCTCCACGGCGTCGCCGTCAAACCCGGCAAACCGATGCTCGTCGGTCGATTCCCCGACTCGGCCTACGTCGGCCTGCCGGGCTACCCCGTCTCCGCGCTGACCATCTTCCGGACCTTCGTCGCGCCCGCCATCCGCGAGGCGGCCGGACTGCCCGACCCCGCCACGGCGACCGTCGACGCTCGGATGGCCGTCGAGGAGCGCTACGGCGAGGGGCGAATGCGACTCATGCCGACCGGCTTGGTCGAGGACGAACACGGGCACACGCTCGCCTACCCGGTGGACAAGGGGAGCGGGGCCACGACCAGTCTCGTGGAAGCCGACGGCGTCGTGACGGTGTATCCCAACACAGCGTACCTCGCGGAGGGCGAGGAGGTCTCCGTGCAACTGTTCTCGCCGGAGGTCCGCCCGCCGTCGGTCCTCGGCGTCGGCGAGGACGACCCCGCACTCTCCCGACTGCTCGATTCGCTCGACTCACCGCGCTATCTCCCGTTCGGCAGTCGGGAGGGCCTGCGTCGTCTCAGGAACGGCGTATCCGATTTCGCGGTCGTCACGGGGGCGGCTGAACCACGTTCCGCCGAAAGTGCGAGCGACGAAGCCGCGAGTGACGCGGAATCGCGGTCCGTGAACGCGGGCACCGAACTCGCATCCTACGTCCGGGAGTGGGGATTGGTCGTTCCCGCCGGAAACCCCGACGACATCGAGGGACTCTCCGACCTCGTGGACCGCGACCTTCGGTTCATCAACCGCGGGACGAACTCCGGTCTCCGGACCACGCTCGGGAACGCCGTCGACGGCCTCGCCGAGGAGCGCGGAACCACGCGCCGCGACCTCGTCGAATCGATTTCCGGGTTCGACCTCACGGTGAAAGCCCACGAAAGCCCGGCCAGAAAGGTCGCGGCGGGGGCGGCGGACGCCGGGGTCGGCCTGCGTTCGACGGCCGAAACGCTCGGGCTCGGTTTCGTTCCGCTCGGCGAGGAACAGGTCCGAATCCTCGTCAATCCGAACCGCGAGGAGAAGCAGGGTGTCGAGGAACTTGCGGCGGTACTGGACTCGACGTTAGTCGGTGTTCTCGAAGGTTTGCCGGGCGTTCGGCCATAGCTCGTCGAAGCTGTTCACACGATAGTCGCCGAGGACGCACTGTTTCCGCCGAGTCGGGTCGTGGCGCTCGACGTGGACCGCGTCCAGTCCGGCGTTCCACGCCGCGCCGATGTCGCTCGACCCATCGCCGGCGAGGACGCCGTGGTCTCCCCGTCCGACGCCGAGTTGCGCCATCGCGTGTTCGACCGGCGCGGGGTCCGGTTTCCAGCCCAGTTGCTCGTCACAGCAGACGACGGTATCGAACCAGTCGCGGATTCCCAGTCCGTCGAGTACCGGGTCGGTCAGGAACTGCTGGCAGTGGGTCACCAATCCGACCGGGCAGTCGAGGTCGGCGACGAACGCGGCGTCGTCGTAGAGGAACGTGTTTTGGGCGCGAACTTGCGGATCCTCGATGGCGTGGAATACTTCCCAGAACTCCACGGGGTCGAGTCCCCACTTCCGGAGTTGGGCGTCGCGTGACCCGCCGAGGCCGTGCCAGATGATTTCGGATTCGTAGTCGGTAAACTCGTAGCCGAGACGGTCACTCACCCGCTCGAACACGGAGCGAACGTACGACGGGTCGATATCGATGAGCGTCCCGTCCAAATCGAGGAGCCAAAAATCGTACTCACGGGCGACCATTGGGGTTCATCTAGTAATGGTCCTTTGCATATAACTCTTCGTCTGGAATCGAACTCTCGTCGCGTGAAAAATATCCGTTGACGTGACCGGCCGTTTAGTCCGCCGAGGGCTCCACTTCCCGTTCCGTCTCTCGCTCGGATTTCGGCGGTTCCGGTTGGTCGTAGAGGTGGCAGGCCGCGGGATGTACACGGTTCTGGAGCACCGGATTTTGCCGCTCACAGATACTCGCGAATCGGTCTGCCATCACGGCAACCGCGCCGTCCCGGTCGCCGTTGACGAACCGGTCGAGCGATTCCGAAACCGTCGCACGGTTTTCACCTGTCAACTCCTCGTCGAACAGTTCGTCCCACAACTCGGCTTCGAGCGCCTCGTCGTCTACTTCCTCGGGCCTCTTCTCCGCCCCGGCGGCCAACTCCCGAACGCTCTTCAGGGTGAGTTCACCTGATTCGAGACGTTCGCGGTAGTCCATCACTTCGCGGTATGCGGGTTGGGAAATCTCGATGTCGTCCGGCGGGATGACGCTCGGACATCGCGTCCTGAAGTGACACCCCGACGGCGGATTTCGCGGCGACGGCACGTCGCCCGAGAGCGTGTGAACGTCGCGCTCCTGCTCGCTCGTATCGGCGCGCGGCACGCTCTCTAACAGCGCCTTCGTGTAGGGATGCTGTGGGTCGGAGAATATCTCGTCCACCGGCCCGAGTTCGACGATTTCGCCGAGATACATCACCGCCACGCGGTCGGAGATGTGGCGCACCACCGAGAGGTCGTGGGCGATGAACAGGTAGGTCAGCCCCAGTTCGTTCTGCAAGTCCTGTAGCAGGTTCAACACCTGCGCCTGAACGGACACGTCCAACGCCGAGACCGGTTCGTCCAGCACGATGAACTCGGGTTCGAGCGCGAGCGCGCGAGCGATGCCGATACGCTGGCGCTGTCCTCCCGAGAACTCGTGTGGGTACCGGTCTATCTGTCCCGCCGACAGGCCGACGCGTTCCATGAGGTCTTGTACGCGCTCGCGGCGCTCCTCACGCGACGCGACGCCGTGAACGTCGAGCGGTTCGCGGATGATTTCGCCCGCGGTCATCCGCGGGTCGAGGCTGGAAAACGGGTCCTGAAAGACGACTTGTGCCCGCTTTCGGAACTCCGTCAGGTCGTCCATGTCGTAGACGTCCTGTCCGTCGAAGACGACTTTCCCGTCCGTCGCATCGCGGAGGTTCAACAGAGTCTCCCCCGTCGTTGATTTGCCACACCCGGATTCGCCGACCAATCCCAACGTCTCGCCCTCTTCGATGGCGAACGAGATGCCGTCGACCGCTTTCACGCTTTTCGGCTCGCGGCCGAGGATGCGGTCGGTCAGGGTGTTCTGTTCGAAGTAGTACTTCTGCAGTTCTTCGACGCGAACGAGGTGGTCGGTCATCGTTTCTCCTCCGTTTGAGCGTCCTCGAAGTAGTCCGTCGAGAGCGCACGTGCCTCGTCGTACTCGGTTTCGGTGAGGACACAGCGCGCTTCGTGTTCGGTGCTTCCGCCCGCGTCGTGCATCGACGGATGGGAGAGACACTCCTCCATCGCCTTCGGACAACGGTCGGCGAAGTAACAGCGGTTGCCCATCTCCGAATCCAACAGGTCGGGGACGTTCCCCTCGATGGGCTGCAGGCGTGGCGCGGGGTCCTCCAAGTCGGGGAGCGACCCGAGCAATCCCTGCGTGTACGGGTGGACCGGCGTGTCGAACACGTCTTCGAGGGTACCGTGTTCGACCAGTTCGCCGGCGTACATCACGCCGACGCGGTCACACATTCGCGCGACGACGCCGAGGTTGTGCGTGATGAGCATGATGCTCATGCCGGTCTCGTCCTGCAGGTCGCGCAGGAGGTCGAGGATTTGGGCCTGAATCGTCACGTCGAGCGCCGTCGTCGGCTCGTCCGCGATGAGCAGGTCCGGTTCCCCGGCGAGTGCTTGCGCTATCATCGCCCGCTGGAGCATCCCGCCCGAGAACTGGTGGGGATACTCGTCGGCGCGCTCGGCCGGGTCGGGGATGCCGACCTGCTCTAATAGTTCGATCGCCTTCGACCGACTCGGTTCGCTGACGTAGCTTTGGGACGGGAGGATGGTTCCTGCGACGAGGTTCCCCAGTCCGTAGCCCTGCGTCCGCGAACGCGTCGAACGCGGGTTGGCTTTCGCCCGTTGCTGAACCTCGACCGCTTCGGCAATCTGCTCGCCGACGGTTATCGACGGGTTCAGACTGCTCATCGGGTCTTGGAAGATCATGCTGAACGACGGGCCGCGTAGAGCGCGGCGTTCGCGCGTCGTCAGCTGGCGAATATCGACGAACTCGCCGTCGACCGCTTCTGGGCGGTCGTCCTCGACTTCTTCGGCGAGCGTGGCGTTTCGGTACCACACCTCTCCCGACGTAATTTTGCCGGGAGACTCCACGAGGTCGATGATGGAGAGCGCTGCGACGCTCTTTCCCGACCCAGACTCGCCGACGACGCCGAACACTTCCTCTTCCCGTACGTCGAAACTGATGGACTCACAGGCGTTGACCTGCCCCTTCTCCGTGAAGAAGCGGGTCGAGAGGTCACGCACGCGAAGCAGATCGCTCATACGCCACCTCCTTCGCCTTCGATGCCGGGGTCGAGGGCGTCACGCAACCAGTCACCGACGAGGTTGATGCCGATGACGGTGATGACGATGGCAAGCCCCGGGACCGTCGAAATCCACCACGACGTCGCGAGGTAGTCTTTCCCCTGTGAGATGTCGAATCCCCACGAGAGGTTCACCCCGGAGAATCCGAGGTACGAAAGCGAGCTTTCGAGGAGGATGATGGCGGCGATTTGAATCGTCGCCAGCACGATGATGGGCGTTACGCTGTTCGGCAGGATGTGCTTTCGAAGGATGAACGAGTCCTTCGCGCCGACCGAACGGGACGCTTTGACGTACTCCTCGCCGACCACCGTCAAGGCCTCGCCGCGCGAGACGCGGGCGAACCAGACCCAGTTGACGAGCGCGACGACGATGACGACCGTTCCCGGAATCGCTATTTGACCCGGCATTCCCGAGACGAGACCGGCCGCCACGAGCGGGTCCGGTATCGTGAACACGGACCGTCTGAACATGCCGACCAGCGCTATCGCTAACACTAACGAGGGAAACGCGAGCATGATGTCCGCGCTCCGCATCAGCGCGTCGTCGACGAGTTCGCCGTAGTACCCCGCGACCAGACCGACGGTGACGCCGATAAGCATCGCCAACAGCGTCCCGAAGAGACCGACGAGCAGCGACGTCCTCGCGCCGTAAATCACCCGCGACAGCATGTCGCGCCCGAGTTGGTCAGTTCCGAGCGGGTGCGACGGCTGGGCCTTCACGTACGTCGTGTTGTTCATTATCTTCACCTGACCATCGACTAGCTGTGAGGTCGTCTGCGTCGTCTTCTTGCTGAACCCGAGCGGCGGCAGTTTGGAGTTGTCCAAATCCTGCCGATACGGGTTGTGCGGGGCGATTACCGGGGCGAACGCCGCGATAAGCACCACCGCGATGAGGACGACGATACCGATTTTCGCCAACAGGCTGCTCCGATACTCCCGTTTGAGGTTCCGGAGCGTCCGTGGCGAAATCATTCGTAGACCACCTGCGGGTTGATGTACGCATACAGGAAGTCGACGAAGATGTTCACGAGCACGAACCCGGTCCCGATGACGATGAGCGACCCTTGAATCAGCGGCCAGTCACGGGCGTTGATGGACGTGATGACCAACGTTCCTAATCCCGGCCACGCGAACACCGATTCCGTGATGACCGCGCCGCCGATGAGCGTCCCCAACTGTAGACCGAGGACGGTGATGACGGGAATGAGGGTGTTTCGGAGCGCGTGCTTGTATCGCACCAGCGTCTCCGGCAATCCCTTCGCCCGCGATGCACGGATGTACGTCTTCCCCAATTCGTCGAGCATGCCGCTCCGTGTGAGTCGCGTGATGAGCGCGGTGAAGTACGTTCCCAGCGTTATCGCCGGGAGGAAGATGTGCTTCGCCCAGGTTACGAGGCCGCTTATGCTCCCCTGTGAGAACAGCATCTCCACTGCGGGAACGAAACCGATTCCACGATGACTCGTCGGAAACGGTCCCGCGACGGCGAGGAGCAACACCAGCATTATTCCGAGCCAGAAGTTCGGGGTGCTGATACCCGCGAGCGAGAACGTCGTCGCGGCGTAATCCACCGGGTCGTGTCGTCGCGTCGCGCTGATGACGCCCAGCGGAATCGAGAGCACGATTGCGACGATGCTCGATGCGACCGCTAGCTCGACGGTCGCCGGAAGGCGAGCGAAGATGCGCGTGCTGGCTTGCGTCCCCGAGATGAACGAGTAACCCATGTCCCCGTGGAGGAGGTTCCAGATGTACTCGCCGTACTGGACGTACAGCGGTTGGTTCAGCCCGAGTTCGACCGCGATTCGATGTTTCAACTCCGGACTGGCATCCAAGGGGGCGATGACCGTAATCGGATTTCCCGGTGTGATGAATCGAAGCAGAAACACCACCGTCACGACCCCCCAGATGACGAAGATTCCTTGCACGCTCCGGCGGAGCAGGAATCGTCCCATCGACATCTATGAACACCCCATCGATTGCAATCTCATCTACTTTGGAGAGATGGCGTATGCGTCGATGCGTTCGTCCGTCCGAGCCTTCCATTTGAGACGCTCACTAACGCCGTACACGCTGTACTGCTGGTTGAGGTAAATCCACGGAGCTTGGTCGTGGAGGACCTTGTTCACCTCCTTGAGTTTCGAGGTTCGCTTGTCCCCGTCCGGCATGTTTTGTGCCTCCTTCATCAGTTTGTCTACCTTCTCGTTGCTGTAGGAGGTCAACGCTCCGTCGGTCGTGAGAAGCGGGATGATGGTTTGGCTCGCGTCGAACGTCGCGTTACCCCAACCGATGAGGTAGAAGTGCGGCCCCGTTTCGATGTCGCCGTCGGTCAACTCCCCGGCGAGCGAGTTGAAGTCACGCTGTTTCACCGAGCAGTTGACGTTCTTGAGTTGGTTTATCTGCTGGGCCACCGCCTGTGCGATTTCCAAATCCTTCAGATAGCGTCCGACGGGCGTGTGAAGGGTGATCGTCGCTCCCGCGTTGCCGCTCTCTTCGACTAACGACTCCGCCTTCTTCTTGTTCGTCGGGTACGGCTTGGCGTTCGAGTTGTAGCCGGTGAACTCCTTCAACGTGGGCTGACCGGTTTGGTCGGCGAAGCCCGAAAGCACGTTCTTGACGATGCTCGGGAGGTCGATGGCGTAGTTCATCGCCTGCCTAAACTTCGGACTGTCGAACGGCTTCACGTCGTACCGCATCGCGTTGTAGATGATGCGCGTACTCGGGACCGCCGCGAGTCGGGATTTCGAGTTCCCTTTCACACGTCCCGCGTCCTGCGGCGGAACGTTGACGATGATGTCCGTCTCGCCGTTGACGAGTTGGTTCACGCGCGTGCTGGACTCTTTCGCCGCGTTGAACGTGAGCTCCGAAACTGAGGCCGGGTCCTTCCAGTAGTCGTCGTTGCGTTCGAAGACGACCTTCACGTCCTCCGTGTAGTTCTTGAGCTTGAACGGGCCGGTCCCGTTCATGTGCTTCGCGATGTAGTTCTTGTCGTGGTTTTCCACCCACGACTTCTGCATGATGTCGCCGTAGGACGCGAAAAGGGCGAACACGATAGGGTTCACGCCGTCGGACGTGACTTCCACCGCACCGTCCATGGCTTTTGCACTCTTCACACCCGAAAGCTGGTCGCTCTGCGGGCTTTCGAGTCCGCCGACGCCGGACTTCACGATACGATTGATGCTGAAGGCGACGTCCTCCGCGGTCAGGGTATCGCCGTTGTGGAACTTCACCCCTTCGCGAATGGTGAATTTGACCGTCTTGTCGCCGCTCCGCTCGTACTTCGTCGCTAACTGCTGGATGATTTTCCCTTCTGCGTCACGCGAGAGCAGACCCTCGTAGGCCTGTAGGACGACGTTGTCCGTGGTCGTCTCCCGGTGGTTTTGCGGGTCGAGCGTGGACGCCATCTGTCCCTGCGTGATGGTCGCCGGGAAGTCCCCCGTCGGGTTTCCACCGTCGCTCCCGTCGCTCTCGGTCGTCGACGTCTGACCGTCACTGGTTCCGGTGCCGTCTTGGTTCTGATTGTCGTTCCCGCCACCGGTGCAACCTGCGAGGGCGGCCGATGCCGCTGCGCCTCCTGCAAACTTCAAATACGTGCGCCGATTTAGTCTCTCGTCGGGCATACCCTGACATGGCGGGCAATCGCATATATATCTGTGGTATTGGACAACATAACCCGTATTCTATTCTATCATTGCATTTTCTGTCGAATTCAACCGCAGATTTATGTAATTCGACGTCGAACCCCGTGATATGGCCGTTAACGGCCGTCATCCCTCATTACGAGACCTGTTCGATGAGTCGCCCACTCCACACATCGCCCACCCACCCCACACCCATCACCGTGATTTCTACGTCACGAGCGACGGGTCGTTCGACCGGGACTCCGGTGCCGGTGGACTCGGCGTCATCATCGAAACACGCGACGGCAGGCGCGTCGCCCGTCTCTCCGTCCCGGACGGTGACGTTCCCGACAACAACGTGGCCGAGTACCGAGCGCTCCACCTCGGACTCGACGTATTGGCCGTCCGCGCACCGAAAAACGCACGGGTCGGCGTGCTGGTAGACCACGACCAACTGGCCGCCAACGTCAACAACGCCGTCCTCGCTCACAATCGGACGGACTGCCGACCGCCGAAACCGTTCTCGGTTCCGCTCGCGGGTAAACACCACTGGCGGGGCATCCGCGCCAGAATCGCCGGGTTCGGAGAACTCCGGGCCGCACGGATTCGAAGCGAGCAGAATCCCGCCCATCCGCTGGCGAACGCGCCCGACCAGTACGTCCACGTCAACCGCGAACCCGAGCGGTGTCTCCTCCCCGACGCGTCGGGGTCGAGCGAGACGCAGATTCCGCCGCCGTCACGCGCCGACAGGCACGCACGGGGCTAACGACCGTACTTCGTCCTCTGTTTCCCGAGCGACGACTCGGTTGCGGAGGTACCGACCGGTCCGCTCGCCCGAACCGAGTCGTCTCCGAGACGGGTCGATAGGCGAATTATGACAACTGAAATTTAGGTTCGATACCCGACGGAACTTCGCCGTCCGATTTCGTTCAGTCGGCCGCTAGAATTGCTCACGAATCAGGAAGATAGAGACAGCGAAACGACTACTATCCCCGTTTGAGTGGTTAATCCAAGGTGGCACGCGAATGGGCACGCGGATAACGAATTGGATCTCGCGGTACTGGAAGCGAAAGACGAATCGACCCGACTACAGGCAGGCGTACGTCAAACTCCCGCTGGACACCGACCTCCCCGTGTTGGCGACCGAGTTCGAACGCGTCTGCGAGGGCAGACTCGACCGGGTTCCGCGCCGGGATTCGCTGGTCGTGGATACCGATTTCGTTCCCGACGGACGGTTCGACGCGGAACACTTTGCGGAGTTGGTCGCCGAACTGAAGGCGCGCGCCCCGCGGCAGTACATCCTCCACGATTCGACGAAGTGGCGACGACACGAGGGCGGCGTGGCGAAGATGCACACCGTCGTCCCGGTGAAGCGGTTGTACTCGGTCGGCGAGGAGGAAAAAGAGGTGACGGAGACGAGCATCCGCTAAGCCACCTTTTTTACGCTCGGGTGTCCTCGTGCCTCCGGCACTGCGGGCACCACTCGCGCAAAAAATCTGCACCGACAGAGCGAAGCGCTGACGAGCCGTTCGTTCGCTCCTTTCAGTCGCTCACGAAGAGGACCAAAGAAGACCCGCTCGCTCGGTTCACGGCTCCGTTCCGTCGCCGTTCACTGTCGAGGCGCGGAGCGCCTCGCGTCGCTCGCGGTGATTACTCTTGCTGTGCGTCTACGACCGCTACACCAGCCAGATTCACGATGTCCTTGACTTCGTCGCCGCGCTGGAGGACGTGGACGGGTTTGTCCATGCCGACGAGCATGGGGCCGATGGCTTCCGCGCCGCCGAGACGCTGGAGGAGTTTGTAGCCGATGTTGCCCGCTTCGAGGTTCGGGAAGACGAGGACGTTCGCGGGTTGGTCCAACTCCGAGAACTCGTACGTTCCGTTCAGGATTTCCTCGACGACTGCGGTGTCGGCCTGCATCTCGCCGTCCACCGGGAAGTCCACGTCGGGGTCCTCGCGGAGCATCTTGGAGGCCTTGCGCGGCTTGCGCGTTCCCTCGTTGTCTACGCTTCCGAAGTTCGAGTACGAGAGGAGTGCCGCGCGCGGTTCGACGTTGAACCGTCGGGCGAGTTTTGCGGTCTGTTTCGTCACTTCCGACAGCACGTCCTCGTCGGGTGCCTGATTGACTGTCGCGTCGGCACAGAAGACGACGCGGTTCTTGAACGTGAGCATGTACACGCCGGCGGCGTAGTTGACGTCCGGCGCGGTGCCGATGACTTGGAGCGGCGGGCGGAGCGCCGACGGGTAGTGGTGAGTCAGCCCCGTCAACATGGCGTCCGCGTCGCCACGTTCGACCATCACGCTGCCGAAGTAGTTCGAGTCCTTCTCGATGAGTTCGCCCGCCTCGCTGTGGGTGATACCCTTCCGGCCGCGCAGTTCGTAGAGTCGGTCGGCGTACTCCTCGTTGTCGCCGTTCTCCGGGTCCACGATGTTGGGGTCGAAATCGAGGCCGAGGTCGTCGACGTTCGTCCCGATCTCCTCGCGGTCGCCGATGAGGACGGGGTCCGCGATTCCCTCCTCGCGCATCTGGTACGCCGCGCGAATCATCTTCCTATCCGTCCCCTCTGCGAGGGCGACGCGCTTGGGGTCGCTCTTAGCCTTGTTCAGGACGACGCGCATCATCTCGCGGGATTTGCCGAGGCGCGCTTCGAGCGTCTCGACGTACTCTTCAGGGTCGAGTTCGCTTCGGGCCACGCCGGTTTCCATCGCCGCCTCCGCGACGGCGGGCGCGACTTCGAACAGCACGCGCGGGTCGAGCGGTTTCGGGATGATGTAGTCGGCCCCGAACTGGAGCGGTTGGTCGCCGTAGGCTTTGACGACGGCGTCCGGCACGTCCTTCTTTGCGAGTTTCGCCAGCGCGCGTGCGGCGGCGACCTTCATCTTCTCGTTGATATCGCTCGCGCGAACGTCGAGCGCGCCGCGGAAGATGAACGGGAAGCCGAGGACGTTGTTAACCATGTTGGGGTAGTCCGAACGCCCTGTCGCCACGATGACCGTGTCGTCGCGGGCCTCCTTGGCATCCTCGTAGCGGATTTCGGGGTCGGGGTTCGCCATGGCGAAGATGATGGGGTCCGCGGCCATCGACCGCACCATATCCTGACTGACGATGCCGCCGACGGAGAGGCCGACGAACACGTCAGCCCCTTCCATCGCGGTTTCGAGGTCGCCTTCCGGCACGTCGCGGGCGAACTCGGTCTTGAACTCGTTGACCTCGCCGTTCCGGACGCGGTTTTCGGTGATGATTCCCGAGGAGTCACACATCAGGATGTTCTCCTTTCGCGCGCCGAGAGAGACGTAAAAGCGAGCGGTGGCGATGGCGCTCGCGCCAGCGCCGGAGAAGACGATTTTCAGGTCGCTCAGGTCCTTGTCGGTTATCTCCGCCGCGTTGAGGAGGGCGGCCCCGCTGATGATGGCGGTGCCGTGTTGGTCGTCGTGGAAGACGGGGATGTCCATCTCCTCGCGCAGGCGCTCCTCTATTTCGAAGCACTCCGGCGCTTTGATGTCCTCGAGGTTGACGCCGCCGAAGGTGGGTTCCATCGCGCTCACGGTTCGAACGATGTCGTCCGGGTCCTGCTGGTCGAGTTCGATGTCGAATACGTCGATGTCGGCGAACCGCTTGAAGAGGACGCCTTTCCCCTCCATCACGGGTTTCGACGCCTGTGCACCGATGTCCCCGAGGCCGAGAACGGCACTGCCGTTCGAAACGACGGCGACGAGGTTCCCCTTCGCGGTGTACGAGTACGCCTTTCCGGCGTCCTCGGCGATTTCGTTACAGGGGGTGGCCACGCCGGGGGAGTAAGCGAGACTCAAATCGCGCTGCGTGTTCGTCGGTTTCGTCGTCGAAATCTCTATCTTCCCCGGTGGGTCGCTCCGGTGGTAGTCGAGTGAATCCTCGTCGAGTCCCATGCCGGGTACGTTTTCGCCCGCCTGTAAAAAGGTATCCCAATGCGTCGAATTTACCTTCGACGTCCGTCGAAATCAGAGTTCGAGTACCGCAGGACGCGGGAGCGCGCCCTCGTAGTCGAACGCCATCACGGATTCCGTCGGCCAGTTCCCCGTCTCCGTGAGGATTTCCATTCCGCTTTCCCCGACGAGAACTGTGTCCTCACTCTTTGCACCCTGCACGGTCGGGTTCCACGCGTAGGCCATCGGCAGCCGAATTTCGTCGTCCGTCGTTGGCGTGGCTATCCACTCCCGTCCGGCGTACCCCGCCGCACCACCCTGATGGTGGAGCTTCCACTCGTCCGCGTAGCCGACGTGTTCGTAGGCCGCTCGAATCGCCTCGAACACGTCCTTCGCCTGCCCGTCGAAGGCAGCTATCTGCCGGGTCGCCGCGAGCGCCGTGGTCTCCACGATTGCCGCTGCTCGGTGTCGCTCCGCGAGCCAGTCCGGCGCGTCGAACGCGACGGTTCGCGTACAACTCGCGTGCAAGCCGCCCCGTTCCGCGGTCACGGAGACGTGCGCGTAGTCGCCCAACTTCGCCTCGGTCGGCGTATAGTGACGGTACTTCTGTGCCCGTTCGCTCCCACCGACGAGCGCCACGGGCGTCTCGATGCCGCGTGCGGAGAGCGCGCCGCGAACAGCCGACACGATTTCCCGTTCCGTGTCGTCGGACTCCAACTCTCTACAGATGGCTTCGACCGCCGCGGCCGTCTCCGCACCCAGTTCCCGGTAGTCGTCCGCGTCCTCGTCGGTGAGCGGTTCCCGAAGCGGCGAGGCGTCCACCGACTCGAATCCCGGCACGTCGAAATCCGCCGCGGCGGGCGTCGTCGCGCGCTCCGCGACGGCCTCGCCGAGCGACGACTCGTACCACGGATACTCCTCGACTGGAACGTCATCCGGGAGTTCCTCCTCGCGGAGGCGCGCCGCCTCGATGGAATCCGTGACGACGCGGAGCGTATCGCCGTCGTAGCCGACTGCCGCGACTCCCACGTCGCCCTCGCGGTCCACGACGTTGTTTCCGCCCGTGAGCCATGCGAACGAGTTCGGGCGCGCGAACCAGACGGATTCGAGGTCACGGTCTGCGAGCAGTCCATCGAGGCGGTCTCGTTTCGTCATATACGACGTATGGTGACCGCACCCCATTAAACGCGTGCTTGGGCCCGTTCGCGGTTGTCGTTCCGAACGCGACATTATCGTTCCACAAAACTTATTACTTACATACATGAAGGTTCGGATGCCGACCCGGTTTCGCCCGCGGTGGTGTCCTCTCCGCCCTCTGGCTCCCCCTGAAACCTTCCGCCCTTTCCTCGTCGAAACGACGTTCCGATGGACGGTTTTTCTCCCGCTCCCAGTCCGCGGGAAAGTCGGACAGACCTAAGTAGGCCGCTTTCCAACTCCCGAGAAAGGGGATTACTGTGATAGGAGACGACCACCCCGAGGTGTGTAACTGATGGGGTCACGATTTCGACGCTTCGCCGCGTTCACGACGGCACTGACGTTCGCCCTCATCCTGCTCGGCGTGTACACCGCCGCGATGGGTGCGGGGCTCTCGTGCAGTCAGCAGTGGCCGTTCTGTGACGGCGGACTGATTCCGCAAACGATTCCGAGTTTCATCGAGTGGTTCCACCGACTCGTCGCCATGGTGACCGGCTTTTTCATCCTCGGCACCACCATCGGCGCGTGGAAGTACTACGACAGCACGCGAATCCGCGCCGCGGCGACCCTCGCGCTGGTCGTCCTGCCGGTGCAGGTGTTGTTGGGCGGTGCGACCGTCCTCATCTACGGTCCACTCGTGCAGACGGCCCACCACGCCGCCGCGATGGTGATATTCTCGTCGCTCCTTGCGACGACGCTGTGGGCGTACGAGGAACCACACCGGGCGACGGCCCCCGCCGCGGATTCGCCCGGCGGCTATCCGTCGGACGACTGACGAGCGGTAAACGACCAACGAACTGTCGGCGAACGACTAACGAACCATCGGCGAACGACCAATGGTTCGTGGGTGAACGACCAACGAACCGCGGCGAAAATTTTTACTGAAATACGGTCAACAACCGATAGTAGCCTTCTATAGGCTGTTTGACTATGTAGTGGTGGGGAGAACCATAATGCACAGACGGACCTTTCTCAGGGGGACCGGCGGAGCTGTCGCCGGCCTGACGTTCGCGGGTAACGCGAGCGCACAGAACGGCGGCACCATCAGAATCGGTTCCGACATCCCGTATCGCCCGTTCGAATACAGAACCACGACCGGCGACCTCGTCGGCTTCGACGTTGACATCGCGAACGCGATTTTCGAGGGCCAACTCGACCGAAACTACGAGTTCGTCCAGACGAGCTTCGACACCATCATCCCGAGTTTGAACAACGGGAACTTCCGGGTCATCATGAGCGCGATGACCATCACGCCGGAGCGAGCGAAGCAGGTCGATTTCTCGAACCCGTACTTCACGGCGTACCAGACCGTCCTCGTCCTGAAAGACAGCGGCATCACGAAACTACAGGACTTGAAGGGTCAGACGGTCGCCGTCCAGAAGGGGACGACGGGTGAAGCCGCCGCACAGGAGTTGAAAAAGCAGTTCGGCGGCGATCTGACCATCGACAGCTACGACCAGATTCCCGACGCCTTCTCGGCGCTGGGGAACAATCAGGCCGCCGCGGTCGTCAACGACAACACGGTCAACGCGGCCTTCGCACAGCAGAACGACCAAGTGACGTTCCTGAAGGGGAAGGGGGCCGCGGAGAGGCAGGGAAAGGAGAGCGCACCGCCCTATCTCACGCTCACCGTGGAGGACTACGGCATCGCCTTCCGAAAGAACGACGACCAACTCAGAAAGCAGGTCAACGGCGCGCTCTCGACCATCCGCAAGAACGGAACGTACGACGAACTGTACAACAAATACTTCCAGATGCCAGGGGGAACGACCAGCGGCTAAGCGCCGCAGGAGTCCCTCATGGCAGAGACCTACACCGAACGAGGTGTCGAACGTCCGACCGACGGCGAGGAGAGTTGGCTGACGGACCGTCGGGTCCGATGGCTCGGAATCGCCATCGCAGGCGTGTTCACGCTCGGCGTCCTGTTCTTCATGCTGTTGATTCTGACGCAGTTCGTGGACTACCAGTTGCTCGTGACGATTCTTCCGCAGTTCATCGATGCGCTGTTTCTCGTCCTACAGATAATCGTCATCTCGGGCGTGCTTTCGCTCATCTTCGGCGTGATGGTCGGATTGGGTCGCGTCTCCCAGACGGGATTCACTCAGCGAATCGCCACGCTGTACGTGGAGTTCTTCCGCGGAACGCCGCTGCTGTTCCAGTTGTTCGTCGTCTACCTCGGCGTGCCGGCGCTCTGGACGAACAGCACGTTTCCGCTCAAGAACTGGAGTTTCGCCGCGGCCATCATCGGGTTGACGCTGAACCACACCGCCTACATCGGCGAGGCGGTCAAAGGCGGTATCAACTCGGTATCGGGCGGGCAGTCGGAGGCGGCGCGGTCGCTCGGCATGTCGTACATCGACTCGATGCGCTACGTCATCCTGCCGCAGGCGTGGCGGAACGCGCTCGCGGCCATCGGTAACGACCTCATCATCCTCGTCAAGGACACCTCGTTGCTGACCGTGCTGGCGATTCCGGAACTCATCAGCGTCTTCCGGAACGTGAACAGCGCGACGTTCGACGCGTGGACGCCCATCGTCGTGGTGTCCGTCGCGTACCTCGTCATCACGGTTCCGCTCGGCAAACTCGTCCGAACGATGGAGTCACGCTCCATGTGGGGGACGGAACGATGAGCGTTCCCGGCGTTCCGGAAGTCGAGTACGAGTCGGTTGACAAGTACTTCGGCGAGACGCACGTCCTGAAGGACGTCTCGCTCTCGGTGGACGACGGCGAAGTCGTCGTCATCGTCGGGCCGAGCGGGAGCGGCAAATCGACCCTGTTGCGGTGTACGAACCGCTTGGAGGAGATACAGGACGGCGACATCCGCATCGAGGGCGAGTCGATATCCGACCCCGAGGTGGACGTGAATCACCTGCGACAGCATATCGGCATGGTGTTCCAGAGCTTCAACCTCTTCCCGCACAAGACCGCGCTGGAGAACGTCGCGCTCGGGCCACAGGTCGTCAAGGGATTCGAGGAGAAGGAAGCGAAGAAGTGGGCGACGGCGATGCTGGACCGCGTCGGCCTCTCGGACCAAGCCGAGAAGTATCCGAACCAGTTATCGGGCGGGCAACAACAGCGCGTCGCCATCGCCCGCGCGCTGGCGATGGACCCGAGCGTCATGCTGTTCGACGAGGTGACGAGCGCGCTCGACCCCGAACTCGTCGGCGAGGTGCTCGAAGTGATGCGCAATCTGGCCGAGGAGGGGATGACGATGCTCGTCGTCACCCACGAGATGGGCTTCGCCCGCGAGGTTGGCGACAGGGTCATCCTCATGTCGGAGGGACGAATCGTGGAGTCGGGGCGGCCCACCGACTTCTTCGCCCACCCGGAGACCGACCGCGCGAAACGGTTCCTCGAACGCGTCCACTGAGTAGTTTTCTTTCGTCCACCGTCTGTCGCGTAACCGCCCAAAACCCATTAGTTCGACTGCTCGGGAACAAGGGTATGGATACGATTCATGCCGGAGTCTGGTCGGTGGTTCCGGCGCTGGTCGCCATCAGTCTCGCGTGGTATTCACGCGACGCGATAATCGGTCTCTTCTGCGGTATCGCCAGCGCTGGCGTCGTCTACGGGGCGTTGAAACCCGCCTCCGCCGGGGTTCCGGGGAGTATGGTCGGCAGCACCGCGGGCACGGTTCTCGGTGCCGTGTTCGGCCTGAAACACGTCCCGGAGATAATCGCCACCGCGCCGCTCTTCTCCGATTCATGGTACGTCGAAAACGTCCTGCTCGCCATCTTCGCCATCGGCGGGATGATAGGACTGATGATTCGGTCGGGGGCGCTTCGGGGCGTCCTCGAAGCGCTCACCGCACGAACCGACTCCGCGGCGGACGCCGAGAAGGCGGCGTTCCTCGCGGGCATCATCATCCACATCGACGACTACTTCAACTGCTTGGTGGTCGGGTCGATGATGCGCCCGCTGACGGACAAGTACGACGTCTCGCGGGCGAAGTTGGCCTACTACGTCGATTCGGCGGGGAGTCCCGCCGCCCGCCTCGCGTTCTATTCGACGTGGGGAGCGGCGCTCATCGGTTTCATTGGCAAGGCGCTCGTGCAGGCCCAGAAGCAGGACAAACTCCCGGACGGAATGAGCCAGTACGTCGCCGGACAGGGCGACAACGCCCACGCGGTGACGAACCAGATATGGCCGCTCTTCTTCAACAGCATCTTCTTCGGCTTCTACTCGTGGGTCGCGCTCATCCTCGCCGCGCTGGTCGCGTGGCAGGTCGTTCCCAACATCATGGGCATGGGTCGTGAGGAGTCGCGGGCGCGAAACGGCGGCGGCGTCGTCGCCGACGACCACGACCCGATGATATCCCGCGAGATAGACGAGTACGAGATGGCCGAGACGGCCACGCCCGACTGGCGCAACTTCGCCATCCCCATCGCCACGATGATTCTCGTCGGCCTCGGCGCGATGTTCTGGCGGAGCAGTCCCGTCCTCACCGCGCCGTCGATGACCACCCTGTTCTCCGTCGGCGGCTATCGGCTCGTGCTCCCGAACGGCGGAAAATGGGCGTTCAACATCGGCGGGGTAAGCCTCGGCCTCGCGTCCTTTTCGGCATTGGTCGTCGCGTTCGTCCTCTACCGTGCGAAAGGCGACATCCCGAGCAACAAGGACGCGACGGAGGCGATGACGCGCGGATTCAAGGGCATCCTGCTCGCCGCGGTCATCCTCATGTTCGCCAGTTCCATCCAGAACGCCGTGACCATCCTCGACATCTCCTCGTTCGTCACCAGCAACTTCTCCGGCGTGCCGCCGGAGTTCGTCCCCGTCTCGCTGTTCCTCATCACCAGCATGGTGAGTTTCTCGGATGGCAGTTCGTGGTCCACCTACGGCATCATGTTCCCCATCGCGATGCCCATCGCCTTCACCACCGGCGCGAACCTCCCGCTCGTCATGGGCGCGGTGTTCAGCGGCGGCATCTTCGGCGACCACAGTTCGCCGATCAGCGACACCACCGTTTTAGCGTCGTCGACCAGCGGGAGCGACCATCTCGTCCACGTCAGAACGCAGATACCCTACGCGGTCATCTGTGCCACCATCGCGGCGACGTTGTTCTTCCTCCTCGGGTTCTTCCTCCCGCAGGGCTTCCGTATCTTCCCGTACTGACCTCGATTGTTCCAAGGGGCTCTTTCTCGGGTAGTTTGATAACTGCCGAGTGAAAACACGATCGACATGCCCGGTTCCGTCTTTCTGGAAAACGACCCCGTCACGCTTCGCCCCGCGACGGACGAGGACATCACCTTCCTCCGCGAAAACCAAAACGACCCGCACGTACGGGCGACCCGACACGCACATCGTCCCGCCGACGAGGACTGGGCGCGACGGCGACTCGGCGGGACGATGGGTCGCAACGACGACTCCATCGGCCTGCTCGTCTGCGTGGACGGCGCGCCCGTCGGATTCGTCCGCCTAATCCGCGAACACCCGTGGGTGCATGTCACGCGGGACGCCGAACTCGGCTACTGGATAACGCCGGATGAGTGGCGAAACGGCTACGCCACCGACGCCGCCGAGTGCATGGTCGAGTACGGCTTTTCCGAACTCGGCCTCCATCGAATCACCGCATCCGCGTTGACGACAAACGAAGCGTCGAAACGAGTCCTGAAGCGGGTCGGGTTCGTGGAAGAGGGCGTGTCACGGGACGCGTCCTTCGTCGATGGGGAGTGGTGTGATATGGTTCGGTACGGCCTCCTTCGCGAGGAGCGGTACCGTCCCTGAACGAATTCGAACTGCGGGCATGGCTCCCGCCGCGGGAACGAATCTCTTCTCGACGGTTGCGACGACTTCGAGAAACGGACCGTTCAGAAGAAGTCACCGAGACCGGACTGCCCATCGTCCGATTGTTCCTCCGTACTCGCCGATTCGGGTTCCGCGTCCGTCTCCGATTCCTCCGCGTCCGCTACGTCCTCGTCGGTTTCGTCGTCCGCGCTCGATTCGTCGGTTTCCGCCTCGTCCCCCTCCGACACGAACTCCTCGAACGCGCCGCCGGAGTTATCGACGGCCGCCGCCGCTTTGGACTCCTCCGCGTCCTCGACGATTCCCTGCACCTTGTTCGTGGTCTTCCCGCTCCCGGTGATGAACGCGACGTGTTTCTCCTCCAAATCGTACTGCGCCGCCATCGTCACCGTCAACTCCCGGTTCTTGCAGTGGTGGGTCATCGCCGAGAGGAACGGGATGACCTCGCGTCGCGCCGTACTCATGCTGATGCCGCTCTCCTCGGCTATCTTCCGGGCGATGTAGTCGCGGGTGTTGCGCTTGCCCCGCGAACTGCCGAGTTTGCGCCAGTAACTCGGCGGTCCGTAGCGCGTCCAGCCACCCTTGCTTCCCCGCCGAGAGGCGGCCACTCCGGCCGTCATGTTGTCGCTCGCGTAGCGCCAGTATTTGTAGTTCTGCGTCGCCCGCACCCGCCCCAGCCAGCGGTCCGCGTTCGCCATGTAGCCGTAGGCGTCGGCGAGTTCCCGCCCCTCGTAATCCTTCGGGAGGTTGTCCTCTATCCAGTTCAGCATGTTGTCGGGCGTCTCGTCCACGTCGTAGGAGGCCTTCAGCGCGCCCTCGGCGTCCTGTTTCTTGATGAGGTCGTCGAGGAAGTCGAAGATGCCGTTCGTCGTGTCGCGCTCGCCAGTCACCACGTCGTCGCGGGTCAGTCGTCCGCCCGTGGTGGCGACGGCCTGCAAGTCGTTCACCGCCGAGCGCAGGTCGCCGCTGTCGTTTTCGGCGATGGCCTCCAACGCTTCGGACTCGTACTCGATGCCCTCCTGTCGGCAGATGTCGCGGAGGGCGGGCACGATGCTCCGCGCCGACACGTTCCGAAACTCGATGGTCTCACAGGCGTTCCGGAGCGAGTTCGACATGTCGTAGAACTCGTTCGCGATGAGGATGAGCGGCTGGTTCGCCGACTTCACCACGTCCGTGATGGCCCGCGAGCCACCTCGGTCGGCGTTGTGCGTCAGGTTGTCCGCCTCGTCCATGATGACGATGCGCCGCCCCGCCGTTCCGCCGGTGAGGGTCCCGCTTTTGGCCGCCTCGCCGGCGATTTGCTTTACCACGTCGCCGGTCCGCTGGTCGCTGGCGTTCAACTCGATGGTCGGCCAGCCCATGTCGTTCGCCAGCGCGTGGGCTGCCGAGGTCTTTCCGACGCCGGGACTGCCGTGGAGGATGACGGCATCTCCGTGGTCCTCCCACGTCTCGGCCCACTCGCGAAGGTTGTCCCGGGCCTTGTTGTTCCCCCGAACCTCCGACAGCGTGGTCGGGCGATATTTCTCCGTCCAGTCGGTCATTACTGGTCCACACTCGGCGTTCGCGGAACTTAACGATACGGTTGTCTACCGGGCAATCGACCGGGCCGCAGGTAGCGTATTTTCAGCCGACCTTCGACGGCATGGATATCGGACTCGCTACAGTAGATTCCCCTCGGCGACCGGAACCACCTGCCCGCCGACATGCACGTCGATGTCGTCGCCGGTCTTCGACGCGCGGAGGTGGAGGAGCGAGGGACGTCCCATCTCGTATCCCTGCTCGACTCGCACGTCGATGTCGTCCGAATCGAAGTAGCCGTGTTCGACCAGATACGCCGCCAGACAGCCGTTCGAGGAGCCGGTCGCCGGGTCTTCGGGGACGCCTGCACAGTCGGCGAACACGCGGGCGTGGAGGTCGTTTTCGTCCTCGGTTTCCGGCGCGAAGAGGACGACGTTCATGTTCCCGTGCGGTTCGATGAGGTCCGCGTAGTACGGACCGTGGTCGGTCTCCGCCCGTCGAACCGCATCGAGCGAGCGAAGCGGCACGACGAGCGTCGGCAGGCCGGTGGAGACGAGTTGCACGGGAAACCGTCGGTCGATGTCCTCCTCGTCGAGCGAGAGGACGCGGGCGGCGAGCGCGTGGTCGAAGGTCCGCTCGAACGTCGGCGGAATCTGGTGCATCCAGAAGGTCTCGTTCCCGCCATCGTCCCGCTCCACGTGGACGGGTATCTGGCCCACGCCGAGGTTGAGCGTGAGTTCGTCGGGACGGTCGTCGCGGACGAACTCGCGTATCACGAACGCCGTGCCGATGGTCGGATGGCCCGCGAACGGAATCTCCTCGGCCGGGTCGAAGATGCGGACGTCGTACCCGCCGTCCCGCATATCGGGCGAATCGATGAACGTCGCCTCGGAGAAGTTCGTCTCGCGGGTGATGGCCTGCATCTCCGCGTCGGTCAGCGACGCCGCGTCGTGAACGACCGCGAGTTGGTTGCCGGCGTACTGCTCCCGTGCGAACACGTCCACCACGTGAAATCGGTTGGTGGCCATGCCCGAAAGAGGCACGACGAACGGGATGAATGTATCCCCGGTCCGGCTACCACCCACCTTTTTCGACCAGTACGTCGTACATCGGTTGCTATGGGGGACATCGAAGCCGTCCAAATGGACGACGAAGAGCGGGACGAATTTCTCACGACCGGCGGAACGGGGGTCATCTCCTTCCCGACCGGAACGGACGAATCTCCGTACTCGGTGCCGGTGTCGTACGGCTACGACGCCGCCGAGGCACACTTTTATTTCCGTCTCGCGGTCGGTCCGGACAGCGGACGCGAGGACATCGTCGGCGCCCCGGTCACGTTCGTCACCTACGACCACACGGACGACGGGTGGCGGAGCGTCATCGCCACGGGCGAACTGGACGAAGTGGCGGAAGCGGACATCGACTCGGAGGTGACACAGGGAATGCAACGGGTGGACATTCCGCTCGTGGACTTGTTCGACCGCGACTCGCGGGAAGTTTCGTTCCGGTTCTATCACCTCCGTCCCGAGGAGATAACGAGTCGCAAGGAAGCCCACACGGAAGCGTAACGCCGCCATCCGGGGGTGCCGTACGCTCGACGATATCGGAGGACGGTCGCACCATAAAGCGGGATAAAAGGAAGTAGACGCGTGGTTCTCGGACCGGCGCAGTGACGGGCCGGTCAGTCGTCCTGCTGGACTCGAATCGACCTGTTGCCCTCGATAGTCACCCGGTATCCGGCGAACACAAACGACAGTTGGAGGTCGGCATCGGTGCTGTGAATCACTCTGCCGAGGGCGTCGGGGTCGATGAAGTCGTACAACGGTGGGAGTTCGTTGGGTTGAACGTCCGCCCGTGCCGCGACTTCGCGAACGACGTCTTGGGTGATCGATTCGTTGCCGTGCGGTTGGTTCATGGGTTCTCTGTGTGGATCTGAAGCATGCATCGTTAAATCCGACCGACAGATGGATTCGGCGTCGGTGTCGGTCCTGCTGTTGTAGTCTGAGAAACGAAGCCACCTCACGGCGTCGCCTATGTCGAACGGTTTGTCACGTGATGTCGTTCACCATCGTCCCCCTGCTTTCCTCCTCGTCCGGACCGAACAGGGAGCGGAGCAACTTCTCCAGTCCCGTCCAGAGGTGCTGACTGAACGTCGGTTGGGAAACGCCCATCACCGCCGCACATTCGGCGGCGGTACTCTCGCGGGGCCACGAGAGGTATCCTTCCCGCGTTGCGACTTCGACCGCCGTGAGTTGTTTGTCCGTCAACCCCGCCGTCAGATGTTCTTTTTGAGACATATTCGAGAGGCCTGGAAGGGTATCCCCGAGCGTTCGCTTGGACAGGAGGTGGGCATCGCCGTGGCGGTCGAAAACCCGATTTACGACCTCCCTGACGTCGCCGTGTGGTGAAACGTCGGCGACGACTCGTGCCTCTCCGTCCTCGGCCCGAATCTCCCGTATCACCGCGTCCGTGGTCGCCAACGTCGCGGCCATACAGGGTTCGGTGACGACGAACTCCATCAACGCGGTGTCCTCGTGGTCGCTCACGACGCGGGCGTCCAGAACCGACGGAAGGTCGGCGACGATGTCGAGGACGATTTCGGATGCCGCGCCGCGAACGGTGAAGAATTCGAGCATGTTCCCGTCCGACCGATGAACCGCCCGCTCGCCGACGAATTCACACCCCGCTCGCTCCGAGGCGACGATGAAGAAACATCGCTCGTCGCGGAGTGAGAAGACCAATTCGACCGCTTCCGATTGGGGCGGTTGATGAGGGGTCATTAGCGGTGGTACGGGTCGAAGACGATTAGAGACTCTGTGACATGCGAAAGCATAACGTGCAAACGCTGACCGGCGGGGAACCATGTGAAACGAACACACGGCCTCGGAAACCTTTTCTCGATTTGCCGTCACCTTCGCACCATGTTCCCCGAGCGAATCGAGACGGACCGCCTCCTGTTGGAGGCCATCACCCACGAGAACGTCGACGTGTTCGAACTGTATCGGTACGTCGGCCACGACGCGCCGGACATCGACGAGATAACCGAACACCTGTCGTGGGACCCGCACGCCACCCCGAAGGAGACGGAGGAGTTCATCGACTGGGCGGAAAAGAACCGAGACGAAGCGACCGGTGCGGAGTACGTTATCACGCTTCGAGAGGGCGAGGACGGCGCGGGCGAAATCGCCGGGACCACCGGATTACACGTGGACTGGGAGAAGCGAACCGGAACCCTCGGCCTGTGGCTTCGAAAACCGTTCTGGGGCCGCGGTTACTCCGGCGAGCGCGCCGGCGCGTTGCTGGAACTGGCGTTCGACCGCCTCGATTTGGAACTCGCCGCCATCGAACATCTCGCGGGCAACACGAAATCGCGGCGCGCCATCGAGAAGTACGTCGAAGAATACGGCGGACAGTACGACGGCATCCTCCGAAACTGGCACCCGGTCGGCGACGAAGTCCGTGACTCCCATCGGTTCACCGTGTCGCGCGAACAGTGGGAAGAGCGCCGTGCGGGTGAGACGTCGTGACAGACGGGTTCGACGTCCATGCGGTTCGCCATCGCCTGAAGTTGAAGAAGGATGCCGGACACAGTTCCCTGTTCGAAAACCGGGACGCCGTCGCCTGTCCGGCGTGCGACGAACCGTTCGAGGAGGTGTTCACGACGGAGAAACGCGCCCACAGCTTTCAGCCGACCGGTTCGATGCGCTTCTGTGTCGTCCGCGAGGACGGCCGAACGCTGCTTTTCATCCACGACTGACCGCTGGTTTCCATCACTCGTCCGTTCGTCGTTCCCGCGTCCCGGCGTTCACAACCGTTAACTGTTGGATTTTCGAACTCGATTCCATGCCGGGCGCACGTATCACCAGCGGCGAGCGAGTCACACTCAGAACGGTCGAAGAGGAAGACGTTCCGTTCGTCCAACGCGCGTTGGCGAACCGGGAGATTCGCCATCCGATGGGCAACCCGGTTATGAATCGGCGGCAACTCGCGGACCACCACGAGGAGGACGATGCCGACCGGTTCCTCGTCTGTTTGGAGGACGGGGCGGCGCGGGACGGCACAGACACGAACGCCGAAACGGCCGCTACCGGGGACGACGGACGCGACGTGACCCGAATCGGGCAGGTGAACGTGACCGACGCCGACTACAAGCGCCCTGAATTAGGCTACTGGTTGGTTCCGACGGTTCACGGCGAGGGCTACGGCACGGAATCCGTCTCGCTCGCCATCGACTACGTCTTTCGAACGTACGACGTCCCGGCGGTGGGCGCGGAGGCGTACGACTTCAACGACGCCTCCCGCGGCCTGCTCGAATCGCTCGGCTTTACCGAGGAGGGCCGCCGCCGAAAGTACATGTTCGTCGACGGCGCGCACCGCGACATGGTGCAGTACGGCCTCCTCCGCGAGGAGTGGCGCGAGCGAACGGTGTGAATCGGAGGCGAGCGGACGACCTACAGTTTTTTCGCGACCATCTCTCCCCAGTGTTCGAAGCCGTGGCGGTCGTAGAAGGCACCGGCGCGGTCGTTTTCGCGGTCGACGTCGAGGACGAGGCGGTCGAGCGGGAGCGCCTGGTCGTCCGCGAACGAAACGGCGGCGTCCATCAACTCGTCGGCGATGCCCGTCCCGCGATGGGGCGGTCGAACGTAAATCTCGTTCAGGACGGCGGCGTCCCAGACGAACGCGAATTCCTCCGGCAGGACGAAGACGTAGCCCGCCAACTCGTCGCCCGTATCGGCGACGATGACGCACCGTTCGTCATCGTCCACGCACCACTCCACCCAGGAGAGATATCGCTCGCGGTAGTCCTCGGTCAGTTTGCCCTCGTACACCGTTTGCTTGTCGTCGCCGCCGGTCCCCGCGCCGAGTCCGAGTTCGAACGCGCGTTTCAGTTTCCAGAACTCCTCGGTATCGTTTTCTTCGTAGGGTCGAATCTCCATACGTTCCGTCGGTGTGAGAGGGGCTTACTTGTTACGAGACTCCCAGACCCGGAAACCGAAGATTCCGAAACTCATCGCGCCGAGAAGCAGTTGTCGCCCGCTTCGAACGATGGGGAACACGCGCTCTTCGTTCCGCGGGTCTGGACCCTGTGCGAGGTCGAATCCGGTGTCGTAGTGCGTCGTGTGGGTCGTTCCGCGGCTCTTCGGTTGGAGGAACGTCTGGACGAGTCCGTGCTTGTTCGAGACGCTGATCTTTCCCGAAACGCTGTAGAACTGGTCGTGAATCGGATAGAACACGTTCACGCCGTTTTTTACGAGGTCGAGACCGATTCCCGCGACGACGAACGCGACGAGGCTCACCCACGCCACGCGAACGCCGTACGCGCCCCACCGTCGACCGATTCGGTTCTCCCCCAGTAGGTCCGCGAGGAGGACGATTCCGACGACCGTCGGCAGGAGGAGGTTGTGAAAGATGGCTCTGTGTCCGCCCTCTATCCACAAGCCGAGCAGCGTGTCGAGGTCCGGGAACGCGGCGGCGGCGAGTACCACGAGCGCCGCCCGCGTGTCGAAGTGCTCCGCGAGGAGCGACGTGGCGAGCAGCGCCCCCACCGCGACGTGTACCACCGTCGATGGCATCGGACGATGGACGGCAGCACCCGGGAAAGTAGTTTGGTGGAATCCGGGACCGTAGGGCGAGCGTACTTTCGGATGGCACCGGTTGGCGACCCAACTGGAACCGATTGTATCGGGTCGTATCCGATGCGATTTTGACGGGAACGATATTGCGGTATCGACGACCCGCTTCCCGACGGGTGATTGGGAGCGTATCGTTCGTCGCTCTCCCGGCACCCTCCTTGACGCGATATTTCGACACCCGTCGAAGGTCGGTTTCGATACGCTTTTCGGAGACTCTCCCACATCGGAAGACATGACAGACGCGCGCCGGACGCTCGCCGAGCAAATCGCGGGCGAAATCACGCTGAGCGACGACCCCGGAGCGACGCTCCGCAAGTGGCGCACCGACTTCGACGTGTCCCAGACGGCACTCGCAGACCACCTCGACGTCTCCTCGTCGGTCATCTCCGACTACGAGAGCGGCCGTCGCGAGAATCCGGGAATCGGCGTCGTTCGTCGGACCGTCACGGCGCTCCTCGACATCGACGAACAGCGCGGCGGCGACCGAATCCGACAGTACGCCCGCGTCCTCTCCGCGGGATTCGACAGCAGCATCGTCAACGACTTGCGTGAGTATCCGACGAGCGTCCCCCTCTCCGAGTTTTACGACGCCATCGACGCGACGGAACTCGCGCAGGGAACCTCGGCGGGCATCACCGGACACACAGTCATCGATAGCATCGAGGCTATTTCCCGCCTCTCCAGCGAGGAGTTCTATCGACTTTTCGGCCAGAGCACGAACCGTGCACTCGTCTTCACGAACGTCACGCGGGGGGAATCGCCCTTGGTCGCGATGCGCGTCGTCACCCCGACGCCGAACGCCGTCGTCCTCCACGGTATCGACCCGGACGAACTCTGGGAGCACGCGCCGAAGATGGCCCAACTGGACGGGTTTTCGCTCGCAGTGACGGACTGCGAGAAGGAGACCATGTTGGACGCCATGCGCGAACTCGCGCCGTGACGACCGTCCGCGTTCATTCTCCTATTCTGACTGTAACGGGTCGCTGATATCTTAAAGGATGGCGTGGTGAAGGACAGGAATGAATCATCTCTGATGTGTCTATATCATGTAATGAGTACGAAGGAATCACGGGAGAGGATCGAGATGATCGTCTCCACTTGCCCGTGGTGTGATGAAAGAGTCGATAATCCGACTGATTGTGTCCAAATCGCGCCGCCCGACCGCCGCCCGCCCGAGCACCGTCCGACGGCCAACCGCTGGTTCCTCCACACCGACTGCGCCGCCGAGTGGCGGGAGTTCGTCACTCACCTCCGAACGCTCGCGGGGCGCGGAGCCTTTCGAACGCTCGTCGAGGGGCCGCTGTCCGGTGACGTCAACGAGATGCTCGAATGGGAGATACCCGACACGAGCTAAAATATATTTTAGCTAACACTTTTCCGTTCTCACCCCCTTCCTCTCTCCATGTCCGATACGATAGTCAAGACAGGGACGACGACGGTTGCGCTGACGACCGAGGAGGGCGTCCTCCTCGGCGCGGACCGCCGGGCCAGCCTCGGCGGCCGGTTCGTCTCGAACAAGAAAACTCAAAAAATCCAACAGATTCATTCGACGGCCGCGGTGACGATGGCCGGTGGCGTCGGCGACCTGCAGGCGTTCATCCGTACGCTCCGTGCGGAAGCCTCCCTGTACGAAACGCGCCGGGACACGCCCATCGACATGGCCGCGCTCTCGACGCTCGCCGGGAATCTGCTTCGCAACGGTCCCTACCGCGCCGGACAACCGACGCTCGGCGGCGTCGATGCAACTGGCCCGCACGTCTACAGCCTCGATGGTGCCGGTGGCGTCATGGAGGACGATTACGTCGCGGCCGGAAGCGGGATGCAACTGGCCTACGGCGTCCTCGAACGCGAGTACGAACCCGGCCTCTCCATCGACGACGCCCGCCGCGTCGCGGCCGACGCTATCGAGAGCGCCACCCAGCGCGATACCGCCAGCGGGAACGGCATGACGATAGCGACCGTCACCTCGGACGGCGTCGAAATCCACGCGTACGACGAGTACACGGAGGTGGCAGCATGAACGGACAGCAACAGCAGGCCTACGACCGCGGGACGAACATCTTCTCGCCCGACGGCAGACTGTATCAGGTCGAGTACGCCCGCGAAGCGGTCCGCCGCGGCAGCGTCAGCGTCGGCGTTCGCGCTCGGGACGGCGTCGTCTTGGCCGCGAGAAAGCACGTCCGCTCACCCCTCCTCGAAGCCGAGGGTATCGAGAAACTTCACAAGATAGACGACCACATCGGCGTCGCCAGTGCGGGTCACGTCGCCGACGCCCGCCGCCTCGTGGACTTCGGCCGTCGGCGAGCACAGACCGACCGCCTGCGCTACGGCGAACCCATCGGCGTGGACCCGTTCACCAAGGCCGTTACGGACCACGTTCAAGAGTTCACCCAGCAGGGCGGCGCACGCCCGTTCGGCGCGGCGCTGTTGGTGGGTGGCGTCGAACCACGTTCGACGCAGCAAGCGAGCGGGTCCACTCCGCGAGACGACGTCGAACCCTCCATCGCCGACGAGGACCCGCAACCGCGCCTCTTCGAAACCGACCCCTCGGGGACGCCGCACGAGTGGCGGGCGACGGCTATCGGCGCGAACGACGACACGGTTCAGGAGTATCTCGAAGCAAACTACGACACTCAGAGTTCGGTTCAGTCCGGTGTCGAACTCGCCCTCTCGGCGCTCGCGGCGGCCGAAGACGGCTCGCTCGCTCCCGAGGAGGTGTCGGTTGCGACCGTCGCGCCCACGTACCAGGCGCTCGACGCGGACGCTCGGCGGAAAACACTCGATTCGCTTGACCTGTTGGACGAGCAGGCGTCGTAAAACGCGTTCCCCTACGAGGCCGTCTGCCCCGCCGTCGATTTTCGAACCGTCACGACCTCCAGATTTTCCGCGACGAACAGCGCGAGGACGTCGCCGTCGAGTTCCGTCGAAACCCGAACGCACCACGGGTTCTCGGAGACGACGCGCTCGCGCCACTCGTCGCCCACGTTCCAGACGGGGCGCTCACGCACGTCGATTCCGTGGCGATGGTAGAACGAGATGACCGCCGGATGTTCCAACACCGCGAGCGTCACGGGCGAACGAAGGCGACAACCACAGCGTTCGCAGTCGAACCGGACCTGCGGACGGCGGTGGCTCTCGGTGTCTTCCGCCGCTTCCTCGTTGCCCTCGTCGGCGTCGTGATATCCGACGTGGGCGTTCGCCGGGGCGCTACACTCCGGACAGACGCCGTCGGCCATCAGCGAGAGGCGATGTCTGTGGTGGCGGTCGAACGCCGAGAGAAGCCCCTCAGGGTCGTGTGCGCGGTGGCTCTCGGTTTCGCCGGACTTTGTCTGGCTGACTGCCGAGATTTGCTCGGCAATTTCGCCAGACTCTGTCTGGCTGACCGCCGAGCTTTGCTCGGCGATTTCACCGTTCACTTGCGAGGTTTCTGCGAAACCTCGGTGACCTCCGGGTGGAAACGGTAGCGTGAGCGTCGGGCGTTCGCACGCCCGGCATTCGACGACGACGTAGTTGTCCTCGCCGTGTGCCTCCATTTGTTCTTCTCCGCAGAACGGACACGGGTCGTCCACCGCGATGGGGTCGAAATCCACGCTGTCGGTGTACGTTCCGGCGCGAATCGCCCGCGCGATTTCCCGCCCGGCGTAGGTCAGGGTGTACCCCCGCTCCGTCTTTCGAACGAAATGGTCGGTCAACTGCCGCAGATGATAGGAAAAGCCCGCCGTGTTGTCCGCCGACGTCGCCTCGAACAACTCCGAGAAGGCGAGTGTCTCCTCGCCCTCCGCCTCGGCGTCCAACAGCGCGCGAAGCGCGGCCATTCGGACTTCGTTGCCGAGAACCGCGAACGCGTCCGTCGGGTCGCCGTCCTCTTGCGGTTCGGTTCCGATGGTTTCGGGCAGTTCGTCTCCCGTCCGTGTCGACTCTGTTTCGGTCATTTCGATGGGTACCGTCGGTGTACTTCGACGTCGAGCGCGTGTTGCTTGGTCGCACGGACGGGTGCTACGCGGATAAGTCGTTTGCTGTCGGAAGGAAGTCGAAAAACGGAACGGGACGAAAACCGCGCTTCGGCGGCTTACTCGACGTATTCGTAGATGCGCTCGTCCATCTCGCCGCGACCGGTGAACACGAACTCGTTTTCGGGTTCCGTGAAGTCGTCGAGTTCGACGCGCTTGTCGTGGTTGTGCCGGTCGTGGACCTGCTCGTACTCGTCGTAAGTCAGGTCGTAGCGGTTCCGAACCTGCTCGTCGATGCTGAGTTGGGAGAGTTCCTCTTCCCAGCCGTCCTGGACGGTTTCGGCGTGGATTTCGGCCTGTGCACCGCTCCCGTAGGACCCGACGAGGAGCTTCTTGCCGACCATTTCCATGTCGTTTTCGGCGGCGTACTGGAGCGCCGAGGCGCGGGCGATGTGAACCGACCCGGTGTACCAGTTCCCGACTTCACGCGAGATGCGAAGCGTCGGTTCGATGGTGTTCGCGTACCACTCCTGATACTGGTCAGTCGCCTTGAGGTCGTCCATGTACGTGCTGATGGCCTCCTCGAACTCCTCTCGGTCGTCGTAATCCTGCTCGCGGGGTTGGCGGCCGATTTCGGCGGCGAGTTCCTCCTCGATGTCCGTGTCCCGAATGGTGTGACGGAACGCGAACAGCCCCGCCTTGCGGACCATTCCCGGGAAGGGCGTGTGGTACGGGCCGAAGACGTAATCGCCGGGGTGGGTTTCCCCACCGGCGCGCTCGAAGTCCTCCAACGCCTCGCGCATGCGAGCGAGGTAGACCTGCATGGAGCGTTTGCCGTCCACGCTGGGGAACTGCTGGTTGGGCTTCAGAAAGTCCGTCTCGTCGGCGCTGCCGTAGCCCTGTTCGGTCGAGAGTTCGACGAGGGACGGGTTCTCGCTGATAAGCATCGCCACGGCACCGGCACCCTGCGTCGCCTCGCCGGGGTCGCCACGGGCGTACAGCGCCGTGTCCGTCGCGATGACGAGCGCGGAGCGTCCGCGGTTGCGGCCCGCCTTTATCCAGTTGTAGGCGTCGTCCAGACTCTGCGTTCCAGCGATGCAGGCGAACTTGCGTTCACCTTTGTTCGCGTGGTGGAAGTCGCCGTCGTACACCTGTTCGAGACATCCCGCGATGTACGTCGAAACGGGCTTCGAGTTGTCGAACGCGCTTTCGGTCGCCACGTCGATGCGACCGATGTCGTCCGGCGTCAGTCCCTTGCGCTTCATCAGTCGATGAGCCGCGTTCGCGCCCATCGTCACGATGTCCTCGTACGCGTCGGGGAACGAACTGGCGTTCAGCCCCAATCCCTTCGTGTAGTACGCCGGGTCATTGTCCTTTACCGGTGCGACCGTTTCAGGGAGGTCGAGTTTCAGCTTTCCCGTCCAGATTTCGATTGCGTCGATACCGACGGCTGTCATTCTTGCCATCACGTTGTCTAACGTGCTATAAGTGTTTGTCGATGAAAGTATCGACGGCTGTCGAAACGCAGTGCGTTCGAATCAGGAGTCCGTCACGTCTCCGGTATCGTTGACCTTCCGTACGTCCACGAGGGCACCGGATTCGTCGTACACTCGGACGATTATTTCGAAGCTGTTGCCGTGGTCCGCGTACTCCTCCAGTTGAACCGTCCCGCTCGGCGTGGTACGCGTGTGATTCTCACGGCTCAGGTCCGCAGTCAGGTCGTGGAACTCGACTTCGACGCTTCCGAACGTTCCGGCCGGGTCGGAGACGTCGTACTGTACCTCGAACGAGGAGTCGTACGGCGAACTCCGGTCGTCCACGGCGACGTTCGTCAGTTTCGGACTCGAATCGTTCCGGAGTTTTTCGTTCCCGGCCGGTTCGACGCCGTCGGAGTCGTCCGAAACCGTCACGTCATCGACTTTCACGCCGGACGTGTCGTAGACGCGGAAGATGATTTCGTACTCGTCTCCGTCGGCACCGCTTCGGGTATAGAACACCCGTCCACGCGAGGCGTTCGACGATTTCGTCCGGGTCGCCCAGTCGTGGTCGATGTTCCGGAACTCGATTTCGATGTGGCCGAACGTGCTCCGGTTGGTCACGTTGTATGAGGCTTGATACACCCCTCCGTCTTCGTTGTCGCTTTGGTCGGTTATCCACCGTCCGGCGAGCGCCGGACTGGACTCCCCACCGAGCGAACCGTTTCCGTCCGGGTTGGTGCTGTCGGCTTGGTCTACCACCGACGCCGAACGGAGGACGCTTCCGTTCTTTGCGACCACCTGTATCGTGATGTTGTACGTGTCGCCCTGACCGTATCCGGCGTCGTATCGGACGAGTCCCCGAGCGGTGTCGTTCGTTACGTTGGTCTGTGTCAACTCCGGTTCGTCGAGGTTCGTGAAGTCGACCCGCACGTAATCGAACGACGACCCGGCGTTGGACACGTCGTACGATATCTCGTAGTGAACGCTGTTTCCGCTGATGTCGGTGTTGTCCGTCACGACGTAACTGAGGTTCGCGGGGCCGCCGCCACCGCCACTTCCGTTATCCGAGGAGTTGGGCGGTTTCACTAATCGTATGGTTGCGCTGTCGACGTCGTCCCCGCTCGCCGCGTACACCGTGACCGTGCCGTTCCGAGCGTCCTCTACGTGCAGCGTGGTGGTGTTGGACCCGTCGGCCGCTGTCTCGCCGTTCGTCGTAACCGTCGCCAGCGTCGAGTCGTTCACGGCGTAATCGACCGTCGCCGACGTAATCGGACCCTCATCCGCCGCCACGCGGACCGGGAGCGTAACGTTCGTTCTCTCGCTCACGTTCACACAGGTGTCGAATCCGCTACAGTCCGAGACGCCGCTTCCGGCGAACTCGTCGGTTTGCCACTTGACCGTGTAGTACGAACCGGATGCCAGGGTCGTTCCCTCATCCATGTTCATCTCGAACGACACCTGTTCTCGGCTACTGTCACCGATGGAAAGCGTAACCGTCTCCGTGCCGGACGCGGGGGCGTCGTACTTGAACCCCACGCGACCCCGTTCGTCCGTCGTCTCGTTTTCCCCGGTGTCGTTTCGTGTCACGCCGATGCCGCTCACGGGATTGTTGTACTCGTCACGCACCTCCGCGACGAGCGTCGTCGTTCCGTCGACAGACACGTTCTTCGGACTGACGTTCGTGATGTACTCCGCCTCCGTCTCCGTAGTACCCGACCCCACGCCGACCTTCGCCATTCGAAGGTCGTAGGTGACGTTCCTTTCGAGCGAGATGGCAATCGTGCCGTCGGTCCCCTTCTCGACCGTTTTCACGTGCTCGGCTTTCTGGTCCGCGAGCAACCGGTTCCACGTCTCATTGCTCAGGTTCGTCGGCACGCGAATCACCGGATTGTGCTCGGTCGAGCACACGGAAATCGTGCGCATTTCCGTCGATGGACTCGGCGCTCGCGGGTCGAGGCTTATCGCACCGGACTGGGTCCGCGAGAGATTTCCGGCGAGCGTAACGAGTGTAATCCGTTTCCCCTGAATCAGTTGCTGGTCGGTCAGTGTCGCGTTCCCGTCCCGGCCCCGGTTGTAGACGACGGAGTTCTCGTACACCGTGTCGGGTGCGTTGCCGTACTGGTCGTAGTTCGGGGCGTAGACGAGTGCCCGTGTCGAAAACGAGAGCGTGCTCCCATTCAAATACTCCTTCGTTTCCGGGTCGATGGCGGTGAGGTTCTCGACGGAGAGAGTTTCGGGGTCGGTCGTTCGAAGCGTCCCGGACGCGGGCGGCGGAGTGACGAAGAGAACGTGTCCCGGATACTGCGTTCCAAGCGTTACGGTGGCCGGTTGGCTCGTTCCGGTCGCACCTGTTCGGAGGATGGCGTTTCGCACGTCCTGCATCTGACCCTGCACCCGCTCGTTGTGTCGAAACTCAACGCCCTCGTTTTGGCTCGGGATGGCAGTCGCCTGATACAGCGACATGGCGACGACGAGCGTGGCGAACAGGAGAACCGTTCCCACCTGTACGGTCACGCCACGGTCGTCGGACCGGAACGTCATGGATGGGACAGATACGGGAAAAGGATAAAAAACCTGTTACTCTTTCACTCGTCGTCTTCTTCGACGAGTTCCGGGTCGCTCATCGCGCTCTGAAGGCTGTCCAGACCGTTCGCCCACTCCGTAACGAGGCCGTACTCCATCTCCTCCATCACTGATATGTCGAGTTCGTCGCCGTCGAAGATGCGGGTTCCGCCCGCCGCGACGAGACCGAGAGCCGAGTCCAAATCCTCGGCCGATTCGGCTTTTTCCGCTTCGCGGATGTACTCCTCCACGGGTGCGTCCTCGGCGGGTCCGTGTGCGACGTACTCCTCCGAGGCGTAGAACACGCATAGAAGACTCGTCTGGACGCCGTCGATGAGCATCGCTTTCTCCTCGTCCTCGAAATCGACCTCGCCGAGGACGGTCTCGCGGATGTCGGTGAGTTCCGAGAGGGCCGTCTCCTCGTCGATGTCCTCGTCGTCGTACGCGGTGACGATTTTGGCGACGGCGATGGCCACGTCGTCCTGCAGGTTGAGCAGGAGACGCGCGGAATCCTCGTTCTCCGGGTCGACGTCCTCGTCCTTTATTCTGTCCAGCCAGTTCTGCCAGCGTTCTTCGGAGTAAAACTCCTCTGGAGGAGCGCTCATACCTCTTCCGTGCGTAGCACGATTCATAAATCCTCCGAGGCGGCCTGAGGAGCGCGAAGCGGTTTGAAACGATGGGAAAAATGATAGAACGATGGCTCGGAAACAGCCCAACCCGATAGAAGGGGCGTTTCGGACCGAACGGGACGAAATGCGGGTCGCTGTTCTCTCTGCGGAAATGTCGCCGAAATGGATAACCGGCTGGTAAAAGTCGCCTCAGTCGGAAAGCGTCGCTTCGGTATTTACCCCGTAAACGAGTTCGGGTGTGGTGACGTGTGCGGTCCGAATCGCCTCGTCGTAGTCCCGCTCCTGCATCCACGAGACGCGGCGTGGCACCGTTTTCGGCCCCATCACTGCGCCGGGTCGGTCGGGGTCGTCGATGAAGTCCGTCTCCATCAGGAACGGGTCCCCGCGCTCGGCGGCGCGTTCGAGGCGGTCCTTGTCGCTCATCACGCTCGGCGTCACGCCCGCCAGTTCGCCGCCCGCGTAGTGTTTGACGACGCGTTCGGGTGCCAACCCCGCCGCCCGTGCCCACTCCGCCACTTCGGTTAGGTCCTCCGTCGCCTCGGTGTGCAGTTGGACGGCGCATCCGGTTTCCGCGCCGAGTTCCAGCGCGCGTCGAAGGACCGCGTTCGACGCGTCCCAGACCTCGTCGGTCACGTCGTAGTGTGGCCGTCCGGACTTCAGGGCGAGGGCACGCCCGTCCGCGACGTATTCGGCCGCCACTTCGAGTCCGGCTTGCATCAGGTCACGCGCGTCCGCGGCCGAGTAATCGCGTTCGTCCACGAGTTTCGAGACGAGTCCGGGGTGGACGCCGAGGACGGGCCACGCGCGTCCTGGGAGAATGTCGTTTGCGCGCGAAACGACGTCGACCGTCGTGTCGAAGACGGGTCGGAAGTCGTCGTCCGATTCCGCCTCGACGCCGAGCAGCCACGAGGGTTTGTTTACGACGAGGAGGTGTGTGCCGCCGCTCCGCGCGAAATCCTTGACCGCTTCGAGGCCACGGCCGTGGTCGGGGTCCAAATGAAGGTGGTCGTCGAGTACCGGCGTCCCGAGGTCGTTCATACGTCTACGTTGAGTCCCACGGAAAAAACGCCCGTGGTTCGCCCTCGCCTCGGTCGTCTATTCGTCCGGCTCTGCGTCCTCGTCCTCGATGACGAACGCCTCGTGGGCTGCGTTCTGGAGCGCGTCGGACCGCCCGTACTCGCCGGGCGCGATGGCGACCGTTCGGATGCCGTTTCGCGCCGCCTTTTCGAGGACGGGTTTGAAATCCGTGTCGCGCGATGCGATGGCGAGAACGTCCACGCGCTCGTCGAGCGCGAGTTCCGTCGCGTCGATGGCGAGTTTCACGTCGACGTCGCCGCTCGTGATAACGACCTCGAACCCGCGCGCTTCCGCCGCCTGAATCAGTCCCGGTGTCGCGTGTTCGTCCAGATAGAGACGGGTCGTCGCGAGTTGGCCGAGCTGCCGTCCGGCGGTTCGAACGTCGTCCAAATCGACGTCGAAGTCGTCCCGAAGGACGTTCGGACCGTCGACGAAAAGCGCCACCGTTCGGTCGTGTTCGTCGTCGTCTTCCTCGTGGAGAGACCGCAAGCCGCCGCTCATGCACCGAGCTAAACGACAGCGGGACATAGCGGTGGCGATTCGTTCTCGTGTTCGGGGTTTCGACCCATCCCGTATTATTTCCATATAGTATAACCTGATTCTATGATTAGTTCCTATGAACTTCGTATTTATTTATCGTTTCAAATAAAAAGATTTCATGAACTACAATGAATAAAATTTAAATGTGTATGCTGGCTTTGTCAACTCGCCGTATGGCAGACGACAACACATCGCGATTCGACAGGCGTACATTCCTCAAAGCAACCGGTGCAGTCGGTGCGGCGGCGGCCTTTAGCGGCGTTACGGTGGCGACGCCGGGTCGTAGTCCGGGACCGAAAGAAGACGAGATTCTGGTCGGCGTCTCGGCCGGTCACGGCGACATCGAACAGGCCGTCACGCAGAACGCACCGATGGACGTCAACGTCGTTCACAAGAACGAACACCTGCGCTACGTGGCGGTGAAACTCCCGAGTGCGATGTCCGACTCCGCTCGACGGAGCTTCATGGACGCCATCGAACAGCGTGACGGCATCAAATACGCGGAGGAGAACGCGACGCACGAGTCACTCCTCACGCCGGACGACCCCAAATTCGGCCAGCAGTACGCGCCACAGATGGTCAACTCCGACGACGCGTGGGACACGACCCTCGGCAGTTCGGACGTCACCATCGCCGTCGTCGACACGGGCGCACAGTACGACCACCCCGACCTGGCGGCAAACTACAAATCCAACCCCGGCAAGGACTTCGCCGACGACGACAGCGACCCGTACCCGGACGTGCCGCAGGACGAATACCACGCGACGCACGTTTCCGGCATCGCCGCCGGCGTCATCGACAACGGCACCGGCGTCGCCGGGCAGGGTAACTCCTCGCTCATCAACGGCCGTGCGCTCGACGAGGGCGGCAGCGGTTCCACGTCTGACATCGCGGACGCCATCCGCTGGGCCGCGGACCAAGGTGCCGACGTCATCAACATGTCCCTCGGCGGCGGTGGCTACACGAGCACGATGAAGAACGCGGTCACGTACGCGTCCAACAACGGCGTCTTCATCGCCTGTGCGGCGGGCAACGACGGGTCGAGCAGCGTCTCGTACCCGGCGGGATACAGCGAATGTCTCGCCGTCTCCGCCATCGACTCGAACGGAAACCTCGCTTCCTTCTCCCAGTACGGTAGCAAGGTCGAACTCTGTGCGCCCGGCGTGGACATCCTCTCGACGACCACCGAGACGCGCGGCTCCTACGAGAAACTCTCCGGCACCTCGATGGCGACACCCGTAGTCGCCGGTGTGGCCGGTCTGACGCTCTCCCAGTGGGACCTCACCAACTCGGAGCTTCGAAGCCACCTCAAGAACACGGCCGTCGACGTGGGCCTCTCCTCGAACAAGCAGGGCAGTGGCCGCGTCGACGCTTACAACGCCGTCACCACCCAACCCGGTAGTGGCGATGGTGGCGACGGCGGAAGCGGTTCCACGTCGGATTCGGTCAGCGGCTCGCTCTCGAGCTACGCCGACTACGACGACTACTCGTGGTCGTGGGAGTACAGCAGCCCGAGTCAAATCGTCGTGGAACTCGACGGCCCGAGCGGTGCCGACTTCGACCTCTATCTCAACACGGGGACGACGAGCGCCGCGAGCCCGAGCAACTACGACTACTCGTCCACCAGCACGAACAGCCAAGAGACGGTCACCATCGACAGCCCCGACACCTCGACGGATCTCCAAATCGACGTCGATTCCTACAGCGGGTCGGGCAGCTACACCGTGACCATCACGGAATACCAGTAAATCCCCTCTTCAATTGGTCCCTTCTCCCGCCGCTTCCCCGTGAGTGGAAACGCCGGTCGTCATCCACCGCCGACCACCGACCACGGCGACTCCGAATGCGAATCTTTCCCGCGATTCTACCATTCGGTTTATCCGTTGTTACGACAAATCGTCGCCCATGGTTGCGCCGACTGGAATCACCGCCGGACTCATCAACCTCCTCGCCGTCTTCATCATCGCGGCGAGCGTGGGTATCTTCGTCGCCAAAGTCGGACGGTTTCCGTACACTATTGCCCTCCTCCTCGCGGGTCTCGCTGTCTCGGTGCTCGGCATCAACATCGACATCACGTTGACACACGACCTCATCCTCCTCGTACTCCTCCCGCCGCTCCTGTTCGAGGGCGCGGCGACCACCGACCTCGATAGCTTCCGCGAGAACCTCGTCCCGGTGCTCGTCCTTGCCGTTCCCGGACTCATCGTCTCGATTCTCGTTCTCGGGGTGCTGGGTCACTACGCGTTCGGCTATCCGCTACTACTCGCCACGCTGTTCGCCGCGATGATCCTCCCGACCGACCCCGTTTCGGTGCTGGCGCTGTTCGAGGAACTCGGCGCACCCGACCGACTGTCCGTGTTGGTCGAGGGTGAGAGCCTGCTCAACGACGGCGTCGGCGTCGTCGTCTTCTCCGCGCTCTTCCTTCTGGTGAAAGACTCGATAGAGAATAATACCGAACTCTCGGAACTCATCACGCCGAAGGTCCTCGTCAATACGGGTCTCGAAATTATCGTCGCCAGTCTCGGCGGCTTGATAGTCGGCCTCGCCGCCGGCTACCTCATCTACCGCGTCATGGTCAATCTTGACGAGCACATGACCGAAATCGTCCTCACGCTCATCCTCGCCTATGGCAGTTTCCTGCTCGCGGAACACTACTTCCACGTCAGCGGCGTCATCGCCACCGTGACCGCGGGACTGCTCATCGGCAACCGCGGCGCGGAGTACGCGATGAGCCCCCAGACGAAGATTTCCGTGTTCAACACGTGGGACACCGCCGCGTTCCTCGTCAACACCCTCATCTTCGTCCTCATCGGCGCGAAGACGCCTATCCACCAGATGGTGGACAACTGGCAACTCATCGCCATCGCCATCGTCCTCACCATCTTCGTCCGCACCCTCACGGTCTATCCCTTCACCGCGGCAGTCAACCGGTTTAGTCGGCGCGACATCCCGTTCTCTTACCAGCACGTAATGGTGTGGGGTGGGCTTCACGCGTCGATTCCCATCGCGCTAGTGCTTGGCCTTCCGAGCAACTTCCCGCACATCAGCGAACTTCGCTCGATGGTGTTCGGCGTCGCGGCGTTCAGCCTCGTCGTCCAGGGGCTGTCGATGAGCAACCTCCTCGACTACCTCGGTATCATTACGCGGACGGAAACGGAGGAGCTATACGAACTCCTCCTCGGGCGTGCGCGTGCGGTCGATTCCGCGCTCAACGCCGCGGAGCGCCTGCACAACCGCGGCGACCTTCCGGGTGACGTGTACGATGACTTCCGCGGCGAGTACGAGAAAGAAAAGGACGACCTGAACTCCGCTATCTCCCGTCTACTCCGGGAGAATCCCGAACTCCGCCGCGAAGAACTCCTCGTCGGCGAACGCCGCGTCCTCAAACAGGAAAAGAGCGCCATCATGGACGCAACCCACTCGGGCGTCATCAGCGACGACATCGGCGAACGACTGCTCCAAGAGGTTGACCTCAAACTCGACCGCGTCGACACCGGCCAGAGTACCGTCCGCGACGACCCCGATAACGAAGCCTACGAGGAGTTCTGGCGCGCCCGCGCGGCCGAATACGGTCTCGACTTCTCACCCAGCAACGACTGACGCGACGGAAAAACGATGGGAATCGTCGGAGGACTACTCCGTGACGTATATTTTGCCGACCATCCCCGCGCTCTCGTACGGCACGCTGTGGAATCTGTAGAACCCCGGAACGTCGAAGGTGTGACCGTACTCGTACCCCTCGTCGTAGAGCTTGCTCGACCCACCTGGCGTTCCCCGCCAGTTCGCGCCGTCGGGTTGCTCGTCGACGACGAGATTGTTGTCGTCCGATTTCCAGACGAAGGCGACTTCCGTTCCGACGGGGACGGCGAGCGGACGGTCCGTACCGGGTGCGAATTCGAGGTTCCCGTCGGGACCTACTTCGACCGGGAGGTCGGCTTTCGTCGCGTGGTTTCCCGGTGGTTCCGCGTCGCCGTCCTTCGATTCGGCGACCGTGACCGAACCGGTTGCCCCCGCCGCCTTGTGCGGGGCGCAGTAGTACTCGTATCTGCCGAGTACATCGAAGGTGTGGGTGTAGCGATAGCCGTCGTCGTACACCTCCGATACCTCGCCGGGCGTCCCCTGCCAGTTCCCGCCCTCGGGTTGGTCGTCCACGTAGATATTGTGGGTGTCGGAGTCCCACACCCACTCCACCGTCGTTCCGGGGAGAACCGTGATGTCTCGGGGGTCGAACCCGAGGTTTCCGCTCCTGCCGATGGTCACCGTGACGTCCGCCTCGGAATCGTCGCCGCTCGAATCGGGTCGACCGAGCGCGAGACAGCCACCGAAGGACATTCCGAGGGCCAACGCGCCGGTCGCTTTCATTATCGTCCGTCTGTCGTGTTTGGGGGTCATGTGAAAGGACAGGGATACCTACACGTCTGCGGCAAAAAATACCGGTATCCGGTTCCCAGTTGTTGAAAATCGAATAGTTTTCCTCCCCTTCCTGACGACCCGAACGTTCAAGTAGCGAAACGGGACCACTCCGTGACGGCCGACAACGTGAATCCACCAGTCGGTCCGCTATCCATGAACTGCCAAAACTGTGGACACTCCGATTCGTTCGTCTTGCTTCTCGACGTCGCCGCTCGTGTTACGAATACGGACGCGACGCCGTGTGACTGGTCGTTCTGTGTCCAATGTCCGGCCTGTGAGAGTACCGACGTCGATGGGGACCCGACGCGACTGTTCGACCGACTTCAGGACTCGACGATGTCGTCGTAAACCGCGTCGTTGGCGGGCGTCGTCTCGTCCGTCCACGTCACCAGCGTCGTCCCGGACCTGTCGGCCGTCTCGGCTAAGCGCCGTTCGAGCGCGCCGACGCGAACCGGATGCAGACAATCGACCAAATGCGGGTGTTGGCGAAGCCAAACGGCCTCGAACGCCGTATCGGAGAGCGCTTGTGCCACGTAGTCGGTGGCGTCCAGCAGCGTTTGCGTATTAAACCGTCGTCGTGCCCGTCCGTCCTCCTTCGCCGTCGTGACGTAGACGGGAAGATGCGGGGCGTCCCCTCGGTACGTCGCGACGAACCCCGCATCGAACGCGACGACGGTATCGAGTGGTTCGAGCGGCGACTCCCACCCACGGACGAGGACGCACCTCGACTCCCTCTCGTGTATCCGACGAACGCGGCGTTGTGTCATTATAGTCATATGTGACTATATAACCGAAATAGCTACAAATCCATAATGGTACCGATTACCTAGGGGGGTGTAGATGACGTCCGAACAGATACTCGGCACCACGACCGTAACACAACGCTGGCGAATCAGTCTCATCAAGGCGGTTCGAGAGGAGTTCGAGGAGGAAGGCGAGGAAGTGAAGGAGGGCGACCGGCTCGTATTCAAGAAGCGGGATGGTCAAATCGTCGTCGAGCCGGCGTGAAAAGCCAGTAGACTACGGTCTCGAATCGACCCCGGCAGTCGCGGGGGAGAAAACAAAACATTACTTACTACGCTTCGAGGGTTCGGGTATGCCCCTTCGGAAACCGCCGTTGCGCGACCGACACGACGAGCGGGGCGCGACGTTCACCGAGTTCGGCGGCTGGGACATGCCAGTCGAGTTCGATTCGATAAAGCAAGAACACGAGAGCGTCCGGCACTCCGTCGGCATCTTCGACGTCTCCCACATGGGAGAAATAGAGGTCAGCGGACCCGATGCCGAGCGTCTCATGCAACGACTGACGACCAACGACGTGACCCAGCTGTCGCCCGGTGACTCCCAGTACGCGATGATAACCGACGAGAACGGCATCATCATGGACGACACCGTTCTCTACCGACTGCCGGAGGAGGACGACGCGGAGTTCCTGTTCATCCCGAACGCCGGCCACGACGAGATGATGCACGACCGCTGGAAGCGGCTCCGTAGCGAGTGGGATTTGGACGCGGAAATCCGAAACGCGACGGACGACTACGCGATGTACGCGGTCCAAGGCCCCGACGCGGCCGGTGCGGTAAACGAGGCCGCAGACGAGTCGCTCGCCGACCTCTCGAAGTTCCAAGCGGTGTACGCGAGCGTCGCGGGCGTTCGGTGCTGGGTCGCCCGCACCGGCTATACGGGCGAAGACGGATTCGAACTCATCCTGCCCTCGGACGAGGCCGAAACCGTCTGGGATGCCTTCGAGTGTCAACCCTGCGGACTCGGCGCGCGCGACACGCTTCGAACCGAGATGGGGTATCTCCTCTCCGGACAGGACTTCGACTACGAGAACGACCCGCGGAACCCATACGAGGCCAAAGTAGGTTTCACGGTGAAACTCGATACGGAGTTCGTGGGCCGTGATGCGCTCGAACAGGCGAAAGAGGAGGGCGTCGAGGAGACGTTCGTCGGATTCCGACTCGTGGACAGGGGCATCCCCCGACACGGCTACGACATCACGAGTACCGAAGACACCATCATCGGAACGGTCACGAGCGGGACGATGAGTCCGACGCTCGGCGAACCCATCGGTCTGGGATACGTTCCGACGGACTACGCGGACCCCGGAACCGTCATCCGCGTGATGGTGCGCGGACAGTCGAAAAAAGCAAAGGTTGAGAGCACACCGTTTCTGAAAGACAAATAATGAGCTTCGAAGTACCAGAAAACCGCAAGTATCTTGAATCGCACGAATGGGTGGAAGTAAACGACGGAACCGGGAAAATCGGCATCACCGACTTCGCACAGGACGAACTGGGCGACGTCGTGTTCGTCGAACTCCCCTCCGAAGGTGACGAACTCGAACAGGAAGGCGACCTCGGCGTCGTCGAGAGTATCAAAGCGGTTTCGGACCTCTACTCGCCCGTTTCCGGAACCGTCACGGCCGTGAACGACGAGTTGGAGAACACCCCGGAACTCGTCAACGACGACCCGTTCGGCGACGGGTGGATGCTCGAAGTCGAACTCGACGACGAGGACGAACTGGACGACCTCCTCTCCGCGGACGAGTACCGCGAGCAGATAGAGTAACGTTCTCCGACGAGTCGCCCGCTTTTTCAGCCGACGTCGCGATGATAGCTGAGCGGCCGCAGGCGGTCGAACGCGGTCGTTGAACGGCGATGAAACCCGAATGACTAACCGGGATTGTTCCGGCTTCGTTTGCGCTTTCGTGCATACTTTACCGCCTTTCATGCCGTCGATATGTGTGTTATATACACGAACGTGCAACTCCCCCGGTCGCTTTCCTCGCATATTAAAAGGGTGCGCTCCCTAGCCGGAATCAATGACCGGAGGCAACGCGAGTACGGGAAGCCCGTACGCACCGCACACGGCCGAAGAGACGGCGACGATGCTCGATGCTGTCGGTGTCGAGAGCGTCGAAGACCTCTTCGACATTCCCGAATCGGTTCGCTTCGACGGCGAGTTCGGCATCGACACGCGCACCGAACAGGCGACCCGCCGCGAGTTGCAGCGAACGCTCGGTGAGAACCGCAATCTGACGGAATTTTTGGGGCGCGGCCACTACAGTCACTACGTCCCCTCGTTGGTCGACCACCTCGCGGACAGGTCGGAGTTCCTGACCTCGTACACCCAGTACCAACCCGAGGTCACGCAGGGATTCCTGCAGGCGCTGTTCGAGTACCAGTCGATGCTGGTCGAGTTGACCGGCCTCGAAATCGCCAACGCCTCGATGTACGACCACGCGACGGCGCTGGCCGAATCGGCACTCCTCGCCGCACGCGTGCGACAAACCAGCGGCAACCGCGTTCTCGTTCCCGATTCGCTCCTCTCCGAACGACGGAACGTCCTCGAAAACTACACCGACGGGCCGGGACTCGTCGTGGACGAGTACGCGATGGACGACGGAAACGTGGACCTCGACTCGCTCGCCGAGACGATAGACGAGGAGACGGTCCTCGTCTACGCCGAGAACCCGACGACGCGCGGGACCATCGAGGAGAACCTCACGGAAATCGGTACCCTCGCACACGATAACGATGCGCTGTTCTGTCTCGGTACCGACCCCGTCGCGCTCGCGCTGTTACAGGAACCCGCCGCGGTGGGTGCCGACGTGGTCGTCGGCGACGCCGCGACGCTCGGCCTACCGACGAGTTACGGGATGGGACTCGGCCTGTTCGCCACGCGCGAGGAGTTCGTTCGACAGGTCCCGGGCCGACTCGTCGGCGTCAGTGAAGATGGAGATGAGAACCGGGCCTACACGCTCACCCTCCAGACGCGCGAACAACACATCCGCCGTGAGCGTGCGACGTCGAACATCTGTACGAATCAGGCGTGGGTCGCCCTCCGAACCGCGATGCACATCGCGTATCTCGGGTCGTCCGGGTTGATCGAGTTGGCCGAGAAATGTGTCACGTTGGCCGACGACCTCGCCGAGCGACTCGACGACATCAGCGGCGTGCAAGCGCCGGTGGACGACCGCCATCACTTCCGCGAGTTCGTCGTCCACACCGACCAACCCGCACCCCCCATCGTCGCTGACTTGGAGGAACGCGGCTTCGCGGTCCACGAAGTCGGCGAACACGAGGTACAGGTCTGTGTAACCGACGTGAACGAACACGCCGTCGGCAAGTTCGTCACGCTGTTTGCGGAGGTGGCGAAATAATGGAGTACACACAAGCGAAGTGGGAACACGACGAGGAGAACTTGTACGAACCGCTCCTGTCCGAGAAGGACGGAAAGGAGGTCGAAATCGAGTCGTCGCTCCCCGACGAGTTGACCCGCGATAGTCTCGATTTGCCCGAACTTTCCGAACCCGAATTGGCTCGCCACTACACCCGGCTGAGCCAGATGAACTACGGCATCGACAGCGGCCCGTACCCGCTTGGGTCCTGCACGATGAAGTACAACCCGAAGTTCACAGAGGACGTGGCCGCGCTCCCCGGTGCGAGCGTCCACCCCGACCGTTCGGCGGAGAGCGTGCAGGGAACCCTCGAACTCCTGTACGGCTTGCAGGACTATCTCGGTCGAATCGGCGGAATGGACGCGGTCAGCCTCCAACCTCCCGCGGGAGCGGCGGGCGAGTTCACCGGAATTCTCGTCGCGAAGGCCTTCCACGAGGCGAACGGCCAAGGCGACCAGCGGACGGAAATCATCGTCCCCGACAGCGCCCATGGCACCAACCCCGCGAGCGCGGCACTCGGCGGGTACGACGTGGTCGAATTACCCAGCGCCGACGACGGCCGTGTCGATATCGAGGCGCTCGAAGCCGCGGTCGGAGAAAGCACCGCGCTGTTCATGCTCACGAACCCGAACACGCTCGGGTTGTTCGAGCGTGACATCGAGCAAATCGCCGAAATCGTCCACGGTGCGGGCGGCCTGCTCTACTACGACGGTGCGAACCTGAACGCCCTTCTCGGCCGTGCCCGCCCCGGCGACATGGGCTTCGACATCATGCACTACAACGTCCACAAGACGTTCGCCACGCCGCACGGCGGCGGTGGCCCCGGTGCCGGTCCCATCGGTGTCGGCGAAAAACTGGCCGAGTTCCTGCCAGCGCCGCGGGTCGAAAAGACGAACGGAACGTACGAGCGCTTCGACCCCGAACACACCATCGGCAAGGTTCACGGCTTTACGGGTAACTGGCTCGTGTTGATCAAAACCTACGCCTACATCGCCCGACTGGGCGACGATGGATTGAGCGACGCCAGCGCGAAGGCCGTCCTCAACGCGAACTACCTCGCCTCCCAAATCGACTACGAGGTGCCGTTCTCGCCGTTCCACCACGAGTTCGTCGCCAGCGCAGGAGACCAAGATGCCGCCGACGTGGCGAAACGGATGCTCGATTACGGCGTCCACCCCCCGACGACGAAGTGGCCCGAAATCGTTTCCGAGGCCCTGATGACCGAACCGACGGAAATCGAGAATCGCGAGACGCTGGACGAACTCGCCGACGCGTTCAACGCCGTCATCGAGGAGGACGACGAGACGCTCGAAGCCGCACCGCAGAAGACCACCGCGAAGCGCATTGACCAAGCGAGCGCGGCACGGAACCTGCGGCTTTCGTGGCACGCGCTGGACGACTGATACCCTGTTCGTATCGTATCACAAAACGTATCGTTCGGTTTCACCTCGCTTGAAAGGTGAAGCGAGTTCTGAAACCGTCGTGTCTCGTCCTCCTCTTGCTCCTCGCTGGATGTAACGGCATGAGTGTCGACTCGTCGACGACGACATCGAACCCCGCTCCGACCGGTCAGACCACGACGGACACCGTGACGGGGAATATCACTACCACTCACGCCACGACGACACTTCCGACGGAAGCCTGTGCCGTCACGAACGAAACGAAGGAGGGGGCCCGCATCGACGTTCGGCCGACGATGCACGGTAGCGAGCGGGAAGTAATCATTTCGACACGGTGGCGTTCGGACGCGAACGTCTCGAAACTCGAAGTGACGTTGGACGGGGACCGATTGTTCGAAGTACAGTCATCGGTATTGGCCGGGGAGACTGTGAGCGGCTTCGGACGACCGGTGGGAGTCGCCCCGCTTGTCGGCCAACTACACGTCGAACTCCACGACAACGGAACGCGGGTCGCACGGTACGACGCGTCCGTCGTCTGTGAGCGGTAACGAATTCGCCGTTTTCAGGAACGTGACGGCGACTATCGATCCGGCAGCTTTCGTCACGTATCTCGACGTACCGAAAGCCGTCACTTTCCACAACCTCGGAGGATGGGTTCGATGCGTGCCTATCTTTCAGCGTGGTCTTCGCTTACTCATATCCTTAGAGACTGGGGTTGTGTTCTATCTTGTCAGTACGGCCAGACAAAATAATTCTCATGATGGAAATGTTGACCGTTGTTCCAATTATTTTCCATGAATGTGAGTGAGTTGAAAGGGGAGTGAATCATCTCATCAGGAGAAATTAGACGTACTCGTACCCACAGGGTGTGCAACTAATGTACCATGGTAAATCTGTAGCATGACTGGACAGTGATATTATAATTCTTCGGGCACTGTCTAGTTAAGCGATTTTGTTGTAGAGTGGCGTTTCAACGTCTCTACCGAGAGTGGCTAACGAATCTCGTTGTCTCATCATGACTAGGTTTTCGGTGAAGCAATCGAATTCAGTCTTCTCATGATGCAGCCGATCTCACTTTCAAGAATCAGTCACTTACGGGTAGTGTATAAAACGCCGTCAATCGTACCGTTGTCGCTTGATTTTCCTTATCTAGACAGTGCCATTCTTCGACTTCACCAGCAAGTATGGCATTACCCGAGCGTTGGAAAATGGGGCCTGAGTGGGATGGGTACAATAGCGTTGACGAAGAAACGCAGAAAGCCCTTGCCCTCTGGGCGGCTGATTGTGCCGAGCATGTTCTACATTACTTTGAGAAGGAGCTTCCAGACGACCCCCGTCCTCGGAAGGCGATCGAAGCAACCCGTGCATGGACGCGCGGGGAAGTGACTGTGGGTGAGGCGATAGATATTTCCCGTGAAACCCATGCAGCAGCTCGTGAAGCTACAGACACTGCCGCCCGTGAAGCCGCTCGTGCTGCTGGGCACGCCGTCGCAACTGCGCACGTTGACGCCCATTCCAGAGGAGCAGCGATCTACGCGATTAAAGCGGTTATTGACGCTAGTCCGACTGACACCGACGCTGGGGATACCGAATTAGCGTGGCAGTCCGAACAGCTTCCGGAACAGCTCCAATCCGTCGTCATCGTTAACGGAAGTTAAGCAGTTTTCCACCGAGATGTTGTAATAAGTGCTAAATTTTTGACCACCCAGTTGCCTCAAAATATGAGTGAACACTCCTGTCTGTGTGAAACAAGCGTTGAAACAGTCCATCCCCCGAAACTGAGTTACTATCACGCGACACCGTATTTCATATACCTGAATTCAGTTTATACGGTGTGGGACGCGACAAAGAATGTCGTCACTGAGCGGTGAAAACGGTCGGGAGAAGCCGAAAATCGAGGTTACGCCGACGCGGAGTCGATGTCGCCGTTGATTCGAACGAGCGCGAAGTCACATTCCGAGCAGTGCCATTTCGTCTTCTCGCCGAGGTGGAGATTCGTACTCGCACTACGCCAAAACGTCTGTTCGCTTCCGCATTGCGGGCATTGGTGTTGAATTTCGAGGCTCATGTCTGCCTCTCCGGGATTGACGAAGTTTAAGATACTGGTTTCCCGTGGCTACTCCTCGCCCCGTTCGAGATGCAAGGCGTCGAAAAACCGGTGTAGCACGCGTCGGGACGCGAACTGAACGAGTTCGGTGTCGTCAGCATCCGAGTCGGCGAACAGACCGAGCGGGATCTGGGCGCCAGCCATATCGGCGTGTCCGCCCGCGCTTCCGACGTCGCCGAACGCCTGTCGCAGGACGTTACCCGCGTGAACCCGGGGGTCGATGGACCGCGCACTCATCTCCACGGACCCGTTGACGACGCCGAACACGAGAACCGTATCCACGCCTTCGACGTTCAGAAGGTAGTCGGCCGCCTGCGCGAGCGCGTCGCGTTCGCTCGTCCGACCGGCCGAGGTGGCGAGCGTCGCCCCGCGCTGGACGCGATTTCGAATCGCCTCGCCGATGGCGTCGACCGTCGCCGGGGAAAACGCCGCGCCGTACAGCTCTTCCAGCAGTTCGAGGTCGGCGTGCCGGCAGACGTAGAGTGCGGCCTCGTAATCGTGTGGCGTCGGATTGCGAATGAAGTCGATCCGTTCGCGGTGGAGTGCGAACAACAACGCCGACCCGAGTTGGACGTTTACCTCGATGCTGAGGTCCTGTAGGTACTCGATGAGAATGGTCGCCGTTGCACCGTAGTCCTTACGCACATCGACAAATTCGGCTGTCGGGTCCTCCGTGGAGTGGTGGTCGATGATGATGTCCGGTTTCACCGAGTCGAGTTCCGTGTGGCCAGCAGGGGTCGAGTGGTCGACGAACGCGACGCGCTCGAACTCCTCGGGGTCGAACGTGTCGAGATGGTCCAACTCGACGTGGAGTAGGTTGACGAACGCCCGGTTCTGCTGATGGGAAATCACCCCTCCGTAGAACAGTGCCACGTCTTCAACGCCGGCGGATTCGGCGATGACCGAGAGTGCGAGCGCGCTGGCGATGCAATCCGGGTCGGGGTTGTCGTGGCATACGACCGCGAGCGATTCGACCCCCGCGAGGTATTCGACTAACTCCTGGGCGCGGGTCATGTTCGCTGTTCGACCCGAGACAGCATGAAAGCGTGGCTGGGTATCCGACGGAATTGGGGGAAATAAACTACATATTGCGATACAAAATTAGAGGACGAGTAAAACCGGTTCGGGAGAAGATTCGGTCACACTCGTCGGAAGGGACGACGGTGACACTCTCTTCAGAAGAGGACTGGGTCGCTCTCTTCAGATGAGGACGCTGGGTCGCTCTTCTCGGTTCTTAGCTCCCTGCTGGTTGCTGTGTCTTAAAAATCGTTCTGACAGGCTTGGATGACCAGTTTCGGCTCGTCGTAGAGGCTGTTGACCGTGTGTTTTCCCTTTCCTCGCCCCCGTCCTCGCTGGTCCTGTTTGATGAGGTCGAGGAACTCCAACTCGGTCAGCAGGTCCCTGACGCGCCGCTCTTTCAGCGGTTCGGAGTCCATCTGCTCACATATCTGGTGATAGGAGTGCTGGACGACTTTGTTGGGAATCACTGGCTCCTCCTCGTTCGACTGTTGGACCTGTGAGGCGAGTGCGAGCAGCACGTAGCGTGCGTGGGGTGGTTGTTTGGAGATGAGTTCCGATATCCGGTTCGCCCCTTCGCGGTCCTGTGCGACGTCGACGTGTTCGTCTCGAACGACGGATTCGCGCTCCTCCTCCGCGACTTCGCCCGCGAACCGAAGCACGTCTATCGCTTTGCGGGCGTCGCCGTGTTCGCGTGCCGCCAGTGCGGCGACTTTCGGAATCACGTCGGTTTCGAGGACGCCGTCCACGAATGCGTCGCGCCGCGATTCGAGGATTTCCCGGAGTTGCGTTGCGTCGTACGGCGGGAAGACGTAATCACGCTCACAGAGGCTGCTTTTCACGCGCTCGTTCAGTTCGTCCTTGTACCGAATCTTGTTCGAGATGCCGATGACGCCGAGGTTACACTCGTCGATTTTTCCGGCCTCGTTCGCACGCGAGAGGTTCATCAGGAGGTTGTCTCCGGCAGTGTCACCGCTCTTGTCGCCGATTCCTTCGAGCTTGTCCACTTCGTCGAGGATGATGATGGCGACGTCGTACATGTGTTCGAGGACCGTCCACAGCCGGTTGTAGTACATCGAGGTGCTGATTCCCTGCTCCGGGATGGTCGTGCCGCTTCGCTTCTCGTCGTTGAGTTGGGCGGCGATGGACTGGACGACTTGCGTCTCCGTCGAATCCTGTAGACAATCGATGTAGGCGAACCCGGCATTGACGTCGTTACGTCCGGCACGCTGCATCATTTGGCGACTGATGAACTTCGTGCAGAGGGATTTTCCGGTACCGGTTTTCCCGTAGAGAAAGATGTTGTTCGGGGTGTTACCGTTCAGTGCGGGTCGAAGCGCCGTTCCAAGTCGACGGAGTTCGTCTTCCCGTCCAATGATTCGGTCGCCATCGGGGAGGTGCGAGACCTGCAAGAGCTCCTTATCGTTGAAGATAGCCGTATCGTCGCCGAAATAATCCACTGACTCGGACATCTATAAACACGTATGGCGAGAGGACATATATAAAGGTGCCTCCACAATGCCGCTGTAAATGTGGGAAATTGACAATAGAATGGTTCTAACGCCGATTTCTGGCCCCCTACTGCCGTTGTAACGACACCGCATTGCCGTTGTAACGTTCGTCCAAGAACGTCGAACGGACACCGTGTTGCCGTTGTAACAGTGAGCGTCGTTTAAATACGTGTGGATTTGGTATTGTAGCTGGGAGACCCCGGGTTGCCGCTGTAAGTTGGGGAGGTGTGGTGGAGGGGAAAGGGGGGTGAGGATGGGGGTGGGAATAGAGTGGATGGGAGCGAAGGCGCTGAAGATGCAGTGAAGTTGGGACGAGGGTGAAGATGTTGAAGGTAGGACGAAGATGTTGGAGGTAGAGCGAAGGTGGGATAGCGGTAGAATGAAGGTGGAATTCGCGAAGCCGCATGTCGGGGGATTCGACGGAGGGAACTCCGTTTTCCAATGGTGAACGTCGAAGGCGCCCATTACGGGCAACGTGGGACTTCTACTGGAGTCAAAACGCGACCGAGTCGCTATCGTTGGTTTGCGACTCTCCTGCAGAACAATTAGCAGATCGGCTATTTAATTCTGTTGTTCTCGACATAGGTGTATCAACCGCTCGTCTCCGAATTATCGCGGATTGTATCTTTTTATCATCATTTTCTCATCCGTATCGACCTTATGACAACCGACAAAAGATTATCTCCGAATTCAAAAACACACTTTCCAACAACATCTGCTGTTTCCCCGACTTCAACCCCTCTACCACGAACTTACAGCGGCAACCTGGGGTGTCCGACAGACATCTCTGAATATGACTGTTTCGACATCACCCAAACTGCCATCTCGTCGCATCGTTCGGGTAGTCACTCCACGCGAAGACGGTTTCCGGGCGCACCGCGAAGAAGGGGGTTCCGTGGTGAATTCCGTACTTTCCCTGATACGCTGAATCGAGTCGTTCCTGGAGGTTCGTGTCGGTGACGCGCTCTGCGGCACCTTCGACGATGACGACCGCTTCGCCGCTCTCTCGATGGACGACGACCCTGGAATCGACTTGCAAGTTCCGGACCCAGCGGGTTCGCTCCCCACCGCCACAGAAAAGTGTGTCATCGACCCAGACGCCCCACACGGGGCGGGCGTGTGGATGGCCATTCGGTCGCGTCGTACAGATCCAGTAGTACTCGTCGCTCGCCATCTGTTCGCGTACGAACGTCCACGAGAGCATCCCGGCCTCCTCCTCGGGGATACCGTAGCTCTGTTCGGTTTCCGGTCGACTTCGAAGCGAATCGAATTCCGAGACGTCGTTCCCCACCATCGAGGAGCGTACGACGCGAGAACGCAAAGAGATACCCATCACTCCACAACAGTTCGTATCCATCACTCCGCAACGATTCGTATCCATCACTCCGCAACGATTCGCATCCATCACTCCGCAACGGCAGCTAACCATTCCGGGACGGTAGCTTACTTTACGCTCGCGTCCCATTGCTCGTGTATGAGTTCGATAACCCTCTACTCGCTCGACGGGTGTCCGTACTGCCAGAAAGTCCACGACGCGCTCGATGACGCCGACATCGAGTACGAAACGGAGTGGGTCGAAGCGCTCCACTCCAAGCGAAACGAGGTCAAACGCGTCAGCGGCCAGCGTGGCGTTCCCGTCCTCGTGAACGAGGATTCGGGCGTCACGATGGCCGAGAGCGACAAAATCGTCGAATACGTGGAGCAGTCGCTCGCATAAAAATGGAGAAATCACTCGCATGAAAATCTACACCGGACGCGGCGACGCGGGGCAGACCGACCTGCAGAACATGTCTCGCGTCTCGAAGGCCAGTCCGCGAATCGAAGCCTACGGGACGGTGGACGAGGTGAACGCCCTCATCGGACGCTGCCGACCGACGGGTCACGACGACGTGGACGAGAACCTCCGCGAAATCCAGAACCACCTCCACATCGTGCAGGCCGACTTCGCCAACCCGGACCCGGACGAGGACGACCCGAAAGTAACCGAGGAACACGCGGACCTCCTCGAATCGTGGATGGATGCCTACGACGAGGAGTTGGACCCGCTCACCTCCTTCATCCTTCCCGGCGGAAGCGAAGCGGGGGCGAACCTCCATCACGCCCGTGCCGTCTGCCGTCGTGCCGAGCGCCGCGCAGTCGCGCTGGCGAGCGAAGAAGACATCAACGACGCCGCCGTTACCTACCTGAATCGACTCTCCGACGCCCTGTTCGTCCTCGCACGCGTAGTCAACAAACGCGACGGGGAACGCGAAGAGAGTCCAACGTACTGAATCCATCCTTTCTCGGTTTCGGTCTCTCGCTCACGATACCGGCCTCCGAACGTTACTTTCACAACGAACGTTACTTTCACAACGAACGTTACTCTCACGACGAACGTTACTCTCACGAGATTTAATCGCATTGTGAAAAACGGCCTTCAACAAGCGTTCCAATCTCCTCCTGGCAGCCTGACTCTCGGTTCTCAGACCTACAGACCCAACTCGCGCCCGATAACCAAATGCTGAATCTCGCTCGTTCCTTCACCGATTTCCATCAGTTTAGCATCGCGCAGGAACCGCTGCGGGGCGAAGTCTTCGGTGTAGCCGTACCCGCCGAGAACCTGCACGGCGTCCTCGGAGACCTTCCGCGCCGATTCGCTGGCGTCGAGTTTCGCCAGCGCGCTCTCGTGGGAGACGGAGTAGCCCTCGTCGTACTTGCACGCTGCCTTGTGGGTCAGCAGGCGCGAGCGCTCGATTTTTCGGTCCATGTCCACGATTTTGTTGCGGATGGCGTCGAACTTCGAAATCGGCTTGCCGAACTGCTCGCGCTCCTGACTGTACTTATGGGCCGCTTCGTAGGCACCTTGCGCTATTCCGGTCGAGAGCGCGGCGATGGAGATGCGCCCCCCGTCGAGCGTCTTCTTCGTCTGCTCCCAACCGTCGCCTTTCTCGCCGAGCAGGCGGTCCTCGGGAATCCGGCAGTCGGTGAACTGGATTTCACAGGTCGGCGAGGCGTTGAGTCCCATCTTGTCCCAGACGGTCGTGACCTCGAATCCGTCGTCTTCCTCGGGGTCCACGATGAACGTCGAGATACCGCCGTAGCCCGCACCGGAGTCCGTGACGGCTTTCACGAGGACGCTTCCGGCCTCACTGGCGTTGGTGATGAACTGCTTCGTCCCGTTGAGAACCCATTCGTCACCCTCCTTCACTGCGGTGGTGTCCATGTCGCTGGCGTCGGAGCCGGAACCGGGTTCGGTGAGCGCCCACGAACCGAGGTACTCCCCTTCCGCGAGCGGCGTGAGCCACCTCTCCTTCTGTTCTTCCGTGCCGAACATCTCGATGGGCTTCGACGCTAACGAGATGTGTGCGGCGTAGGACAGACCGATGGACCCGGACACCCGGCCTAATTCCTCTGTGACGAGGGCGTACATCAACTGGTCGCCACCCAGTCCGCCGTATTCCTCGGTGATGGGAACGCCCATCATGTCGAGGTCGGCGAGTTCGTCGAAAATCTCCGCGGGGAATCGGTGTTCGGTCTCGATTTCCTGCGCGATAGGCTCTATCTCCTCGTCGCAGAACTCCCGAACGGTGTCCCGCACCATCTTGTGTTCGCCGGGAAGGTTGAAATCCATGCACAATTTTTGCGCGGGTTTCGCTATAAAGACACCGAAGCGACAAAGTCGCTTCGAGCCTCCGCTCGTTTCACTCGCGGAGACACCGCCATGTCTTCGACATGGCGAGCCCCCACTCACTTCGTTCGTGGGGACACCGAGGCATGGAAACCTGCTTCGAGGTCTCGTTCATTCCATTCACGAGACCACCGCAACGGCGTTGCCGTTGCGAGCCCTCGTTCGCTTCGCCCACGAGGACACCGCCATGGTTCCACCATGACGAGCCTTCAGTCGTTTCACTCGCGGACCCCGAAATCATCATCCGATAATTGAACTATCCTCGACAGTGAGTGTCTTTATCAATAGGGGAGACTAACCAACCTTCGATGGGTATTCGGCGACTGGTTCGCGGCACGATAGAGTGGCCGCGCATCGAGGCGGTCATTCGGGAAATCGCGGAGCGATACGACCGCGAGGAGGTTCGCGTCGAGTTCATCGACGCCGACAATTGGCTCTCGACGCCGTGCGTCGTGGACGACGAGTGGTTCGTCAAGATAACCACCGACCAGAACTCGCTCGTCCACGCGCTGTTCACCAGCGTGCGAAACCTCGGTGCGTTCAGTAGCGGCACCGAGGGCTTTTTCGAACACTTCGCCGGGCCGGACGAGATGGCCGAACACGAACTCGAAGCCACACAGAAGATGCGTGAAATCGGCTTGAACGTCCCGGCACCGATAGAGTCGTTCGAGTACGACAACCTCGGCGTGCTGGTCATGGAGTACCTGCCCGACTTCGAGACGTTCGAGCAGATGCCCGAAGCGGAGGTGCGTGCGTACGCCACGAACCTCTTCGCAGCGCTGTCGCGAATGCACGAGAACAATTTAGCACACGGCGACCTGCGCGGCGAAAACGTCCTCGTCAGCGACGAGGAGATATACTTCATCGACGCGACGAGCGTGAACGAGGAGCGAATCGACGAAGCGAGGTCGTACGACCTCGCCTGTGCGCTTGCATCACTCACGCCGCTCATCGGTGCCCGTGACGCGGTGGTAGCCTCGCGGGAGCATTACTCGGCCGAGGAACTCCTCGCCGCTCGCGAATTCCTCGACTTCGTGAACATGCGCCCCGACCACGACTTCGACGCCGTGAGCGTCAAAGGCGAAATCGAAAAACTCGCCGACACCGAAGAAGGCGGCTGAATCCACTGATCTATTGATCGATATTTTATATCACCGGAACGCTCTTCGCGACGGTCGATGACTGTCACGGTATGAACGACGAGCGACCGCGAATCATCAGCGAGTCGAACCTCGATTGGGACGAAGAATCACACGGCTCCGACTTTGCGATTCGGCGGAAACAACTCGGAGCGATGGCTGGCGGCGAGCGGTTGGGGTGCAGTCTCTACGAACTCCCGCCGGGCAAAAAATCGTGGCCGTATCACTACCACACCGGTAACGAAGAGGCGATTTTCGTCCTCGATGGAGCGGGAACGCTTCGAACCGAGGCCGGCGAACAGGACCTCGAAGCGGGCGATTACGTCGCGCTTCCGGTCGGAGAGCGGTACGCCCGGAGAGTCGTCAACGACTCAGAGGATACGCTTCGGTACCTCTGTTTTTCGACCATGCGCGAACCGGATGTCGCGGTGTATCCCGATTCGGGGAAGTTCGGCGTGTACGCGGGGTCAGCACCGGGCGACCACGACGGGAGAACCTTGGGCGGCTATTTCCCGCTCGACGCCGAAGTGGGATACTGGGATGGGCGAGACGAACAAGAGTGAAAAGCGGAATGACCAGTAGGGGATAGAAGAGTGACCAGTAGGGCATAGAAGAAGGGCCAGCAGGGAATAAAAGGAGGGCCAGTAGGAAATAGAGGGAGTGTCGGTGGGGGGAAAGCTTCTTACTATTTTCATCTCCCACGCGCGGTAAAATTCACCTCGTTCGCTTGGAATTGGGAGTCTTTTTTAGCGTACCCGTCCGAGTTCTTCTCGAAGATATGAGTCAACAAGCCAGCGAGCAGGTTTACAGCCACTACATCGGCGGCGAATGGCGCGACGGCGCGGGCGACGAAACGTTCGAGAGCGTCAACCCGGCGACGAAGGAGTCGCTCGGCGAGTTCCATCGCGGAACTCCCGAGGACGTCCAAGCCGCCCTCGACGCCGCGGAAGAGGCGAAAGAAGAGTGGCGCGAACTTTCGTACATCAACCGAGCGGAGTACCTTTGGGACATCTACCACGAACTCCGAGAGCGAACGGACGAACTCGGCGAAGTCATCACGAAAGAATGTGGAAAGGAGATTTCGGAAGGGAAAGCGGACGTCGTCGAGGCCGCGCACATGGTCGAGTGGGCCGCGGGCAACGCCCGTCACCCGCACGGCGACCTCGTTCCGAGCGAGATTCCCAGCAAGGACGCCTACATGCGCCGCAAGCCGCGGGGCATCATCGGTTGTATCACCCCGTGGAACTTCCCGGTCGCCATCCCGTTCTGGCACATGGCCCTCGCGTTGGTCGAAGGGAACACCGTCGTCTGGAAGCCGGCGGAGCAGACGCCGTGGTGTGGCCAGATAATCGCCGAGATGTTCGAGGATGCGGGCATCCCGGACGGCGTGTTCAACATGGTCCAAGGCTTCGGCGACGCCGGTAACGCCATCGTCGAGGACGAACGCGTGGACACCGTGCTGTTCACCGGTTCCTCGGAAGTCGGTCACAAAATCGCGGGCAAGGTCGGCGGCGAACCCGGCAAACTCGCGGCCTGTGAGATGGGCGGCAAGAACGGCATCGTCATCACCGAAGAGGCGGACCTCGACGTCGCAGTCCACAGCGCCATCATGTCCTCGTTCAAGACGACGGGCCAGCGCTGTGTCTCCTCCGAGCGTCTCATCGTCCACGAGGACGTCTACGACGAGTTCAAGGAGCGATACGTCGAAACCGCGAAGGAAGTCTCCGTCGGCGACCCGCTCGACGAGACCACCTTCATGGGACCGATGGTCAACGAGGAACAGGTCGAGAAGTTCGGCAAGTACAACCAACTCGCCAAGGACGAGGGTGCCGAGGTGCTCGTGGACCGCGAGGAACTCGACGACGAGGAGATTCCGGACGGCTTCGAGGACGGCTACTGGGTCGGCCCGTTCGTCTACGAGGTCGATTACAGCCCCGACCTGCGCTGCATCCACGAGGAAGTGTTCGGCCCGCACGTCGCCCTGATGAGCTACTCGGGTGACATCGAAGAGGCGGTCGAAATCCACAACGACACGCCCTACGGACTGGCCGGCGCAATCATCAGCGAGAACTACCGACAGGTCAACTACTTCCGCGACAACGCTGAGATCGGCCTCGCCTACGGCAACCTCCCGTGCATCGGCGCGGAAGTTCAGTTGCCGTTCGGCGGCGTAAAGAAGTCCGGCAACGGCTACCCGAGCGCCCGTGAAGCCATCGAGGCAGTCACCGAGCGCACGGCGTGGACGCTCAACAACTCGAAGGACATCCAGATGGCACAGGGACTCTCGGCGGACATCAAGACCGAGGACGAATAACCGACCGGGAAGGGTCGAACGAAGTGAGACGATTCCCCGCGGTTTTCGTTCTCGCTGAAGACGAGTAACTCTCGTCCGACGTTCGTCGTCACGACGTTACAACCAACCGTTCGATTTTCTTCGGAACGCAATGGAGAGACGCGTCTAAGGGGATTTCTACGGTCACGTGTGCCGAACTCGATTCACGTGCTGTTTCGAAAATAGGACTCACTCGAAGAAGACAGCGTTTCGATTTTAGTTCGCAAAGGTGGAAGACGACGGAGAGACGAGACGGGTGGGTGGTGGCTTCCGGAAGCCGGTGTGGGTCCGACCAGTTCCCACGGAACGAAGCGCACAGTCCCAGTTGTTGTTGCCAACACACGACGAGAAAAGCGTCGTATACTGGCGTTCGTTCATTTTGCCTTCTCAGTAATAAATCTGTGCAACTCGTCTCGGCTTTTAACCGGCGATGTCTATCGATGACAAACAACGAGAACCCTCCCGACGACCTGATAAACCCGTTGCACGTGCAACAGGATTGCTTACGGAGATTCCAGTGATTCGTTCTGATGCTGATTTACCATGAGTGAAGAAACACTGAACGACCTGTTTCAGGACGGATTGAAGGAGATGTACTACGTCGAAAACGAACTCTTCGACGCGCTGGACGAACTGGCGACGGAAGTCGACAACGGGGACCTCCAGAGTGCGTTCGAGGAACACCGGAGCGAAACCAAGGACCACGTGGACCGTCTCGAAAGCGTGTTCGACCACATCGGAGTGGCCGCCGAGCAGAAGCAACTGTACGCGCTCGACGGCCTCATGGAGGACCACGAGGAGTTCACTGACGAGAACCCCGAACAGGAGGTACTGAACCTGTTCGACAAGGCGGCAGCGGAGAAGTCAGAACACCTCGAAATCGCGGCCTACGGCAACCTGACGTTCATGGCCGACAAACTGGGACACGACGAGGCCGCCGACCTGCTCGAAGAAAATCTCCGGGAAGAGGAGGACGCGCTGGACGAGTTGAAATCCATCAGCGAGCAGTACGACGTGGAATCGGTTCCGACGCAAGGCTGACGGACGTCCCGTCTCCCGTCTTCCACTTTTCGTCATACACTCGAAACGGCAGAAGGTTTGACGAGGCGCTGCGCGCCTCGCGCTCGCGGTGATTACACTTGCTTACTCACGTAGGGCCCGTCTTGGTGATAACCCAACTTGTCCCGCGACCTTTTGCTGCGCTCGGTCGCGTTGCTCCCTCCCTGGCAAACCGTCGATGAAAAGCCTCCTCACCCCCTCCGGAAGACCTCCGGTCTTCCGTGCCTTGCTTCACTTCGTTCAGCAAGACTTCGAGGGTTCGTCGGCCCGCTCGCTTGGTTCACGGCTCTCTCCGTTCGCCGTTCACGTTTCGAGGCGCAGAGCGCCTCGCGCTCGCGGTGATTACACCTGCTTGCTGACGTACGGGCCATCCTGATGATAACCCAACTTGTTCCGATAGTACTCCCGCGCGCCGATACCGGAGATGATGCTCACCTTGTCGTAGCCCGCGTCGGCGGTGATTTCCTCCGCCTTCGCTATCAGCTTTCGTCCGTAGCCGCGGTGTTGGTGCTGGGTGTCCTCGCTCGCCGCGCCTGCTCGCGGCGTCCCGCCGCTCGCTCGTTCGGAGTCGCGTGGCGACTCTCCCACCGTCACCTCGCTGCCGTAGACGTGGAGTTCGCGGACGACGGCGGCGTTATCGAGTTCGTGTCGGACCGGGTCGCCGGGGAACCGAAGCCGACAGAAGCCGAGGAGGAGGTCCTTCTCGAAGTCCTCGAAGCTGATGAAGTGTTCCGTGCCGCCCGCCGCTTCGTAGGTCAACACGTCGAGTTCGACGTTCTCGGGTTCCTCGTCGTTCATGCCGACTTCGCGGCAGCGGATGCAGTCACACGTCCAGCCGTGTTCTTCCATCCGCTGGCGCGCGAGTTGTCGGAGGTTGGACTTCCACACGCCGCCATCGATGAAGTCCGCCGGGATGTCGCGCTGGACGCGCTGGAGGCGGACGTACTTCGGAATCATCGACTTGATTTCGGCGACGAGTTCAGCGGCCTCCTCGTTGCGGAGCGGTTCGTACTCGCCCTTGTACCACCAGTCGTAGGTGGCGGTTCCGCGGACGACGAGCGTGGGGTAGATTTTGAGGTAGTCCGGCTTCCACTTCTCGTCCTCGAAGATTCGGCGGAAGTCCTCCACGCACATCTCCTTCGACATGCCGGGTTGACCGGGCATCATGTGAAACCCGACCTTGAACGCCGAGTCCCGAAGGCGCTGATTCGCATCGATGGACGCCTGCGCGCCGTGGCCGCGGTGCATCTCGCGGTTGATTCGTTCGAACGTCGTTTGCACGCCGACTTCGACTTTCGTGCCACCCAAATCGAGCATTCGGTTTATCTGCTCGGGGTCACACCAGTCCGGTTTCGTCTCGAACGTCGTCCCGATGTTGCGGATGTCGCCCGTCTCGTTCTCCGCGATGACGTCCTCTAAATACCTGAAATCGTGTTCCTCCGGGCTCTGGGCGAAGCTCTCTCCCTCGGCCGGTTCTGGTTCCTTGTTCACGTCGTAGTCGTTCATCGCCTCCAACGCGCGCTTGACGAACCACTCCTGATAGTCGTGGCTCCGGGCGGTCATCGTTCCACCCATCAGGATGAGTTCGACTTTATCGACGGGATGGCCGATCTGACGTAGTTGTTCGAGACGGAGCGTGACCTGCCCGTACGGGTCGTAATCGTTCTGGACGCCGCGCGCCGCCGCCGGTTCGTGACCCGTGTAGCTCTGCGATGAGGAGAACTCCGAGGACGGACCGCCGGGGCAGTAGAGACATTTCCCGTGCGGGCACTGCTCGGGGCTGGTCATGATGGCGATGGGCGACACGCCCGACGCGGTTCTGACGGGTTTGCGTCGGAGCACGGGCTCTAGCTCCTCGCGTCGCTCGTCGGGGGCGTGGTCGAGAATCTCGGAGTTCTTCGGCACCTTCGGCGAGGAGAACTCCGAACAGGCGTCGAGTTTGGCGCTCTCGACGTCGTCGCGCTCCACGTCGCCCGCGAGGATGCGGTCTATCAGTTCCTCGCAAACCTGCTCGAACGCCTCCGTCTCCGTGGCGTCCGGCGTCTCGGTACTCATTGCTACGTAATCGTCGATTCCGCCGGATAAGCGTGTCGTCTACGACCGATTCCGTGACGAGTGATGTATTGTGGGAAGAACGAACGGGCGAAGTAAGGTGGTGAGTGAGTGGGAGAAGTTGAAACAGGGAGAAGAGTGGATAATGGGAAAAAGTTCGAGAAAAGGTGCGCGATTCGAGCTTAGTTCAGCTCTGCGCTGACGGCTTCGATGACGGCGTCGAGCGCCTCGTTGCGCTCGCCGCGGAGGAACTCGAACTTGCCGTCCTTCGTGCCGACGGGAACGATTCCCGCTTCCGGCGCGCGGTCCCGAACCGAATCCGCGATGTCGCGGACGTTGATGTCGCCGTCGCTTCGGAGGTGAACCTCGTCGTCCGCGAGGCCGAGCGTGACGTTCTGCTCACCGGGCTGGCCGGTCATGTCGTGGCGGTGAAGCGCGTCGAGGAGGACCGCCGTGGACGGGAAGTCGAAGCGGTGGGTGTAGGCGTCCGTGTCGAGGACGGTGAAGGTGACGCCGTTCGCGCCGCGGACCGTGAGGTTCGGTTCGGCGGTGTCGAGTTCGTCTTCGAGCTTCGTGCGGAACTGCTCGCTGACGTGTTCGGCGAGGTCACGCTTCGCGTGTTCGAAGAGGAGGTCGTTGATGAGTTCGCGCTTGTCCTCGTAGGACTGATAGTAGGCTTCCAGCGCGACTGCCTCGCGGAGCGCGGTGACGTGGTCCTCGTCGTAGCCCGCGTCGGTGGCGAGTTCGACGTACTCGCTCGGGGTGTCCTCCCAGTAGCTGACTGCCGGGAGGTGGGAGACGTCCTCGCGCACGTCGGCGTTGACGTGGGCCGCGACGTTCGCACCGAGGACGCCGACGGTCACGTCGTCGCCCGATTCGCCCAGGTACGGGTTCACGACGCTATCCGCGGTGTCGGCGACGTCGGTGTCCGGGTAGTGCGTGTCGACGACCACGTGGGGTGCGCCGTAGATATCGAGGAGCGAGAGACCGTCGCTCGATTCGACGGTGCTTCCGGCGTCCACGAGCACGAAGAGGGGAAGTTTCTCGTCGTGGCGCTCGCGGTTGTCGAGCATGATGGTCGCGTCCTTCGTCGCGTCCTCCATGTCGTAGAAACCGTCTTCGAGCGGTCGGCGGTCGAAGTAGTGATACTGGGCGTCGCTTCGTGCGTGTTCGTCGCGCACGAGCGGGAGAACGGCGCGTTCGATGGCCGCTCCGGCGACGTAGCCTTCCGCGTTCGCGTTGTGCCGGACGATGACGGGGCGGGATTCGATGACGGCGCGGCGAATCGCACCGGCGGCGTCACGGATGTCGTCCCGAATCGCTTCGACGGCCGAATCGTCGCCGAGGAGGTCGACATCGGCGGGGCGAGCCTCGTCTTCGAGCGCCTGCGCCAGTCGGTCCTCGACGGTCGTTTTCTCCTCCTCGGTCAGGGCGTCGAGTTGTTCCGTCTCGACTTGGAGTTCGTTGTTTCGGAGTTCGACTTCCCCGGTCAATCGGGCGATGTCGCCCGTATCGACTTCGGGATAGGCGCGGACGCCGGCCTCCTTGAAGGCGGCACAGTCCACGACGGCCGTTTCGTCGCGGAGTTCGAACACCGTCGGACCGCTCGTCTGGCTCGTGCTGACGATTTCGCCCTCGATTCGGACGCGGTCGCCGACTCGGTCGCCGAGCGTCTCGACGGTGACTCGCTCCGGTATCTCGGTCTGCGAGGAGACCGTGGCGCTTCCGACCGCTGTGCCCGACCCGTCGGTCGTCGCCGATGGGTCCGACGTACGTTCGGGTGTGGGTTCGGATTTCGCTTCGGAGGTCGATTCAGACGCTGACTCGTCGTTCGAGCCGTCGGACGCATCGGACTCCGATTCGCCCGCCGTGGACGATTCTTCGGCTTCCGGTTCTTCGCTGTCGGCGTCCTCGCTCGGCATGTGAACGTCGGTTCCGTCTTGAATGAGTTTGCCGCGGAACTCGCGTTCGGACTGGCGGATGGACCAGCTGAGGTCGACGTTGCCGTTGTCGCGCACGCCGATGACTTCGACGAACACGGTGTCGCCTTGGTCCCAATTCAAACTCTCGAGCCTGCGGTCCAACTCGCTTTTGTGAAGCAGGCCGGTTACGCGGTCACCGATGTCGATGAAGACGCCGAAATCGGCGAAACCGTCGACGGTGCCTTTGTAAAACCGACCGGGAGTGAGCTGTTCAGGGCTGCTACCGTGGAATTCAAAGAGAACGTCCTGCTCGTGGCTCGAACAAATCGGCCCGTCAGCAGGCGTCCCGCAAATGACGCAGTTACCCATTTATACTGGCAAAGAATAGTCCCGGCCTAAAACGGTTGTCGAATTACCTGCGCGGTTTTCTGCGTGTCAGACCGGGACGACCCCCGATTATTCCCGGTAAAGATTATCGAATAAATCTGCTTCAGGGTTCAAAGTTGTATCTAAAATCAACTTTCAGGAAAGAATGCGAACGACGTATCACTCACAGTCGCATTCCTTGTTTTCTTCATCATTCTACATTCTTCCTCCGAGTGGGCGAGACGCGCCGAACGCGCACCGAACTGGCAGTCGAACACCGATGGAGGACACGCCGAGCGCGAATCAGTAGTAGTAGAACGAGAACTCATCGCCGCAGTGATGACAGTGAACGAGTTTTCCCTTCAACTGGTCGTCGTCGGAACTCCCTTCGACTCGTTTCCGGCGGCCGATTTTCACGTTCGCTGCCGAGCCACAGTGCGGGCAACCAATGCTCATGGCTGACTGGGACATGGCCACGACTTCGGCAGGAGAAGGCATAGTTATACTCTCGCTAATCGAATACATGTGCCGTCTGATATCATGCGGCAAAGAACGACGAATACGTTACATCCGTTTTCGGTGGTGGTGACCGAAGAGGAGGGCTACGACGTTTGCGGCCAAGAGCAGTAAAAACGTCTGAAACTGGCCGGGCGTATCGAGTCCATTGGCGAGGAGCGGAACGTAGAGAAACGGCAGCACGACGGCCGCCCAGAAGCCGATGAAGCGTATCGAGGAGACGAACGAAAAGGAAGACGAGAGACGCGTCTCGTCGTCCTCCGAACCGTCCATCTCGTTTGGGTCGATGAGGGTGGACATCTCTTCGAATCATGGTACGATTTAACACGGTATTATTATTGGTCACATAACGAACGGAAGAGAGGGCATACGACGAGGCGGATGGACGGATGGCCGTCCCTTCCGTCGCTATTCGAAGACCGGACTGTCGTCTTCGAGTCGTTCGATGTCCGTCATTATCTTCCTGACGTCTTCGGGGAACAGCGAGACTTGCACTTCGTTTCCGTCCTCGTCTTCGAAGACCAGTTTCACGCGTTTGTCACCGAATTCGCGCGCCTCCGCCGATTCCACGTCGAACAGCTTCGCCGTCGCCTTTTTGTTGGTAGGTCCGACGTTCTTCAACGAACCATCCTTCAGTTCGACCATAAAATCGTCCAATCGCAGGTTGAGCATACCCTTCGATACGGCGTCCGTCCCTTAATTACCACGGGACGGCGCTCGCCAATCCGGGAACCGCCGCCACGAGGGCACCGAACCCGCCGAAGCCGTACCCGAACACGAGCGCGGCCGGAAGCGCGCCCACGACCGCCGCTCGAAGATAGGACGTATCGTGAACTTCGCTCATGCCGATGACGAGCAACACCGCACCGTACACCGTACAGGCCGCCCGCAGCGCCGGGAACGGCAGTCCGGCGAGCAGGCAGGGTGCGACGGCGTAGCCGATGACCTGCACCGTCTCGCTGATGCCGCCACGACCGGGAACGAACAGCATCAGGATGACCGTCTGGAGCGCCGCCGTCAGGTGGAGGACGGCGGGCGCGACGAACAACCCGACCAGCGCCAGTGCGAGGAGTTTCGTGAGGAGCGGCCCTCCCGCGACGGTGCCCACGTCCAAGCCGCCGGTCGCCATTCGAGTGGCGACTTCGACCAGCGTCACGAGGACGCCGAACACCATTCCCGGGGCTTGGTCGCCGGGTGCGACGCCCGTTCGGAAGAAGCGGCGCGGCCGCACGAGGAGTTCTACCCACGCGCGGACGATGGCCTGCGGTCCCCGGTCGCGCCCACCAGTCGGATTCTCGACCCACTGCGTCACGGTTTCCCCTAGTCACTCCGGAGGGTATGACAGTTCCGACATCGCGCTTCGTAGGACTCCTGTGCCCCGACCAGAATCGTCGGGTCGTCCTCGTGTGCGGGTTCGCCGTCGATGAGTCGCTGGTTTCGCGTCGCGGGTTCGCCACACGTGGCACAGATGGCCTGTAGCTTCTCGACGTACTCGGCCAGCGAGATGAGTTGCGGAACCGGGTCGAACGGTTCGCCGCGGAAGGTCTGGTCGGTGCCGCTGATGACGACGCGTCGCCCGTCCTCCGCGAGGAACTCACAGACCTCGACGAGTTCCGCGGAGAAGAAGTTGGCCTCGTCGATGGCGACGACCTGCTCGCCGTTCAGACCTCTCGGGATTTCCCACACGCCGTCGTCGTCCGGTTCGACGACGGTCGCTTCCCACGAACTGCCGTCGTGTGAGCCGACGGTGTCTTCGCCGTAGCGGTCGTCCAGTGCGGGCTTGAACACTGCGACCTCTTGCCCCGCGATTTCCGCGCGACGAAGCCGTCGAAGCAGTTCTTCGGTCTTCCCGGAGAACATACAACCGGTGATGACCTCGACCCACCCGCTGTTCGTTATTTTGTGCATGCTCGAATGGCGCTCAATCCGACGGCAAAAGGGTTGCTCATTCAATCGACTGCGCCGATATTTTCCTCGCTCTCGAAACTCGCCGGGCAGGCCTCGATGTGCGAATAACGGACGAGTTGCCGCCCGAGCGCGACGACGCGCGTTTCCAACTCCGCGTCCGTGAACGCACCGTTCATCACCGCGCTGTGCGAACTCGGCACCGCGGCCTCGTAGGGAAGCACCCACGCGTCGAGCGACCGACAGACCGACCGAAGGTGGTCCATCGCCGTGACCGGAAACCGTCCGCCCGCCACCGCGAGGAGACCCACCGTCTTGCCCTCGAACTCGTCGAAGCCACAGTAATCGAGCGCCGTCTTCAACGGCGAGGAGTACGACCCGTGGTACACCGGCGTCCCGAGAAGCACCGCGTCCGCCTCGCGCACGCGACGTTTCAGTTCGGGGGCGTCGCCCGCGCTCCTGTTGCTGGGGTCGAACATCGGCAAATCGAACTCGCGCAAGTCGAGGAGTTCACCCGTCCCACCGGCCTTCCCCACACCGACGAGCGCGGTTTCTAATGCGAGCCGTGTGGTGCTCTCCTCGCCGAGACTGCCACAGATCGCCACGACGTGCGGTCGGTTCGTCATGGGTTGTCATGAGTGTGGCAGAACGAAATACGTTGTCGGCGAAAATCACCCGTCTCCCGAGCGATATTCGTGACCCCGTCCGATGTGTCCACCCTTCGAGAAATCATCGATAAGCGCCAACCTATCGCCGGAGTCGTGCGACCCACTCGTCTTGCTCTTCTATCTCAACTAGCCCGTCGTCCGCCAAATCCGAGCACAACTCGCGGAGCCACTCCTCGCCGAAATCGCCGCCGTAATCGATTCGGACCCGCGGGCCGAGTTTCGAGAGCGGGAGTTCGTCGTACTCCTTCAGAATCGAGATAACTCGCCCGCGCATCTGTCTCCGTGACCCTTCGAATTTGGGTTGCGTGGGAACGTCCGGTGCCGTGAAGTCGCCCGTCTCGTAGGCGTGACACCACTCGCGCCACGGGCATCCCGAAGTATCGCAGGAGGGCGTCTTTTCGCAGGCAACCCCGCCGAGTTCCATGACGGCGTTGTTCCAGACGCGCGATTCTCCCTCGGGCATGAGTTCGTTCGCGGCCGCCTCGAAGGCGGCATCGTCGTCGGGCACGTCGAACGCGCGGTGGAGGACGCGTTTCACGTTGGTATCGACCACGGCGTCCCCGTCGTTGAACGCGAAGGAGGCGACGGCGTTCGCGGTGTACGGCCCGACGCCCTGCAAGTTCTGGAGTTCGTCCGGCGTCTCGGGGAACGCACCGTCGTATTCGGAGACAACTTGGTTCGCGGCCTCGTGGAGGTACTTCGCTCGGTTGTTGTAGCCCAAACTGTGACTCGTCCAGAACCCGACGACGTCCGAGCGGTCCGCCTCGGCCAGTGCGGCGGCGTCCGGCCACCGGTCGAGAAACGCCTCCCACGCCGTGACGACGCGCCCGAGTTGTGTCTGCTGGCTCATCACTTCGGAGACGAGGATGGCGTACGGGTCGTCCGTCTCGCGCCACGGGAACGTCCGGTGGTCCGACTCGTACCACGAAACGAGTGCGTCGCGTACCGCGTCGATGTCGGGAATCGACCACGCCGTGTCGGTCATCGGTGACGGTTCGGACGGCGGAGGTTTACGGATAGCGATTTCGGAAAGCGAACCGATCTCATCGCTGTCATGAGATTCACGACAATATTTGGCATGGCGGAGTGTAATCTGAAGGCTTATTGCACGGTCGTTTCAATCTTCGCAAGATGCACGTACGGCCCTCCACCCTGTTCCTCATCGGCGTCGTCATCATCGTCGTCCCGGCGGCACCGTTCGTCTTCGCCCGCGGCCCCTCGGTGTGGCTGGCGCTGGGTGGTGCGTTCATGCTCGCCGGGGTCGGTCGGTCGCTCCAGGAGAGTCGCGGGAATCGGTCCGCGTGCGAGTCGAGTCCCGACTCGTATCACTATATCATCTGCCCGAACTGCGACGTCCGCAACTTCGCCAGCAGGGACGCGTGCCGAACCTGCGGTGAGCGGTTCTAGAACGAAAGCGGTATCCGACTCCCGGCCAACCTCACGGCAATGAGTTTAGACGATTTGACGGAGGACGTACAGGCCACTTATTCGTCGCTCGACGAGGAGTTTTCCGTCTCTCTCGACCGTGAAACGCGCAACGAACTCGCCATGTTGGGAACCGCATTCGACACCGACGACCCCGAAGAAATCGTCCGCCGTGCGGTCCACCTGCTCTTTCGGACCACGGTGGACTCCGGGAACCTCGATTTCCACCTCAGAAGCGCGTACGACGTGACGTACGACGAGTACCTCTCTGGCATGACGTTCGAGGAGATGACGGGAGCTAACCAGTTCCCCCAGCGCGACGACGAGCGTCGATATCAGTTCTAACGGGCGAGTCGGACCGTCCCGTCGTCCCGATTCCACCGAACCTCCTCGATCGCATCGAGTTTCGGGAGGTGCGTGTGATGGAGGACCGTTTCCGCGCGGTCCCGGTCGTGTTCGATTCCCGTCGCGGCGAGGTAGTTCGCCAGTTCCGTGACGGTGACCACTCGGTCGACATCGTACAGGTACGCGAGGACCTTCCGTCGTGTGTCGTCCGAAAGCGCCTCGTGTAACTCCGGTGGGATGCGCATGAGGACCCCCAATCCAAAGGTCCTCGCCGCATCGTCGAACGTCGCCATCGGCGTTTCCGGTGTCGCTGTCGCCCTTCCCGGTCGTCGTCTATCGTTTGTTTCCGCCATCGTACTCTCGAACAACGGGGTCGTGAGAATAGAAATACTGCCTGTTATTACAGACCTCTTTTAGGGAACCCCCGTTTCGTTTCCGTCCGCTTCGAGGAGTACCGCTTCGAGGACGCTTCCCGTTCCGCGCCTGACACGCTCCGACACCGATTGCTGTGTGACGCCGATTTCGTCGGCGAGTTCGGTCAGCGTCACTCCCCGTGGTACCTCGAAATAACCTTTTTCGAGCGCCAACACGAGTGTCTCGCGTTGTTCCGGTGTCAGTCCGAACTCCTCTCGCTCCACCCCGATATCGGTCGCGACTCTGTCTAGCGTGTAGCGGATGTCGTGGCCTACGCAGTAGTCGTGGAACTCGGACAGTGCGCCGTGATTGGAAAATCGAAGTCGAAACCGCCAGAGTCGGTCGCCCGTGGCTTCGAGGATGGTCGCACCGACCGCCGCGATTCCGTGAATAAAACTCTCGACCTCCTCGCTCCACTCGACGCGGTAGAGAACGCGCCCTTTCACTCTATCCAACGCGATGAGGTTCTGCACGTTGGGGTTTCCGCGCACGTCCGCCTCGAACGTCTCGAAGTCCGATCCGATAGCCCAGAAGAAGGGAAGGACCTGTCGGGAGGACGGGACGACACGCTCCAGTTCGATATGAACATCGGCGTCGGTGCGGAGGGCAGTTCCGAGAACGAACTCGTCACCGGAGATCGACAGGTCAGCCGTGACGCTCATACCGGAGAAACGTCACGGACGGATATAGCGTTACGCGACGTCCTCGATGGCGTCGAGGAGGAGGTTGACGCCGAGGTCGATTTCGCGCTCGGTCGCGTCGAGCGGCGGAAGGAGACGGAGCGTCTTGTAGCCACAGCCGAGCGTGAGGAGTCCGCGCGAGAGTGCGGCGTCCACGACGGCCTCGCGTCGGTCTTTCGTATCGAACTCGACGGCGAGCATCAGACCGCGGCCGCGAACGTCCACGAGCGCCTCCGGCGAGGCGTCGTCGATGAGTTCACGCGCCTGTCGGCCGCGCTCCTCGGCGTTCGAGAGGAGGTCGTGTTCGTGAATCGCGTCGATGGTCAGTACGCCTTGGAGCGACGAGAGCACGTCGCCAGCACCCCACGTCGAGGAGAGTCGGCCCTTCTCCTCGGGGAACACGTCCGAGCGCGAAATGGTCGCGCCGACGCGGAGTGCTTTCGCGCTGGTGATGACGTCGGGTTGCAGGTCGAGGTGGTCCACCGCCCACATCTCGCCCGTCCGACCCATGCCGGACTGGATTTCGTCGGCGATGACCGTGACGTCGTAGGTGTCCTGAATCTCGGCGATGTCTCGGATGAACTCGTCGTTCGGGACGCGGTACCCACCTTCTCCCTGCACGGGTTCGAGGATGATGTAGGAGACCTCCTCGGGGTCGATGACGCCTTGGTTGGGGTCGAGTTTGTCGGCGATGACGTTGCCACCCGGACCGTTCGTCTTCCAGCCGCAGTTGCACTCGCCCTCACAGGAACAGTAGGGGACGCTCACGATGCCCGGAATCTCGGGATACCCCTTTCGATGGGCGACCTTCGAGCGGTTGAGCGAGAGCGCGCCGAGCGTCCGCCCGTGGAACGCACCGTCGAAGTTGAACGCGCGGTGGCCGCCGCGGTTGTAGCTGATTTTGATGGCGTTCTCGATGGCTTCCGCACCGGAGTTCGACAGGAAGACCGTGTCCATGTCGTAGTGGCTCGTCACGTCCACGAGTCGTTCCATCAGCTGCGTCGGGCCGGGGAATTCGGGGTCCTCGGGGGGCCATCCGCCCGCCGCGTAGAAGTCCTGTCCGGCGATTTTCGTCGGGTCGGGGAGTGGGAACTCGTCGAGTTTGTCCTTGATTTTGGGGTTGTTGTATCCTAACGGTGCGGCGGCAACGTGGCTGGTGAAATCGAGGAGGACGTTTCCGTCGACGTCGGTACAAAACGGACCTTCCGCGTCCTCGGTGAGGTCCCACACGAAATCGTATACATAGGTCGTCGGGGCGGCAAACCGGTGGTGATAGTCAGTCCACTCTCGTGCTTTTTGGCCCGGCATCTCCCGAACCTGTGGCTCGGCCGTTTCTCGGTCCATGTAGCGGGTACGGATAGGCCCGTTTTAAAAAGTTCGTTATATTACCTCATATCACGGCGAAGATTGCGGTAATTCCCGACCCGGCGAGCAGGACCGTACTCCAGACCGCGATTCGGTAGGCGAACTTCCTGTTCGGAGCGGAAATCGTCAGCGCCGCCTTGACGAGGATGCTCGATGCCGTCGCGAGGAGGATACCGAAGACGGCCGTCTGTTGGCTCACGTTGCCGCCGCTGTAGAGCGTCACCGCGGACGCCGTCACGCCCGCGCTCGAAACGAGGCCCGACAGGAGCGCTGTGAGGTAAAAGCCCGTCTGGCCGAACTGACTCTTCGCCACCGCGCCGCCAACCACGACGAGGAGGAAGATGGCGCCGAACCCGAGGGCGTTTTGGAGCGAGAACGGGCTTTCGAGGTCGATGTCCATCTGCTGGGACCAGTCGGCCGAGTAGGCCGCGATGGCGACGCTCCCGACGATGATAGTTCCGAGCGGGACGATGGCCCCGTAGAGCGTCTTGTCCGGATTGCCGACGGTGAACGCCAACGCGATGACGAGGTTTCTGAGCGCCATCGCGGCGTCGGCGAGGAGGATGGCGGCCACGCCGTAACTCGCGGCCTCGGGTTCCTGGCGAACGTGGTCGAGCATGGTCCCGACCACGGCAGTCGAGGAGGCCAACCCGCCGAAAAAGCCAGTGACAGCGATTCCACGCCCGCCGTACGTCTCGACGACGGCGTAGTTCGCGATGCCGATAGCGGCGACGGTCACGACCATCAGCCAGATGAGTCGAGGGCTCAACGTGACGCCGCTGAACGCGACTTCGCCACGCGGCAGGAGCGGATAGATGACGAACGCGAGAATGGCGAACTCCCCGGCGGAGCGCAACTCCTCGCGGGACAGTCCCCACGCGAACGAGTGCAGTTCGCGCTTCAACACGAGAAGGAGCGACGAGACGACGGCGACGGTGACGCCGACGAGAATGTAGCCCTCCGCGACCAGCACGCCGACGCCGAACGTCACGAGCATCGAGACGGACGTGGTGAGCGAGAGACCGGTATCCTCGTCGTCGTCCATCAGGCCCTGCACCGCGAGCAAAATTCCTTGGACGATGACCAGTAGGCCGCCCAACGCGAGCAACACGTCCTTGTCGATGATGGTGAACGCCGCACCGAGCAGGCTGATGAGCGTGAACGTTCGAATTCCGGCGGATTTCTGGGACCACTCACGCTCCAATCCGAGGAAGAGACCGAGGGCTCCGGCGAGCGCTATACGGACGACATCGCTTTCCAACGTGGCCGACGCGAGGAGGGTATCTACTCCGGGCACTCCACGTACTACGCCGGTAGTCGGTTAAAAGGGTTGTTGCTATCTGTCTGCTGGGCGCGAAATCTTTAAGCCCAGCCCGCAAACTTCTGTTGTATGGTCTCCGGATTGAACATTGACAAATCACGGGCGGCGTGGTGGGCCGGTGGCGGGGTGCTCGGCCTCGCGGCGCTGTTCGTCATCTACTCGTTCATCGGGACGTTCGTCTTCGGTCTGTTTCTCTACTATGCGACGCGGCCGGTCTACCGCCGACTTCGGCGGCAGATTCGTCCGCGAAGCCTCGCCGCCGTCGTCGCGTTACTCGTACTCGCTCTCCCGGCAATTTTGCTCGTCTCGTACACGCTTCTCATCGCGTTTCACGAACTCACGACGGTCGCACAGACGGCCAACATCGGCAGCCTTCCGCAGCCGATACAACAGTACGGTGATTTCTCCAAACTCGTCCAGAACCCTGAACAACTCCTCGAAAACGGGGTCAACACGAAGCTCATCGAACAGGCGTTCGGTTCGACGTTCAAGTACCTCGCCTTCGTCGGTAACGGAGCCCTCCACCTGTTCGTGATGATCGCCATCGCATTCTACCTCCTCCGCGACGACCACAAACTCTCGCGGTGGTTTCACCGGACGTTCGCCGACAGTGGCGGCGTCCTCGAAGCCTACGTCCACCACGTCGATTCGGACTTCAACAGCATCTTCTTCGGCAACATCCTCAACGCGTTCATGACTGGGACCATCGGGGCCATCTCCTACAACCTCCTCGACATGATCGCCCCACCCGGATTGGGGATTCCGTATCCGACCGTCATCGGACTGCTGACGGGCGTCGCCAGTCTGATTCCCGTGGTCGGGATGAAACTCGTCTACTTCCCCGTGACCGGCGTCATCGGCGCGGAAGCCTTGATGGCCCGTGACCCCGGCGTACTCTGGTTCCCTGCGGTGTTCGCGCTCGTTTCGCTCGTCATCGTGGACACCATCCCGGACCTCATTCTACGGCCGTACGTTTCCGGGCGCAACCTCCACGTCGGTATGGTCATGCTCGCGTACATCTTCGGCCCCCTGTTGTTCGGATGGTACGGCATCTTCCTCGGTCCGATGATACTCGTCCTCGTCGTCCACTTCGTGAAAATCGTGCTGCCGGAACTCATCACCGGGAACCCCATCGAACCCTGGGCGGTGGACCCGACGTACCTACGGAACGGAGCGGAGTATCCACAACCGCCGCACGACCCGGCGGAATCGGCGGAATCGGTCGATGCCGACTCGCCGGTACCGGACGAGGAGATGACCGTTCAGTCCCCGACGCCGAACGACGGCGACGACGCCGACTGACGACGCGCTCAGTCGATGAACCGTGCTTCCCACGCACGACGCTCCTCGATGTGTTTTTTACCGTGCACGGTCAGCGTGTAGTAGTTCGTCCGCCTGTCACGCTTGCCCTTCTCCACGAGGCCCTCATCGACGAGTGCATCGAGGTTCGGGTAGAGTCGCCCGTGATGTACTTCCGTGTCGTAATAGTTTTCGAGGTCCTCTTGAATCGCAAGTCCGTGCGGTTCGCCGTGCCCAGCGATGACGTACAGTATGTCCCGCTGAAATCCAGTCAACTCGTGCATGGTTAATATTGTTGATGTGTCTGGTTGCAATAAGGATGGTGGTTCCGACAGTCATCTAGTCTCCGCGGTGCCTCGTACTTATCACCGTCCGCGCCGTTCCTAGTACCATGCCCGAAGAAGTCCTGTTCGAAACCGAAGAAACCCGAAGCCGAAACGACATCGCCAACTACCTCCGTGCCGTCGCCGACAAACTCGACGAAGGGGAGCCGATAACACTGAATGCTGGGAGTCAGTCGGTGACGCTCGACCCGCCGAGCCGTCCGTCGTTCGAAGTGAAGGCGGAGCGCGAGAGTTCATCGTCCGGTCGAAACGAACTCAGCGTCGAGTTCGAACTCGAATGGAAGGAAGGCCAGGACGACACGGACGGTACGCTCGAAATCGAATAACTCGAAATCCGCCGTGTTCGTGCGGTTCGTAGCTCGTCAGCACCGTCGGCAACACCCGTTCAGTCCTCCCGCCGCGCTGGTGAACTCGAAAAACGTTTTCCGCTTTCTACGAGGAATCACGGAGCAGTCCTCACTCGTATCAAATTCCATTTCATTCAACAATAATTGATATCAGGTAGAGAAAAAATCTTATCCCTTTTCTTTTCTCATGTTTTGGAGCATGCGAAAGGATACCACAAACGGTTCATCGCGGCGAGAGTTCATGCAACAGTCGGGTGGAATAGCGCTGACGGCGGCGCTCGCTAGCTATCTCGGCGAATCGACCATCGCGACCGCGCAGACGACGCCCAGCGACCGAGTGACGGACCTCGTCGACGAAATGACGCTCGAAGAGAAGGTTGGCCAGATGACACAGATGGCCGCGAGCGAGGTTTCGGACGAGAATCCGGCCGAAGCGCTCCGGAAGTACAAGCCGGGGTCACTGATGTACCTCCCATCGTTCGACCCCGAGGAGGTCGCACGCGCGAGCGACGTACGGCAGAAAGCGATGGTAGAGGATACCCGCCTCGGCGTCCCGTTCGTCTACGGTATCGATTCGGTCCACGGCAACAACAACATCGAGGGAGCGACCATCTTCCCGCACAACCACGGCGTCGGAGCGACGTGGGACGCGAACGCCGCCGAGGAGATGGCGTCGATAACGAGTCGAACGATGCGGGTCACGGGAACCCACTGGAACTTCTCGCCCGTCGCGGACCTCCAGCGTGACCCGCGTTGGGGTCGCTTTTACGAAGGGTTCAGCGAAGACCCGTATTTGGCGTCCCAGTTGATCGCCTCGAAAGTTCGCGGCTACGAGGAGAAGACGAACGGCTACAAGCGAACCGGAGCCAGCATCAAACACTTCGCGGGATACTCGGCACCGGAGAACGGGAACGACCGGACCTCCGCCCTGTTGCCGTACCGGACCTTCGTGAGTACTTTCCTCCCCTCGTACGCGGCGGGAATCACGGCGGGAGCGGAGACGGTAATGGTCAACAGCGGGTCGTTGAACGGCGTTCCCGCACACGCGTCGAAGGAACTCCTCACGGACATCCTCCGCGACCAACTCGGCTTCGAGGGGATGGTCGTCACCGACTGGCACGACTTCTACCGGATGATAAAGGTCCACGGGTTCGCCGAGGACCTGAAGGAGGCGACCCGACTGGGCATCAACGCCGGTATCGACATGTACATGGTCCCGGCGGCGGGCATCGAGGGCGACGACGCCGAGGGCTACCAGCAACGGCTCATCGAACTCGTGGACGAGGGAAGCGTCTCGATGGAACGCATCGACGACGCGGTGACGAACGTCCTCGCGTTCAAGGAGAACCTCGGGTTGTTCGAGGACCCCTACGCCGAGCCCTCGAAAGTCGAGTCGGCCGTCTCCGAGGGTCGTGACCTCGCACGGGACGTGGCGACGGAATCGATGACCCTACTCACCAACGACGGAACGCTTCCGCTCGGGTCCGACGCGGGGTCGATTCTCGTCACCGGACCGAGCGCCGACAGCGTGACGAACCAGATGGGTGGCTGGTCGCTCGGGTGGCAGGGCGTCGGCGACACGGAGCCACCGGCGACCACGGTTCTCGACGGCATTTCCGAGGCAGCACCCGGGTCCACGTCCGTCACGCACGTTCCGACCGACCTCCACGAGTTCTCGAACGAGGAGGCGGTCCGCGACGCAGCGGAGTGCGCCGACGTGGTCGTGGCAGTCCTCGGCGAGGGGCCGTACGCGGAGGAGCAGGGCGACACCGACACGCTCGCCCTTCCGGACGCACAACGGCGCCTCGTGAAGACGGTGGCGGAGACGGACACCCCGACGGTGGGCGTCATCATGGCCGGGCGTCCGCGCGGAACGTCGGTGTTCGACCACCTCTCGGCGTCACTGATGGCTTACCTTCCGGGAACCGCGGCGGGGCCAGCGGTCGCCGCGACCCTGTTCGGCGACGCCAACCCGAGCGGCCGGTTGCCGTTCACGTGGCCGACGGGAACGGGACAACTCCCCAACGTCCACAACAACTTCCCGCCGGACGAGTTCAACGCGGAGGGCAACACCGACCCGCCACAATCACACGAGACGCCGCTGTTCCCGTTCGGACACGGGATGAGTTACACCGAGTTCGAGTACACCGACCTCGAAATCAGCCCGACGGAACTAGCACAGGAGGCGGCGACGGACGACATCACCGTTTCCGTCACGGTAAAGAATACGGGCGACAGGGCGGGCGAAACGGTCGTCCCGGTCTACGGCGGTCGCGAACACGGCGAGGTCATGTACCCGCAGGAAGTCGTCGTCGGTTTCGAGCGTGTTTCCCTCGACGCTGGCGAGACGGCCCGCGTCGACGTTCGCTCGACGGTACTCCCGCTCGCCAACGTCCTCGGCGACGTGTTCTCCCGCGGCGAACTGGTCGTCGACACGGGCGACTACTGGCTTTCAGTCGGTGACATGACCGAAACGCTCTCGGTCGTCTGACCGAGCGGTTCGGCGTTCAGCAGTAGCTCCCCTCGTTCTCAGTCTTTTCCCAGTTCGTCCGACACGTCCGTCGATAGCGATGTCTCCCGTGGATTGAGGTGTATGGAATGTGATAGAAACTGCGCTCGGTCGTTATCTGTACGGAAAGCGATCGCTCACGGATTTGTTTTCGAAAGGAAAGCGGAACACGCGGGGGCGAAAAGACCCCGCGTACCGCTTGCCGCCCTGAATTGGTCCCCGCTGACGCTTCGGCCCTCCAAAGCGAAGCGTCAACTGCAACAATACGGTGTAATGACTTAAAGGTAACGATTTCGATAACTGTCGTTGACTGGCTGAAAAAAAGTTAGATATACTCCTCTTCCAGCGTCCACCCCAACGCCCTCTTGTAATGCGTGAACATTTCACGGATTCCCTGATGGTTCATTTCGTCGCTTTCGAGCTGTTCTTTGAGGAACTCGTACTGCTCGCGTATCTCCTCTTCGTCGCGCATATCGTAACGGTTCGTGATTCTGTGGGTTATGTATGTCGGCGTGAGAAGCGGACATGAGTTGAATCCCTATCGGTCGTCCGAATTCGTCCCGTTATTTTCGGTCGAGGCGGGACAGGCCGTGCCAGAGCGCATCGACCATCCGTTCCTCGCCGTCCCCGTCGGCGTCGTCCCAGCCGCGAGCGAGGGCGTCCTCCAGCACGGGAATCGAGTGGTTCTCGAAGTTGTTCATGCCGCGGAAGTCTTCGAGTGCGCCGCGTTCGTCCTCGCCGAACGTCGCTGACGGCGTACCGTCGAACAGCCCGAGTTCGACCAGCGTTTCGGACACTCGCTCCGCAGTGTCGCCGGTCAACTCCCGCGTTTCGCCGGGTTCCTCGCGTTCCAGCAGGGTCACGTCGTAGATTTTGAAGACTCGTTCCAGTTCGTCGATCGGTTTCTCGTGGTCGTCGACACGAACGTCCACCCAGCGGTCGTTTCGTCCCTCGTACCCGCCTTCCGGTTTGGCGATGTACAGCGCGGCGCTCTGTTCGCCGCGTTTGTCGCCACCGGCGTCGTTGCCCGCGTGAAGCGAAGCGACGAGTCGTTCCGGCAGACCGCCTTCGGTTTCCTCGAAAGTCTCCGCCATCGCTTCGAGCGTTTCGCGGTTTTCGAGGATGTTTCCTTGGACCGTGTAGTGGTCGCCTTGGATGTCACCCGCGTAGTCGAAACAATCCGCCCCGGTGAACGCCGCGATGGTTTCGCCCTCGTCCGTCCCGTCGGCGATACCTTGGTCGCGCATGGCGACCGGCGATTTCACGACGCCGACTTGCCGCGATTCGAACTCGGGGTCCGCGCCGGTGAGTTCCATCACGACTTCCTTCGCGGACTTCCCCCGTCGGAGGAGATCGTGTCCGTCCGGACCGTACGCGACGTTGGCGAAGCTCTGCGTGGCGATTGCACCCGCATCCGCGCTGACGAACGGGACGACGCTCCCGACGCTGATGAACTTCGATTGGACGGCGACGCCGACGGCGTCCTGTTCGGGGTCGCGTGCGACGATGGAGAACGTGGATGGTCGCGGCGTTGCTGGTCGTGTCATACGCGGGACGAGGCAGTCCACCGCGAAAAGCGTTCACCACTCGGTAACTCTCAATTTTCGATTCCGCTCCCCTCCGTAGAACCCGCCGTTCCGTCGCCCGCTTTCCGCGCCGTGAGCGGTTGGCGCGAGACGAGTTCGCAGTCGAAGTCGGGATGTTCCGCGAGGTGATGGACGAGTATGTGCCGCCGCCCGCCGGTCAATCCGCGTTCGCCCACCTCCTCCGCGGTGAACGTCCCCGGAAGTCGTTCGTACAGGTCCACCAGCGCGTCGAACCGCTCGAACACCTTTCGGTGCCCGGTGGAGTCGGCACCGCGGCGCGAGACGACGTAACTCCCGTCGTCCCTGTACTCACCCGCCGTGCGGAAGAACTCGCGGCGTTCGGTCAGTGCTCGTCCCAGCGCTTCGCGCAACCGGTCTGCCTCGCGTCTAGTCAGGTCGTACGTTTCGCCGGAAACGGTCAGCGACACGCCATCGTCCGTGTTCTCGGCGGAAACAGGCGTCTCCTCGGTCGCGAGCGAGTCGTTCGACCCGTCCGAATACTCCGCAGAATCAGCAGTGCGACACGTGGCCGAGAATTTCTCGACCAGTCGCCACGAGGCGACTTACTCTATCCTCCGAGCGTGTTTCACTCGACATAGTGTCTTCAGGTAGTCCGTGACCGCTGATAAATCTACGGGACGGTTGGTGCATGTCCGTGGCGCTACCGAGTACGCCCATCGCGCGTGAGAGTTTTCACCCCGGAACCGCAATCGTGAGACATGAAAGTCCGCGGAACCCGCGAGTGCAAGAACTGTGGGACCCAGTGGTCGTACTACGAGACGGGGAGCGTTACCTGCCCGAACTGCGAGAGCATGCAGAGCGTCGGCTTGGACGAGGACCGGATGCAACACACCGACAGTCCGGCGACGCTCGAATTGGCCGACGTGCGCGACGCACTCGACAGGGAACCCGTCCGCGAAGTCGCGACGAGCGCGGCGGACGAGGCGGGCGAGTACCGCAGAAAACGCGGGTTCATCAGCGGCGGCGAACTCCTCCCGCTGGACGACACGTATCTCGCGGCGGGCGAACTTCGACACGCCGGGGAACTGTTCAGTCGCTCGATGCGGATGACGGACGACGAGGAGATATACTTCTTCTCGCTCCTCCGTGGGGCCGACGAGGGCGAACGGCCCGACGCCCGTGACCTCCCCGAGTCGATTTACGAGATTCGGGGATTGGCCGACGCGGAGTCGCTCAAGGAGTACCATCGCGAGATGGGCGAGTGGGCGAGGGAACACGACGTGGACCGGGAGGGGAAAAACACGCTCGAAACCCTCGGTGAACACGTCCGTCGCGCTCAGGCGCTCGAAGGCGGTATCGACATCGACAGCGCCGAAGCCCTCGTATCCGCTGCACGCGATTTGGCGCGGTACTTCAACGAAGAGGATTTGGACGCCCTCGCGAGCAGTCGGGACACGCTCTCGCGGTTGGCGTAGTCGCGGTCGTAGACGGTTTGGCGACTACGGCAGTTCGACCTCGATGCCCTCCTGTTCTCCGGCGGCCTTCACCGTGTTGTAGAGCAACATCGCTCGGGTCATCGGGCCGACACCGCCCGGAACGGGCGTAATCGCACTTGCCTTCGCCTTCGCGCTGTCGAAGTCCACGTCGCCGACGAGTTCGTAGCCCTTCTCGTTATCCGCGTCCACGCGGTTGACGCCCACGTCGATGACTGTCACGCCGTCCGAGAGCATCGATTCGTCGATGAGTTCGGGGACGCCGCAGGCCGCGACGACGACGTCCGCATCGCGGGTCTTCGCGGCGAGGTCGGCGGTGCGCGAGTGACACACCGTCACCGTCGCGTTGCCGCCCTCGGCTTTCTGAATGAGGAGGTTCGCCAGCGGTTTGCCGACGATGTTCGACCGGCCGACGATGACGACGTCCTTCCCCTCCGGGTCGACGTCCGCCGATTCGAGGAGCTTCTGGACCCCGTGTGGCGTGCAGGGTTTGAATCGCGGGTGTCCCGCGACGAGCATCCCGACGTTCTCCGGGTGGAAGCCGTCAGCGTCCTTTTTCGGGTCGATGGCGCGGAGGACCTGCCGAGAATCCACGTGGTCGGGGACCGGCATCTGGACGAGAATGCCGTGTACTTCGGGGTCCTCGTTCAGGTCGTCGATGGTGTCGTACAGTTCCTCGGCGGGAGCGTCGGGGTCGATTTCGATATGAATTCCGTTGATGCCGACCTCTTCGCAGTCGCGCTGTTTCATCGACACGTACGTCTCGCTCGCGGGGTCGTCGCTCATGAGGACCGTCGCCAATCCCGGCGTCACGCCCTCGTCTTTCAGCGTCTGGATGCTCTCGCTGAGGTCCGTTCGAATACCCTCCGCCACCGCACGTCCGTCGATGATGTCCGTCATTACCGAAGAATGTGACTCGAAGCCCCTTAAACATCCGGGTTCGTGCGTATTTCGGGTATTTAAAATCCGAATGTATGCACGAATATGACCATTCACAGTCAGCAATAGTGCAACTCCACGTCGTCGTTCACGGGTGTCACCGACTCGATTGAATCCTATCGACTTGTTCGCGCGGGTGGAACTGGTTCGCCGATTCGGTCTGGATTCGAATCCACCCCGGGTAGATGGCGACGGTCACGTCCGCGAGGGATGTTCCGTCGGTAAACACGATGTCGGCACGCTTGAATCCCGCTAGCTGTTCCGGCATGGTAGTGACTCACGGCGTGCCGAATTAGGTGTGTCGTCTCGGAGAGAAAGAAATCGGAGACCGGCCTACTCGTAGAGCGGGTTCTCGTCGCAGAGGGCCTGCACTTCCTCCGCGACTTCGGCCTTCACGTCTTCGTCTCCTATATGATTGATCGTGCGCGCGATGAGTTCGCCGACGCGTTCGATGTCGTCGGCGTCGAACCCGCGGGTCGTCAGCGCGGGCGTCCCGGCGCGGATGCCGCTGGCGACGAACGGCGAACGAGTTTCGCCCGGAACGGTGTTGGCGTTGAGGACGATTCCCACGTCTTCCAGCGCCTCTTCGGCGTCTTTACCCGTCACGTCCTCGTGGGATTCGCGCAGGTCGACGAGTACGAGGTGGGTGTCCGTCCCGCCGGAGACGAGACCGAAACCGTGGTCCTGGAACGTCTCCGCGAGGACCTTCGCGTTCTCGACTGTTTGGGCGGCGTACTCCTCGAACTCGGGTTCGAGTGCCTCCTTGAATCCGACCGCTTTGCCCGCGATGTTGTGCATGAGGGGACCGCCCTGCATGCCGGGAATGATGGCCGAATCGACGGCGTCGGCGTACTCCTCGTCGCACATGATGATGCCGCCGCGGCCCGAGCGGATGGTCTTGTGCGTCGAACCGGTGACGAAGTCAGCAATACCGACCGGCGAAGGGTGCTCGCCCGTCGCCACGAGGCCCGTGATGTGGGCGATGTCGGCGAGGTGGTACGCGTCCGCCGCGTCGGCGGCCTCCTGAATCCGCTCCCACTCGACCTGCCGTGGGTAGGCGGAGTACCCGGAAACGATGATGTCGGGGTCGAACTCCTCCGCGTGGGCGTATATCTCGTCGTAGTCGAGATAGCCGGTTTCGGGGTCAACCTTGTACTGTTCGACCTCGTAGAGCTTTCCTGCGAAGTTCACCTTGTGTCCGTGGCTGAGGTGGCCACCGTGGGTCAGGTCCAACGAGAGGATTTTGTCGCCCGGTTCGAGAACGGCGAGGTAGACGCCCATGTTCGCTTGGGACCCGCTGTGCGGTTGGACGTTGACGTACTCTGCCCCCCACAGTTCCTTCGCGCGCTCGATGGCGAGGCTTTCGACCGTATCGATGTGCTCACAGCCGCCGTAGTACCGCTCGCCGGGATAGCCTTCCGCGTACTTGTTCGTCAGTGTGCTTCCCTGCGCTTCGAGCACCGCTTCGCTGACGAAGTTCTCGCTGGCTATCATCTCCAACGTGTCGCGTTCGCGTTCGACTTCCGCCTCGAGCGCGTCGGCGACGTCCGGGTCGACCGCCCGGATGGTATCGTACTCCATGTGAAACACCCGGACACCACGGCGTATAAGTTTACCTTTCGTACAACACGGATACGTCCCCGACAGAAATATAAACTAACAGTGAGATAACGATTCTATTACCGTATGATAGAATGGGAGGAGACGGGATCCGGGGTTCGTGCGTTCGACCGGACGAAAACCGGGGTTACCGTACGTGCGCCCGATTGGGAGACGGGGGCGGGGGCGGAAGCCATCAACCGCCCAATCGACGAATCCGTCTCGGGCCGTGCCTCGAAATTGTCCCTCCCGCCAAGCCTCGTAAGCGTCACTGAAGTCGAAACGGGTGCCCGCTACGAACACGGTAACGACACCGAACCCCTCGAACTGTCCGACGGCCAATATCTGGCGAACATCCATGGAAACATCAAGACGTATCTCCGTTTTTCCGGGCCAGCGACCATTCGGAAGACCGACGACTTCGGCTCGTTAATCATCGATTTCCCACGAAAAATCCCGGTTACGCTCGGCTTTCGAAGCCATCACAAGATTCCCGTGGATACGATAACCGTCCCACCGACGACCGAGGGCGTGGCGACGGCCATCTCCTACGCTTCCTCCTCGCACAAGACGACCGGTCCGGACCGGTCGTATCCGACCCTCCGCGGCCATCCGCCGCGATTCGAGGTGGGAACGGAGTTGAACATCCCGGAGCCGGTACGACGGCAGAAAAAGAACTCCGGAATCGAGATGTGGGTTCCCGACGACCTGGAGACGCTGTTCGTCACCGCGCCGCTCGCGTACTATCTACAGGCGGACGTTCACGTGGAGGAGCGTGACGCCCCCCTGCTCGTCGTCCCCGAAGCCAACTTCACGTACGATTTCAACCCGCTCCCGTCCTATCAAACGGAGGTCGCGGCCATGTTGCGGCGAGTGTTCTTTTTGGACTGTCTCGTTCGAAACGCCGGACCACACAGTTGGGACCTCGCGGAGTTGTCCCTGTTGGACAATCTCGATATCGACCCGGAAACGACCTACGACGCGACTCCCGGCCAGCAGTTCGTCGAGTACGACCTCCTCGACTTCGAGCGTATCGACGAGAAACTCCCCGAGTGGCATCTGTCGATGTACGTCGAGCCGACGGTGGACAACGTGTCGGCGCTCCCATACCTCCTCTCGAACCTGAGTGCCATCTACCTCCCGGAATCGACCGCGCTCGAACAGAACGAACTCCTCGACGTATCGCTCGGCGATTTCTACCGCGACGACCCGCAGGCACCGGTATCGCAGGAATTGGCCGAGAGGGATTCGTCTCGAGCGACGGAGAACGTCTCCTCCATCGAGCGGGTGAAACCGGTGTTGCAGAAGGGACAAGTTCACGGCTGGCTGGCAGAGGGCGTCCCCATCGACGTCTTCAAAGCGGACCTGAGCGCCTACGAAAACCGGTCGAAGTACTTCGACCGGTCGAGCGGCGACATCTCGGTGACGTTGATACTGAACGACGAACTGATGGGCGACGAACACGAGGACGTCGCGGAGATATACTTGGAGCGGTCGGAGGACCTCCCTATCGACGTTACGGTTCGCCAGCACCTTTCACGGAGCGAACTCGCCGAGACGCTCGAACAACCCTGTGATTTCATCCATTACATCGGTCACTGTGAGGACTCGGGACTGCGCTGTACGGACGGCCACCTCTCGGTGTCGAGTATCGATGAGAGCAACGCTCAGACCTTCTTCTTGAACGCCTGCGGTTCCTACCAGCAAGGCATGGAGTTGGTCAAGAAGGGAAGCGTGGCGGGTGCAGTGACGTTCAACAAGGTCCTGAACAAGCAGGCCGGGAAGGTCGGCGTCTCGTTCGCGCAGTTGGTGATAAACGGGTTCAGCATTCAGCGGGCGTTACAACTCGCGCGTCGGCGGATCATGATGAACAAGGATTACGCCGTCGTCGGCGACGGAACACATCAATTGACGCAGTGTGACAACACGTTCCCGACCGTCGGGAATCTCACCGCCGTTTGCGATTCCGAATTCGAACTGTCCTTCAGACTCATGATGGAACAGTATCCGGGGAGCAATTTCCAGCCCTATATAAAGGATGTAAACAAGCTATATCTCAGCGGGAGCGTCCCGACGTTCAGACTAGACCGTTCGGAACTGACATCGCTCCTCACGCGGGCGAAAATGCCGATAATATACAATGGTGAACTGTACTGGTCGACAGAATTGGAGTCGCTGCTGTAACTACGGTCCGTGGGTTCCCGCGCCGACTTCCATCGGCGAGACTCCCCAATCCGCAAGGATAACGGTCGCGAACATGAGACCGAACGCCGCGTTTATCGTCCATGGGTGATTCATCAACCACTGCCGGATTTTACCTCGCATGATGCATGTTGATACATCACATCCTCTCTTCATTCTTTCGGACTGTTCACGCAATATGGAATTGGTAATTAGCAATTACTCGGTGGAATTATGGGATTATCGTCGTTCAGCAACGCTTGACCATCGGAAAATATTGCGATATTGCGACTTCTGAACACTCTCGCGGCCATACACTAAAATCCAATTTTATTGAAGAGATTTGGGCAATCAGGGTGGTATTATACAAAATTGCCGGTTGTAATTACGACGTTGACTAATTGTTCATGCTACATAACCTATGATTTCCGTTGGTTTCGAGCGTTAAAATTAAATAGACGAATCTCGTCCATCCCGCTATGGAAACAAAATCGAACCTCTTGAACCAAAGCGTCCACGAGATCCTACAGACGGTTATCGATCAAGGTCCCGACGTCATGCTCGTCGTGAACCCATCCGCCAACGCCATCGAAGACCTCATCGATGCCGCAACGGAGTACGACGGTGACCTCCCCGAGATGCGCATGCTCGCGGACGAAGGTACCCTGAAAGACGTGATGGAGGACTTCATCATCGCCAGCAACGCCGCGGACCTCATCGACGAGGGCGCCCTCACGCTGCGTACGACGGAGGACTCCTCCGGTAACTCGCTCCTCGTCACCGAGGACGTCGTCATCGCACTCGTCACGGCCGGTGACCGCGTCGGCGGTCTGACCTCCGACGACGGCGACTTCGTGGACGCGGCCTACGGAACGTACACGAACTTCTGGGACGACGCAAGCGACTTCTCGCTTCGCACGCCCCCGATCACGCGCGTCCGCGAGACGCTCGGCGAGGAGATCAGCCCCGAAGCCGAAGACGACTTCAACAGCGTCCTCTCCTCGCTCGAAACCGCTCGTGGTGACGGCGACGGACTGGACGAAGTGACCATCAGCCTCCTCGTCGCAGCCAAAAACGAGGCGCTCCTGTACGACATCAGCAAGTGGGGCGAGGACGTCGGCATCGCGAGCAAAGCCACGTTCTCCCGAACGAAGACCAAGCTCGAAGACATGGGCCTCATCGGCACGGAGAAGGTTCCCATCGACGTCGGCCGTCCACGTCTCCGCCTGAAGCTCGCCAACGACGACCTTCAGAACGCGGACACCGACCAGCTCGCCGGCGTCGCACAGAGCATGCTGAACTGAGACCGGCACAACTCCTCACCGTTTTTCATCCCCGTGAGCGGTAGCCATCCGTCGTATTTTTGCCACCCGCGTGTTTGGTCCCGTTCATGAACACCCTGCTGGGCGTAATCGGTCGGGGGGCCGGTGCCGATGCGGTCGAGACGGCACTGTCGGACGTGGACGGAACCGTCACGGAACTCGCCGTCGATGCCATCTACGAGGACGAGGCGGACCTCGCGGTCGTCATCGACGAGGTGGGCGCGTCCGTCTTCGAACGCGCGAATCGAGCGGACGTTCCGTGGATCGCAGTCGAACTCGGCGGCGTCGGCGGGCGGTCGATTCCCGGTGTCGATGCCGCGGTTTCGGGATTCGCACCGAAAACGGCCTGTTTCGACTGCTTGCGCGTACGCGTGGCAGCCAACGCGGAGGAGACCGACGACGGCACGACGGACTCCGAAAACGTCGAACACGATGCCGTCACCGAGCGATTCGCGGGTGCGGTCGCGGGACGGGAAGCGGCGACGCTCGCGGCAGGGGACGAGTCGGAAATTCTCGGCGGCGTCGTGGAACTCCCCCACGCGGAGCGACGACTGCTTCCGGTTCCAAACTGTCCGACGTGCGGGGAACCACGGGATAGGACGCTCGGTATCGAGTACGAGGAGCGGACGTTGGACGAGGCGATTTCGAGCGCCGAACAGGGGTTGGACGAGCGCCTCGGCGTCGTCCAGTCGCTCGGCGAGGTGTCGTCGTTTCCGGTACCGTACTATTTAGCGACCGTTACGGACACGAGCGGATTCAGCGACGTACGCGCACCGGGGCAGTCCGCGGGCGTCGCCGACGGGTGGGACGAGGCGCTGATGAAGGCGCTGGGAGAGGGAATGGAGCGCTACTGTGCGGGCGTTTATCGGGAGTCGGAGTTCGCGACGGCGCGCCCCTCCGCCCTCGGGAACGCGGTTTCGCCCGCCGAGTTCGTGCGGCCTACCGGGTGGCCGGACCCGAACGACGACGAACTCCAGTGGGTGTCGGGTCGAAACCTGACGACGGGAGAACTCGTCCATCTCCCGGCCGAATTCGTTCACTTTCCGCCGTCGTCGGCGCGGTTCAAGCCGTCCATAACGACCGGATTGGGGTTGGGTAACTCGACGGCGGAGGCGCTGTTGTCCGGATTGTACGAGGTCATCGAGCGCGACGCGACGATGCTCGCGTGGTACTCGTCGTTCGAACCGCTCGGCCTGCACGTCGGGAACCATGGCTTCGAGACGTTGGCAAAGCGGGCACGTGCGGAAGGATTGGACGTGACGGCCCTCCTCGTCACACAGGACATCGACGTTCCAGTGGTCGCGGTGGCGGTCCATCGGGACGGGGAGTGGCCGAAGTTCGCGGTCGGGTCCGGTGCGGATTTAGACCCGGACGCGGCGGCCCGTTCCGCCCTCGCCGAGGCGCTCCAGAACTGGACGGAACTGAACCTGATGGGGAAGGAGGACGCAGCGGAGGCGGAAGGGTCGATTGCCGAGTACGCCTCGTTCCCGGAGACGGCCCGCGAATTCGTCTCGCCGGAGACCACGATTCCGAGCGAAAGCATCGGTTCGGGGATTCAGGACGGGGCGAAAGAGTTGGAAGCCGTCGTCTCACTGGCGAGCGAGGCGTTTTCGGTGTACGGCGCTCGGGTGACCACGCGCGACGTGGCGTCCCTCGGATTCGAAGGGGTCCGCGTCCTCGCACCCGAGGCACAACCGCTGTTCACCGGGGACGCGTTCTTCGGTGAGCGTGCGCGGACGGTCCCCGAGGAACTCGGATTCGAGGCACGTCTCGACAGGAAACCGCATCCGTATCCCTGAATCGGGTCGCGGTGAGTGGTGGTCAGGGGGCGAACGGCGATCCGAACTGTGCTAATCGGGCACATGGGTTTTATGTTGGATTCGGTCGTAACACCTAACAGAGGAACCTATCAATGATGTATAATATAACAAATAAGTTCGTCGAGGAGACAGTATGACGTCCGAGTTCGACCTCTCGTGTGCGACCTGTGGGTCGCCGCTGTCGAAACGAAACGTCTCCGTGGACCACTTGAACGCACGGACCGTCGAAGCAGCGGTGTGCGGGAACTGTGGGGACCGATACTTCCCGGAATCAACGCTGGAACGACTGGATTAGATTCCGAACGTCGCCCGGAGCATGTCGCGGGTTCCCGGTCCGAGTCCGACCGCGACGATTGCGATGAGGAGCAGGATTGCATAGCGGGGGCTCTCTTCGAATATCTGCTCGTCGAACACCCAGACGACGGCGAGCGCGGCGGCGATTTTGACGAGGAGGAACGGCCACGCCGTTCCGATGACGCTCGTCACCGAGGCGGGGAACACGCTCGTCGTGATGTCGATGATGGCGCGGTTGACGGGGTGTTTCGCGCCGTACTGCCCCGCGAGGCCGAGCGCGCCTGCCCAGTCGAGAACGGCGACGTTTGCGACGCCGTCGACCGCGTGCCCCCAAATGACGACCGCACCCATCGCGGCCGTTCCCGCGTTGATCTCCGGAGCGTATCGGTTCACCGCCCACCAGACGATTGCGGTGACGAGCGTCGCGCCGCCGAGGACGACGACGAGTACCTGCGGATAGAACGTGAGACGGTCTGTCGTCAGCGTCAAAAAGACCAGATAACCGATCGTGGCGGCGAGGACGAGCGTTCCGATTCCCGCGAGCGGGTACTCGTAGTCCTCCACGACTCCGCTACGGGCGAGCGCGACGCTCACGACGAGGGCCGCGAGCGTGACGCCGAAGACGGTGAAGTAGATTATTGGACTGATGATGAGCGTGTTCCACGGGAAGGGAATCGGGCTTTGACCCACCTGTGCGAGCGCGTCGTTCGCGTCCTCCACGACGCGTAGCGCGCCGCCGAAGAGCATGAACGGGAAGAGCGCGTAGAAGAGGCGTCGCTCCTGTCCGACGTTCAGGCGGCGAAGGAGGTAGACCACGCCCATCAGCGCGACGATGAGCGTGACGGCGTAGCCGACTTCCGAGACGAGGGTGTATCCGGGTACCGCGACCGGTCCCGGCGCTGTCGCGCAGGTTCCAGCGTCGTAGATGTACTTCGTCGCGCCGTCAACGCGGACGGCACACGATGCGTTCTTCGCGTCAGCCAGTACGGGCCCCCAAAAGTAGTGCCAGATAAAGCCGTCGTACACTCGTTTCGGAAACGCGAGCGCACCGCCGACCAGCGCGACGATGGCGGCGGCGACGACCCCCACCCATAGTCGCTCGTTGTCGGGTTCCTCACTTGCTGTGTCCATATCGCACGAACCGGAGCGAGCGGGTTTTAGGGTTCCGGTCTCGTCACTCGTGGATACCGGTTTCGAGGGGCAGTTCCTCGCTCTCGTAGGGCGACCCGAGGACGACCATCGTCTGTGAGCGGGCGAACCCGTCCATCTGGGCGATGTTGTCGAACATCAGTTCGCGGAGGCTATCTGCGTTTTCGGCGTAAACTCGCGCTAAAACATCCCACGAACCGGTCGTGAGGTGGACTTCCTGAATCCCCTCGATTCTTTCGAGGCGTTTGAGCGTGTCCTTCTCGCGGCCCTGTTCCACGCGAAGGCCGACGAACGCGGAGATGCCGAGCGAGACTTCCTTCGGGTTCACCGTCGCGTGATAGCCGGTGATGACGCCCGCCTCTTCCATCCGGTTAACGCGGTCGTGTACCGTCGCACTGGACATGTCGATCTGTCGCGCGATTTCGCTGAATGGTGTTCGAGCGTTCGCTTGGAGGGCTTTCAAAATGGCACGATCCGTGTCATCCAGGTTCATATCGCTACCGTGAAGCCCCACTGCTAAATAATTGTACACCTGTATCCGGTCAACGTACGGAACTTCGATTATAAATTCTAACCATCTATTTCTCGTAATATGGTTCGGCGTCGCGGGCCGCTGCGAGGACTTCGTCGTGTGCTTCACCGTTGGAGGCGACCAGCCCTCGGCTCCGCGTCGTCCACGGGTCGCCGTGGATGTCCGTAACCGTCCCGCCCGCCTGTCGAATCATGAACACGCCTGCAACCGTATCCCACGGATTCGGGACGATGTTCGACACGACGCCCTCCAGTGCGCCGCCCGCGACCATCCCGAGGACGATTTGTGCGGAGCCAAACCGGCGCATGTCACCGAATCGCTTCACGATGCCCTCGACTGTCGCGGCGTATTCCTCGCGGCGGTCGAAGTCCCACCAGAGGGTCGGGCAGACGGTGAACGTCTCGGGGTCGGTTCTGTCGCTAACCGTCATCTCTTTCCCGTTCAGGTACGCCCCGTTCGCGTCCGCGGTGTACACGTCGTCCAGTGCCGGGCAGACGTTCGCGGCGGCGACGGTTTCCCGGTCCCGAACCGCCGCGACGCTGGTCGTCCACAGCGGAATCCCGCGCACGAAGTTGTTCGTCCCGTCGATGGGGTCGACGACCCAGACGTCCCCCTGCTCCGGGACCTCCTTCAGCGCGTCTTCCTCCTCGCCGACGATTGCGTCGTCCGGGAACTCGTCCCGTATCTCTTCGATGACGCGGCGCTGACTTCGTCGGTCGAACTCCGTCACCACGTCCGTCTTATTCGATTTCGTCTCGACGGCGAAATCCTCGCGAAAGCCCTCGGCGGCGATTTCGCTTCCCGCCCGTGCGGCGCGTTCGGCCGGTTCGAGGCGATTTTCGGCGCTCGTCATGGTACGAGAGGCGGGGCGACATGGAAAAGGAGTGTCGTTTCTCGATTCGCAACGTTTTAACACCCGCACGATGCAGTACAAACTGCGTGCGAGGGTAGCCAAGCCCGGCCAACGGCGGCGGACTCAAGATCCGCTCCTGTAGAGGTCCAAGGGTTCAACTCCCTTCCCTCGCATGTCAGCGCGCAATCAACGAAGCGCGCGACTGCGAACGAAGGGCGTTGAATGAGGCCAGACGGAACGTCTGGACGTAGTTCAACTCCCTTCCCTCGCACTCACACGAGTGCAGGAAGACCGCACAGAGCGTTCTTCCCTCGCAACAACTCAAAGGGGCCAATCACAGGCTCTCGCAAAACTTCTGACGACGACTACGGATTGGACAGTGGTTACGTTAGAGTATCTGAAGAGGGATTTTTACTGTTGCAGTCCGCCGAACTGCAACGCCCCTTCCGTTCTCGGCCCAGATTGCGAGCAGGCCAACGTTAATGAGGCTCGGACGGCTATCCATACGCATGAGTACTGACGCCGCGCCGAACGGCGAGGACGGCCCGCAAATCGAGGTGACGGAGGACGCGGCCGAGCAAGCGCTGTCCCTGTTGGACAGCGAGGGACTCGACCACTCTGTCGCCGGACTTCGCCTGTTCGTCCAACAGGGTGGCTGTGCCGGCCTCTCCTACGGAATGCGATTCGACGACGAACCCGAGTCCGACGACACCATTTTCACACACTACGGACTGCGCGTTTTCGTGGACCCGGCGAGCATGAACTACATCGAGGGGAGCGTCGTGGATTACGAAACCGGCCTGCAAGGTGCGGGCTTCCACGTCGAGAACCCGAACGTGGTTTCGGAATGTGGCTGTGGCGAGAGCTTCCGAACCTGATTCGACACGGAAAAGAAAATTCGTCTTCGCAGTCTCCGTCCCTTCGTTTTTCGCTTCGCGTTATCCCTCCAGTTCGAACGCGATGGTCACTTCGGACTGATACTGGCGTCCTTCGACCGAGGCGACCTCGACGCCGAGGGTGTCCACCTCGACCCATTTGACGTTGTCGATGGTTTCTTCCGCTCGGTCGATGGCGTTATCGGTGGCCGCCTCGAAACTCTCGTCGCTCGTTCCAATGAGGGTGATCTTCTTGAACACCATTACGTCCCTGATTCTCTGTCGTCGGTGAAAATCGCATCGGCCGTCGTGACTGATTTCGGGGTCCGTGTCGCGCAGTTCGACGCCGTGGCGTTCGGACGGTGAGCCGTCATCGCTCGATCGTCGTGCCGGGTTCGTTCTACTCCGAGCCTTGCATCCGGGTGTCGAGACGGTCGGCGAGGGCACCGGTCACGTCGGTGAGATACGCGGTGCCCCAAATCGCGGTGACGAGGCCGCCAGCGGTGTCGAACAGCAGGTCGAGCATCGTGTCTTCGAGTCCGTATTGGGTGAGCACGGCGTTTCCGCCGACGATGCTCCCTAAACCGCTCACCGCGAACTCCGTTACTTCCCAGATGACGCCGAACGCGATGACGAACATGAGGATGAATACGAACATGAACCGAGGCGGGAGATATACGTCGGGGTTGTGCGCGTCGAGTGCGCGGACGGTCGCGTAGCCCACTCCTGCGACGAGGGACGCGGAGAGCATGTGGGTCACGTGGTCCCACCACCAGACGTTCTGATACGGGCCGAGCGTCCCGACGGCGTGCAGGAAGACGGCGGTGGTAATCCACAGCGTCACCCCCGCGTCCATTGGAATCTGGTAGTCGCGTTTGAGTACCGCGGGGACGAGCGTGATGGCGAACGCCAGCCCGCTGTTGACCATAATACCGAGGTTCCCTCGGTCCAACCCGACGAAGAAGATACCGATGAGGCTCAACTCCATCACCCGGGTCAACTGTCGTTGTCTATGTTCGGAGATGCCGAGTCGCTCGCGGATTTTCATCGCAGATGCTCCTGTATCTCGACGGGAAGACGTTCCTCCGCCGGGATGACCCGCCGGAAGTACCATTCGAAGATGATTCCCGCGAAAACGCCGACGACCGTCGCGTAGACGAAATCCCACATCAACTGATACTCGCTGCCGAGGAACTCGGTTCCGAGGTAGACGTCGGAAAGCCACTGGACGACCGCCCAGACGCCCGCTGTCGCAATCGTGGCCACGACGACGAACAGAACGGCGAACCAGTGTGTCATCCGAACGGGCGTGAAGACGTGCAGCTCGACGGCGACGATGAGCGCGAGCGCGGCAACCGAGAGGTACGTCGCGACCCGAGTGGTGAGCGCGAGCGTCGCGAGTTCCCGTCCGAGAATGGGGAGTGCAGCGAGAACGAGCACTTCCCACGGAAGCATCGCTTCTGTGTTTCGGTAGGCGATGGGCGGAACGAGCGCGAGGGCCGCGACGGCGGCGGCCAACAGCATCCATAGGAGGTCGTCCTGTAACAGGCTGCCGACCGCGACGACGAGCAGAAATCCGATAAGTAGCCACGCCAGTCCGGCGTTGACTCGCTTGTCCTCGACGAGTGCGTCCAACTGACTGACCCGCTGTGCCATGCTATCGAATATGGCCGGGGGAGGTAAGAATGGGTAGGTAATTCGACCGTCGTGAATATGATGGGTGACGTGAAAATCAGGAGAAAACGTACATCCCGGCATACGCGATGACCGCGAGCGTCACCGCGGCCATGCCGGTACACACCCACGCGGTGGGATTTCGAACGGGACGGAACGGGCGTCGGGGGTGTAGTTGCGGCCCGACGCCGACGGCACCCACACCGAGTACGGAAAACACGAACTGGTAGGATACGGAGAGCGTCGGTGCGGGAATCACTAGCGCGGCCAAGGCGTAGCCGACGCCGAGCGCGGCGCGCGGGTGGACGTGTTCGCGCAACTCCCGTCGGGCGTCCCCGGTGCGGAGACGGAAGTACACGGCGACGGCGAACCACGCGAGTACCAGTTCCAAGCCGAAGATGGCGAGGAGGTTCAGCGTCGGATCGGCGAGGAGGGAGAGTCGGGAGTGGAGCAAAGTCACGTCGAAGGGGTAGAAAAACCGTGGCGGCGACCCCGTGAACACGTCACCGAAGGGGTGTGACGCGAGGCCGAAGACGGCGGCGAGCAACAACGCCCGCGGCCCGAGGTCGGTGCGCGAGTCGGCGACGAGCGCGGCGGCCGTTCCGACGACGACGAAGACGAGCATGACGCTCGCGCCGAGGAGGCCGCTCGTTCCGAGAGCGACCCAGACGAGTCCCGCTAACAGTCCGGCAGAAACCGCCTTCCGCGGCCAGTTTCGCGTCGCTAAGACGAACGCGGGACCGGCAACGGCGGCGACGACGAGCGAGTGGGTCACGGCGCGATGGACGAGGTGTGAACTACCCCAAAACGCGGCCGTCATGTGCCACACGCCGCCGAATCCGGCCTGTGCGAGACCGATGACCGCGTACGTCATATCGACATCCGGTATCGTAGCGAAGACGCCCGCGACGACCCCGAAGGCGAATGCACGCTCCGTGGACCAGAATCGCTGGGCGACGAGCGCCGCCACCCCGAAGGCGAGCAGCGCGTGGCCGGCCATCATGGAACTCCTCTTCGCGTTCAGTCCTCATAAACTTCGTCCCAGCGATATGCTGACTCGTGTCGTCCGAGTCGCGCCGTCTATTGGACGCCGACGCCCTGCTGTCGCGCCGTCTCGATCCCCTTCGAGAGCGACTCGATGGCCCGGTCGAGTACCTGAACGGTATCCAGTACGGGCGGATACTGATACTGACCCAACTCCTCACGCGCGTCGAGGTAGGTGTTCAGCATCACTTCGCCCACGTCCATGCGGCGGTACGGGTTGCGCGACATCAGTTGGACGCCGAGGTGCGCGATGTCGGCGACGTCCCGGCACGTTCTCGCGCACGTCCCTAACTCGGGGCCGTGCTCGACGCACTGGTCCGCACACCACTCGGCCGTAGTTTCGAGCCTCTGGAAGTCCGCTAACACCAGCATCACGTCGCTCGAAAGGTGGTCTTCGAACTTCGGTTTGGCACCGACTTCCTCCTCCATCCGGCCGGCGTGAGGTCGTTGACCCATCGACGGTTGTCCGCCGACCTGCTGTCGGTCAAATCCTTGTTGCCCCATCGACCCTTGCATCCCCTGTTCCCGCATCGGTGGTTGCGTTTGCTGCCCCTCCATCGACGGTTGTCCCCCGACTTCTTGCCCCGTTCGTGGTCGCTGGCCCATCCCCTGTCCTGACTGTGGCGTTCGTCGCTGTCCGTGGGTTTCGCGCCCTGTTCCGGTTTCCCGTTCTAACGATTCCTCTCGTGGTTGCTGATACCGTTGTGTCATGGTTCTTCGCTCCTCGTTGAAGCAGGTGTCCTTCGCTCGTCGTCGGCATAAACGGGGCCGACCGTTCGGACGGAAACCGGAGGACCGTTCGGACGAAAGATGTAGTTGGTACCGGATATGGGGCGTTTCGGCGCGAGAACGTTCCCTTACGACGTACTGAAAAAGTTCGGCGGTTAGAACTGCGATTGCTGACCGGGAATCCCTTGCTGGGTTCCTCCCTGCTGAGTCGTCGTCCCCTGCTCCATCGTCTGCAGTTGGTCGAGCAATCGGTAGGTAGAATCGACGGCTCGGGAAAGAACCGACGCACATTCCTGACAGTGCGGGTTCTGGTGTCGCATACACTCGCTCGCACACTCCTCGGCCGCGTTGGCGAACACTTCCGCGAGTTCCGGTCCGAAGACCGAATCTCGAGCGATGAGTTTCGTGTTCAGCGTTCCGAGGTCGGAGACGTCCCGACAGAGCCGAATACATTCGGCCATCTGCGGTCCCTCATCGATGCACTTGTCGGCACACCAATCACAGACTTTTGCGGCCTTCTCGAAGTCCTCGAGTGCGACACGCATCTCGCCCGGCAACTGGTCGTCGAACTGGCCGCCCGGTTGTGTCAGTTGCTGGCCGCCAGTTTGGCCCATCTGTTGGCCACCGGTCTGGCCCATCTGTCGACCGCCGGTTTGGCCCTGTTGACCCATCTGCTGGCCGATTCCCTGTTGGCCATACTCCGTCCCTTGCTGGCCGTACTCCGGTTGAGACTCCTGTCGGCCACCTTGCCGAATTCCGCCCTGCTGGCCGACGTCCGTCTGCCCGTAGCCCTGTGATTGGCCGTACCGACCGCCTCCGCCTCCCGCTTGCGAGTGCTGCATGGGTCTCTGTTGTGTCATCGTATTTCTCCACCCAGCACGGTGCTGGGGTACCCCGCTCTACACCCATGACCCGAATAAACCGGGCCGACCGTTTCTACCGTTTGGAAACCGTTCGACCCGAGAAACGCCGCGTTGCGCGAATCAACGGTCCGTTGGACATCGAATGCCGCGAGGGCGGGATTTTTGTCATCCCGAGTGCTACGGCCACGCATGGATAACCCCACGGTAGGCGAGTTGACACCACCCGACAGAACGCTGATGGGTCCCGGTCCCAGCGAAGTGCATCCCCGCGTTCTCCGAGCGATGAGTACGCCGTTGGTCGGTCATTTAGACCCGTCGTTCGTAGACATCATGAACGAGGTCCAAGACCTCCTCCGATACACGTTCAGAACGGAGAATCAATGGACCATTCCCGTCTCCGGAACTGGCTCCGCCTCCATGGAGGCCGCTATCGGAAACTTAGTCGAACCCGGTGACACGATGTTGGTTCCGACTAACGGCTACTTCGGCGGTCGAATGGAGTCGATGGCGAATCGAGCGGGCGGGGAAGTCGTCCACGTCGATGCGCCGTGGGGGGAACCGCTCGACCCCGCCGACGTGCAGGTCGCGTTCGAGGAACACCAACCGGACGTCTTCGGTTTCGTCCACGCGGAGACGAGTACCGGCGTGGTTCAACCATCCGTTTCCGAACTGACGGACATCGCCCACGACCACGACGCGTACGTCATCGCCGATTCGGTCACGTCGCTCGGCGGCGTCGAGTTGAAAGTGGACGAGTGGGACATCGACGTGGCCTACTCCGGTCCACAGAAGTGTCTCTCCTGCCCGCCGGGTGCGAGTCCGCTGACGCTCAACGACCGTGCGATGGAGAAAGTCCTCTCCCGCGAGGAATCCCCGCGCTCGTGGTACCTCGACCTCTCGCTCCTCGAAGGGTATTGGGGCGACGACCGGGCGTATCACCACACGGCACCCATCACGAACGTTTACGCGCTCCGCGAGGCGCTTCGCCTCGTCAGCGAGGAGGGAATCGAAGCGCGCTGGGAGCGCCATCGCGAGATGGCGGGCGCGCTCAAGGCGGGCGTCGAGGCGATGGGACTCGAAATGAACGCGCCGGAGGAGTACTGGCTTCCCAGCCTCAACGCCGTTCGCGTCCCCGACGGCGTCACGGACACGGACATAACGAGCTATCTCCTCGACCAGTACGACCTCGAAATCGCCACCGGCCTCGGCGACTTGGACGGTGAAATCTTCCGCATCGGCTGTATGGGCTACTCCGCCCGTCCCGAAACCGTCTCGTATCTCGTGAGTGCGCTCGGGGACGCGCTTCGAGAACACGGCGCGGACGTGGACGTGGAGGCCGGACTCGCGGCGACGAGCGACGCGCTCGGACGGTAGGCGACGACTATCTTTTTTTATCGGTGACGCGGCCAAAACGGAGATTCAGACTCGCGTCCGAACACTGGTATCTCTCCGCGAGACATCGTTGATGTCGTCCCGTTCGTGCTCGGTGGTGGCTACATGTGACTGAATCCGAACGGGACCTGAGACCGTCTCGTTGCTGAACCCTTCCCAGAGGTATCACTCATCTTCTATGAATGGATACGATACCCATCGATGCCATTTAGGCCGACCGAAAATTCGAAACTACTATATTGGTTTAGGCGAGCCTAAAATCATGGACGGAAACGAAGGACGTACGCGACGTACAGTTCTCAAGGGCACCGGTGCGGTTCTCGGAGGGGGTCTCCTCGCTGGCTGTACCAGCGGTGGTGACTCCGGTTCCACATCCTCGGAGACGACGGGAACGTCGGAGGGAACCACGTCGGGTGAGTCCACGACCACCGAGGAGTCGACGACGACGGACGGACCGTACTCCGTCTCGATGGCCCCCGTCGGCGAAGTGGAGTTCGAGAGCGTCCCGAAGAAGTGGGTCGCCAACAACGGCAGTTGGGCCGACATGGGCATCGCGCTCGGCCTCGAACCGCCGAAAGCCGTCTGGCTCACCAACCGGTACCACACCCGGTACTACGACGCCATCGACGGCCTCTCGGTCGATAAAAGCGACATGGTGTCGCTGTATCAGGACGGCGTGAGCAAGGAGTTGTTCTACCAACTCGACGCCGACGTACACGTCATGGACCCCAACTTCCTGATGAACCGGTTCAAGGGATGGAAACAGAAGGACGTCGACGAACTCAAGCAGAACATCGCGCCGCTGTTCGGCAACTACATTTCCGCACAGCACTACACGTGGCACGACAGCTACCGATACTACACCCTCATGGAGGGCTTCGAAAAGCTGTCGAAGGTGTTCAAGCGACACGACCGCTACGAGGCGTTCGCGGACCTCCACTCCGACTTCCAGTCGAACGTCTCCGGCGTCGTTCCCAAGAAAAGCAAGCGTCCGTCTGCCGCCGTCGTCTGGGGCGTCGGCGACAAGCCGACGAAGTACTATCCCTACATCATCGGGAAGGGGACCGGATTCAAACACCTGAACGACCTCGGGGTCTCCGACGCGCTGGCGAAAACCGACGTCAAGGACTTCCACGGAAGCCGCGGCTCCATCGACCTCGAAACGCTTCTGAAAGTGGACCCGGAAGTCCTCCTGCTTCGCGGCTACGAGGACAAGACTCGAAAGGAGTTCGAGAACACCGTCATCAACTTCCTCGAAAACAACAACACGGCCAGCAACCTCACCGCCGTCGAGAACGGCGACGTGTATCGCGCCGGCGGCCTGTACCAAGGTCCCATCACGAACCTCGTCCTCACCCAACGAACCGCCAAACTGCTGTACGGCGTCGAAAAACAGCTCTACGACGGCCAGCGCGTCGTGGATATCGTCAACGGCGACTTCTAACGCCTCCTCACTCCGATTCGGCCGGAGTCGGTGCGGCCTCCATCTCTTCTTCGTCCGTGTTCCGCGTGACGTGACCGTACTTCAGGAGCGCGACGAAGAACACCCCGCCGATTGCGTTCCCGATGGTCGCCGCGAGGAGGAACCGGCCGTAGTCGAACGCGGTGATTTCGGGCGAGAGGAACAGCCCCATCAGTACCTCCACGTTTCCGGCGATGGAGTGTGGCAGGTGGGCGAGGCCGATGGCCGTCGTGACTATCCAGATTATCAACACCCTGCTGACGGTGTCCCGCGCAGCGGTGACGAGCCACGACAGCAGTCCCATGAGCCACCCCGCGAAGATGCCGCTCCCGACGAGGACCCAGAAACCGTGTTTGACTAACGTCTTCGAAATTTCGGTGAACGCCGCCGCGTGCGCGATGCCGAGTTGGGGCGCGATTGCGACGGCGAACGCGGCGAAAAGCGCGCCGCCGATGATGTTCGCCGCGAACACGACGACCCACAACCGCCCGAGTGACGCGATGGACGCCCGCTTGTCGAGAACGGGGAGCACCGCGAGCGTGGTGTGTTCGGTGAACAGCTCCGACCGACCGAGAATCACGAAGATGAACCCGATGGAGTACATGTTCGCCATGAGCAGTTCCGTGACCGGTTTCGGGAGGGACCCGCTCATCAACCCGGTCATCACCGCCATGAGCAACGGCCCAAAGCCGATGTCCAACCCCGCCGATAGGCCGGACAGAAAGAGGCCACTTGTCGGACGCTGTAACTCCGCGAGGCCGATGTTTATCTGCTCGACGAGGATGCTTTCGTACGATTTCTGTCCGTCAGCTTGGTCGTTGGAAGATGGAGAGGATGCCATGACGAAATATACGAAACCGTATCTTCCGAAGGAGATACGGGATAAAAGTGGTTATGGCTCCCCTCGTACCCAACTTTCCGCAGCCATTCTGTTTCACCCGCCGTCCCGTTCGGGTTGCTTCGTTCACTGGTCCACTCCACACTTCCTCTTCGAGGACCGACGCGACGGCGGACGTCCGCATGCCGTGGCATCCTATTTCCCCCGGCCCTTCGTAGTCGCCACCTATCGTGTCGAATCGACGGCCGTCCCGGTCGGACACCACCCTACCGGTCGTAACCATCGTCGTCCTCGCAATCACGGTCCTCGTGAGTGCCCTCCACGCGGTCGTCCCCGGACTGCTTCCCGCACTCCGACGGAACCCGGACGCCCTTTCGATGGGTGAGTGGTGGTGGCTTTTCACCCCGTTGTTCGTCCAAGCCGACCCGTGGTGGGCGACGCTCTCCGTGTTCGTCGGCATCTTCGTCGTCGGCGTCGCAGTCGAGCGAACCTACGGCCGGCGCGACTGGTTAGCGCTGTACTTCGGCAGCGGGGTCGTCGGAGAACTCGCCGGATACGCGTGGCAACCACACGGGTCGGGTGCCTCCGTTGCAGGTGCGGGACTGCTCGGCGGCCTCTCCGTGTGGTTCCTGTGGCGTGGAAACTCGGTGCCGCTCGGAGTTCGTATCTGGGGTCCAATCTGGCTAGCAATCGGTGTCCTCCTCACCCTCCTGCACGACATTCACGGACCACCGCTTCTCTTCGGAGCGTGTCTCGGCGCTCTGCTACTGTGGCGGGAACGGAACTGATTTCGGTGCGTTACTTCTCGAACCGCTTTCGGACGCTTTCGGCGTGGGCGTCCAATCCTTCGGATTCCGCCAGCGTGGTAATCGTCTCCGAGAGGGAGTCAAGCGCGTTCTCGTCCAGTCGTTGGACCGTGGTCGAGCGGAGGAACGTATCGGTCGACAGGCCACCGGTGATTTTCGCTACCCCCGTGGTCGGCAGGACGTGGTTCGTCCCGGAGGCGTAATCGCCCGCAGCGACGGGCGTGTACGGCCCGAGGAAGACGCTTCCGGCGCTGTCGATGCGCGAGAGGAGGTCCTCGTCGTCCTCAGCCTGAATCGACAGGTGTTCCGCCGCGTACTCCTCGGCGAAGAGAAGTGCTTCGCTCATCGACCGGGCGACGAACACCCCGCTGGCGTCGTTGTCGAGCGCCGCCCGAATCACGTCCTCGCGTTCTCGTTTGCCCGCCTGTTCCTCGATTTCCTTCGCGACTGCTTCGGCGAACTCCTCGTCGTCCGTCACCGCGACGGAGGAGGCGTTCTCGTCGTGCTCCGCCTGTGCGACAACGTCGCTGGCGACGAACGCCGGGTCGGCCGATTCGTCGGCCAGAACGAGCAGTTCGCTCGGTCCGGCGAGGAAGTCGATAGCTACGTCCCCCTGCACTTCCGCTTTCGCCGCCGTGACCCACTTGTTGCCGGGACCGACGACCTTCTGCACGCGGTCTATCTGCTCGGTTCCGTAGGCCATCGCGGCGATTGCTTGGGCGCCGCCGACGCGGTACACGCGGTCCGCTCCCGCGGCGTGAATCGCCGCCAGCGTGATGTCGTTCTGCGGTTCGCCGGGCGGCGTGGCGACGGCGACTTGCCCCACACCGGCCACCTTCGCCGGGATGACGCCCATCAGTGCGCTGGAGGGGTACGCCGCGGTTCCGCCGGGTGCGTACACCCCGACGCGCTCGATGGGACGGAACCGACGGCCGAGTTCGCGCCCGTCGAAGTCCGCCCGCCAGTCCTCGGGCAGTTGGGCCTCGTGGAACTCGCGGATGTTCGACGCCGCGTCCTCGATCGCCTCGCGCACCTCGTCGTCTATCTCCTCGTAGGCGCGCTCGGCGTCGTCCGTGATGTCGATGTTGCCCACTTCCACGCCGTCGAACTCCCGGCAGAAATTCCGGACCGCGACGTCGCCTTCCTCTCGAACACGGTCGATGATGTCGCGCACGTCGCTCCGCACGCCCTCGATTCCGGCGTCGCGGTCGAACAGTGCTCGCCGCTCGTCCGGACCGAGATCGGCTATCGGCTTCGGATTCATGCTCGGGGTTTCGAAGCGCGCGGAAAAACACGTTGCGCTCTTCGACGACGAGGGTATGGGGGATTTTTCTTTGGACGCTTCCACCCACCGGTCACGAGTCAACTCCGGCCTCCATTTGGTATGACTTCTACGCTGATGACCTCGAAATCCCCGCGAGGGACGAGCGGGGAGTTGAAAGACGAAGTCCCTCCACAGCGATTGCACCGCGACGGCCACACCCTCCCCAACCGATTCGCTTCGCTCATCCACCGTCAGAGCTTGCTCTGACGAGCCATTCGTTCCTTCGTCACTCACGAAAACCTCGCGTGATAATCAGCAAACCCCCGGATACGTAATCCTCGGGTTTGCCGACGCACGCGCCGGAGTAGTTTGTCGAGGTTTGCACACCAGAGATATTACCGCGTCGAGCGCTCGCCAGGAAATTCTACCGTCTGAACTTTCGGACTCCGTCAACACGAACTGACGGCTTCGTAGTGACCCTCGGAGGTCTCTCTCAGCGTGCTGGTGTCGGCCGGGGACCGAGGTAGTCGTCGGACTCGACGGCGTAGGAGGCACCCGTCCAGGTCTCCCGATAGGCGCGGCCTGCGTTCGCGTGTTCGTAGCTATAAGCCGCGCCACAGTGGCCGAAAAACCCCGACCGGACGGTTACGGTCACGGAATCGGTTCCCGTCTCCGTCGTCGGTGACGGGTAGCGTGGTCGTATACTCGCCCGACGACGCGTAATCGTGGGTTACGGTCGCGCCGCTGGCGCTCGCGGCGTCGCCGAAGGTCCAATCGTAACTCGCGTACTCCCGCCGTCGCGAGCGTTCCTCCCACGGAACGCAAAAGCGTTCGCCTGTCGAGTTTCATGATACGACGTGACAGGTCAAAGAGATTGGACAAAATCTAACGTCGAATCAATACGTGAATATCGGTCGAAAAAGAGACGAACTTATCGGTGGTGCGAGCAACGGAGTGCGGCGTGAATCGCGCCGATGAGCGCGTTGCTCGGGTCGTGGGAGAGTTCCCAGCACATCATCCCGCCGAAATCGTTGTCCCGGACGTACCGCGACTTCTCCATGACCGAGTGCCTGTCGTCGTAGGTGACGAAGACGTCGTCCTCCTCGGAGTACAGCCACGGGACGCGCGCATCGTGATGCCAGTGATACTCGTACTGCGGTTCCGCCTTGAGTTGTCGAATGTCGTCGTACGATTTCGTGTCCGCGCCGTCGAACGGTTGAAAGAGGCCCTGATTCTCGCTTCCGACGTTCTCGAAGGCGAAGCCGTAAAACGGCGTGCCGAGGACGAGTTTGTCCCGTGCAATCGGCTGGTCGGCCCAGTACTGCATCGCGTTATCGACGGTCAGGAGCCGTTGCCAGTACGTCGGGTCCTCGTAGGGCGCGTACAGCGGCGCGTTGAAGTTCGTCGCGGAACTCCAACTGCCGTAGAAGTTGTAGTTCATGACGTTGACGAAGTCCAGATAGTCGGCGATTTTCCCCACTTCCAGCGGGTCGATGTTCGACGGAATCGGTGCCGCCGCCATGCTGAGTTCGTAGTGTTGGTCGTCCGCCGCCCCCGCCTCGTCTAATTTTCCGCGAAGCTCCTCCAACAGCAATGTGAAGTTCTCCGGGTCGTCCTCCCGAACCGACCCGTCGGGGTACTCCCAGTCGATGTCGATGCCGTCGAAGTTGTACCGTCGAAGCTGTTCGACGGCGGTTCGCGCGAACTGCTCGCGGGCGTCGGCGCTCGCGGCGACGGCGGACATATTGCTCCCGAAGTCCGCGATGGAGAGCATGAACGACGTGTGGTGTCGTTCGTGCGTTAGCGTTTCGAACTCCGCGAGTACCTCGGGAGCCGAGTCCCCGGTGACGGCGAGTTTGACCTCGCCGTTCGCCTCCGTTTCGAGGAAGGCGTAGTTCAGGTGCGTCAGCTTGTGATACGGCACGTCGTGTGGCGTGTAGTCGCCCGCCCACGACGGATAGTAGCCGACGATTCGTTTGTCGGGTCGCCGCCCGTGATGGTGGTCGTCCCCTCGTCCGTTATGGTGGTGTTCGCGGTGGCCCCGTTCGCTCGCCTCGGCCGTGTTTCCGAGCAACGTCACCGTCGTCAGTGCGCCCGCGCCTCGAAGGTATCGCCGCCGTCCTACGCCGTTATTTTGAGGTTTCACGTCGTAGCAATAATTAGAACGATAAATAAATACACACCCTATTTTTGTAATTATTTCTCTACCCTCGGAAAGTAACATCGCACGATACTGGACGGGCAGTGGGCCGCGACTCGAATCGCGGTCCGCGGAAACGACCCGTAGGAATAAACCCGACTCGCCCCGTATATTCACGTAGATTCGGGCGAAAAATCGGCGGTCGAAACCGACCATCTGCCCACGGATTTCAGCCATGAAACTGAACCACACGAACCTCACGGTGGCGGACGTAGAGACCACGGCGGACTTCCTACAGGAGTACTTCGAGTTGGACAAGCGGGGTGGAGGCCCGGCAATCACGATTCTCTCGGACGAAACCGGGACCGTTCTGACCCTGATGCAGGGACGTGAGGGCGAGGAAATCGAGTATCCGAGCAGTTTCCACATCGGCTTCTTCGTCGATAACGAATCGTTGGTGGACGAGAAACACCGGCAGTTGAAGGAGAACGGCTACGACGTGACGGACGTGAAAACCCGCCACAACACCTACGACTTCTACGTCGAGGCACCGGGCGGGTTTTCCATCGAGTTCGGGGCGAGATAACCTCCGTCGAACGGTCGGCCTTATCGTGTGAACTTCGAGCAGAATTTGTGGGCAAAAGTCGCGTCGATACGGTTCTCTCGGACGACGAAAACTGCGATTCCCGTGTTGTTTCGTTCGCCTTTCCACCGTAGCCGCGCTTCGAGGTTTTTCGTGGCGACGGTAATCGTCGGGCGCTCCCCGTCGTCGATTATGTCCTCGGAAAGCCATTGGTCTTCAGCAGGGACCGATATCCCTCTCCGATAGTCGTCGATGGTTAGCGTCACTTCGATATCCGCCTGCACGCCGTTGCCGATCTCGATATCCACCGAACTGTCGGGGTCGAACCACGGCTTTGGAGCGCCATCGGAAATCGGTGTTGGTTGACAGTTCTCGTCTCGGCTCTGTTCCGTACTCCCGATGTTAGAGATGGGCGTTGGCGACTGTTTCCGCTCACGGGAGGGCCGACTCACACATCCCGCTCCGGTTCCCGTGACGACTCCGCAAATCGCCCCGAGTACTGACCTCCGTCCGAACGATTCATCCATTGTGTAACCATATCCGAATGATGATATAAAATCGAGCGCTGTCAAACGGGGATTTCACTCATCACACTGTGATACGTCGAAAATTCGCTCTCGATTTCGACGGGGTGGAACACGGCGGCAGAGATCTTCGTAGTGCTGCTTTCGCCCCCTAGACCGCATTAAACCACCGGATATTTTGCGTACTTATGCCGATAAATGACGGTAAAATTTGAAATCCCGCCATCATATTTTTCAGTCGGCCAAATCAACGTCCTCGTAATGCCTGACAACCCTGAGAAGCAACCGAGCGATGAGGTCGACGTGAATCAGATTCAGCAGTCTCGAACCGAGGGAGAAGCGTACCTGACGTCGGTCGCGTATATGGCAAACACCGTCGCGAACGATGGCGGGATGACAACTGCCGGCGACTACGTTGTCGGATACGCACAGGAGGAGTCCGAGGCCCTCTATCGACTCGCGGGAGAGGATGAGTTCGAACTCGTCGAGCCGACGGACGAGAACTGTCACCTCGAGGTGATCGTCGCCGACCGCGAGGACCACCGATTCGTTCCCTACTGCGGGGTTTCGGTCTTGCTTGAGCGCGACGGCGAACAGTTCGGTCCCTTCGACCTCTCGTTCCTGTGGCACCCGGGTGTATACCACTACGGCGGGAACGTCACCGTGCCGACCGACGGAACCTACGATATGCACGTGACGATCGAACCGCCCGAATTCCACCGCCACGACGAGCAGAACGGCGATCGATACGGCGAAACGGTGGAGGTCACTTTCGAAGCGATCGATATCGAGACCGGACAGGACTGAACTACAGAAATCGTCCGTCATTTGATCGTCCTATGTCCGGAACACTACCGGGTGAACTACTAGAACGGAAACGACCGATCTTGGTGATATTCCGGTAGTAAACGTTATCCAGTAGAAGAATCTACCGACAACTATGGCAACGTCGGTGAAGATGGACGACGTCACTAAATCTCGTCTCGAACGATTACAGGCCGAAATTCGGCTGAAAACTGGGCACAAAGTGACTCAGCAGGAGATATTAGCACGACTCGTCGAGAACGCCATCGAATCGAAAATGGATCTCGTAGATTCGTTCCGTGAAGAACGCGTTCCCGTCTCCCAAACCGAGCGGGAGACGTTTCACGGGGGGATGGTTTCATCGGGTGTCACCACGTCCGAAGAGGACATCGACGGCGTGCTGTACGAATGAGCGTCTTCGTTGACACCGGCGTACTCTTTGCGCATCACGATACGGACGCAGAGCGCCACGAGCAAGCAGTTGCTGCGTTCGACGAACTGCTAGATGGCGCGTATGGACAACCGTACACGAGCGACTACGTACTGGACGAGACGGTGACACTCACACGTGTTCGAACGGACTCGTTCGAGGCCTCGGACACCGTTGCCAGTCGGATTCTCGGTGAGGACCCGTTCCCAAACGTTTTGGAACTGATCCACGTCGAACCTGACGAAGTTAGAGACTCTCTGGAGACGTTTCGTCGATATAGCGACCACGATCTCAGTTTCACGGACGCAACCATTGTCCGTCTGTGCGAGTCTCGCGACATCGATGCGGTGTTGAGCTTCGACGACGACTTCGATGGCCTCATCGAACGCGTCGCACCGGGTCTCTGAGAGGACGTACCAGTATGTGTGGATGGACGCCCGGAACACTACCGCCCGAGTTTCGACTAGTAGAACTGGTCGATGTACAGAAGACGATCGTTCGGCGACCAGCGGCCCGAAGGACCCCGGTAGGTCGCCGATTCACTCGCGCGAACGAACGTGAGCGCGAGGCTGACGACTGAGCGGGACGAAGTGGAGCGAAGGAGGAGTGCTTTTGGTTGAGCTTTTGCAAGCGAGCGTAGCGAGCGCTGTAAAAGGTCGATGTACGCCCGGAACACTAACATCCAGCCTCATCCCTTGGCGGCGTGCCGTGTCGGCTGGCAAACCCTCGTGCCGGGCGGGCGATAGAATCGCCGGACTTCTGACGGCTGAACCGTCGAAGCGAGTCGCGTCAGTAACCGCGACCGACTTCGGAGCCAGTAGACCCTGACTCGGGGTGGTGATTTTGGAGTTCACCGACTCGTACTGTCGCACACCCGGGTTCTCCGCGCGGTCATCGCTCCCGAAGTGGGAGTACTACGGCGGGGACTAAGGTGCGCACGAAACAGTAGACGGACGGCGGATAAGGAGTTTCGGGTTCAGTTATCAGTTCGGATAGTTGGACCCAATAGCATGGGTGCCATCGAGTTCAAGACTCATCGGGCAAGAAGGAAGGCTCATAGATTTTCGGTGAAACAGGCAACCGGTTCTCACGGTCTGTCGCTGCCGCCAACAGTATTCGAGCGGATTCAACTTCGCCGAATACGACACCCGAGAAACAGATCGCCGTCAATGGTCTGCTTCTTGGATGACTTCGAGTTCATGGACCGATGTTCGTATCTGTCAGGACACATGCTACTCGTTCTCACTCACTCCCTGGTCCGATTGTACCATCCGATCTGATTTCGGCATTCGCCAGGCGGACGCCGACCCCAGCAGACAGAGTATCAACAGCGCAGTCAGGGTCGCACCGATTCCCACCACCTGAGCGAACGCTCCGAACCCGATGAACACGAACATCAGTACGCCAGCAATCGTGTTGGCTGCCGCGGTGTAGAGCGGACGCTCATCGTCGGGCGCGGCGTTCACGATGTAGCTCTTCCGTCCGACCCGGACGCCCGCTCTGGCAAGTCCGACCACCAGGAACACGACTGCGAAGAGGGCTGGACTCGTGACGCTGGCCGGAAGGAGTCCGAACGAGAGCGCCAGCGCCGCCGCGACGGCACCGACCACCCCTCCCAGCGCCATGACGGCCCGATTCGAAACTCGGTCGGAGACGCGACCCCAAATCGGACTCCCCATCAGCGCCGCGACCCCCAGTGAGACGATGAATAGCCCGAATCCCTTCCCGGCACTGGTGAGTTGGTGTGCGCGGAGGGCGTAGTAGGGAACCGAGAGTTCGGCTGCGAGGAGTAACCCCCTGCTCGCGATGAACCACTTGAACCCCGAAATTTGCCGGAGCAGTTTCAGGCCGGAACGGGCCTCGCTCAGCGTGTCCTGCTCTGCTTCCGTCTCTCCCGGCTGCTCGTCGATGAGCCAGAACAGCACGGCCGCCAGCGCCCAGAGTGCAGCCGCAATCCCGAGTAGAACGACGAACAGTCCGATATTCGACTTTCCCGATATCTCGCTGTAGAGGACGAGCCCCGCCGCAATCGTGAGCCCACCCCCGGTAGCGGACCGCAGCCCCAACAGCTGCCCGCGCTTGTTCTCGGGTATCGTTTTGCCCAGTACGTCTTTGAATGCCACCGAGCCGACCCCACTCGCGACGCTGAAACCCAGGAGTGCCAGGACGATCACCACGCCCGCCCAAACGCCCGTGAGTAGCAGGGCGGTGACGAGCATGATGAGGAGCGCGATCGACTGGAAGATGCCCGCACCGACCCAGAACCACTTGCGTTTCGCGTACCCACGCATGCGCCCGGAGACGACGAGTTGCGGGAACGACGCGGCTCCGCGGCGTATCGGCTCCAACATGCCCGAGAAGAACACGGGTGCCCCGAGTGTGCTGAGTAGCCAGACCAACACCAGGTCCGGACTGGCGAGTTGCTCGGCTAATTTCGTCGAGGTTCCGTTCAACAGGTTGAGCACGAAATTCCGCGGCGTCTCCCGATAGGCATCTTCGGAGATACTTTCAGGAACTTGTTGCTCCGAGTAATCGGTGACCCATTTGTAGACCCGTTTGTACACTGTCACTGGCGATGACCCTCCGTTCCACTAGTTACCGGTGTCAGTCACTTTGGCCATTTGGCCCTCTGCAGAGCTATCAATTCTCCTCGAAATCCCAATGGACTAACTGAACACAATCGCTTTCGACGAGAGAACTCCGTCACCCGTGGCCGGAAAAAATCGACAACTCGTCTGATACACCCTCTCGCTACGTCCTCCAATCCTTCTCAGTATGTGTATTCGTCCTCGGTGACCTGCACGTACTTGCCGTTTCGGTAACCGAACTTCGTCTTCTTGTACTGAGCCATGAGCCTCCCGGCGCGGACGCCGGAGGAGAAACTCGATTTGTTCAGACCCTTGCCGTCCTCGCCGAGGAGGTTATCCACCATGGAAAACGTCCTGTCCCAGTCGTCCGGGCCGTACTCGGCGACGATGTCGGCGAACGCGATGTTGCGCAGGAGTTCCTCGCCGATGGCGTCCTTCCACTCGGCGTTGTACGATTCGATGTCGTCGGTTGCGGCGAGTTCGCCGGCGATTTTCCCCGACCGAACCGCGACGTGGTAGCCGCCTTCGTGAAACGCGCTGGTCGTGCCCATCGCGCCGCCGGCGACGGCGATACCCGCTTCGACGGGCGAGTCGATGGGCCGCGTCGAGGAGATAGGGTAGGTTTCGGTTCCCTTCGACTTGCCGCGGTCCTCCACGAGCGGGAAGTCGGTTTCGATGTCGTACTCGTCGCCGTACTCGCGTTCGAGGAGGCGGCGGATGTACTCCCCGGCACGGGGGATGCCCTCGTCGTCGGGGCGGAGGAGGGCGTACGATTCGGGGTCCTCCACGTCGTCCAACGTCATCCCGATTGGCGTCGTGAGGCCGACGCGGGCAACCGTGCCGTCGTTCGGGAAGACCCACGGGTAGGCCGTCTCGCCGGGGATGACGCCCCACCAGAACTTGAGCATGGACTTCTCGAAAACCTCCTCGGGGAACTCGCGGTACTCCTGATACGCGATGTGGTTCGCCGTGGGCGGGCTGAGATAGTCGCTCACGGAACTGCCCTCGGGCATGAACTGGTCGAGCGTTCCGAGCGTGATTCGGCGCTGTGGGCCGTCGGCGAGAACGAGGTATTTCGCTTCGATGTCCTCGCCGTCGGCGAGTCGGAGGGTGTGGCGGTACTCCGCGTCGAGGTCGGTTTCGGCGTGCTTGACGCCGACGCCGACACGGTAATCCGTTCCCGCGTCCTCGACGCGCTCCCGCAACCAGTCGTCCATCCGGGCGCGGTTGAAGGTAAAGCCCATCCCCGGATACGACGAGTCGATGCCGGTGCCGCGCAGGGTCGCGGACGCGCTCGGGCCGAGGAAGTCCACGCCGTCGAGTTCCTGCAGGACGACGTGGTCGGGAATCTCCCGGTAGTCCTCGTCCATGATATCTACCCAGTAGTCGAGCATCCCGGCGGCGTCGGTCGAATCCGGGCCGAGGAACTCGCGGTCCTCGCGCGGGACGCCCTGTTCGAGGACGACGGCGCTCGCGCCGTGCATTCCGGCCTGTTCTCCGGCCGCCATCCCTGCGGGACCCCCGCCCACAATCGCAACGTCGAATCGCTCCATGTTCCTACGCTACTCAAGGAGGGATACTAAATTCTTAACCTTCCGCCGTAGGAATCTGTTTCCGACCTGTCGCGGTACCGTTTTGTCGATTCCGTCCGCAGGAATCGTATGGCAGCGTTCGAACATCTCGACGTGGAACGAACCGACGACGTGGCGTACGTGACGATGGCCCGCCCGGAGACGCACAACGCGATGGACCCCGCGATGGCGTCCGAACTGCGCACGGTCACGGCCGACCTGTACGAGGACGATTCGCGGTGTATCGTCCTCACCGGAACCGGCGGCGTGTTCAACACGGGTGCGGACCTATCCGTCCTTTCGGGCGACGCGAGCGACGGCAGGACGCTCAGGAGCATCGCCTCCTCGCTCCACCGCGCCATCGAAAACCTCTCGCGTGCGCCGAAACCCGTCGTCACCGGCGTCAACGGCGTCGCGGCCGGCGGTGGGTTCGGTCTCGCGTTGGCGGGCGACATCGTCCTCCTCGCCGAGGACGCTCGGATGGAGTTCGCCTACCCGCGCGTCGGGTTGACGGGCGACGGCGGGTCGACGTTCTTCCTCCCGAAACTCGTCGGCCTGCGGCGGGCCAAGGAGATCGCTCTGTTGGACGAACCGATTTCCCCGGAGAAGGCCGTCGATATGGGACTCGCGACGGAAGTCTCCCCCGACTTCGACGACCGGTTGGCCGAACTGGCCGCGAAACTCGCAGACGGACCGACGAAGGCCTATGGTGCGACGAAGCGCCTGTTCAACCGCAGTCCGGGCCGTGACCTCTCGGCACAGATGGCCGCCGAAACCGACTCCATCGCTAAAATGACCACGACGGAAGATTACGAGCGCGGGTTGGAGTGCTTCTTCGGCGACGACGACCCCCAGTTCGAAGGGAAGTAGTTATCTCCCGCACGAATCGGTTCCCTACTCGGACCTCGACGACCGATACTTCGAACCGAAATACTCATTCTTCCGCTCGAAAACGGTTGTTCCATGCAGGCAATTGTCAATGGAGAGGTTCACACCGTCGCCGATGCGGGCGTCATCGAGGACGGAACCGTGCTGTTCGAGGACGGCGAAATCGTAGCCGTCGGTGCGACGGGCGAGGTGGACGTTCCGGACGACGCGGCGGTCATCGACGCGGGCGGAAAGCCGGTGACGCCGGGGCTCGTCGAGGCGCACAGCCACGCCGGGATGGGCGAGTGGGGCGAACCCGAGGACGGGGACGTCAACGAACTCTCCGACCCGGTGACGCCGCACGTCAACGCGTTGGACGGCTTCCACCCGCGCGACGAGCAACTGCAACACGCCTATCAGGGCGGTGTGACGACCGTCAGCGCCCGGATGGGCAGCGCGAACGTGGTCGGCGGCATCATCTGCTCGATGAAGACGTACGGAGACATCGCCGACGAGATGCTGATTCAGGAGGACGGAATGAAGGCGGCGATGGGCGAGAACCCGAAGCGGTTCCACGGCGACCAGAAGGACCGCGAACCCACGACCCGGCCGGGAATCGCGGCGACCCTCCGACAGGCGCTCATGGACGCCGAGGATTACGTCGCCCGGCGTGCGAAAGCGAGGGAGGACGGCGACCCCTTCGACCGCGACCTGGGTATGGAGAACCTCGCCCGCGTCGTGGAGGGCGACCTCCCGCTTCGCGTGCACGCCCACCGCGCCGACGACATCGCCACCGTGTTCCGCATCGCGGACGAGTTCGAAATCTCCGATCTCTCCATCGAACACGCAACCGAGGGCCACGCCATCGCGGAGGAGTTCGTGAAGCGCGACGTGCCCGCCATCGTCGGTCCCTCGCTCTACTCCGGCGCGAAGTACGAACTCTCGAACATCACCTTCGAGACGGCCGGTATCCTGCACGACGCGGGCGTCACGGTCGCCATCCAGACCGACGCCCCCGTCCTTCCGCAGGAACATTTGGACGTGTGTGTGGGACTGGCGATTCGCGAGGGACTTCCCGAGGAAGCCGCCCTTCGGACCGTCACGCGCAACCCGGCCGAGATTTTGGGTATCGAGGACCGCGTCGGAACGCTGGAGGAGGGAACGGACGCGGACGTGGTCGTCTGGGACGGCGAACCGTTCGATATCACGTCCGACGCCGAACACGTCTTCGTGGACGGGAACCACGCCTACGACTCGGACCGCGACGACCGGGACCCCCGCGACGAGTACGCGTGGTGAGCGTAGGATAGAGCGATTCCGACGTTTCTCGCATGGGTTCGGTCGCGGTGTGACGATGACGGGACGGTCGTATTCAGTCGTCGTATCCCTCGAAATACGCCATCTTACGGTAGTACCGATACGCAACGACAGCCAGCACGAGAACGACGACTCCGGCGAGGACGGGACTGTTCAGCACGAATCCGCCGAGCAGTATCAGAAGCAAGAGAACGCCTCCGATGATGGCATTCCACTTGAGATACGTCCCTAAATCCATGCCGGAACTAGTTGAAGAAACTACAAATACGTTCTCCATGCCGAGTACCGCCGACGCCTCGGGACGTGCCGACCGTGATTTCCCCATGACCGCAAGTATAGACGTCAATTGACCGCACCCGCCACCGCAACCGCGTGCTCACGGCGTTGTCGTCGTCTACTCGTCCTCGAAGTCGAGCGAGACGCTGTTGATGCAGTAACGCTTCCCGGTCGGTTCCGGGCCGTCGTCGAAGACGTGGCCGAGGTGGCCGCCGCAGTTGGCACAGACGACTTCGGTTCGGACCATTCCGTTGCTGGTGTCCCGTCGCGCCTCGACGTTGTCCGTGGGAACGTCGTAGAAGCTCGGCCAGCCGCAGTGTGAATCGTACTTCGTGTCCGAATCGAACAGCTCCGCGCCACATCCGGCACAGACGTAGGTCCCGTCGTCCTTTCGGTCCAAATGCTCCCCGGTGTGCGGTCGCTCGGTGCCCTGCTCGCGGAGGACGCGGTACTCCTCGTCCGACAGGCGCTCACGCCACTCGTCGTCGCTCTTCGGCAGGTCTGGATTCGACTGTTCGCTCATGGGAGTACGTAGTGACTGCTGGGGGATAAACCGCTTGCACGAATGGCCACTTCCCATACGGGAGGCCACCAAATTCATAGCGCGAGGAATGGAACGTGAGGACGGAATGAGTTTGACGACCGACCAGGGCGTCATCGGATGCCTCGAAGGAGAAGACTGCCAGTGGTGTCCCGACGGCACGCTGGTACGAGACACCTACAAAGGAAACGAGGCGGTCGTCTGCGACACCTGCGAGACGCCCGCTGCCCAGATCTGGTAGTTCCGCACGAACCGCTGCGGACGCTGCGTTCCGTATCCGTAGTTCGATGTGGACTCCCGCTTTTGCCGTCCATTTATTTTTTTTTGTAGTTGATTAACGACGAGGGACATCTGGACCGGTGTCTCGCGTAGTCGCGTACTACGGTTATCGAAGCGGATTCGTCGGTCGACTGGGACTTACTGAACCCGATTTCGAAGGTCGTTGTAGGAACCTGTCCCGGTGATGGTCGCTATATTTTCGGCGACGATGTCGGCGAGCCGGGCGTAGTACTCGGGCGTGTGTCCCGCCATGTGCGGCGTGATGAGGACGTTCTCGAAGTTCCACAGCGTGTGGTCCTCCGGCAGGGGTTCCGGGTCGGTCACGTCCAACGCCGCGCCGCGGATGTGGTTGCCCCGGAGCGCGGAAACGAGCGCGTCCGTCTCGACCACCCCGCCGCGGGCGATGTTCACCAGCACGGCGTGGGACGGCAGGGTGTCGAATGCGGCGGCGTCGAGCAGGCCGCGCGTGTCCTCCGTCAGCGGACAGGCCAACACGAGGTAGTCCGTCCGGGCGAGCGCGTCGTGCAGGTCGTCGAACCCGACCACCTCGTCCGTCGGGCCGCCCTTCTCGGGCGAGTACCGGACGCCGACCGTTTCGACGCCGAACCCGTCCAACCGCTCCACGATTGATTCCCCGATTGCGCCCAATCCGACGACAGTCACGGTACTGCCTTGCAGTTCGTGGGCCTGAAAGTGCCGCCACTCGCGTCGCTCCTGCTGTCGTCCGGCGCGGAGGAACCTCCGCGTGAAGGTCAACATCGCGCCGAGGACGTGTTCCGCGATGTTCGGCCCGTGTACCCCCGAGGCGTTCGTCACCGCGACATCCCGCGATTCGAGGGCGTCGAGCGGTAGGTGGCCCGTTCCGGCGTAGGCACACGCGAACAGTTCCATGTTCTCGGCGTGGGCGAGGAGGGACTCGTCGATGGTCATCCCGGTCACGATTTCGGCGTCGGCGATGAACTCGCGTTCCTCATCGGGAGTCCTCGCGTGGCGGATTTCGTGATTCGGCAGTCGCTCGCGGAGTTCGTCGGCGTAATCGGACACCGGCATGCCGTGAGTGCCCCGCCGAAGGACGAGAACCGTCGGGGAATCGGTCGTCTGCTCCTCGTTCGAACCGGTCGCGTGGTCGGTCATACGCCGTGGTTCTCGGCGGAGAGAAATAGAGGTGGCCGTTCAGGCAGTTTGTCGGGTGGTCATCCCGCCACGACGACACCCCGTCAGAGACCGAAATAGACCGCAATCGTGAGGGGCGTGACGATAGCGAGTATCACCTGGAGGAGGGCACCGACGCGAGCGAAATCGGTAAAGCGGTACCCTCCCGGTCGGTAGACGAAGAGGTTGGTCTGATAGCCGACGGGACTCATGAACGCCGCGCTGGCGGCGAACATCACGGCTAGCAGGAAGGCGAGCGGGTTCGTCCCGATTTCGCGGGCGGCGTTGATGGCGACGGGGACCATGAGCGCGACGGTGGCGTTGTTGCTGATGATGTTGGTGAGAACGACCGTCGCCGCGTAGAACACGCCGAGGACGGCGACGGTCGGGAGGTACTGCGCCGAGGTGGCGACGAGCGCGCCGAGGAGGGCCGCAGTCCCCGTGTTCTCCATCGCGATGCCGAGCGGAATCACGCCCGCGAGGAGGAAGATGACGGTCCAGTCCACGCCCTCGTAGAGTTCCGTCGGCGCGAGCGTCCCCGAAAGGACCATCGCCACGACGCCCGTCAAGGCGGCGACCTGTATTTCCAGAAACCCGAGCGCCGCGGACCCGACGACGGCCGCGAGGATTGCGATTGCGACCGGAATCTTGTCGTATCGATAGTCCTCGCCCGGGATTTCGCGGGCGACGATGAGGTCACGCGTCTCGGCTACGCGTTCCAGTTCGTCGGCGGGCAGTTGGAGCAACAGCAGGTCGCCGACGGTGAACTCGGCTTCACGGACTCGGGGCAGTCGGACGTCGCCGCGTTGGAGCGCGACGAGCGTCGCGTCGTAGCGTTCGAGTATCCTGCTCGTCTCGATGGTGTCGCCGATGAGCGCCGAATCGGTCGGGACGACGACTTCGATGAGGACGGTTTCCGAGTCGTTCCTCGCCTCCTCGGTGACTGACGGTTCGCGCCCGACCGTCGGAAGCGGGTTCAGGGCTTCGTCCTCGATGAGCGAGGTGAGACCGGCCCGACTCGCCGTGATGAGAAACGTGTCGTCCGGTTCGACGGGTTCGTCGGAGAAGGGCGACAGCACGGTGTCCTCGCGGATAACCTCCTTCACTTCGCCGCCGAATCCGGCCTCCTCCGGGATGTCGGCGATGGGCGTCCCGACGAGCGGCGACGCCTCGGGTGCGACCAGTTCGGCCAAATACTCCTCGACTTCGTACTCTTCGAGGAGCGTCTCCCTCGGCCGAACACGCTCGGGGAGCAGTCGCGGCGCGACGAAGACGAGGTAGAGGAGGCCGGTGATGAGGACGACGACGCCGACGGGCGTGAACTGGAAGACGCCGAGCGAGCGCCCGAGAAGTTGCTGTGCGAGGCCGCTCGCGAGCAGGTTCGTCGAGGTGCCGATGAGCGTGAGGGTGCCACCGAGCATGGCGGCGTAGGAGAGCGGAATCATCAGTTTCGACGGCGACGTGTTACCCCGATGGGCGAGGTCGGACGCGAAGGGAACCAGCAACGCGACGACGGGCGTGTCGTTGATGAACCCCGACACGGACCCGGCGATGCCGACCGTCGCGAGTATCTGTTTGAACTGGCTGTCGCCGACGAGCGCCGTGACGCGATGGCCGAGCAATTGTACCGCGCCAGTTCGCCGGACGCTCTCGCTGAGGATGAGCATGGCGAGGACCGTGATGGTCGCCTCGTTCGAAAACCCCGAAAGTCCGTCCGTCGGCGACACGTTCGTCCACGGCCCGAGAATCATGAGGAGGACGAGGACGATGAGTGCCGTCACGTCCACGGGGAACAGTTCCGTCACGAACAGAATGAACGCGACGAGGATGATTCCGAGCACGACGAGCATACTGTCCGTTACCGGTGGAATAGACACACCTGTTTGAAGTGGAATCACCATTTGCACCCCTGTGGTCACGCGTCGCGTTGCTCACGTGCCACCCCATCGTTCATTCGTCGGAGATTGACAAATGGCTACCTCAATTGTTCATTCGACCGCGAGAAAAACCATCCCGTAGCCTCGTTGTCATATCCTTCCGTCGACTGACGCGGGGAAATCCATTGAAGTCCGTGCCCGTCGAACGAGACGGGGAGGATGTTCGATTCGATTCTGGTTCCGACGGACGGAGGGGACGCCACGGCGGGTGCGACAGAACACGGCCTTCGTATCGCCGAGAAAACCGGCGCGACGGTCCACGCGCTGTACGTCATCGACCTACCACAACTGCGCGTCGGTAACGCCGACGAAGGGCTTTCGACGTTGGTGGACGTACTCGAAGAGGAGGGAAAAGAAGCGACTGCGGCGGTCGCCGAGCGAGCGCGCGAGCACGACGTTCCGGTGACGGAGGCGATGGAATCGGGGGTCCCGTTCCGGGAAATCCTCGACTACGCCGAGAAACACGACATCGACCTGATTTCGATGGGAACGGGCGACCGCAGTCGCCTCGAATCCTACGTCGTGGGGAGTACGGCGCGGAAAGTCAACCGACTGTCCGAAAGCCCCGTGCTGACGGTTCGCGGCGGTGACGAAATCCCCACGACGGCGTACGAAAACCTCCTCTTGGCGACCGACGGGACGCCGGGTTCCGAGCGTGCAGTCGAGGAGTGCAGCGCGCTCGCCGCCGAGTACGACGCCTTCGTACACGTCGTTTACGTGGTCGACTCGCGCATCGCCCGTTCGGGGTCGTTGGTGGAACTGATGGAGGACGACGGGAAACGGGCGTGCAACGACGCCGTCTCGCGGGTGCAGAGCGAGGGCGTGCAAGCCAGACGGGAACTCCTCCGCGGACGACCCGCCGAGCAACTCCTCGACTATGCCGAGAAACACGACATCGACCTGATTTCGATGGGAACCCACGGCAGGACCGGAATCGACCGCTTCGTGATGGGGAGCGTGGCCGAGAAGGTCATTCGTCGCTCGGAACGGCCGGTCCTCACGGTGCGGGATTTGGGCGAGGAGTAGGGTCGAGAACGCGGGGGAGTCGGTCGAGCAGGGCGGATTCGCGGCCGAAGACGGATACCGAGTCGATGGCTCCCCGAAATGGGAACGTGACGACAAGATATTTGCTCGCGTCGTCTGAACGCCCGCCATGGCAGGCGTTCAAATCGTCATCCCGTGGTTCCTCGCGATTCCGCTCGCCGTCCTCCCCGCGATGTGGGTGTACCGAGATGCGAAGCGACGGCGGATGGACACCGCCGACATGTGGGCCGTCGGAACCTTCATCGGATTCTTCGTTCCTCCGTTCATTGGTGCGCTACTCGTCTACGCGTTCTACCTTCGGAAACGAAACCGGCGGCGAGGCGGGCCGTACGCCGTCCCCGGGCAGTGACGAACGGATGCGATGTGTTATCTCCCGTCTCGGTCGGGCAATCCTTATCTCCCGTTGCGGAGACCGTCGATTCGTTATGGCCGATTTCGATTCCGATCACGATATCTACCCGATGCCGCTCTTTCCCCAGTTGACCGTCTCGAACGTCGAGGAATCGACGGCGTGGTACGAGGCGTTGGGCTTCGACGTCATCCACTCGATGCCCGTGATGGCCCACGTCCGCTACCGAAAGTACGCGGACGTCATGCTCGTCGCCGACCGCTCCGAGGCGAATTCGGACGCGAAAACCACCCGGGGAGACGGCGTTTCCATCTACCTCACGGTGGAGGACGAGGCCATCGACGATGTGGCGGAGCGGGCCGAGGAAACGGGTGCCGATGTGGTCGCCCCGCCGCACGAAACCGAGTGGAACACGCGGGAAACGACGGTTAGCGACCCGGACGGCTACGAACTCGTGTTCTCCGAACGCGCCGAAACGGACCGTAGTTTCGAGGACGTTATGGGGACATTCGACGCGTAATCGACGGGTTCGGAACCCGCACACCTCCGTTTCACCTGAAAGCTTATTCCGACCCGCGAGACACTCCGGTCGTGACGACCGAGAAACTCGGAACCGGAGAAATCGCTCTGGGTCGGGACACGCGCCTCTCGAAGCGACTGCTCGTGGTCGCGGTCGGCCTGTTCGTCCTCACGTTCCTCGCCCACACGCCGCCCAATGTCTTTCCCCTGACGTACACGTTCGGGTTCGACCTCCGGATCCTCTTCCTGTTGGCGGCGATTCCTCCGCTTTTCGTCGCCTACTGGAACGACGGGGTTCTCGTGAGCCTCGCCCTCGCGACGGCCCCGACGTTGGCGTTTTTCGTCTCCATCGCTGCGTTCGACGCGGTGTACCCGACTCCGACGCTGACGTGGGGTGTCGGAACCGGGGTCTTTTGGGGATTCGTAGTCGGTGTCCCGGCCTATCTCATCGGTGCGTTCGCGCGGCGAACCGTCCCGCCGGGGTGACGTCGAACGACACGCCTTTCCTCCCGCCCGAGAAAACGACGGCTATGGATAGAAAGCGAGAGCTTTCGAGCATCGATCTCGCCGCCATCTCCCGGGAACTCGGCTCCTTCGAGGGCGCGAAGGTCGATAAAGCGTATCTCTACGGCGACGACCTGTTGCGTCTGAAGATGCGCGATTTCGACCGCGGTCGGCTCGAACTGCTCGTAGAAGTGGGCGAGGTGAAACGCGCCCACACCGTCGCACCGGAACACGTCCCGCCCGCACCGGGCCGGCCGCCGAACTTCGCCATGATGCTCCGAAACCGCCTCTCGGGTGCGGACTTCGCCGGCGTCGAACAGTTCGAGTTCGACCGCATCCTCCAGTTCCACTTCAAGCGCGAGGACGGCGATACGACCATCGTCGCGGAGCTGTTCGGACAGGGCAACGTCGCGGTGCTGGACGAGAACAACGAGGTCGTCGACTGCCTCGACACGGTTCGGCTCAAGTCCAGAACCGTCGCGCCGGGGTCCCAGTACGAGTTCCCCAGTTCGCGCGTGAACCCGCTCGAAATCGACTACGAGGAGTTCGAGTACCGGATGAACGACTCGGACACCGACGTGGTTCGGACGTTGGCGACGCAACTCAACTTCGGCGGTCTGTACGCCGAGGAGGTCTGTACCCGCGCCGACGTCGAGAAGGCCACGGACATTACGGATGCCGACGAGGACGAGTACGAACGCCTGTACGACGCCATCGAACGCCTCCGCGAACCGCTGGAAACCGGGGACTTCGACCCGCGGGTCTACTACGAGGACGACGTTCGAACGGACGTGACGCCGTTCCCGCTCGAAGAGTACGAGGGTAGGGATTCGGAGGCGTTCGATTCGTTCAACGCGGCGGCGGACGACTACTTCACCAACCTCGACCTGTCCGAAAACGAGGACGCGGGCGAACCGCAGAAACCGGACTTCCAAGCCCAAATCGAGAAACAACAGCGCATCATCGAGCAACAGGAGGGCGCTATCGAGGGCTTCGAACGCCAGGCCGACGCCGAGCGCGAGAAGGCGGAACTGCTCTACGCCAACTACGGGTTCGTGGACGAAATCCTCGCCACGGTTCGGAACGCCCGCGCCGAGGACACGCCGTGGGCCGACATCGAAGCCCGATTCGATGAAGGCGCGGAACGCGGCATCGAGGCGGCGGAAGCCGTGCAGGAAATCGACCCGAGCGAGGGGACCGTCACGGTCCGAATCGACGACACGGACATCACGCTCTTTCCCGACGACGGCGTGGAGAAGAACGCCAACCGTCTCTATCAGGAGGCCAAGCGAATCGAGGAGAAAAAGGAGGGCGCGCTCGCCGCCATCGAGGACACCCGCGAGGAGTTGGAGGAAGTCGAGAAGCGCGCCGAGGAGTGGGAAGAAGAACCCGAAGAGGAGCGGACGGACCCCGAGAACGTCGACTGGTTGTCGCGGGCGTCGATTCCGGTTCGGAAACAGGAACAGTGGTACGAGCGGTTCCGCTGGTTCCGCACCTCGGACGGTTTTCTCGTTCTCGGCGGGCGAAACGCCGACGAGAACGAGGAACTGGTCAAGAAGTACATGGACCGAAACGACCTGTTCTTCCACTCGCAGGCACACGGTGGTCCCATCACCATCCTGAAAACCTCCGACCCGAGCGAACCCTCGAAGGACGTGGACGTGCCCGAGCAAAGCAAGCGGGAGGCCGCCCAGTTCGCCGTCTCCTACTCGTCCGTGTGGAAAGACGGACGCTTCGCGGGAGACGCCTACATGGTCACGCCCGAACAGGTGTCGAAGACGCCCGAGAGCGGCGAATATCTGGAGAAGGGCGGCTTCGCCATCCGCGGCGACCGGACCTACTTCGAGGACACGCCCGTCGGCGTGGCCGTCGGTATCACCGTCGAACCCAACACCCGCGTCATCGGCGGCCCGCCGTCCGCCATCGAGAAACAGGCCGAAACCGTCATCGAAGTCGAACCGGGCCAGTACGCCCAGAACGACGCCGCGAAGCGACTGTATCGCGAGTTCCGCGAGCGATTCGAGGACACCTCGTTCGTCCGCAAGGTGGCGAGTCCAGACCTGATTCAGGAGTTCCTGCCCGCGGGCGGCAGTCGGATGGTTGACTGAGTCGGTTCCCGCCGGAGAGCGCGGATTCGATTCTGACACGTCCACTTTCCTGCGCAACGATTAAGCCCTCAGACGGTGTCTAGGACTCTGTATCGGGCGAGCCGTGGGTTCGACCCGAGGGGGAAATCAATGTTCAACGAAAGCATCCGGTATCTGAAGGACAGTGACGACGCCGCGACGACGGTACTCGTCGGCGGCCTGCTCGTCATCTTCGGGTTCCTCATCATACCGGCAATCGTCGTAGAGGGGTACATGATTCGCGTCCTGCGTCGGGTTTCCGAGGGTGATACGGACGCCCCGAAGTTCGACGACTGGACGGAACTGTTCGTGGACGGGTTGAAAGCACTGGTCATCGCGTTCGTCTACCTGCTCGTACCGGCCATCTTCGCCGCCGTGTTCATCGGCGGCGGCGCGGCGCTCTCGGACAGCTCCGGCGTTCTGGGCGGCCTCGTCGTGGCCCTCGGTGCGCTGTTGACGTTCGTGTCGGGCCTCGCGGTCTGGTACGCGCTTCCCGCGGCGCTCGTTCGGTTCGCGGAGAAGAACACGATGGGGTCGGCGTTCGAGTACGAGTCGTACCTCCCCATCCTGCGTGACCGCGAGTACGCGACGGGATGGCTCATCGCGTTGGCAGTCGTCGTCGTGACCGGCATCATCGTGAGTGCCATCGCCGTCATACCGCTTCTCGGATGGCTGGTGGGCGTGTTCCTCGGATTCTACGCCCACGTAATGGCGTCGTACATCTACGGCCGCGCCTACGCGGAAGCGGACGAACACCGACTGCGTGAAGGTCCCGAAGTGGAAGAAGGACGACCCGCGGTCTGATACTTTTTTGAACGCCCGAATAGCAGGGCACTTACCGCCGGACGTCACAGTCCTACCCATGCAGATACACGACCGAACGTCCATCGACGGGACCCGCGAGCGCATCACGCTCGTCCCCGAGAGTCTGGACGACCTCTGGCATCTCACGTATCTCCTCGAACCGGGCGACGACGTGTCGGGTGACACGACCCGACGCATCCAGCGGGCCGACGACCAGATGCGCGACACGGGCGGCGAACGAGAGCACATGCACATCACGCTGCGGGTGGAGGACGTGGAGTTCCACCGGTTCGCCAACCGCGTCCGCGTCGGCGGGGTCATCACCGACTGCTCGCGGGAGGACCAGTTAGGACTCCACCACACGCTCAACGTCGAGGAACGCGAGAAGATAACCATCGAGAAGGAGTGGAAACGAGACCAACTCGACCGACTCGACGACGCGGTCGAAGCGACGGACAATCCGGACGTAGCCATCGCCACCGTGGAGGAAGGCGAAGCCTACATCCATACCGTCGCCCAGTACGGCGCGGACGAGTACACGTCCTTCACCGGGACGACCGGCAAGGGCGAGTACGCGGGCGGGCGGACGGAACTATTCGACCAGTTGGGGTCGGCGCTCTCGCACCTCGACGTGGACGCCATCATCCTCGCCGGACCGGGCTTTACGAAACAGGACGCCTACGACCACATCGCCGAGGAGTACCCCGACCTGACCGAGAAGATAACGACGGTGGACGTGAGTTCCACCGGCGACAGGGGCGTCCACGAGGTGCTGAAACGCGGGGCCGTGGACGACGTGCAGGCCGAGACGCGCATCGCCGAGGAGGCCGAACTCATCGACGACCTGATGAAGCGAATCGGTGAGGGCGCGAAGGCCGCCTACGGCATCGAGGAGGTCAAGCAGGCGACGGACTTCGGCGCGGTGGAGCGACTGCTCGTGTTGGACGAGCGACTTCGCAAGGAGCGCGGCGCGCTCGGCGAGGACGAAGCGGGCGGCGAGTGGGAAATCGACGTGAACGAAATCATCACCGACGTGGAGCGAAAAGGCGGCGACGTGACCGTCTTCTCCCACGAGTTCGCGCCGGGCGAGCAGTTGTCGAACCTCGGCGGCATCGCCGCGCTCCTGCGCTATCGACTGAACTGAGTTCGGACTGAATTTTCTCTCTCGGCAAGAACGTTTACCAGCACCCCCCTCGAAATATCGGACGGATGTTTCTGTATCTGGCTGCGAAGTTGGCTATCGTGGCCGTTTATTATCTCGTTCGTCTCGTTCCCGTCGTCGGTTTGAAACTCTCGAATCGGTACGAACAGCAGGTGTTCGGCCCGTTGGTGGACGACCTCTCGGTCGCGGACCTGTCCGCGGAACGGTCGGGGAGGTCGATGGCCCTCGACCTCACGCTGGACAACGACAGCACTCTCGACGCGCACGTCGTCGGGGGGAGCGTTCGATTGGGCCACACGCGGGATGGGGAGACGGTCTGTACGTTCGTCTGGACGGACCACTTCGATGCCCCACCGAAGAACGTCGAGGCAACGAAAATCGAGAGCGATGGGGACGGAACCCTCCGACTCGAACACTGCGTCGATGGCGACCGCGACCTGTGGATAGACGGGGAGTTACGACTGCGCCGGGTGTTCACGATTCGAGGACGGGAGTTACCGCTCGGTGTCGCAACCTTCTCTCTTCCCGAGAAGTCGGTGTCGGTCGAATCTCGCGATACGGCAGAAAAAGCGTCGACGGACGGATAGAACGACGAGCAGAGCAGCGGCGTGAGACGAGAATATGCCGTCAGAGTTCGACGGACAGGAGGTCTTCCGCGAATCCCACGTCGCCGTCGTAGTGTTCTGCGATGGAGTTCAACATCGCCTCGTGGTTGCCGTCCGTGTGCGGATAGAGGTGGGTAAGATAGACGCGGCCGATATCCGTTCCCGACAGCGCTTCGCCGAGTTGTGACGGCGTCGGATGATTCGCCACGTCCACCTCGTCGGGGAACGAACAGTCGTGGACGAGCACGTCGCTCCCGTCCGCGAAGTTCGCCAACCCTTCGAACGCCTCGCTGTCGCCGCTGAACGTGAACTCGTCCTCGAACCGGTAGGCGAGACACTGCATCGAGTGGCGCGTCTCGAACCCTTCGACGTCGAAGTCCGCGACGGAGAACTCCTCTCCCGCGGTGATTTCACGCACTTGGAGGTCCACCCGCCCGTCGAGATAGTCGTGGACGGAGAGCAGTCCGTCGAGGAGGGCTTTCGTCCCGGTCGGACCGACGACTTCGAGTTGTTCTTCCCCCGCGAGCCAACGGGCCTTCAGGAGGGCCATGAGGTCGGACACGTGGTCAACGTGGTGATGGGTGAGGATGACGGTCGAGACGTTTTCGTATCCCACGCCCGACTGCTGGAGGCGGTGGAGGACGCCACTGCCGCAGTCCACGAGAACGCGACGGCCGTCGTCCTCGACGACGATGCCGGTCTGGAACCGACTGCCGGTGGGCATCGCGCTTCCCGTACCGAGAAACGTGATTCGCATGTGTACTCCCGAGTGCGGGAGGGTGAAAAAGGTTCAGTCGTGCGGTATGGTGTCAGAGTGCGTGAACGCGCGATTCGTGTCGAACGCGGTGAAAAGCGGTATCTGTCCCCCGTTTCAGGCTTCGTCGGAGATGTGCCGGTTACGCGTCGTTTGCTCTCGTTCGAAACGTTGACATACTAAAGTTCTATGACAGATGTATCCGCTGGGGAGATGGGTCGTCGTACTTCCTCCCGTCATCGCTCTCGGTGCGACTATCGAACCGTTTCGGACGTTCACATCAAGTGATGCTTAGTACGAATCAATTTCGACGACACGACGATTCCAGCGGTCGTTATGACGTAATCCGTTTTCCGCCGACGAACGTTTATGCTTCCCTTCTCGGGGATTATCCCGGAAGGATGCCTATAACAAAATGTCAATAGTGGTGTAGATATGGACGGCTCATGAAGGAATTTACGAACGATAGTTCGGAAAGTCAGACGAGTCGGCGAACGTTCCTGCAAGCCGGAACCGCCGCGGCCGCAGCGGCGACGCTCGGCTTTTCGGCGACGGGGCTCGGAAGCGCACAATCGACGGATACGTACAAGATCCGCGAAGGAACGGAGGACGAAACGGAGGTCGTCGTCATCGACTCGGGGTCGTCCGGTCCGACTGCCGTCGTCGTCGGGGGAATGCACGGCAACGAAGCGGCCGGTTACAAGGCCGCCGCGAAGATGCGGGATTGGTCGATAGACGAGGGGAAACTCGTCCTGATACCGAGGTCGAACCCGACCGCTATCGAGGACGACACCTACACGACCGACGACGGAAACCTCAACAGGCAGTTTCCGCCGGGGGAGGAGCCGAAAACGCCGCTCGCACGCGCGATTTGGGGCGTCATCACCGACCACGACGCCTACGTCGTGTTCAACCTACACAGCTCCAAGGGCATCTACAAGAAGGACGTCGGTCCCGAGGGGGTCGGGCAGGCCATCTACCCCACGACGATAGACGATACGCCGAAGAAGGCGACGCAGGCCGCGGAGTATATGAACGAGAATCACCTCGGCGACCGGGAGGATTACTACAAATTCAAGCGCGGTAATCTGATAGACGGCGACCGGCCGCTGTTGATTCACAAGGTGAACTCGGACCTGAAGAAACCGGGATTCATCGTCGAAACGACGCGCTACGAAACGTCGTTGGAAACGCGTGTCGATTGGGAACTCGAAATCGTGGAGTACCTCCTCAGCCAGTACTCCATCGACCGCACCTCGGGCGATTCCTCGGACGGGTCTAGCGACGGGTCGTCCGACGATGGTAGTTCGGGCGACGACTCGTCCGGCAACGACTCGAACGACGGCTCGTCCGGTGATGGTTCCGGTGGCGACTCCTCGGACGGTTCCTCGGGCGACGATTCATCGAGCGACGGTTCCTCCGACGACGGAAGCTCCGGCGATGGCTCGTCGGACGGTGGTGATTCCAGTGATGGCTCCTCCGACGACGGAGGATCGGACGACTCCGCCGCGAGCGACCGTGAACGAATCGAACAGTACCTCGAAGAGAACGAGAACGCCGACTGGGCGACCCTCGTGCGACAGTTCCTCGACTGATACCGTCCGACGGACGTCCGGTCGCGGACGCGGGCAGTACCGATTTCGTCCACCACCTCGTTTTCCGGGTATGCAGAGCGACGTTCGAGTCGAGCGCGGACCGACCGGCCGACATATCGCCGTCGCACGACCGACCGCCGCCCCGCCGGAACGCGTCTGGTCGGTGCTGACCGATACGACCGAGTGGCCGACGTGGGGGCCGTCCGTCACCGATGTCGAGTGCGTTGACCGCGTGATTCGAGTCGGATCCACGGGACGGGTTCGGACGCCGCTCGGGGTCTGGGTTCCCTTCGAAATCACGACCTGCGAGGCGTTTCGGTGGACGTGGACCGTCGCGGGCGTTCCGGCGACCGGCCATCGCGTCGAAGCGCTCGAAACCATCGACCGTCTCGCCACCGAAGAGTTATAACCGAAGACGGGAGCAGTTCGGCGTATTCGATGGCCATCACCGTCCACCCTTCCGTTCACTTTCACTCCGCTGGCATAACCCTCTTTGCCGCCCGACACCAACGCGGAACAAATGGATGCGAGAGGGCTGTTGGCCCGCGAGGAGTTCGATTTCGCCCCCGAGACGGTCGAAATCGAGGACGAAGCGACGTTGGACCTCCTCGAACCCGCGGTGCGCGAGTGGTGGGCCGAACAGTTCGGCGCGTTCGTCCCGGAGAACGGCGGCTTTTTCACGCCGCCACAGCGCGAGGCCATTCCGCTGATTCACGGCCACGACAACGCCCTCATCGCGTCACCGACGGGGAGCGGAAAGACGCTCGCGTCGTTCACCGCGATTCTCAACGAACTGTTTCGGCGGGAACAGGAGACGGGATTGGAGAACTCGGTGTACTGCCTGTACGTCTCGCCGCTGAAATCGCTGGCCAACGACATCCATCGCAACCTCGAACTGCCGCTGTCGGGAATACGGGAGCGGATGGACGACGTGAGCGAGGTTCGCCACGCCATCCGACACGGGGATACGGACAAGACGGCGCGACAGAAGATGTTGAAGGAGACGCCGCACATCCTCAACACGACTCCCGAGACGTTGGCAATCCTGCTCAACTCGCCGAAGTTCCGCGACAAACTCCGGAGCGTCGAGTACGTCATCGTGGACGAAATCCACAGCCTCGCGGACGGAAAGCGCGGAACCCACCTGTCGGTCAGCCTCGAACGCCTCGAAACCATCGCCGACGCCTCGCCGACGAGAATCGGGTGTTCCGCGACGGTCGAACCGCTCTCGGACATCGCGGAGTTCCTCGTCGGCAGGGCGGAACCCGGCGGGGAGAGTCGCCCCTACGAAATCGTGGACACGCGATTCGTCCGGGAGTTCGACCTCGAACTGCTGTGTCCGACCGACGACCTCGTTCACACGCCGCGGGCCGTCGTGCAGGAGCGGTTTTACGACCAGTTACACGACCTGATCGGGGAGCACACGAACACGCTCGTCTTCACGAACACCCGCTCCGGGGCCGAGCGAGTCCTCCAGAACCTCCGCGAGAAGTTCGCCGACTACGACGAGGAGAACTCCGGGTGTCACCACGGCAGTCTCTCGAAGGAGTCGCGCCAGCACATCGAGGAGCGCCTGAAGAACGGCGAGGTGGACGTGGTGACGACGTCGACCAGCCTCGAACTCGGCATCGACATGCCCCACGTGGATTTGGTCGTGCAGGTCGGGTCGCCGAAGAGCGTCGCGTCCCTGCTCCAGCGCGTCGGACGGGCCGGCCACCGCCTCGGTCAAACCGTCACCGGCCGTGTCATCGCGCTCGACCGGGACGAACTGGTGGAGTGTGCAGTCATGCTGAAGAAGGCCGAGGAGGGCTTCGTGGACCGCGTGTTCGTCCCCGAGAACGCACAGGACGTGGCGGCCCAGCAGGTGTACGGGATGGCGATAAACGAAGTTCGCCCGGCGGAAGACGTGAAGGCGACGCTCCGGCGGGCCTACCCCTACCGGAACTACTCGGATTCGGCGTGGGCCTCCCTCCTCCGGTATCTCACCGCGGATTACGACGGGATGGAGGACAGAAACGTCTACGCCAAGGTGTGGCACGACGAGAACGACCCGCCCGACGGGGAGTACCATTACCCCGATTTCCCCGTCGGCGAACCGTTGATGGGAAAACGCGGACGGTTGGCCCGCGTCATCTACATGACCAACATCGGGACAATTCCCGACTCGTTCACCTGCGACGTGTTCACCCGCGCGGACAACGAGTGGGTCGGTGACTTGGACGAGAGTTACCTCGACACGTTGGAGAAGGGCGACGTGTTCGTCCTCGGCGGGCAACACTTCGAGTACCGCTACCGGCGCGGGTCGAAGGTGTACGCGGACCGGACGAGCGCACGCCCGACGGTGCCGTCGTGGTTCTCCGAGCGTCTGCCGCTCTCCTACGATTTGGGGCGGGAAATCTCCGCGTTTCAGGGCGAACTCCTCTCGCGCCTGACCGACCGCGGGAAACCGGCGGTCCGAGTGTGGCTTCGGGAGTTCCCGCTGGACGAGAACAGCGTCCGGGCCATCGCGCGGATGTTCGACGAACAGGTCCGCTACGCCGGGGAAGGGAGCGTCAGTACGGCCGAGCGACTCACAGTCGAAATCGAAATGGACCGCGACGAGTACGAGCGTCGCTATTACGTCCACTCGAACTACGGCCGACAGTTCAACGACGGCCTCTCGCGGGTCGTCGCCTATCGCTGTGCGCAGGCGGCCAACACGAACGTCGGCGTCGCCGTCGCGGACAACGGCTTTACCGTCTCGATGCCGCTCAACCGCAAGGTGGACGTTCCCGGAATTCTCGCCGATATCCACCCGAAAGATGTCCGGGAGGATTTGCGCGCCGCGCTCTCGGAGACGGACCTCCTCCAGCGTTACTTCCGCATCAACGCGACACGCTCGCTGATGATACTGAAACGCTACAAGGGCTACGAGAAGTCTGCCAGCGAACAGCAGGTATCCAGCGAGATGCTGCTCGGGTTCGCGGACGAACTGGACGAGTTCGCCGTCATGGAGGAGACGTACCGCGAAATCGTGGAGGACAAACTCGCGCTCGAACCGGTCGAAGAAATCCTCGCGAAGATACGGGACGGTGACATCGAAGTCGTGCAACACCGCGTCGAGTCGCCGACGCCGCGAGCGTTCGGACTGGCGACGCTGATGGCGAGCGACGTGGTGCTGGCCGAGGACGAGAGCGCGGTGTTACAGGAGTTCCACGAGCGCGTCATGGACTCCATTTCGGACGGGAACCCTACCGCCTCGAACTGATTCTGAATCGGACGACACAATTTGAAATAACGGAATATTTTTGTGTTTCAACTATAATATCTATTGAAAATCGAAAGGATTAATTCTTGGGGTTACTTGGCTGTGCGTACCAATGGCACAGACAGATCCACGCAAACGACTCCTGCTTTTCGTTCTCGCGCTCGTCGGAACGGCGATTATCGCGGGTGTACCGACTCCAAGTGGCCTCTCCGTTCGGGGGCAGTTCGCGTTCGCCACGATGTTCTTCGCGGGTTTCCTCTGGGTCACGGGGGCGCTCCCGCTGGCAGTGACGGCGCTGTCGATACCCGTCCTCCTCACGATATTCGGCGTGTACGCCGACCTCGACGCGGCGCTCACGGGATTCGCGGACCACCTCATCTTCCTGTTCATCGCCGGGTTCATGCTGGCGAACGCGCTCCAGAAGTACGACATCGACCGGCGAATCGCCCTCTGGTTGATGTCGGTGATGGGGTCGTCGCCGCGTCGTCTCGTCCTCGCGGTTATGCTGGCGACGGCGTTCCTCTCGATGTGGGTGTCGAACACGGCGACGGCGGCGATGATGACGCCCATCGCGCTGGGCGTCCTCTCGCAAGTGCTGGGCCGGGAAACGGTCGAAGCGGCGAAGACGACGGACACCGCCGACGCGGGCGATTCGTCGCCCGCTCCCGACGGTGGGACAGTCGTCGCGGACGACGAAGCGTTCACGAACCTCCACGTCTCGATGCTCCTCGGAACCGCCTACGCGGCCAGCGTCGGCGGCGTCGGGACGCTCATCGGAACGCCGCCGAACGCGGTGTTGGCCTCGCAACTGAACGAGATTTTGGGCTACGAAATCGGCTTCGCCCAGTGGCTGCTCATCGGCATCCCGATAGTCGTCATCACCCTTCCGCTCGTCTGGTACGTCCTCACGTATCTCCTCTACCCGCCGCAAATCGACGACGTGAGCGACGCACGCGAGATGGCCCGCCAGTACCTCGAAGAGGAAGGGGAGTTGAGTCCGCGCGGAAAACGCGTCGCGCTCATCTTCACCGGCACCGCTCTCCTGTGGGTGGTCGGCGGATTGGGCGATTTCATCGGCCCGTACCTCCCGTCCGCGTGGGCGGTCACGCTGTTCGGCGGCGAAGGAACGAGCGTCTTCGGTATCGACGGTCATCAGGGAATGCTCTACTACGTCGTCGTCGGCCTGCTTTCGGTTCCGGCACTCGTGCTGGCGGACACGATGGAGTGGGACGATTTGGTGGACATCGACTGGGGAACCATCCTCCTGTTCGGCGGGGGTATCGCGCTCGCGGACGCGCTGGCGACCACCGGCGCGACGAAGTGGATAGCCGACTCCGTGTTCACGTCGCTCACCGGCGCGCCCATCGTCCTCGTCGTGGGAATCGTCGTCCTCCTCGTCATCTTCCTGACGGAGATGACCTCGAACACCGCGACGGCGACCATCATCGTTCCCATCCTCATCAGCATCGGGAGCGTCTTCGCGGCCACGCTCGGCCTCACCGATGTCGCCGCCGCCGTCTTCCTCTCCGTCTCCGGGGCCATCGCCGCGAGTTTCGCCTTCGCGCTCCCCGTCGCCACGCCGCCGAACGCCATCGTCTTCGGGAGCGGGTACCTGAAACAGGAACAGATGATGCGTGCCGGCGTCGTGTTGAACCTGATAATGACCGTCGTCCTCACCGGCCTCATCTGGCTGCTGTTCCAGTTCGTCTGGCCGCACGTCCTCTGGTGACGGCATCGCCGGTCCGGTTCGTGTTCAGTCCGGTCGCACTAGCGGCGTCCCCAACGCGTTCGGAACGACTACCACGTCGCTAGGACGCCCACTCGACCATCCGGTCGTAGAGCGGCGAGGAGCGAAGCGCCCGCTCGTCGCCGACGAGGACGAGCGACTTTTTCGCACGGGTAAGCGCGACGTTCACCCGGCGGTAGTCGTCGAATATTGGACTGTCCAAGTCGCCCGTGGCGACGAACGAAACGATGATGACCTCCTTGCTCGACCCTTGGAACCGGTCCACCGTATCGACCGCGACGGCGTCGGGGACGCGCCGGGAAATCTCGGCGACCTGTGCACGGAAAGGTGCGATGACGCCGATATCCTCGCGGGCGACGCCCGCCTCCACGAACCGGGAGACGAGTTCGGTGACGCGTTCGGCTTCGATCGGATTCGTATTGCCCGCGGTCTTCCCATCGGGGTCGACGAAGGCGACGCCGGGACGGAGTTCGGGCGGCAGGGAGTCGGTGTCGACCGTCGGCAGGTCGTCTATCTTCTGGGCCGCGACGTCGCCGCTCGCCGGGCGAAGCGCGCCGTCGTAAAACTCGCGGGAGGAGAACGCCTGAATCCGTTGGGCCATTCGATACTGGCGGTCCAACATGACGGACGCGTCGGGGTACAGTTCCACGAGGCGCTGGAACAGGGATTGAGAGAGGTCGCCCCCCACGGCGTCACCGTCCGTGCTCTCTTCGGAGTCCGACTCCGCGTCGGTCGCTTGGACGACCGGCGGCAGTTGGTGGTGGTCGCCGACGAGGACGAACCGCTCGGCGAGGTTGATGGCCGCCTGTGTCGCGGGTTCGGTCAACTGCGAGGCCTCGTCCACCAGCGCCACGTCGAACGCCTGTTCGCGCATGATTCGGGAGCCACAGGTCGCTGTCGTGGCGGCGACGACGCTCGCCCCTTCGAGTTCCGCGACGCGAGCGCCGGGATCGCCGCTTCTCTCCAAGCGAACGTCCTGCATGTCCTCGCGGACGCCGCTTTCGGTGCCGACGCGGAGTACATAATCGGACGCAGTCCGATTGCCAGCGGAGCTTTGCTCCGCGCTGTTCTCACATCCTTGGTCCCGCAGTGCCTCCAGCGCGTTGTCCACCGCGCGGTTCGTGAACGCCGACAGGAGGACGCGGTTGCCGTCATCGACGAGCGCCCGGATGGTCCGCGCGATAGTGTAAGTCTTCCCGGTCCCGGGCGGGCCGTGGATGAGCGCACAGTCCTTCGCGTTCACCGCGAGGTTGACCGACGCGTTCTGCGCGTCGTTGTTCTCGATGAACGTCCGCTCCTCCGACTCGAACTCGGGTTCCTGCCGTCCGAACAGCACGTCCTTCCGTCGCTGGTCGCCCTTGAGCAGGGCATCGTGGAGCGCGGTCAACATTCCGTCGGCGGAGAACTCCGAGGGATACACGTCCAATCGCCGGAGTTCGACCGGTTCGTCCGTCGTGACGACGATTTCGTCGCCAAGCTTCTGGACCCGTGCCAGTTCCGCGTGGCCGCTGACGGGGTTGCCCTTGCTGGCGAGGATGACGTCTCCCTCCCGAATCTTCGATACCGCGTCGTCGGTTCGGCGAGCGCGGAGTTCCCAGCGCCCGCCCTCGATTTGTGTCTGTCCCGCCGGTTCCAAGCCGATGAGCGCCCGGTCGTCGTCCGCCCGTTCTCGGGCCGTCTGCTCCCACAGTTTGGCGTACTCGCGGTGGGTCGCCCGGCGTTCCCGTTCAATCTGCTCGTACTTCTCGCGGAAGTATTCACGCTCTTCTTCCGGAATCGGCCGTCCGATTTGGCCCGCCTTCGACTCCTGGTTCAGGCGACCCGAGACGACCATGCAGGTGTCCTTCTCGAAGCAGTACTCGCACTTGGCGTTCGCCTCGTACCCCGTCGGTACGTCCATGTCGAACTCCGCCGCGGCGATTTCGTTGCGCGTCCTGACGACGAATTCGAGGAGACCCTTTCCGATGGAGAACTCCTTCGCGGGCGAGAGGTCGCCGGTCTCCTCGGCGCGGTCCAGCGCCGAGTTCTTCGTGTAGAGTAAGGTTCCCGTGTCCGCCGGGACGCCGCGCTCCTGCAGGAGGAGAGCGTAACAGGCCGCCTGAATCTTGTCCTGAAAGCGCGGGTCGCGGTTCGTGTTCTTCCCCGTCTTCAGTTCGACCGGCATTCCGCGCCGGAGCGCGTCACAGCGCCCCTTGATGCCGAACTGCTCGCTGATGAGCGTGTACTCGCTTCGCCAGTCGTCCGTGTCGTCGAGGACGCCCTGTTCCAACCAGCCTTCGATGGCGCGGGCGTTCTGGCGCACCTCGCCCGCCACCTCGTCCGCCTCGCGTCCGAGCAGGCCCAGTTGCAGGCCGACCTCCTCCACGCGCTCCTCGATAGAGTCGTCTAAGTCGCGGCCGCGGAGCAGGTCGCCGAACACCTCGTGGACGATGGTCCCCTTCACGACGGGGTAGTTAAGCGGAATTGCGGACAGTTTGTTCAGGTAGTACATCCGCGGACACTGCACCCACGAGCGGACGTCGGTCACGTTCACGAGGAACGAGGGTTCGACCACGACGTAGGACTCCTTCCCCGTCGCATACGTCGTCTCACCGTCGTACTCGGACTCCTCGGCGTCCGTCACCAGCAGTTCCATCCCTCGTTCGAGGTACTCTACGGTTTCCGTCCACTTTCCCCACAGCGTCACCGTTTTCGGGGCGTCGTCGTCCGGTTGCACGCGTACCTCCGCAAGGTCACGCTCCCCGTACTGCGTACTCACGGTTCGCGCCTCGCCCGGTTCGGTGACCGTCCCCCGTACATTCACGGAACGTTCGTACCCGCTCTCACGGAAAAATACTGTCGATTACTCCGCGAACCAACTCCTCCCCCGACCGCCCCACGCGAGGAAGATGGCCGCTAAAATGCAGGCAAACCATACTGGCGACGCCCCCATTCTCCTGCGCGAGGAGCGAAACACGGGCCACGGCGTCGGCAAGCCGAGGGAGATGGTCGTTCGGGAGAAGTTGGACGAGTGGACGTTCGTCTTCGAGCAGTTGAACGTCGAATAGCGACGCAACACCGTCGAACCCTTCGACAGAAGATGGGGTGTGACGGAAAAGCCAGGTGCGTGTCCGGGTCGGCGTGAGCGTGGGGAGTGAGATATGCGGACGGGTCAAACTTCCCGCATTATCCTTTTCACGTGTTCTCGCGATACCGATACGTCGTGTGTCCGCTCGGCGTGCTGTTGGACGATTTCGATCAACTCGGATTCGTTCTCGGAGCGGATGAGGAACTCACACCCCTCGAATCCGGCGTGAATACAGCTTACTTCCCTGACCATCGGCTCGGACTACGTCAAATGAGAAGATAGGGATTGTCCCATTCGCGTGTGTCACCTTCCGCCGCGAGCGACGGCGCTGCAGCGGGACTCCCGAACGGGATTACTCGGCGGCGACCGCGTCCCGAAGTCCCTTTTTGGTGAAGTTCTCCAACAGCACGGATTCTGACTTGTAGGTCTCGTAGACCGTCTCAGCCCACGTACGCGCGTCGGGGGAGTTCGTATCGATGAAGGCATCGAGGGCGCGAGACTCCGGGTTGCGAACGGCGATGCCGATTCGGTCATCGAAGAGCGCGAGCCCGAACGGAAGGGAGTCGTGGAGCCGAATCGTGAGGTGGCCGCTCACACAGACCTCGACACAGCGTTCCGGATACCTGTCCATGACATCCTCGACGACCGGGACGGGGTCGATGAGGTCCGTCTCCATGCCGTCGAGGATGCGTTCCTGAACCACGTCCATGTAGGTCGGAGCGATGGTCCACGTGTCGAACCCGCGGAGCGTAGTCGTCTCCTCCACGAGCGAAACGTATCGCATCATCGGAGCGTGCGGGTCGCCGTGAGCGGGACTCGTGACGGCGGCGTCGCCGAACGCGGCGAGAGGGACGGGAGAACTGGTACCGTCCATGGCTTCGAGTACCGGTGCGAGTCGAAAAGCCGTCGTGACCTCGGTCTTGAAGCGAGCGGTCGATACCGCAACCTGCCGTCCGAGTTCCGTCGGATGAAACTCGCCGTCGACACGGTCGATGAGACCCCTGTCACCGAGCCATCTCGTGAATCGGTGACTCGTGGCCCGCGAGATACCGAGTTCGTCCTCCAGTTCCCGTCTATCGAGTGTGCGTTCGTGTAGCGCTTCCAGCATCGGCGCTCGTCTGAGGAGTTCGAGAAAACCGTCGGGGTCCGACGGTGGGCCGGTGTTCATGAACGGGATACGCCCGGTGTAGCGATAACCCTATCTCGGGCATCTCACCGGGTGAGACGCTCTCATCCGGCGATAAAATGTCAGGAGTCGATTATAGGACCGATCGCGGCGTAGCCCGAAACGTTCGTCGGGAACGGCGAACACGGACACGGGAAACACCGAGGTGTCACAAAATCATGACGACGGGAAAGCAATCGATGGATAGAACGGTCCGATATGGGGTCGACAGTGAGGCATTCGCGGAGTTCGTGGACTACGCGGAAGCGAACCCGGACGACGTGCAATTCGAACTGAGCGCGAAGGGACATTGGGAAGGACGGGCGTTCCACACCCTCTCGAAGATCGGTCCCTACTCGCTCGGCGGGCAGACGATAGAGCGCGAAACACGGGACTATACGTTTCCGTTCGGCGCTCACAAGGAGGTCGAAGCGGCGATGGGCTTCGTCGATCCGGACGACCGTCCCGAGGTAATCGAAACCGCGTTGGCGGCGCTGAGCGGGTGTCTCAATCACGTAATCTCGCTCCATCTCGCATCCGAGGGCCTCGACGTCGAAACCCTCGAAACGACGGTTCGAATTCCTTGGAACCCGTTCGTCGCCCTCGATATCGACGACACGGAAACCGAGGACGGGACGCTCCGGGACCAGTTCGGCGACTTATCGATCGAGGTGCGGGTGGGCGGTGAGAACGTCACCGAGGAAACCATCCAACGCGTGGCGAGCGCTGCACGTCAGTCGGCGGTTTACAACCTCATCTCGCTGGCCCATCCGGCGGAGCCGATAGTCGAGAAGACGTCGGTCGAACCGACCGCCGACTGAGGGGACGACCGGACCCGTTCCGGTTCGACGAACACGTCCGCTGTTTTCGCCGGTCATCGTTGCAGACAGTTCTTCGGCCACTTCGTCGATGGAGGTACTCGATACGGCCATCGATGTCGTTATTCTCGCAGATACGCAACCACGTCGTCCGGGTCCGCCGACAGGCCGCCGCCCTGCGCGAACGTCGGACTGCCGCCACCGCCGCCACCGAACTCCGCCGTTACCTCGTCCACCACGTCGCCCGCTTCGACGTCGCCGTCGGTGCCGACGACGAGGAAGGTAGCACCGTCTTTCCCGGTCAGGGCAATCACGTCCGCCGTCTCGCCCGCGAGTTCGCGCACCGTGTCACCGAGTTCGTTCGGGCCGACGCCCTCCACCGCGCCGACGAGCCATTCGTTGCCGTTTCGGGCGACTGTCTCGTCCGCGAGTTCCTCGATGGTCGCACCGAGGAGTTGCGACTTCGCGTCCGCCAACTCGGCTTCCAACGCGTCGAGTTCGTCCGTGAGGCGGGCCACCTCGTCAGGCAAGTCTTCGACTCCCGTACCGGCGATTCGCGCGGCGTCGAGCGCGTTCCGTTTGTGCTCCGCCCGCATGCGGATGGCCGGCGGCCCCACCGCGAACTCCACGCGCGTCATGCCTTCGCCGGGGTTCGACCGGTCGAGTATCGTCACCGGCCCGATTTCGCGGGTGTTCTCGACGTGCGTGCCGCCGCAGGCCGCCACGTCCCACCCGTCGATGTCCACGACGCGAACCGTGTCCGACCCGCTCAACACGCCCTCTTCCGTCTTCGTGTTGAACGCGATGTCCTCGCGTGCCAACGCGTCCTCCTTCGGGACCTCCTCCCACGAGACGGCCATCGAATCCCACACCGCGCGGTTCGTCAGGCGTTCGAGTTCCGTCAGCACGTCGTCGTCGATGTCCGTCGAGGTCTGGAAATCGACGCGCACCTTCTCCTCGCCGATGTCGAACCCCCCGTAGCCGAGGTCGTCCAGTATCAGCCGTCCCGCACCGTAGAGGACGTGGCTCGCCGTATGCGACCGCATGCAGTAGGTGCGAAACTCCTTGTCTACCTGTCCGACGATTTCGTCGCCCTCCTCCAACTCGGGCTCGATTTCGAGCGTGTGAACGACGTCGCCGTCGCGCTTCTGTACGTCCACGACGGAAATCCCCCCGAGGGTGCCCCGGTCGGCCGGTTGGCCGCCGCTCTCGGCGTAGAAGTACGTGTCGGTGAGAACGACGTCCGTCCCGTCGATTGCCGCAACCGTCGCGTCGAAACTCGTCCGATATGGCTCTGCTGGCGCGCGGGTCATACCCCGTTCTCCGAAACGGGCGGACAAAAACGCTACGCCGACTCGGAGAGCGTAACGCCGAGACGGTCTTCGAGCGCTTCGATGACCGACCCGCCGACGCTCGCGCGGTTCGCCCGGTTCTGCTCGACTGCGAGGAGGTCGTTCTCCTGAACCCCGAGTTCGTCGGCGAGTTCGCCGCGCTGGAGGCCTTTCTCCTGTCGCGCGTCGATGACGCGCTCTCCGTAGTCCGAGACGAGGTACGGGAGCGGGTCGCTGTCGTAACTCGTTCCTTCCTCCTCCCAGTGACGCGCATCGCCCTTTCGGGCGTCGTCCATCCTCGCCGTCCGTTGGGCCGCCCTGCGCCGTCGGTCCTGCTCGCTCATGGCGTTCCCGTCGTTGCCGCCCTTCGATTTCGTCGGTTGGGCGGCGTCGTTGTGGCTCGCACAGCTGTCACAGACCTGCAACGTCGCGCCCGCGACGCTCGCTTCGGTCAGCGAGTCGGACGCCTTCCCGCAGAGTTCACAGGAACCGCCGCCGTCACCGCCGGACGAGTTCCCCGTCGAATATTTTGCCATACCCCCGTTAGGAAGGGGCTACATTTCAATATCGCGTTTGTTTATCGGAGCAAAGTCCGCCCGAACGCTTATCCTCGGCGTCGTCGTGTTCGTCTCGGGGGAACTCGGATGTTAAGCGCACGAAACAGACTCGACGGGGAGGTAGTGGACGTGGAAACCGGCGACGTGACCGCCGAAGTGGTGCTCGACGTGAACGGCGAGGAAGTCGCGGCCGTCATCACCCGCGAATCGGCGGAGAACTTGGAAATCGAGGAGGGGATGGAGCTGACCGCGGTGATCAAGGCGACCGACGTGATGCTCCGGTCGGATTGAACGAGGCGAAACCCATTTTTCGAGATGCCGACGGCAACACCTTGAACGGGACGTGATCACCGCTCCATTTCACCGGCGATTCGTTCGACGGCGCGAACGAACCGCCAGAACAGATAGAGTCCGAGGAGCGGAATGACGATGCCGAACCACGAGAGGAAGCGCCCGGCGAGGAGGACGCTGTACAGGAGCGTGAGAACCGCGACGACGACGATGCCCAGACGACGTACGATTCTTTGGACTCGGAAGACATGTTTGTTTGCAGTAGTAGAACTGATGAATACATGTCTGTCGCCCATCCGTTCCTCGGGCTGCTCGCATCGAACCGAGGAACGTGACCCGTTCGGGTCGGAACCGACAGATGGTTTAACCGCTTTCCGTTACGAGTTTCATGGACGAATTCGGCTACACGACGGACATCGAGGTGCGCTATCGCGACCTCGATACGATGGGCCACGTGAACAACGCGGTGTACGCGACGTACCTCGAACAAGCGCGAATGGACTACTTCCGGGACCACCTCGGTCTCACGATGGACGACGTCCGGGGCGTCATCGCACACCTCGAAATCGACTATCATCGCTCGATAACCGCCGCGGACGACGTAACCATCGGGATGGGCATCACCGAACTCGGGAACACCAGTTTCACTATGGAATACGAGATTCGCACCGGGGACGAAGTGGCCGCTACCGCCGAAATCGTACAAGTCGTATTCGACGGGGAGACGGACGAACCCACCGAGATTCCGAGCGAATGGCGCGACCGAATCACCACGCATGAAGGGCTCTAACCGACGAACCGGAACCGACTTTTACCCGAAACCGCCTCTCCGTCGTCGGCGAACTGACTCGCCACCAGACCCGAGGATACGCGTATATTCGACTCTAACCGTCGAGCGTTCCGTGTAGAAGACCCCGCCTTGGCTGGTGAATATTGTTTCAGTAGAATTGTGCGTGGGTGATGTCCTCGAAGGAGATCACCTGCATCGTGTTCGGCGGTGAAACCGCCTCACGTATTCGCGGCGAAGCCGCGTAAGCGATGCGTGGGACCGGATTTGAACCGGCGGACCCCTACGGGACAGCGCCCTCAACGCTGCGCCGTTGGCCTAGCTTGGCTACCCACGCTCGCTGTGTCTGTCTGCACTCAATCGTAGATGGTGGGATAATAAAAGGCCTTTCATTTGCCGCGGCGGAGGCAGGCGTTCGCACGGACATGACAAGGTGCGTCCAATACGCTAATTATTCGCGGATACCATCCTGAACTGATGTCGCTTGGCCTCATCTCCCGCCTGAAAAACACGCGTGTCGACTACGTTTGCCCGGAGTGTGCCCGTGCGTTCAACCTGCCGTTCGATCGATGTCCCGCCTGCGAATGCGACCGACTCTACAAAATCGTGAAGTAACTTGTTTACTGACGGGGCGTCAAGGCGAAGCATGGAAACCTCCGTTCGCAACAACGTTCCGGCCCTGACCGCGCTCCTGAGCGTCGTCTCGCTTGCGCTCGTGTTCGGTGCCGTGTTAGGCGTCGTCCCAGAGGACGCGATTCCGCGCGCCCCCGCTTGGTTTTTGGAAGCGATTCCCCACCTCAACGCCATCATCAGCGTCGCCGCAATCACCATCATCGGTACCGCGTGGCACGCGATTCAACACGGCCACCTCGTGCGCCACCGCGCCGGAATGTTGACCGGACTCGTCTTGTTCGTCTGCTTCCTGGCACTCTACCTCTACCGCGTCTCGTTGGAAGGTCCGACCGAATTTCCCGGGCCGAAAACCGTAAAACAATACCTTTACCTGCCGATTTTAGCGATTCACATGGTCCTCGCGATGGTGTGCATCCCCCTGCTGTACTACGTGTTGTTGCTCGCGCTTTCCCGCCCGGTACGCGACCTCCCGAAGACGAACCACCCCCGCGTCGGACGCATCGCGGCGTCGCTGTGGCTCACCTCCTTCGCGCTCGGCGTGGTGGTCTACGCGTTGTTGTACGTGGTGTACTGATTCACTTAACCTCCCAATTCCACTGTCTCAAGCTTTGTGTATCCGAAATATCCAGTTCTAGCCGCACGTTATTTCCCGCCCGGAGCCGTACGTTTCATCCCATGCCAATACCGGGATACGACCCGGACGATTTGGACGAATTGCTCGCGGAGCGACTCGAAGCACTCGACGGAGAGGCCTCCCTGACACCCCGCCAGTGGCGCGAATACGAGAACGGAGCGAACCTGCTCGACGTGCTGAACGATGCGGATATCGAGCGGTTGTTACACGAAGAATAACGTCGCACGAACGAGTTCGGTAGCGGACGCCGTTAGTCGCTCGGACGAACCCCCGAAACGTGAAATCGGTCACAGAACAGCTCTGCAAGCCGTGGGAAAGCGGCGATTCCGATGGCCGCCGCAACCACGGAAACCGCGACGGATACGAGCGGCAATCCCAACGTGTCCGCCACCGTTCCGCCGCTGTACGTCACTGCGGCGAAGAAAGCGTTGAAGTAGGCGACTCGGAAGAGCAGTAGGGCGGGAGCCAACGATACCCAGCCTCGCGTCTCCGTCGCCAGCGGCGGGAGCCATCCGCCGCGAATCAGGGCGGCCACGATAACCATCGTCGTCCACGCGACCAACGCGGAGGTTTTCAGGCCGAAAAACCGGTTCGGAGTGGCGACGCTCACGAAAAAGAGGGAGGGGATGAGCGGAACCGAAACGTCCGCAAAGGCATACACGACATCGTCGAGAAACCGCCCGAAGCCGCTCTTTTCGGTCGTCGCTATCTGTCCATGACCGAACCAACCTCCCCGCCGCTTGCTACGGGCGGCACGCGTCGCGCGACAGGGGTGGTCGTCCCTGCCGGACGAGTTCGGCATAGAACGCGAAATTACACGCGGAGCATGGTAAAACTACGGTCCGTACCGGGAAATCAGTCGCTTGCGCCCTCGATGACCGGACGCGTCACGTCGCGGTCCGTTTCCTCGCCGTCGATGTCGTAGGGATAGTCGCCCGTGACACAGCCGAGACAGAGTTCGGATTGGGAAACCGAAAGCGCCTCGGCGATGGCCTCCTTCGAGAGGTAGCCGAGGCTGTCGGCGGAAATCGCCTCCCGAATATCCTCGACGGACTTGTCGGAGGCGATGAGTTCCTCGCGGGTGGCCATGTTGATGCCCATGTAGCAGGGGGCGACGATGGGCGGCGCGCCGATTCGCATGTGGACCTCCTCCGCTCCGCAGTCCTTGAGGAGTCGGACGAGTTGTGTGGAGGTAGTTCCCCGGACGATGCTATCGTCGATGATGGTAACGGTTCGACCCTCGACGGTGGATTTGATGGGGTTGAGTTTGAGGCGGACCGCCCGTTCGCGCTCGCCCTGCGTCGGCATGATGAACGTCCGGCCGACGTAGCGGTTCTTCATCAGCCCTTCCGCGAACTCCACGTCGGACCCGTCTTCCTGTGCGGCCTCCGCGTATCCCGACGCGAACGCACGGCCGGAGTCGGGGACGGGCATCACGACGTCGCTCTCGATGCCGCTCTCCTTCCAGAGTTTGCGCCCCAACTCGCGTCGAACTTCGTAGACGAGGTTGCCGTCGATGACGCTATCCGGGCGGGCGAAGTAGACGTGTTCGAAAAAGCAGTGGGCGGGTTCGTCGCGTTCGACGAGCTGGTAGGTGTCGTAGCCGGCCCCGTCCGGTCGGAGGACGACGAGTTCGCCGGGTCGCACGTCACGGACGAGTTCGCCGTCGATGGTGTCGATGGCCGAGGATTCGGAGGCCAGCACGTAGCCGTCCTCGACTTCGCCGATGACGAGCGGGCGGTTGCCCTCCGGGTCGCGCACGCCGAGGACCGTCTCGTCGTGCATGATGGCGAGCGAGTAGGAGCCGTGAATTCGGTTCATCGTCCGTTTGACCGCGCGAACGAGGTCCTCTTCGAGGAGGTTGCGCGCGAGGTCGTGGGCGATGACTTCCGTATCGCCGTCGGACGTGAACGCGTGGCCCTTCCCGGCGAGTTCGTCGCGAATCTCCTCGGAGTTGACGAGGTTGCCGTTGTGTGACAGCGCGAGCGACCCGCTCTTGAACGAGACGGTGAATGGCTGGGCACAGCTCTTGTCCACGCTTCCGGCGGTCGGATAGCGGACGTGGCCGATACCGGCGCTTCCCTTCAGGCCGTCGATGTCCTCCTTGCTGAAGGCGTCCCCGACGAGGCCCATCGAAACGTGGTCGTGTTGTTGGAAGCCGTCGTGTGTTACGATGCCTGCCGACTCCTGCCCGCGGTGCTGGAGGGCGTACAGCGAGTAGTAGAGTGGGCGTGCCGCGTCCCGACCCTCGAGTGACGCGCCGACGACGCCACATTTCTCGGTCGGTCCGCCGAGGTCTCCGTCCCGGCCACATGACATAGCTGTCCGTAGCGCGGGACGGTAGTAAAAACCCTCGTTATCGTGCCGAATTCTCCTGCCATCTTCGTAGAAATATGCATGCCCATGTATATCGGGGATTTGAAATAGCCGACGGCTGGTCGAAAGGGAAGTGTCGAGAGGTAGAAAATCCGTAGCCGGCGCTTAGTTGTCGCCCGCTCGACTCTGCCACTCGTAGTCGCGCCGTTTGCTCGATTTACCGAAGCCGCACGACGAGCAAACGCCTTTTCTCACGTGATAGGATTTTTCGCCGCAACGGCGGCATTTCACGTGCGTCGTTTTGTTCTTCTTACCCTGGCTTGGAGTTCCTGCACCAGTCATGGAGTGATCGAAACGACGTTATCGCCGCGTATAATGGTTGTGTCTTCGTCTTCGATGACGAGGTTCATGTGCTGGTCGTAGCCGGTCAGCGTGCCGGTGTACTCTTCCCCACCTTTCAACTGCACGGTCACCGCCGAGTTCAGCGACGCTTCGAGAACGTCGAGTGGTCGTCCGCTCATATCAACAAACCCAGTGTTTGTGCTGATAAACGTACCGGAACGATAGTCGAGTGATTCCGTTCAGATGTCAACTGCGAATCCGTCTCGGTCGCTCGATTGCGCCGCGAACTCCGCGAGGAGGTCCGCGGACGCGTCCAAGTCGTCCGTGTCGATGACTTCGACGGGCGTGTGCATGTACCGGTTCGGCAGTCCGAGGTTGAGCGACGGCGTGCCGCCACGAGCAGTGAAGAAGGCGTCGGCGTCCGTTCCGGTGTAGATGCCCGCCGCCTGCAACTGAACAGGAATCCCGGCCTCCTCCGCCGCCGCACGCACCGCCGCGACGACTTCAGGGTGGTTCGCGCTGCCGCGGGCGACCACGGGGCCGCCGCCGAGGTCGATGGTGAGGTCGGAAAAGCGTTCCTCGCCGTCCACGTCGGGGCTGTCCATGGCGTGCGTCACGTCGATGGCGACGATGGCGTCCGGGTCGAGGTCGAAGCCGACCATTTTCGCACCTTGCAGACCGACTTCTTCCTGCACCGTACTCACGGCGTACACCGTCGCGTCGACGTCCCGTTCGGCCGCGCGGCGGAGCGCCTCGGCGGCGACCCACGTTCCGACGCGGTTGTCGATTCCCGGCCCGGCCAGTCGCGTTCCCTGAAGGTCCTCGATGGTCGCCGTGTACGTTATCGGGTCGCCCACGTCGACCAGTTCGGCCGCCTCCTCCTCGCTCTTGACGCCGATGTCCACGTGCTGTTCGACGATGTCCTCGAACTCGTCTTCAGCGGTGTCGCGCAGGTGAATCGCCCGCTGGCCGACGACCCCGTTGACGGTGCCGTCGTCGGTGTGAATCACGACCTGTTGCCCCTTGGTTACGGTGCGGTCCGTCCCGCCGATGCGGTCGATTCGGATGAAGCCGTCCTCGTCGATTCCGGCGACGATGAGGCCTATCTGGTCGGCGTGGCCCGCGAACGCGATTTCGGGGCCGTCGCCCTCCACGACGGCGACGGCGTTCCCGTACTCGTCGGTTCGAACCTCGTCGGCGAACTCGGACACGTAGTCGACCCAGACGCGCTGGCCCGGTACTTCGAACCCGGACGGACTGGGCGTCGTCAGCAACGTCTTCAAAAACGTGCGTCGGTTCTCGTCCATAATCGTACTGGTGCCGTCGTGTCTCTTCAAACTCCCGAAGATGACGATTTGATATCTGATTTTCGATATTTACACCCAGAATGCATAAGAGGACGAACGTTGAGTGGGTGTGCATGGGGTTTCTGGAACTGCACCTTCACGAGCCGAACTTCACGCTCAACGCGGGCGAAAAGGAATCGACCGCCGGATTCGGTCGGGGAAAGCTAAAACCGGGACATAAACACGGGAAGCACGGCAAACACGGGAAGCACGGCAAACACGACGAACCGGGCGAACGCGAGGAGGAACCGCCGTCCATCGCCGGAAAACTCGGACCGCTCCTCGTCCTCGTCCTCGTCGTCGCGCTGGCAAAGCGGATGAGACAACGGCGGGAGTGAATGGTCAGAAGGATTTTGTCGGCGTGAGTCCAACATAGCGATGTGAATCTCTATCGTAGCGTCCGTGCCGTCACCGGTGCGTCCGGCAGCGGCCCCATCGACTGGACCGCGGTGGCCGACGCGGCGAAGGCGGCGACGGACCCCGGGTCGATAGACCTCTCTCCGGCGGAACAGACCGGCTACGCGACCGACGTCCGCGACGCCCGAACCCGCGTTCGGGAGGTGTCCGGCGTCTCCTTCGACGTTCCCAGTACCGTCGAAATACAGAACCGGCACCACTGGATAGACGCGAACATCGCCACCTTCGAGCGCGTGATGGAACCCATCGAGGAGTACGGACCGGACGTGCTCCCGGGCGTCGCCCGCGTCCTCAACACCGGGACGATGTCGTTCATGCTCGCCCTCCTCGGCAATAACGTCCTCGGGCAGTACGACCCGCTCCTGCTCGCCGAGGGCGACGACCACGCGCTGTACTTCGTCCACCCGAACATCAGCCGTATCGCGGAGCAATTAGAGGTGGACCCCGCTCGCTTCCGCCGCTGGATAGCCTTCCACGAAGTGACCCACGCCGCGGAGTTCGGCGCGGCACCGTGGCTCTCCGACCACCTCGAACGCGAGATGGAAACGGGAATCGAGGCGCTCGCCCACGGCGAGGTGGACCGGAAGGCGTTCAAGCAACTCGACACGGCGATGACGGCCGTCGAGGGCTACGCGGAACTCCTCATGGACGAGGCGTTCGACGACGAGTACGCCGACCTCCGCGAAAAGATAGAGGCGCGACGAAGGGGAATGAACCCGCTGTCGAAACTCGTCCGGCGCATGCTCGGGTTGGGCATGAAACGGCGACAGTACGAGCGCGGCAAGGACTTCTTCCAACACGTCGTCTCGGCGCGCGACGTGAAAACGGCGACCCGCGTCTGGGAAGGTCCGGACATGTTGCCGACCGACGACGAACTCGACCACCCCGAACGCTGGTTGGCCCGCGTGTAATCGGCGAGTCGCCCGCGTGAACGACGCTGTTTTACTCCCACTCCTCGTGTAGAATCGTCCCCGTATCGACGGTGGTCGCCGTCTCGACGTATCGCGACGTACAGACGTTCGCCAGCGCCAGCGTCGGCGTCCAGTCCCATCCGCTCGCACGGCCGAACGTCAGTCCCCCGGAGAACCGGTCGCCCGCGCCCGTCGTCCGTTCGACTGTCGAAACGGTACGGTTGGGGACGGAATACGTCCCCTCGCGAGTCGCCGCAATCGCCCGTTCCTTGCCGTGGAACACGACCGCAGAGACGCCCGCCTCGTCCCGAATCCGTTCGAGCGAATCGGAGTTCGGTTCGTTTCCGTTCGTGGCCGCTCCATCCGCGTTCGTTTCTTCAGTATTCGTCTCTGCTCCGTCCGTCCCATCGGACCCACCGACCGCATCGCGGAGTCTGGCCAGTTCGCCGTCGTTCACGCTCAAAACGACCTCGAAGCCGTCATCGAGGTCGGAGAGCGCCGAGAAGTAGTCCGCCATCGTCTCGCTTGCCATATCCGTCAAATCGCCGGGGTCGAGGACGAACGCGCCACCGTCGTCGCCCCCGTTTCCGGCGAGCGACCGTATCACGTCGAGGAGGGCCGGAAACGACGCGATGTTTCCACAGCACGCCCCGTCGGCGTCGCGTATCGGGGCGAAGTCCCCGCCCATCGCGGTTCGCAGTTCGTCCGCCGTCCAGTCACGAATCTCGTCCGACTCCGTCGCAAAGAGGAGACCGTCGTCCCCTAGTTCTAACACGGACACGGCCGCCGGGTCGCCCATCGAGACTGTCCGAAACGGGAGGTCTTCGAACAGCGGGTCGTCTAAATGACCGTACAGTTCGGCGTGGCCACCCAACGCGTGGACCTGTATGGCCATGTTCACGGACTGTCCTCCCCGCTCGCGCGACTCGGGGTCGAGATGGAACGACCGCTTTCCGCGCGCCAGTTCGCGTGAGAGTTCCCGTATCGAATCCAAGTGCCCGCTTTCGGAACGACTTCTCGAATACGAATCGACGCTCCCGTCCGGGAACGCGACGATTGCCGGGGACGGCCTCTTCGATAGTGCTGCGTGGAGTTCTGCGTACGCCACACGAACCGTTCGACCGCGGTCACGAAAAAGCGGTCGGGCGGGGTCGCCGTCACCAACGCTAAATCCCTTCCCGGATAACGTGAACGCAATCATGACGCTGAAAATCGGCGTGCTAGGCTATCGGTTTATGGGAAAAGCTCACGCGAACGCGCTGGCGCGGTTGCCCATGTTCTTCCCGGACGCCCCGGACGTGGAACGACACACGCTCATCGGGCGGGACGAGGAAGCGCTCACGGAGGCCGCGGACCGACTCGGCTTCGCCGAGACGAGTACGAACTGGGAGGAAGTCGTGGACGAGGTGGACGTGTTCTACAACCTCGGTCCGAACTTCGTCCACGCGGACCCCTCCATCGCCGCGCTGGAGGCGGACGTCCCGGTCCTCTGTGAGAAACCGCTCGCGGCCGACCTCTCCGACGCGGAGCGGATGGCCGACGCCGCGGAATCGGCGGACGTTCCGACCGCCACGGCGTTCAACTACCGATACATCCCGGCTATCCAGTACGCGAAGGGACTCATCGAGGACGGCGTCCTCGGCGAGATTCACCAGTTCCGCGGTCGTTATCTCCAAGATTGGCTGGTCGACCCCGACGCGCCGTGGTCGTGGCGCAACGACGAGGAGTTGGCGGGAAACGGCGCGCTCGGCGACCTCGGAGCACACACCATCGACCTCGCGCGGTTCCTCGTGGGCGACGTGGAGCGCGTTTCTGGCCATCTCCAGACGTTCGTGGACGAGCGTCCGGTGGAGAAGGAGACTCGGGAGGAGTCCCCGGGAGGCGGTGAAACCGCCGGAAACGAAACGCGCCCGGTCACGGTGGACGACGCCTACTCCGCACAGGCCGAGTTGGAAGGCGACGTGATGGCGACGTTCGAAGCCTCGCGGTTCGCGAACGGCCACAAGAACGACCACGCCATCGAGATTCACGGCTCAGAGGGAAGCCTGAAGTTCTCGCTCGAACGCCTCAACGAACTCGAAGTCCTGCGCGGCGACGACCGGGGCTACGAGACGGTCCTCGTCACCGACGAGTCCGACCCGTACGTCGACCACTGGTGGCCGCCGGGCCACGTCATCGGGTGGGAACACACCTTCGTCCACGAGAACTACGAGTTCCTCTCCGCTGTGGAGAACGGAGAAGAGTACCACCCGAACTTCGCGGACGGGTTGGAAGTGCAGAATACGTTGGACGCCATCGAGCGAAGCGACGAGAGCGGCGAGTGGGTGGAAGTCGAATAAGGAGTCGGCGTCAGTACTCCCACGTCCCCTCGTCCGTCACGACGGAATCGAGGAGTTCGGTCGGGGTGGCGTCATAGGCCGGATTGCAGACCGCAAATCCTTCGGCGGGTTCCCGAATCACTTCGCTCGGCGAGCGGAAGTCGTTCTCGAAGCGGAACGCCTCGCCGACGATTTTTGCGCTGGAACCGACGGACGTGACGGGGACCTCGACCTCGTTCGCGGTGGCGACGAGGGGGAAGGTGCCGACGCGGTTGTAGAGGGTTTCGTCCACGATGCAGTCCATTCCGGTGAACACGCGGTCACACTCGGGCAGGTAGTGACCCGCGGCGCTGTCGATGATGAGCGTCACGTCCACCTGGTCGATTTCGCCCAGCACGCGGGCGGTCTTGCGTCCGAGGTAGCGCGGACGGGCCTCCATGACGTACACGTCGAGGTACGCACCGTCCGCGACGGCCGTTTCGACGGCTTCCAGCACGGTCGAGGAGTAATCGTGGGTCATGAGCGTCATGCCGTCCTCGAACAGCGGCGCGGCGTTCTCGGCGGCGCGGCGTTTGGCGGTCACCACCTGTTCGACGACGCTGTCGATGGCCTCTTGGGTGTGTTCTTTGGCGGCTTCGACCGAGTCGTTGTCCGCCTCCGTGACCATCGTGACGATGGCGCGCTGGGTCGTGACGAGCGAGGCGTGGGACGGGTTCGCGTGACGAAGCACGCTGCTGTTGTGGTCGAGCGCGCGCTCGAACTCCTCGACGGTTTCGAAATCGCGGTCCACGAGGTCGGAGAGCGCTCTCGCCGCCTTGACCGCGACGGTCGAGGAGCTGTGCGTTTGCATCTCCTGTATCTCCTCGACTGTCTCGTCTATCATGCGCTAACGAAGTTCGTCGGGCTACAAGATTGTTCTGGGTTTCCGGTTCCCTTTCGCTGACTCCCACGCGACGGAAAGCGACGAACGGTTTACCTCCTCCCGACGCTTACCGTCGATTATGACTGTTCCCGTTCGCTACTACTGCCCCCACTGCGGTACCATCGCGACGCTGCAACGCGATGCCCGTTTGGCCGACAAATCGGTCACGCCCGACCCGCTCGACGGGTGGGAGTACGCAAACGCATACGACGAGTTCGAGGACGCGGACGGCGTGAAACTCGTCTGCGGCGCGAGCGAAACCGACGGCGACGGCTGTGGCGAGCTGTACTATCTCAACTTCGTACGATACGAGAAGGGTGAAGAACTCGACCCGGAGGTCCCGCTCCGACCGGAGGACGCGCCGAACTTCGACTTCCGGACTTAGCGTATCCGAAGCCGAAATCCCCATTCGTACACGTTCTCGCCCATCCGATAGCGGTCGGAGAAACGATAGCTTCCGGACGGGTAGCAGGTGTCCGATTCCTCGTGTGTCAGAACTTCCCATTCGACGTCCGCATCGTCTCCCGGACCGAACCGCCGTTGCTCGGTTGCGCCGTTGTCGTAGGTGTCAGTCGCCCACCAGCAGTCGTCGTGGTGGTCGTCAGCGGTGGCTTCGTATTTGAGTACGAGTTTCGAGTCGCCCGAACCCGCTGCGACCGTGTCCGCAAACGGACCCGGGTAGGTAAATCCGACCGTGCCGTCTTCCTCCCCCGTGTACTCGAACGTAACTCGAATCCGAGGCGGATGATTCGTCGTTTCGGGGGAGAGGAGTTTCGCGGAGAGCGTCGCCGGAAGGCCCGCGGGAACGGGGTCGTTCTCGATGGAAAAGCGCTGTTCGCCGCGCGAAAAGCGGAACACGTCACCGAGACAACCCGCGGTCACACTCGTTCCCATCGCACCGAGCAACGCACGTCGTCGCATACTGTCGTTTCGTGACGATGGGTATCAAAATCTTTTGATTAGTAAACGGAATATTGATCATATCTGGAACTGTGAAATTCGAGCGAGGCGACGACTCATCCCTTGATATTACAGACCGGAAACGTCCGGGCGACCGTGTCCCCGATTCCGAGCGCGTCGGAAACCCGAACCACCTCGTCCACGTCCTTGTAGACGCCCGGTGCCTCCTCCGCGACCGTCGCGCCGCTCCGGGCTTTGACGTAAACGTGCTCGTCTTCCAGTTCGTCTTTCACGTCCTCCCCCCAGTAATCCCGCTTCGCTTGTGTTCGACTCATCACCCGGCCCGCACCGTGTGCGGTCGAACCGAATCCTAAGTCCATCGACGCCTCGCCCCCGCGAAGCACGTAACTTCCCGTCCCCATGCTACCGGGGATAATGACGGGTTGTCCCACGTCGAGATACGCGCCGGGAACCTCCGGATGGCCCGCCGGAAACGCACGCGTCGCACCCTTACGATGGACGAACAGTTCTCGCTCCTCGCGGTCGACGGCATCGCCGTCTCCTCCCTGTCGGCCCGTCGGCCCGACCCTGTGAACCTCCTTCTTGGCGATGTTGTGAGCCACGTCGTACAGCAGTTCCATCCCCATCGTCCGCCACGAGCGGTCGAACACCTCCTCGAACACCTCGCGCGTTCGGTGCATGACGAGTTGCCGGTTCACCCACGCGAAGTTGATGGCCGCCCCCATCGCCGCGTAGTACTCCTCGGCTAATCGGCTCCCAGCAGGGGCAGCGGCGAGTTCCCTGTCGGGAAGTTTCGACAGTAAATCCCCGTGTTCCTTCTCGATTTTGCGGAGGTAGTCCGTGCAGACCTGATGGCCCAACCCGCGGCTGCCACAGTGGACGAGGACGACGATTTGTCCCTCCGACAGCCCGTACGCGTCGGCGACTTCCTCCCGAAACACGTCCGTCACGCGCTGGACTTCGAGGAAGTGGTTGCCGCTGCCGAGGCTTCCGAGTTGACCTTTCCCCCGGTTCTTCGCCTTCTCCGAGACGGCCGCCGGGTCGCTTTCCTCCCGGACCCCCTCGTCCTCGCAGTGTGCGAGGTCCGCGTCCGTCGCGTACCCGTTCTCCAGCGCCCACGCCATCCCGCGGTCCAACACCTCCTCGACGGTGTCGACGTCCGTTTCGACGACCCCGCCGCCGCCCAACCCTGACGGGATGGCGTCGAACAACGCGTCCACGAGTTCCTCCTCGTAGCCGCGCACGTCGTCCATCGTCAGGTCGGTTCGCATCATCCTGACGCCGCAGTTGATGTCGTAGCCGACCGCTCCCGGCGAAATACACCCGTTCTCGGCGTCGATTCCCGCGACGCCGCCGACCGGGAACCCGTACCCCTGATGGCCGTCCGGCATACAGACCGCGTACTTCGTCACGCCCGGCAACTGAGTCGCGTTCCGTAACTGGTGGAGCGTTTTGTCCTCCGCGATTTGGGCGAGGATTTCCTCGCTGGCGAGGACGCGGGCGGGCGTCCCCATCTCCCCCTCCCGTGGAATCTCCCACACGTACTCACGAACCCGTTCGAGCGTGATGTCCCCCGCGGTGTACGTCGTCATGTGTGCAACTTCGACCCACGCGTTGGAAGGCGTTTCGGGGGCTGGGTACGACACCGTGGACTCGAAGCCGTCTCGCCGGTTTACACGTCGAAGACGACGTAGGCACGCCATCCGTCGTTCGTCTCCTCGATTGCCATCTCGGAGTAGGTGACGGCCTTGATTTCCCGCGCCGCGAGTTCCGTAAGCGCGACCCCGCGTGCGCTTCCGCGGAGATGCCACTCCGCTCCCTCCTCGCTGACCCTCGCATCGTTTTCGACGGGAAGGACGGCCCGAACGTCGCGCTGGTAGATGAGTTCGTCCAGATAGTCGAAGAGGAGCGCTTCCCGGCTTTCCGCGGAAACGGCAACGTCGAAGCGGGTTCCACTCGTCGGGATGTCGTCGCACATCGCCGCCGCCATGCCGTCCGCAACGGCGGCGAACGCGTCGGAAATCGTCTCTCCGGTCGCCTCGACCCCGATGTCGGCTGTGTGTTCTCGGAGCGTGTAGCGCATCGTTCGATACACGGTAGCTACCGGTTTTAGGCTTGCTACTCCGGGAATCATGCTGCATTCGTATGCCGGTGGAATTATATTTGTCTGCCTGCTACTCCCTCGCAGTGAGCGTAAATATAGACACGCGCGTCGTCGGGCCGGGCGACAGCCGCTACGTCGAGGAGGCGTGGCAACTGAAGGAGCGTATCCGGCAACGCGAAGGCGTGCTGAAACAACGACGTGGATTTTTCACCGACGCGTATCGACGGTCGACGGTTTACTGTTACATCACGGAGGGCGAGGACGGCGAGCAACTCGTCGGATTCGCGGCGGTTCGACGGGACGGGTACATCCTCTTTCTCGCCGTCGCACCCGAGTTCCGGGGCGAAGGGTTCGGCCAACGACTCGTCGCGAAGGTCGCCGACAATCACGCTTCCGTCACCTGCCACGCCCGGTCGACGAACGAAAACGCACTCGAATTTTATCGATACCTCGGCTTCCACGTCGAACGCCGTATCGACAACTACTACGAGGACGGCGGCGGCGCCTACTACCTCCGATTGGGCGAGGAGGAGGGCATCGCCAAACGTCTCTCCGATTTCATGCGCGGCTAAGATACGTTCGCTGGCGAATCCGACTGTGCAACGATAGTATCCCGAACAGCGCTCGCTTAATCCGAAGAAACAACGCTTTAATCAGTCGGGTGTTCATGAACGTACGATGGAAGAGCGGACGCGTGCGTATCTGCGAGGCCGATTCCGGGACCACTACCGAACGGTAGCGCCGGCGCTCCCGCCGGACGCCGACGAGCGCGAGTGGGGATACATCCCGTGGACCGCCGGGTCCGGAACGACGATGGTTCGACACCACTCGCTCCTCGACCTCGGCACCCTCGGCGGCTTTCTCGAACGCGAGCGTCCGCGACACGTCTACTTCTCCGCCGGGCGCTACCGGGACCCCGGCGCCGGGACGATGGAGGCGAAAGACTGGCAGAGCGCCGACCTCGTGTTCGACTTGGACGCGGACCACCTGCCGGGCGTCACGCCCGAAACGCCCTACGCCGAGATGCTGGCGCGCTGTAAGGACGAACTACTCGACCTGCTCGACATCCTCGACCGCGATTTCGGCTTCGAGGACATGACGGTGGTCTTTTCGGGGGGGCGAGGCTACCACGTCCACGTCCGGGACGAGGGCGTCAAGGGATTGGACCGCGAGGGGCGGCGGGAAATCGTCGATTACGTTCGGGCGGGCGACGTGGAATTCGAGTCGTTAGTGCAGACGGAGACGGTCGCCGGACTCGGCTTGAAGAACCCGACGCAGAAACGAACGCTGCCGACGGGCGGCGGGTGGGGCGGCCGGGTCCACGCGCACATCAGTTCGTTCGTGGACGAACTCCTGTCGATGGAGGAATCAGACGCCCTCGAACGGTTACAGGAGTTCGACGGCATCGGGTCGGGAAAGGCGACGGGCGCGTACAACGCCGCGAAGAACAACCGCTGGGAGATAGACCGCGGGAACGTGGACGTGCATCCCGCGTTCTACCAACTCGCGCGGATTCTGGCCGACGACGTGTTCGCGGCCGAAAGCGCGTCGGTGGACGAACCCGTCACGACCGACACGCATCGCTTGATTCGCCTGCCGGGGAGCCTTCACGGCGGAAGCGGGCTCGAAGTGAAACGGATTCCGCGCGACGAGTTGCCCGAGTTCGACCCGCTCCGTGATGCGATTCCCGAGACGTTCACGTCACACGAGGTGACGGTCGAACTGCCGTCGGAGACGCGACTTTCGCTCGGTGGCGAAAGCTTTAGGCTCCCCGCAGGCAATGTATCTATTCCCGAATACGTCGCCATCTTTCTCATGGTGCGTGACCGGGCAGAAAAGGGGAAAGAATGAATCTCGACGAACTCCGCAGCGTACAGAGCAAGGAACGCTCGAAGGACAGCCTACAGCATCTGCGCGAGTCCTTCTACGCGGACGTCGGGAGCTACATCCGCGGCCTTCGCGAGGAGCGCGAGCGGGCCGCCGAACGGGCAGACGACCCGTTCGATTCCGCGGAAGTCAACCAACTCACCGACGAAATCAAGACCGCGGAGGAAGTGGTCGAGGCGGTGTACGAACGCCGCGTCGGGAAGGTCGTCAAACGTGCAAGCCTCTCTGCGGCCGGGATTCCGGCCGACGAGGAGGGACTGACCAGCGAGGAACAACAGCTGTTTTCCGACCTCGTGGAACGTATCGAATCCAACAAGACGACCGTTCTCGACGTGTTGTCGGGGGACAAGGGGAACGCCCAATCGACCGCCAACGAACCCGCGGCCGACACGAATTCGGTTTCGAACGCCGAAACCGATTCAGTCACACAATCCGCTTCGGACGACGACCGACCGACCGACGAAGCGGCCACGATTGCGGGACAACACGACCCCGACGATGCATCGTCTCTCGGCGAATCGACGCCTTCCGAACCGTCGTCGCCCGACGAGGGGACCGCTCGGGAACCGGATTCACCGACGGAGACGGCGACTGCCGGCACGGCGTCCGAAAAACCGGACGGCGGTGCGGATATGGCACCGGCGGATTCCGACCCCGCGGCCGACGCCGCAACCGACACCAACGCTACCCAGGCCGGTTCGGACCTCGAAGCGGACCGAACGACGGTGCGAATCACCCGCGATATCGGCTCTATTCTCGGCGTGGACGAGCGCGAGTACGACCTCGAAGCCGAGGACGTGGTCGCACTCCCGGCCGAAAACGCCGGGCCGCTCATCGAGCGTGACGCGGCGGAGCAAATCGACTGATTCCGCCCGATTTCGTCGGTCATCCGCCGATTCGTTTTACAAGGGTTCGATTCGAACGGGACCGACTGGTATCGGGACTCGGATGGTACGTCTTCCTCGCGGTGGTCGTTACGCACGTCGTTCCCGGCGCGTGACTCACTGGACTCGCGGCGACGGTTCGCTCACGAACGCCTTGACGATTCGTTCTTCCGCGCGGTGTGCCATGCCGCTCGCGGCACCCGTCGTGACGCCGAGTTCGCTCGCCAACTCCGTCAGCGTACACCGTCGCGGCGTACCGTAGTATCCGCGTTCGACGGCTTCGACGACGAACTCCCGTTGTGAGTCGCAACCTGCTGACAGCAACGCGATAGGCTACTGACGCGACCGTAAGTCGCTAGCAACTCTTCCGGAAAATCTCCGATTTCCGGGCCGACGACTGAGCGGAGCGAGGCGCTTCGCGCCTCGGAGAACGAACGGCGAACGGTAGTGAGCCGTGCATCGAAGCGAGGGAGGAGTGTCTTCTTGAACGCAGTGAAGGAAGGTCAGGAAGTCGCATGCCCGCGCAGCGTACGCGAGCAGGAACGTCTTCCGCTGCTTTTGATGAACCTTTTACAGGGAATGCGAGGGAGCGAAGCTCCCTCGTCCCTTCACGGCGAAGCCGTGAAGAAGACGGGTACTGCGCCCGCGATTTCGCGGGCGCAGTATCCTTCGACCGTCGAAAAAGGTTCTATTGGAACGTCCGGCCCAACTGTTCCTTTCCTTCGGGTTCCGCGCTGTCGAAGCGCTCTTCGATTTCCGAGTAGCGTTCGCGGGTCTCCTCGGTGACGCTGGGTGTCACTTCGCCGAGCGCGTCCTCGAAGTGTTCGGCCGTGATGCGGACGTTACCGACGCTGTCGCCGATATCTTCGAGCGAGACGCTGTCGATGAACTCGCGGCTCGCGGCCATCGCGGCCTCACGGCAGACGGCTTCGATGTCGGCACCGACGTAGCCCTCGGTTTGTTCCGCGAGGGCTTCGAGATCCACGTCGTCGGCCAACGGCTTGTGACGGGTGTGAACCTCGAAGATGGCGTGGCGCGCCTCCTCGTCCGGCACGGGAACGTGGACGTGACGGTCCAACCGTCCCGGGCGCAGGAGCGCCGCGTCGATGAGGTCGGGACGGTTCGAGGTGGCGATGACCACGACGTCTTCGAGTTCTTCGAGGCCGTCGAGTTCGGTCAGGAGTTGCGAGACGACGCGCTCGCTGACCTGCGTGCCACCGCCGCCGTCGCGGCCGCGCTCCGTGGCGATGGAGTCGATCTCGTCGAAGAACACCACGGTTGGGGCGTTCTCGCGCGCCTTGCTGAACACTTCACGCACGCCTTTCTCGCTTTCCCCGACCCACTTCGACAGCAGTTCGGGACCCTTGATCGAGATGAAGTTGCTGTCGCTCTCGTTGGCGACGGCCTTCGCCATCAGGGTCTTCCCGGTTCCGGGCGGCCCGTACATCAGGACGCCTTTCGCGGCCTGCATGTCGAGCGCTTGGAACACCTCGGGGTAGTCGAGCGGCCACTGGATGGTCTCGCGGAGGCGCTCTTTGGTGTTCTCCAATCCACCGACGTCCTGCCACGTCACGTCGGGGACTTCGACGAACACCTCGCGGAGCGCCGAGGGTTCGATGCCCTTCAGCGCCTCCTTGAAGTCCGTCTCCGTCACCTTCAGCGATTCCAGGACGTCCGCTGGAATCTCGTCCGAATCGAGGTCGAGGTCCGGGCGGACGCGTCGGAGCGCGTTCATCGCGGCTTCGCGGGCCAACGATTCGAGGTCGGCACCGACGAACCCGTGGGTGTTGTCCGCGTACTCCTCCAGGTCGACACCGTCGGCCAGCGGCATCCCGCGGGTGTGGACCTGCATGATTTCGAGCCGTCCGTCGCGGTCCGGCACGCCGATTTCGATTTCGCGGTCGAAGCGACCACCACGGCGGAGCGCGGGGTCGACGGCGTCGACGCGGTTCGTCGCCGCGATGACGGTGACCTCGCCGCGCTCTTCCAACCCGTCCATCAGCGAGAGCAGTTGTGCGACGACGCGGCGTTCCACGTCCCCGCCCGCCTCCTCACGCTTGGGTGCGATGGAGTCGAGTTCGTCGATGAAGATGATTGCGGGGGCGTTCTGTTCCGCCTCCTCGAACACCTCGCGCAGTTGCTCTTCGGACTCGCCGTAGTACTTCGACATGATCTCCGGGCCGGAGATGGTCCGGAAGTCGGCGTCGATTTCGTTGGCGACGGCCTTCGCCATCAGGGTCTTCCCGGTTCCCGGTGGGCCGTGGAGCAGGACGCCCTTCGGCGGGTCGATGCCAAGGCGACTGAACAGCTCCGGGTGGCGCATCGGGAGTTCGATCATCTCCCGAACTTGTTCGAGTTCGCGCTCCAGACCGCCGATGTCCTCGTAAGCCACGTCGGGGCGCGCTTGCCCGCCGGCACCGCCACCGCCGGCAGCGACTTCCTCCGCGGGGCGTTCGCTGATCTGGATTTCGGTGGCGTCGGTGACGACGACCGTTCCGTCCGGGTCGGTGTCGGCGACCTTGAGCGGGATGGACTGTCCCGAGCCCATACCCATCAGGCCGAAGCCGAACGGAATCGCCTGCCCTTGCGTGATGGCTTGTCCGCTGAGCTTGTCACGGATGTGAGGCGCGATGTTCCCGCGAATCTGGAGGTTCTGCGGGAGCGCAATCGTCACCCGGTTCGCGGGGCTTACGTCGGCCTTCTCGATGCTGACCTTGTCGTCGATGCCGACGCCGGCCTCCTGCCGGAGTTTCCCGTCGATGCGGATGATGCCGCGACCCTCGTCCTCGGGGTAGCCGGGCCAAACCCGTGCGACGGCACGACCCTGCCCACGTCCCTCGATGACAATGTAGTCGCCGTTCTCTACGCCGAGCTCCTCCATGGAGCGTCGGTCAACAGCCGCGAGTCCGCGACCCGCGTCCTTCTGCTTGAGCGGTTTGACTGTAAGTTTCATTGTCCCACCTCGATAGTGAGGACACCGTTGTTGATAAACGCTTGCGCGTCACCTTCCGGTAGGTCGATTTCACTCTGGGAACTCTCGCCGTCGCGCTCCACGACGACGATTGCCGCGTCGTCCAGCACGTCAACCGACACGTCGGCGGTGCCGAAATCCGCGACGATGAGCTCTTCATCGCCGTACTCGTAGCGGCGAGCAATACTGTCTTCTTGCTGTGATATTCGTTCGAGCGTCATCTTTAGCTAACCTGTAGTTAGTTACGATACTATATAAATCTTTCCTATATGGGGGTGGCGCTGTACATCGATTTCCGAATTAGTACACGAAATGCGGTTCACGCGAAACGGCTCGATTTCGGTCGTAATCGTAGCCGACGGTCCGAGGTCGAACTTTATGCTTCGCGCACGAGAACGAAACGACATATGCAGTCAGTCACACATCAGGGACGGACGACCGCGTACCGCGTTGCGGACCGCAGTAGCGATACGGACCCCGTCCTGTTCGTTCACGGTAGCGGCGGAACCCACGAGATCTGGAAGGCACAACTCGCCCGCCTCGCTTCAGAGTTTCCCGTCGTCGCCGTCGATTTGAGCGGCCACGGCGAGTCCGGCGACGTGGACGCGGACCCGGGATGGAGTACCCTTTCTGCCTACGCCACCGACGTATTGGCGGTCGCCGAGGAGACCGGTGCGCGAACCCTCGTCGGTAACTCGCTCGGCGGTGCGGTCGTGATGCACCTCGTCCTCGACCGTGGCTTCGACCCCGACGCGCTCGTCCTCGCCGGAACGGGCGCACGGCTCTCGGTTTTAGACGACGTGCTCACGTGGTTGGAAGGCGATTTCGACCGGGCCGTCGAGTTCCTCCACGACCCCGACCGGCTCTTTCACGACCCGGACGACCGCTACGTCGAACTCTCGAAGGAATCCATGTACGCCGTCGGCCAACGGGTGACGAGTAGGGATTTCCACTCCTGTCACACGTTCGACGTACGCGACCAATTGAGCGACATCGCCGCGCCGACGCTCGCCGTCGTCGGCGAACACGACATGCTCACGCCGCCGTGGTACCACGAATTTTTGGCCGAGAACGTACAGGACGGGGCGTACGTGGAAATCGACGGTGCGGCTCACCTCGCCATGCTCGAAACGCCCGACGCGTTCAACGAGGCGGTCGTGGAATTCCTCGCGGAGAGTCGATAGGAACCGAAAATAGCGGCCAACCGCCTCAGTAGACGTCGTCCAACTCCTCTTCGACGTGGCTGTGTTCCTCGGCCGGGAACTCGCCGGACTCGACCTCGTCGCGGAAGGCGGACACCGCTCGTTTCATCTCGCCTCGCACGTCGCCGAACTGCTTCGAGAAGGGTGGACTCCAGTCTCCCAACCCGACCGCGTCGTCGATGACGAGGACCTGTCCATCGGTGTGCGGTCCCGCGCCGATGCCGATGGTCGGGATGTCGAGTTCGTCCGTGACCGTCGCCGCGAGGTTCGCCGGGATGTGTTCGAGGACGAGCGAAAACGCCCCCGCCTCCTCGTGTTTCCGTGCGAGTTCGAGGATTTCGTCGGCGTCTCCCCGCGATGTCCCCTGTCGAAGGTGGCCCAATTGGTTGACCTTCTGCGGGGTGAGTCCGAGGTGGGCCATCACCGGAATTCCGAGGTTCGAAAGCGTCTCCGTCAGTTCGACGGTGTGTGGGCCGCTCTCGATTTTGACGGCGTTCGCGCCTTCTTCCTTCAACATCCGTCCCGCGTTCTCGACGGCGCTTTTCTCGTCGTAGCCGAAGCCGAGGAACGGCAGGTCGGCGACGACGAGGGCGTCCTCCGTCCCACGGACGACCGCACCGGTTCGGCTGGCGATTTCGTCCACCGTTACCGGCAGCGTCGAATCGTATCCGAGGGCCGTGTTTCCCATGCTATCGCCCACGAGTATCATATCGACACCGGCATCGTCCACGACGGCCGCGGTCGGCGCATCGTAGGCCGTCAACATCGTAATCGGCTCTTTGCCCGCCTTGGCGCGGATGTCCCTCACCGTTGGCATACATCGAACTCTACGGTCCGGTGGCTTAACGTACCCGGTCGGTGATTCGGTTGCCGGAATCGGACCTGACAACGCTTAAGCCCATCCGGTTCGCGGGTTTACCCGTGCCCGAACCAGTCGAAACCCACACTCCCGACGGCATCGACTACGGATGGGTGATGCAGGTCACGTTCGTCACCACGATTCTCATCGGCGCGCCGACCGTCGCGCTTTTAGCGCTCTTTTCGGGAGTGTCGCTTCCGACGTGGGCATCGCGCGTGTCGTTTGCCGTTCGGGTCGGTGCGATAGTGTGGTTCCTAACGGCAATCGGCGTATTCCTGTACGCTCGCACCCATCAGGTCCCGAAACGAGGATAGTAATCAAAAACGTACATTGGTACACGTTTCCAAACGATAACGGGTTTTTTTGCGAATTTCTCGATTCATATCACTTCGTACATGTACTTGCACAGTTCGGCTTGCGTCCGCGATTCTCCGTTCCATAAGATTTCATATCTATAATCTAACGGCCAATAACGGTATTAGGGGCAACTCCTGAGAAAGGGCTATGACGGGAACCATAGCCGAAGTGGCGTTTCCCGCCGATAGGTTTGCCCTCGGTCACACGCTTGCGGAACTCGATTCGGTTCGATTCGACGTTGAACAGGTGGCGGCGTACAATCGCAACCACCTCATGCCCTTCGTTTGGGTGGGGACGGATAGTCAACAGGCCATCGAAACGGCGTTCTCGGCCGACGAGACGGTCCGCGATTTTCAATTGGTCGCGGCGTTCGACACGGAATGTCTGTATCGATTGGAGTGGGTCAAGGACATCGACGCACTGGTTCAGATACTGGTCGAGGAAAACGGGACGGTGTTGGCCGCGACGGGGAAGGAAGACCAGTGGAAGTTCCGGTTGCTGTTCAGCGACCACGACGCCGTCACTCGCACCCACGAGTACTGTCGTCGGCGAGGAATCGACCTCGAGCTCCAGAACATCCACGAGCTTTCCAAGGGGAGAACGGACCGATACGGCCTCACACAGAGCCAGCAGCAGACGCTCATGCTCGCGTACAAGAACGGGTACTACTCGGTTCCGCGAAGCACGTCCTCGACGGACCTCGCCGAAAGCCTCGGCGTGACCCACCAATCCATCTCGGAGAAGCTACGTCGCGGCCACGCGAACCTCCTGAAGAACACGCTCGCGGTCAACCAGTAACTACACGTACTCGAACGCGACGCCCGCTCGTTCTGCCGTCAGTTCGTCACGCGGAGAGTCGCCGATAAACAGCGCCGGGCCGTCGATTCCCAGCGCACGGAGCGTCGCCCGAAGCGGTTCCGGGTCGGGCTTTCGTGTCGGAACGGAGTCGCGGCCGACGACCGCATCGACGGCATCCGCGAGTCCGTGCGTTTCGAGGCTGACGTGACAGGAGGCCTCGCAGTTCAGCGAACACACGCCGACCGGAACCTCGCGGCGGAGGAGTTCGTCGGCGTGCGGGAGGCGCTTTGACCGCCGTGCGCCGAGACACTCGTGGTCGCCGATGACCGTCTCGACCGCCTCGCGGGCGTTCGCTTCGTCCGCCAAATCCAACATCGCCCAGAGGTCGGCATCGCTCGCGTCGACGCCGTGGTCGGAGAGGACGACGCCGACGTCTTCCGCGACTCGTTTCCAGTTGACGACGAGGTTCACGAGCGTCCCATCCAAGTCGTACACGACCGCCGAAACGTCGTCTATCACGCTCGTCGGTAGGAAAGGAGGGTGCAAAGGGACTTCGGTCGCCGACACCTGTGAACGCTCGATGGACGCATCAGTCGAGCAGGTCGCGGGCGATGACCTTCTTCTGAATCTCCGAGGTCCCTTCGTAGATGGTCGTGATCTTCGAATCGCGGTAGAATCGCTCCACATCGAAGTCGGTGGTGTAGCCGTAGCCGCCGTGAATCTGGACCGCCTCGTTCGTGATTTCGACGGCGGACTCGCTGGCGAAGTATTTCGCCATGCTCGCGGCCGCTGCGTGGTCCTCGCCGTCGTCCGCTCGACGGGCCGAATCGCGGGTCAGCAACCGTCCCGCCTGCAACTTCGTCCGCATGTCGGCGAGTTTGTGCCGGATGGTCTGGATGTCCGCGATTGGCCTGTCGAACTGCTCGCGCTCCTGTGCGTACTCGACGGCTTGGTCCAGGGCCGCCTGCGAGAGGCCGACCGCTTGACTGGCGATGCCGATGCGCCCGCCCGTCAGGATGTGGAACGCCGCGGACAGTCCCTTGCCCTCCTCCGTCAGTCGATACTCGGCGGGAATCCGGACGTCGTCGAAGATGAGGCTCGTCGTGTCGCTCGCCCGCAGGCCGAGTTTCTCCTCTTTCTTGCCGACTTCGACGCCCGCGTCCTTCGGGACGACGAACTGCGTGACGCTCCGCGGGTCGTCGCGGTCCGTCTTGGCGAACAGGACGATGACGTCGGCGCGCTTGCCGTTCGTTATCCACTGTTTCTTGCCGTTGATGACGTACTCGTCGCCCTCGCGGCGCGCCTCCGTGGACATCTCGGCCGGGTTCGACCCCGCCTCGGGTTCCGACAGCGCGAACGCGCCGACCGGGCGACCCTCCGCCATGTCGGGAAGCCAGCGTTCCTTCTGTTCCTCGTTGCCGAACTCGGCCAGACACGACGTCGCGAGACAGTGGACCGACAGCGCCGTCGCCACCGACAGCATGCCGTAGGCGACCTCCTCGTTGACGACGCTGTAGGTCAGTTTGTCCACGTCCAATCCGCCGTACTCCTCGGGGACCGTCAGTCCCATCATATCGAGTTCGGCGAGGCCGTCCCACACCTCCTCGGGGAACTCCTGTTTCTCGTCGCATTCGCCGGCGACCGGTCGTATCTCCTCGACTGAAAACTCCCGGACCACGTCCCGAATGGCCCGCTGTTCCGCTGAAAGGTTCATGATGGTTCTTCGAGTTCCGGAGGAAAAAGGTACCCGTTCCACGTCGTCGGCCACCTCCCTGCCGCTCGCCGCTTCGCTGCGTCGGAACGCCCGAAAACGGCTATCTCGTTGCCCACAGAACGAATCCAGATACGGGAAAGCGATACGTTAATCCTTCCGGCGTGTTACTGTGTATCTATGCGGATTCGAGAGTGGCAGGATATCTTACAGGACGTGGTCGACCGCAGCGTCGACCCCGAAGGGTGGCGGGCCGCCGGCGGACAGCGGGCGGGCGGCGTCGGGGAGGACCTGTATCTCGGCCATCCGAAGGCCGGTCTCTTCCATCTGAAGACCTACGCGAAGAACCCGTATCAGGTCCGCGGCGTCGGCACACACGTCGCCCGAAAACTGGACGACGAAATCGGGAACTATCTCCCCGAAAAGGAGTTCCGGGAGGGTCGGTTCGCGGTCCGAAATTCGGAGGAGAAGCGTCCGGACGAAAGGGAGATGGAAGCGCGTGCAAAACGCGTCGAGGAGACCATCAAAGCACACGCCGACGCGCCGACGTCGGGGGCGGACCTCTTCGACGACGTGATGGAGGCGCTCGAAAGCCCGGCGTTCGGGCCGATGGCGTTCGACGGCTACGACCGACCGGACGCGGTTTCCGACCTCGCCGAGACGTTCGAGGAGGAAGAAAAGCTGCTGAACGAGGAGCTAGACGACCTCATCGACGAGGACGAAGTGGGTCGCGGGTTCCAGTAACGTTCCGAAATCTTCACCTGGGACGAAAGACCGGTCCGATTTTTCATGGGTGGCGAAACCGATAGTAGTGCTGAGCAACTACCTGTGATATAGTGACCCTCGGATGCGTGTGACCCATCCCGACCCCACGGTAGCCGACGGCGAATCGAGAACCGGCGGACGAATGGTCTCACTCCTCGGTGTTCTGCTGTCGATAGTCGTCGTCTTCGACCTGTTTCTCCGTTCGGATTCGGTGTGGTTCCCGGAGTTCATCATCGAAATGACGCTCTCCGCGATACTCATCTACTCGGGGTATCGACTCTCGAGGAGCGACATCGAAGAGAGCGCACTCCAGCGCATCGACATCTCCTGTCTCAAGGGGATGTTGGCCCTCGGTGGCTTCGCGGCGGGCGTCATCGTCACCGCGAAAGTGTCCGGGTGGCACATCGCAAATCCATACTTTCTCACACAGACCTTATTGACGAGCGGTGCGCTGTTGGGATTAGTCGTCGGCATCGCCGGAATAGTTGCCCCGATTCGGAACGAAACGGGGAGTTCGCGTGTCGAGGAATCCGACGCGACCACGGCTACGCCGGCTGATGTGGGCCTCTCCATCCCCGACGGTTCGCCATCGGCGGACCCGGACGCATCGGAACCTCCACAGTTACCGGTGGCCACCTCGGAAATCGGCGCGCCCTCCGGCGTGGTGGACGATTGGCTCTCCGTACTGGCCGACCGGGAGTGCCGATACGTGCTTCGCATGGCGATGGACGCGCCCGACGGCGTCCTCACGGTCGAGGAGTTGACCGAAACCGACGAACTCAGAGGGGTGTCGCTCGAAACGAACCTCCGGCACGTCACGCTCCCCAAACTGTGGGACGTCCGTCTCATCGATTACGACGACCGGACGGAGACGATTCGGTACGACGCCCCGCCCGCCTTCGAGGCCCTGTTAGAAAGCGTCGAACGGTACCGGGAATAACTCCATCCCGCCGGGATTTAAGCGTCTACCACTCCCGCCCTCTTCCATGCGTGGCGTACGCGTCGGTGACGAGACGAGTCCAGTGCGAACGAGCAGGGGTCGATAATGGTCGGGCCGATTTCACAGGAGGAGCGTTCGGCCGCGATGACCCGTCTGAAAATCGGCGTCGTACTCCTCGTCGGCGCGTCCGGCGGACTCATCGCACTGCACGGCGGCGGCGGTCCCGTCGTCCTCGTCGCCGCAATCGTCGGCGGGTTAGTCGTCGGCGCACTGTTGACGTGGTATCTGACGCGGATCGTTCGATAGCCTTCGCCGTTGATTCGATATACTTATCTGACACCCTTCGGTCCTCACGGATCCGATGTCCCACCCCCACATCCGCGTCTCCGCTCGTGGCCTCGTCCGTCGCGGCGACGAACTTCTCGTCGCGCGGGAACCTCGCTCCGATGTAAATCCCCCGTATCATTATCCGCTCGGCGGCGGCGTCGAATTCGGCGAACACAGCGAGGAAGCGCTCCACCGCGAGTTCGAAGAAGAGTTAGGCGTCTCGCTCTCGAACGTCTCTCACTTCGAAACCTACGAGGCGGTGTTCACCTTCGGCGGCCAGCGTCGCCACGAAATCTGGCGCGTCTACGAGGCCGACATCGACGAAGCGTGGCCCTACGAGCGTGACGGGTTTCCGGGCTACGAACCCGAGCACGACGAACGCATAGCATGCGTCTGGAAATCACCCGCTGACTTCAGGGACGAGGACGACCCCGAGACGCTGTATCCCGAAGCGCTCGTCGCGGACCTCTGAACTACTCCGCCCAGTACGCCTCGCCGGGCGTGGTTCGGAACACGGCGCGCTGGAGCAGTTCCACGGCCTTCTCTAACCCTTCGCGCGAACTGGTGAGCGAGTCCTCGTGTTCGATCGAGAGCGCGCCGTCGTAGTCCACCAGACGGAGCGCGCTCACGATGTCCTTCCAGTGGCCCTCGCCGTGACCGTAGCCCACCGAACGGAACAGCCACGACCGGTTCGCCTCCTCGGTGTACGGCGTCGTGTCGAGAACGCCCTTGTAGCGTGCTTGGGACTCGTAGACCTTCGTGTCCTTGGCGTGGAAGTGATGGATGGCGTCGTGTTCGCCGAGGAAGCGGATGGCCTCCGGCACGTCGATGCCCTGCCAGTAGAGGTGGCTGGGGTCGAAGTTCGCGCCGACGCGCTCGTTGGTCGCGTTGCGGAGTTCGAGCATTCCGGCGGGTTCGTGGACCAGCATGTTCGGGTGCATCTCGATGGCGAGGTTCACGTCGTGGTCGTCGGCGTACTCCGCCAAATCGGCCCAGTACGGAATCGCGACGTCCTCCCACTGGTATTCGAGGGCTTCCTCGTGTTCCGACGGCCACGGCGCAGTGATCCAGTTCGGATACTCGTCGTTCGGACCGCCCGCGGGAAGACCGGAGAAACAGGTGACGGTGCCGACGTCCAACTGGTCGGCGAGCCGAATCGCCTCTCGGAGTTCGGTGTCGGCCTCCTTGGCCTCCTCGTCGTCCGGGTGGAGCGGGTTGTTGTGCGTCGCCAATGCGCTGATTCGCATGTCGTGTTCGTCGAGGAGGCCGTGGAGTTCGGCCTGTGCCTCCTCGTCGTCCAGATACTCGTCCCGGGGGAGGTGCGTGTCGCCGGGATAGCCACCCACGCCGGGTTCGATGGCGTCCACGCCGATGTCGTTCAGGTAGGAGAGTGCGTCGTCGAGCGATTCGCCGTACAGTGGTGGTGTGTGAACGCCGATGTCCATGCTTCGAACGAGTACTCCGTTCGGGAATAAAATTTTGGTGCGATGGGTTACAGCATCCGCCGACCGACAAATGTCACCCACGAACTACCGAAAACAGCCGAAATAGAACCGTTATTCTTGGGAGAGTTGAATCGCCCGCTCGTCCTTCGAGGAGCGATACACGGCGTCGATGACGCGCTGGACCGTCAACGCCTGTTCGATGGTGTTCATCTTCGGCGCGACGCCGTCGCGTACCGCCTCGAAGAAGACGCGCTGTTCCGCCTTGTGGGCGTCTTCCTGTCGCGTCTTGACGCTGGAGTCCGAGAAGTGGTCAGCACCGACCATGCTCGTCTCGTAGATGGTGAGCGAATCGTCGTGCTTGTCGAAACTCGCGCCGGCGTCCGTCCCGCGAACGAAGTACTCTTCGCTCGACGAGCGGTTCGCGGCCCACGCGACTTCCAGCGAGATGGTCCTGCCACCCTCACAGCGGATGAACGCGGTCACGGAGTCGTCGACCGTGAACGCTCCCGAGTCGGTGTCGTCGCCCCACATTTCGAGGTAGGTGTAGTCGTCCCGGTCGCCGAACTGCGAGCGGACCTCGCCGCTGACTTCCTTCACTTCGGGGAAGTCGTGGAGGTGCAACGCGAGGTCGATGGCGTGGACGCCGATGTCGATGAGAGCACCGCCGCCCGCGACGTCCTGGTTCGTGAACCACGACCCGCGGCCGGGGATGCCGCGGCGTCGGATGTAGTTCGCTTCGACGTGGCGCGTCCTTCCGAAGCGGCCTTCGTCCTGATAGCCTTTGATGACTTCGACGGGGTTGCGAAAGCGGTTGTGGAAGCCGACCATACAGAAGCCCTCGGCGTTCCGGGCCGCCTCCGCGATGCGCTCTGCGCTTTCGAGCGTGTGTGCGAGCGGCTTTTCGAGAAGCACGTCGAGACCCGCGTCGAGCGCGGAAATGGCGTACTCCTCGTGGAACTTGTTCGGCGTCGTAACGATTACGGCGTCGATGTCCGACTCGTACAGTTCCTCGTAGCTCTCGAACGAACGGGTGTCGTACTTCTCGGCGAATCGGGCGCGCGCGTCGGGGTTGATATCGACACCGCCGACGATTTCGTGTCGCAGGTCAGTGATTCTGTCGGCGTGATAATGTCCAATATTTCCGAGACCGACGAACCCGACTCGAACCGGCTCACTGGCACTCATAGTTACCGCTCACCGGTGAGACGGTGTTATTCTTTTCCTTTCGTCGTCCGATATCCCCCGTACTCACACGATTGTTACCACTAGTCACCCCCCGTCGAACCGAACTCGGGTGGGGGAAGTGTAGCACGTCAGTACAACTGCTGTTTCTTTTCTTCGCGCTCGCGCTCACGCTCTTCCTCCGCTTTCCGGGCCTTCCGGTCCGCGAGTTGCCCTCGAATGCCGGGGATTATCTTGTTCTTCACGTCTAAGCCGAACGAGACGACCCCGTACGCCCAGAAGAAGAACAGGAGAGTTCCCGCTCCCAGATAGTACCAACCGAGTTCGGTGACCATCTCAGTCGTCCCCCTCCGCTTCGGTTCCCGTCGGTCCGGTTCCGACCGAGGCGAACTCTAACCCGTGAGCGATGGCGTCGCCGGTTTCCGTATCGAACAGGTGGAGGTGTTCCCTGTCGAGGACGACTTCTACGTCCTGGTCGGAGTCGATGTCCTTGTCGGGGTCGACGCTCATCATCAGTTGATGGGAGTCGCCCGCTTCCGCGTCCATTCCCTCCGAAGTCGCGCCGCCAGTGAGGATGTAGACGAAGATTTGGTCCCCCATCGGTTCGAGCACGTCCGTCTTCGCTGGGATCGAATCGGTCGGGGCCACTACGTCGTCGGCGTCCTCGGTGAGGTACACGTCCTCAGGTCGCACACCGAGCGTCACCCTGTCGTCCGTCGCGATTCCATCCAGTTGGCCGGTGTCGAACTGAACGTGGAAATCCTCCGTCTGCAAACCGTCCGAATCGACCGTTCCCTCCACGAAGTTCATGCTCGGCGACCCGATGAATCCCGCCACGAACAGGTTCGTCGGTTCGTTGTAGCAGGTGAGCGGCGGCGCGAACTGCTGGAGTTCGCCCCCATTGATGACCGCGACTCGGTCCGACATCGTCATCGCCTCCGCCTGGTCGTGCGTGACGTAGACGATGGTCGCGTCGAGTTCCTTGTGGAGTCGCTGGAGTTCGGTGCGCATGTGGACGCGCAGTTTCGCGTCGAGGTTCGCCAGCGGTTCGTCCATCAGGAACACTTCGGGTTCCCGGACGATAGCTCGGGCGATGGCAACGCGCTGGCGCTGGCCACCGGACATCTCGTCGGGCATCCGTTCCATCATGCCTTCGAGTTGGACGATCTCCGCCGCTCGGTCGACGCGGCGGTCGACTTCCTCCTTCTCGAAGCTTCTGAGCCGAAGGCCGAAGCTGATGTTGTCGTACACGTCCATGTGCGGGAACAACGCGATGTTCTGGAACACCATCGCGATGCCGCGGTCCTTCGGTGGAAGGGTCGTCACGTCCCGCCCGGCGATGGAAATCGTCCCATCCGTCGGAATCGTGAGGCCCGCGATGGTTTCGAGTGTCGTGGACTTCCCACAACCCGAGGGACCGACGAGCGTGACGAACTCGCCGTCCTCGATGTTCAGATTCATGTCGTCGACTGCCGTTACATCGTCGTACCGTTTCGAAACGTGTTCGAGATTAACTTCACCCATTGTGTATCACTCCTTCAGTGCGCCAGAGGTGAGCCCGCTGACGATTTTCTCCTGCGCGATGACGACGAGGATGGCGATGGGCAGGATGCCCACGATGCTCGCCGCCGCCATGAGGTTGTAGAACGATGCGTACTGGCCTTGATAGCCAAGGATGCCCCACAGGATGGGAGCCCAGTGTTGTGCCTCCCCGTCCGTCATCAGGTACGAGAAGAAGAACTCGTTGTACACGTTGATAAATGTTAGCACGCCAGCGGTGGCGACGCCGGGTGCCGACAGCGGGATGATGACGCGGAACAGCGCGCCCAGTCGCGTGGTGCCCTCGATTCGCGCGGCGTCCTCCAGTCCGTCCGGAATCTGGCTGTAGAACGTCGTCAGGATGAATATCGAGAGCGGCATGAACAGGGCGCTGAACGGGAGCAACAGCGCTCCCGGCGTGTTGTACAGCATCGGCGAGCTCAGTCCGAGTATCTCGATGTTCCCGGTGAACAGCCGGAACAGCGGAATGAGGAACGCCGCCGGTGGGAAGTACGAGATGGCGAGGATGAGCAACATCAGCGGTCCACGGCCCGGGAAGTCAAGTCGTCCGAACACGTAGCCCGCGAGGCTCGCGAGTACCAGCACGATGGCGGTGGTCAGCAGCGCGAGCACGAAGCTGTTGAACATGTACACGTGGAACGGTAACCGCTGGAATATCTCCACGAACGCGCCGGGATTGAACCCTTTCGGGAGGAGTCCCATATTGGAGATCCTGTTGCTCGGCGTGAGCGCGAGGACGAGCAACCAGTACAGCGGGAACAGCGTGGTGAACAGGAAGAACACCATGACGAGGTAGAACAACCCTCTGTAGGTGCTCTCGGGGTCCTGCATCGACCCTTTCGCCCAGCGTCGGAACGGACCGAGGTTTTCCTCGGAGTCCGACACGGTTTGGTCGGCTTCAGCTTGCGCCATTTAGATCCCCTCCGCGCTCTCGCGGAACTTCACGATGTACACAGTCACCACGATACCGATGATGGCCGCCGTCACGAACGCGATGGCGGACGCCGTCCCGTATCGCCGAACGCTGAACGTCGTGACGACGAGACAGGACAGCGACGGAACGGTCGAACAGCCGGACATGGTTTGGATGAGGCCGTAAATCCGCATCGCCGCGATGGTGCGGAACAACATCGCGACCATGACCGTCGGGAAGACGAGCGGCAGCGTTATCATCTTGAACTGCTGCCACTTCGATGCGCCGGCGACCTTCGCCACGTCGTAGAGGCTCCGGTCGACGCTCTGCAATCCGGCGAGGATGAGCAGAGCCATGAACGCCGTCGTCTTCCACACGTCGGCCACGATGATGATGGACAACGCTTCCGGGCTGTTGACCAACGGCGTCGTCGAAAACCCGATCACGTTGTGAAGGATGTCGGCTCCGAAGCCGATACCCGGTTGGAAGAGCAGGTAGAAGATCATCCCCTGAATGACGATGGGAACCGCCCACGGGAGGATGATTGCGACCCGCACCCAGCGCCGACCGCGGAAGTCCTGGTCCAACACGAGCGCCTGTCCGAAGCCGATGAGGGTTTCGAACAGGACGCTGACGATGGTAAACATGAACGTGACGAAGAGGGCGCTTTTGAACGGAGAACTGAAGTCGATGAACGGTTGCGGTAAGGCGACCGTATCGAGTTTCCCCGTCAGCAGGTTCACGTAGTTTTCGAACCCGACGAACCCGCCGATCTGAGCGGGCCCTGTGATGCTGTCTGCGTGCAATGACATCTCGAACGTCCGCAAGAGCGGCCAGAAGGCGATGATGCCGAGGAGCAGTAGGGCGGGAATCAAGAGGAGATACGCGAACTGCGTCTCGCTCAGGCTCTCGATCCAGCGAACTGCGCCGGCGTAGGCACCCGACTTCGGTTGCTCTCGCAAGCCGTGTTCCGTTGGTTCTTCAGCTGCCATGATTATTTGTTATAATTTTCTATTTCGGTCAACTGGCTTTTCAAGGTGGACATCGCCGACTCCGGCGATGCCTCGTTGGCGTACGCCGCGTGAACTTGCTGGGCGATTTTACCCGACTCCTGTGGCCAGACTGCAGTGACCGGACGCGGTACCGCGTTCTGTCCGGCCACTCGGAGTTCGTCCACGTATCGTCCGATGATCGGAACCTCCTTCGCTTGCTTCGATTTGAGTAGCTTCGGTTCCGGTGGAAGCCAGCCGATGACTTCGAACAGTTTCAGCTTGAACGACGATTTCATCATCGCCCGGATCACCTCGAAGGCGGTTTCCTGTTTCGGCGAGTTCGGGTTGACGGTCAGGTGCCACCCACCGAGGGCCGCCGCGGGCCCGCCCGTTCCCTTGTACTTCGCTTGACTGGGCTTGACGCCGTACGGAATCGGCATGACGCCGAGGTCCTTTCCGAACACGTCGTCGGCACCGTTGATGACGATGGAGTACGGCCAGTTTCGGTGCATGGCCGCGTTCCCGTTGGTGAACGGTGCACGTGAGGTCTCCTCGGACCACGAGAGGACAGCGGTCGGCGAGATGCCGCCTTCGTACCCCTGTAACGCTCCGGGGGCGGACGACCCGTGAATGAACGTCCGAATCATCTTGATGGACTTGATAACGGGGTCCTCGGCGACGGTCACTGGACGCTTCCCGATGGGCCCGAACAGGTTGTCGTGGGAGCCGAAATACGCGCCGCCCCACGAGGTCATGAACTCGTTGAAATCACAGCACGAGAGTCCTTCGTAGATGTCCGCTTGGAACGTAAACCCGTAGTCCAAATCGTTCTGTTTTTGGACCTCCTTGGTCACCTTGGAGAACTTCTTCCACGAGATGGAGTTCATTCCCCACTTTTCCTTGTCCGGCTTGAACCCGGCCTTCTTCACGAGGTCCTTCCGATACTGCATCGTCGGGAAATCGGGGAAGAGGGGGACCCCATACAGGTCCCCGTTCGTGGATTTCGCGGTCTGGACGCTGGCTTCGAAGTAGTCGTTGTTTATCTGTTTCAGCAAGTCCTCCGGGAGGTTATTGCTCAGGTTCAACACCTGCTCACGGGCGATGAACGGTAACGCCCATCCGCTGTCCATGAGCAGCATATCCGGCTCCTCCAAGTTCGCCGAGAGCCAGCGTTGGTATTGGGACTGTCGTACGTCAGTATTGCTCGACCCGGCGAGGATTTCGACGTGGATGTCCTTCGACAGCCCGGCGTTGTGAAGTGCCTTGTTTATCTCTCCTTGTGCGTCCGCCGCGTCCGAATCGGCGGCCCACTTGATGGTATTCGGGTTCGCGGGTTTTCCTTGACTCGTACAGCCGGCGAGACCGGCGGCGGTTCCGGATACTCCGACGGCCTTCACGAAGGTCCGCCGGGAGACGCCGTCTCGCCGACGGCCCCTATCACGTTCGCTAACACCCACCATGGTTTTGTAAGACGGAACTGCCGCATTTATACCTTTGGTGCGATTGACTACTGCCGTTGTTACCATTTCTACCCACGATTTATCACGTTCGTCTAACGGGTATCTGTGATAGGTAAAACTATTTGTGGCCGACAATCATCATCTTTCGGTCGCATCGCGTGAAAAGTGACCGGCTTGACCGGGTTTCGACGTGTTGTGATGGGTCAACAGGGACGACCGTATTCCACACTTTTTAACCGCTAAACCGCCGCATCTCCTCCGTTTGAGGCAATATTCGCCACGACAGACGTTCATCCGAACGGGACGTTACTCCTCCATGACGTACCCGCCTCAGATGTTGGCGATGTTACGCGACCAGACCGGTGTCTTCGGCGATTCGAGGCGTTCCAGTTCCTCGTCCGATAGCGAAACGTCGATGGATGCGACGTTCTCGACCAAGTGGTCTTCCGTCCGCGGACCGATGATGGGCGAATCGACGACCGGTTTGTGGAGCAACCACGCGAGGCTGACCTGTGCAGGGGAAACTCCCTTCTCCTCGGCGATGGCTCGCACCTCACCCAACACCGCCCAGTTTTCGTCGGTAAACCGCTCCTCCGTGTACTCGTCGCTGGTCGCCCGTCCGCTCGATACCTCTTCGTCCCGCTGGTATTTTCCGGTCAGGAACCCGCCGCCGAGCGGCGACCACGGAATGACGCCGACGCCTTCGGCGTCACAGACCGGCAGGAGGTTCTCCTCCTCGTGGCGGTCCACGAGGTTGTATTCCGGTTGCATGCAGGCAAAGCGTTCGTAGTCCTCGACGTCGCTTTCGTACAGCGCCTTCGTGAACTGCCACGCCGCCATCGTGCTCGCGCCGATGTAGCGAACCCGTCCCGTCTCGACGAGGTGATCGAGCGCGGAGAGCGTCTCCGTTATCGGCGTCGTTTCGTCCCAGCGGTGAATCTGATACAGGTCGATGTAGTCCGTCCCGAGCCGGTCCAAACTGGCTTCGGCTTGGTCCAAGATGTGTTTTCGGGACAACCCCTGTCCGTTCGGGTGGTCGCCCATTCCCCCGAACACTTTCGTCGCTATCACGAGTTCGTCGCGGTTGCGTCCCTCGATGGCCTTTCCGACTATCTCCTCGCTCTCGCCGTGTGAGTAGACGTTCGCCGTGTCGAGGAAGTTGATTCCCATGTCCATCGCTCGGTCGAGGAGGTCGAGGCTGGCCGCCTCGTCGTTCATCATCCACGGCTGTTCGCTCCCGAAGTTCATACAGCCGAGACAGAGGCGAGACACTTCCAGACCGGTACTCCCGAGTTTCGTGTACTCCATTTCGGTCATGCTCGTTGGACCGTTCTTCGAGGGGAGGTAAAGGACTGTGGGCGAACTATCGAGGGAAATCACTGGTTCGCCGGTCATGCTCGACGGCACTTCCGAACCTTCAAACTCTTCCCGTTCGAACACCCTGACAATGATTGACGGACTTCGAAAGACGGAGTACACGGGCGACAATCGCTGTTGGCCGTGTACCGTGTTGAACACTAGCGTTCTCTTCCTCGCGTGCGCGTGCGTTGCCCGACTGTTCCCCGGAACTCGTTCGCGTCGTCTCGGCGTGGCCTCGACGGTCGGCGTCGTCGGCGGGGCGGCAATCGCGCTTCGTGGCTATCTCGTCCCCGGTACCCCGGAGTTCGCGCCGAAACTCGTCGCGGCGCTCTCCGACTCCCCGAATCCCCCGACCGAAACCGGGTCGCTGGCCGTCGACTCCGAGGCGGAAACCGGCGAACGCGCGCTGTCGGAACTCCTCGATGCGAGCGTCGTCCGTGCCGACGGTGAGGGCCTCCTTCTCGACGACGGGTTTCGGGCCGACTGGCGCGAGGAGATGGTAACCGTCCGGAACGAGGACCTCACGGCGGCCGTTTGTGATGCGGCGTCGTCCCCCGTCTCCGCGAAGACGGTCGAAAAGGGGCAGTTCGTGGTCGTTTCCGCCGGCGGGGTGGAAACCGAACGCTGGCTTTCGCGCCCGGTCGCCGTCGCGGAGGTCGCGGCGGTGCGGACGCTGGCCGAGTTCGACGTCGACCCCGACGTTCGCGTGCAGTCGGCGTCGGCGCTCCGCTCGTTCCTCTACGACTGTCCCGTCTGTGACACGCCGCTCGAAGAAACCAGCGCGGACCGATGTTGCGGAAGCGGGAATTCGAACCCCCTCGAAGCACCCGACGACGTGCTGGCCTGTCCGGAATGCGGCCAGCGCGTTTTCACGTTTTAGTTCTACTCTACCTGCTCACCGCTCGTACGCCGGCGGCTCGTCCGTCCCGATTCGGATTTCGTGTGCTTCGATGTCTTCGAGCGCGGCGACCTGCCCGCCCACCGTGACCGTTCCGTCTTCCGTCTCGACCGACATCCCGGCGACGCGTTCGCCGCCTTCGAACGAGAAGCCGACGACCTTTCCGCGAACGATTCGGTCGCTCCCCGATTCGATGTCGCGGCCCTTGATGGTCGCGTAAAACTCGCCCTCCATGCCCTGAATCTCCTTGACACAGCGGCGGATGGAAGCGTATCGGCGCGGGAACGTTCGCGTTTCCGCGTCCGCCGAGAGGGTCCGTTCGGCCGTCGTCCAGAGGACCGTGCCGAAGAACCCGGAGACGAGGAATCCTAACGCGGAGCGATTGAAGATGACGCCGTAGCGGTCCCGGTCGTCGCGGAGGGCGTCCTGTGTGGCGTACATCGAATACTCGCCGTCTGCCACCGCGATGACGGGCGTCGTGATGCCGCGGCGTGCGCGGGCCGTCGTCGACACCGCCTCGTAGTCGAATTCCGCCGGGTCGGGGGCTTCCGAGGCGGGTGTGACGAGGAGTTCCGTACTCACGCCGGAGTCGATGGCCGCCACGAGGTCGTCCTCGAAGCGTTCGAGGAGGTCGGGCGTCAGCGACAGCGCGAGTTCGTACTCCGCGGCCTCGATGACGTCTTCGAGGTAGCGAAGGATGGTCGAGCGCGATTTGACCAGCGAGACGGCTTCGGTGTCCCGCGCCGGGGCGGTGTAGCGCTCTTCGAGTTCGGTTATCATGTCGCCGAGCGACGATTGCACGTCGGAGAAGGCTTCTTCGGGGTCGATAGCGATGACCTTCATCGGTCGGGATTCGCGGAGTTCGACCAGTCCGCGGTCGCTCAAACTTCGGACGGTGTCGTACACCCGCGGTTGCGGGATGTCCGTGTGCTCCGCGATTTCGCTCGCGGTCAGTCGTCCGTGTTCGAGTACCGTGAGATAGGCGTCGATTTCGTATTCCCCTAAGCTGAACCGTTCTCCGACTCGTTCGAGTGTCAGATAGAGGTCGTCGGAGCTCATTATGGAACGAAAATCCACGGAGGATTATAGAACCCCAGCTTTCGCTTCCACCTTTTACGACGGTCACAGGCCAGAGCGATGGCACTCGCCATCGCTCTGGTCGGTTCCCTGTAAAAGGTGGAAGCGAAAGCAGCGGAAGACGTTCCTGCTCGCGTACGCTGCGCGGGCATGCGACTTCCTGACCTTCCTTCACTGCGTTCAAGAAGACACTCCTCCCTCATTCTGACGAACGACTCGCAGCGCGAGTCGTTCGTCTCCATTCCGTCGTCGGCTCGAAAGACCGCAGGTCTTTCGGAGAGACGCTAGCGACTAGCGGTTGTGTCACCGGTGGAAGTTCGGTGGTCGCCTCAATTGGCGATTTTCGATGGTTGGTCGGTTGCTGACACTCTGGCGGCTGCGTCACTGGCCGATTTTCGTAGTTGTAGCGGCTTCCAATTTCTGGCGGTTGTGTACCCGTCCTACCGCTCCCTTTTGTCGCTCGCTGAAATCCGGCAACCAGTGAAGCGATAGGCTACCCCGTCCGTTCCGGGCGCTAACGCCCTCTCCGCGAACGGCGAAGCCGTGAGCGGGCCGAGGAACCCCGACGGAGCGACTGAAAGGAGCGACAGAAGTTGGGTGACGTGGTGCTTTTGGTCCACCTTTTGCCAGGGAGGAAGGCCGAATCCGGCGCGAATCGCGCCGGATTCGGCTCCCGACCGCAGCAAAAGGTGGGTCTACATGTACATCCTATCGTCCGGCCGCTCACCGTCCCCGGCCGATTCGACGCGCTGGGCGAGTTCGGCGTAGTATTCGCCGACTTCCTCGGCGAAGTCCTGAAGCGGTTCGGTGTCGATTTCGAGGCCGTACACCTCACAAGCGGCGTCGATGAGGCGGATGGCGGCCTCCACGTCCGGCGTCTGGGCGTGGACGGGAGTGACGAACACGCCGGTCGCCAGCGTGGAGTCGAGGCCACGGGCCACGAGCGTCGCGTTCACGCCGTCGAGGAATCCGCGACCCATGCCGGGAATGTCGGCGTCATCGAGGCGCGTTTCGTGGAAGTCCTCCGTGGCGATGGAGAAGACGCGGTGTTCGTCGGGACCGTGCGGGATCGGAATCCCGGAGAGGACCGAGATTTCCTCGACGCCGTGTTCTTCCGTCCAGTCGAGAATGGCGGAGGCGAACGGGTCGGCGGCCCACGTGGGGACGAACAGTTCGCCCACGAGGACCGTCAAATCGTGGTCGGGATGGGAAAACAGTCGCGTGTGGTGGCGCGGCACCCCGTTCTCGAACGGCGTAATCGCGGGCAACTGTTCGGCGGTCACGTGTCCCGTCTCCTCCAAGTCGAGTCGCTCGACGAGGTAGTTCACGGCGGTCAGTCCGGCGAGGCCGAACTCCGAGAATCCAGCGAGGAGGGTGCCGCTGGGCTCCTCGGAGTGGCTGATCTCGAACGAGGCACGCGGGCGATGTGATTCGGAGGCCATACGTCAGAATCGTCGGCACGTGACTTAGTTTTCGCCACCACGTCTCTCTCCATCGACACGTCAGACACGAAAATGTGGGGGTTTTACTTGGTCGGGTGAGACGGGAGACTCATGCCGACGACCGGTACAGTGATAGATGGTATTCTCGGTTGGTTTGATACCATCGGAGCGTTCAAAGTTGCCACGAACGTTACCGTCACGGACGTCGTCCTCGCTATCGTATTCGTTCTCCTCGGCTGGTACGTCTCGCAGTTGGTCGTCAGCCTCGTCGGGCGGCAAGTCGCCCGCCGGTTCCGCAGGCCGAGCATCACGAAGACCGTTCTTCGCGGGATTCGCGGCGTCATCCTGTTCATCGCGGTCGCCACCGCCGCCGCACAGGTCGGCCTAGGAGCGTCGAACCTCCTCCTGTCGGTGACGGTGTTCTCCGCCACGGTGGGTCTCGTCCTCGCGCCCATCATCGGGAGCGTCATCAACGGGTTGTTCCTGCTGGCCGACCAACCATACGAAATCGGCGACCTCATCGAGTTGGTGGACAGTAGTTCGCCGAACGGTGGGACCCGCGGCTACGTCGAGGACATCACGCTCCGGTACACGAAGATTTTCACGCTCCAGAACACCTTCCTCGTCATCCCGAACGCGACGATGCGCGAACGGGACGTGGTGAACTACTCCGCCGAGGACACGCGGTCGCGGCTTTCGCTCCAGATGCAAGTCACCTACGAGGGGGACCTCGACGAGGCGCGGGCCATCATGGAACGCGCGGCCCGCGACACGCCGGAAGTCGTCGCGTCCGGCCCCGACATCCGCATCGGGAGTGCCCGGTACCCGAGCGACCCCGTCGCGCAGATACGGGATTACGCGGACCACGGCGTCCTGCTCGAACTCCGCTACTGGGTCAAAGACCCCTACTACATGCGCCGGGTCCACTCGCGCATCATGGAACGGATTTGGGACGGAATCGAGGACGCCGACGTGGAAATCGCCTACCCCCACTCGCACCTCGTCTTCGACGACACGAGCGGCGTCGCGCGGGTCGCGGTCGAATCCGGACCGGACCAAACCCCGCCCCCTCGAAACCCACCCTCCCGTCCGGTCGAGTTCGACGAGCGCTGACTCAACCGACCGTAATCAGTTCGCAGTCCACCTTCTCGCGAAGGAAGTTCTCGATGTTCGGGTCGTCCACTAAGCGGCGAATCGCCCGCCGCCAGCGGCCCATCTGCTTGCGACCGATGACGACCACGTCCGCGCGCGTCGCCGCCACCTCCTCGAGAATCGTCTCCTCGACCAAAAACCCGTCCCGGATGACGTATCTGGCGTTCGTGATACGTCCGAACGCCTTCTCCACGGTTCGTTTCAGGTCGGTGCGTCGCACGTCGTCTCCCCGGTGATAGAGATTGACGTGTAACACGGTGAGGTCCGCGTCTCGCTCCTCGGCGACACGGAGTGCCTCGGAGAGCGTCCGACGCGAGTGTTCCGAGAGTGGATAGCGAACCGGAACGAGAACACGAGTCATATCGAGTCGGAAGTGACCCACTTGGGAGAACCTTACTATCTACCGCCGCGCGATGCGCCCTTCCACCTGTGGGTCGATGCCGAACCGGCGGGCGTAGTCGGCCAACACCTCGTACTGCAGGTCGCCGGTTTCGACGCGGTGTGACGCGTCGAGCGTGGGAAACTCCCGGTCGCTGTGCAGGAGGTACTCGGTGGTCGCGAGGCTGTAGGTCTCGCCGTTCCGAATCTCGGTCCCGTCGATGGTCGCCGATTCGAGCGTGCTCTCGGCCCGGTTCCAGACGAGTTCGACCCCGCTCATGTGGCCGTGCCACCAGTCGTGTTCGGCGAACCCGATGGTCGGGTCGTGTGCCTGTCGAAACACGTCGAGGAGTTCTCCGCCCGTGAGTTCCGCGACGACGACGCGCTCTTGGAAGGGCAGGACGCTCACGAGGTCGCCGACGGTCACGTCACCTGAAAGGGGGTCGCCCTCGCGAATGCCGCCGCTGTTTTGCAGGCCGACGGTCGCACCGGTCGCCCAGCGATAGGCGTCGGCGACGAAGTTTCCGATTCGGCTCTCGCCGCGGAAGGTCGTGGACTGGGTTCGTTCGATGGGGTCGGCGACGGTTGCGACGACCGAATCGAGTCCCGCCATCGCCTTTCGTTCCTGCATCAGTTCGGCAACCTCCTCGTCCCGAGGGGCGTCCGCGACACGGTGTCGAGCCACGTCCGGTTCCGGACCGCCGTCGAACGTGACTTCGAGGAGTACGTGGCCGTTGACGCCGGGACGGGTGACGAGCGTTCCGTTCCGCTGTTCGATCCGTTCGGAGTGGACGTGCCCGCCGAGAATGACGTCCACGTCCACCGCGTTGGCGAGCGCTTCGTCGCCACGGCCGAGATGGGACAGTGCGACGATGATGTCCACGCCCTCCTCGCGGAGTCGGGACACGGTTCGTTCGGCCGCGGTTATCGGGTCGGTGAACGTCAGGTCGCTCGCGTTCGGGTTTATCGACGCCGTTTCGGGCGTGGTGACGCCGAACATCCCGACGCGGGTGCCGCCGACGTCTCGAATCACGGACGAAACCGTTCCGGCATCGGCCGCGAACCGCTCGTTCCCCGCTTTCTCACGGACGTTGGCGGTGAGCCACGTCTGGGGGGAACGGCGGACGAGTTCGCGGGTTCGGTCGGTTCCGTAGTCGAAATCGTGGTTGCCGAAGGTGCCGAAATCGGGCGAGATGACGTCGAAGAAGTCGAGTGCCTGCTGTCCTTCGGTGACGAGCGAGAGGACGCCGGGCGCGGTGTTGTCACCGGTTCCGACGACGAGCGTTCGCCGGTCCCGCCGGGCCTCGATGCACCCCGCTAGTCGGCTGATTCGGTCGGGGTCATCGTAGGCGTTCTCGATGTCCGAGTAGTGGAGGAGCCGGAGCGTCATTGACGTGCGTGTCTCAGGCGCGAGACAAGAGACCTTCGATACGTGCAACATCCCTAAATCGATGGACCGACAAGAGTGGATAATGACAACAGCGACGACCACGGACGACGAAACGGTGTACATCGACGAGTCGGAGGGAACTCGAGGCTCGAAGGGTCCGTTTTTCGTCGTCTATCGTTCGCCCGACTACGAGCGGCGCTATGGCTTCTTCTGTGCGAACTGTGAGACGGTGGACAACGCGATGGACTCGATGGGACGAATCGAGTGTAACCGATGTGGCAACCTCCGAAAAGCGACCGAGTGGGACGCGGCCCACGAATAAGTTGGCCGATTTCTTTACCCGTGCGGCGACGCGATTTCGAGTATGGTCTCCACCGACGAAGCGGTCGTTTCGGAGTTGGAAAGCCAACGACAAACCCTCATGCTGGACGAGGCGGTCCGGTTGGTCGAACAGGAACATCCGGCCGTCGGTGCCGGCGTCGAACGAGAGCGATTCGAGGCGTACCTCGACGCGATGACGTACGGACGGGACGCCTTTCCCTCCTCGTTCGAGGAGATACTCGTGGACGCCGAGTCGTGGCAGGGCGGGGGACACGTCTATCGACTCGCGGACGACAGGGTGAGTTACTATCCGCCGCGGTGGCACGCGGAACTTCGGGAGACGCCGGACCTGCGTGAGTACCTCCGGGTGATGGGAACGGACGCGATGGAAACCGAAGGCGGTGACCGTGAAGCGGTCACTGACGACGGCGTCCTGAAGGAGATGCTGTTGGACGCGGCGGTCGCTATCGGCGGGATGACACGCGAGGACGCCCGCGACCAACTCAAGGAACTCAAAGCGGAAGACGAGGTGCGGGAGTATCCCGCCCAACACGCGAACCCGTGGGTTCAACTTCGCTGATCGTCATTCGTTTCGATATTTTGAACCGAGGAGGACGATTGTTCGAATCTGCAAGAACATTTATTATGGATTGTGTATTACGTTCATATGGATGGCCCCTGTTAGCACACCACCGACCAAGGAGGCCAGGTCGATTTTCAACCGCCTCGGATACGAGGTATTGGACGACGGAGACGAATTTCGCGCCAGACGAAAGTGGCGGGAAGTACGTGTCTCCGCCATCGCAGACAGCGGAGACGCCCCGAAATATGGGACGCTTCGATGCTTCGTCACCTGGACGGAGAACGCGACGCGACTAAGCCAACAGATACGGGACTCCAACCCCGATTATGAGTGGGCAGTCATCGCGGTAGACGACGAGGGTGACTACGAAGTCGCACGAGCGCCGCCGAGCAAGTCGGTGGTTGCACAGTAGGGACCGAACGAAACGAGCGAAAACGAGTATCGATTTTTCTCGCCGCGTCGAGGACGACCAGTACCAACACACAAACCCGTGGGGTGCGAACGATACCGCGACTGCAATGGACGACCATACACGCGACCCGACCGCCGACCCGCCAGCGGCCGGGCAGCGGCCGTCGGGATGGCTTCCGAAACGGGACTGCTGGGAACACGGAACCCTTCGAACGGCGGTGGTTCACGGCGTCCGTCTGTTCAACGCCGGGGAGTTCCACGAGAGCCACGATTGCTTCGAAGACGAGTGGTACAACTACGGCAACGGGTCGGTGGAGAGCGCGTTCCTCCACGGAATGGTGCAGGTGGCGGCGGGGGCGTACAAACACTTCGACTTCGAGGACGACGGCGGCATGCGCTCGCTGTTCGAAACCGCACTGCAGTACCTCCACGGCGTCCCCAGCGATTTTTACGGCGTGAACGTCACGGACGTGCGCACGAAGATGACGAACGCGCTGGACGACCCGACGGTACTCCACGGATGGAACATAGAACTGGATGGAGGTCGACCCATCGCGACTGATACCGATTACGATTACGTGGAAGACCTCGAATGACCGTGCTGGCGTCGGTGGCGAGCGGGATTACTTGCACACCGATATCCAGCCGTTGCTGTTGACCGTGATTCGGTAGTCCCCGAATTGGAACTCCACGGTGCCGATGCCGTCCCGATTCTGCCCCGAAACGTCGGACCCGAAGAACGCGTCTTCCAACGAGGCGACGTCCACACAATCGTACAGAACGGGGTCTTTCACTTCGACCGGAGAGACGCCCTCGGCGTCGGCGATTGCCGCGATTATCGTCGTCGTGAGGTCGTGTATTCCGTCTTCCTCGTACTTCGTTTGGCGGACGAGTGTCCACCGTTCGTCGTCATGGCCCTCGTCACCTCCATTCGCGTCATCACTAGCTTGAGTCATTCACGTCCTCCCGTGCGTGGTCCTCCTGTCGGGAATCGAGACTCGCGCCTGCTCCGGCCAGTGCGGTCAATACCTGCGGTGCGTTGGGTCCCGGCCGAATCGTTTCGTCTTTGCTGTCGAACGTGAGGACTCCCTCATCGACCAATTTCGGCACGTGTGTGTGATAGAGCGAGGCGTAGATCAGTTCGATTTCTTCGTCCGGGATTTCGTGTTCCGGGATGTTCATCTCCCACGACGCGACCTTTGCTGCGATTTCGGGCAGTTCCCATTCGGTTTTCGACTTCAGCGTGTACACGAGATATCGTCGTCGTGATTCCGCGAGCGCTTGGAAGACGTGGTCCAACTCCAGTACATCTTCGGAGAGGTCCGGCATTGGAAGGCCGTTCACGAGGTTTTCCGATGCCGAACCGGAATCGTGTGGATAGTTGTCCATGCTCGGTATCGCCTGTGTACACCCTTGATTGTTCGCACTATGATTCGATGATTCCGAGCAAGATATATCCAAATCGCACGCAACCCTTTATTATAACTGTGTTGATGATTGGGTTCGAAGCGTATACTCCTCCTCGACCCGTCGATATGTGGTGAAACGAGCTGTGAATCGTCCGAACGATTCGTTCCGTTCGTGGAGGCGACCGTTCGAACGGGACGAAACGTGAACGCAGTACGGACGACGACGGGGCCTGATTTGCGACGGTTGCTGTCATCGATATTTCAACTTGTTTGCCGGAAAAACGCGATTGTAAAGCGCTTTCAGGCTTCGACACTTGCCTTCGTTAAATGCGAATCGAGCAGTTAGGTGACGGTACGCCGGAAGTTGCAGTCGTGGCCGGAATTCACGGCGACGAACCGTGCGGTCCGAGAGCGGTCGAGCGACTCCTTTTGGAGGAACCGGAGGTGGAACGAGCGGTGAAAGTCGTCGTCGTCAACGAGCGCGCGCTCGAACGCGGTGTCCGCTACATCAACGAGGATTTGAACCGCGTGTTCCCAGGGGACCCGGACGCGGAGACGTACGAGCGGCGGTTGGCACACGAGTTGGTGACGGAACTTCGGGACTGTACCGTCCTCTCGCTCCACTCGACGCAGTCGTACGCCAAACCGTTCGCGCTCGTGGACCGCGTGAACGCGGTTGCGCGGTCCATCTGTCCGTACCTGCCGGTGTCACGATTAGTCGAGACGGACAAGTTCACGAAGGGGAAACTCATCTCACACCCCCACACGCTGGAGGTAGAGTGTGGACTTCAAGGGTCTCCCGAAGCGGTCGACCACGCTTACGACCTCGTTCGCGGGTTCCTCGCCGGGACGGGTGCCCTGCCGTTGCCCGACGCGGAGAGTCCCATCGACGCGGGAAGTCGGGACGAAGTGGAGGTCTTCCGGATGGACCAACCGGTTCGGAAGAACGGCGGGTCCGAGTTCGAGGTGTTGGTGGAGAACTTCCAGCGGGTCGGACGGGGAGAACCGTTCGCAACCGCGGACGGGGAGGAGTTGGTCGCGGAGAACCCGTTCGTGCCGGTGTTGATGTCCGCGTACGGCTACGAGGACATCTTCGGGTACACGGCGGAGTACATCGGCGTCCTCGGGAACTGACTACTCGTCTTTTTCGGCGAACTCGACCAACGTCAGGTCGCGGTCCAACTGGCAGTAGTCGTGGGGGGGGTCCCCGACGATGTTCGAAATTTGGTACTCCTCGTCGAAGTCGGCACCAGCGGGTTCACAGAACTCGTGGCTCGGACACTCGACGTGCGGGCACGGGCCTTCGAGCGTCGCCTTGCTCCCGGCGTAGGCGTTCCGCGCGGAGACGTTGGCGCGGACGGTGGTCGGTTCGACTTCGACGGCGCTCACTCCGTCGTCGTGGACGCCGCAGGGAAGCGTCTGCGCATCGTTTCTAACGTCCGTGACGCGGTATTTCACCCCCTCCGTGAGATTGAGACACTGGTTTCTGTAGGGACACCCCTCACAGGCGCTGGCCTCACCCTGATAGACGAACTCCTGACCGACGTCCGCGAGGCGGGTTCCGACGAGCGTGATGGTGGACATAGGCGGGCGTAAGCGTGGGCCTCGGTTAAGCCTCTCGCCACGGGGAGACACCTACTCGGTCCGCCCGGTCAACTCGTCCAACTTGTCGAGGTACTCCTCGCGCGGGACTTGGTAGCACGAGCGATACTCCACCTCGCCGCGGTCGAACTCGTCCGCGAGTTCCACGGCGGCGGCAAGTGCTTCATCGCGCGTGGGGAACCGCGGCGTCCGCGGCAGGGTGACCTCCGGTTCGAGGAAGAACTCGAAGTACCACGAGTCCGTCGCCCGTCGCTCCTGTGCCGGGCGGTTGGGGGTTCCTTGGGTGAGATACAGCGTCGGCATACACTCCGGCGGGAACTGCCGCGTGTCGAACACGTCCGGGCGGTAGGCGAGGATACACCGTCCGTTCGGTTCCTCGTTCCAGACGACCCACGACTCTGGAAGGTTCTCGATGGACACGTACGGCGGTTTGCGACGGAGCGGGGTAAGGCTTGTCAGTCCCCTCCCCGACCTTGCATATAAAGGGTGTATAAGTTGTGATTTTTCATAACGAGGTATTTGGGCAGTACAGGCCTATTAGTTTGTAATTTCGGGGGTTTTGGGTGCTTAATCTATATCAAAAGAATCTTGTGCATGGACAACAGTTATATATGGCCTCGTCCTATCCATTAAACAGTATCGGGTGGTAGCAGTCCGCACGGTACACGGTCTCGAACCATACGCTTCCGGGTGGATGGGATTCGCTGGAATACGCCGACTGGTTTCCGAAGCGGTGGATGGCACGCACAATGATCCCGCGATTGACGCAGGAGTTACTGCGGGCGCGCACGCCGTCGCCCGACACGCCCCGCCGGAGAGCAATCGCGGTGTTCCGACCGACACAACTTTGTGAATGCGTGCCGATTACGTATGCCCCGCCGGTATCGGACCGCCCGGTCGGTCTCTCTCTCCCTTGGTCCATCCGAAGTTCCAAACAATGCGTGATACAATGAAAGGTGACATCGAAACGCTGGACGACCTCAGCCGCAGTTACCAGGAATCGATGCCGGAAGACCTCCGTGAAACGAAGTCCTTCAACTGGTACCTACGGGAGGTATACGAAGACCCGAAGGTAGCCCGAAACGCCCACCAGCGAGTCGCGGACATGTTCGACTACTACGGTACGGAGTACGACGAAGACTCCGGCGTCGTCGAGTACACACTCGCGTCCGAAGACCCCATATTCGACGGGGAGAACACGTTCTACGGCCGTGAAATCCACCGTGCGATTCACGAGTTCGTGAACAAGGTAAAGAGCGGTGCGCGCGGGCTCGGCCCCGAAAAACGCATCAAGCTACTCCTCGGACCGGTCGGGTCGGGTAAATCCGACTTCGACCGACAGGTCCGGAAGTATTTCGAGGACTACACACTCCACGACGAGGGGCGACTGTACACCTTCCGGTGGACGAACCTCTGTGACGTCATTCCGGACCAGGACCCGTCCGACGACGTGATCCGGTCCCCGATGAATCAGGACCCGCTCGTCCTCCTCCCGCTCGAACAGCGCCAGCGCGTCATCGACGACATCAACGAGGAGCTAGACGCTCCCTACACCATCAAGAACGAGCAGGCGTTGGACCCGGCGAGCGAGTTCTACATGGACGCGCTGTTGGCGTACTACGACGACGACATCAAGCAGGTGCTCGAAAACCACATCGAGATATTCCGCCTCGTCGCCGACGAGAACAAGCGTCAGTCCGTCGAGACGTTCGAGCCGAAGGACAAGAAGAATCAGGACGAGACGGAGTTGACGGGCGACGTCAACTACTCGAAAATCGCCATCTACGGCGAGTCCGACCCGCGCGCGTTCGATTACTCCGGCGCGTTCTGTAACGCGAACCGGGGTATCTTCAGCGGCGAGGAGTTGCTCAAACTCCAGCGGGAGTTCCTGTACGACTTCCTGCACGCGACGCAGGAACAGACCATCAAGCCGAAGAACAACCCGCGTATCGACATCGACCAGGTCATCGTCGGCCGGACGAACATGCCCGAATACCGGGACAAGAAGGGCGACGAGAAGATGGAAGCGTTCAACGACCGGACGAAGCGCATCGACTTCCCGTACGTCCTCGAATACGAATCCGAGGCCGACATCTACCGGAAGATGCTCCGCAACGCGGACGTTCCGGACGTCCACATCGAGCCACACACCTTGGAGATGGCCGGCCTGTTCGGCGTCCTGACCCGCATCGAGGAACCGGACACCGAGATGGTGGACCTCCTCCAGAAGGCCAAATCCTACAACGGCGAAATCGAGGACACGGACGACGTGGACGTGAAGAAACTCCGCGAGGAAGCCGAGGGCAAAGCCGACATCGGAGAGGGAATGGAAGGCGTCTCCGCGCGGTTCATCGGCGACGAAATCGCGGAGGCCATCATGAACTCCACGCACCGAAGCCGTGGCTTCCTGAGTCCGCTGTCGGTGTTCAACCATTTCGAGGTGAACTTGGAGAACCACGGCTCCATTCCGGAGGAGAACTTCGAGACCTACTACCGCTACTTGGAAACCGTTCGCGGCGAGTACCGCGAACGCGCCATCGAGGACGTGCGCCACGCGCTGGCCTACGACATCGACGAAATCCAGCGGCAGGGCGAGAAGTACATGGACCACGTGATGGCCTACATCGACAACGCCACCGTCGAGGACGAACTCACGGGGCGCGAGCAGGAACCGGACGAGAGCTTCCTGCGCGCCGTCGAGGAGAAGTTGGAGGTCCCCCGCGACCGCAAGGACGACTTCCGGCAGGAAGTGTCGAACTGGGTGTCGCGGCGCGCCCGCGAGGGGCAGGCGTTCGACCCGCAGGACAACGACCGCCTGCGCCGCGCCTTGGAGCGCAAACTCTGGGAGGACAAGAAACACAACATCAACTTCTCGGCGTTGGTGTCGGCGAACGAGATGGACAACGACGAACAGAACGCGTGGGTGGACGCGCTCATGGAGCAGGGCTACTCACGGGAGGGCGCGAAGGAGGTGCTCGAATTCGCCGGGGCGGAAGTCGCCCGCGCCGAAATGGAGGAGTGACCAGTGACCGAAGGGAGCGACTACATCGACGACGCGAACCGTGAACTCCGCGAGACGTACGAGGAGCCGATGAGCCTCGCGGAGTACGTAGACGCGGCGTTCGAAAACCCGACTACCGCCTCGCACGCGAGCAAGTACCTCCTCGAAGCCATCGAGTCGATGGGTACCCGGAGCGTCGTGGAGGAGGGCGAGGAGAAGGAGCGTTACAACTTCTTCGACGACCCGCACAACGACGGCGAACACGCCATCCTCGGCAACACCGAGGTGCTGAACGCGTTCGTGGACGACTTGCGGTCCATCGCGGCACGTCGCGGCAAGGAGGAGAAGATAATCTGGTTCGCCGGGCCGACGGCGACCGGAAAGTCCGAACTCAAACGCTGTCTCGTTAACGGCCTTCGGGAGTACTCGAAGACGCCCGAAGGGCGGCGCTACACCGTCGAGTGGAACATCGCCACGGCGTCGGAAGCCCCGGGACTGACCTACGGCGACGACGCGGTGGCGACGAGCGAGGAGAACTGGTTCGCCAGTCCCGTCCAGTCCCACCCGCTCCTCGTCTTCCCACAGCAGGTGCGAGAGCAACTGCTCGAAAGGTTGAACGACGGCATCGACGACCACCTCGACATCCTCGTCGAGGGGAAACTCGACCCGTTCAGCCGGGAGGCGTACGACTATCTCGAAGAGCAGTACCGCCGTGAGGGCGAGGAGGAACTGTTCACTGCCATCACCGACCCGGCACATCTCCGGGTGAAGAACTACGTCGTGGATATCGGCGACGGCATCGGCGTCCTGCACTCGGAGGACAGCGGCCGTCCGAAACAGCGACTGGTCGGCAGTTGGATGCAGGGGATGTTGCAGGAACTCGACTCGCGCGGACGCAAGAACCCACAGGCGTTCAGCTACGACGGCGTCCTCTCGCAGGGCAACGGCCTGCTGACCATCGTGGAGGACGCGGCCCAACACGCGGACCTGCTCCAGAAGCTGCTCAACGTTCCCGACGAGAAGGCGGTGAAACTGGACAAGGGCATCCAGATGGACATCGACACGCAGCTCGTCATCATCTCGAATCCCGACCTCGAAGCGCAGTTGAACCAGCACTCCGACGCTGGGGGCGCGGACCCGCTCCGCGCGCTGAAACGTCGACTCGACCGTCGGGAGTTCCGCTACCTGACGAATCTCAGTTTAGAGGCCGAACTCATCAGACGCGAACTCACGAACGAGACGACGGTGTGGCAAGCGGATATGTACGACGAACTCGACGCCCGGATTCGGGAACCGGTCGGCGTTCAGGTTCGGGACGGCGACGACATCAACGAGCGCGAAATCGCGCCACACGCCATCGAATCTGCCGCGCTGTACAGCGTGGTGTCCAGACTCGACGCGAGCGATGTGCCCGCCGGACTCGACCTCGTCGACAAGGCCATCCTCTTCGACCGCGGCTACCTGCTGGATGGCGACGAGCGCATCGAGAAGGACGATTTCGACTTCGACGACGACGCGGCGGACGGGTCGGGCGGTATTCCGGTCACGTACACCCGTGACATCATTGCCGGACTGCTAAACGAAATCCGTGACCGGCACCACTCCGACTACGACGTCGAGCAGGTCATCATGCCTCGCGACGTTCTCAACGCGATGGCCGAGAGCATCGGCGACGCCCCCGTGTTCTCCGCGGCGGAGCGCACCGAGTACGAAAACCGCCTCGTCCCCGTGAAGAACTACATCTTCCAACAGCAGGAAAGCGACGTGCTGGACGCCATCATGCGCGACCGGCGGGTGGACGAGGAGACTGTCGGCGAATACATCGAACACGTCTACGCGTGGGCGACCAGCGAGGACGTCGAAAACGAACGCGGCGAGCGTATCGAACCGGACGCGTTGAAGATGAAGGTGTTCGAGACGGAACACCTCGGTCGGTTCACCACCGACGCCTACGAGGTGAATCACGAACCGAGTCCGGCGGTGGCCGAGTTCCGTCGGAACAAGGTCATCACCGCGTTGAACCGCCACGCGTGGGAGAACCGGAACGAGGAGTTCGAAGTCGGCGACATCGACCCGAAGGAGGTTCCGATCATCAAAACAGTACTAGCAAACAACGACTGGGACGACGTGCATCGCGTCTACGAGGACTTCGACCCGAACCAGTGGGAGAGTCCGCCGAAGAACACCGAGACGGCCGAGGTGAAAGAACAGACCATCCAGAACCTACAGGACCTGTTCGGCTACTCGCCCGCCTCGGCCGAACTGACCAGCCAGCACGTCATGAATCAGGTGAGCTACAAATGGGATTGAGAGACGACCTCGAACGGTACCGTGAAGTCGGCGAGGACCGCCGCGAGGACCTCGCGGAGTTCATCCAGTACGGCGACCTCGGTCAGAGTCTCCCGGACGAGATTCACATCCCCATCAAAATCGTGGACCTCCCGGAGTTCCAGTACGACCGCCGCGACAAGGGCGGCGTCGGCCAAGGGAAACCGGACGTGGGCGACCCGGTCGGTCAGCCACAGCCACAACCCGGCGACGACGGGGACGAAGGCGACCCCGGCGACGAGTCGGACGAACACGGTTACTACGAGATGGACCCCGAGGAGTTCGCCGAGGAGTTGGACGACGAACTCGGCCTCGACCTCCAACCGAAAGGAAAGGAGGTCATCGAGGAGATAGAGGGCGACTTCACCGACATGACGAAAACCGGTCCCGACAGTACGCTCGACTTCGAGCGGATGTTCAAAGAGGGGCTGAAACGCAAGTTAGCGATGGACTTCGACCCCGACTACATCCGCGAAGCGATGGGGGTCGAAGGCTGGGGACCGGACGAAGTGTTCCGTTGGGCGAGGGAGAACAACCTCACCGTCTCGAAGCGGTGGGTCGAGGAGAACTACGACGACCTGCCCGCGGACGAGCGTTCGAAGTGGAAGAGCATCGAGGAGATGGAGTCGAAGGTCGAACCGACGACTACCGCACAGAAGATCCGGGAACACGGCGTCAAAAACATCCCGTTCCGACGGGAGGACGAGCGCTACCGCTACCCCGAAATCATCGAGGAGCGCGAGAAGAACGTCGTCGTCGTCAACATCCGCGACGTGTCCGGGTCGATGCGCGAGAAGAAGCGCGAACTGGTCGAACGGACGTTCACCCCGCTGGACTGGTACCTGACCGGGAAGTACGACACGGCGGAGTTCGTCTACATCGCCCACGACGCGGAGGCGTGGCGGGTCGAACGCGACGAGTTCTTCGGCATCCGGTCGGGCGGCGGGACGAAAATCTCGTCCGCCTACGAACTCGCGGGTCGCATCCTCGAAGAGGAGTACCCGTGGGCCGACTGGAACCGCTACGTGTTCGCGGCGGGTGACAGCGAAAACAGCCGGAACGACACCGAGGAGAACGTCATTCCCCGGATGGAGGAGATTCCGGCGAACCTCCACGCCTACGTCGAAACGCAACCGGAGGGCAAAGCCATCAACGCGACTCACGCGGAGGAGGTCGAACGGCACTTCGCCGAATCGGACACCGTCGCCGTCAGCTACGTCAACGGTCCGGGGGACGTGACGGACGCGATTTACGAAATCCTGAGCACGGAGGCATCATGAACGAGCGAATCGAAACGCAGCGCGAGGCGGAACAGGTGCGCGAACCGGTCGTGGAAGCGCGGAAACTCGCGCGGAAACTCGGACTCGACCCCTATCCCGTCAAGTACTGGATCGTCGATTACGACGAGATGAACGAACTCATCGCCTACGACGGGTTTCAGGAACGATATCCGCACTGGCGCTGGGGGATGAAGTACGACCGCCAGCAGAAGCAGGGCCAGTTCGGCGGGGGAAAGGCGTTCGAAATCGTCATCAACGACGACCCCGCTCACGCCTTCCTCCAGCAGTCGAACAGTCTCGCGGACCAGAAGGCGGTCATCACCCACGTCGAGGCCCACTCCGACTTCTTCGCCAACAACCGCTGGTATCGGATGTTCGCGGACGAACTGGACGCGGCGGCACTGCTCTCGCGTCACGCGGACCGCGTGCGTCGTATCATGAGCGACCCCGAAGTCGACCGCGAGGAGGTCGAAAAGTGGATCGATAGCGTCCTCTGTTTACAGGACAACATCGACCAGCATCAGGCGTTCAAACACCAGCACCGGGTCGAAGACGAGGAACACGAGACGGACGAACTGGCGGACCAACTCTCGGAGATGAACCTCAGCGACGAGGTCCGCGACGAGGTGTTCGACGAGGAATGGCTGGAAGCACAGGAGGAAAAGCAGGCCGGAACGTTAGAGGAGCCCGAAAAGGACCTCCTCGCGTACCTCCGCGACCACGGGCACGCCTACGACCCCGAGGAGGGCAAGGCCGCCGAGATGGAGGAGTGGCAGACGGAGATTTTGGAGATGCTCCGCACCGAGTCTTACTACTTCGCGGCCCAGAAGACGACGAAGGTGATGAACGAGGGGTGGGCCGCCTACTGGGAGTCGATGATGATGGGCGAGGAGTGCTTTGCGGGCACGGACGAGTTCATCGAATACGCCGACCACCAAGCCCGCGTTCTCGGGTCTCCGGGGCTGAATCCCTACAAACTCGGCAAACAGCTCTGGGAGTACATCGAGAACACGGAAAACCGGCGCGAAGTCGTCCGTCAACTCCTCCGAGTGCGTGGAATCACGTGGCGTAACTTCCACGACGTCGTCGACTTCGAGCAGGTTGCGGACCTCCTCGAATCTGACCCGGCGCTGGAAACGATAACAACGGAGACGCTTTCGGACCTCGAATCGCTTTCCGCGGAGAAAATCGACGCCGAGGCGATGGAGCGTGCGAAGGAAGGCGACATCGACGTCGACAGTCATCCGTGGAAAGTGCTCACCTACGAGGGACTGGCGGAGCGTCACTTCTCGCTCTGTAAACTCCAGAACCGAGGGTTCCTCGAAGCCATCCCGCAGGCGGATTTGGAGCAGTACGCCCGTTACATGATGGACGACGAGCGGTATGGAAGCATCGAGGAAGCGATGGCCGACGTCGAGTACACCGCCGGATGGGACCGGATGTACGAGGTTCGGTCCAGCCACAACGACGTGACGTTCCTCGACGGTTTCCTGACCAAGGAGTTCGTGGTCGACAACGAGTACTTCACCTACGAGTTCAGCCGGACGACCGGCGACTACCGGGTGTCGAGTACGGAGTACGAGGACGTGAAGAAGAAGCTGATGCTCCAGTTCACCAACTTCGGAAAGCCGACCATGGCCGTCTACGACGGCAACTACGACAACAAGGGCGAGTTGCTCCTCGGTCACCACTACAACGGCGTCATGCTGGACTTGGAGCAGGCCACACGGACGCTCGAACGCATCTACGAACTGTGGGGCCACCCGGTGAACCTGAAGACCATCGTGAAGGAAATCGACGAACGCGACGCCGAAATCGCCCGGCGGCGTGACCGCGAACCGGAACCCGAAGAGCAAGGAAAACTCCTCCGCTACGACGGAACCGAGTTCGAGATGCGCGACCTACCGTGGAACGAAGTCGAGGACATCGCCGCGACGGACGTGGACTACAACACGAAACCGGACGAGTGGCTAGCGTGATTCGTAGAGTTTGATCTCGCCGCTATCGACCACCACTTCGTATCCCTCGTACTCGAACGCCGCGTAGACGGAGATATCGCCGTGGTCCGACAGTCGCTGAAGCGCGTCGATGTCGATGGCCTCGGCGAGGACGGGTCGCAGTTCGGTCGCGTGCGTGTTTTGAACGTCAGCCAACGCCCGTGCGAGCGTCACGGCTATCGAATCCGGTGCCGTTCCGTACACCGTCCAGTACGTCTCGTCCGACTCGTCCACCGAAGAGTTACCCTGTCGAATGGATTCCCGATTCGGGAGCGCGGGCGTCACCTCCGGAGAGGAGTCGTTCTCAGTCAATCGAACGTACCGGTCCAAGGTTTCGCTTTCGACGGTCGAGGAAACCATCTCGCCGTCCCGTTCGAGAACGCCTGCGTCGGCCAACTCCGGCAGATGGACGTGATGGAGGGTGATGTGAACCCTCTCTTGCTCGTTCTCGCTCACCGTTCCCGACCCTTCCCACTCGGTGATTCGCTTTGCGATTGCCGAGACGGGTGCGCGGTCGGCGACTTCGCCGAGATAACGACAGACGAGCCGTCGCCGCGGTGCCCCGAGGAGTGCCAAGAAGACGTCGGCGGAAACATCCTCCGCGTCCCCGGAACGCCCGTGAACCACATCGAACAACGAACACATCATCGCTATCGTCGCGTCGTCGTGGAGGTCCGGGTCGATATGAAAGTGTGCGATGACGTTTCGCTGGCGGAGATACTCGGTCAACGAGTGTAGAAATCGAAACGCTATCGTCCGGTCCACGTGGCGAAGCAACGACGAGATCGAGTCGAAACAGAGTACCGTCTCCTCGTCGTTCGAGGACCATTGGTCGAGATACAGGTGAATCGTGGTTTCGAGTCGGCCGAGACTGGCGGGGCTAGCGAGCGAGATGGCGTTGCTATCGCCACGGGGTTCCAAGCGATGAGTTCCGGTCCGTGCGCCGCCGCCGCCGCCGACGGCGATGATTCCGAGTTCCGCCGGCTCCTCGCCGATGCGCGATTCCCAGTGACCGTAGACGACCTCCGGTGCCCGGTTGTAGGTCACGAGGAGAACGTTTCTACTCGCTCCCTCTTTGCACGATAACCAGCGTACGCAATCGCCGTCGCCCTCGCGACCCAACCCGGCAGTGCAGAGGAGGATGGGACCGGTGCTGAATGCGGAATCGCTTGCTATGGTCATGTCGTTTATAACTCAGGACTTATTTGCTTCTCACTGTTGGAGAACGTATCGTCTGACGTTTCATCTAGAGAGAGCCGAGAATAATAAAGATATACGCTAGTTCTTTGAATTGTCGAACGTTCACACCTTGTTTTCGAAGTTTACAAGCCCACTTTATACCACTATTGATGTATTATAATCGTGATGGAATTATTGTATCCTTCGTTAAAATTCGATACTGGCTCCGTACGAACACTCCGACCGGAATCACCAACACCGTCACTGCTCTCGTTTTCCATCCCGATTGTGTGCCGCGACAGCACTGACCCGTTTTACGCATCGCTTCCCGTCACTTCGTTCCTCGAAAAGTGCTCGGTCAGGGATTTGAACTACCTGAAGACGCTTCCTCGCCTCCGGCGAGACTGCCTCTTCCGTACTTAAAACCCCTGCGCCTCCGCTTTTCCTCATTCCATTCGGAAAATGCTCGGTCAGGGATTTGAACCCTGGTCCTCGGCTCGAAAGGCCAAGATGATTGGCCGGACTACACCAACCGAGCGTATCGCGCTTGGTGCGCACTCATTGCTTTCTGGTGAACTAGTTTAAACCTTCCGTTATCGACCGACAGCGGGCGGATTCCGCGTCAATCGGTGCCACCCCTTTTGGGAAGGGGTGTCAGTCTACTTTCCTTCGAATTCGGGGTCCTGTTTGCCCATGAAGGCGGTGATACCTTCCATCAGGTCGTCGGTGGCCATCAGGTGGCCGAAGGCTTGGGCCTCGATTTCGAGGCCCGCTTCCGTGCTCTCCCAGCCCTTGAGCATCGCGCGCTTCGTGAACTTCTGTGCGATTGGCGGGCCGCCCGCGAGTTTCGCCGCGAGTTCGAACGCGCTGTCCTCGAACTCCTCGGTCGATACGACCTCGTTCACGAAGCCGTAATCGGCCATCGTCTCGGGGTCGAAGCGGTCCGCGGTGAAGATTATCTCCTTCGCTCGTCCCTCGCCGACGATGTGCTGGAGGCGTTGGGTGCCGCCCCATCCCGGCAGGAGACCGAGGTCGTGTTCCGGTTGCCCGAGTTCGGAGCGCTCGCTGGCGATTCGGAGGTCAGCACACATGGACAACTCCATACCGCCGCCGAGACAGTAGCCGTCGATTCCGGCGACGACGGGCATCGGGGATGATTCGAGTTTCCCGAACGTCTCCTGGCCCTTGCGCGAGAGGTCGATGGCACCGATGGGGTCGGCACCGCCCGCTGCCATGCTCTGAACGTCGGCACCGGCGGAAAACGCCTTGTCGCCCTCGCCCGTGATGAGGATTGCGCGAACATCGTCGTCCTCCTCCAACTGGTCGATGGCCTCGGCGAGTTCGTCGAGGAGTTGCCCGCTGATGGTGTTCATGCGGTGCGGACGGTCGAGGACGATTTGGCCGACCATCTCGCCCGGTTTTTCGATGCGGATGGCCTCGAACTCGATACCTTCGTCTTCCGTCTGGTCCGCGAAGCCGCCGACTTCGGCGCGCTCTTCGAGGTAGTCCGCGGGTTCGTAGCGCGCCGCGCCCGTCTCCTCGTGGAGGGATTCGAGCGTTTCGAGCAGGGTGTCCAGTCCGGCGTCGTCGGCCATCCGGGCCGGCCCTTCGGGGAAGCCAGCACCGAGCATGACCGCCTCGTCGATTTCGCTCGCGGGCGCGACGTCGTTGCCGACGAGATTCGCGACTTCGTTCGCCATTACGGCCTGCAGGCGGAGGACGATGTCCTCGCTTCCGGCGTCGGTCGGGATATCCACGCCGCCGTTCTCGTAGTCGTAGAATCCCTTTCCGGTCTTCTTACCGAGGTTCCCCTCCTCCACCTTCTCGGCGAGGAGCGGGCACGGTTCGTACGCGTCACCGAGCACTTCGTGCATGTATTCGAGGACGTGGTAGCCGACGTCGACGCCGACCTGATCTGCGAGTTCGAAACTGCCCATCGGTAGACCCATGTCGAACTTCGTCGCGCTGTCCACTTCCTCGACGGTGGCGTCGTCGGACTCGACTATCCACGCGGCCTCGTTCATCAGGGGAACGAGCACGCGGTTGACGATGAAACCGGGGCTGTCCTTGCGCACGCGAACGGGAGTTTTGCCCATCTCCTCGGCCAACTCCTCGGTCACGTCGAGAACGTCTTCGTTCGTGTGTGCGCCCGTGATGACCTCGACGAGTTGCATCCGGACCGGTGGGTTGAAAAAGTGCATTCCACAGAACCGTTCGGGACGGTTCGTCACCTCGGAGAGTTCCGTAATCGAGAGGCTGGACGTGTTGGTGGCGAAGATGGCGTGGTCGGGGGCGTACTCCTCTAATTCGCCGTACACGTCCTTCTTGATGGCCATCTTCTCGGGAACCGCTTCGATAACGAAGTCCGCGTCGGCCACGGCTTCCTCGAAGTCCACGAGGGGTGTCACGCGGTCCAGCGCGGCGTCCGCTTCCGCCTCGCTGATCTGTTCTTTCTCCGCGAGTTTACTCAGACTCCACTCGATTCCCTCGTAGCCGTTCTGGACGAACTCCTCTTCGATGTCGCGCAGGTTCACGTCGAATCCCGCGAGTGCGGCGACTTCCGCGATTCCGTGACCCATGTTGCCGGCACCGAGAACCGCTATGGTGTTGATATCTTCGAGCGCCATGGGAGAACCCTCGTTGCGGGGGTGTTTCAACGTTTCTCTCTACTAGCTAATAAACTATCTTCGAGTTTATATCCGGTTACAAAACGATTTATTCGTTGCCCCGTAAGTCGTTGGCATGGACTTCGAACTGACCGACGAGCAGCAAGCGATCCGTGACGAAGTGCGACGATTCGCCGAGAACGAGGTCGAACCCATCGCGAAGGAGTACGACCAGAAGGAGGAGTACCCGTGGGAAATCATCGACAAAGCGGCCGAAATGGGCCTGACCGGCGCGAACATTCCCATCGAATACGGCGGCGCGGGCTACTCGCCTCTCGAAGTCGCCATTATCGTCGAGGAACTGTTCGCCGTGGATCCCGGCATCGGCCTCTGTATCACGAGTACGGCGTTCGGCGGCGACGCCATCCGCGAGTTCGGTACCGAAGAGCAGAAAGAGGAGTACCTCGCTCCCGTCGCCGCCGGCGACGCCGTCATGGGAACCGCCATCAGCGAACCGGACACTGGCTCCGACGTTTCGTCGGTTTCTACCACGGCCGAGAAGGACGGCGACGAGTGGGTCATCGACGGCAACAAGATGTGGATTACGAACGGTTCCATCGGCGACTTCTTCGTCGTGATGTGCAAGACGGACCCGGAAGCCGAGGACCGCTACGCTGGCTTCTCGCAGATAATAGTCGAATCCGACCGCGACGGGTTCGAGGCCGACAAGATAACCGGCAAACTCGGCATCCGCGCCTCCGACACCGCCGAACTCATTTTCGACGACGTGCGCGTCCCCGAAGAGAACCTCGTCGGCACGCGCGGAATGGGCTTTCTCCAACTCATGCAGTTCTTCGACGAAACTCGGACGGCCGTCGCCGCACAGGGCGTCGGTATCGCCAAGGGTGCCTGTGAACGCGCGCTCGATTACGCCCAAGAGCGTGAACAGTTCGGGCGTTCCATCAGCGAATTCCAGGCAATCCAGCACAAACTCGCCGAGATGCACACGAAGACGGAAGCCGCGCGGAACCTCACCTACAAATCCGCGTGGAGCGTCGCCAACGGTGACGGACAACTGACCCAACTCGCGTCTATGGCGAAGGAGTTCTCCTCGCGCATCGCGGTCGAATGTGCGGACGAAGCGGTCCAGATTCACGGCGGGTCCGGGTACGTCAACGACTTCGACGTGGAGCGACTCTATCGCGACGCGAAGATCACCCAAATCTACGAGGGAACGACGGAAATCCAGAAGAACATCATCGCCCGTGAACTGCTCGGGAAGGGGTTCTAAGGTCGTTCTCTGGGGCCGTTCTACCCGTGCCTACGTGTGTAGGCACAGTTCTTTTACGGAATCATATCACTGTATTAATCACGATGAGTTCTGACTTTACTGGCGCCCCGGAGACGAATTCAGAGAACGACGATGTCCACTCGGACGACCTCAATGCAGTGATGGCAGTGTTAGCGGACTATCGCCGTCGCTACGTCCTCTATCATCTTCGAAACTGCGACATCCCCGTCGAACGCGAGGAACTCGCCGAACGGATCATCGACTGGGACGACCGGACTACTGAACACGACAAGCCGAACGTTCTCACCGAACTCCGTCACAAACACCTCCCGAAGATGGAAGAGGCAGGCATCATCGAACAGGAAGGGGAACGCGTTCTGCTCGACGAGTCGGACGTGCCGATAACGTCGTATCTCGACCTCGCCAGCGAGTTGGAATCCTCCACGAGTTTCTAGCCGATATCAGCGGCACGGTATGTATCGTCGTTCTTCGAATCCGAATCGGGAAACGCCTGCCATTTTCATCCGTCGTCTTCGTGACACCGTCACCGCGTCATCACCTCACCGTCTCCGTTTCTTCATCACCTGAATTCACCACCGGGATATTCGGTACCAATTTCCTTAATCTATAACATTAAAAATTATAAAATTTGATATCTACGAGAATGTCTCAGAAATCAACTCGACGTTCCTTCCTAAAAGGCGACGGGGTGGCTCTTGCTGGATTGACGATGATGCCGACGGTGTCCGCGAGTTCGTCGGACGAACGGTACATTCTCGACCTTCAGTCCACGAGCGAAAGCGAACTGGACGGACTCGACATCGTGCACCGACTCGAAGTGGTACTACGACCTCGTTTTGAACACGGTGTTCACCGATGTGGACGCCGAGCGGGTTCCCGACTACGGGTGGAAGGCTGGGACGAGCATGGCGTCGCCACAGGTGGCGGCCGTCGCCGCGCTGGTAAAGAGCGTCAACCCGGACGCGACGCCCGGCGAGGTACGCCAACACTTGGAAGGGCCGGCGCGTGACCTCGACGACCCGACGCACCACGGGGAAGGCCAACTCGACACCGCCCGAGCGGTGTGGGACGAAATCGACGATGACCGCCACGGCCGCGGTCACGACCATGGCGGGAGACACGACGACCGTGATGGCCACCACGGACACTACGGCGGCCGTGACCACGACGACCGGGAGGGACGACGCGGCCATCACGGCCGCCGCTCTGACGACTGAAGTCTGTTCAATCTGACTTTCTTCTGGTAAAATAATTCTTCATTTGCAGATTTTACAATACGTTACGAGTATTAAGATTAATATGTGTCTGATGTCATGTGTAAACGAATGCCACGAAAATCGACGCGCCGTTCTTTCCTGAAGGGAGTAGGGGCCGCACTGGGTGGAGTAGCACTGACGACGCCGACCGTTTCGGCACAGTCGCGGGAAGACCGATACATCGTCGACCTGCGGGACGCCCCGTCCGACGTTCTCGACGGACTCGAAGTCGTCCATCTGTTGGACCAAATCGACATCGCCGTGGTCATGGGCGAACGGAGCGACGTCAGCGGAACGCGCTACTCGAAGGACGTCGAGATGGAACTCAACCGAGCCGAAACAGAACATCACGAGCATCCCGACCATCACCCACACGACACGCGCTACGACCTGCAATGGGACAAACAGTCACAGGACGTGTTGAAGGTCCACCGCAAGACGCGCGGCGAGGGGACGCGCGTTTCGGTCATCGACTCGGGCGCGCTCGAAACGCACCCGGACCTCCAGGGTACGCTCAACACGGACCTCTCGATGAACTTCACCGGCGACGGCGGGGACTTCAACCCGATATTGAGCGACCACGGCACGCACTGTGCGGGTATCATCGCCGCGGACGGTTCGAACGAGGACGGCGTCATCGGCACCGCACCCGGCACCGACCTCGTCGCCCTTCGCGTGTTCACCGGGCCGTTCGCCATCTTCGGCGACATCATCGCCGCGATGAAACACAGCGCGGACATCGAATCCGACGTGGCGAACATGAGCCTCGGCGCGTATCCGCTCCCGAAGGATGCCGACACGGAACTGTTACAGGAATCCATCGAACGCGCGTCGGACTACGCGAACGAACAGGGAACGCTCCTCGTGGCGGCGGCGGGGAACGACGCCGTGAATCTCGACGGGGATGGCGACGTCATCAGCCTCCCGAACGAGGCGGACAACGTGATGAGCATCAGCGCGACCGGTCCCATCGGATTCCTTTGGGACGACGAAAAGCGAAAGAAGAAACACGAGGAGAAACGCGGCCACGGCGGGTGGCATCACGACCGTCGTCACTACCGACGGGCGCTTCACCACCTCCGCGAACCGACGACCGAACCGGCGTACTACACCAACTACGGCGCGGAGGCCATCGATATCAGTGCCCCCGGCGGAAACTTCGACCGAGAAGCTCCCGAGGACGCGAACGCACAGTACGACATGGTACTCAGCACGGTCTTCGAGTGGGGCGACGAGGACGACGACGCGGACATGGTTCCCGCGTACGGCTGGAAGGCAGGGACGAGCATGGCAGCACCACAGGTGACCGCCGTCGCCGCGCTAGTAAAGAGCGTCAACCCGGACGCGACGCCCGCTGAAGTGCGAGCACATCTCGAAGCCACCGCCCGCGACCTGCACGACCCGACGTACCACGGCGAGGGCCACCTCGACACGAAACACGCCGTGTGGCGGAAAATTCGGGACCATCGTCAGGGACACGACGACGATGACGGTCACGGACACGACGACTGACGATTCCGTCCCGCGGTAACGCGAATCCCCCGACGGCCCTCCTCGTACTTTCCCGATTGGATTCGACACGTACCGCCGCGACGGTGGCCGTATTCGAATCAGTCCGACTCGTACTCGGCCCAGATGTACCGGGTCGCGACAGAACGATACGGCCGCCACCGTTCGCCGATTTCACGCATCTCCTCTCGTGTCAACTCCTCGCCGTCGCCGTACAACTGCTGGATACCGCGCCGAACGGCAAGGTCGCCCAGCGGAAGGATGTCCTCGCGCTCCAACACGAACAGCAGGTACATTCTGGCGGTCCAATCCCCGACACCTTTGATTTCCGTCAGCGCGCTCACCACCTCCTCGTTCGAGTGGTCGGCCAACCCCTCCACGGTGAAATCGTTGCGCTGGAATGCACGCGCCGCGTTCTTCAGATATTCGACCTTCGTGCGCGAAAGCCCGGCGTCCCGAAGGGCCTCCTTCTCGGCGGTGAGTACCGCTTCCGGCGTCACGTCGCCGAGCAGGGCGAAGACGCGCTCTTTCACCGCCGCCGCGCTCGCCGTCGACAGCTGCTGGTTGATGATGGAGATACAGAGCCGCTCGTACTCCGTCCAGTTCGCTTCCGTGTACGGGTCGTGCTTGTCGAGCAGTTCGGCCATCACGGGGTCCGTTCGGAGGACGGACTCCACGCCATCGAAATCCGTCCCAGTCCCATCGCGGGAAGTCTCCATTCTGTCCTTCGGTAGGTAGTCGAACGTAAAAAACGGCGTGTTTGTGGTTGCTTCAGGGAGTCCCGTGTTCACGTCACCTTCGAACGCGGTCGATCACCCTTCCTGTTCTTCCTCTTCTTCCATCTCGGCTTCCTCCTCGCCGTCGACGCGGCGACGCACGTCCACCTGATAGTGTTCGAGGATGTCTCGGCCGAGGAGGACCGGGTAGTCCATGTGGCCTCGGTCCTCGATGCTCGCGGTGACGGTGTGGCGGTTGCCGCCGACGCCGATGACCACGTCCACGACGGGACGCGACTTGCTCGACTTTCGGCTACCGGACTTGACGCGCGTCATGCTTTTGATGGGTCCGGCACCGATCTGCGCCGCGAGTTTGGTGTCGATGCTGGACCGAGTGGCACCGGTGTCCGATTTAGCGACGACGGTCTCGGAACCGCTCGTCCCGCTCACCAAGACCTCCTCGGTATAGCCGATGACGACCGGTTCCGTCGGTTCCGACGTGGCGCTGACGGGTTTACACGACGGGACGGAGTCGTCCAGCGTGGCGGTGAGTTCCTCGACGCGGGTGTCGTCCACTTCGCCGCCGCCCGCTTCGATCGCGGCCTTCGCGATGTACGGGGCCGCGCTCCGTCCGGTCGCCTTGTACAGTCCCTTGAACCCGGCCGTCGGGTTCACTTCGAGGACGTACCAGCCGTCGTGGCCCTCGATGAGGTCCACACCGGCGTAGTCGAGGCCGATGACGTCGGCCGCCCGACGGGCGATGTCCACCACGTCGTCGGGAAGCGCGTCGGTCATGTCCTCCACGTCGCCGCCGAGGGCGACGTTCGTCCGCCAGTCGTTTTCCGGCGCGTAGCGGTTCATCGCGCCGACGATCCGGTCGCCGACGACGTAGACGCGGAGGTCCCGGTGTCGCCCCTCGTCGCGCTCGATGAGTTCCTGCAGGAACGCCTGTCGCTCGCCGACGCGCGGGTTGACCAACTCGTCCGCGCCGACTTTCCACGTCCCGCCGCCGTGGGTTCCGATGGCGGTCTTGTAGACGGCCTCCTCGCCGTAGTTCGTCCGTCCGTCGTTCAGGCGGTCGGTGTTGAGCGCGAGGAGCGCGTCCGGGACTTGGACGCCCGCATTCGTGAGACTCGCCGCGGTGGAGAACTTGTGAATCGCGGTCATGACGGCCTTGGGACGGTTGAGGGTCGGTACGAGCGAGTCGTAGATGTTTGCGAGACCGAGGGCCTCCGAGGGCTGTTCGGTATTGGACAGCAACAGTCGGTTCGCAACGACGTCGATGTCGGGTTCGAGCGTGATCGACCCGTCTTCGATTTCGACCGCCGTGTTCTCGTGGCGAAGCCACTCCGGTTGGTGGCCGAGGTCTTCGATGGCGTTGCAGATGGCTTTCGTTTCCTTGCTGTTGTGCAGGCTGAGTACCCCTACGCGAACGGGTGAACCGTCAGAATCCATGTAGGGTACATTTCGTCCGTTCGGCCTTAAATCGTTCTCACTTGATTTGAAGCGTCAACGGCTCTCATGGAATGGTTTCGGAATCGGACAGGTGTAGTAGTATGTTTTTATGCGGTCGCCCCTGAGTGCTGTACATGACCGGGGACGATGCGGAGCCGTTTACCTACAATGGCGGTATCGTGAAGCCGGGCGAGACGCAGAACATCCGGTACGGAATCAGTGAGACGTATCTCGGTGACCCCGTACGGATTCCCGTCACTATCATCAACGGGGAGCATCCGGGGCCGACCGTCTTTCTCTCTGCGGCAGCACACGGGGACGAACTCAACGGTATCGAGGTCGTCCGCGAGGTCGCCTACGACTGGAATCACGAGGAGTTACACGGCACCATCGTCTGTATGCCCGTGCTCAACGTCCCCGGCTTCCTCGCCCAACAGCGATACCTCCCCATCTACGACCGCGACTTGAACCGCTCGTTCCCCGGCCGGGAGGACTCGACGAGCGCGAAACGGATGGCCGACCAGATATATCGGAACTTCCTCGAACCGTGTGACCTCGGCATCGACTTCCACACGTCCACGCGCGGTCGAACCAACATGCTTCACGTCAGGGCCGACATGCAGGACCCCGACGTCGCCCGGTTGGCGCGCGCGTTCGGTTCGAACGTCATCATCTCCTCGTCCGGCCCGTCCGGGACGCTCCGACGGGAGGTAACCGACGGCGGCGCGCCGACGATAACCATCGAGATGGGCGAGGCCCACCGGTTCCAGCGACACTTCATCGACCGTGCGCTCGAAGGCGTGATGAGCGTCTTCGCGGAGTACAACCTCCATCCGGACGACCCGGTGAAGTGGCCCGGTTGGCGGACCGTCATCGACGACGAGAAGGAAAAGACGTGGCTTCGCGCGGACGCCGGTGGCCTCGTGGAGATGCACTACGACCGCGGGTCGTTGGTCTACGAGGGGACGCCCATCTGTTCCATCACGAACCCGTTCAAGACGGAACGCGAAACCGTCGAAGCGCCCTTCACCGGCCTCCTCGTCGGGGTTCTCGAAAATCCCGTCGTGTATCCGGGCAACCCGCTCTGTCACATCGTCGAACTGAACGCGGACACCCGCCGGGCGCTGAAACGCGACCGGGCACACGCCGAAACCGAGGGTGACGTGCAACCGCCGGGATACGTCGGCACGCCCGAGATTGGGGACCAGTGAGTCGGGTCGTCCCGACTAAAGAACCGGCAATCCGCGAGTCACCGAATCGTTGACAGCTGTTTTTGCCGCGAAACGGCAGCCGAACGGACCGATGGTTCGAATATCGCGTTTTTTAGCCACTCGTGTGGGGAAATTCGACGCCACCCGCTCACTTTAGAAAAGCTATCGACAGGGACGCAACTTCCCGGAAAGAACGCGGACAGGTAGTAACTTCTATTTGCTCCCAGTACCGACCATCCGATTGGAATGAGTCAATCGTACAACCGGGGCCTCATCGAGGACTTCGGCCGTTGGCGCGAGTTTTCGGCCGGGATGTGGGCCTGGATTTTCCACAAATTTACTGGGTGGGTACTCATCGGCTACCTGTTCACGCACATCGCCGTGCTGAGTACCGCCACGGCAAATCCAGACACCTACAGAGCCACCATCCAAGGACTCGAAGGGCTGACCATCGTCCGAATCGGTGAAGTCGGTCTGCTCGCCGTGGCCGTTTTCCACATTCTCAACGGCGTCAGGCTACTCTTCGTCGACTTGGGTGTCGGACTCGAATCGCAGGACAAGAGCTTTTACGCCTCGCTCATCGTGACGGCCGTCATCGTCTTGGCGAGCGTTCCGACGTTCTTGGAGGGGGCGTTCTGAATGGCGGAGCGCTATTCTTCCTTCCAGAGCGGAAGCATGACGTGGTTCCTCCAGCGCGTCACGGCGGCGTTCCTCGTCGTCGTGCTGGCGTTCCACTTCTTCATGCTCCACTTCGTCCACCACGCGCCCGAGATAACGTTCGCGGGGACCCACGCTCGGATGAGCCAGTGGGGCTACTTCCTCACAATGACGCTGTTCCTCATCACGGCGGCGTTCCACGGCGTCAACGGCGTTTACGCCGCCCTGCTCAATCAGGGCCTCACGGGCGGTCGAAAGACCGCGGTCAAATGGGTTCTCATCGTGGCCGGCGTTCTGCTTTCGGCACAGGGAATCTACGTCGCACTCACCATGAACGGGTTGATGTAAATGAGCACGCAACTTTCCGAAGAGACGGAAGCCGAAACCGAACGCACCGAAACCCCCGGCGACCGCCGCCGGGCGGAGAAGAAAACCCGCCAAGGGCAGTCGACCGAGGCGCAGGAGTCGCCCGAGACGGACGAGGAGACGGTTCACCTCAAGGTGTTCCGCTACGACCCCGAAGTCGAGGGGAAGATGAAACCCCGCTTCGACGACTTCCACGTTCCCTTCGAGAAGGGGATGACCGTCCTCGACGCGCTGATGTATGCACGTGACCGCTTCGACACGACGCTCACGTTCCGCCACTCCTGCCGACAGGCCATCTGTGGCAGCGACGCGCTGTTCATCAACGGGTCACAGCGACTCGGGTGCAAGACGCAGATATCGGAGTTGGACGGACCGGTTCGCGTCGAACCGCTCCCGCACGCCGAGGTCGTCAAGGACCTCGTGGTCGATATGGAGCACTTCTACGACCAGATGCACTCGGTCGAACCCTACTTCCAGACGGACGACAAGCCGAGCGACGAACTGGAAGAACAGCGCCAGACCCGCGAAAACCGCGAGAAGATCAAGATGTCCACGCGCTGTATCTGGTGCGGTGCGTGTATGTCCTCGTGTAACATCGCGGCGCAGGACAACCAGTACCTCGGCCCGGCGGCGCTGAACAAGGCGTTCCGGTTCGCCATGGACGAACGCGAAGGCGAGGACATGCGGGAACACCGCTTCGAAATCCTCGACCAGGAACACGGCGTCTGGCGCTGTCAGACCCAGTTCTCCTGTACGAACGTCTGTCCGAAAGACATCCCGCTGACCCAGCACATTCAGGAACTCAAACGGGAAGCGGTGAAGAACAACCTCAAGTTCTGGTAAGGCTAATTCAGACACAATGTACGAACACGACGTAATCGTCGTCGGTGCTGGCGGTGCGGGGCTTCGTGCGGCCATCGCGGCCCACGAGGAGGGTGCGGACGTCGCCCTCGTCACGAAGCTTCATCCCGTGCGAAGCCACACCGGCGCGGCGGAAGGCGGTATCAACGCGGCACTGAGAGAGGGCGACGACTGGGAACTCCACGCCTACGACACGATGAAGGGGTCGGACTATCTCGGCGACGCCCCGGCAATCGAGACGCTCTGTCAGGACAGCCCGAAAGAGACGATTCAGCTCGAACACTGGGGGATGGCGTTCTCCCGCGAGGAGAACGGTACGGTCTCCCAGCGCCCGTTCGGCGGACTCTCGTTCGCCCGAACGACCTACGCGGGTGCGGAGACGGGCCACCACCTGCTCCACACGATGTACGAGCAGGTCGTCAAACGAGGCATTCAGGTGTACGACGAGTGGTACGTCACCAACCTCGCCGTCACGAATCAGGACGACCCCGCGGAGCGCGACTGTCACGGCGTCGTCGGCTACGACATCAAATCGGGCAACGTCGAGGGCTTCGTCGCCCGGAACGGCGTCATCCTGACGACGGGCGGCCTCGGACAGGTTTTCGACCACACGACGAACGCGGTGGCCAACACCGGCGACGGTGCCGCGATGGCGTACCGCGCGGGCGTCCCGTTGGAGGACATGGAGTTCATCCAGTTCCACCCGACGACGCTTCCCTCGACCGGGGTTCTCATCTCCGAAGGTGTGCGCGGCGAGGGTGGTATCCTCTACAACAAGGACGGCGAGCGGTTCATGTTCGAACACGGCTACGCGAACAACGAGGGCGAACTCGCGTCCCGTGACGTGGTCGCCCGTGCCGAACTGACCGAAGTGAACAACGGACGGGGAATCAACGACGAGTACGTCCACCTCGACATGCGCCACCTCGGCGAGGAGCGCATCATGGACCGCCTCGAAAACATCCTCCACCTCGCGGAGGACTTCGAGGGCGTCAACGCGCTCGAAGAACCGATGCCCGTCAAACCCGGCCAACACTACGCGATGGGCGGCATCGAAACCGACGAGAACGGTCACACCTGCATCGACGGTCTGTACGCGGCCGGCGAATGTGCCTGCGTGTCCGTTCACGGATCGAACCGCCTCGGCGGCAACGCGCTGCCCGAACTCATCGTCTTCGGTGCCCGCGCGGGCCGCCACGCCGCCGGGAAGGACCTCGGCGAACCCGAAATTACGACCGGCAAGACCGACGACACCGAGATGGGAGAAGTCGATACGCCCGTCGAACCCGGTGCGGTCGCATCGGACGACGACAGCGCGGTGGCGGACGGCGGCGCGACGCTCGCCGACCCGACCCAGACGGTCGAAGCCGCGTTGGAGGCCGAGCGCAATCGCGTCGAAACCCTCCTCGAGAAGGACGACGGCATCCAACAGGCCGAACTCCGCGCCAAACTCCAGAAGGCGATGACGGCGAACGTCAACGTCTTCCGGAACGAGGACGGCCTCAAGCAGGCGCTTCGCGACATCCGCGAGGTCCGTGAGGAGTATCAGGACGTGTACGTCAACGACCCGTCCCGCACGTTCAACACAGACCTCATCCACACCATCGAGATGCGGAACCTCATCGACCTCGCCGAGGCCATCACGCTCGGCGCGTTGGCCCGCGACGAGTTCCGCGGCGCTCACTGGCGGCAGGAGAATCAGAACCGCCGTGACGACGTGTGGCTGAAACACACGCTCCTCTCGTGGGAGGACGGCACGCCGCAACTCTGGTACAAGCCGACCATCCTCGAAGGCGAGAACAAGACGTACGAGCCGAAAGAACGCAGTTACTAGAACTCACCTTTTACGACGGTCGAAAGCCAGCGGTCGGGTCGAAACGACCCGACCGCTGGCAGTCTTCTTCACGGCAAAGCCGTGAAGGAACGAGGGAGCTTCGCTCCCTCGCATTCCCTGTAAAATGTTCATCAAAAGCAGCGGAAGACGTTCCTGCTCGCTTACGCTGCGCGGGCATGCGACTTCTTGGCCTTTCTTCACTGCGTTCAGGAAGACACTCCTCGCACCCTTCGACTCGCGGCTCACTGACGTTCGCCGCTCGTTTTCCGAGGCGCTTCACGCCTCTCCGGTCGCTCGTCGGCCCGGAAAATCTCCGATTTTCCGGTGTCTCACAATCACGGCGCGACTGTGACTGCTCGAAAGACCGCCGGTCTTTCGGTGAGTGACAGGACTTCGCAGTTGTGTCCTCTGCTGGTTTTAGTTGGTGTGTCTCCTGCTGACTTCGGATGGTTGTGTCACCTGCTGATTCCTGTGGTCGCGTCGCTCTTCGTTTTCAGTAGTCCCGCAGAGGGTGTCAGCGCGGTATGCTCCGTCCCGTCCGTTAGTTCGTCCGTGTCATCCGGCGAAGCCGAGCGTCGTGAGAAGCGCGTTGACGCTCCATCCAGTGGCATCGACGATTTTGAAGCCGAGATAGATTCCGACGATTCCCATGATACCGGGCAGTTCGGGCGGCGCGGGAATCGGTGCGCCGACGAACTTGAACAGTGCCCCGGTCAGCAGTCCGGTCAGTAGCGCGAGCGTGGTGAGTGTGTAATCCATCGGATATGCACTCCGAAGACTGCGGTGAAAAGTGGTTCGGAGTCAACGGCACTGCGAGAGCGTTTGTGATGCCGCCAACGGCATCGATATCCACGCCTCGTCTCGTGTAATGTCGGCGATGATGGCCAACTCGTCGCCGTCCTCGTCCTCGTCGACGGCGAACATCACGTCGCCGTCGGGAGTCTGTTCGTCCAAGTCATCGGTTGCGCGTGTCCAATTCAGATTCGATCACCGTCATTCACTCGCCGTTGCTTGGCAAGCACGGAGGTGTATCTCGCCTTCTTCCCCTTTGTTATGGACTTCCTTCCGCGTCACAATAACCCCTTACCGGGCCGAAAATCGCGGTTTCGAGGGGCGGACGGGACGGTAGGGTTGCCGAACAGTATCGGGACGAAAGTACGCGCTGGATAACAAAGTACCAGCCGAGAATACGACCCTCACGGACTGATTTCGATGCCTTCCCGAGAACAACGGACGGACCAGCACCGCACGAAGACAGAACGTAGAATATCACCGACATGAGCCACGAAACGAACGACTCCTGGTGGACCAAAATCACACGGCCGGTGTTGGAGTTCCCCGTCGATTTGGCCCTCCTCGGTATTGCCGTCATACTCCTTTCACTTACGCTCGTGCAACCGGCGGTGTACGGAACACCGCTCGCCGTCGCACTGGGGCTTCCCCTCGTGTTCTTCGCGCCGGGGTACGCCCTCGTCGCGTTCCTGTTCCCGCAGGAGGGGTCGTCGCAGTCACGGAAATGGGCGAGTCCGGCACAGGTCCGACAGCACGGCGTCACGGGTGGTGAACGCTGTGCCCTCTCCTTCGGTATCAGCGTCGCCCTTTTAACCCCGCTCGGGGTGCTATTTTCGCTCGCCCGTCTGCCGTTCGTCCCGGTTTACGTCATCGCCGCCGTCGCCGCTTTCACGTTACTCGTCTCCATTTTCGCGGTTGTTCGCCGGTTTAACGTCCCGAAAAAGAGCCGACTATCGGTGTCGGTACGTGGCGGCGTAACCCATCTGTATCGCGCCATCTTTCACGAGGAGTCGGCGGCAGACGTGGTACTCAATTTGGCGCTCGTCCTCTCGGTCGTCGTCGCGCTGACGACCGTGGGGTTCGCCGTCGCCGCCCCGCAGGACGGCGAACACTTCTCGAACCTGTCGCTGCTCACGCGGGACGATAACGGGAACTACGTCTCGGAGGGCTATCCCACGAACATCACGGAAGGCGATTCGAAACCCGTGTTCATCTCCGTGCAGAACCACGAGGACAAGGCGACGGAGTACACCGTCGTCGCCCAAATTCAACGCGTGAAACAGCGTCCGAACGGCGGTGCGCGCGTCACGGAACGCGAGGAGATCGGTCGGTTCGACCATCGGGTTTCGGCGGGCGAAAGGTGGCGAACGCGCCACGACATCGACCCGACCATGACCGGAGAGGACCTTCGCATCGTCTATCTCCTCTACAAGGGCGACCCGCCGAGCGACCCGACCACGAGTAACGCCGCCCAACACACTCAAATTTGGGTCAACGTGACAGCATAATGTGGCCGTGGGAACATCTCGCGTTCGGGTATCTCACTTACTCCGTCTTCAGACGCCTTTGGACGGGCCGCGCGCCACGAAGCGATGCGGTCGTCGTCCTCTGCGTTGCGACACAGCTCCCGGACCTCGTGGACAAACCGCTCGCGTGGTCCCTGTCGGTGCTTCCGAGCGGACACTCGCTGGCCCACTCGCTCGTCACCGCGGTGCCGCTGTCGGTGGTCGCGCTCGTCTTGGCCCATCGAGCGAAGCGAACCGATATCGGCGTCGCGTTCACTGTGGGCTACCTCTCGCACCTCGCGGGGGACATCATCTACCCCATCGCCGTCGGGAAGACGCCCTCGTTCGACTTCCTGTTGTGGCCCCTCGTTCCCGTCCCGACCGACCAGTCGAGTCTCGGATTTCTGTCACGGTTCCACGAGTACTTCGGCGAGTACGTCACACACCTCGGCGACCCGGCAATCAGGGGTTACATCGCGCTCGAACTCGGCCTGCTGCTTGGAGTGTTTTGCCTCTGGCTGTTCGACGGGATGCCGGGCGTGCCGCGACGAATCGTCCGTTACGCGCCGGTAATCGGGCGATAACACCGTCTCCCTGACGTCTCTTATTCCTCGGAGAGTACCGTTCCACAGTGATGACAGGTGGCGCTATCGGGGTCGTTTCTCGCGCCACACGACGGACAGTTCGCTTTGTCCGCCGGGTCCGTGGGATCTCCTCCCGATTGCGACGACGAGCCGATAGCGATCAGCACGAGCCCCGCGATGACGATGCCGATTTGGCCGAAAAAGGAGCCGATGCCGAAGAAGACGAGCGCGATTCCGGCCGCGACGAGCGGATTTTCCATACTTCCGCCAGCGACGGTCGGATAATAAGTCTTGTTTGGCGTGTGTCCTATCTGAACCGCTTGTACATGTCCGTCAGCAGGTTCATCATCCGCGTGCCGCGCTCTAAACTGTGATACCGGACGAGTTCCGGGTTGAACTTCGCCTTGTAACCGCAGAGTCGGCGCTCGTTCGCGCCGACGAGGTCGTAGCGCGGGATTCCTTCCTCCATCGCGTCGCGCATGATGGCCCAGTCCACGAGGTCGTTGATGGGCACGTCGAGGTCGTGTTTCGCGCCCCCCTGCCAGCGGTAGACGCGTTCGTCGTCCGCCAGCGCGACCATCCCGCCCGCGAACTCGCCGTCCACGTCACAGACGTAGGGTCGGACCGCGCCGTCGGGCAGAAATCGGTAGAGGTCCACGACGAACTGCGGCGAGAGGCGGTACGGTTCGTCCTGTTCGTCGTGGCGGGCTTTCACCTGCCCGATGATTTTACGAATCGCTTCGGGCCCGCCGACGTGGATTTCGTACCGGCCGTCGTCGGTCCTGATGTTGCTCCGGGCGTCGCCGCTGAAACTGGACAGCACGTCGTCCTCGCCGGGGGTGAGGTCCACCTCGTACGTGTGTCGCGGCTGAATTTCGAACTCGTTCCACTCGAACGGGCGAACGTCGTCGTAGTTTCCGCCCGTCCGAACGTGGACGTACTTCGGCGCGAACTCGCGGTCGAGCCAGTCGAGACAGCCGTCGATAAATCGTCGGTGTCGTCGCTCCGCTTTTCGTCGCTTCAGCTTGCCCATGTTCAACAGGACGGGGCCGAGGTGGGGGAGCCAGAGGTTCGGCGGCGGCGAAAACGCCGTCGTCATCCCGCCCTTCGAGATGGTGAAGACGGGAAACAGGCCGACCGGTTCCTGTCCCTTGTACCCCACGAGCGGATGGAACGTCGCGCCCGTGTGGTCCGCCTGCACTTCGAGAGCCTCCAATCGGTGGAACACGGCTCCCTGTGGTGACCGCTCTACGAGACCGTTCCAGCGGTCCACGTCGTTCGTCCGTTCTACCCTGATGCCGTTCTTTTCGATGGTAACACTCATTCGAGGTATCCGAGGTCTGCAAGTCGCGTTTCGACGCGCTCGTCGTCCGTCTCGACCGTCTCACCCGCGTCGAACGCGGGGTAACTCTGCTCGCCTGCCGACTCGACGACGGGCAGGACGCGCCCGTCCATCCGGTCGCTCGTCGGGAGTCCGAAGGTGGACAGAATCGTCGGTGCCACGTCGAAGAGGTGGGCACCGGCGAGGTCCGCGTCGGGGTCGATTCCCCCGCCCGACGCGGCGAAAATCCCGTTCCGCTTGTGGTTCCACGGTTCGCGCGGTTTCCCGAACTGCTGGCCGCGCAGTTGGGCCGAGAGGAACTGGTTGTACTCGGCGGGAACGCACGCGATGTCCACGGCGTCCTCGCTGTACGGACCGGTGAAGAACTCCTCGCGCGGGGCGACCGTCTCGAACACGAGGTCGCCGTCGGGCGTCCTGACGCCGCGGAGCTTCTCGATTATCTCCGCGCGAACCGACTCGTACTCGTCGGGCGAAACGACGCCGTTCGGGTCGCGTCCCTCGACGTTGAGTCGGACACCGCACTCGATTCGGTCGCGCATGTACGCGACGGAGTTGGGGAAATCGACCTGCTCGGTCGCCGCGCGGATGAAGTCCTCCGGGACGCGTTCGGCGACGAACGTATCCAGTCCCGCGCGTTCGAGGACGGCACCGATTCGCTGACTCGTGATGCCGACTTTTGCGGCGAGGGCGAGTCCTCGCTCGGCCGTCCCCTGTTCGCGCGGTGAACTCTCCTCCCCTTGCTGGAGTTGGTTGCCCGCGATGGTGGACCACGACGGCATTCCTTCGCCGCCGCGGGCGGTTTCGACGTAGCCCTCCTCGTGCAGGAAGTCGTTGACCCGGAACTCGTATCCGGTGTACTCGCCGATGCCGTGGTCGCTGGCGACGACGACCGTTTCGGGGTCACAGGCGTCGAGGATTTTCCCGACCTGCTGGTCGACCGCCTCGTAGACGGCGCGGACGACGTCCTCGTCGCCGGGGTGTTCGTGAAACAGCGTGTCGGTGCTTTGGAACTGGACGAAACCGAAGTCGGGGTCGAACCGATCCGCGAGGTATCGGAATGCGTCACCGCGCATGCGCGTGAGACGGCGATACCATTCGACCGATTTCTCCTCGGGGAGGTTTCGCGGCGGATACACGCGGTAGCCGCCGATTTCGTTCCGAACGTCGTCCAGAAGCCCGTCGGGATGACACGTCGGGTTCTCCGGCGCGGTGTATCCCGGCAGTACCGCGCCGTCGATTTCGCGCGGCGGGTGCGTGACGGGCGCGTTGACGACGACGCTCGAAAGCCCGTGTTGGTCGAGTAGTTCCCACAGCGTGTACTCACGGATGCGGCTCGCGTTGACGACGTCCCAGTCGTAGCCGTCGAAGTGAAGAAAGCCGAACACGCCGTGTTTTCCGGGATTGACTCCGGTGTACAGCGACGGCCACGCGCTCGGCGTCCACGGCGGGAGCTGTGATTCCAGTGGCCCGGATGACCCCTTGTCGAATATCGATGCGAGGTGTGGCAGCGCGTCCTCCTCGAACAGTGGCTCGAGGACGGACCGGCACCCCGCGTCGATGCCGATGAGAAGGGTCTGCATCTGACTGTCCATGCTGTCTCGTGAAACCCCACCTTCGTCCTTTGTTATGCGTGGGTTTCCGGCCGTATAGTCGGGTCGTACTCCCTGAATTCTGTATCGAACGGGCTCGTAGGGAAAGTATGCGTCTCAATAGTACGTTTCCCCGGTTTCGACGGGATTACCCCGATGCCGGTATATAACGTGGGTTCACCGACGGCGGAGATGTCGTCCCTCGGCGGTCCGCTCGCCCTAACGCGCGAACTGGCCACTACATTTAAATTCGCAATACGGCATTGAGGGTGAATCGGAACGTACTTAAATCAGTAAGATAGCATTGAACCTGCAATGGCACGCGACGAAACGACACACGAGCGGATCGAAACCAACGAGAAATTCGAACGTAACCGGCGGTCTTTCCTGAAAGCGGCAGGTGCGACGGTAACGACCGCAGTCGGTCTCGGCGTGGCAGGCGACAGCGCCAGTGCGAGCGAGTATGAGACGATTACTGTCCCCGCTGGCGGCACGAAGGACATCACGGTTGGCGACGGCAAGAACTTGGAAAACACCCTAATCGACCAGAGCGCTCCGGGCGCGGCGGCGACGATTCGCGCGACCGGGAGCGACTGGAAGATTCGTAACGTCGGGTTCAAAGGCGGTTGTGGCGCGACCAACTTCGGCTTCTTCAGTATCATGCCGAGCGTCACCTCGGGCGGCAAGGGTATCATCGAGAACGTCTACATGGGCGATGGCGCGGAGACGAACGGCGCCAACGAGGCCCAACCCGGTGGTCTCTGGGTTGACGCGAACGCGCCCCACGAGGGCGAGTTGACCCTCCGCAACGTCAACATCCAGAAGTACGCGAACAACGGTCTGTACGGGAGCGGTCCCGGTGCGGCGAACGGGGCCGGGTCAGGCGGTCCCGTCAAAGTCGAGGAGTGTTACTGTGCGAACAACGACATCGCCAACGTCCGCCTCGGAACGCCGGGGTCGTACGTGAAAGACAGCGTCATCGAGGACACCGGCGTCCCGGTCCACCATCCGAACGGGCCGAACAAGCGCGGGATTTGGGGCTGGTATGTTCCCATTACCGTAAAGAACTGTGACGTTAGCGTCACGGAATACGACGCGGTGAACGGTGGATTCCACGGCGGCGAAGTCATGGTGAAGAACTCGCAGGTGAAGGGACCGACGAGCGGTTCGGTCGAGACGAAGAACGTCGGCAGCGATCCGAAGACGAAGGTTCCGAAGAAGGTCCCGCAGAGTGCGGAACAGGCGGCAAAGGGTAACTGAACGGCCGAATATTCGCGGTTCAGTCACCGCTTTTTCCGTCGATATCGCGTTTTTCCCCGGTAAGCTAGCGTTTCCGCGCGGAAACGTCAGCTTTTTATCAAAGGAACCTGATGCTAATAACTTTTAAATTTCTATAAATTCTTCGGTCTGAATCGCAATCTACTTAAATTGGCAATGTGGCATTGAATCCATGGCACGCGACGATGCGGTACGCGACGTACCGAACAACGGTCTGTTGAATCGACGGTCGTATTTGAAATTCGCCGGAGCGACAGCGGCGGCGTTCGCAGCCGCCGGCTCGGCGACCGGAAAGAAGTATCGAACCATTACCGTCCCTGCTGGGACCAAAAAGACCATCGAGGTCACCGACGGTGAGACGTTCGAAAACGTTCTCATCGACATGACGGCGAACGGTGCGTCCGCACAGATCCTCACCACGGGGTCTGGATGGACGGTTCGAAACGTCGGGTTCAAAGGCACGCACCCGGGCGGACACTACCTCATGACCCCCGGCGTCTCGGACGCGAACGGTACCGGACTGATCGAGAACGTTTACATGGGCGACGGACAGGTCGCTCGAACCAAGAGCGGTGGAATCTGGCTCAACTCGAACCTCCCTCACCGCGGTACCATCACCTTCCGCAACATCCACATCGCGGAGATGATAGACAACGGCCTGTACGGCTCGGGTCCCGGAGCACGAGGCTACGGCGGAAACCTCCACGTCGAGTCCTCGTATTTCAAGGGTAACACCATCGCCAACGTTCGACTCAACGCGAAGGCGCGGCCCTGCAACGTGACGAACACGGTGGTCGACGTTCGCGGGAACCAGGCCTGTGGCGTCGGTTGCTCCGCCCCCGGTTCGAAGAACACGCGCGCAGTCTGGTCGTGGTACGGCGAAACCCACCTTCGGAACTGTGACATCGTCGGTTCCATCTCGACCGCCCACGGCGGGACGATCACGAAGACGAACACGCGGACCGACAGCGACGCGGACCTGACGCCGCCGAAAGGCGTTCCGATGACCGCGGAGCAGGCCGCGAGCGGCGCGGGCGGTAGTTCCGGTAACCGCAAGCAGTCCACCGCGAAAAAACAGGCCAAAGCACAGGGCCTCCCGAACGTCATCAGCATCTCCAGTTCGAACTCCGGAGCGCCCGCCTCCTACGAGTTCGAGGTCGCCGGGAAAGTGCGAAAATCCACCGACCGCGGTGCGTCGAAGGACGGCGACGACAGCCTCGAGCACGGCATGGCGAAGGGTTCGGTCGCGGGTGGTACCGACAGTTATCGGTTCTCCGGAACGCTCGCGAGCTTCAGTCTCGACGGCAACGCGACCGTCTTCTTCAACGGTACGAAGGTAACGCCGGGTAAACTCGGCCTGCCGAAGACCATCGTCATCGACGGAACCGTGAACGAAGGCTCCAACGCCTACTCGTTCGACGTGGGCGGTTCCGTCGCGAAATCCCGGGCCCTCGGGTCGGTCAACAAGCACGACTCCGTCCACGGCACTCGCGTCGAAGGCAAAGTCTTCGGCGGCAAGGACGGCTACCGCTTCTCCGGCGACCTGAAACGCCTTCAAATCGACGGCAACGCGCGCATCTCACTCGGAACGGAGGAGTGACCGATGGGCCAACCTCGTTGGGAGCGGCTCCCCGCGGACCCCGACCTCGAAGGGGACCTCGGCTACGAAATCGACGAATGGGACGTCATCCGCGCCCGTCGGGACGGCCGTGGGCGTCTCATGTTCCTCCCCAAGGACAGCGAGATGCTCCGCGACGATGCGTTCATCCTCGCCGAGCCGAACGCCGTTTGCAACGTCGAAAACAGACAGTAAGCGGCGCTCTTCATTGCCCTTCTGCACGCCGCAGTTCCGGCGGTAAGCCCTGTACGGTTCGGCGTCGGTAGTAGAGATACTGACCGATGGCCGAAACGCCGTACACGATGAGGATGATTATGGCAGTGGCGATGCCGGAAATCAGCGCGAACGGATACACGTTGAACCAAACGCCGAGGACGAGGAGAATGCTCCCGACCGAGAGCGCGAGGTAGTACCTATCCCACGGAATCGCGGGTCTGGAGACGTCCCCGAGGTACGTATCGAGTTCGCGGGCACGTCGCGAGAGCGAAATCGTCCCCTCGTCGCGGTCGTACTCGACGATACCCGCGTCGTCGAGTTTCGGGAGATGGGTCTGATAGAGCGAGATGTAGACGCGTTTTCGCTGCTCGCTCGTCAACCCCGTCAGCGTGGTCTCGTTTTCCCACACTGCCACTTGGTCCGTCAGGTCGGAGAGTTCGACGATACCTCCTTCCCGTCGAAGGAAGTACAGCGCGTAGCGCCGTCGCGGACTCTTGAGAACCTCGAACACTTGGTCCTGTGAGAGTCCGGAACTAGCCATTGTGTGAAGACAGCAGTCGCTCGCTCATCGAAACCAATACACCTCCATTCGATTTCGTGACCACCCTGTAGTCACGGATGCCACCACCGCATACACCGGCAATCACCGCTTCCCCACTTTGTTACCACGGTGCTGTTTCGGGGTAGTGTCGCCATACAGTCCGTCTATTCGTTGATACCGGCCGTTCCCGGCAGGATAACGTCGATTTCGGCACTGTAAGGGCTCGTGGAAGGGCTAGTCCCGAACTACCCACCGCCAAGGAGCGTATAACAAAGAGGACAGGTAGAGCATGCAGGATAACGCCCGTCCGTCGCCTGCGCGGCGGAATCGGGTGAATTCACGAACTAACCTATGAACTCACTACCATCCACTGACACGCCCTGTGATTCGTGTCTCCGCTGGGGTGGTCGCCCGTGACCGAGCAACGGAGTCACGACCGAACTGGCCACTCCGAAACGACGGTTGGCTACGCCTATTCGGACGATTCCGCACCTCCGGTCATCGGCGACGACGCGACCATCCGGTCGGGAACGGTCATCTACGACGACGTGACCATCGGCGACGACTTCACGACCGGTCACGGTGCGCTCGTCCGCGAGGAAACGACCATCGGCGACGGCGTTATCGTCGGCACGAACACGGTTATCGACGGCCAAACGACCATCGGTTCGCACGTAAGCATGCAGACGAACGTGTACGTGCCGACGAACACTACAATCGGCGACCGAGTGTTCGTCGGCCCGGCAGCAACGTTCACGAACGACCCGTATCCGATTCGGCAGTCGAGCGACCTCGAGGGCCCGACCCTCGAAGACGACGTCTCCATCGGAGCGAACGCGACCCTCCTCCCCGGAATCACGGTCGGTGCCGGGGCGTTCGTCGCCGCCGGCGCGGTCGTGACCGACGACGTGCCGCCGGAGACGCTCGCGGTCGGCGCACCCGCGGAGATCCGACCGCTCCCCGAGTCGCTCACCGGGGGGAACGAACTGTGATACCCATCGCCGACCCGGAACTGGCTGAAGAAGAAATCGAAGCGACCGTCGCGTGCATCGAGGAAGGGCAGCTCGCGGACGGCCCCGAAGTCCGGCAGTTCGAAGACGAGTTCGCGGCCTTCTGTGGCACCGAGTTCGGCGTCGCCACGAGCAACGGGACGACGGCCCTCCACGCCGCCTTCGAGGCGCTCGACATCGGTCAGGGCGACCGGGTGGTAACGTCGCCCTTCTCGTTCGTCGCCAGCGCCAACGCGATTCGGTTGGCCGGTGCGGAACCGGTGTTCGCCGACATCGACCCGGAGACGTACACGCTCGACCCCTACGCGACCGAGCAAGCGGTCCGCGAACACGAGGCCGACGCGATTCTCGCGGTCCATCTGTACGGATTGCCCTCGGAGATGAACCACTTGCAGGACATCGCCGAGACGCACGACGTCGCGCTCGTCGAGGACGCCGCGCAAGCGCACGGTGCCGAATACGACGGCCGGACCGTCGGGTCGTTCGGCGACGCGGCGTGTTTCTCCTTCTATCCGACGAAGAACATGACGACGGGTGAGGGGGGAATGGTGACGACCGACCGCCGGGACGTCGCCGAACGCGCGGCGAGTTTCGTCAACCACGGCCGCACGGCGAGCGGCGGGTACGACCACGTTCGCCTCGGCCACAACTTCCGGATGACGAGCATGGCCGCGGCCATCGGTCGCGTGCAACTGTCGCGCCTGCCGAAGTACAACGAGGCGCGCCGCGCCAACGCGGCGTATCTCACCGACCGACTCCGGGACGCGGCGGTCAAGCCGCCCATCGAACCGGACGCTTGTCGGCACGTCTACCACCAGTACACGATTCGCGCGGACGACCGGGACGGCCTCCGGGAGCACCTCGAATCGGAGGGCGTCGGGACGGGCGTCTACTACCCGACCCCGATTCACGAACAACCAGCATACGACCACGTCGACCACGACGCTCCGGTTTCGGAGCAGGTAGCGGGGGATGTCCTCTCGCTTCCCGTCCATCCCGGACTGTCGGGAGACGACGTGCGAACCATCGCGAAAGCCATCACAAGTTATGAGTGAACCAACGAACGCAGTCGTCATCGGCGTCGGAAGCATGGGCCGCCACCACGCCCGCGTCTACAGCGAACTCCCCGAGGTGAACCTCGTCGGGATTCACGACGTGGACGAGGAGAACGCGGCTGACGTCGCGCGAAACCACGGAACGCAAGCGATAGACATGGAGACGGCCATCGAAAACGCGGACGTCGCCTCCATCGCCGTTCCGACACCGTACCACCACGAGACCGCGAAACAGTGCATCGAGGGCGGCGTTCACGTCCTCGTCGAGAAACCGTTCGTCGCCGACCCCGACGAGGGGTTGGACCTGATTTCGCGTGCGAAGAAGGCGGGCGTGACGATTCAAGTCGGGCACATAGAACGGTTCAACCCGGCGATTCGAACGCTCTCGGAGATAGTCTCCGAACTCGATATCATCGCCATCGACGCACAGCGACTCGGTCCGCCGCCGGAGGGACGCGCGGTGGACGTGAGCGCCGTGATGGACCTGATGATTCACGACATCGACGTCCTCCTGTCGCTCGTGGACGACGACATCACCTCGGTCGCCGCGGTCGGCACGCGGGACAACCGCTACGCCAGCGCGAGCATCGAGTTCGACGGCGGCGTCGTCGCCGGACTCACGGCGAGCCGGGTGACACAGGAGAAGGTCAGAAAGCTCTCGATTACGGCGGCGGAGTGCCGGGTGAACGTCGATTACACCAACCAGTCCGTCGAGATTCACCGCCACTCCATGCCGGAGTACATCGAGGACAACGGTGACCTTCGCTACCGCCACGAGAGCATCATCGAACGTCCGACCGTCGAGAACGGCGAACCGCTCAAGAACGAACTCAGGTCGTTCGTTCGGAGCGCGAAAAACGGCTCGAAGCCCGTCGTCACGGGTGAGGACGGCCTTCGCGTCCTCGAAGTCGCGCGGAAGATAGACGGGTTGGCGTCCGGGCCGAAAGAGCGGGAGGTGCATCTCGGGTGAGCCTGCGAGAGCAGACCACTCTCTACGCGAACGACGCGACGAACGCGGAACAGCGCGAGGCGTTCCTATCCGGCGACGTTCCGGTCGCGGTGTACGGCCTCGGAAAGATGGGCCTGCCGCTGGCGGCGGTGTACGCCGACACCTGTGGCAACGTCGTCGGCGCGGACGTCGACCCGGACGTGGTCGCGGGAATCAACCGCGGCGACTGTCACGTGCAGCGCGAACCGGGGCTGGACGAACTCGTCGCCGAAACGGCCGACGAGGGCGCACTTCGCGCGGTCGAATCGCCGACCGAGGCGGCGCGGGACGCGGCGATTCACGTCGCCATCGTTCCGACGCCGATAACGGACAGCGACGAACCCGACCTCGCCATCCTCCAATCCGTGATGGAGAGCATCGCGGCGGAACTCTCGCCCGGCGACCTCGTGGTCGTCGAGTGTACGGTTCCCCCGCGGACGACTCGGGACGTACTGCTCCCGATGTTGGAACGCGAAAGCGACCTCTCGCGCGAGGAGTTCGGCGTCGCGGTCTGTCCGGAACGCACGTCCAGCGGGCGCGCGTTGCAGGACATCCGCGGGGCCTACCCGAAGGTTGTCGGCGGTGTGGACGACGAGAGTACGCGCGTCGCGGAACTCGTCTACGGCGAACTCACCGACAACGACGTCATCGCAGTGCGGGACGCGACCACCGCGGAGACCGTGAAGGTGTTCGAGGGCGTCTACCGCGACGTCAACATCGCGCTTGCGAACGAACTCGCCAAAATCGCCGACGCGGCCGAAATCAGCGTCAACGAGGCCATCGAGACGGCGAACACCCAACCGTTCTGTGACATCCACAGGCCGGGACCGGGCGTCGGCGGTCACTGTATTCCGTACTATCCGTACTTCCTCATCCGCCAGTTCGACGAGGAGTTCCCGCTGTTGACCAACGCACGCGAGGTGAACGATTCGATGCCGGCGTTCACGGTGGAGAAGGTCGAATCCATGCTTTCCGAGGAGGGAAAATCGCTCGCCGATTCACGGATGCTCGTCCTCGGGTTGACGTACCGTCCCGGCGTCGAGGAGACGCGGGCGGCCCCGGCCCGACCCATCTGTGCCGACCTGACCGAGCGCGGCGCGAACGTGTTCGCGGTGGACCCGATGCTCCCCGACGCCGACGGTTTCGAGGCGACGAAACTGTCGCTCGAATCGGTCCCCGACTACGACTTCGACGCGGCGGTGCTGGTGACGAACCACGACGAGTTCGAGGGCATCGACTGGGCCGGGTTCGACCCGATGGTCGTCGTGGACGGCCGGAACTGCCTCGACCTCTCGTGGTCCGCCCACCGAGTCTACACCATCGGAGGTGACTGAATGTACGAGGGAAACACCGTCGCTGTGGTCGTTCCGGCGTACAACGAGGAGGGGCTGGTCGGACGGGTCATCGACACCGTTCCCGACTTCGTCGATAGGGTGTACGCCGTCGACGACTGCTCGACGGATGGAACGTGGGAGGAGATTCGCTCCCACGCCCAGCACGCCGACCCGGTCGCGGACGGCGGGGCGATGGGCGACGGACGGCTGTCGTTCGACCGCCGCGTCGTGCCGATTCGCCACACGAAAAACCGCGGCGTCGGCGCGGCCATCAAGACCGGTTACTGCCGCGCCCACGAGGAGAACATCGACGTGACGGCGGTGATGGCCGGAGACGGCCAGATGCGCCCGGAGATGTTGGAACGGATAATCCAACCCATCGTCGATGGTCGGGCCGACTACACGAAGGGGAACCGCCTCTCGACGCCGGGATTCCGCGAAGGGATGTCGGCGTGGCGGAGCTTCGGCAACTGGCTGCTGACCTTCCTCACCAAGGTCGCGAGCGGCTACTGGGGAATGGTGGACCCGCAGAACGGCTACACGGCGATTTCGGGGCGGGCGCTTTCGAACCTCGACATCGAGGACGTGTACGACGATTACGGTTTCGCCAACGCCCTGTTGGTTCGCCTGAACGTCCACGACATGCGGGTGGCCGACGTGACGATGCCCGCCGTCTACGGCGACGAACAGAGCACGATTCGCTACTCGACGTTCATCCCGAAGCTCTCCGCGCTGTTGCTGTGGAGCTTCCTGTGGCGGTTGAAGGCGAAGTATTTAGTCCGCGACTTCCACCCGCTCGCGTTCCTCTACGGTCTCGGTGCGCTCGGAACCGCCGCGGGGGTGCTCTCGCTCGCCCGCCGCAAGCGGGAGTCGAGTGACGGCCTCACCGCGATGCTGCTCGGCGGCATCTGTTTCGTGCTGGCGATGGCCTTCGACAGGGAGGAGAACGCGGACCTGGAGGTGGACTGCGAATGAAAGTGCTGACCGTCGTCGGCGCGCGTCCGCAGTTCGTCAAGGCCGCCGCCGTCTCCCGCGTCCTCCGCGAGGACCACGAGGAGGTCCTCGTCCACACCGGCCAACACTACGACGAGGACATGTCGGACGTGTTCTTCGAGGAACTGTCCATCCCGTTCCCGGACACCAACCTCGGCGTCGGGTCCGACACGCACGGCAGACAGACCGGCGCGATGCTCTCCGGGTTGGAGGCCGAAATCGAGGCCGAAGAACCGGACGCGGTGCTCGTCTACGGCGACACCAACTCCACGCTCGCGGCGGCCATCGCCACCTCGAAGATGGACCCGCCGCTGGCCCACGTCGAGGCCGGCATGCGAAGCGGGAGCGAGATTCCCGAGGAGACGAACCGCGTCCTCACCGACCACGCCGCGGACCTGCTGTTCGTCCCCTCCACCGACGCCGCCGCCAACCTCGCACGCGAGGGAATCACCGAGGGCGTCCACAACAGCGGCGACGTGGGATACGACGCGCTCCTTTGGGCCCGCGAACGGGCCGACAGGAGCATTCTTTCCGAGTTCGACGTGGACGGCACGGAGTTCGTCCTCGCAACCGTTCACCGGGACACGAACGCGGACGACCCCGACAAATTAGAGGCCATCGTGGACGCGTTAGTTTCCGACCCTCGTCCCGTCGTCCTCCCCGCCCATCCCCGAACGGTCGCCCGACTGGAGGAGTTCGGCCTCTACGGCCGGGCGGAGCGCGAACTGACGCTGACGGAACCCGTCGGCTACCGGCAGTTCGTCGCCCTCTTGGACGCCGCGACGGCCGTCGCCACCGATTCGGGCGGCGTCCAGAAGGAGGCGTTCTTCCTCGACACGCCGTGTGTCACGCTCCGTGACGAAACCGAGTGGGTCGAGACGGTGGAGAGCGGATGGAACACGCTCGTCGGCGCGGACGAGGGGGCAATTCGAACCGCCCTCTCGGACGCGACGACGCCGACGGAGAAGCCAACGCCGTACGGCGATGGAACCGCGGCAGAACGAATCGTGGAGGTGCTTTCCGATGTTACCCGGCTATGAATTCGAACTGTGTTTGACCCACGACGTGGATAGACCGTACAAGCGACTGCAGGCCCCGTACTACGCCATCAAGGACCGAAACCTGGGGCATCTTTCGGCACTCGTGCCGGGCGCCAATCCGTGGTGGCAGTTCGAGGAGATAATGGAATTGGAGGAGTCGTTAGGCGTTCGGTCGGCGTTCTACTTCCTGCAGGAAGAGTCCATCTTCCAGAAGTCCCTGAACGAGTTGCTCACGCCGCGCTACTGGATAGAGCATCTCGGCCGGTACGACCTGTTCGACACGAACATCCTCGACGTGCTTCACGAACTGGACGACGGCGGGTGGGAAGTCGGACTTCACGGCTCGTACGATTCCTACGACGACCCCGACGCCCTTCGGGACCAGAAGACGGCGTTGGAGGCCGCCCTCGGCCATCGCGTTCGCGGGGGTCGGCAACACCACCTGAATCGCGGCGATTCGACGTGGAAACACCACCGCGACATCGGATTGGAGTACGACGCGAGCCTCGGGTCGAGTTCCGAGTACGGGTTCGACAACGGGTACGGCGTGCAGCGCCCGTTCGACGACGAGTTCCTCGTCTTCCCGCTCACGATGATGGACATCGCGGTGCCGGACCCCGGCGACGACTTCGAGACGGCGTGGGACGCCTGCGAGGACGTGCTGGACGAGGCGGCCGCAAACGACGCCGTGATGACCATCCTCTGGCATCCGCGGATGTTCGCCGACGAGTTCCCCGGCCACCGTCGACTCTACCGTCGTGTCATCGAGTCCGCACTCGAACGCGGCGCGTGGGTCGGCCCGCCGGGCGAACTCGCGTCCCGTATCGGCACCGCTCCCCGAAACCGAACCGGAACGGCGAGCGTCCACCGTCGGTAGGCCGTTCGATTGTGCGAACGGTTGGTACCTTTTCTCACCCGTAGCGACGCCCTACCTGTTCGTTTCCCGTACCTTCTCGGCGACAGGTGGGGGATAACAAAGTGAAAACCACCGCTATCGACTGGCGAGACGACGAATGAGAGTCGAACGTCTAGATATTACAGAATGGGACGATGCACTCCCCAGCGACGGGTTCGAGGTGTTTCACAGACCGGCCGCGCTGGCCGCGATCGACCGTCACGCGCCGGGTGAACTCCACCTGTACGGGGGATTCAAGGGACAGCAGGCTATCGCCTTGCTCCCGGTCGTCGTTCGGAACGGGCCGCTCGGAACCATCGCGATGTCGCCGCCGCCGGGGATGGCGATTCCGCGACTGGGACCGATAGTGATGCCCACGAGTCCGAAACGACGGAAACAGGAGAAGGTCAATCGGGAGTTCACCGAGACGGTGCTCGACCGGATTCGAACCGACTACACGGGGCGACTCGCGCAGGTCGGCTTCGATTCACCCATGGCACAGCGCGTGGGTGAACAGATGGAATCCGGCCTGACCCTGTTTCGGATGCTCTGTGGGACCGCCTACGGCGACCCGCGTCCGTACTTGTGGGGCGACCTGAGCGTCGAACCGTTCTTCACTTACGAATTGGACTTGGCATCGACCACGGCCGACGCCGTGAAGAAATCGTTCAGCAAGAGTCTCCGGCGGGAGATTCGGGACGCGGAGGACCTCGACGTCACCGTCACGCGCGAGGGAATCGAGGGCGCACGCGACGTGTTCGAACACACCGTGGACCGCTACGACGAGCAGGACGAAACCCTCGGCCTGTCGTGGAACTACGTCCGCGACCTCTGGGAGGGGCTGGATGACGCCGCCCAGACCTACGTCGCCCGCGACGACGACGGGAACTACCTGACCGGCATCACCGCGCTCTACTCGAACGACGCGGCGTACTTCTGGCAGGGAGGTGCCCGTTCGGTGTACGAAGGAACGAGCGTGAACAGCCTCGTCCACTGGCGAATCATCCAGGACATCGTGGACGACCCGCCGGTCGAGTCGGTGACGACCTACGACCTGATGGGCGCGAACACGGAACGGCTGTGTCGGTACAAGGCGAAGTTCGGTGCCGACCTCGTTCCCTACTACCTCGTCGAATCGAACGGGACGACGATGAACGCCGCCAAACGAGCCTACCAGTTCGTCAGAGGATGAGATACCTGTTCTTCACCAACACGCCCGCACACGTCCACCTCTATCGACACGCGATAGAGGCCCTACAGGAACAGGGTCACGACGTGTTCGTCCTCGGGCGTGATTACGGCTGTACCCGTGCCCTGTTGGAGTATCACGACCTCCCGTACGAAATCTACGGGAAGTGCGAGACGACGAAGTACTCCCTGTTCCGCGAACTGCCACAGCACTACTTCCAGATCTTCCGGAAGACCCGACGATACGACCCGGACCTCATCTTCGGTGTCGGTTCCTACGCCGCCCACGCCGGGGCGATATCGCGCACGCCGGTCGTCGTCGTCGCCGACTCGGAGCCGACGGGCGTCGACCACCTCGTGTCACGGCCGTTCGTGGACACGTTCCTCACGCCCCACTCGTTCGGCAAGGACCTCGGTGTGAACCACTACGAGTTCCGCGGGTTCAAGGAACTCGCCTACCTCCACCCCGACGTGTACGAACCCGACCCGGCGATTCGGGACCGACTCGGAGTCGGGCCAAACGAGGAGTACGCCATCGTGCGGTTCAACGCCTTCGGGTCCCACCACGACGTGGGGCACTCGGGGTTCTCCCCCGAAAAACGGCGGGAACTCGTCTCGGCGCTCTCCGAACACGTCACCGTCTTCGTCTCCGACGAGGGCGGCAATCCCGCCCCCGGCGAGTCGCACGAGTTCGACCTCCACCCGGCCCTGCTCCACGACGCGCTGGCGGAGGCTTCCCTGTTAGTCGCCGACACGCAGACGATGGTGACGGAAGCGGCCCTGCTGGGCACGCCCGCGATTCGCTCGAACTCCTTCGTTGGCGAGTCGGACATGGGAAACTTCGTCGAACTCGAACGCGAGGGCCTCATTCACAACTACCGCGACTTCGAGGACGTGTTGTCGAAGTCGCTCTCCGTCCTCGCGGACGATTCGGCGAAAGCGCGTCTCCGCGAACGGCGGGACGCCTACCTGTCGAACATGGTGAACCTCACCGACGTCATCGTGGACGTCGCGACGACGGCAGTGGTCCCGACGGAGCGAATCGAGCGAACGGTCGCGGTGACACACCGGTAGCGAAACCGACTTTTTTGGTACGGCACACCTGTCCGCCGGAAAGAGGTGGATAACAAAGGCCGACTCGGCCATCGAGTTCGGCAACGTGTCGAGAGGAACTTCCCAGTCGAGGACAGGCATCCAGCGGGACTCGCTGCAGGTGCTGAACCTCGTAACGAATACAGACGCCCGCTTTTACAACGAACAACTGCGGGTTCTCGCGAAGCGCGGCGTCCGCGGAGAGACACTCGCGCCGCCGGGAACCCACCGTGCCCGAGAGTCGGTCACGAAACGGACGCCGACGGATTACTTGCGATTCCTCCCGACGGTCCTCCGAAACTCGCTCGGCGATTACGACCTGATTCACGCGAACTACGGGTTGACCGCGCCGATGGCGCTGGCACAACTCCGACTGCCGGTCGTCCTCTCGCTGTGGGGTTCGGACCTCCTCGGCGAGTACGGGTGGTTGAGCAAACGCTGTGCCCGCCACTGTGACGCGGTCATCGTCATGTCGGACGACATGGCGGCGGAACTCGACGCCCCGTGTCACGTCATCCCACACGGAATCAACCTTTCGCGGTTCTCCCCGCAACCGAAAGCGGAGGCCCGCGAAGCCGTCGGTTGGAACCCACAGGCGAAACACGTCCTCTTTCCCTACCCGCCGACGCGGGAGGTAAAGGACTTCCCGAGAGCGGAGCGCGTGGTCACGGCGGCCGCGCAGCGGGTCGACGGTTCCGTCGAGCTCCAGAGCGTGTACGGGGTACCCCACGACGAGATGTCCACCTACTACAACGCGGCGGACGTTCTCCTCCTTCCCTCGAAGAGCGAGGGGTCGCCGAACTCCGTCAAGGAGGCGATGGCCTGCAACGTTCCGGTCGTCACGACCGACGTCGGTGACGTGGCCGAACGCATCGCCGACGTGTCGCCGTCGCACGTCTGTGTGTCCGACGACGAACTCGTCGCCGGACTGGTCGACGTCCTCTCCTCACCGCGCCGCTCGAACGGCCGGGAGAACGTCCGGGACATCAGCCTCGAACGTATGGGTGAACGAATCCACGCCGTTTACGAATCCGTCGTCTGATGCGCATCATCATCACCATCCAGCATCCCGCTCACGTCCACTTCTTCCGAGGAATAATCGCTATGCTTCGGCAGCGCGGGCACGAGGTGTTCGTCTTCGCCCGCGACAAGGACATCGCGTTGTCCCTCCTCGAAGAGTACGGCATCGACCACACCGTCCTCGCCGGGTCCGCCGACTCGATAACCGAACTCGCGCGAGTACAGGCGACCTACGAGGCCAAATTATTCCGCGAAGCGCTTCGTATCCGTCCCGACGTGATGACCGCCATCGGAGGCGTCGCCGTGTCGCACGTCGCGCCGTTAGTGGGGGCACGAAGCGTCGTCTGGATAGACAACGAGGGGGTCCAGTCACATCGTATCACGACGCCGCTCGCGCACATCGTCTGCACGCCGAAGCGGTTCCGGGACGATTACGGGGACGGTCACGTCCGCTACGACGGGTTCCACGAACTCGCCTACCTCCATCCCGACCGGTTTTCGCCCGACCCGGACCGCCTCCGGGAACACGGCGTCGAACCGACGGACCCGTATTACTTCGTCCGGTTCCGAGAGTGGTCGGCGCTCCACGACGTCGGCGAGGCGGGGTTCTGTCACGAGGCCAAATGTGACCTCGTTTCCTTCCTCGACGAGCGGGGCGACGTGTACGTTTCGAGCGAATCCGACCTCCCCGAGGAGTTCGCGCCGCATCGGCTTCCCGTGCCGCCCCACCTCGTCCACGACCTCCTCGCGTACGCGAACCTGTACGTCGGCGATTCGGCGACGATGGCGACAGAGGCGGCCGTTCTCGGCACGCCGTCGGTGCGCTCACAGTCGTTCGCCGGTCGGGACGACATGACGAACTTCCTCGAACTGGCGGAGTACGGACTGCTTTATTCGACGGCCGACGACCGACAGGCCGTCGAGAAGGCGAAGTCGCTCGTTCGGACGGCGGACCGCGAAACGTTCGAACGGCGTCGGGACCGCCTGCTCGCGGACAAAATCGACGTCGCAGGGTTCGCCACCGACCTCCTCGTTCGCGCCGGGACGAATCAGGCGGTCTATAACAAAGGGTGACTCCGGCGACGCTGGTGACGATTGAATGGCACGCACGTACGCACACCGACCGGAAAAAGTGGCACTCGTTATCGGGTTCTGTGCGCTCGCCGTCGGCGTGTTCCTCGCACACGACGCGCCGGCGCGGGGCTACGAACTCTCGATTTACCGAGCGACGCCGCTCCTCTTCTGGGTCGGCGCGGGACTCGCGCTCCTCCTCGGAGTCGGGGTCGCGCTGTCCGCACCCGACTGGTATCGTTCGCTCGCGCTCGTTCTCGGCGGGACGACGGTCCTCTCGATCGCGTCGCTCCCGCTCATCAGGGGCTATCATTTCTACGGCCCGGGCGATTCGCTGACACACCTCGGCTGGACGAAGGACATCGTTTCGGGCGCGATGCCCGCCTACGACCTCCTCTATCCCGGCACGCACACGATAGCCATCGTCGTCCACGAGGCGACGGGGGTTCCGCTCCCGCGAGCCATGCTCGTGATGGTCTCCGCGTTCGTTCTCGTCTATCTCCTGTTCGTCCCCTTCGCCGTGCGCGTCGTCGTGGACGACGACCGGGCGGTGACGTACGCAGCGCTCTCGGGGTTCCTCTTGCTCCCGATAAACGCCATCAGTGTCTTCGTCATGCCGCATCCGACCTCGCAGGCGATACTGTTCCTCCCGCTGGTCATCTACCTCGTGGCGAAGTACGTCACCGCGACGAACCCCCGCGGGGTTCCGTTGCTCGGAACGGGTGCGGGTGCCCTCCTCGCGCTGTCGTCGATGGCCATCATGCTCGTTCATCCACAGCAGGCCGCAAACGTCATCCTGTTGTTCGGCGGCGTCGTCGTCGTGCAGTTCCTCTACCGCCTGTTTCGCGACGAACACGCCATCGCCCGCCACCGACCGATGTACGCACAGACGTTCTTCCTTTTGGCGGCTTTCCTCGCGTGGTCCCCCTTCCACCAGCGTTCGAGCGGAGCGGTCAAGGCGCTCGTCACCAGCCTCCTCTCGGACCCGACCGCGGGTGCGGACTCCGCCCACGCGGCCGCGAGCCTCTCGCAACTCGGCGGCAGCATCAAACTGCTGTTCCTGAAGCTCTTCCTCGTCAGCTTCGTCTTCCTCGTCATCGCGGGCTTTTTCATGCTCGCCGGGTTGCTCAACCGCGTCCGTGGAACCGACACGAGCGCGTTCAGCAAGTACATTGCCTTAGGTACCTTCCCGTTGGGAGTCCTCTTCGTGGCTTTCCTCGTCGCCAGTTACGGCCAGTTCCACTTCCGCGTCCTCGGGTTCATGATGGTCCCTGTCACGATACTCGGCGGCATCGCGTTCGCCCGCATAGTGGATTGGTCCGGGACCAAACTCTCCGTCCGGCCCGACGGGGCGCTCGCCGGAGTCGCGGCGGTGCTGTTCGCGGTCATGCTCGTCCTCTCCCTGCTGACGGTATTCCACTCGCCGTACATGTACCAGCCGTCCGGGCAGGTCTCCGGAGCCGAAGTGTCCGGCTTCTCGACGGCGCTCTCCCAACGCGGCGAGGCGACGTTCACCGGACTTCGAGCGCCGGGCGAACGGTACTCGGACGCGATTCTCGGGTTCGAGCGCAGTAGGAGCGCCGACTTCCGGGGGCAGGGTATTTACGGCAACTACAACGCCACGGGAGAGAACTTCACCGCGGGCCGGTTGAAGCGGGCCTTCGACGGGCCGCGCTACCTGCCGATAACCGAAGCGGCGAGGGAGCGCGAATTAGCGGTGTATCGCGGGCTTCGGTTCCCGAAACGAGGGTTCAGAACGCTGGAGAGTCGCCCCGGCGTGAACCGGGTGCAGTCCGGCGGCGGGTTCGACCTCTACTACATTAGATGACACATAGACGACACCACCTCATCCGATAATGGACGCAAAATCATTCGCACGTGGATTCAAGGCATCGTTGGGCGCTCGCGCGGTTCACATGGGCGCGACCGGGTTGTTGGTCCTCCTCCTCACCCGGTTCCTGCTCACACCGACCCAGTACGGTATCCTCGGGAGTGCGCTCGCCGTGTTCGGCGTCGCAGGGCTGTTCGCCGACCTCGGTACCTCGAAATCCGCGGCTCGATACGTCACCGAATACCGGGAACGCGACCCAGGACAGGTTCCGTACGTACTTCGTGCCGCACTGGCCTATCGGGTCATCGCCGTCGTCCTCGTGGCCGGGGTGTTCGCCATCTTTTCGGGGTCCATTGCCCGCCTCATCAACCAACCCGAACTCGCCCCGTTGATGACCTTCGGCGCGGTGTACATCGCGTGCTACTCGCTTTCGACGTTCGCCGTCGTCGTGTTTCAGGGCTTCAACCGGGTGACGTGGAGCGCGGTGACGCGGGCGACGGGGAGCGTGAGTCTCCTCGTCTTCGTCGTCATCGGCGTCCTCGTCTTCGGTGGCGCTGGCGGGGCGCTCTTCGGGTACGTCGTGAGCTACGCGGTGGCGACGGTCGTCGGGTTGGGCGTCCTGTATTGGAAGTTCTACGCGCCCATCGACGCCGACGAAGAGTCCGAGGACGGACTCGCCACCCGCGTTCTCAAGTACAGCATTCCGCTCACGGCGACACAAGGGGCGAACGTCCTCGACAAGCGCATCGACACCATCCTCGTCGGGGCCATCGTCGGCCCGCTTGCGGTGAGCCACTACTACCTCGCCAAGAACATCGCCACGTTCATTCAGGCCCCCGCGGCCTCCCTCGGATTCACCATCTCGCCGACGTACGGCGAGCAGAAGGCGGAGGACGCACGGAACGCCGCCGCCAGCCTCTACGAGACGACGTTTCGGCACACGCTCCTCCTCTACGTCCCCGCCGCCGCCGGGTTGGTGCTCGTCGCCGGTCCGGCCGTGACGCTGATCTTCGGTAGCGAGTACGCCGGGGCGGTCCCCGTCGTGCAGGTGTTCTCCGGCTACGTCGTCCTCGAAGCGGTGACGCTCATCACCAGCGACGCGCTCGACTACCTCGGACGGGCACAGGAGCGGGCGTGGGCCAAGGGCGCGACGTCGGCGGCAAACTTCGCCCTCAATCTCGTCCTCATCCCCCCGATGGGTGCGGTCGGCGCGGCGTGGGCCACCGTCGCCACTCACTCGGTGTACGTGCTGGTCAACCTCTACGTCGTCCACCACGAACTCGAACTGTCCGTCGCCCGTCTGTTCCGCCACGTTGCCTTCGTCTTCGGTATCACGCTCGCCATGTCCGCCGTCGTCTTCGTCGCCCTCCAGTTCGCATCGGGACCGATATCGCTCGTCGGTGTGGTGCTACTCGGCGGTGCGGTCTGGGCCGGACTCGCCACGGTGAGCGGTCTCCTCGACGTCCGCCGCGTCGTCTCCGTGTTAGGTTCCTGAACCGGACCGTCCGCGTCCGATGAACTTCGTTTTCTCACCGTTTTCGGTCCGCTCACCGTCCTCTGTCCGTCTTCATCCGAGTTACGATGCGTCACCAGCGCTCGCCGACGACGGATGTGAGAGGCTCACGGGTTCCGAACATCGATTCCTCGCCGTCGGTCACGTCTGTCCGTTCGAACTTCCGTTTGCCATTGAGACGCGAACGACGGAACAGCGAGGACGGTAGTCAGCATTCGTTGTCCGACAGCTCCGATAGCTACCAACGGTGCGGACTGGGTGCCGAACGGTCTCGATAATTCCGTGACGTGTGTTCCCCTCGGGGTGGATTGTTCACTCGGGATTCCAGTTCGAATCGGAAACCGACGAACTGCCACGGGATTGAACGGGAGTTGCGTACCGTTTTCTCTCCTCACGTCCACTCGTCACAAAAATGGGAGGGGCGGGATTCGAACCGGACCCAGCGGTTCCTGATCGTCTCACTCGCGTTCGACTGCGCGGGCGTGCCGCTGCAGGATTCGAATTTGAGTTCCTTTTCTCTCCTCACGTCCACTCGTCACAAAAACGGAAGGGGCGGGATTCGAACCACGTGAAGACGGTCGCTCACGTTCGTTCGCGCTGCGTCTTCCCTACTTCGAATCCCCGTTTCGTTTTCACTCTTCACGTCCACTCATCGCAAAAAGGGAAGGGCGGGATTCGAACCAAACCAAGACATTCCGGGCGTGCGGCGTTCCGCCGTTCCGAGCCGTGACTTGTCCGATTCGAATCTCCGTTTCGTTTTCACTCCTCACGTCCGTTCGTCGCAAAAACGGAAGGGGCGGGATTCGAACCACGCGAAGCCTATCAAGCTCCCACCGACGAGTCGGTGGTGCTCTACCACTGAGCCACCCTTCCTCGTTCACACCAAAGAGCGGGACTACCTTTGTTATGGTGGCCCTGACTCCGGGAAACCGGGTCAGATCGCCGTCTCGTCCGTCAGTTCCGCGAGGCCATCGGTAAGCGAAACGCTCGGTTCGTAGCCGAGCGCCGTTTTCGCCTTCCGTATGTCCGCCCTACTGTGGTCGATGTCGCCCGGCCTCGGGTCGGTGTGGACGATGTCCGAAGACGAGTCGGTGACTGACCGGACCGTCTCGGCGAGGTCCCGGATCGTGACGCTCTCGCCCGTTCCGACGTTGAATGCCTCGCCGGTTCGGTCGGTCGTGGCGGCGCGGCAGTTCGCCTGCACCACGTCGTCCACGTGGACGAAGTCGCGCGTTTGGGTGCCGTCACCCTCGATGGTGATGTCCGCGCCTTGCTTCGCTTGGTCGAGGAAGGTTCGAACGACGGCGCTGTACTCGGGGTTCTGGCGCGGCCCGTAGACGTTGAAGTACCGAAGCGTGACCGTCTCCAGTCCGTAGAGGTCCGAAAAACGGCGGGCGTACTGGTCGGCGGTCAGTTTGTCGATGCCGTACGGTGAGGCGGGTCGCTTGTGTTCGGCTTCGACGACCGGCACGGAGTCGGGATGGCCGTACACCGCGGCGCTGGAAGCGAGGACGACCCGTGCGTTCTCGCGCCGCGCGTGGTCGAGAACGACCAAAGTACCGTTTCCGGTGATAGCGTGGCTTCGAAGCGGGTGTTCGACCGACTCGGACACGCTGACCAGCGCGGCCTCGTGAAAGACGGTATCGACGCCCGTCATGGCTTCCTCGACTGCATTCGGGTCGCGGACGTCGCCCTCGATGAGCGTCGCGTCCGCCGGGACGTTGCCGCGCTCACCGCTGGAGAAATCGTCGAGGATTCGAACGTCGTTGTCCCGAACGAGGGTTTCGGCGAGGTGACTGCCGACGAATCCCGCGCCGCCCGTGATGAGAACCGTTCTGTCGCGGAGCGCCGGTTGCGGTGTCGAAGTCGGCGTCTCCGTCATTCCATATACCCCAATCCGCGTAGCCGGTCTTCGACGTCGTCGAAGTCCGCTTCGACGGTATCCGACGACCCCGATTCGCCGTAATCGCGCTGTGAGACGGCGCGGCGACCCGGCTTCGAGCGCGGATGGAATATCTCCTTCAGGACGCGTCCGTCGGCGTCCGACGGGACCGCTTCGTCCAGCGCGTGGAGGAGCGTCGGGGCCACGTCCGCCACGGTGGCGTCGGTGGGTGTCGATTCGGCTTCGACGCTCGCCCCCCACGCGAAGAAGATGCCTTCGGGACGGTGGCTGGCGACTTTGCTCCCGCTGTCGGCGAACACGGAGCGCGTCAGTGACACCGCCGTCTCGTACTCGTCGTCGCCTTTCACCACGAGGTCCGGCGAGTAGGGGTCGGTCGGGAACAGTTCGTCGCCGTCGTAGACGTTCAAGGCCTCGTCCTCGGTTTCGGGGTCGGTCAGTCCCTCGAACAGGGCTCGGAGGTCCTCTTTGATGGCGGGGACGTCCTCCGGCTCGACGACACCGGGTTCGAAGCGCATGGTGTCGTTGACGTAGACGTTGCCCGATCCGTGGGCAAACGCGACCGTCTCGTCGAAATCGACGTCGTAGAGGTTGTGGTCGCCGGGTACCTGACCCGCGACCGAATCGACCAATCGTCGCGGCAGGTGTTCGATGAGCGACTTCTCGTTGACGCCTAATCGGGCGATGAGGCCCTCGATTCGGTCCTTCGTCAACCCCATTTTGGCGAGCGTTCCCCGCGTGCCGTTGCCGCCCTTTCGCGTCAACAGGTTCTCGCGTTCGAGGAGAGTGTTGAGGAAGACGAAGCGCGAAATCGGGCCGAACCCGTGGTCCGAGGTGACGAACAGCACCGCGTCGCGGGATTCGATGTACTCCATCACTTCGCCGAGGATGTCGTCCAGTTCGCGGTAGTGTTCGAGGAGGACGTCGTCCTCCCAGATGAGGTGCTGGAGGCGGTCCGGGGCGGTGTAGACGAAAAAGAACAGTCGCCAGTCTTCCTCCATCAGCCGCCGCATCAGGGTCCGCCGCGTGTCGAGCAGTTTGGACAGTTCCTCCCGGAACTCCTCGGGGCGGTCGCGGTACTCGTCCCACGACAAGCCGATTCGATAGTCGGGGATGTCCCGAGCGATCTCGTCCGCGAGTTCGGGCGGTTGCGTGAATCCCTCGCCCATCTCCGGCGTCATCATCCCCGTGACCACCGACCCGTCGATGTCGCTCGCGGGATAGGTCATCGGAACGTTGCCGACGACGGCGGGCGAGATGATGTCCCATAGTTCCGGCCGCCGAACGTCCGCGCTGGTGTTCATCCGGTGCGTGTAGCCCTTTTCGAGGTGCTGAAATCCGTACAGACCGTGCTTGTCGGGCCAAACACCCGTCGCAATGGTCGGCCACGCTAGCGGTGTCGCGTCCGGTGTGGTACTCGTGAGCGGCCCGGCGGCCCCCTCTTCGAGCAACCGAGCGAAATTCGGTAGCTGTCCCTCTCCCGTCCATCGCCGAATCAAATCCCATGGGACGCCGTCCAGTCCGAGGACGAACGCCCGCTCCGGGCTCGAAGTTTCCATCGACATAGTATCGTTGCCGGGGCAGAACGTCTGCCCGTGGCTCTATCCGTTCCAATACCGGGATTCGCTTTGTTATGGGCCGATTTCGGTGATTCCGGCACGGTCTACTCGAAATTTTCTCCGTCGATTCAACGGGATGGCCGTGCGTGACCGGTTACAGGATGCGAAACGGAGTGCCGTAGGCGTTGCTTCGAGTGGCGAGTGAAAGCGCAGCGAAATCACACCCGGGGAACGGGTGTCTCGAAAACTGACCGGCCGTTATCGCGGACCGATGGGCGTCCGTTTCGTCGCCGGGTCCGTACCGCGGATTTCACCCGCGACTTCACCCATCGTCCGGACCTGAATCCGCGCCTCGTCGCGGCGCTCGGCGAGGTGTTCGAGGATGGTTCGTAACCGCTCGAAGTCGCGTTCCTCGGTAAAATTGTTCGGGTGCATCCAGAGGTGGAACACACCTTCATCGGCGGCGGCGGCGCGGTCGATTCCTCGTTTTGCGGACCGAATGAGCGGGTCGTCCCACAGCCGCTCGGTGATGGTTCGGGCACGACCCTCGTAGCCGAACAGGAACATCGAAGCGGGGATGTTGACCAGTCCGTACTCGTCAAGTTCGGGTTCCACGAGCGGCGGATTCGTCTTGCTCACGGTCAGATCGATGAGCTTTCCGAGCGAATCGAACCGCGATCCGTCGTACCAAAGTTCGGGCCGCTCACCGCGGTAACACGTGAAACCGTAGGCGGCGAGCACGTCCCGATGCCCGATGTTGTTCCGCGGAAAGACGAACGACTGGAGGGTGTATCCCGAATCGTCCGCCACTTCCAACCCCGTTCGCGCTTCGGCGACGGCGACCTCACGGTCCGTCTCCTCGTCGCCGAACTCCACGTGGGAGAACGTATGACAGCCGAGTTCGTGGTTCGCGTCGGCATCGACGATGGCGTCGATGAGTCCGTCGCCGAACCATAGCGGGTGTTGTCCCCCGACGCCGCCCGGGTCTCGGTCGAACCAGTCGCCGGTCGGAACCGGATGGTCGGCGTGGGTACCGTCGCACGAGTCGAGAAAGAGGTGCCCGACCACGGCCCACGTCGCGGGAACGTTGAATTCGTCGAACAGTGCGAGGAGCCGCGACCAGGACGTTCGCGCGCTCTCGACGTGTTCCGGTATCTCCTCGAAGTCGTGATATCCCCACGCGAGTTCGGCGTCGAGAGAGAGGACGACGGCATTCATGTCTGGCAAAAATGCGGTCGGAAAGCGATTAAACCGGGCCGACCGTTCAGGTTCGTTCTGGTGGGTAAGCGAGGATTACCCGCACGTTTCATTCGACAGTCACGCTCTTCGCCAGATTGCGTGGCTTGTCGATGGGTCTGTCGAGGAGCGCGGCGGCGTGATACGACAGGAGTTGCAGTTGCACGTTGGCGAGGATTCCCGCCACGTCGGGATGGGTATCGGGAATCGTCAGCACGTCGTCTGCGTGTTGAGCGACCGCCTCGTTCGCATCGCTCGCGACCGCGATGACCGGTGCGCCCCGAGCTTCCACTTCCTTGACGTTGTTCAACGTCTTTTCGTCGTAACGCCCGTCGAACACCGCGATGACCGGCGTCGTCGGCGTCACCAGCGCCAAGGGACCGTGTTTCAGCTCCCCGGACGCGAAGCCTTCCGCGTGTTCGTAGGATATCTCCTTGAACTTGAGCGCCCCTTCCAGTGCGACGGGGAAGGCCGTCCCCCGTCCGATGAAGAAGTAGGCGTCGCTGTCGTGGTACCGCTTCGCGATACGGTGGGCCTTCGTGAAGTCCAATATCTGTTGGACGTGGTCCGGCAAGTCGGCGAACGCGGACAACACCGTTTCGATGTCCTCGCTTCGATGGCCGGTCGTGTCTCGGACGATCCGCTCGCCGAGGAGGGACAGCGACGCGAGTTGCGAGGAGAACGTTTTCGTGGCGGCGACGCCGATTTCGGGACCGGCACGGATGAACAGGGCGTCGTCGCACTCACGTGCAGCGGTCGAACCGATGACGTTCGTCACCGCGAGGGTCCGTGCTCCGCCCGCGCTCGCTCGCCGAAGGGCGGACAGTGTATCCGCTGTTTCACCGCTCTGAGTGACGCCGATGACGAGGGTGTTCTCGTCGACCGGGGGCGGTGAGACGGCGTACTCGCTGGCGAGGAACGTCTGTGTCGGCACGCCACGACGTTCCATGAAGTGGCTCCCGGCGAGCCCGGCGTGATACGAGGTCCCGCAGGCGACGAACTGGACGCGCTGAACCCCTTCGAACGTTCCCGGCGGGAAATCTTCGAGGGAGATGTCACCGGTGATGTGTTGGACACGTCCGCGGAGCGTCTGGCGGAGCGCCGTCGGTTGCTCGTGAATCTCCTTGAGCATGTAGTGTTCGTAGCCGCCTTTCCCGGCGTCTTGCGGGTCCCAATCGACCGTCTGTGTCGCTCGTTCGACCGGCGTTCCGTCGAGTTTCGTTATCTCGTGATGTCCGGCTTCGATGACGACGACGTCCCCGTCATCGAGGAATATCACCTCGTCGGTGAAATCCAAGAACGCGGGAACGTCGCTCGCGAGGAAGTACGTGCCGTCCTCGATGCCGAGGACTAACGGCGACCCCGAGCGGGTCGCGTACACCGCGTCGCTTCCCTCGACTAACATGGCGACGGCGTAACTCCCGGAGAGCCGACGGACCGTCCGTCGGAACGCTTCTTCGGGTGTCGCTCCCCGGTCGAGGTGTTCCTCGACGAGGTGCGGAATGACCTCGGTGTCGGTGTCGCTTTCGAAGCGATGGCCCCGCTCCGAAAGTTCCGTTCGGAGCGCTTCGTAGTTCTCGATGATGCCGTTGTGAACGACGGCGACCTGCTCCGAACAGTCGGTGTGTGGATGGGCGTTCTCGTCGGTCGGTGGGCCGTGCGTGCTCCAGCGGGTGTGACCGATACCGAGTCCGCCCGCCGGCACTTCGTCGATCAACATGTCCTTCAGGTGTGAAATCTGCCCTTCACGCTTGAAGACCGACGGGCCGCTGCCGTTTTTGACGGCTAATCCGGCCGAGTCGTAGCCCCGATACTCGAGGTTTTCGAGACCGACGAGCAACTCGTCCACGGCCTCTTCCGTTTCGCCAACTCGGGCGATGATGCCACACATCAGTCCACCACCTCCAAAAATCTCTTGTCACTCATTGACGGCTAAGCGTTAGCTGGTGTTTGTTCGAGTGGACGATACGACTTCGATAGACTGTCCGTCTAGCGTTCGGGAATCTCATAGGTAACTCGCCTCCGCTGTGTTCAGCGCCCTCGACATCTCAGGTCGCGGGGATTGAACGGTAACTACGAATACCCGCTTTGCCTCTTTGTTATACGCCTGCTGACAACGTCGAAGGACTGTCTTAGAATCAGCCAAGACGGTCGTACCTCCTCCCTCCGTTCAAACAGGGAAAGGCCAACACTCCGTCGATACGTTTCGAAGGACGGTAGATATCCACCGTTACGATTTCACTACTTCCGACCGGTGAACCACGGAACTAACGTCGCTATCACCCCTGTCGTTTTCACCGAACATCTGTCATCTACAAACGACACGTCTAGCGGGAGAAGCGACGACAGAATAACGGTGTGAACTGCTCATCGAGACCGGTGCAGTTGTCGAATCGTCGTTTTAGACGTTGATGGCCGACGGTTTCACCCAGATGACGAGGTCGTCGTCCTGTCGAACGACGCCGTGGACGGATTGACTCTCGACCGACTCATCGATCTCGACGTCGCCTAAACTGACGACCTGATTCACTTCGTCGATGACCCAACCGATGCTCCGTTCGTTGTCCGTCTCGAAGACGATAACGCGGTCCCCGGTTCCCGAGTCGGTCAGTCCGAGGACCGTCTTCGGATTGACGATGGTCGTCGTGGTTCCGCGGAGGTCCATGACGCCCTCGACGTGTGGCTTCGAATCGGGGAGCTTCGTCAACTCGTGTCGATCGACGATTTCGTCGATGTGCGCGATATCGACACAGTACCGTTTGTCCTCGAGTCGGAAGACCAACACCTGCAATGTTGAAATGTTTTTTGACATGTGTGGTTCTCCTTCGGCAGTTCACTTTACTGTTCCGCCAATCGCTCTACCGGTGATATTCTATTTCCACCGAAACTACTTCTCTACAATTCGAATTTTTTCGTACTAAGTTTCTGATACGGATATGACGATATCTTTTTATGGTCTGATTATCAAAGTCGATAACCGATGGCGTCTGTGGAACTGCTACGAGTACTCGGCAACAAATACAACGCCGAAATCCTCGATGCAACACACGAGCCGAAATCCGCACAGGAACTGAGCGACGAACTCGGTATCCCGATAGCGACGAGTTACCGACGGATCGAAGAATTAACCGACGCGAGCCTCCTCGAACTGAGCGGCCGTGAATTTTCGAACGAAGGGCGTCGGACGAAGGTGTACCGACGGGATATCGACGCCGTTTCGATTTCGTTCCAGAGCGACGGTATCGACGTATCCATCGAGGACCGACCTGGCGTGGAAAACGCGCTGGTCGACGTCTGGCGGGACTTGAAGGAGCGCTAAGATGCAAACGATAGAACTCCTCTACGGTGTTTTCAGCGTCTCTCTTGCCGTGGCTGGACTATTGATGGTCGCCTTTGCGGTTCGCGCATACCGTCAGACAGGGCGGCAAACCCTCTTTCATCTCTCTATCGGATTCGTTCTCGTCGTCGCGGCGGCCATTGCGACGACCGTCAGTGCGTTCGTTTACGATTTCGAAGGGATTCGGCTGTTACTATCCGTCAACTATCTGTTTTCGAGCATCGGGTTTCTTTCCATTATATTTTCAATCATACGAAAATGATATATCTCGAAAATCAACTCAGGAGCGCGAGAGTCTATTGTTCCGTAGATAACCGAATAAAGCTCTTCTAATTAGATATCAGCCCTGATAATTGGATACGTAGTTTTAATACAGTTCTTTGATTCGTTTCGAATATAGTCCGTTCCATGATACATATGGGTTCGGACGCGAAGTGAGAAATAATGAAAGACGCAATTCAACAGCGCCTCGACAATCGAGGTCAGGTCGGTATCGGGACGCTCATCGTGTTCATCGCAATGGTACTGGTCGCTGCCATCGCGGCCGGTGTGCTCATCAACACGGCGGGCTTCCTCCAATCGAAATCCGAACAGACAGGACAGGACAGTACCGCACAGGTCTCCAACCGCGTGCAGGTCGTTTCCGGTTTCGGAAACGTCACTGGTAGCGAAGAAGTAGACTACATCAACCTGACGGTCATGCGTGGTTCCGGGTCAGACGACATCAACCTCTCGACGGCCACCATCGAATGGATTGGTCCGAACAAAGCGACAACTTTGACCGAGAACACCACTGCGGAGGCAATCAAGGAGACCGGTGATCCTGATGCTGGTAACAGCGACTACTTCAACGTCTCTTCCATCAAGGACGAAGACAGCTCCGCACCGGTTCTCAACAGTCAGGACGACCGCTTCACGATCGTACTCAACACGACTGCGATCACCGGTACAAAGCTTCAGGAAGGGCAGACGGTCGAACTCAAACTTACGACGCAGTACGGTGCAGTTACCCTCTACCGCGCGAACGTTCCACAGTCGCTCTCCCAGGAGAGCGCGGTGACGGTCTAAGGTGAACACATGAAAGACGCAATCCAACAACGACTCGACGACCGCGGTCAGGTCGGTATCGGGACGCTCATCGTGTTCATCGCGATGGTACTGGTCGCTGCTATCGCGGCCGGTGTGCTCATCAACACGGCGGGCTTCCTCCAATCGAAATCCGAACAGACGGGCCAAGACAGTACTGCACAGGTCTCCAACCGCGTGGTAGTCGTTTCCGGCTTCGGGAACGTCACGACGCTGGACCCGTCTACCGGTAACTTCGACCCGAACGGAAATGAGTACGTGGACGAGGTCAATCTGACGGTGATGCGTGGCTCCGGTTCGGACGACATCAACCTCTCGACGGCCACCATCGAGTGGATCGGCCCGAACAAGGCAGTGACGCTCGTGAACGGAACCAACGCTAACGCAACTCAATTCAACGTTTCGTCTATCAAGGACGAAGACAGTTCCGCACCGGTTCTCAACAGTCAGGACGACCGCTTCACGATTACGATGGAGCCTGACGACATTGGCGGCGTCGACGGTCTCGGCGAAGGTCAGACGGTCGAACTTCGACTCACGACGCAGTACGGTGCAGTTACCCTCTACCGCGTAAACGTCCCGCAGTCGCTCTCGCAAGAGAGTGCGGTGACGGTCTAAACGACTTCTCTTCGCTTTTTTATAGTGCAACCTACCCCTCTTTGAGTCTACGCTTTGTCGGAAAGGTAGATTTTTCATCTAGCAGCGTAAGTCAAACTCGTGACATCGCTGTTCACCCTTGAAAAAGAGGCAGACGCAGAACGCCTCGTCAGGTTGCTCACCGAGAGCAACAACGACACCGTCCGACAGCGAGCCGCAGAAATCCTTGGCGACCTCGACGTTCCGGACGATGAAGTTGTTGATTCACTGACTACGGCCGCACAGGACGATTCGAACGGTGCAGTTCGAGCGGCGGCTATCGACGCACTCGACCAGCGTGAGGCAGTCGAACAACTCATCGCCGCAATCGTCGGCGAGGAGGTACAGGGTAGCAGGGCGGAATGGGCGCGGGCGGAAGAACTCACCGACGCGCTCACCTCTCCACAGCCCGAGCTTCGAATGGCGGCGGCGAACGTACTCGGGCGAATCGGTAGTCGCTCGGCGACGGAGGACTTGATCCGCCAGCTGTCCGACGAGGACCCGCGAGTCCGTGCCCGCGTAGCGCGTGCATTAGGGCGGCTCGAAGACAAGCGGGCCGTGTCGCATCTCGCGGAACGGCGAACTGACGAGGAGGTCGACGTTCGTAGGGAGACCGCCGAAGCACTGGGTCGAATGCAGGGTGAGGAGGCACTTTCCGCACTCCTCGGGATGCTCGACGACCCGGCGGAGGCCGTCCGACGGATTACCGCCGGGTCGCTCGGGAACTTCAGCAGTGCAAAACCCCTCGATGCGCTCGTCGGCTTGCTAGGCGACAAATCCGAGGCAGTTCGAAAGGCCGCCGTGTTCTCGCTTATCGAACTCCTCTCCAACGTCCCGCCGGAGAAGAGTCACGAACTTCGAGAGACGATGGTTCAGAAGCTGAGTACGAGCGACCACCGTGTCGTCGTCAGCTCCCTCGTCGACATCATACAAGAGGGTTCACAAGCCCATCAGCAGCGGAACGCGACGTGGTTACTCGGGCGAGTGACGGGGGCGAAACATCGATGGGAGGCCATCGAAACGCTCGTCGGTGTTTTGGACGCCGACGATGGAATGACCACCCAGTTCGCGGTGACGAGCCTTGCGGCTATCGGCGGTGAATCGGTCGAAACTGCGCTGTTGGAAGTCCTCTCTGACCCCGAGGCGACGACTGATGCACAGGCAATGGCCGCCTTCGGGCTCGGGAAAGTGGGGGGTGAACGCTCACGTGAGCGGCTCGATACGCTGGTGGACACGACCGACGACGACGAGGTCAGAAAGCGCGCATTTTCGGCACTCTCGAAGCTCGGCGGACGCGCATAATTCAAACATTTGTCATACGTTACGACACCCACGTTATCTCTTTTGAGATTTTACTAAAGTTTTATATCCGTTTGGTGTCTTGATTCGGCAACAATGGTTACGGACTCTCTCATCCGGGTTTTAAAGGGTTTAATTCGGGAATCCAACACGTCCGGTGAGTCTCAGAAACGTATCAAATTCGATGGAGGTACACAAACTAATCAAGTAACTGTTTCGAATCAAAACAGTATATCGACAGATGGGCTCTCGGATGTGTATGGTGGGACCAACGCCACCAGTGATCTGCGCTCGTCGCAAATCGAGCATCTCAATGGACTTTTCTCGAACACCGAGGCGGCGATCGCGGATGCTCCCCAACTCGGACGGAAGCATGCGAACGAAAACGTCTCGAGTTCGGCGTTTGCCGCCACGTACGGTGTGGCGTTCGAAGCGATGGTGGAGGCAACATTCGACCGACTCGACCACAGACTCGGGGATGGGAACGATGCAGTTTCCGACGAACTCGAACGCACGGAGTCGGACCTCATCGAGGCGATGTGGTCCGGTATGTCGGGATTACAAGGTGGCCTGAAAGCACACGAAGCTACCCTATCCGGTGAGGTGGACGAGGACGAAGACGAACTCAACGTCGACGACGAGGCACTCCTCGACGGCATCGGCGTTCCCGTGTTCATGCTCGATACGAATCACGAAATCGTGGCATGGAACAGTTCTATCGAGGAACTCACCGGCACACCGCGTTCGGAAGCCATCGGTTCGACGGAGGCCAGCGCTGCGTTCTATCCCGACGGCCGTCGTGGCAAGACGCTCGCGGATAAAGTACTCGAAGCACCCCAGAACACGCATCTCACGTTCGATGTCGAACAGGATGCAGACGACCACCACCTCTACCGCGACAGCAGCCACATGGTTGGCGACGTTGGGGAAGAGCGAGAAATCGACTTCTCCGCCAAACCGCTCTATCAAGACGGTGAACTCATCGCGGTGGTCGAAACGGTAAACGACCGTACCGAGGACGTTCGTCGCCACGAGAGCGTCGCGGGGTTGGTCGAGGAACTCGGGGCCACGCTTACCGCGATGCGAAGCGGCGACCTATCGGCACGGGCCGACTTCGCGGACGAACACGACGTCGTCGACGACCGACTCATCTCCGTTGTCGATCAGGTGAATGACATGGGGAAACGTTTCGAACTCCTCGCTCAACGGGTGGAAGAACAGGCGTCAGAACTCGCCGAATCCGTCGACCAGGCTTCCGGGTCCGCACATACTATCGAACAGCGGGTCGACAAGCAGACGGAACTCCTCTCCGTCGTCGCCAACGAGATGGAGAACTTCAGTGCGAGCATGCAGGAGGTCGCCGCGAGCTCCGACCAAGTCGCATCCGCGGCGGAGCAAGCGAAAGCCGCCGCAGACACGGGTCTCGACTCCAGCGAGGGCGCACGTGAGGCGACGGACGACGTCATCGAGATGAGCGACGACCTCGTGGAAACAGTGACGGAGCTCGAATCACAGATGACCGAAATCGAGGGGGTCATCGAAGTCATCGCGGAAGTCGCAGACCAGACGAACCTCCTCGCGTTGAACGCGAACATAGAGGCTGCCCGGGCGGGCGATGCCGGAAGCGGCTTCGAAGTCGTCGCGGACGAAGTAAAGGAACTGGCGAACCAGACCAGGGAACACACCGAGGAGATCGCCGGTCGGATCGAAGACATCCAGTCGCAGGCCAACGAAACGGTCGTCGCGGTCGAGGAATCGAACCAGCAGGTACGGTATGCGGGTGAGGAAATCGAGGACGCCCTCATCGCCCTCGAAGAGATCGCGGATGCCGTGGACGAGGCCGCGACCGGCGTCACCGAAGTCGCAGAGGCGAATGACGAACAGGCAGCCAACGTGGAACAGGTCATGGCGACCGTCGAGGACGTGCGCGACACGACCGAAGAGGTCGAATCCGCCACGGAGGATATCGTCGGCGCGACGATGGAACAGACCACCGCGATAAGCGAGCTCGCCGACCGCGTCGGCGACCTCACATCGGGCTCGAACTGACGGACACGATTTCCATCTCTCTCACTCATGAGTGAAGGCGAATACAAAATAACAGACACGCGGGGGAAGTTCCTCCAAGCGATGAAAGGCGGCCACAAGCTGAAGGACGCCGCTTGGACGAGCGGCCGCGTTCTGCTATCGAACCGACGGCTTATTATCGCCGGAAACGGCGGTAAACGAACGATTCCACTGTCGAAGATCGACAGCATGAGCGGCCGGTACGACGTGAACCAATCGGTTGCAAGCGTTTCCGACTACATCAGTTTGGAGTTCGACGGCGACGTCTTTCTCGTCTCGTCGCAGTTGGAGATAGACGAGTTCGAGGCGAAACTGTACGGGGCAATGCTGAACCAGTCGATGATTCTGGTGAAGCATCCCGCCGTCAAGGGCGGAGTGGTACAGAACACTGACTGGGAACGTGCTCGGGTCAAAGTGGAAGTCGGCGAGGTCGGTATCGCCGTCGCCAGTGGTATCTTCATTCAACTCGAACTCGACGACATCGGACAGGTCGACACCGCCAAGCGGACCGTCGAGGGGGAGACTCGAACCGTCCTCGAAGTCGAGCATTCGGAAGGGAGTACCAGCATCCAAACGTATATCTCCGGGAAATCCCGCCGCTGTTCGCTCCTCGGGTCGCTCTTTTCGAAGGGCGAACAACAGAGCAAGTCCGGGGCGGAGTTGTCGGAGACCGAAAAGGAGGTGTTGATGGCGTTGTATACCGGCGTCTCCGCGTTCGAAATTCCCGACTTCCTCGGTATGGACGTGGACAAAGTAGAAGAGATATTCGAACGACTCATCGAACTCGACGTATTAGAGGAGGTCAGGAAGCGTCGCGAGGTGAGCTTGAAGACACGCGGACGGAACATCGCCAGCGAGTCCATCAGCGAAAAGTAGCCGTATCGAATCCCGTCCGTTCTTTTATGGCTCGTGTAGGTAACGTCGAGTTCACCATCGGCGACTTCGACGGTCATCAGGGTAGAACATGGTGACAACGCTCGTCGGAGACGTGTTGGAACTGCAGAGCGGAGCCGCCAGCGGTCCGGCTCAGGTGTTGACTCTCTCGATACGGTCACTGACGAGCATCTTCCCGGGGGCGGTCAGTGATAGGCCGTCGTTTCCGGGGTCTACCAGTTCTTTCTTCTCGATTTCGGTGAGGACCATCGCGGCACTGCCGGCGTTGATTCCGAGCGCCCCGGCGAGGTTACCACTGTTCGCGCCGGAGTAAATCGCGACGAGCGCCTCCATCTCCTGTTCGGTGACATCGATGCGTTCTGCACGCTGAGAGATTTCGGCGTATTCTAATCGAAGGTAGCGACCGAGGAGGTTCAGTTTGCGCTCGGTAGCAACGACGAATTCGGAGGTGACGGTCTGCCCGTCGTCGGTGTGTCGAATCGCGACGACGGTTCGTGACTGTCCACCGACGTCCCGGTTCTGTTTTTGGAAGTAGCTAACACCGGAGAGGTCGACGGCGAACGGGTCGGGAATTCCGAGGAACTCGACTTTTCCGGGTTGGATGCGGAGCTTTCCGGTTTCGAACCGTTCGCTCGTCACGCGCCCACCGACCCGTGCCGGGTGTTTCACGGTGACAGGGGTCCCGCTCAGAATGGCCTTGAAGAGGAACACTTTGAACTTACCCACGTTGTCGTTTTTCGCCTCGATGACTGCCGCATGGTGACCATCGTCCCTCTCGAAGGCGACCGTGATGGTGTCCTGAAAGAACCCTTCGAGTTCGGACGGGACGTGCCCGACCGAGATATCGAATATCTTGTGGAGCGGAATCGTCGTCTTCGACCCACTCTCCACCAAAACGAGCCGTTTTTGGCTCAGGATGATTCGACCGCGAACCGGTTCTGGCGACGGTTGTGTATCGAGGCTGTAGCGTGCGACGAAGTCGGCGATGGCTTTCTCAGACATGGCGTTGCTCCACGATTCGCTTCCGTTTCGGTGTTCTGTCTAAACTCATAAGTAACTATCTCATACGTTCAAGAACGTTCCCACGACGATACGAGTGACCCATGCGATGACGCCGCTGACCCACGTTAGCAGGACGAAATGCATGTATGCGTTCACCTTGTGTCCGCCGTCCACGATTCGAATCATGAGCGAGGAGAGCACCGAATTTAACAGAATTATGATAACGAGGAGGTACTCTATCATGATGTTGTTGTACACGCCGGTGTGAATCAGCGTCCCGAAGTTGAACTGTGGGGTGTTCAGGCCGACGGACATCCCCGAGAGAATGTTGACGATTTCGAGGCCGATGAAGAACGCGAACGTGGATGCGGCGGTAATCCCATAGAGGACACCGATGAGCGTCATCGTGGACTGCTCGCGCTGCTCACGCAGCTGCATGACCTCGTTCATGTTTCCGCTGATGAGTTCGCCGAGATGTTTCGGTTCACCACCCATCTGTCTGCCGATGAGATACATCTCGCTGAACTTCTGGATGAGGTACGAGCGAGCGTCGGCGGTAAAATGCCGCCACGCGAGTTCCGACTCGATTCGCATGCTCAATCGCTTGTACAAGTCGTCGATATCCGGTGAAAGCGCGCCGAAATCCTTCCTTCGGAGCGTTTCGAGTACGCGCGAGGTCGTACTCTGCTTCGCCGTCTCGCTCGCGCCGAGCGCGCGGATGAAACTCGTGAACTCATCGTCGCGCTCTTTCACCTTTCGCTCCTCCCGTCGGACGACCAACCCGGGTAACACGAGCGGTGTCGTCGGCAACGCCGCAAAGATGGGGAGCGGTATCGAACTGGGGTCGACCGAGGTACGTCCGAGGAGGACGAGGAGACATATCACGATGGCGGCGACGGTTAGCACGATACCGACGATGACGCTGATTCGAACTTTGCGCTCGGAGTCCGTCCGCCCTTTCTCGTCGGGATGATACCAAACCGGGTCGTAGGGGGCCGTCGTCTGTATCATGAACAGAAAACCCATCTGCACGAAAGCGAACATGACGACGACCGCGCTGACCGTCATCGTCGGGTTGGTCCCCGTGAGGATTGGAAGCACCGTTGCGAACACGAGTGCGAATGTGACGGAGAGAATCATCGACAGATAGAGGTCCTTCATCACTTCGAGGTTGCGTAGCGACCCTTCGTAGATAGTGACATAGTTCTGAATCACCACGTCCTGTTCCGAGAGCAGGAAGTCCTGAATCTCTCCGCCTGCGCCGATGGTGTACGCGAGGCGGTCGAAGAAGTCCGAAAGCGGCTTGCTCGGGACCTTCTTCGCTCGAATCTGGAGTGCGTCGTCCAAACTCTGATTCCACGTGTCTACGAGTTGAACGACCCGTTGCATTTCTAGCGCGAGTTCCTTGTACTCCGGTTCCTTCGAGAGGATGCGGAACACCTGCACGCGGTCCATGTTCGCCGTCGAGAGGACGGTCATATGCGTGATGAACAGGTGGAGTCTGTCCTCAATCTGTTTGCGGCGGCGGTCCCGGAGCAGTTTCGGGTACAATATCGCGGACACTAGACAAAGCGTGCCGAGGAGTGGAACCGGTAGTGCGATGATAAACGGCAGGTCGACCGAAAAGACGAGGGCGAGACTGCCGACGAAAAACAGTATCGACGGAACGATGACGAAGCCGATGTACCGAAACATCGGCATCTCCATCTGTTGGTAGGCTTCGATGGTCGAGGAGGCAGCAGCGCTCAGGAGCTGTTTTGCGTCCGTTTGCTGTGCTTCTGCCTCCGCCATATCAGATCGACCGATGGACGTTGAACGGAAGCCCATCGACGCCGTCGCGGTGGAAGGCTTCGATGACTTCGTTCACCTCGTGGTAGCCGAGGATGTTCTCTTCTATCATCCGTTCCATAATCCGAGCCCGGAAATCGAGGTCTTGGTATATGTCGCGGGTGTTCTTGTAGCCGAGGAGCGTCGCTATCTGTTCTTCCAGCACGTAGGAGTTGTTCATCCCTTGGAAGACGATTTCGTCCTCGACCGGGTCCCAGTAGAACGCCTGGCGTGTGACCACACCGCCCATGTCCTTGGAGTATCCCTCGATTTCCTGCACGCTCGTCACGCGGCGCAGGACTTTATCGCCCTGTTTAACTCGATTTTGGAACAGGGCCACGTCGGCGTTGTCCATGAACGTCTCGGGGACGTTGATGGGGTCTCCGGTAAACCGCTGAATCATCGAAACGATGTCGCTCGCGTGGAAGGTGAGCATCACCGGGTGACCGGTCTGTGCGGCCTGAAACGCCATTCGACCTTCCGCACCACGAACCTCCCCGACGATGATGTAGTCGGGGCGGGAACGCAGCGCGGCGGCGACGAGGTCGAACATGTCCACGTCGGCACTGGCTTCGCTTTTTCCCTCACGCGTGAGGAGCTGCTGCCACGTGTTGTGCGGTGGGAGTACCTCTGCGGTGTCCTCGGCCGTGTAAATCTTGTTGTCCCGAGGGATGAACGACAGGATACAGTTGAGCGTCGTCGTTTTTCCCGACGCCGTTTCGCCGACGACGAACACCGTCTGTTCGTTTTCCAGGCAGAGCCAGAGATACGCGGCGAGTTGCGGCGACAATGTCCCCCACTTCGTGATTTGTGCGACCGAGAGTGGTGTCCCCTCACTCTGGCGGATGGTGAGGCTCGGCCCCTTGATACTCACGTCGTCGCTGTAGATGATGTTGATACGTGACCCGTCGGGAAGCGTCGAGTCGACGATAGGGTCGGAGTCGGAAACGGGGTCTCCGATCCGCTCGCCCATGTTGCGAAGCCAGTTGTCGAACCGGTCGTTCGTCTCGAAGTCCACGGTGGTCCCGAGCATTCCATACGTCCCGTGGTCCACGTACGTCTCGTGGGGGCCGATGACGTGAATGTCCTCGTTCGCCGGGTCGCGCATGATCGGTTCTAACGGACCGAACCCGACGATGTCCCGGTTCAAACGATACCGGATGTTTTCGTAGGTCTGGTCCGAAACCTCGTACTTCCCCACGCCAGTAACGCCCATGAGTTCCTCTACGACATCGTTCTCCCGGAGGAGTTGTATTCCAGCCTTCACGTCGCCGTAAGAAATGCTGCTGACCCGTCGTGCAAGATTTTGTGGGGAGACGTTTTGAATACGTTTTTGAAGAGTTTTCGGCGAGAAGTTGCCGATTCGAGCCGAGATACTACCGCTTCCTTCGCCGATTCGAACCGTATCCTGCAATAGCTCCTCGATTCTGTCGTCGTACTCCGACTCGCTTTCGGGCGCGGGCTTGGTGACGCTCTTTTCGAGAATCTTGCTTCGGACGTTCCAGAATAACTCTTGTTCCGTGTCACTCAGGTCCGGTTCGATGGCGTAGTACTTCGTATCTCGACCGATGTCGCCGTAAATGTGGCAGTAGATGGGACCCCCTGCCGGGTAGATGACGTTCGGCTTTGCCGCTTCCCACTCTCCGGACGGTTCGTCGATGAGTTTCGGGAACTCACCCGTAAACTGCTTGAACCGCTTCAAGTAGTCCCGAAGGTGAGGGCGGCGCATCGCAACCTCTCGAAGTTCGCCTTCGATTTGGGTGGTCCCGTGCTCGGTCATTTTTAGGCGACGCTACGGCTCTCGATGACGATACCAGCGTCGGCACGAACCGAGTATCCGATGCTGTCTCCCACTTGTTCGCCCATTCCGGCGAACCGCTTAACCGAGATGTTCCGACGAACGTCGTTTCCGACCTCCACCATCTGCAGTTCCATGAACACGTCCGCGATGGCGCGAAACGGGCCGATGGCGTCCTCATCGACCGTCGATGGGTCGACGGTCAGCACGACGACCTTCCCTTGGGTCACGAGGTCGCGGAAGAACGAGATGATTTCGAGCGCCGCCTGTCGCTCCTCGTTCTGTCGGACCAGCGCCTCGAAGGTCGGATCGTTGCGGAGAATCGCGTCGAAGGTGTCGATAATGACGACGTCGGCTTCCCACATCGCCTCCGCCTTCATTAGTCGGTTGAGTAGCTCCTTTCGCTGGCCGTCTTCCTCGTCACTGTCCATCGGCGCGGTGAGTTGATGCGTACCGGTGTCCACGTCGGCGTGCAGGAACAGCAGCCGCTCGTTCAGGAGATGCTCTTCGACGCCGTAGGAAAGCGAGTGCATCTGGTCGATAAACCCACGAATCGTCAGCTCCGTGGAGAGGAGCGTCACGCTGTGGTCCGTTTCACATAACCCGTAGCTGAATCGCTGGCTCATGGCACTCTTTCCGGCACCGTAGTCGCCCTCGATGAGGACGATAGAGCCCCGCGGGATTCCACCTCCGAGTTCGTTATTTAGTCGGTCGTGGTCTTGCAGGCCGAGCGAGTAGAGATTATTCGAACTCATGTTCTAAACTCCAACGTTTCGGAATCCCCGTTGACGACCATCTTCACGCGATGGTCCTCTCCGGGTGGCATCGGGGTGTCATTTCTGATTGTAACTCTCAGTACGTTTCCGACGTCCCAGTAGTTTCCGTCTACGACTTCTACTGTCACGTTCGACTGATATCTTCCGTCTAGTAGTATATCAATTTGGTCGCTTGACCCCTTTAAATTCTCCGCCCCAGTGTTCTTCACGAGAACGGTAATATTTTTGTCACCGCTGGCGTTATAAACGGCGCCGCTTCCGGGGTCGCTGATTATTTCGACATCCGTCCGCACGTCGTGACTCACGTCGTAGCTTCTGTCACCCAAGGCACCAGACAACCGCTGAATACCCGTGGTAAACGTCCCGGCGACGCTCGCCGCGATGATGAGGCTTGCGATGAACAGGATGAGATGGGACGTTGAGACACTCGCCACTCAGACCGCCTCCGTATCGGCGAGTCCGGGTCCAGTGACGACTTTCACTCTCGTCGGACCCGCCGAAACGTTGATTCGGTAGTGGAGGGACTCACCGGGGAACCACAATTCCGTATCGTTAACACCGTTTACGTCACGTGCGACGATGGCTGTCGAGTCGGTGTAGACACCATCGACCAACACGTATGTGTCGTCGATATCCAGCGTGGTCGAACCGGTATTATTTACAGTCATATTTAGATATCCTGCTGAATAGTTCACTGTTGTGATGTTTAGTGCGGTGTTTTGTTGGTCGAGTACGCTCTCCGAGTGGTCTACTCTGGCGTCGTTGACGCGTTCGAACCCGTTGTACGCCGCCGAGTATATCATTCCGAAACTGATGAACATCGCCAGGAAGATGATGGCCGTGGCACCACTAACGCTGAAGCCCATGGCCCTCTCCCCGTATCCCTGCACAGTAATCGACGACTTTCTGCTCGATTGCGTCACCCGTGAGTTGACTCATGAACGAGAGACTCCGAATGTGGTCGTCCACACCGAGGGTCGAAGGGGTCGCATCAGCCTCGACGTCCGTCACGTCAGCGATCCCGCGGGTGAACGCGAGTAACTGCTCTTTGACGGGTTCGCTTATCCAGTCGATGTCCTCGTAGTAGGCGATGGTTCGCACGGCATCTTCGGAGCCGAATTCCTCGACGAGGAACTCCAACCATTCCATCACGACGAGGTCGACGATGTACCCGGGGGGAAGGTCGTCGAGATACGGTTTTTGCATTCCGCTTCGCATCCCCATGGTCGTCTCCGCCGCTTGGGATTCGTCGGTCTGTGTCGGTTCCTCGAACTCGAAATCCCCGGTCTCGGGAGGTTGTTCCGGAGTCGTCTCCAACGCCGCTTCCTCCTCCGGTGCCGGTTCCGGTTCGACATCGAACTCGATTTCCGACTCCGATTCGTCCGGTTCAGCATCCTCTTCCCCGGCCCAATCTGCCTCTCCAGACTCGTACTCCTCTTTGAGTTCTTGGAAGGTCGACCCGCCCGCTTGCCCGTCGTCCGTGTCTTCATCCGTCTCCATATCGTCCATCCCCATATCGTCCATCCCCATATCACCCGTCTCCATATCGTCTAGTTCTTCGTCCTCTTCCAGGTCATCGAAGGAGTCATCGAAGAAACTATCCGCATCGGCGTCAGCGACATCGTCGTCTAGGTCGTCGTCCGACTCCTCCTCTTCCTCGTCGAAGAGACCGAATCCGCCGGCCTCCTCTCCACCGAAGGCATCACCGCCGAGTCCACCGCTCGGCACGTCGTCGACGAACGGATTGACGCCGCGCGTAACCATCTCGTAGATTTCGAGGAGTTTACGGACGTTCTCTTCTACATCGTCTACTTTTTCGCTGATCTGCTCGTTTTCGCTGCGAACGGTGCTGACGGTCGAAGCGATGTCACCGACTTCGTTTTCGAGGTCTTGCAGACGGTTTTCGAGTTCTTGTGTCGACCCGCCACCGCCCATATCGCCGAAGCCGTCGTCATCACCTCCCCAGTCGTCCATATCTCCGTCCATGCCGTCGTCCAAGTCGTCGAAGTCGTCACCACCGATTTCATCGTCGAACAGGTCATCACCGCCCGAATCCGACTCAACACTCTCGTCGTCCTCCATGAAGTCCATGATTCCCATGGCACCCATGGCAACCGACCCGCTCAGGAGTGGAGCGAGGTTGGGAGCAAGAGTTATAAGTTTCATTATGGACACCACCGAACGTCAGCACATTAATCTTCTGCCTGAGTTATCACAATTGATACTATGGCAATTGAGAGACATCAAACAGCACGAGAAATAACAGGATGACACAAGAGGGGAGATTTCAGGGCTTAAATAGTGTTTTGACTGTGTATTCATATATATATATATTTTCATATATATTCGAAGTCTTTTATCTATGGGTTCATATTCTTTTTTCAGTACTTCCGGGAGTGTCTCCGTTTTCCCGATGACGAGGTAGCCTCCGTCTCGAAGCGAGTTTGTGATGGTTCTGAGCATCGGTAGTTTATGCCCGGCGTTGATGTAGATGAACAGGTTTCGGCAGGAAACGAAGTCGAAATCCGACTTCGAGCGGCCATGAATGAGGTCGTGGCGCTCGAAATTTACGAGTCGTTTCCCCCGTTCCGAGACACGAAACGTGTCTCCGTCCCGGTGAACGAACTCCTCGTATCCGTCGAGGGGGGCGAGTTGGTCCGCGATACTCGTCGTTCGCGTACTCCGATACACTCCCCGTCGCGCCCTTGCCAAGACTTCACGGTCGATATCGGTCGCCGTTATCCGTACGTTCGACGCATCGATTTCCGGGTCCGAAAGCGCGAGCAGCGCCAGTGAGTACGGTTCTCGTCCGTCGGAGCAAGCCGCGCTCCAGAGTTTCACGTGACGCCGGGTATCGGATAGTGAACGCAAGACGTCGCGCAGCTCGTCCCAAACGTCCGGGTTCCGGAAAAAGCTCGTCACGTTAACCGAGAGGGCATCGAGGAGCGCATCTCGCTCGTCCGGGTCTTTTTCGAGCCGTTTTTGATAGCGACCATACTCTTCGATGTCCGTTCGACGCATCCGCGAGGATATTCGTCTGTCGAGATACGAGGTGTCATAGTGGCTCGTCGCAAACGCGAGTTCTGATTCGACGAACGAGAGTAGCCGTTCGAAGGAACTCAAATCCTGTTCACCCCATGGTGGGCACTCTTCACGACGAGTACGGCGCTCTCTGTGTCGAGTTCGAGCGAACGCCCGTAGTCCCCTCCGGTGTCCTCGCTAACTATCGGGATTCCCTTCTCGGCCAGTGACTTCTTGCTCGCTTCGACGTTTCGGCGCCCGACGTCGCTTCCGATTCCGGATAGTTCGAGCATGTTGCTTCCACCTGCTATCTTCGCTTCGACCCCTTCCTCGTTCGCTCCTGCCTGTACCATCTCCGAAAGCATTTCGTCGATAGCCGTATCGACGAACTTTGCTTCGTCGCCGCCATCGGATTCGGAGGCTGACGGCAGCATCGCGTGTGCAAGTCCGCTGATTCCACTTTTCTTTTCCGACAGCGCGATTCCGAGACAGGAGCCGAGTCCCGTCGTCGTCAGTTTCGTCTCGGTTTTCGCGACGGCATAGTCCGCTACGCCGACTTTTATCGGTCCGTTCCTCCCCACCGGTTTCGATTCGCTGCGATAGACCTTCATAAGCGTCCTGCATTCGTTTTCCGTTCCGACGCCGCATCCACGTCGAGAGACGCGAGTACCTCTTGAAGCTCGAACGAGTCCGGGAGTACGTAGAGCGAACACTCGAACGACTCGTCTGCTGCACTGATGGTCGTATCCGAGACGAACGCGAACTCCTGTCGTTGACCGAGCTGAGCGACCAACGGATCGGCGATCGCACCTCCCATATCGTGTGCGAACGTCGGCGGCGAGATATCGATGGTAGTTTGAAGCGCGTTCGCCCATCCGTCGATGAAACTGCTCGCCATGACGTTTCCGAGTTCCTGAATGGCGTTCTGTTCCGATTCGCTCAACTCGCCGTCCGTAGCGTTCCCGTCGCTGGGAAGCAAGGCCCCCGAAACGTCACGTGCCGACGGTTCATCGAACAGAATCAGGACGAACCCACCCGGTGCGGTTTCGAGTCCGATAACGACACCGGCATACATCGTTTTACCCAACGCTTCCGGTAACTCTACCACGGGGACGAAGCTGACGTGCGTGATGTCCACTGCCGTCTCGATTCCAGTCATCGCGGTGATGCTTTCAGCGACGGTGGCTGCACCACCCCGCGTCATCTCGTCGAAACGCGAGAGGTTTTCGACGGGAACAGCTTCCCCGTCGTCCGAGAGGAGACCATCGTACTCATCGACAGCGGGCGAGAGATGGACTCTGAACGAAATGGACTCGTCCACGGCGCTGATGGAACTCGCAAAGACGAACGTCTCGTCCGCGTCGTCGAGGAGCGGCGTCGGGTCGCCGTCGACGTACGTCGGCGGCGAGATGTCTATCGTCGTTCCGAGGTAGTCCGCCCAGCCATCGATGAACCCGCCGGCCATTACGTTCCCGAGTTCTTTAACGATGCTCTCGTCCATGTCTTCCATCCCCGGCGCGAGGATGTCTCGTACCCGTTCGACGGCTTCCGCGGGGAACGTGAACGCCGTTCGCCCACGCAAGCCACCGTCCAGTTCGATGACGACGCCGACACACTGTCGATATCCGATTGCCGTCGTATCGGAGCGAACGTCCGTTCTCGTCACGTCGACGAACGTTTCGATGTCGGTCATCGCGGACAGATGTGACGCCGCACGCTCCGCCCCCTCGTGTGCCATTCTGTTTGCTGCTTCGAGCTTTCGAATATCTACGTCCATCTCAGACCTCGATCTTTCGCATCATCCGAACCAAATCCTCCAGTTCGGGGAATGTGTAGACCTTCACTTCGACGTTGGAGTCGGGTACACAGACGTGGGAATCGAGTACCATCGCCACGTCGTCATCACGATGTCCGACGAGCGATTCGACCGTTCGACTGGCCGGGCCGTAGGTGAACTTCGGCGTGGAAAAGTCGATGGTCGTTTGGAGTACGTTCGCCCAGCCATCGATGAATCCGCTGGTCATGATGTTGCCGATCTCCTGAACGGCGGATTTCTCCATGTCGCTGAACCCCTTCTTCGCGGGCTCTCCCATTCCACCCATCATGCCGTGAGCAAGCTGTTTTGCGCTTCCGACCGAGAAGAGAAATAGGATGTATCCGTAGGGCTCTTCGACCAGTTCGATGTGGATGCCGACCTGTTTCTCGTGGCCCATGTGGGCGCGAACGTCGCGGATGTCGATGAAGTTCGTCTTCGTTATCTCCATCTCCGTCTGCATCCCAGTCATCTGGCTGAGATGATTCGCTACCGTGTTCGCACCCTGTTTCGCCATCCTGTTGAACAGGCTCAACTTCCGAATATCGATCTGTAAACTCATTAGAGACTCTCCACGTCGAGAATGGTCACAACGTCACCTTCACCGAGTACTGCCGCCCCCGAGAGTCCGGGGATACCTGACAGGATTCCTTCGAACGGTTTGATGACTACCTCCTCCTGTCTGCTCACTGCGTCGCAATGAATCGCGACCGGTCGCTCCGACTCGTTGACTCGGACGAGCATTCCGTCCCTGTTTTTCGTTTCGCCGGGGACGTCGAGCGCCCGCCCGAGACGAATGAGCGGATACACCGTGTCGTCGTGAGTGATAACCTCCTCACCTTCGATGTGCTTTACTGCGCCCATCCGCCGAATCTCGTCGACGTTCTTGATGGGGATTCCGTACTCCTCATGGCCCGACTCCACGAACAGCACCTTGACGATAGCGACCGTGACGGGGAGCGAGAGACTGATGGTCGTGCCACCGCCGACTCGCTCTCGACGCTGATGTCGCCATCGAGTCGCTTGATGGTGTTTCTCACCACGTCCATGCCGACACCGCGACCGCTCACGTCGGTTATCTCCTCCGTCGTGGAAAAGCCCGCGTGGAAGATGAGTTCGTAGGCCTCCTCGTCCGAGAGCGAATCGGCTTCGTTCCGGGTCAAGATGCCTTTACTCACGGCTTTCGTCGTGATCGCGTCGGCGTCGATACCGCCACCGTCGTCCGCCACCTCGATGGTCACTCGATCTCGTTCGCGCTTGCCGCGCAAGTGAATCGTCCCGGTAGGCTCCTTCCCGTTCGCTTCACGCTCCTCCGGCGTTTCGATGCCGTGGTCGACAGCGTTGCGGAGCAGGTGCATGAGCGGGTCGCTGATCTCGTTTAGGATGGTTCGGTCGAGTTCGATGCTCTTTCCCTCCATCCGGAAGTCGATCTCCTTCTCCTGTGCGCGTGCGAGGTCCCGAACCAGCCGCGGGAACTTGTCAACGATCTTCTTGAGCGGCACGAGCCGCATGTCCATGACCGTATCCTGCAGGCTGGTCGTGATCTTGTCGAGTTCGTCCAAATTGTCCGCGGCGCTTCCGAGTTCGCCCTGCTCGACCGAGCGTCGAAGCTTGATACGGCTGGTGACGAGCTGTTCGACCATACCATGCAAGTCGTCCAACTGATCCACGCCGACGCGAATCGACTGGATTTCGTCCACCTCCGCCTTCGTCGCCGACGTGTCCGTTTTCGTCGACTCGGCAACGTCCTCCGAACCGTCAGTCGATTCGACTTCCGGGTTCGAGTCCGACTCCGATTCCGACGCTTCGCTCGTCTCGGCGATCGCGTTCGGAATTTCGTCCGTCACGTCCGACACGGTCGCCGATTCGACCTTTCCGACGCCATCGACGATTTCGGCGACGGTCTCCCGGTCGCCGCCCGTGATGAACAGGTCGAACCCGTCGTCGTACTCTCCGTCGTTGATGGCTTCGACCGACGGAACCGCATCGAGCAGTTCGAGGTGTTCGGTCACTTCGCCGAGGACGAACATCGCATCGACGCCCTTCATCTGCGAGTCGCGCATCTCCACGCGGGCGTGGAATACACCGTCCACTTCGGCGAGCACGGACGGGTCTTCGAGGAGTGAGAGTGCGACTTCGGGAGCCGATGTCTCGCTTTCGGGTTCGTCGTCGGTTTCCGCTTCGACCGGCGCACCGTCTGCTGCCTCCAACGTCGCACGAATGTCTTGAATCGTGGCGCTCGGGTCGGTTTTCGACTCCCCGTGTTCCTCGATTTCGGCGAGGATCATCTCGATTTTGTCCACGCCCGCGAACACGTGGTCCATGATTTCCGACGTGACGTCCATCCGCCCTTGCCGAATCTCGTCCAACAGGTCTTCGATGGCGTGTGCGAGGTTGCTTCCGTTCTGGAACCCCATCGCCGCGAAGTTCCCTTTCAGCGTGTGTGCCGTCCGGAAGATGGAATCCATCGCTTCCGCGTCGTTCGGGTCGTTTTCTAATTCCAGTAACGAGTTATTCAGTTCGGTTATGTTCTCTTCGCTTTCACGAATGAAATCCTGTATGTACTCATCCATATCGAATCACGTCGGTTTGCGTACGGTCGAAAGTATTCCACGGGCAACGTCGTCGGCCGGTAGCACCTCGTCGACACAACCGGTTTCGATGGCTCGTGCCGGAATGCCGAACACCGAGCAGGTCGCTTCGTTCTGCGCGATGGTTTTCCCTCCGGCGTTCTTGATGGCCTCCACGCCGACCGCTCCATCCGCACCCATTCCGGTGAGGACGACCGCGGTAAGCGGGTCGGAAATCGTCGTCGCCGCGGACTCCATGGTCACGTCGATGGCCGGACGCACGCCGTGGCGTGCCTCGTCCTGTGTCAACCTGACTCGAAGCCTCCCTTTCGCGTAGTTCGAGACTTCCATGTGGTAGTCGCCTCGCGCGACGAGTGCCTGTCCGGAACCGATTCTGTCGCCGTCCGCCGCCTCCCGAACGTCGTAGTCAGTCCTGTCGTCGAGCCGCTTTGCGAACCGGGCAGTGAAACTGTCAGGCATGTGCTGGACGATGAGGATTCGAAGTTCCGCGGACCGAGGAAGTCCGGCGAGAACGCTCTCCACGACCCGCGGCCCGCCGGTCGAGGCACCGATAATGACGGTTGCGTTCTCGACGTACGACTCCTCGGGGGCGTCCGGGGCGGCCGTCGTGATATCGGGCGCACTGACGGAGACGTCCGCGCCCGCGACCGACCGAACCTTTTCGATGAGGTCGTCTTTGTGCGCCGAGATTCGGGTCGAAACTTCGCCCCCGGGTTTTGCCAGCACGTCGATAGCCCCCTTTTCGAGGGCCTCGAACGTCGCTTCCGCGCCATCTTCGGTGTGTGCGGAAAGCATGAGCACCGGGGTCGGCGTCGTTTCCATTATCTCCTCGACCGCCTCGATGCCGTTCATCGTCGGCATCTCGACGTCCATCGTCACCACGTCGGGTTCCGTTTCGGCGACGACTTCGACCGCCTCTTTCCCATTCGTTGCCCGTGCAACCACGTCGATACCGCCCGATTCGAGAACGTCGGAAATGACGGTGCGCATGAAATGGGAGTCGTCGACGACGACCGCCCGCGTCATGCTGAGATTACGTCGTTGATGGCTTCCATCACGCTGGGCTTCTGAAACGGCTTCGTGATGTAGCCATCGGCACCAGCTTTGATCGCCTTCTTCATCTTCTCTTCCTGCCCGATACTCGTACACATGATGATGTTCGCGCTCGAATCGAACTGCTTTATCTCCGTCGTCGCGTCGATGCCGTCTCGAATCGGCATCACGATGTCCATCATCACGAAGTCCGGTTGCTTTTCCTTGTACAGCTCTATCGCTTCGACACCGTTTTCGGCCTCGTCAGCGATTTCGAAATTCTCCTCGAGAATCTCGCGCAGCAGATTCCGCATGAATTCCGAATCATCGACAATTAGTACGTCATTAACCATTCAACTTTCACTATCGGAATCTTTTGAAAGGGGGCAAAATAAATGCTCCCCTGTGATTATCAGAGTTGATGATTTATACAAAATACTATCTCAAGATGTCAATAACCTTGTCAATATCGACCCATATGATTAGGTCGAGTTCATCCTCGACCGGTTTTTTGATGATTCCCCGCGAGATCTGGTCACGGATTCCCCGGGTATCGAGGTTCTCCAAGTCATCGTTAGTGTCGATATGTTCCGAGGAATGTGTCGTCACGTCCAGCACTTCGTCGACACGAATCCCGATCTTCTGCTTGTCGTCGGGGCGATCCAAGACGAGCACGTCGTCCCCCCGCTCGTCGGATGCGACGTTCAGGAACTCCTTGGGGTCGATGATGGCCGTCGTCTCCCCGCGTAGGTCCATGACGCCCTCGATGGACTCTTTCGTTCGCGGGATTCTCGTGACTTTTTTCACTTCGACGATACTATCTACCTGTTCGATGTCGATGGCACACAGGTCATCACCGAGTCGGAACTCGACGACTTGGGTCTCCTCCGTTCCCGATTCATGTTTCCGAACGCTCATAGTCAGTTACTGAATACATCGAACGATATCATATAAAACCCATTCCCTGCTATCACGGTGGATAATCCTATTCCGAGCCCGGCGGAAAGACGATACCGTCCGCGTCCCGAATCGCCCGGAAAAAGTCGGCGATGCTGTCGTCAGGGGATAGGTCGTTTGCTTCGAGAACGCCGCGAAAACAGCGCGGCGAGTAGCGCACACGGACGTTCGATTCCATCATGAGGATGCCGAGTACGTCCTCTACGGGCATCTCGGTCTCCACTTGCTGGGCGTACCACACGAGGAGGTTGTCGAAGACGGTGCCCACATCGTCCGAGAACATCCGTTGATGGGCGATGTCGTCCTCCGACTTCGCCGCGATGTGAAAGCCGTATCGGGCGGCCACATCGTCCAAGTCGTCTTCGAGCCATTCCCGAACGTCGTCGGACTCGATTTGCGGTTTCTCGTCCTTCGGCGTTCGTTCGTTCGGACGCTCTTGTGTCGATGTCGAGTCGATAGCGGGTTGCGTCTGCGAGGGAGACTGTTCCGAAGACGGTTGCGCCGACGATGCCGGTTCGACGGCGGGATTGGCATCGTCCGTCGTCACCTGCCCAGCGTTTTCAGGTACCGAGGGTTTCCCCGACGCACCGATGACGAACCGTCCCTCGTCCAGCGCGACGACGTTCTCACGCTCCTCGATGTCGAGTTCCTCGGGGGAGACAACCGTTCGACCCTCCGGATCTGATTCGTCCCGCGCTGGACTCATTGTCCACGTCTACTACGGCTCGTAACATAAAATCACCGCCAATTTACGTCGGTGATAACACGCCTCGAAAAAACGACTGTTTCGAGACGAATCGAATGGTTTCGACGATTGTCGTGAGGTAATTTTATTATCGTCGAATGTCTGGACCAGCGTAACCACATGAGTATCGAAGCTACACCGCCTGCGCCGCTACCCGACGAACTGGACTCACCGCGCGCCAAATTAGTGTACCTCTCGCTTGCGACCACCGGCGGCGCGACGCTGGACGAACTACAGGCGAGTCTCGACCTGCCGAAAATCACGCTGTACACCATCATCCGAACCCTCCGGGAACGCGACCTCGTGAACCAAGAGGGTGAGGCGTTGACACTCGCCGCCTAAGCCGTCGGCTCGAAGTTCGTTCTCTTCACGTTCACTTTCACCCCGCTAGGCTCGCCTTTAGTACACAACCGGACAATCGTCGTACATGAACGTCGAAATGAAAACCGAAGAGCAGGCCGAACGACCGTGGAAATCGGCGGACGTCTCCGGGTTATCCGCCAGCGAAGTCGCTGCATACGTCCGAACCTCGACCGAGGAGAGTGCCGTCCACCTCGAACGCAAGGGCGGACGGACTTTCGTCGTTATCGGGGAGAGTCCGTAACGCAGTTGGTCGCCGGATTCGAAGCGGTTTCCATGCTCGAACCCGGCCAACCGGCACCACAGTTCGAACTGCCGAATCAGGACGGCGAACTCGTCCCGCTCGCCGACTTCGACAGCACCGTCGTCGTGTACTTTTACCCCCGTGCGGACACGCCGGGATGTACCACCGAAGCCTGCGGCTTCCGCGATTCGTGGGACGAATTCGCGGCCCGCGATATTCCCGTCCTTGGCATCAGCGACGACCCGGTGGCCGACCTGACGAAGTTCCGCGACGAGTACGACCTGCCGTTCGACCTCCTCAGCGACGAGTCCGGCGAGGTTGCGAGTGCGTACGACTCCTACGGCGAGAAGAACATGTTCGGAAATACCTTCGACGGCGTGTTCAGAAACACCGTCGTCGTCGGTCCCGACGGCACCGTCGAAGCAGTCTTCGAAGACGTTTCGCCCGAAGGCCACGCGGACGAACTGCTCTCGACATTCGAATGACGTACCTCTCACACCCCGTCCGCGCCATACGCGACGACTGAATGTGTTTGAATTCCCGGCCGCCGTAACCAGGGCACTCATCCGCGACAGGCTGAATGGCTCCATCCTCCTCGATTGCAACCACGAACTCACCACACGGCCTGAACATCACCACGAGTACGCCTCTCACGCCTCCTCGTGCGCCCGAACGTCGGAGAACCACTCCTCAAGAACGACGTTACCGGTATAGCGAATACTATCCCCAGTTGAATCCACCTCCACGACTCCAGCATCCGCCAGTTTCGGGACGTGGCGGTGCACGAGTTCCGCTGTCACGTTCGGGAGTTCCTGGTCCGTAAGCGGCGTCTCTGTGAGTTCTTCTGCTACCTCTCTCACGGTGAGTTCTTGCTGATCCTTCAGGAGAGTGAGGATCGCTCGACGTCGCTCATCAGCGAGAAGTTCGAAGGTTATCGTTGTTATGTCGGGAGCGACCTGGTCCTGCGTCAGGAGCGTGCGAACGTCGGAGTAGGTCCAGAATGGATGCTCGGTACAGACGATCTGGCCGTTATCGGCCCGTTCGATCAAACCTGCTGCTTCGAGATGCGGCAGATGAACATGGTGAAGCAATAGCTGAATTCGCTCGTGGTCGGCGGTAGTGACTGCGTTCGGTGAGTCGCCAATTTCACGCGCGGCCACAAGTCGGACGAGTTGTGACTCCGAGACAAGCGTGTCGTACTGGCGAAGAACGGAAAGAAGAACCCGTCGTCGCTCGTCAGCGAGGACCCGGTAGAGTTTGCTTGCCTCGTCCTTCTCTATCGCTGTAAATCGTTGGTACCAGGCGGCCAAGTCTACAGTTCCCATTACCATGTCCCGAGTACCGGACGCAGGATAAGGTACGTTTCAAAATAGTTTGAATGGGTCTGAAGCTACGCTGTCGATTCGAAGAACGCGGCCATCAATTTGCGTTCCCCGTGCCGGAGGTGGTGAGAGACAGTTCCCGGTGTGACGTCCAACCGCTCGGCCAACTCTTCGCCCGTAATTGCGCGTGGCCAGTCGAAAAACCCCGAGTGGTACCCAACTTCGAGCGTCGTTCGCTGTCGTTCGGTCAATTGGTCGTCCAGGTCAGAAAAGACATCACTCAGACGCGGATTCTCCCGTTCGACTTCGGTTTGTGCGACGACCTCGACGTCCGAATACGCTTCCTTAATTACGTCTTTGATCTCTCGAACGTGGGAGTGCTTTGGCACGTGGACTCTAAGTCGAAACTGCCCGTTTTGGATAGTCCCGTCTACAATCCAGCTGTTGTACTTGGCGAGTTCGGAGGCAAGCGTCAAGTTACTCCGCTGGACTTCAACGCGAGCCCCGGACCCTTCCTCGTCGGTCACGTGGTACTCGGCGTCGGGGTTGAACGTTTTGATGATGTCAACGAAAACCGTCGGGTCAAGCCCATCGAGAGAGTAGTATGCTATGCTCCGGTCGTCGGGCAGCGGAACGAGCTTCTCGATAGAGATGGTGAACGACTCGTCACCGGCAGCTTCTGTGAAGATCTCTGCAAACCTGTGAGATTGGAACGTGAGCTCTTGGACGCGGTTTTCCACGAGGGCCCGTTTCCGTTCGATTGCATTGACTGCTTGCCCGACGACCTCGCCGATTCGTCCAACGATGCGGCGTTCGTTTTCATCGAACGCGTTCTCTCGCGCCGTGTAGACGTTCAGAACGCCGTAGACGCGATCTTCATAGGCGATCGGAACTGAAATCCCCGCCTGGTGGCGGATGTCTTGTGGCTGCTTCCACTGGTCGAGCACGGGGTCGGTGGTGCTATCGTATATGACCTGCACTTCTCCGGTCCGTATCACTTCCGCCGCCGGTGGGTAGCTTGTCGGATCATCGGTCGCGGAGGAGAGAGGTATCTCGGAGATATCGGCCTCGTTCGTACCGGCGATTTGTGGGACGATGTTCTCGCCGTGCCGGTCGAGGTGCCCGATCCAGGCGTACTCATAGGAGTCGGAGTTCGTGAGTTGCTCCGTGATCATCTGCTCGGTCTCCCTCCGTGAGGACGACTCAATAATAGCGTGAGTGACTTTCTGAAACACTTGGTTGAGGCGGTTCAGCGCGGCGAGTTCCTCTTCTTGTCGCTTCTGCTCGGTGATGTCCTGCGACATCGCCATGCCAGCGAACACAGTTCCCGTATCATCTCGAATCGGTACTATCCTCAACTGTACAGTCCGGCCAGCGTACTCGGTTTCGAAGGACGTAGAGTCCCCGTCCATCGCGGCCTCGTACGCCGGTTCGAGGAGTGCGGTGTCCTCTGGCGCGCTGTGCTCGTAAGCCATTCGACCAACCACGTCTCCGGGCGAGATTTCGAACTCGTCGAAGAGTTCTCCCCCCACGATCTGATAGCGAAAGTCCTCGTCGAACAGCGTGACGATGCCGTTTGGGAAGTTATCGACAAGGGCTTTATAGCGGTTTTTCGATTCTTCGAGTTCACGTTCTCTCCTTTTCCGCTCGGTGATGTCCTGTGTCATTGCCAACCCGGCGAACACGTCACCGTTCTCGTCCCTCACAGGATGAGTCCTCGTTTGCTTGATTCTCTCCTCAAATTCGAATTCGAAGCTCCGGGATTCTCCGTTCAGTGCGGCCTGACAATGCTCCCGGAGAAGGTCGCGTTGGTCTGGGGCCAATTGGCCGATTTGGCGACCTTCCATATCCTCCGCCGTGGGGTCGGTATCTTCGAAGTCCGTTCCGCCAACGATCGTATACCGGAGATCGTGGTCAAAGAGGGCGATGGCAGCAGTCGGGAAGTTCCTCACAATCGCCCGATGGCTTCTGTCTGCCTCTTCGTAGGCACGTTCCTGATCCGTTACTCGCCACCATACCCGAGCGCCAGACCCGACTTTTTTCGTCTCTACCTCGCCACAGTCAACCAGTTTATCCAATCGCTTGTATGCGGCCCGCCGTCCACAACCAAGCGCGTCTGCGATTTCTGGTGTTGTCAACGGCTCAAATGGAGTCGCCCGTTCATCGAAGACAGCCAACGTTTCTTCGTAAATATCCCCTGACGATGTTGACGGCGGCATACCGCTGTATGGAGGACGGAAGAGAAAATGGTTCCGCCGGTGGAACTCGACGAGTGATGAATCCTCTCAGCAAGGACTCGGAGTAATATAATTGACGGGATGGGATTGTGCCTCCGCGCTAACAAAGCCTATTGTAGTGAGTAACCAGATCTAATCGAAGTGGTCTGCAAGATACGCGCTATGTATCCAGCACGACTCCTGAAACCCATCATCGGTTGAGGATTTCAACAAAGCCATTAGAATGGATTCTGCGCTCCTATATTCGTGCCACACGTTCAGTATCGAGGGGTACGCTCCTGCCTCCCAGCCGTCCTCGTTTTCGTCCGTCACTCCCCAGTGACCCAATATTTCGACGCCCAATCGACGCTGACGTACGTTGCCACACCCTCACAATAGATATGACAGCGAAACGAGTTATCAACGAAGCGAAACTGCGGTGCCGAACGCCTTGATGTTCATCATGCCACCCTGTCCGCCGAGGGATTCGTCGGTGATGTCCACCGCGATGACCGCGTCCGCACCGACCGATTTCGCCTCCTCCACCAACTCGTCGAGCGCGGTTTCCTGATTCTCTTCGAGCGTCTTCTCCCACGATTTGGAGCGCCCGCCGACGATGTCGCGGAGGCCGCCCGCGATGTCCTTTCCGATGTTTCGCCCCGGCGTCACGTCGGCGACGACCACTCCGTGATGGTGCGCGATTTCCCGTCCCGGAACCGTGTGACTCGTCGTGACTAGTACGTCCTCGTCATCGTAGCTGAAAGCCGTCATCGAACGAATCGTTTCATCGAGGAGACATAACTCTGCTGATTAACCCGCCCGGACGGTTTCGGCCACCTCGCAGAGCGTCTCGTGCTCTTCGCCGCTGTAGGCGATGAGCCGAACGTCTTCGAGCGACGTGGGGTCGAATCGCCGTATCTCCTCACAGATGATTCGTCCGCCGTCCCGAAGGTCGAATCCGGCGATGCCACAACCGAGCGCGGGGAGAACCACCGACATCGCACCACGCTCGTCGGCTTCCCGGAGTGCGTTCCGTGTCGCCTCGCGGACGCTCTCCGGTGTCGCTTTTCCGTCCCCGTAGTGCGGCATGGCCGCCGCGTGGACGACGAACTCGGCGTCGAGTTCGTAGGCGTCGGTGACGGCCACTGCGCCGAGTTCGACCGGCCCTTCTTGGACGGCGTCGTCGTTTATCGGTCCGTTCGCGCCACGGCGGAGCGCGCCAGCGACGCCACTTCCCATTCGAAGGCTGGTCCCGGCGGCGTTGACGATTGCGTCCGCACTCTGTGCCGCGATATCGCCGCGAATCACGGTGAACTCCATACCCCCGCTACACGGCTCTCGAAGGAAATTCTTGGGTCGCTCGATTCACTCTTCGAGGTACGTTACTTCGATCATCAGGTCGGGATGGTCGGCGTTCGGATAGCGAAACGTCCACGCTCGGTCGAAGTCGATGCCCCGCCGATGGCCTTTCAACAGCAGGTCACCGAGTACGTCGCGGAAATCCTTGAGTACGGCTTTTCCCGGCGGCTTCGTCGGCTGTGGAGGGTTCGCTATCTCTTCGGTTCCACCTTTCTCGAGATGGGTTATCTCTGCCATCAGGTCCGGTGTGTCGTCGGGATAGCGAAACGTCCACGCTCGGTCGAACCGGCGGTCGTTCTTGTACGCCGTACTGAGCACCATCTTGAGCGTACTCCGGAACTCGTCGGGCGCTGCCATCCAGAGGGGGACACTCTGGGTGCGGCTCATGAAAGTGTAGCAAGCGTGGAGACAGTATAAAACCGTCCGATAATTGGTCTGGTAGGAACGACGAGCAACAGTTCACAACCCGGAATTCGACGTTAAGAGCCGGTTAATCTTGTCCGAGACGATTCGTGTCGCGGGCGAGACAGTCGGAACCCGACTTCCGAAATACTGGCATAATTGCCGCCGAATCCGGCGGCGACAGCAGTTACGCGTCGATAAGCGCCCGAACCAAGTCGTCCTGATAGTCGCGGGCGTCGCCGAGTCCCACGGTCACGTTCGACATGAGAATCGAGAACAGTACGTCCGATTTCCGTGAGCGCTCGATTGTGCGGACTGTAACCCACGGGATTCAAACCTCGTCTCACCGCTCGACTGCACCGAATTGGCGCAGATAGAAAGCCAAGGGTGGGATTTGAACCCACGTATTCTCGATTACAAATCGAGTGCTTGAACCACCCAAGCTCCCTTGGCGCAACAGCCAGTTATCGCTACTCCTTTGAGTGGTTATCGCTTTCGTCCGATTTTTCCATCTCGATTCGATGTGGTTCGTAACCCCTGTTTTCGTACAGTCTGCGGGCGTTCTGGTTTCGCGCGAGTACCTCCAGTGAGAGTATCTTCGCGCCCCGGTCCCGAAGCGCCTCCTCCGCGGCGTCGAGGAGCGCCGACCCGATTCGTTGCGGAATTCGGGTTCGACGTAGATGTTCTGGATGACTCCGTGAGTGGTCGAGTGTTGGTAGATTCCCGTCTGCAATTCGAACATCACGAACCCGACGATACCCTCGTCTCGGGCGACGAAGAGGTCGTTTTCGATGACGTGACGCGCGACCGAATCCCGGACGACGCTCCGGTTCTCCGCCGCGAGGAGGTGGGAACCGTGAGCGCGCTGGTCGCGGGCGAGTTCGACCCAGCGGTCCGCGATGTGGTCGATGTCGGCGCTCGTCGCCGCCTCGATGGCGACCATCTATCGGGAGAGCGCCTGCAACGCCGGGAGTTCCTCCCCGGTGAGCATTCGGAGGCACGCGCCTCCGCCGGTGCTGACGTGGTCGAAACCGCCGAGGTCGAACTTCCGAATCGCGGCGGCGGTGTCCCCCCCGCCGACGATGCTGAACTCGGCGCTCGCGGCCGCCGTGTACAACTCGCGGGTACCGTCGGCGAACGTTTCGTCCTCGAATACGCCCGCCGGGCCGTTGAGAATGACCGTGCCGGAATCACGGAGGATGTCGGAATACGTCGCGATGGTGTCGCCGCCGACGTCCATGGCGACTTCGTCCTCCCTCGGAGGGAACTCGTCGCGGGTGAGTTCGACGCGGTCGCCGTTTCGCTCGACAGCGGCGTCCTTCGGCAGGTAAATCCTGTCGCCGTACGTTTCGAGGAGGTCAGCGGCGTCGTCGATGTAATCCCAGTAGCCTTGGTCGTGGATGAAGTCCGCGCTCCCGTCGCCGATGTCCGCGCCGTCGGCGAACAGAAAGACGTTACCGACGACACCGGCCGTCAGGACGTGGTCCGCGAGGTCGCGCTCCAAGACGTTCTTCGCGACTGCGATGGAATCGGAGACCTTCGCACCGCCGACCACGTACGTGCGTGGGCGCGGTGTCGCCTCGATATCCCCCAATACGTCCACCTCGCGTTCCATAACGCGGCCCGCATAGCCGGGCAATCGCGTCGGGAAGCCGACGAGGGAGGGTTGTGAGCGGTGCGCCGCCGCGAACGCGTCGTTGACGTAGGCGTCGAGTTCGGGGACGAGATTGTCCACGAGGTGGGTTTCGGCGGCCTGCTCCGCCGGGAACTCCATGTACTCCTCGCTGTAGAAGCGGGTGTTTTCCAGGAGTACCGCCTCGCCTTCGTCGAGATTCGTCACGGCCCGACGCGCTTCGGCCGAGAACGTCGCATCGCAGTGAGAGATGGGGGAGGAGAGGAGTTCGTCCAACCGCGCCGCGTGCGGCGAGAGACTCGCGAAATCGTCGCTTCCGGGTCTGCCTTGGTGGGCGAGAATCGCGACCTTCCCACCCCGCTCCAACAGCTCCGAGAGCGTATCGACGTGGGCCAACAGCCGCGCATCGTCGGCGAGGTCGCCGGATTCGGTCAACGGGCTGTTGATATCGATGCGCACGCCGAGGGTAGTCCCTTGGACGGTGAGGTCGTCAAGGGTCTGTATGGGCATACGTGTGCCTGCAACACCGCCCGGCATATGTGTGTCGGTAAACGGAGGTGGAAATAAACACGTTCCCGAGTAAATGGACGATTCATTTATTTTCCCGACAGTTCCGTCTGGGGGTTATCAGTATGCCGCCGTTACTGAAATACGGTGGAGCGCTTCGTCGGAAAGGTTTAATACTCTGACCGGAACCGGTTATCGTGTGGAGAGTTATCAATGGACGACGTAACTGAGACCTATTCACGTGGGCGCCGCCTCATCGTCGAACGGCCACTATTAGTGGTCGTCGGCTTGTTCGCGGCACTCCTCGTCTTCGATTTCATCAATCGCCTGCTAACCGGCGACTTGCTGGTGTCCGACGTTGGGTCACTCGTGTGGAACGGCCTCATGCGTGGACTCATCATCGGTCTTGCTGGAATCGGGCTTTCGATGACGTACAGTATTCTAAACTTCGCCAACTTCTCACATGGGGACTACATCACGAGCGGTGCGTTCTCGGGATGGGCAGTCACCTACCTCATCGCGGGGTTAGGTACCAACAACATCGCCGGACTGTTGTTGGTCGGCGCGGGTGGGACGGCGTACGCGAGCAGCCTCGGTATCACGATTACGACGACGCCGATAGCGGTCATCCTCGGACTGGTGTTCGCTGGCGTCAGTACGGTCGTACTGGCCCTGCTCATCGACCGCATCGTGTACCGACCGATGCGGGACTCCGAGGGGATTTCGCTTCTCATCACGAGCATTGGCGTGGCGTTCGTACTTCGATACCTCGTCGTGTTCGTCTTCTCGGCGGAGAGTCGCGGGACGACGGCGCTGCAGAACATTCCCAAGTGGGATCTGCTGTTGTGGGACGGAACGGTTCGCGTAACGGCACACGACTTGACGCTCCTCGTCTGTACCGTCGGCTTGATGCTCGGCGTTCACTTCCTGCTTCAGCGGACGAAACTCGGCAAGGCGATGCGCGCCATGGCGGACAACGAGGACCTCGCGCGAGTCACCGGCATCCCGACCGAACGCGTCATCCGTTGGACGTGGATAATCGGCGGCGGCCTGACCGGGATCGCTGGCTACCTGCTCGTGCTGTGGAAGGGGACCATCGTCTTCCAGTTCGGATGGCTCCTCTTGCTTCCCATCTTCGCCGCGGTCATCCTCGGCGGCATCGGGTCGATTTACGGTGCCATCGTCGGCGGGTTGATCATCGGACTGACGTGGAACCTCGCCATCATCTGGATTCCCAGTGACTTCGGCCGGGCCGCCGCGTTCGGCATGATGATCCTCATCCTGCTGTTCAAGCCACAGGGACTCTTCGCCGGGAGGACGACCGCATGAGTTCGCGCATCCGAGATTTCGATTTCAACGACACGCTGCTCATCCTCGGGGTGCTCTTCGCCATTTACATAGTGTACCTCGGGGCGGGGTCGCTCCTCGGCTACTCGCTTCGCGGCCAGTTGAACTCGCTCGCTCGTCTCACGTTCCTCATCGGCGTGTACGGGATGTTGACGCTCGCGTTGAACCTCCATTGGGGATACACGGGGCTGTTCAACATCGGCATCGCGGGATTCATGGCCGTCGGTCTGTACACGATGGCCATCCTCTCGAAACCCGCGGCGAGCGCGACTGCGGGTGCCGCGACCGTCTCGGGCCTCGGTCTTCCGCTGTGGGTCGGAATCCTCGGCGGAATGGCCGCAGCGGCGATTCTCGGGTTGCTCGTTGCGCTTCCCGCGCTTCGATTACGGGCCGACTATCTCGCAATCGTGACCATCGCGACCTCCGAAATCGTCCGGTTCACCGTGACTTCGGACCAGTTCCAGCAGTTCACGCTGTTCGGCAAGACGCTCGGAACCGGCGGCGGTCGGGGTCTCCTGTTGAACTTCACCGACCCCCTTCAACCGCTCTTCGAAAGCGGGCCATATACCGCACTCGAAGGCGCACTCGACCCGATGCTCGGCGGATCCATCGGTCCGGTTCTCGACTCGCTGACCTACGCCATCATCCTGATGGGGTTCGTGGCGGCGTTCTACTGGCTGTTGAAGCGGACCGGCGAATCGCCGTTCGGTCGCGTACTCAAAGCCATCCGTGAGGACGAGGAGGTCGCGAACGCGCTCGGGAAGAACACCGACGTGTTCAAAATCAAGTCGTTCATGCTCGGCTGTGCCCTGATGGGATTAGCCGGCATCCTCTGGCAGATGCGTCAGGGTGCCATCACGCCCACGTCGTTCAAACCACAGGTGACGTTCTTCGTGTGGTTGGCGCTCATCATCGGCGGCGCCGGGTCGAACACCGGCAGCGTCCTCGGTGCGGCGGTGTTCGCCGGGGCGCTGTATCAGGGGCCGCTTTACCTGAAAAACATCATCAGGGGGGGAATCGACATTCCGATACCGGTGTTCGGCCACCTCGTCTTCCAACCCCCGAGCGGTGCGCCGAACACGTTCGCGGGCGCACTCGGACCGATATTCAGCGGCAAATTTGCACCGATGGTGGCCTACACCATCGGGAACATCAACGCGCTCCAGTTGGTCATCATGGGCGCGGTTCTCATCTGGATAATGCACCACCGTCCCGAGGGCGTCCTCGGCCACCGCAAGGAGGAAGCGGCGAGCATCCCGCTCACGCGTCCCGGCGGAGGGTCCAACGAGCCACAACCGACGCCCGCTGCGGACGGAGGTGAGGAGCAATGACGGCGAGCGAGTCTGCGGAGTCCGAAAGCCTCGATATCGGAAACGAAGTGGCGGACCTGAGCGACACACCGCTTCGTGTCGAAAACCTCCGGAAGACCTTCGGCGGCATCACGGCCGTCGACGGCGCGACGTTCTCCGTCGAACAGGGGTCGTTCACCGGCCTCATCGGCCCGAACGGGGCAGGGAAATCCACGACGTTCAACCTCATCACGGGCGTCTATCAACCGGACAGCGGTTCGGTGTACTTCAACGATCAGAACGTCACGGGGCTGCAACCGTTCGAAATCGCCGACCGTGGCATGGTCAGGACGTTCCAGATCGCCCGCGAACTCTCCGAGATGACCGTCTTGGAGAACATGATGCTCGCCCCGAAGGCACAACAGGGCGAACACCTCTGGCGGTCCGTGATGCCCGGAACGCGGACGGACGTGTGTGACCAGGAGGAAGAAGTCCTCGAACGCTCGTGGGAGATGCTCGAGTTCTTCGAAATCGACCACCTCGCGGGCGAGTACGCGGGCAACCTCTCCGGCGGCCAGCGGAAACTGCTGGAGATGGCCCGGGCGCTCATGACCGACCCGCAGATGGTGTTGTTGGACGAACCGCTCGCGGGTGTGAATCCGTCGCTCGAAAAGAAACTGCTCAAACACGTCCACGAGCTCCGTGAGCGTGGCTACACGTTCCTTCTCGTCGAACACGACATGGACGTCATCATGAACAACTGCGAACACGTCATCGTCATGCATCAAGGTACAGTGCTGGCCGAAGGGGAACCCGCGGCCATTCGGTCGAACGAACAGGTCATCGACGCCTACCTCGGGGAGGATATCTGATGGCGCTTCTCGACATCGACGGACTCGACGCGGGGTACGGCGAAGACCTGCAGATCCTGAGCAACGTCGATATGCGCGTCGAGGACGGCGAATACGTCACGATCGTCGGCCCGAACGGGGCCGGCAAATCGACCGTGATGAAGTCCGTCTTCGGGTTGACGACCTACATGGGCGGGACGGTCATGTTCGACGGCACGGAGATTCAGGGGGACGCCCCCGAGGACATCATCCACCTCGGTCTCGGATACGTCCCGCAGAACGACAACGTGTTCCCGACGCTCTCGGTGCAGGAGAACTTGGAGATGGGCGCGTACATTCTGGACGAAGTGCCGGAAGACGCCCTCAACGAGGTGTTCGAGCGGTTCCCGATTCTCGACGAACGCCGCGACCAGAAGGCAGGGACGATGTCCGGCGGACAACAGCAGATGCTCGCGATGGGTCGTGCGCTCATGTTGGACCCCGACCTGTTGATGCTGGACGAACCCAGCGCCGGACTCGCTCCCGACCTCGTGGCGGAGATGTTCGACAAGGTGGACGAAATCAACGACAACGGGACGGCGATTCTGATGGTCGAACAGAACGCGAAGGAGGCGCTCCGGCGCTGTGACCGGGGCTACGTCCTCGTACAGGGCGGCAACCGCTTCATGGACACCGGGGACGCGCTGCTCGCGGACGACGAGGTCCGACAGGAGTTCCTCGGCGGATAACCCCGTTCGGTTTCCCTTTCGATGCCACAATTCACAAGGACCAGCGGTGCGTGTTCATCCCATGACACGCTCACGGTGGATCACACCGGTCTTCGCGCTCGTGGCCGTGTCTACCCTCCTCCTCGTTTTCGGGGTTCCTACACCGGCGACGCCTGCCTTCGACGGACACCCGACCCACCTCGATTCTTGTTCGGAGATAACCGAATCGGGTCGGTACGTCCTCACGGGCGATATCGATTCGCGCTCCGAGTCGTGCATCCGAATCGAGGCCGATAACGTCATTCTCGACGGCGGAAACCACGTCGTGGACGGCCACGAGTTCCGGGAGAACACGACCGGCGTTTCGGTGACGGGACGGAACGTCACGGTTCGGGACCTGACGGCCCTCAACTGGACGTTCGGAGTGAAGTACGAAGGTGCCCGTGCGGGAACCGTACGGAACGTGACGACGTGGCAGACCGGGGACGGCGTGACGATTTCCGATTCACCGAAGACGCGGGTCGAACGCGTGACCGCAACGAACGGCTTCACCGGCATCTTCGTGCGTAATTCGGACGGCAGCCGAGTTTCGAACAGCGTCGCACGTGATACCAGTTCGGTCGGTCTGTTCGTCGCGGATTCGGCGAGCGTGACGGTGACGAACGCCTCGGTCGTGCGGAGCAAGACGGGCGTCGCGTTGCTCGGAGAAGAGGGCAGTGAGATGTCCGATGCCGCCGTTCGTTCGACGAGCGAGGCGATTCTTCTCGTCGATTCTCACGACAACGTGATACGGAACGCGACGCTTTCGAACCCCGGTGGAGAAGCGGTCGTGACGCGCTCGAACGCGAGCGACAACCGATTCGTCGATATGCACGGCAACTGGACGTACGAGGACGTGTCGGGGACGACCACGAAAGAGGAATCCGACGGACGCGTCGCTACCCGTTGAGCGCCTGTTGGATGACGGACGAGTACGACGATTCGCCCTTGTTGAACGCCACCTGTTTGGTGACGGTCCCGCTTTCGTCCTGCTTGAACTTCTTCGCGAACTGGTTCGACAACTGCTGCCCGTAGTCGTTGTTCACGTACAACGTCGCTGCGGTTTTCGCACCGATACGTTCGCCGGCGACTTGTGCCATCACGCCGCCCTGCAGCAAGTCGCTCGGTGCGGTGCGGAAGATGTAGTCGTCATCCTTCAAGTACGAGACCGTGATGGCCGTACTCGACGGCGAACAACCGACGATCTGGTTCGGGATGAACACTTCGCTCGCGACCGGGATGTTGTTCCCGGAGGACGCCGGACCCGAGATGGCGGGATACCCGGCGTTGACGAGCGCGTTCGCCCCGCTGAGCGACGCCTGCCGGTCGGTCTGTGTGTCCTCGACCTGCGTTTCGACTTGCAGGTCCACGTTCCCCTCGTTCACCTGCTGAATCGGAATCCTCGACGCTTGAATCATCGGCGTCCCGACCGATGCGAGGTCGCCCGTCTGCGGAAGCAGGATGCCGACCCTGATGGTTCGGCCCAGTCCACCGGGCGCGCTGTTCGCCTCGGGGCCGCCCGCGTTACTCTGGAACTGTCGCGTGTTGACGACTCTGATTCCGTCCTCCGTTTGCGGTGCGAACTTCCAGACGTCGTAGGCCGCGGACGCCGGGCCGCCACGCTTGTCGAAGTTCGTCGAACTCGATGCCCCCTGATAGTTGATGTCGTCGCCGTTCGCGGCGGCTTTCACGGCGTCCACGAAGTTCTGTGGCCCGAACTCCTTGCCGGGGGGATTTGCGACGCGGCGCATCTGGTCACGGATCTTCTGTCCGTCGTTCGCCCCCGCCGCCGCGTTGGCGAGGATGAGGATGGCGACCGAATCGTACGATTGAGACGTGAACACGCCCGGCGGCGCGTTGTAGCGGTCGCGGAACAGTTTCGTGAACGCTTGTTTGTTCGGTCCGGCGGCGGCGGGAACGGTCCCCGTGACGTTCTGCATGTCGCTTCCGACCTGTTTCGGCAGGTCGGGTGACTGCAACCCGTCCGGGACGAGAACTGGAATGTCTCCCCCGCTCGCATAGAGGTCACGGAACAGTTGAATCCCGCTCTCCGGATAGCCGATAATGGTGAGCATGTCCGGCCCACCCCCCTGCTGGAGGGTCCCCATCAACCCCACGGTACTCGCTGCACCTGCCGCTCGGAGGTAGGTGCGACGGTCGATTTTCTGACTCATACCCGGTGGAACCCTCACCGTTCCGAAACAAAAATGTATCTTAATTTGTCATTATATATCGGGGTCAGTTCATGGGATAGTGAGAGATACACTAGCACGCACTGGAACTGACGTTTTCCTCGATAAAAAGCCGAACGGAGTGACGGGTGGTCAGTTCGAACTCATCGCCTTGTTGATGACGGACGTGTACGACGATTCGCCTTTGTTGAACGACACCTTCTGTAGAATCTCACCGCTGTAGTCGTCGGTGAAGGTAGTCGAGAACTTATCGGACAGCTGCTGTCCGTAGCTGTTGTTGACGTACAGCGTCGAGGCCGTCTTGCCGCTGAGTCGCTTGGAGGCGACTTGCGCCATGACTTGGCCCTGTAGCAAGTCGCTCGGAGCGGTGCGGAACACGAAGTCGTCGTCTTTCAAATTCGTCACGGTAAGTGCCGTACTGGACGGCGAGCAGCCGACGATTCCCTGCTTGATGTACACCTGTTGACTGACCGGGATGTTGTTCCCGGAGGAGGCCGGTCCGCAGATGGCCGGGTATCCGGCACTGACGAGCGCGTTCGCCCCGCTGAGCGACGCCGATTTCTTCGTCTGTGAGTCCTCCACTTGGGAGTCCACCGTGATGCCGATATCGGCGTCGTTGACCTGTTTGACCGGAATCTTCGCCGCGTTTATCATCAGGCTCCCGGTCGAACCGAGGTCGCCGGTTTCGGGGAGGAGAACGCCGACTTTCGCCGTCCGGTTCTTGCCGCCGGGAGAGCTATCTGCCATCTTTCCGCCGGGTTCACCTTCGAATTCGATAGTATCCTCCGTCTTGATGCCACCGTCGGCGCTGGAGTCGAACTTCCAGACGTCGTAGGCCGCGGACGCCGGGTCGCCTTTCTCGTCGAAGTCCACGACGCTCGATGCGCCTTGGTAGTTGATGTCCTCGCCGCGCGAGGCGGCCTTGACGGCTTCGACGAAGTCACCCGGGCCGTATTTCTGCCCGCCGGGGTTGGCGACGCGCCGCATTTGGTCGCGAATCTTCGTTCCGTCGTTGGCCCCCGCCGCCACGTTGGCGAGGATGAGGATGGCGACCGAATCGTAGGTGTGGGAGTTGAACACGCCCGGTTCACGGTCGTACTCGTCTTTGTACAGCTCCGTGAACGCCTTCTGGTTCGGCCCGGAGGCCGCCGGTGCGGTTCCGGTGACGTTCGCCATATCGTTGCTGACCTCTTTGGGTAGCGTCGAGTCGCGCAGACCGTCGGGAACGATTATCTTCTGTTTCCCGTCCGTACTCTTGTAGTAATCACGGAACAACTGAATCCCGCTTTCGGGGTAGCCGATGACGTTGATGACGTCAGGTCCGCCGCTCGTGTTACCACCGCCACCGCCGCCGCCGTCACTGGTACCGCTACCGTCTCCCGTATCACTCGTATTGGTGTCGTCTCCAGCGCCGCCACCGCCGATACAGCCCGCAAGCCCGGCGATTCCGGTTGCACCCAGGCCCTTCAACACGTCCCGTCGTTCGATATCATATCGCATGGACAGCGATGGATATCGACCCAACCGATATAAATCTACCTTTCGAGCTTTTTATGATTCCTCAAAAACGACAACTTTTTCGGGGGCAAAGTGGCGATTCGTTTAGAAATCGCGGCAATCGGCACAGACCAACTGTCCGTTGATGTTCGTTAAATCGTGCGTGAGCGCGCCGCAGACTTCACAGATGCTTTGATTCACGTACTCCGAGTCGCCGCCGTTCGTCTCCATTCGGTCACCGAGTTCGGCCTCGTCGATATCCCGTTCGTTCGTACGCGTGATGCTCGATGGCGACGCGGATGCGGAGATGACGTCCCGTTCCGTGAGTACGCCGAGGAGTTCGTCGTCGGCACCCGTGACGATGATTCGTCTGATTCCCTGCTGTGCCATCATCCCCGCCGCGTCGGCGAGACTACGGTCGGGCGGGATGGAGACGACCGGTTTCGTCATCGCTTCCGAAACGGTGGTCTCCTTGGGGTCCTTCTCGTTCGCGACGAGGGAAAGGACGTCCGCCTCCGTCATGATGCCGACCGGTTCACGTCCGCGTAGGACGACGACGCTTCCAACTCCTTCATCGGACATGAGGCGAACCGCACCCAACACCGTGTCGGATTCGCTGACCCCGACGTATTCCCGGGTCATCACGTCCCTCACTATGACTTCCGCGTCCATATGTGAACGTTTGACACGATCGTCCTAAAAAGTATCCCCGGCACCTTTATTCCCGCATCGGGCGAAGGGTACTATAGTAGACATTAGAAGTAGTTGCTCACTGTTGGAAGAGATAGCTGGTCGAGAGCGGTATCAATCGCCGTGGTTA